>NZ_WEGJ01000001.1 GCF_009604385.1 Streptomyces smaragdinus
CACCCGACCCGCCCCGGGCACGACGCCAGATTGCGGACCCCCTCGTCCTGGCCGCCGTAGACGGTGACGCCCTGGAACGGCGATCGGGCACTTCCTCCAGGAGCGCCGGGCCCCCGCCGACGGTCGCAGGCTCATCACCGTTGACGGCAAGATGGCTCTGTTCACGACGCAGAGCAGCGTTTCGACAGGAGTTCCGGAGGCACTGCTCGCGCCGGATGCTCACGAGAACGGGCGGCAGCTCGGTGATGTCCGACCCGACGCCGTCTTGCGGCCGTCCGGCGCGCTGGGCAAAAGCGCTGGCTACGGGCGTAGTCGGGAGCTGCTACCGCGCCGATGCCGAGTGCCGGCAGGTGCCTCCCGTTCTCGTGGACATCGATTAGCCCCGACAGCGGGTGCCTCCCGAAGCCATCGACATCTGCTGTCAGAACTCGTGAACAAAGCCAGCAAGACACTGCGCGGCTCCCGCACCCCGAATAAGCTGCCGCCGCCCTGATCGCCGCAATGACCCACGAAAGACACCTCCTGACCCAACGGCAGATCGAGGACAAGAGCAACGAGATCCCAGCCCTTCGCCCCGCTCCTGGACAACATCAACTCACCGGCGCGGTAATCACTGCCGACGCCCTCCACCCCCGAACACGACCACGCCACCTACCTGCACGAACGCGGGCCCACTACCTCGCCGTCGTCAAGCGGAACCACCCCGGACTCCACGAGCGAGTCCGCCGCCTTCCCTGACGCGACATCCGCCTGAACCACAACGAGCGCACCCGAGCCCACCACCGCGACGAAATCCGCCGGCTCAAGACCGCAGCCGGCCTTAGAGGTCCTCCCGTGAATGCAGATAATCTCCAGTGGCAGTTGAGCAACCTCGGCGGTGTCCCGCCGCGCATCGTGGACGAGATCCTCGAACGCGGCGGCCCGGAGGCATTGATGGACGCGGCACGGGAGCGTGGGGACTGGTTCTGCACCGCGGGTGCGGTACGGGGCCTGTCCGCCAGGGGGAGTCCGGGCGGGCCCGGACGGTGATCGAGCCGTTCGCGGCCACCGGCCGGCAGCCGGCAGTGCGTGCGGGCACCGACGTCCTGCTGCGCTGGGGCCGCGTCGGCCGGGCTCTGGAGCTGGCGCATCCCCGGGGGCCTCGTACGAACGCGGTCGACGCGTGGCAAGCCTATGCCCAGGCGCTGGTGCGGGCCGGGCGGGCGGACGAGGCGATCGGCGTGCTGGGGCCGTACCTGCGCCACAGACGGGTGCCCGGAGCCCTGGTGGAGATCACCGAAGGCCAGGAGTGCGACGAACACGTACTCGAGCTGCCGACCCCAGTCGCACACGAGTTCCGGCACGCCCCGAAGCACTGCCCCGACATGTGGGAGGTCCTCCCCGCACAGGCCCGGATCCTGGAACGGTCCGGGCACGCCAACGAGGCAATCCGGTGAAGATGTGGCTGTGTGGCCCTGGCCGGCCGGGTGGGCGCGCAGCCGTGCGTCAAGGCCTGGGAATGGGCGGCTCTCATTGAGGCGTAGCCGACAATTCCGATGCCCAGGGTGGGACAGGGAACTCGTCGGCAAATGAAAGGCCCGTCACCATCTCTGCTCCTGAGTCAGGACGTGTCGGGTCCGGTCCCCGGTCCAGGCCGCTTCGAGGATCGCGGTCAGGCTGGCGGTGTCGGTCGGGCCCGGATGGTTCTGGATCAAGCGGGTGACGCCACCGGCCATCTCCGCGAAGCGCGGGAGGTCGGCGCGTGCCACGCCGATGTCCGCCAAGGTGGCAGGGATGCCGATATCGGCGAGGAGCCCGTCGAGCCAGGTCAGGAATGTATCCGCGGCCTCGGCATCCGAGGCGTCGGTCACGTCGAGCCCGCACACCCCGGCGAGGACGGTCAACCGGTTGCCGATGGCATCCCTGGCCGCGTCCAGCGCGTAGGGCAGCAGCAGCCCCACGCCCAGGCCGTGCGGTGTGTGGGTGGCTGCGCCGATGGGGTACTGGAGGGCGTGCGGAGCCGCGTTGCCTGCGTGGGAGAATGCGAGCCCGGCCAGCATGGACCCATAGGACATGTCCGCGCGTGCGTCCCTGTCGCCTCCGTCCCTGACGACACGGGGCAAGCTGCGGGCGATCCGCTCCGCGGCCAGGAGCGCGTAGTGATCGGTGATCGGGTTGCGGCCGAGGAAGACCTGCTCCACCAGGTCGCGCGGTCCGTGGGCCCGGGGTCGCGCCGTGTAGCTCTCCACCGCGTGACAAAACGCGTCGATGCCGGAGTGGGACGTGACGGTCGCGGGGCAGGTGTAGGTGAGCTCGGGGTCGACGATGGCGAAGTCGGGCACGATATGGACGCTGGAAACCCCCACCTTCAGCTCGCGGTCCGGGTCGGTCAGCACCGAGACGGGCGTGAGCTCGGAGCCGGTGCCCGACGTCGTCGGGACCGCGACGAGAGGAATCGTCGGCCCCGGCACCTTCGACTCGCCGTAGAAGTCGCGCGGCGTTCCACCGTGGCGCCGGATGACGCCGACGATTTTGGCGAGGTCGATCACCGTGCCACCCCCGATGGCGAGGATGACGTCGGCGTCCACCTCTGCGGCGGCCGAAACGGCCAGGGCGACATCGGCGAGTGGCACGTCCGCAGTCGCGTCGGCGAACATCCCGACGGCTTCGGCCTTCTCCCGCACGGCGGCCACGATCTCGGCCACGCCCGGCTGCCCCAGCAGAACCCGGTCGGACACGATGAGGACTCGCGAGCCACACTCGGCCACCACTCGTGGGATGTTCTGCGCGACCCCTTCGCCCACCATCAGCTGGCGTGGTCCGCGGACGGTCTCAAGCATGCGGGTGCCTCTCTGGGACGGCGGCGGAGATGTGCTGGGCGGACGTCCGGGTCACCCACGAGACCGGGACGGCGTCGGCAAGGTTGGCTGCCGGGTGGCGCAAGCGCGCGCCGGGCTTGCGGATTCGGTCGTGCCCGGGCGCCCTCGAGTCCATCGCGATGAAGACGTCGCCCCTGGTGGGCGGGTCAGTCGGGTCGAGGGTCGGGCGGACATCGTCGCCAAGGGCGGTACGAGCCACGGTCGCGACGCGCACCTCGATCACGAGCCCGAGGGCGTAGCCTTGGGGACCGCCGAAAGGGCTGATCGCCCCATCCACCACCGCGGCCGCTCCTGCGCGCACACCGGCGGAGTCGACGGGTGCCGGCGGAGTCGTGCCGGCCATGGCCCGGATCCCGCCCCGCGGGTGAAGGCCGGTCAGGTCATGTGTGCACAGGGTTCGGTGATCCTCGGCGGGCACCCGGAGCAGCAGGCGGGTCACGGCAGGTCGATCGCCGCGTAGGTGACGTCGAGGTACTCGAGGATGCCCTCGTGCGACCCCTCCTTGCCGATCCCGGACTGCTTCACGCCTCCGAACGGAGCCGACGGGTCCGAGATCAGACCACGGTTGATGCCGACCATCCCCGTCTCCAGCCCCTCGGTGAACCGGAGCGCCCGCTGGAGGTCACGGGTGAAGACGTATCCGACCAGGCCGTGCTCGGTGTCGTTGGCCTTCGCCATGACCTCGTCGTCGGACGTGAACGAGATGATCGGCGCCACCGGGCCGAAGATCTCCGCCTCCAGCATCCGCGCGTCTTCGGGCACGTCGACGAGGACCGTGGGCGGGTAGAAGTGGCCCGGCCCGTCCGGATGCTCGCCGCCCGTCAGGACACGGGCGCCGCGATTGACCGCGTCGGTGACGAGTTCGTCGATCCTGTTGACCGAGGCCTCGTCGATCAGCGCCCCGACGTCCACGCCGTCGTCGAGACCACGGCCCATCGAGAGCGCGCCCATCCGCTCGGCGAAGCGGGCCGTGAATTCCTCGCGCACCGGCTCCTCGACGTAGATTCGGTTGGCCGCGATGCAGGACTCCCCGATGTTGCGCATCTTGGCCACCATGGCACCGTCGAGCGCGACGTCCAGGTCCGCGTCGGCGCACACGATCAAGGCCGCGTTGCCGCCCAGTTCCATGGAAGTGCGCAGTACGTTGTCCGCCGCCTGTCGCAGCAGTACGCGCCCGACCTCGGTCGACCCGGTGAACGAAAGCTTGCGGGTCCGGCGGTCGGACAGCAGTGCTGAGACCACCTCGCCGGAACGCTTGGTCGTCACGACGTTGACGACGCCCGGGGGAACGCCGGCCTCCTCCATGATGCGGGCCAGGAAGAGCATGGTGAGTGGCGTCTGGGCTGCCGGCTTGGTGATCGTCGTGCAGCCCGCCGCCAGCGCAGGAGCGATCTTGCGGGCGCCCATGGCCAACGGAAAGTTCCAGGGCGTCACGAAGACGCACGGTCCGACCGGCTTCGGCACGGTGAGGATGCGATATCCACCACCGGGAGCGGTGTTGTAGCGCCCCTCGACGCGCACCGCCTCCTCGGCGAACCACCGGAAGAACTCGGCGCCGTAGGCCACCTCTCCCCGAGCCTCGGCGAGCGGTTTGCCCATCTCGAGCGTGATCAGCCGGGCGACCTCCTCGGATCGCTCGGTCAGTGCCCGGTACGTCGCGGTCAGCAACTCCGACCGCTTTCGCGGCGGCGTCGCCGCCCACTCCGCCCTTGCCTCGCTCGCCGCGTGCAGAGCGGCGAGCCCGTCGACGACGCCGGCGTCCGCCACCTCGGCAATGGTCGTGCCGGTGGCCGGGTCCTCGACGGCAAAGGTGGCTCCGCCGGCGGCGTCACGCCAGGCGTCGCCGATCCGGAGCCGCCGGTGTTCAGGGGCCAGGACGTTCATCGGGTCACTCATTGCGTCGCCTCCTGTGACGTTCTCGGTGATGTCCGGCGTGACCTCAGCGATCGCGCCACGCCCGTTGACGAACGGGTCACACGGCGTCGTCGAACCGTGTCCGCCGGTGGCGGTCGGCTGGGGCTCGATTGCCACGTGCGGGCGTATGTTGGCGTCGCCGCCCTGCGCGGCTACCGCCCGGCCTCGGAGAGCGTCAGTCCGGTTTCCGCATCGAACAGGTGCGCACGGTCCAGGTCGACCGTGACATGCAGTTGCTCGCCCGGCGTACCCGTGACGGTGGGTCCTGCCTTGACCTTGAGGATCTCCGTCCCCACCCGGACGTCGACCACGGTTCGGTCACCGAGCGGTTCAAGGCCGTAGAGCTCGCCCGACAACGACGCGTCCCCACGCTGCTTGATGGACAGGTCCTCTGCCCGCAGGCCCAGCAGCAGCGGACGACCGTCCTCAGCCGTGGTCCAGCGGGGTCGCGGCAGCGTCCAGCCTTCCGCCCCGACCAGACGGTCCCCCTCGGCGTGGCAGGGGAGGAGGCTGATCGGCGGGCTCCCGACGAAGCCTGCGACCCACTGGTTTGCCGGTCGCTCGTACACCTCGGCCGGTGTTCCGACCTGTTGCACCTTCCCCTCCTTGAGGACCGCGACCTGGTCGGCCATGGACAGGGCCTCGACCTGGTCGTTGGTCACGTAGACGAAGGTTCCCCCGAGACTCCGCTGAATGCGGGTGAGCTCCGTACGCATCTCGACGCGGAGCTTGAGGTCGAGGTTCGTCAGCGGCTCGTCCATGAGAAACGCGCGCGGGCGCCGGACCAGCGCCCGGGCCAGGGCGACACGCTGCATCTCACCGCCCGACAGCTGCGCGGGACGACGCTGCAGCAGACGTTCGATGTGCAGCAGGCTCGACATCTGCTCCACGGCGGTGGCGATCTCGCTCGAGGAACAGCGGCGTGCCCGCAGCGACGAAGCGATGTTCTCGTACGCCGTGAGTCGCGGGTAGAGGGCGTAGCTCTGGAAGACCATGGCCAGGTCGCGTGCGGCCGGGGAGTCACCGGTCGCGTCCCTCCCGTCCAGATGCACCGACCCGGCGTCAAGCTTCTCCAGGCCGGCGATCGCTCGCAGGGTGGTCGTCTTGCCCGCCCCGGAGGGCCCGAGCACGACGAAGAACGAGCCGTCCGGCACGTCCAGCGTCACCCCGTCCAGGGCCTGGACTTTGCCGAAGGACTTGCACAGCCCGTGCACTGCCACGGTTCCCATCAGGCCACCAGCTCTTCCGTGCTCACGTCGTAGACCGGCGGGGGGCCGCCGGTGTGCCGCAGCCCGACCGGCGCGTCGGCGGCGAAACGGACAGTCGGTGGCATCCGAACCCGTAGGTCCTGCCGGCCGCCGTGGTCAACCACGTAGATGTTCTCGTCTCCCAGCCACTCCGCCGAGACCACGCGGGCCGGGGCCGAACGCTCGGCCCCCGGTTCTGTGACTTCCAGCGCCTCCGGCCGGACGCCTGCGATCAGGCGACGGTCGCGCGGCAGGCCGGGCGGTGGCGTGAGGACCAGTCCGCCCGGACTGCGCAGCTTCTCGTCGGCCACCTCCACCTCGATCAGGTTCATCGGCGGGGAGCCGATGAACGCGGCACAGAACAGACTCGCCGGACGGTCGTAGACCTCCAGCGGCGTGCCGATCTGCTCGACGCGGCCCTTGTTGAGGATGGCGATCCTGTGGCCGAGCGACATCGCCTCGACTTGGTCGTGGGTGACGTAGACCATCGTCGTCCCCAGTTCCCCCTGCAGGTGCTTGATCTCCGTGCGCATGTCCGCCCTCAGCTCCGCGTCCAGATTGGTGAGGGGTTCGTCCATGAGGAATGCGCGCGGTCGTCGCACCAGGGCGCGAGCAAGCGCGACGCGCTGCTGCTCCCCGCCGGACAGCCGGTGCGGTCGCCGGTCCAGGAGCGGACCGAGCCGCATCAGCCGGGCGGCCTCGTCGACCCGCTCGCGCACCTCCGCCTTGGGCAGGCCCTCGGCCCGCAGCGGGAACGCCAGATTGTCGCGCGTTCTCAGATGCGGGTAGAGAGCGTAGAACTGGAACACCATGGCGATGTCGCGCTCGGCGGGCGGCAGGTCGTTGACCAGCGTGTCGCCGATGCGGATGTCGCCCCCCGTCTGCCTCTCCAGGCCGGCTACGGCCCGCAGCGTGGTCGTCTTGCCGCAGCCCGAAGGGCCGAGCATCACGAACAGCTCGCCGTCGCCGATGGACAGGTCCACGTGCTCGACTGCGACCGTCCCGTCCGGGTAGCGCTTGTGCAGGGCGGTCACCTCGATGCCCGCCATCAGCGTCGCACCGCCCCGAGCGTCACACCGGCGACGAGGTGCTTGCGCACCAGGTAGGCGAAGACCAGCACCGGTAGGGCGAACACGAGGGAGGCGGCGGCCACGAGACCCCAGTCCACAGTGGTTCCACCGATGAGGCCGGCGATGGCGGGTGGGGCCGTCCGCACGCCGTCGCTGGAGGTGAGGAAGATGGCGAACACGAACTCGTTCCACGAGAAGATGAGTGCGAAGACCGCCGTCGCGGCGATGCCGGGCAGGAGCAGGGGAAGGGTGAACCGCCGGAACGCCTGCAGGCGGGTGTAGCCGTCGAGCATGGCGGCGTCCTCGTACTCCGCGGGCACCTCGTCGACGAACCCCTTCATCATCCAGATCGTGAACGGGACGTTGTACGCGGCGTAGATGAGGATCAGGCCGAGCTTGCTGTCGATGAGCCCGACGTCGCGGTACATGAGGAAGATCGGGATCACGACCACCACAGGCGGCATGAAGCGGGTGGACAGGATGAAGAACAGCTGGTCCTTCTTGGCCTTCACGGCGAAGCGTGAGTAGGCCCAGGCCGCCGGGACCCCCAGCACGGTGGCCAGCACCGTGGAGGCCCCGGCGACAAGGAGGGAGTTGAGGAACGCGACGGACAGATCCGAGCGACCGCCGCCGGGGGCGGCGAACACGTCCTTGAAATGGTCCAAGGTGACTGTGAAGTGGAAGAACTTGGCCGGGATGGCGTAGACGTCCCGGTTCTCCTTGATGGACGTCTCGATCATCCACAACACCGGAAAGAGCATCACGACGGCCAGCACGGTCAGCAGCGCGACCTCCAGCACGGAGCGCCCCCGGCCGCCGAAGCGACGCGCGGGGGGCGTGTGATCCCGGACAGAGCCCGTGGACACGGCCTCGTCGACGGAGACGGCCATCAGTCCTCCTTGAGCTTGTTCAAGTAGCGCAGGTAGAGCTGCGTCAGGACGATGACAACGAGGACCATGAGGATCCCGTACGCCGAGGCGGTTCCGGTGTTGAAGCCCAGGAACGCGACCTTGTAGACGTGGAACGACAACGTCTCGGTGGAGACCCCCGGACCTCCGCTGGTGAGGATGTAGACGAGGTCGAACAGCCGGAAGGCCTCGATGGCCCTGAACAGCACAGCGATGAGGAGCAGCGGCCACACCAGCGGAAGAGTGATGGTGCGGAACCGGAACCACTCGGACGCCCGGTCGATCGAGGCGGCCTCGTACAAATACTTGGGCACCGCGGTAAGGCCCGCAAGTGCGATGAGCATGATGAACGGCGTCCATTGCCAGGTGTCGACCACGATGAGGGAAATCAATGCCGTTCGCTGCTGGGTGAGCCACTCCACCTGCCCTAGGCCGAGCGAGTCGAGCATGCTGTTGATCACGCCGAACTGCGCGTCGAGCATGAATCGCCAGAACAGCCCGACCACGACCGGCGACAGCATCATCGGAACCAGGAAGAGAGTGGTCAGCAGTCCTCGCCCGTGCGTACGTCGTGAGATCAGGTAGGCGATGGAGAAGCCGAGCGCGGTCTGCAGGGTGACCGCGCCGACGACGTAGATCAACGTCGTCAGGGCCCTCGTGTGGACCTGCGCCGACGTCAGGATGGCGGTGTAGTTCTCGAACCAGACGAAATGGGCCGGCCCCCCGCGGGTGGCCGAGTAGTCGGTGAAGGACAGGTACAACGCCCACAGCAACGGGAACACCGACATGGCGAGCAACAGCAGCAGCGCGGGGGAAATGAAGGCCACGGCGAGCCTGCGGTCACTCGAGCGGCGGGACCGACCCGGTGCAGGCGGCATCGTGGACGCCGCCTGCTCGGGGTGGTCGGTCGTCAGAGGGGCGGAGTCACTCACAGTCCGCCGCCGCCCTTGCCGCTGCCGGAGTCGAGCACGCCCTGCTGTTCCTTGGCGATGTCGTCGAGGGCGTCCTCCGGCTCTTTCGCTCCGTTGAGCGCCGCGTTGACGTTGGTGTTCTCGATGTCGACGAGGCGCGCGTACTCGGGCACGTTCCACATGTCCCGCATCCGCGGCACCGAGTCGGCGTACACCTGGTTGAACGGCCCGGCATCGAGGAACTCGGGCGACGCCAGGGCGTCCGTACGCGACGGCACGCCGCCGGCCGCGGCCCACTTCTTCTGGATGTCAGCCCGCTCGAACCACTTGATGAAGTTCAGGGCCTCCGCCTGGTTCGCCTTGGAGGAGTAGGCCGACACGTGCATCCCCATGCCGCCGAGAGGCACCAGGTTCGTCTTCTGGCTCGGCAAGGTGGCAAAACCCAGCTTGTCGAGAATCTGCTCCCGCGTGGTGCCGAGTGTCGACTGCTTCGGGTCGAGCAGGCCGCCGCTCGCGGCGATCCAGTTGAACGCGATGCATGCCTTGCCCTGGGCGACCGTCGCGTTCACCTCGTCGATGAACCAGTTGCCGGAGCCCTTGGCGGTCAGCGGCTTCATCTTGTTGACCAGGACGTCCATCGCCTCTTGGCCAGCAGCGTCGTTGAGGACGCCCTCGATCTTGCGCTCCTTGGCGTTCCAGAGGTTGCCGCCGTAGACGCCGTTGACCGTGTTGTAGGTTACGGCCGCGGCGTCGGAGCCGTTGGCCTGGTGGAAGGCCAGTCCGCTGACGCCGGGGTGGTCTGCCTGGCACTTCTCGGCGACTGAGATCATCTGGTCCCACGTCTGCGGTGGCTTGTCGCCGATCAGGTCCTTGCGGTAGATCATCGTCCAGGTGTCGCCGAGCAGCGGCAGTCCGTACATGCTGGCGTTTTCGTCGCGCTTGCCGGTCTCCGCCTGCGGGAACTGGCCGTAGGCCGCCAGGAGGTACGGGTTGTAGGCCTTGACGTCGATGTTCTTCTTGACGAAATCGGTGATGTCGAGGATGTTGCCGTTCGTCACGGCCTCGCCGATGTGCTGCGAGTCCAGGATCGGGATGTCGAAGTCGGTCTTGTGCGCTGCGAACTGGGTGAACATCGCGTCGTGCCAGTTCGCGTTCGGTACGGTGTTGACCTTGATGGTCACGTTCGGCCGCTCCTTGGCGTACTCCGCGTTCGCGAAGTCTTCCAGCGCGTGAGCGGGGGGCCAGTCGAACCAGATGAAGCTGAGGGTCAGCGGGTCCTTGGTGAGCTCGGGGATGGTCGCCGGCGCCTTGGGGGCGCTCGAATCCGCGCCGTCGTCCTGCCCGCAAGCCGCCATGGTCGTGGCCACCAGCATGGCCGCCGTCGCCAGCTGCGCCGTTCGACGGGGAACGGACAGTCGTCTGATCCGCTTCGGATACCGCATCTTCGTGCCTGCTTTCCGGGAGGCGAGCTCTGGAGCCTTACTACGTGCTTCGCCGAGCAGTTGCTGGGGGGCGTTCAGGCGTGTTGCCGGCTGTCGCAGGGGCTGACCCGCAGACGGGCGTCACGTCGCGCATGCTCATAGGAGCTCCGGCTGATCGAAGCGGAGCGATGGCGGGCGGTTCCGCGATGGGTGAAGGATGACTGGCATCCGTCATCTTTCCTATACGATCCAAGTAGGGGCATCAACATCCCGCAGCGTGCGACCGATGTCAACAGGTTCCCGAAGACGTACGAAAGGACCTCACGTCAAGATGGACGACGAAGCGATGATCGCGCGGCGCCAGGAGGCCATGACGGGCGCAACGCCGCCGGGAAGATCTCGCGGCCGGCTTGCCGACGAGGTGTACGACACACTGCTCGGACAGCTGATGTCGCTACGGATCGAGCCTGGCTCCCGCGTCACGATCGACATCCTGGCGCGAGAGCTGGGGGTCTCGCAGACGCCGATCCGAGACGCTCTGAACCGCATGGAGGCCGAGGGTCTGGTCGTGCGTGTGCCCCATGCCGGCTATCACATTCCGCCCCAGATCACCCGGCAGCGATTCGAGGACATGCTCGAACTCCGCCTGCTCCTCGAGCCGGCAGCGGCGCGCAGGTCCGCCGAACGCGCGTCCTTGAAGCAGGTGGCCGATCTGCGAGGAGTGCTGGAGGAGATGGCGGAGCTCGAGGGGGGCGACGGGCTCATGGCCTATGGCGCCTTCGGGCTACGCGACGCCGCTTTTCACGATCTCGTCGCCCTGGGCGCGGAGAACCAGGTCATCCGCGAAGCGCTCGCTCGCCTGCACACGCACGTGCACCTGTTCCGGCTTCTCCACGACACCCAGGTCACTCACTTGGCCATGGCCGAGCACGAAGAAGTTCTGGCCGCGATCGCCGCGCGTGACCCCGACGCCGCAGCGTACGCCATGCGTCGGCACATCCTGCTGTCCGGCGAGCGGTTCCGACGGTTGTTCGACGAAGTCAAGGGCTCGGACGGAATGGTGTAGAGGCTTGACGGGCGGGCTGGGCCGGGGAATGCTAACGCAATCGGATCCGATCGGATCGGATCGGGTTGGATCGGATCTGCCTCACCCGCCCCAGATGCGAGGAGAAGTAGGTGTCCAGAGCGCTGCTTCTGACCGGCGACGCCGCCGAGGAGCTCGACACCATGTATCCCTACTATCGCGTACAGGAGGGCGGCTGGGACGTTGACGTGTCGTCACGGACGATGCGTGACGTTCAGCTGGTCATCCACGAGTTCGACCCCGACTCCGACGCCTACGTGGAGAAGAACGGCCGAAAGCTGCCCGTCGACGTGCCCTGGGCCGAAGTCGACGTCGAACGCTACGACGCCCTCATCATTCCCGGGGGACGCGCCCCCGAGTGGATCCGGACCGACGCCGACGTCAGGCGCATCACCGAACACTTCTTCGCGCACAGCCTCCCGATCGCGCTGGTATGCCACGGCGCACAGGTACCGGCCGTATACGGACTGCTCAAGGGCCGAAAAACGGCGTGCTTTCCCCCCATCACCGGAGACATGGAAAACGCCGGCGCGACAGTCGTCGACGCTCCCGACGTCGTGGACGGCAACCTCGTCTCCTGCCGCGGATGGCCCGACATGCCACAGTTCGGCAGGGCGATGATGGAAGTCTTCTCCAAGTCCATCGACTCCACACCGGCATGAGCACACCCGGAACGGCACGGGGCCCGCAGCGCTGATGCTGCAGGCGGCCCGGACAGCGCCGTGGGCCGGGTCGGGCCCGTGGCCAAGGAGGCCGTGGAGGCGATGCGGCGGACTGGAGCGGTCCTCGCCGGCATCGCGGTGGCCGTCCCCGGACTCGCCGACGTGACACGTGGCGTCGTGACACCCGCGCCGAACCTCTATTGGCGCGACCTGCCCTGACCGAGCTGCTGAGCTGCTGAGCTGCTGAGCTCAATGCTCGGCCCGCCGAGCGTGCCGGTGCGGGTGGGCAACGACGCGGATCTCGCCGCCCTGGCCGAATTAGACAGCTTCTGGGCGGGGCGGACGGATTCGCCGGCGAGGTCGGACATCTGCGAGTCGATCCGAACGGCGACCAGCGCGGCTGTGGCCGCATCGGCTGCGGGAAGACCGGTCGGCCTGGCCGCGCTCGTACGTGCGGCCAGGCCCGAGCAGGCGCACGGATTGCCGGCATGCCGGTTCCCGACCCCGGCGAACGGGTGGCCGACATCGTCAGAGGCCAGACCTCTGACGACCGGCGTATGACGAGGGCGGTGGCACAGTCCGGCGAGTGGCTCGGGCTCGGTGGCTCG
Organism: Streptomyces smaragdinus; assembly: GCF_009604385.1. Classification (GTDB taxonomy): domain Bacteria; phylum Actinomycetota; class Actinomycetes; order Streptomycetales; family Streptomycetaceae; genus Streptomyces; species Streptomyces smaragdinus. The sequence goes on from NZ_WEGJ01000001.1 coordinate 12,684, forward strand.
ATCCTGGCCACGCTGTTCAACCCGCGAGTGATCCTCACCGGAGGCTATTTCGCCTCGCCGGCCCAGTGGCTGCTGCCACACGCACAAGATCAGCTGCAACGGCTCGTGGTGGCAGCTCCAGCCGCCCAGTGCCGATTCGTCGCCTCCACGCTCGGCTTCGGCGCCGCCTCCCGCGGCGCGGCGAGCACGGGCATCAACCACAACATCGACGACCCGACCGCGATCACGGATTTGCCCCGGCCGGCACCTTACCGACGGCCCCACAGACCTGGAGACGGCACCCTCCAGCAACCGCAATATCCGCTACCACCGAGTGGCAACAGGCGCGGCGGCGCGCCTTGGTTGATATCGCTCCAGTCAGGAAGGGTTTTTCATGTCACCACGTCATCGAACGTGGGCCAGGCTGCCCGAAGCAGCCCTGCCAGATAACGGACGACGCCCGAGACGTCGCACCGCAACCGCGATGGCCTTGGCCCTCATCGCCCCTTTCATCACGCTCCTCGCGACGCCGGTGAGCGTCGAAGCCGCCACGGCGGCTGAGCCCGCGCCTGCCGCCAAGGCCGCACCACCAGACGCCGGCTTCAAGGTGCTCGTGGTACGCAGCACCCAGGACACGGTGTCGTCGGCCGGTCTGGCCGCGATCCGGGACGCGGCCAGAACCGGTGATTTCACGGTCGTGGCGCCCGGACCCGCTGACGTGGGCGACCAGTTCACGGAGAAGAAGCTGGAGCAGTACCGCGCGGTCGTGTTCTTGGACACGGGTCACGCGAGTCCGCTCACGGACGGGCAACGCGCGAACTTCGAGAGCTACTTCCGCGACGGCGGCGGCTTCGTCGGCGTCGGCTCGGCGGTCGAGACCGACGAGTCCTGGTCGTTCCTGACTGACATCCTGGGGACGCGTGCGACCGGCAGGACCGACGTGCAATCGGGTGACGTGAAGGTCGCCGACCGCGTCCACGACGCGACCAAGAATCTGCCGCAGTTCTGGTCGCGGACGGACAACTGGTACAACTTCACGAAGAACGTCCGCGGTGTGTCGCACGTCCTCGACACCGTCGTCGAGGACCCGTTCGGGCCGCAGCCGCAGGGCGCCGACCTCGACGGGATTGCCGGGGGCACGATGGGCGCCGATCACCCGGTCTCGTGGTGCAAGGACTTCAAGGGCGGCCGCTCGTTCTACACCGGCCTGGGCAACACGGCCGCGAGCTTCGACGCCGACCTCACCAAGCACCTCAAGGGGGCGATCGGCTGGGCCGCGGGCCAGGCCGACCCGGTCTACAGCGATTGCGGCGCGACCGTGCTGACCAACTACGAGCAGACGAAGATCGGCTCGCCGCCGAACCTGCAGGAGCCGATCGGCTTCGACCAGCTGCCGGACGGCCGCGTTCTGCAGTCGGACCGCCTCGGCTCGCTGCGCATGCACGACTCGGCCACGGGCGTCACCACGGTCGTCGCCGACTTCGCCGATCCGAGCCTGCCGATGACGCAGCAGATCTACACCGCGGGCGAGGACGGGCTCTACGGCCCGGCGGTCGACGCCAACTTCGCGACCAACAAGTGGGTGTACCTCTACTACTCGGCGAAGGAGGTCACCGATGTCAAGCTGAGCGACGGATCGGTCGTCACCCAGATCACGCCGAACACCACCCCGCCGAACGTGGCGGCGTCCAAGACCGCGTGGGATCCGTACGTGGGTTATTTCCAGCTCAGCCGCTTCAAGTTCGTCGACACCACCGACAGCACGCCGGCGCACCTCGACATGGGCTCCGAGCAGCAGATCATGCGCGTGCCGGTCAACCGCCAGGAGTGCTGCCACGTCGGGGGCGACATCGACTTCGACAAGCACGGCAACCTCTGGATGGTCACCGGCGATGACACGCCCGCGGGCGGCATCAACGGCGGCGGCTACGGGCCGTACAACTCACAGAAGACCGACGAGCAGCAGACCGTACGCGTCACCAACGCGACGGGCGGCACGTTCACGCTGACCTTCGAGGGCCGGACGACGGAGCCGATCGCGTGGAACGCGGATCGCAATGCGATCGACGCGGCGCTCGAGGAACTCTCGAACATCGAGGCGGATGAGATCCAGACCAGCGGCGGCCCGGTCAACACGTCGAACGTCAACGTGTTCTTCCGCCGCGGCAAGCAGCAGTCCGATCAGCCGCAGATCACCGCCGACGGTGCCGGCCTGACCGGCACTGCCACGCCGGCGATCGCCACCAACACGGCGCAGGCGGGCGGCTGGTATCAGCGGCTCACCGGTGACTCGCGCCGCAGCGCGCTGAACACCAACGACCTGCGCGGCAAGGTGCTGCGGATCAAGGTCAAGGACGGCAACATCTCCGCCGCCGACGCCAACAAGGTCGACTTCGGCTCCGGCACGGGCGCCTACTCGATCCCGTCGGGCAACCTGTTCCCGCTGGTCGCGGGCACTCCACAGGACAAGACGCGGCCGGAGGTCTACGCGATGGGTTTCCGCAACCCGTTCCGGATCCAGGTCGACGAGAACGACGTGGCCTACATCGGCGACTACTCGCCCGACGCCCAGACACCGCAGCGCTCGCACGGCCCGGCAGGCACCGGCCGCTTCGAGATCGTGCGCAAGCCGTCCAACTACGGCTGGCCGACGTGCTACAAGCGCGACCTCGCGCACTACGAGTGGAACTTCCACGAGTTCGCGCCCGGCACCACCACCGCGGGCACGCCGCTGAACAACCCGCCTCAGAAGTTCGACTGTGACGGGCCGACGCAGCGCAACGACTCGCTGTGGAACATCGAGGGCGGTCCGACGGTCGAGCCGGGCCTGAGGGACGTCCCGCCGGTCACCGACCCGGACATCTGGTACTCCTACCGCGACAACAATACGAACGCGCCGCTCGGCACCCCGTGCGAGGCCTACTACGCGCCGACCCCGGGCCCGGTCGCGCCCGGCTCGACGACCGAATGCCCGCGGCTGTTCCCCGAACTCTTCACCGGCGGCGTCGGGCCGCACGGGGTCACGAAGTACCACTACGACGCGGAGAACCCGAACACCAACAAGTTCCCGCCGTACTACGACGACTCGGTGATCGTCAGCGAGTGGACGCAGGACACGCTGCGCGAGGTCAAGCTCGACAAACAGAACAACCACGTCCAGAAGATCAACAACTTCCTGGATTGCGGCAGCCGGGCGAACGCCGGGGCAGGCAGGTTCCGGTTCGAGTGCGACAACCCGATGGACTTGCAGTTCGGTTCTGACGGCGCGTTCTACCTGCTGACCTACGGCAACGGGTTCAACGTCATCAGCCCCGACGCGGGCATGTACAAGTGGGAGTACGTCAAGGGCAAGCGCGCGCCGAAGGCCGTGCTCACCACGGACCGCACCGACGGCTCGACGCCGCTGACCGTGAACTTCTCCAGCGCCGGCTCGCTGGACGAGGATCCCGGCGACTCGATCCGCTACGAGTGGAACTTCGGCGACGGCTCGGCGATCGAGACCGACCCGAACCCGGCACACACCTACACGCAGTCCGGCCGCTACACGGCCGTGCTGACCGTGCTCGACTCGTCCGGCGAGCAGACCTCGACCAGCACCGTGATCACCGTGGGCAACACAAGCCCGACGGTGGTCGTCGATACGCCGGTGGAGGGCGGGACGTTCGCGTTCGGCGACGACATCCCGTTCTCGGTAACGGTCACCGACCCCGAGGACGGGACAGTGAATTGCTCCGAGGTGCAGGTGACGTTCGTGCTCGGCCACGACGCGCACGGCCACGCCGAGGAGTCCGTCAACGGCTGCTCGGGCGTGCTCCACACGGAGGCCGACGACGCCTCACACGGCGGCACCGTCTCCGGCGTAATCCAGGCGCGCTACGCCGACCACGGCGGTCCGGGCGGCGTCCCACAGCTGACCACGACCGGCCAGCACCAGATCCGCCAGAAGCACCAGGAGGTGGAGTTCGTCGTCAACCAGTCCGGCACCAACACGGCGACCAACACCGACGGAGGCACCGGCGTGCACCGCGGCAGCCTTGGCTCGGGCGACTGGCTCCAACTCAACGGCCCATTCAACCTGACCGACATCGATTCGATCACGTTCCGCGCGGCGGACGCGGCGAACGGCCGCACGCCCGGGTCGCCGCTGGCGGCAATCGAGGTCCGTCAGGACTCGGTCACCGGGCCGATCCTGGCGACGGACAACCTCGTGTCCACCGGCGGGTCGGGAACCTGGACGAGCCAGACGTTCCCCGTCTCGATGTCCGGGACGCATGAGCTGTTCCTGGTGTTCCGCTCTGTCACGGGTGGCGCCACGGGCGGCAACCTATTCAACCTCAACTGGGCCGAGTTCGTCGGCACGGGCATCGGCACCTAGCGAACCCGCCGTTACAGCGGCAGGAGAGAGAAGACACTCATGCGGAGAAGACTTCGCACATCGGCAGTGGTCGCCTGCGTGACGGCGGCCGCACTCATCCCCGCGGCACCGTCGTGGGCACAGGAAACGACACCGCCGACGATCAACGCGGCGACGCTGTCGCCCTCTGCGCCGACCGGCCAGAACAACTGGTACACCGGCTCGGTGACCCTGAACATGTCGGCGACCGACGACGTCGGCATCGCCAAGTTCCAGTACTCACTCAACGGCGGCACCGCCTACATCGACGTGCCCGTCGAGGAGGCACCGGCGTCGGCCACGGCATCGGCGGTGATCACGCAGGAAGGCAACACCAGCGTCCGGTACCGCGCGGTCGACACCTCCGGAAACATCGCGGCGGCCCGCTCGATCTCGGTCCGGATCGACACGCGCGCGCCGGCTGCATCGTACCCGGCGATCACCGACGGTCACGTCGGTCACGCCGCCACACTGATCCCGACGCGCACGGACCCCGCCCCCGGCTCGGGCGGAGTGGCTGTGCTGAACATGTACCTCGACGGCAGGCTGGTCCCGCCGTTGCCGGTGCAGACCTCCGACCTGTCGCTCGGCGTGCACACGCTCGCGGTACATCTCTCCGACGCTGCTTCCAGCAGCGCGAAGTACACGCAGACGTTCATCGTGACGACATCGTTCGCGGACGTCGGCACGCTGATCGCCCGGTTCGTGACCGCCGGCAGCGTCCCGGCGGAGGCCGGCGCGGCGCTCCAAGCCAAGCTCGACCAGGCGAAGGCGCTCGCCGACGCAGGTTCGGCCAAGCACGCGAGCCAGGTCCTGAACGAGTTCGTCTCGATCGCCGGCGACCGGATCGCACCCGGCTCGGCCCGCAGCACACTCGTGGGCGATGCGCGTTACCTGATCGACCAGCTCAACGGCCAGCTCGCGCCGGAGCCCGCGACGGGCCTGGAGTCCGAGCCCGCGGAGGGCCCGAAGTTCATCCCGGACCCGGTGCTCGCCCCGCTCCCGCACAATCCGGACGCCGACTACAACGTCCTGGTCTTCGCCAAGACGACGGGCTTCCGGCACGACCACATCCCGCACACCGTGGCCGCGATCCAGAAGCTCGGCATCGAGCACAACTTCAACGTCGACGTCTACGACCCGCAGCTCCCGACCGTCACACTGCCCACGAGCCCGTTCCTGAGCCTCGACACGCTCAAGCAGTACGACACGATCGTCTTCGAGTCCAACGTCGGGCACCCGGGCCCGCTCAATGCGATCACCGAGCAGCCGAACTTCGAGGCCTACATGAAGCAGGGCGGCGGCTGGGTCGGCATCCACGGTGCCGCCGACTCGTTCGAGATCGGCACCTGGCCGTGGTACGGCAACCTCGCCGGTGGGTTCTTCACCAACCATCCGAACGGCCAGAACGGCTTCGGCCAGTGCGGCAGCTGCATCCACACCGAGGTGGTGACCGAGGACAACACGCACCCGGCGACCGCGCATCTCCCTGACCGGTGGATGACGGTCGATGAGCTCTACAACTTCGACCGCAACATGCGGGCCGACGTGCACACGCTGCTGAGCCTCAACGAAGACAGCTACCAGCGCAGCCTCAACAGCGGCAACGCGGCCACCAACCCGCTGCGGCTGATGAACGGCGACCACCCGATCGCGTGGTGCCAGAACTGGGACGGTGGCAAGGCGTTCTCGAACATCCTGGGTCACTTCCGGACGCAGTACTACGACGACTCGTTCATGCAGATCATCCTCGGCGGGATCGAGACGACCGCCGACCGCACGGGCGCCAACTGCTCGTCCTACCGCGAGACCAGCCTGCTGATCGAGGCTGACCGAGCGGCCGGGCTGCTGACCGCGGACGCCGCGGACGCCGCCGATACCGCCCTGGGCATCGCGCGGGACAGCTACCTGGCAACCAACTACACCACCGCTATCCCGGCGCTGAACTCGATCGTCGACCTGGCGAACGACGAGGCCTCCGGCAACGCTGCTGCGCGATCCGAGCTCGCACGGCAGGCACGTGAGCTGCGGGAGTGGATGCAGAACCTCAACCGCTGATCCGTTCACGCGGTGGGAGCGGTGGATCGCCGCTCCCACCGCGCTGACGCTGGAGTGCACCATCATCGCGGATGTGTGCACGACCTTCTCATGATCACCGACGAAACATCGGCTGGTGCCGCAGTGCCGGCAGGGCGATTACCGAGGCCGATCGCGAGATCGTGATGAGCCGGCCAAATGAAATGAAAGAACGCGTTCCGCGACGCGGAGAACGGATGCGTCCGTGATCGGAGGGGGAAGATGACGGTGACCCGTGGCGGGAGCTTCAGGCGGCCGAAGCAGGGCGCCGGCGAGCGACTCCGCGATGGTGCAGGACGGCCAGCGTCCGTCACCTTTCCTATACGATCGGGGTGGTCGTCGGCCTGCAGCAGCGTTGCGGCCGACGTCAACAGGTTCGCGAAGAGTCTGGAAGAAACCTCGCGTCACGACGGGCGACGAAGCGACGATCGCACGGGGCCGTGGGGCCATGACGGGCGGAGCGCCGCCGGGAAGACCTCGCGGCCGGCTGTGTGACACGCTGCTCGGACAGCCGGAGGGCCTCCCGAAACTCGGCTATTACGTATGTCGATGCGACAGTCGGTGACTTGGGGGTTGTTGGGGCCGGTCGGCTGTGTCGGGCCGGAAGCGGCGGACGAATGGTGTAGAGGCTTGACGGGCGGGCTGGCCCGAGGAATGCTGATGCAATCGGATCGGATCCGCCTCACCCGCCCCAGATGCGAGGAGAAGTAGGTGTCCAGAGCGCTGCTTCTGACCGGCGACGCCGCCGAGGAGCTCGACACCATGTATCCCTACTATCGCGTACAGGAGGGCGGCTGGGACGTTGACGTGTCGTCACGGACGATGCGTGACGTTCAGCTGGTCATCCACGAGTTCGACCCCGACTCCGACGCCTACGTGGAGAAGAACGGCCGAAAGCTGCCCGTCGACGTGCCCTGGGCCGAAGTCGACGTCGAACGCTACGACGCCCTCATCATTCCCGGGGGACGCGCCCCCGAGTGGATCCGGACCGACGCCGACGTCAGGCGCATCACCGAACACTTCTTCGCGCACAGCCTCCCGATCGCGCTGGTATGCCACGGCGCACAGGTACCGGCCGTATACGGGCTGCTCAAGGGCCGAAAAACGGCGTGCTTTCCCCCCATCACCGGAGACATGGAAAACGCCGGCGCGACAGTCGTCGACGCTCCCGACGTCGTGGACGGCAACCTCGTCTCCTGCCGCGGATGGCCCGACATGCCACAGTTCGGCAGGGCGATGATGGAAGTCTTCTCCAAGTCCGTCAACTCCACACCGGCATGAGCACCCCTGGCATGTTTCGGTGACGGCACTTCGGACCCTCACAGTCGATGGTTCCCCCGTCCACGTCATGGAGAGCGGTGCCGGGCCCTCGGTGCTGATGCTGCACGGCTCCGGACCCGGTACGACCGGATCCGGAGCCTGGGCAACGACGGCACAGGCACTGGGCACGTCCTGGCACCTGGTGGCTCCTGACCAGGCGGGGTTCGGCCGTACACCAATCCCGGCGGGCTCCAGGGGCGGGCTCCGGCTGTGGACGGAGCAGGCCGCGGGCCTGATGGATGCTCTCGGTGTCGAGCACTACACCGTGGTGGGCCACTCCATGGGAGGTGCCGTGGCGCTGGCGTTGGCGGCCGCGCGTCCCCAGCAGGTCACCCGTGTCGTGGCGGTCTCGACGATGGGCGCCCCCGGGGCGCCGCTGTCCGCCGAGCTCGACGCGGTCTGGGCCGCCCCCGCCGGGCCGCTCGGGGCACGAGACATGTTGAGTCGCCTCGTCCTCGACCAAGCGCTCGTGACCGAGTCGGCCGTCGCTGCCCGTGCGGCTGCGATGCGAGCGGGGGCGACCGCATTCGCGTCCTTGTTCCCTCCGCCCAGGGCACGTTGGGCCGACGATCTCACCCTCTCGGCGCAAACGCTGGCAGGGGTCCGCGCGCCCGTGCTGCTCGTCCACGGCGCCGAGGACCGAGTCACCCCGCTCAGAACGGCAGCCCTGCCTCTGCTCGAACGCCTGGCCGATGCCCGTCTGCACGTGCTCGGCCGATGCGGGCACGTGCCGGCGCTCGAGCACCCGTACGACTTCAGGCGACTCCTGTCGTGCTTCCTCAGCCGGGAACGAGGCCACTAATTGCTGCGGACAGGTCCGCAGCCCGTGCTCAGGCGGATCAGCACGAAGAAGGCGTGATCCGCGCAGAAGCTAAAGCCCTCCCCGACGCCCGAGCCATGACGTATGTCATCGCTCGACATGTTCGCATCGGCGTCTTCGTGAACAAAACCGGACGTAGCCACGCCGATTGTCGGCGTATCCGGCAACTCGGAGTGCTTCGAACGAGAACGCCTCCGTTCGTGAAGAGGAATTTCTTTGACTGGTGTCCTATCAGGCGGTGGAGAGGGGGTCGGCGTTGAGCCAGTACTCGACCAGCAGTCCGTTCTCAACACGCACGAAGTCGGTGTCGTGGAAGGTGATCACCGATCCGGCCGCGTCCTGAGAGGCGCCCGGGAACCCGCCGCAGTAGGTGCCCTGCGCTACCCAGCGCACAGCGAACCGGGACGATCAGACGGCGGCGGGTGGATGTGGTGGTGTTCATGGCGGTTCCTCGTCTTTCAACGGTTGGGGTAGAGCTGGGAAGGGTTGGATCGGTGGTGGTTCAGTCGCGCTGGAGGCGGTGGTACCGCACGGCCACGGCGGCGCCCGCGAGGCTGATCAGGGTGGCGAGCGCCGGGTTCAGGTCCTTCGACAGGCTCGGTGCGCGGTCGGGCCCGATCGCCCAGGCCGCGAGCCCGGTCGCGTAGGACCCTGCGACGGCCGCGGTCCACCAGCGCAGGGCGCGCAGGCGGGCGTCGCGGAACACCGTGACGGTGAGCACGACGACGGGAACGACGGCGAGCATCGCGAACTGCCCGACGGTCAGCGCGGGGACGGCCCACGCGGAGACGATGACGGACCGCACGCGGGCGGACTGCGCGGGCTGGGCGGTGAGGGTCGACATGGTGAGGTCCTTCTGAGTGGGATGGAACACAGCTTGGTGAGTGAGTGGTCACTTACTTATAGGCCGCGGGAGGGGACGCCAGGCGCCCCTTCCCTCAGCGGGTGGCGGCGGGTCCGGGTGGCGCGTCGCGCACGCGCCGGGGAGAGCAGGAACCGACGCGGCGCACAGGGGTGAGAGGAGGGCGCGGGCCGGGTCCGTCGTGGTGTGCGCCGGCTTCCCGGACTTCGTCAGGCGTACAGGACGACCTTCCCGGCGACGGTGCCGGACTCGGCCAGGCGCATGGCCTCGGCAGCCCGGGTGAGGGGTAGTTCGGCGGCAATCTGGGCGGTGATCTCGCCGCGCTGGAGCGCTTCGAACACATTGGTGAGGTCGGCGCGCAGGCAGGCCCGGAAGCGGCTGCGGCTCAGCGCCCGGCCGGCCCAGACGTTGAAGAAGTAGGCGCGGCGGCGGTTGGGCAGGGCGTTCCACAGCCACACCCGGCCGAGCAGCTTGAGCACAGGCCACTGCCTGGAGCCCTCGTCGTCCCGGGTGGAGGCGCTGCCGTAGGAGACGAGCGTGCCGCCGGGTGCCAGCAGGCCCCAGGAGTCGGTGATGCCGCGGCCGCCCACGTGGTCGAAGACCGCGTCCACACCGCGCGGGGCGAGTTCACGGACGCGGGCGGGGATGTTCTCGGTGCGGTAGTCGATCGGTGCCACTCCGCGTTCCCGCAGGGCGGCGTGGTGGCGCGCGGAGGCGGTGCCGATCACTCGCGCGCCGGCGGCCTGGGCGAGCTGGACGAGGACCGAGCCGACTCCCCCGTTGGCGCCGTGCACCAGGACGGTCTGCCCGGTACGGACGCGGGCCTTGCGGTGCAGCATCTGCCACGCCGTGATGCCGTTGATCACCACCGTCTCCGCCTGCGCCGCGCCGATCCCGTCCGGGACCGGTACCAGATCGGCGGCGTCGACGACCACGTGACTGGCCCAGCCGCCGGTCTTCAGGAGCGCGGCCACCCGAGTGCCGACGAGACCCGGCCGGACACCGTCGCCGGTCGTCGTGACGATGCCGACCATGTCGTAACCGGGAACGAACGGGAAGGGCGGCTGGTCGTAGTAGCGGCCGCGGCGCATCTGCTGCTCGGCGAAGGAGACGCCGGTCGCTTCCATGCGGACGACGACCCGGCCGGGGGCGGCGGCCGGGAGGGGCCCCTGCCGTACCTGAAGGCCCTCCGGCTCGACCTTGCCCGGCAGTACGACCTCGATCAGTTCTTCAGCGTTCATGACGGCCTCCATCGACTTCCCACCAGCGTAGTTAGCATCTAGTGCGTTCGTTAGAAGTTATAACTCACACTTCGAGTGACAGTCAAACGCGTTCGTAATAGGCTCTAACTCGAAGCATGCGCCCAGAGCACACTCCAAGCAGCCGACCCGGCCCCCGGAGCCGGTGACCGAACACGAAAAGGGACAAACACATGACCAGCGCGGCCAAGGAGACCCCACGCGAGCGCTACCGGGCCCAGCTCCGGGCCGAAGTCAAGGAGTGCGCCTGGGAGCAGATCGCCGCCGCAGGCGCTCCAGGCCTGTCCCTGAACGCCATCGCCAAGCAGATGGGCATGAGCGGCCCCGCGCTCTACCGGTACTTCGCCAGCCGCGACGAGCTGATCACCGAACTGATCCGCGACGCCTACCGCAGCCTCGCCGACACATTGCGCACCGCCGCCGCCTCGGGCGCGGACCTAGCGGGACTGGGACACGCGCTGCGCACCTGGGCACTGGACAACCCCCAGCGCTACTTCCTCGTCTACGGCACACCGGTCCCCGGCTATCACGCACCCGACGACGTCACCGTCACCGCCTCACAGATCATGGACGTACTCCTCGACGCCGCCCCGTCGAGCAGCGCCGCCGCACCCTCCGCGCACGAGGACCGTCTCGACGCCCACCTCGCCGCGCACCGCCAGTGGGCGGCCGGCCATCCGGCACCCCCGGCCGACCTGCGCCGCGCCCTGCTCTTCTGGACCCGCCTGCACGGCGTCCTCTCCCTGGAGCTGGCAGGCCACTTCACCGGCATGGGACTCGACCCGGCCGAGCTGTACGACAGCGAACTGCGCCACCTGACCCGGTGACCCCCTGGCAAGCGCCCCGCCCCCTGCCGCCCGCAAACACGCAGGCCAACGACCACCACGGCACAGCGCCCCTGCACCCGTACACGCCCTGCCTTCTGGCCTCCGGCTCATACCCCCGCCCGGTCCGCGCCGGCGTCGCAGGGCGCGCCCCACGTTCCCGCAGCCGGGCCGCAATAGGGTCGCTCGCCTGCAGCCGGGGCTGCGGGCTGCCCGGCAGGCTGGGTCGGCCCCGGCGTTCCGTACGCGGTTCAGGGCCCGCCGGGCGCGGAGTTTCGGGTCCGGCGCCGACCGGTGTCCCGCGGATCATCCGGTCCGCCGCACATGTTCAGAGCCGTCACGCCGCGCCCACGACCGCCGGCGTGCGGGTGGCCTCGACCGCGCGGACGAGGGACGCGAGCTGCTGGTCCTCGGCGGCTTCGGTGAGGGCTTCGCGCAGCGCGGCGTCGTTGGTGGGGCGGGCCTCCTCAAGGAGTTTCAGGCCCGCCTCGGAGACGTTGGTGTAGATGCCCCGGCGGTCCGTGGGGCACAGGTACCGGGCGAGGAGCCCGCGGTCCTCGAGGCGGGTGACCAAGCGGGTGGTGGCGCTCTGGCTGAGGACGACGGAGTCTGCGACCTGCTTCATCTGCAGGTGGCCGCCCTCTCCGTCGTGCTGGCGGCTGAGCACGTCGAGCAGGGAGTACTCACGCGTGCTCAGACCGTGTCCGGTCTGAAGGGCGTGCTCCAGGTGGGACTCGATCCGGCCGTGCAGCCGGGAAAGCGCGCGCCAGCCGTGGGCCGGGGCGGTGGGTGCGGGTGCGGCGGCGGTCATCCAGGCTCCTTCGTCGGGCCATCCCACTCAATAATTGCACACGAGGACTATTGCGTGTCACGGTTAACGCCACTTGCCTTTATCCAGCGTCTGCAATTATTGTCTTGTGACGTCACCACCACACGCAATCATCTGGAAGGTCTCCCCCATGCCCCTCGCGCTCCTGGCCCTCGCCATCGGGGCCTTCGGGATCGGCACCACCGAGTTCGTGATCATGGGCGTGCTGCCCCAGGTCGCGGCGGATTACGGCGTCACCATCCCGACCGCCGGCTGGCTGGTCTCCGGATACGCCCTCGGCGTCGTCGCCGGCGCCCCGCTGCTGACCGTGCTCGGCACCCGGGTCTCCCGCAAGAAGATGCTCATGTTCCTCATGGGCCTCTTCGTCGCCGGCAACGCCCTCTCCGCCCTCGCCCCCACTTTCGGCCTCATGCTGGCCGGCCGGATCGTCGCCTCCCTCGCACACGGCGCGTTCTTCGGCATCGGCTCCGTCGTCGCCGCCAGCCTCGTCGCCCCGCACAAGAAGGCCTCCGCGATCTCCCTGATGTTCATGGGCCTGACCGTGGCCAACATCGTCGGCGTACCCGGCGGCACCTCCATCGGCCAGGCCGCCGGCTGGCGCGTCACCTTCGCGATCGTCGCCGCCCTCGGGATCATCGGCCTCCTCGGCGTCGCCAGGCTCATCCCCGAGACCGGCCGGCCCGAGTCGGTGAGCGTACGCGGGGAGTTCGCCGCGTTCCGCAACGTCCAGGTCTGGCTCGCCATGGCGATGACCGTCCTCGGCTACGGCGGTGTCTTCGCCGCGATCACCTACATCACCCCCATGATGACCGAGGTCACCGGCTACACCGAAGGTGCCGTGACCTGGCTGCTCGTCCTGTTCGGCGTCGGCATGTTCCTGGGCAACCTGATCGGCGGCAGGTTCGCCGACCGGGCCCTGATGCCGATGCTCTTCACCGCGCTCGCGGGCCTCACCGCCGCCCTGCTGCTGTTCACCGCGACCGCGCACAACAAAATCCTCGCCGCGATCACCCTCAGCCTGATCGGCGCCCTGGGCTTCGCGACCGTACCGCCCCTGCAGAAGTGGGTGCTCGACCAGGCCTCCGCCGCGCCCACCCTGGCCTCCGCCGCCAACATCGGTGCCTTCAACCTCGGCAACGCCCTCGCGGCCTGGCTCGGCGGCGTCGTCATAGCCGCCGGACTCGGCTACACCGCCCCGAACTGGGTCGGCGCGATCCTCTCCGGTACGGCCCTGCTCCTCGCCCTCCTCGCCGCCCGCCTGAACCGCCGTACCCACAGCGCGGGCCGCGTCGTCGCCGGGTCCGCGGCGACCGAGCCCGCCCCCGCCACTGTCCCCGAGAAGGAACCTCTGATGAGCACCACCGCCGCCCCCACCACAGAGCTCGCCCGATGAGCCGCACCCCGCAGGAGGTCTTCGCCGACCACGGCAACCGGCTCGGCACCGGAGACCTCGACCTGATCAGCCGGAACTACACCGAGGACGCCGTCCTCCTCACCCCCGGAGGAACCCTCACGGGACGCGAGGGAGTACGGCAGGGCATCGGCGCACTGCTCGCCGATCTCCCGGACGCCGACTGGCAGCTGACCCCGCGGTTCGCCGGTGACGTGCTGTTCCTCCAGTGGAGCGCGACCACCGCCGGCCACGAGGTCACCGACGGCGTCGACACCTTCGTCTTCCGCGACGGGCTCATCAGCGCCCAGACCGTCCGCTACACCCTGACCCCCCGTACAACCCGTACCGCCCGAAAGGCCACACCCACCATGGCACCGCACAACAGCATCCCCACCGTCACTCTGAACAACGGCACCGAGATCCCCCAGCTCGGATTCGGCGTCTTCCAGGTCCCCGACACCGAGACCACCGCCGCCGTCACGGCGGCCCTCGAGGCCGGCTACCGCTCGATCGACACCGCCGCGATCTACGGCAACGAGGCCGGCGTCGGCAAGGCCCTCGCAGCCTCCGGACTCGACCGCGGCGAACTGTTCGTCACCACCAAGCTGTGGAACGCCGACCAGGGCTACGACTCCACCCTCCGCGCCTTCGACGCCAGCCTGGCCAAGCTCGGCCTGGACCACGTCGACATGTACCTCATCCACTGGCCCACCCCCGCCCGTGACCTGTACCGGGACACCTGGAAGGCCATCGAGAAGCTGGTCGCCGACGGCCGGGTCCGTACCGCCGGCGTCTCCAACTTCCAGCCCGACCACCTCCGCCGCCTCACCGACGGCGCAAACCTCGTCCCCGCCGTGAACCAGATCGAACTGCACCCGGGCCTGCAGCAGACCGAACTGCGCGCCGTACACGCCGAGCTGGGCATCGCGACCGAGGCCTGGAGCCCCCTGGCGCAGGGCGCCGTCCTGGGCGACGAGGCGATCACCACCATCGCCACCACCCACGGCAAGTCCCCGGCCCAGGTGGTCCTTCGCTGGCACCTGCAGCTCGGGAACATTGTCATTCCCAAGTCCGTCACGCCAGTCCGTATCCGCGAGAACCTCGACGTCTTCGACTTCACGCTGACGGACGCCGAGATGGCGTCGATCGCCGGCCTGGACCGTGATCTGCGCACGGGTCCGCACCCGGACCAGCTCAGCTGACTTTCCTGGAGTCACGGTTGATCCGACCCTGACGGGTTGGGTTGCCCCGGATCGTGCGGGCGGAACGGCAGGTTCCGCCCGCACGAGCGCGTTCATGTGCTCCTGACCGCTCCCCCATACATCCGACTCCCGAAGACCGTTCCTTCGCCCCCCACCACCACCGCCCTCGACCGGCTCATGCACCCGCGCAGGTTGAACTGACCTGGCCAGAAGCTGGTGCAGACAAGACCGACTACCGGCCTCCCCCTCCCCAGGGCGAGCACACCGCGTGCCGTCGGCCCGGCCCACCGGCTCCGGACGCACACGGGCCACTGCCACCGATCTTGAACAGTTCGATTTGACGAACAAGACGACCGTTCATATTCTCGTGTGTGGAAGAAAGGGGGCCGCATGCCCAGGCCCAGCGTTCGTCCGCAGTTGGTCGAGGCCGCCACAAAGTGCTTCCACGAGCACGGATTCAACGGCACGGGGATCCAGGACATCGCCCGCACGGCCGGTGTTCCCAAGGGGTCGGTGTACAACCACTTCGAGAACAAGGAAGCCCTCGCCGGCGAGGTCCTGGACCGTTACGCCGCCTCCCGCAGATTGGGGATGCTCGCGGACGGGCAGCTGGCGCCCGTGCC
This sequence comes from Streptomyces smaragdinus, assembly GCF_009604385.1. Lineage (GTDB taxonomy): Bacteria > Actinomycetota > Actinomycetes > Streptomycetales > Streptomycetaceae > Streptomyces > Streptomyces smaragdinus. The sequence goes on from NZ_WEGJ01000001.1 coordinate 28,264, forward strand.
GAGGCTCCGCGCCCATTTCGAGTACCTCGCCGCAGATCTGGAGAACTTCTCCTACAAGCGCGGGTGCATGTTCGGGAACTTCGGAGCGGAACTGTCGAACCAGACCGACCTCATGCGCGGCAAGGTGGACACCGGGCTAAGCACCTGGACCGACGCCGTCACACAGGTGCTGCAGGAAGCTCGTGAAACCGGCGCCCTCACGAGTCCCCTCCCGCCCGACCGGCTCGGGCAGTTCCTCGTGGACGGGTGGGAAGGCGCGGTGCTGCGGGCGAAGGTCACCCGGAGCCGGGCTCCGCTGGACGGCTTCTTCGACGTCTTCGACGCGCTCGTCGTCTGAGGGCCCGCCCCGGAGCAGGAGATCCCCCAGGCCTTCGTACGGGCGAGGCGGTGGTCGGCCCGGGCGCGGGCCTTGCGGCAGGAAGCCTTGTGGGCTTCTTTCCTGGCCGGCAACTCGTTCCGGCCGCGTTCTCGGCGGTGCGGGATGGTAATCACCGCTCTGCCGATTCACACGCCAGCACGAGGACCCGGTCGCACAGCCCCCACGAAGACCCTCGCTTGCGTTTGGGGCGATCCGCATCTAGCGTTTAAGACGACCGGTCATATTCATTTGATCGGGACCAGGAAAGGAACCCCCTCATGTCCGATCTCCTCGACACCGTCGTCGCCGCCCACGGTGGCCTCGACCGATGGCACTCCGCCACTCGGATCACGGCCGAGGTGCAGGCCGGCGGAGCGCTGTGGGGCCTCAAGGGCCAGCCCGGGGTCCTCGACCGGTACAGCATCACCGCCGACCTGCACCGGCAGTCGGCCACCCTCGCCCCCTTCGCGGAGCCCGGGCTGCGAGCCGCCTACACCCCTGACCGGGTCGCGGTCGAATCCCTCGACGGGCAGGTGTCGCAGGAACGTGTCCGGCCACGGGAATCCTTCGCCGGCCACACACTGGAGACCCCGTGGGACCGTCTGCACGCGGCGTACTTCGCCGGGTACGCCATGTGGACCTATCTGACCGAGCCCTTCGTCTTCACCGAGCCGGGCTTCACCGCCACGGAGATCGGGCCGTGGGAGGAGAACGGCGAGACCTGGCGCCGTCTGCAGGTGACCTTCCCCGAGCACATCGCCACCCACAGCCGGGTGCAGACCTACTACATCGATGCCGAGGGCCTGATCCGGCGCCACGACTACCGTCCCGACGTGTTCGGTGCCGCCGACCGCGACTCGGCGCACTACACGTGGGAGCACCAGAACGTCGGCGGGCTCGTCTTCCCGGCCAGGCGCTCGGTGCACCTCACCGACGAGAACAACCGGAAGGTCGCCGAGCCGGTGATCATCTCCATCGACCTCACCGAGATCACGGTCTCGTGAAGCGACGAACGTCCACCCGACAGGGCCCCGACAGGAACAGAGGGATGTCATGAGCGGCTATCGCGCCGTCGAGGCGACCGCCGACGGTGATTTCACCCTCGTCGAGCGCACGCTGGAGCGACCGGGGGCCGGACGGGTCCGGATCGCCGTAGAGGCGTGCGGGGTCTGCCACAGCGACGCAGCCGGAATCATGAACATGACCGGCAGTCGGCCGTCCGGCGTCCCCGTGGTGCCCGGGCACGAGGTCATCGGCCGGATCGACGCCCTCGGCGACGGTGTTTCCGGGTGGCACGTCGGACAGCGGGTCGGCCTGGGCTACCTGGGCGGGCACTGCGGCACGTGTGCGATGTGCCGGCGCGGCGACTTCGTGTACTGCACCGACCAGCCGGTACTGGGCGACAGTCAGCAGGGAGGGTACGCGGAGTACGTCACGGCCCGGACCTCGGGTCTTGTCGCGGTACCGGACGACATGCCGGCGGCCGAGCTGGCACCGCTGATGTGTGCGGGCCTGACGGTGCATCACGCGCTGGTGACCTCGGCCGCGCGTACGGGCGATCTCGTCGCCGTCCAGGGCATCGGCGGCCTGGGACACCTCGGCATCCCGTACGCGCGGGCCATGGGGTTCCAGGTGGCGGCGATCGCGCGCGGTCAGGGCAAGAAGGAGCTCGCGCTGCAGCTCGGAGCGCATCACTACATCGACTCCACCGCGAGCGACCCGGGACAGGCACTGCGGGAACTCGGCGGTGCCAGGGTCGCTCTCGCCACCGCCAGCAGTGGCGCATCGATGTCGCCGCTGGTCGGGGGGCTTGCCGTCCGCGGGCAGCTGGTCGTCCTGGGCGTGGCGCAGGATCCGGTCGAGGTGAGCACTGTGCCGCTCGTCTTCGGTGCTCGCTCGATCGTCGGCTCGCTGACCGGCACGCCTCGCGACAACGAGGACAACGTCGGCTTCGCCCACGCCCACAACATCCGCCCGATGGTCGAAACCGTTCCCCTGGAGCAGGCCAAGGAGGCGTACACGCGGATGATGTCCGGCGAGGCACGCTTCCGGATGGTGCTCGAGATCGGTCACTGACACCAGGCACCGCTTATGCCGGGAATCATGGCGCGTGCCGCGCCGCCGGTCGAGTGGTACCTCGTGTGCGCGAGGTCCGGCGTACACGAGGTACCACAAGGGGCCCGCCTCTGCGGCAGACGGACCCCTTCGTGCGGCGTGTCAGTGTCCCGGCGGCACCTGAGCAGGCCGGCCCGACCCGCGCGTGAGCGCGTAGCCGCCGACGCCCGCGAGGGCCGCCAGCAGGCCGCCGATCCCGGTCCACACCCAGCGGTCCGACCACCAGCCGGAACCCCAGCCGCCGTCGGGCTCGAGGGAGAACAGCTTGGCCGTGTCCGTCGAGTCGTCCGAGTCCTGCGACTGGGCCGAGGTCACCGCGATCCCGGGCACCAGGGGTTCGGCCAGGGAGCCGTCCACCGCCGCCGGGCCGCCGATGTCCTTGGACTCCACCTCGGTCTCGGCGCCGAACGCCAGGCCTCGGTCACCCGTCGCCAGATTGGTGGCGGTCAGCCGGATGTAGTACGTGCCGGGCAGCGGGTCGTTGGCCCACGGCTCCGACCAGGCGCGGACCGTGCGCAGGGTGCACGACAGGTCCACCGTGGCGGCGCCCGTGGCGGCGGTGCGTGTCTGGGCGCCGTACTGGCAGGCCTGGCGGCGGCGCAGGCCGTCGTAGACGTCGAGCTGCCAGGTGGACGCGGACGCGGTCTCCTTCGGGAGTGTGACCACGGCTCGTGCGGTGGGCCGCTGTCCGGCTTCCGCCGGGAACGACCAGTACATGTAGTCGCCCGTCGAGCCCTGGGCCGTCGCCTTGGTGCCCTGGTCGACCTCCGCAGCCGTACGGAACGACGTACCCGCCTCCGTCGGCCCGTCAGCCTCGGGCGAAGAGCTTGCGGAGGGTGAGGAGTCGGCGACGGCCGGGGAAACGGCAAGCCCCAGCAGGAGCAGGGTGCCGGTCAGTATTCGTACGATTCGCATCAGTTGGTCCTCCAGACCGCGACCCGCCAGCGCGACACCCAGCCCCACAGCACACCCGCCACAAACCCGACAACGACAAGCACACCCAGCAGCCACCAGCCCCGCCCGAGGCCGAACGCGGCCACGTCGGACGCCGAGTCCCCGGCGTCCACGACGTCCACGGTCAGCTCCAGCGGCAGCCCCGGGGTGGTCTTCACCCCGCCGGCCGGCGAGAACGAGTTCGTCACCACGAGACACACCGTCTCGGCGGTCTCGTCGTCGTCGGCTTCGGCCTTGGGGTAGCGCAGGCCCGTCGACATCACGTCGGTGCGGCCGGCTCCCGCGGCCTCACCGCGGACGATCTCCCTGCCCTTCACGGTCACCGCGCGCAGCAGCACCCCGTAGTCCGGGTTCACGGCCCGGTCGGCCGCCACGCTCACCGACGCCCGCAGCTCCTGACCCGGCTCCACATCCACCCGGTACCAGCGCTGCTGCCCGAACTCCTCACGGTCCGTGAACAGTCCCGATTCGAGGGCGGGCGCCTGCTCGCATGCCTCGGCGCCCTGCACGGCCTTGGGCACCACGACCGGATCGGCTGCCCGTTCCACCAGTTGGCTGACGCGGTCGCTGAGTTCCTCACGGCGCTCGACCGAGGTGTACGTACCGCCGGTCGCCTCCGCGATACAGCTCAGCTGCACACGCAGCTTCGCGTCCGGCACCAGACCCAGCGTGTCGATCGTCAGGCCGACGCCCTTCGCCGCGATCTCCCGCGCCACCTCGCACGGGTCGAGGGGCTGGCAGGTGTCCTCACCGTCGCTGATGAGCACGATGCGCTTGCTGCCCTCACCGCCCTCGAGGTCATCGGCGGCCTTCAGCAGGGCCGGGCCTATGGGGGTCCAACCGGTCGGAGTCAGGGTCGCTACCGCGGCCTTCGCCTCGGTGCGGTCCAGCGGCCCCACGGGGAAGAGCTGCGCGGTGTCCTCGCAGCCCTTCTTCCGGTCGTCGCCGGGGTAGTTCGCACCCAGCGTACGGATACCGAGCAGGACCTCCTCGGGCGTGGCGTCCAGCACTTCGTCGAACGCCTGCTTTGCGGCAGCCATACGCGACTGCCCGCCGAGGTCCGTCGCGCGCATGGAACCACTCACGTCGAGAACGAGATCGACCTTGGGCGCGGTCGCCGTGGTCTCATCGGCGACGGCCGTGGACGAGACGGCGACCCCGGTAGAAAGGACGACGAGCAGGGCAAAAACCCCGGCCGCCCACCGATAACTTCTGATCATCGCCGGATCCTATTGACCACGGCGCCCCCACACCAAAACGGCCCCCACCACCAGCCGTTGAACGCCGACAACCCGCGCCACGCAGGCGCCCGGGGCAGACAGGACAACCGCCCCAAACGCCCCTCGCGTTCAGGCGTGGCCACAGACGACGAAGGTGCCCACCCGGGCGTAGTCCCCTGTGGCCGGTTGACGTCCGCCACCACGTCCCGAGCATCCTGCGGCACCACTGTCGTTGTCAGGAAGAACCGCCGTGGGCGCTTCTCCGGCTGTCGCAGGTGGCTGCGACACTCGCTGGTCATGACGACACAGCCGCGTACGAAGCTCCGCCGGCCGTCCGGACAACGTTGGCGTCGATCGGGCATGGCATGATCGCCGTTCATGGATACGCTGCCGTTCGACGCAGTGCTGTGCGACTTCGACGGAGTCGTGCACTTGTGGGACCCAGACGGGATGACCACGCTGGACCGGGCCTGGGATTTGCCGGAGGGCACGCTGGCAGGGACGGCATTCGAAGATGAGCTGCTCCAGGCAGCCGTCACGGGGCACCTGAGCGACGAACAGTGGCGGCACCAGGTCGCCCAGCGCCTGACCCCGGCCTGCGGATCAGCTCAGCGGGCCCGGGAGCTCGTCACGGCATGGAGCCGGCTCACCGGCCGAGTAGATCCCGACGTCGTGGATCTGCTCGCCACGCTTCGCACGAGGGTGCCGGTGGTCCTGGTCTCCAACGCGACCACGCGGCTGGAGACGTATCTCGCCGCAATCGGACTGGACGAGGCGTTCGACGCAGTGGTCAACACTGCCAGGATCGGAGTGGCCAAACCCGACCGACGCGTCTTCGACATAGCCGCCCAACGGGCGGGAGCCGACCTCGAGCGCTGCCTGTTCATCGACGACACCGCCGGCCACATCACCGCAGCCCGAGCAGCCGGCGCAACCGGCGTGCACTACCAGGACATCCGGCAACTACGGGCCGCAGCCGCACTACTCCTGGACTGACAGGCCACCCGCCCCTACAGACACCGGCCTCCGGGTATCACTGCAACTCGCCACAGCCCTCGTCACCTCATCCGCACACGATCAAACGGACAAGCTCACATCAGAATGCTCCCGAGGGTCCGTCCTGTGTGTTCTCGTCCTCCGGGGCGAGCAGCACCCATGCTTCGGCGAGGTTGCGCAGGTGGTCGTCGTCGAGCCGGTCGAGAAAGAGCCTGCGCAGGTCGCTGTACTGCCGGCGCCACGCCTTGCGCAGGAGTGCCCGGCCGTCGCGGGTCAGGACCGCCGTGAAGCCGCGGCCGTCGCCGGCCGACCGTTGCCTTTCGATCAGCCCGCGGCTCTCGAGCCGATCGGCGAGCCGCGTGAACCCGCCGGTGGACATCAGGCGCCGCTGGGCGAGGTCCGACATCCTCATGCCCTTGCGGCCGGCCTCGGCCAGCAGCGCAAGCACGCTGTACTCGGCCATGCTCACGTTCAGGGGAGCCAGTCCGGCCTCGATCTCACGCCAGATCCGATCATGAGTGACCAGCAGACCGTTCCAGGCCTGGTATTCAAGATCGCTCAGCTTCTCCGTCGCCATGCCCAGCACCGTATCGGACCATGCCCGCGCAACCACTCCGGGTGCCTGCCTGCGCAGGAAGCCAATCCGGAAGGCCCGCCGCAATGAAGTGGAAGACGAGTCCTGATCCGTCGCTGTCGGCCCTTGCGGGAAGCGGCAGCGGCCTTGCCGCTGACGTGCACGTCAAGGGTTAGGGTCGGCGCGCCGTTGGCGGCCGTCCCGCCGCGGCACACGTCCCGAGATCAGGAGTCCCCTCCATGGCCACTGCCCTGCCCACCGCCACCCGCGAGATCCGGCTCGCGCATGCCCCGCAGGGGTTGCCCGGACCAGAGCACCTGAGTGTCGTCACCCGCTCTCTGGATGCTCCCGGTCCCGGCCACGTCGTGGTGCGAAACCAGTACTTCCTCGTCTTCCCCGGACTGCGCACCCTGATCGGAGGCGGGGCCCAGGACGTACCACTGCCGCCGATCCACCCTGGTGACGCGCTCTTCGGCCCCGCCGTCGGCGAGGTCGTCGCGGTCGGCCCGGACAGCCCGCTGCGTCCGGGGGACACCGTCACGCATCTGTTCGGGTGGCGCGAGCACGCGGTGGTGGCGGCGGCGGACTGCGTCCTGCTGGGCGACGTGCTGCCCGACCCGGTTGCTCATCTGTCGTCGGGGGCGGCCGCCTACGGAGCACTCACCCGGCTGGCCGATGTCCGGCCCGGCGACTCGGTGTTCGTCACCGGAGCGGCCGGGGCGGTGGGAACCCTGGCGGGTCAGGTGGCCAAGCTGCTGGGCGCCGGGCGGGTCATCGGCAGTACCCGTTCTCCGGCCAAGGCCGGGCGGCTGCGTAGCGAGCTGGGCTATGACTCGGTGGTGGTCGCCCCGTCACCCGGTCTTCCGGAACCGTTGGAGGCGGCGGCGCCCGGAGGCATCGACGTCGTGCTGGACACCGTGGGAGGCGAGCAGCTGAGCGCGGCGCTCGCGGCGGTCCGTACCGGCGCCCGCGTCGCGCTGGTCGGCGCCCTCGCCGGCCAGCTGGCACCGGACCGGCGGGGGGACAGCTCCCCGGCGGAGATCGACACCTACCGTTTGATCACCAAGGGGATCACGCTCCGCGGCTACCGCGGCGCGGACCATCCCGAGGTGGGGAAGGAGTGGACCGACCGGTTCGGCGCCTGGCTCCGCTCGGGTGAGATCACGTTTCCGCATGTGCGGCTGGCGGGCATGGACCGGGCCCGGCAGGCGTTGCAGGAGTTGTCCGAGGGGCGGCACTTCGGCACTGTCGTCGTGGAACTGCCGCCGCGATAGCGCACGCCCGCCGCCGCACGGTACGGGCGGACGGGCGAGAGAGAGCGAGGCGAGGTCGACATGCGCATCGGAGATGCGGCGGCGGCAGCGGGAACCACCCCGCGGGCCCTGCGGTTCTACGAGGAGCGAGGGCTGCTCGCCCCGCCGGACCGCACGGCGTCCGGTCAACGCCGGTACGGCCCGGACGACGTGGCCCGCCTCCGCGTCATCCGCGAACTGCTCGGTCTCGGCCTCACCGTCGAGGATCTGCGCCTCATCGCCGATCGGATCCAGCTCCTGGCCGACCATCCCCAGCAGCGCTGCACGAACGCCGACTCCGTCTCCCCCGCCTCCAGCGTGATCACTCACCGGCTGGCGGCGATCGACGACGAGATCGACCGCCTGACCCGGCTGCGCTCCCGCCTGGCACAGCAGACCGGGCGCGGGTGATCGTACGGTCGCCGGGGATGGCCGCGCCCAGGCGGATCGCCCGCTTACGACGCCACCGGCAGCCCCGCCGCCCGCCACGCCTGGAAGCCGCCCACCAGGTCGGTCGCCCGGTGCAGGCCCAGTTGCCGCAACGACGCGGCCGCGAGGCTCGAGGCGTAGCCCTCGTTGCAGATGATCACGACGGGAAGGTCGTGGCTCGTGGCCTGGGGGACGCGGTGGCTGCCCCGGGGGTCGAGGCGCCACTCCAGTTCGTTGCGCTCGATGACCAGGGCGCCGGGGATCAGGCCGTCCCGGTTTCGCAGAGCGGCGTAGCGGATGTCGACCAGGAGCGCCCCGCCGTCTTGGGCGGCTTCGTATGCCTCGTGCGGCTCGATGCGGTCGAGCCCCGCGCGAACGCGTTCCAGCAGCTCGTCGATGCCGACGGGGTGTTCGTGGTGGGTGCTCACTGCCAGTCCTCCGGACGCTCGACCTGCTCCAGGCGCAGCGCCTGCCCCGTACGGCTGTAGCGGCGGATCTCCGGCAGGGGCGGATAGTAGGCGTGGACGGATACCGCGTGCCGTTCGGTGGACTCGTTGAGCACCTCGTGCACGTGGTCCCGGCCGAACTGCCTGCCCTCGCCGGCCGGCAACCGTCGTACGCGGTCCACGCCTTCGGTGAGTTCCAGCATCTTCCAGCCGTCGGTGGGCAGCCGGGCGGCGAGCGAGTTCTCCGTCAGCTCACCGGCCGCGGTGACGAAGGCGCCCACCGAGTCGGCATGATCGTGCCAGCCCGTCCCGGTGCCGGGCGGCCAGCCGATCAGCCATGCCTCGCTGCCCCCGGGGCCGTCGAGGCGTACCCAGGTGCGGCCTTCGGGATCGAGGGGAAGCGAGGCGATCAGCTCGACGTCCGCGGCCGTACGGCGGGCAAAGGCGAGCAGGTCCGCCGGGGTCGGTGCAGTGACGGCGGAGGAGCCGGAGGGGACAGGGGAAGCAGGTGATACGGGCACGGGTACCGTCCTGAAGGTGCGTTCGCGGGGAAAACGCGCGGCAAGATGAGCGGCGCGGCAAAGGGATGCGAATTCAGACGGACGGATGACACACGCAGCCCGCATAGCGGACAAGGTCCATATGGACCCTCCGCCACAGGCGCACACAGGTGTCGACCACGAGTCGGAGTACACCATGACCGGAAAGAGCGGTCAACTCACCGGCGCTCCGTGATCAGCGGGACGGGGCACGCGCCGACCGCGATGCGCGCGATGCCGCGTCTGCGGATCCCGAAAGACCGCAGGCCCCAGCCCTGGGCAAGGTACCCGTGTGGGGCCGGGTCCGGCGGCCGGCGGGCTCCGGTGTCAGTCGCGGAGCGTGGTGGCGAACTCGTGGATGTCCCGGGCGAGTGCGTCCGGCTCCTCGTGCGGTGCGAAATGCCCTCCGCGCTCGAGGCGGGTGTAGCGAACGACGTGGTAGGTCCGCTCGGCGTATTCGCGCGGCGGCACAGAGATGTCGTACGGGAGCACGGCGACGGCCGTCGGCAGGTCGCCCATCGCGGGCCGCGGGGACGGATGCGCCAGGTGGTCGAAGTACGGCCGGAAGGACGTGCCGATCGTGTTGGTGAACCAGTAGAGCGAGGCGTGCACCAGAATCTCGTCGTCGGTCCATCGCGTGGTGATGTCCCCGCCGCAGTCGCTCCAGGCGCGGTACTTCTCGAGGACCCAGGCCAGCAGACCGGCCGGAGAGTCACTCAGTCCGTAGGCGAGTGTCAGGGGACGGGTCTGCTGCTGATGCTGGTAGGCGCCGCCGTCGCCGGTCCAGGATTCGATCCCCGACAGATACGCCGCCTCGGCTGCCGTGAGGTCGCTGTGGTCGACGGCCGGCGTCACGGCCATCAGGTGGATACCCGCGACTGCTTCCGGGTGGGCGGCCCCGAGACGCGAGGTGATCCCGGCACCGAGGTCTCCCCCGTGCGCCAGGTAGCGGTCGTGGCCGAGACCGGACATGAGGCGGTGCCAGAGTTCGTGCGTCGGAGTCGCGGCCGGGGCCTCGGCGGACTGATCGGAGAAGGTGAATCCCGGCAGGGACGGCACCACGACGTCGTGGCCGAGGCCGGCGAGCCGGTGTGCCAGCGGGATCATCTCGGCGAACGTGCTCGGCCACCCGTTGGTGAGGATCATCGGAATGCCTGTCGGCTCCTGTGCGCGCACGTGGAGGAAGTGCACCCGTTGGCCACCGACGGTCGCCGTCCACTGCGGCTCGGCGTTCAGGCGTCGCTCGTGACGGCGCCAGTCGAATCCGTGGACCCAGTAGTCGACCAGGTGTGCGAGTACGGCGCGGTCGGTTCCCGCCAGCCAGGCGGGCTCGGGCCAGGGCCTGGGCCAGCGCGTTGCCAGCAGGCGGCGGCGTAGATCCGCGATGTCGTCCTCCGGCACCGCGACAGCGAATTCTGCGGCCTCGAACGTGCTCATCTTCCTCCCTCGGGCTGATCCGATTGCTGCCGGCCCGGCCCGTCGTCCGTACGGTTCCGCGCTTCCTCCTGCAGCGTGGACATACCCGAACGCCAGCGCGTCGCGCGGCCCGAGGAACCTGACTGCGCAGACAGTACAGGCTCGGGAATATCTGCCTGCGCAGACATCTTGTTCTGGTCGAGGCGGTTCCACCGGACATCCGAAGGAGTCCCACGATGAGTGACACCACCGGCACGACCGCCGAGCCCGCGCAGCCGTCCTTCGAGTTCGGCCACATGACGTTCGTCGAGATGACCGCCGACCCGCGCACCGGGAAGCTCCCTTCGGCCCACCGGCGGGCACGGGAGACGATCGAGCAGGCCCGGCTCGCCGATCAGGTCGGCCTCGACCTGTTCGCCGTCGGGGAGCATCACCGGACCGACTTCGTCGGCTCGGCCCCGGCGATGGTCCTGGCAGCAGCCGCGGAAGCCACAGAGAACATCCGGTTGACCAGCTCCGTCACCGTGCTCGGCTCCGAGGACCCGGTCCGGGTGTGGGAGCAGTTCGCCACGCTCGACCAGTTCTCCGGGGGCCGGGCCGAGATCATCACCGGCCGCGGCTCCTACACCGAGTCCTTCCCGCTCTTCGGCTACGACCTGGCCGACTACGCCGACCTCTTCCGCGAAAAGCTCGACCTCCTGCTGAAGATCCGGGCGGACAACCCGCTCACCTGGAGCGGCGGCCGCTTCCGTCCCCCGCTCCAGGCCTCGGACATCGGACCGCGGGCATTCCAGGCCGAACTGCCGATCTGGGTCGGAGTGGGCGGCACCGTGGCGTCCGCGATCGGCACCGGTCGTCTCGGACTGCCCATGGCCATGGCCTTGCTGACCGGGCACATCACCCAGCACCGGCAGACCCTCGACATGTACCGCGCCGCCGCCGAAGAAGCCGGGCACGACCCGGCAACGCTGCGCACCAGCATCAACCTCCACGGCTACATCGGGTCCACCAGCCAGGGCGCCCGCGACACCATGTATCCCTACTTCGCGCGCGTTGGTCCGCGCGGTCTGTGCCGGGAGCTTGACCACGACCGTGCAGCCGGCGGCCAGGGCCGGACCCAGCGCACGGACGGTGAGGATGACCGGGGAGTTCCAGGGCGAGATGATGCCGACCACTCCCCTGGGCTCGGGATGGGAGTAGAGGTAGCGTCCGGGGGCGACTTCGGCGGCACGGCCGGTGTTCTGCATCCGGGCGCTCGCGGCGGCGTACCGCAGCCACTGCGCGGCTTGGCCGACCTCCCACCGCGTCTCGTGCCGGAGCCTGCCGTTCTCCCGGGAGAGCATCGCCGCGATCGCGGGCACCCGGGCCTCGAGGGAGTCGGCCAGGCAATCGATGGCACTGGCGCGCACCGCACCGGACCCACTCCACGATGTGGACGTGAACGCCTCGGCCGCTGCCTCCACGGCGGCCCGGGCATCCGCCTCGCTGGCGTCGTAGAAGGAGCCGATGACCGCGCCCGTCGACGGGTCGACCGACTCGCCGATCCGGTCGTTCTCCGTCCACTTGCCGCCGATCCACTGTCGGGCGGGGTTCTCGTCGTACTGCGCCATGGTGTGTGCCTCTCGTCGTCGGGACGGCACCAGCCTGCGCGTACGCACCGGTGACAGCCAGGTAAGGCTCTTCCCTGGCACATCCGGGACGAGGGTGCCGCCGGGTCGGCCGGCCCGGGGGGCGCGTGCCGGCGCTCCCGGTCAGATCGCCGTGCGCAGCCGCGCGAGCTGCTCCGCGGCGGTACTCCCGCCCGCCGCCGTACACACGATGATCCTCAGGTCGGCGTCGGGGACGGTCAGTGTGTCGCAGTCGATCCTGACGTCACCGACCAGTGGGTGGTGAACCGTCTGAACGAGACTCCGGAACGCTGCCGCGGCGCCCTCGGCCCACAGCCCGGCGAAGCGGGGACTGTGCTCGTGGAGCAGGGCGATCGGCGAAGCGAAAGCAGGGTCGTTCCCGGCGTACGCCGCCGTGCGGCGCAGGTCCGCCACCAGGGCCCGGTCAAAGGCGTCCGCCCCGCCGTCCGGGTCCGCCACCGCCGTCGAGGTCGCGTTCACGAACGTGTCAACCACCAGGTTCTGCCCCGGGACCTCCCCCGCCGCCGGCCTGAGGAAAAGCACGTCCCACAACCGTGTCGACGTGAGCAGCGTCCAGTCGGCCGCGAACACACCGAGCGGCAGGTCGGCCATCCGCGTCAGCATCCGCTGCACCCCCGGCGGAATGTGCTGCGAGATCGTCCCCGGGCCGGGCGGTGCCAGACCAGCGGCCCGGTAGAGCAGCTCCGTCTCGGTACGGTCGAGCTGGAGCGCGCGAGCCAGGGAGGCGACGATCTGCGCGGACGGCGTCAGCCACCGGCCCTGCTCCAGCCGGACGATGTAGTCGCTGCTCACCCCGGCCACCGCCGCCAGTTCCTCGCGGCGCAGCCCCTTGGTACGCCGGTTCCCGACCGACGCCAGCCCCACATCCGACGGGAGCAGCCGTTCCCTCCATGCCCGGAGCAGCCCGCCGAGGGAGTGGAAGTCTGCCGGCACCCCACCAGTGTATGGATCACCCTCGCCACACGGACAACAGCCGCAAGGTCCGGCCCCGACCCGGTGGCGGGTGGCGATCCGACTGGTTCGGCACCGGGGGCGGGAACGCCTGCCACGGCGACGGGTGAGACACCGGATGTCATGTCCGTGGCCTGGCTACGGAGAGGCAGCCGCCGTGGGTGCCTCCCCAGGAACTCCGGCGGCCATACGGCTGGGTTCCTGGGGAGGCTGTATCGGTTCAGCGGGTCGCGCCGGATCCGGCAGGTCAGCGCTGCAGGGTCAGGACGCCCGGTCGCCAGGGGAGCTGGTCGTAGGGACCGCCCGCGGTGGGGGACTTGCCCTGGTACAGGAGCTGCAGGTTGCAGGGGTCGATGGTCATGGTCTGGTCGGGGTTGTTGCGCACCAGGTCACCGTGGCTGATGTCGTTGGTCCAGGTGGCGCCGCTGTTGGCCTTGCCCGCGAAGGGGTTGCTCTCGCTGCCGGCCTGCGGGGTCCATGAACCGCTCAGGCTGGACGCCGTGAACGAGCGGAAGTAACGCCCGTTCGCACCCATTGCCTCGACGATCATGAGGTATTGGTTCTGGCCCTGGACCTTGTAGACCTGCACTCCCTCGAACAGGTTGTTCGTGGAGTCGCTCATGATCGTCGTGTACGACGAGCCGAAGCTGCCCGGGAAGTTCCCGATCGGCATGCTCGCCCGGTAGATCCTGCCGTTGTCACCGGCGAAGAACAGGTACATGTTCTGGCCGTCGGCGATCAGCGTCTGGTCGATCGGTCCGGTGCCGGAGTCGGAGATGCTGCCGGTGAACAGCGGCTGCGGAGCGGACCAGCCGTTGGGGTTGGTGGGGTCGCTCGACGTGCGGTAGATGAAGGGCCACTGACCCCACTGGTACGCCAGCACCCAGATGTTCTTGGGTGCGAAGTAGAACAGCGTGGGTGCCACCGCGGCCTGGTTCATCCCCGACTGGCCGGCGGACGCCATGTCCGACCAGTTCGTGAAGGGACTGAACGCCATCGAGCCGTACGACGATCCCGAGACGTTCGACGCGTAGACCAGATGCCGGCCGTTGTGCACCACGTTGGTGAAGTCCTTCAGTGAGACCCAGCCGTTCGCCGGCTGGGCCAGCGCGCCGGTCGAGGTCCACCGGTACGTCGACGGAAGTGAGCACGAACCGCCCGGCGGGGTCGACGTCAGGCCGGTCCACTTCTGGTTGCTGCCGCCGTTGCACGTCCAGATCTCCACCGCCGAGCCGTTCGCGGTGGCGGCGCCCGTGACGTCCAGGCACAGTCCGGACTCCACTCCGACGACCGTGCCGTCGGAGTTCACCCGCCACTGCTGGTTCGCGGCGCCGCTGCAGCTCCAGATCTGGACGCGGGTGCCGGCCGTGGTGGCGTGGCCCGGGACGTCCAGGCACTTGTTGCCGTACACCGTCAGCTGGTTGCTGTCCGTCAGTGTCCATTGCTGGTTGGTCCCGCTCCAGCAGTCCCAGATCTGCAGGTACGTGCCGTCGGTCTGACTGGCGTTCGGCACGTCCAGACACCGGCCCGAGCCGACACCGCGCAGGTTGCCGCTGGTGGCGGCCTGGGCGGGGCCGGTGGCGACGAGCATCGCCGCGAGGCAGACCAGGGCCGCGATTGCGGCGGCCAGTGCCGCGGCGGGATGTCCGCGGGTAAAGCTTCGTCCGTGCATGGGACTTCGTCCTCCTTGTGTGGGGGGCGGGCGGCTCCGTCCGAGGCCGCCCGGGCCGGCGATGTGCCGTGGTTCGCGGTGTCAGCCGCGCAGAGTCCACTGCTGGTCGGCCTGTTCGCCGCGGTCTCGGATCACCACGGCGGTGCTGTTGCCGGTGCGGCGGCGCCGGCCGGCCGGCGGTCTGCCGCTCGGCGCCGTGCCGGAGGTGGGCGTGGTGGGAAGTACGGCAGCCGACAGGGCTGTGCGTCTCATCCGTGAGTGCTCCCATCGCGGTTCAGTCGGGCCCGCCGCGCGGCGTCGCGCACGTCCTCGTCAGGTGTCCCGGAGCCGGTGCGGGCACGGGAGTGCGTCACCGGACGGGAAACGGGGCGGTGCGGGTGCCGGCGTGCGGTGGTCTGTTGCGCGGGAGCAGGCGCAGACCGGTTGCGGTCGACAGTGTTCGAAATATCGAACTCTGTCTGGCTTCTCAGACAGAGAGGATCCGGGGCCGATGGCGGGGCGTCAATACCCCGCGTTCAACAAACCCGGAATCTTTACTTGGGCATGTCATGTCTGCGCTTGGGTCCCCCGGGAGCCGTTGGTGGAGCCACGCCCGCGCCGGACCCGCCGCGACCGACACCTCGGAACCCACGAGTCGGACCGGAGTAGCCGCTCTGGGTCTTGTGGATCACCCGAGCAGGTCTGCCCATCACGCGCTTCCGCGAACTCTTTCACAGGTCCTGGTGTTGCTCAGCGCCGCCGGTGAATTCCAGAAACTCTGCCCACCTTAAACCGGCCGGAAATCAGATGACATCGATCTCTTGACCTCCCGACCACCGCCCTCACGAAATGGCGGGCAGACCCAAGTAATGAAGTCGCTTATCCGATGAGTTCGGAAGGTATTTGGATCCGCAAATGGGTGGCATCGGCGAGTTCAGGAAGGAGTTGCACTCCCGTCACGGCAGCATCGAGGTGCAACTTCATGATCTGACGCGAAAAGAGAGACGCAAGCCGTGACACCACGACCGTTAACGGCGGTAGCCACCGCACTGGCCGCCGCGACACTACTGCTTCTGGGCAGCCTGCCCGCCCAGGCGCAGTCGTCCGACACTCGCACCACCTACAAGGTAGTTCCGTACGTCATCTCCGACCCGGCACTCGTCGAGCACCCGGACAAACTCGTCGAGGAGGTCAAGGAGCACGGAGACCTGGACCGGCTCGGCATCAAGCCGGCCACCGAGAACGGTCCTTCCCGGATCACGGGAGCGAAGGCGGCGCGGACGAAGGCGGCCGCACAGGCGACGCCGGCCGGATACGTCGTCGACTCCTCCCGGTTCCCGCGCGGCAGCGTACCCGCGGACATCTTCGACTACGCCACGCGCGACCAGTGCGACGACAACTCCGAGGCGGCGAGCGCCGACGCCGGCTGGATCAAGAACCGCTACTCGTACTGCCAGAAGCACGTGCTGTTCATGCCCGCCTTCGAATGCGGCATCTTCCCGCCCCGCTGCAGACTGAGCGGCACCTACGCCTCGACGAACACGCTGATCGGGTACGGCAAGACCTCGGGCTACGAGTCCAATCCCGCGAGCAGCCGATGGGCGGACTTCCGCCTGAGCGTGGACAATATTCTCACCACCGGCGTGTTCTCCGGGTCCGGCGCCGATCTGGAGGCGTCCATCGAGTGCGAGGGGAACTACCTCGACGACGACTTCCCGGAGACGGACGAGAACGCCTGCTTCCCCGGTCTCAACAATGAGACCGAGAAGTCCATCAACGAATGGCGGCGAGACAGCGGGGCCCACTTCGACGTCATCTCCCAGGCCAGCGAGCCGGACATCTCGCACGGCGCGCAGATCGGCACCGGTGTGTTCCACATCGAGTACGAGTTCGACCTGCCGTGGTACTTCCAGGCCCTCGACACCGAGAGCCCCGAGGGCGGGATGCGCTTCGACAGCGCGGTCTATCTGGGTCCCGGCAACTCCCGGATGGGCAGCGTCTTCGACCGCGCCGTCCCCGGAATGGCGTACCGGCTGGGTGACGCCGCGGTGGCGGGCGTGGCGCAGCACATCGACGACGCACGTACCGATCCGGATTCCACGGTGCCTCCGCGTGCGTTCAAGAACCTGGTGGGCGCGACGCCCGTCGCCCCGCTCCACCGGCTGCCCGGCAGCCGGCTGATGCCGGCGCAGCGGGCCCGGGTCATCGACAACCGGAACGTGTCGACCGGCTTCTGCGGCACCATCGGAATGCCGCCGCAGCCGCCGACGGGCGGCCCGTTCGACTGCGACGAGTACCCCTTCGCCTCCACCTACGAGGGCGCGGCCCGCTTCAAGTACGAGCCCGCGGACCAGCAGGCGCAATTCCGCGATCAGTTCTCGGTGCGCTGGGTCAACCGGACCGTGAACCGCGAGGCCGGAGCCCGCCTCGGACGCTGGTACGGCGTGGACCGGATCCTCGACCACGAGGAATTCTTCCTGCCGATTCAGCCGTAGGCCCGCCGGCGCATCTGCCGGCAAGCCCCATGCGGAAGCCCGTTGCCGGTGCGGAGCCGGATCCGCTCCGGCAACGGGCGCGTTCCGCACGCTTCATGCCGCATACGGCTGGTTGCCTCAAGCGGCCGGTTGCGCGGGCCATAGCCGTACCAGGACGTTGGGCGGGCCCTCCGGGTCTTCCCGGAGGGCGACCCGGGCCCGATGAACGCCCCGGCTCGGCACCCGCAGCACGTCCGATTCCCCGCCGGCCTCCATCTCCTCCACTCCGATGACCCCGCTGGGAAGATCCAGCCGGACCGTCTCGCGAGCGGTCCACGAAGCATCGTCCCCGGGTGGTTCGCCGTCCCAGGCCTCCAGACACAGGACCGCGGTGGCCACCAGCGGGTCCTCGATCTCCACGAACAGTGTGGACCCCGCCGCGCTCACCCAACCGCCGGTCTCATGCGGAAACGGTGGTCGCGGCCCTGTCGTCCCCTCCTCGTCGACGACGGCGAAGAGGTGATCCACCACGAGGACCTCCAGCTCCGCCCGCTCCAGCACCCGCGCCATGCCGCCCTCCTTCGAAGTCACCACTCGGGGCCCACCGCTCACCATGCAACCGCATGGCTCCGGCGTCCTGCGCCAGGATCCTCGGCGATTCGCGGGCGGCATGGGCAGGGCAGTGACGGGGCCGGTTACGGCATGCCGTGCAGGCCCTGGGGCGGGCTGGCGTTGATGAGGCGGTTGCCGGTGCAGGTGGCGGTGAACTTCGCGAACTTTACCGTCGGGTGGGTGGCGGTGAACTCGTACGTGCCCGGGGGGACGTTCGGGAAAAGGATGCCGCCGTCGACGGTGGTCCGGCCGGCGGTCTCTAGCCACAAGGAACTGTTGCTGGGATTTCAGTGACTGTGAGTGGCTGTATGTTCACTCGTTGATGATCGATGAACTTGAGGTGGAAGCCGGGCCGTTGGCGCGGTGGCAGGTGCATTGGTGTGACCCGCGGCGGGAGGTGTCGTGGTACGCGGTCGATCCGGTGCTGGCGGGCCTGCCGACGCTGGCGGAGTGGGCGCACGCGCACGGTACGCAGCCGGGGCAGCCGGTGCTGCTGCGGGCCGATGGGTGGTCGGTGCCGGAGGTCAACGGGTTCTTCGCCTCGGCGCGGATGCGTAACGCGAGCACGGGCACGCGGAGGAAGTATGCCTTCGCGGTCGCTGTCTGGCTGGGGTTCCTTGATGCGGTGGGCCGGGCCTGGCACGACGCCGACGAAGAGGACGTCGCCGGGTTCAAGTTCTGGCGGATGACCGCCGAGGCCAACGTCCGGCGCGTGGCCGGCGGGACGGTGCTGGGCGACCTGGTCGCGATCAGCGCGTTCTACCGTTGGGCCGGGTTCCGGTTCGGAGTGAGCGATCCGGTGGCCCGGCGGCAGGTTCCCGGTCCTGACCCGGGCTCGGTGACGGAGTCGTTCGAGGCGGGCCCGCATCTCGTACGCAGCAAGGACGTGAAGTGGCTGGACCCGGCGGGCTACGCCCGCTGGGTCGACGTCGGGCTGCGCGGACTGGACCTGCGTGGTCGGGAGATCGACGGGTGGCGGGGCCGCAACAGCCAGCGCGATTGCGCGTTTGTCGACGGGCTCTACGGCACCGGGCTGCGGCTGAGTGAGTGGGCCAGCGTCCTGCGCTTGGAGCTGCCCGCCGACGACGAGACCCGCACCTACTACACCTGTCGGCTGGCGGAGGCATGCGCCAAGGGTGGACGTGGGCGCCGGTTCTGGATGCCGCGCAGCGTCCTGGTCGACGTCCTGGCCTACGAGGAGGGCGAGCGCGCCGCAGCGGTCCGCCGGGCTCAGCGCGTCTGCCGCTACGAGCGGCTGCCGGGGCTGCTGCTGGTCGAACGCAGGACCCGCAACCGCCGCCTGGAGATGCGCGACGCAGGCGGCCGGCGGGTGACCGTGTCGATGGACTCGCTGGACCCCGCCGCCCGCGAGAGGCTGTTCCGCCGGACCGCCGCCGGACTGGAACCGCTGGCGGTCTGGCTGAACGAGGACGGCCTTCCGCGCGCGGCGCACGGCTGGCAACACACCTTCGACACCGGCAACGAGCGGGTCGCCCGCGCCGGGCTCACCTCGTTCGAGGCGAACGCGCACATGATGCGGCACTCGTTCGCGCTGCGCTGGTACTCGGTCGGCCGGCTGCTCTACGAGCGGCAGGTCGCGCACCTGAACGCTGAGGAGGTACGCGACTTCCGTGCCCAGTTCGGCGACACCTGGTATCTGGTCAAGACGCTGATGGGGCACGCCGACGTGACGACCACCATGGATACCTACCTGGAGCCCTTCCGCGACCTCGACGTCTCGCTGCTGATCGAGCACGCTCACGGTTTTGCGCTGTCGGCCCTGATGGCGTCCATGTTCGCCACGCACCCGCAGGTCCTGTCCGACCCGGTCGCCGGAGAACCGTCATGACCCGCGCTGCAGGGCGCCCGGCTGCGCTGCCGACACCCGGATACCAAGCGCCGCAACGGTTGTTCCTCGACGACGGGCAGTGCCTGGTCCGCTTCTTCCCGGAGCGCGGCGGCCCGCCGGTCGACTACGACTTCGCCGCCTTCCCCATCACCCGCGAGCTGGTGGTGTGGCTGGCCACCGCCTTCGCCGGGGCGACCTCTCCGGCCGGGCGGCGCAGGACGACCTCCTCGGCCCTGAGCGCCTACGGTCTGCTGCGCCGATTCGCACACCACCTGGCCTCGCTCAACCGCCCGCCAGCCCATCCGGCGCAGCTTCGAGCCGCCCACCTGGAGAGCTTTCAGATGGCCGGTCTGGGCACGCCGAACCTGAACCGGGAGCTGCCGACGCTGCGCTCGGTGCTGCGGTTCGCACCCGAGGGCGCAGGGCAGGACTTCCTGGCGCGGCTGGCCAGCAAGGGCCTGGAGCGCAACTCCACGCCCGCCGCCAGCTACACGACGGCCGAGTTCGACCGCATCACCACCACCGCGCGCTCCCAGCTCAGGCGGGCCGCCGAGCGGATCTTCGCCGGGCGGGAACTGCTGGCCCGCTGGAGGGCCGGACAGATCGACGCCGAAGCGGAGCCGCGAACCTGGCAGCACGGCGAGCTGCTGGATTACGTGGAGCGGCGCGGCGACGTCCCGCGCAGGGACACCCGCCAGCAGCCCGACCACTGCGTCCGTCCGTTCGGGGCGGGCCGGCTGATGGCGGACCTGCACCTGACCTTCTCCGACATCGGCGCGGCCGGCGTGCTGCTGCTCTGCCTGACCGGGCAGAACTACAGCACGATCGCCACCGCCACGGCGACGCACCACCGCGCCGACGGGCACACCGGGACCACCGCGACTGCGGTGGTGGACTTGGTCAAGCCGCGCCGCGGCCGGGATCGCGCACACATGCCGACCGCATTTTCCGGCAGCGCGCCCGGCGGGCCAGGCGGCAGCCCTCACCGGCAGTTCGACCTGCACACACCGTTCGGGGTCTACGCGCTGCTGGTCGATCTGGCCGGCCCAGCACGGGCGCACATCGGAACCGATCTGCTCCTGGCCTTCTTCTGCGCCAAGGGCGTGGAGAAGGCCCGCGGATTCCGCGCCGGCCTGCCCAACTCGATCCTGGCCAGCTGGAGCCGTGGCGCGAACCTGCGCGCCGACGCCCTGGGCGAGGACGGTCTTCCGGTTCCGCTCGTGGTCGACAGCCGACGGTTGCGGATGAGCTGGCTGGAGCGCCACCAGCAGCCGGTCGCGCACACGGAACGGACGCTGGCGAACGAGTATCTGGCGCGCAACCGCGGCAACCTCGCCGAGTATCAGAAGGTCGTCGCGGACGTGCTGGAGGAGCAACTGGCCGGCGCGAGGGCCGCGCAGGTCATGCGGGTGCTGACGGCCACCGATGTCGCCGAGGCCCGGGAGAGGCCCGAGGCCGTCGCCAGGCGCCACGGCCTGGAGACGGCCACCCTGAAGAAGCTGTTGGCCGGGGAACTGGACACCGTGCTGGGAGGCTGCACCGACCACCTGGCCACCCCGCACAGCCCAGCGGGCGAGCCCTGCCGGGCCTCGTTCCTGCTCTGCCTGTCCTGTCCCTGCGCCCGCGCGACTCCGGCGCACCTGCCGGTGCTGATCGCCGTCCAGGACGGACTGGAGGCCCGCAGGCAGGAGATGACGCCTCTGCGCGGGGCCGAACGCTTCGCCGGGCCCGTCGCGCAACTGGCCGACCTGCTCGCCAGCTTCCCCACCGCGACGATCGCCACGACCCGCACCGAGATCACCGCCGAGCAGCGCGCCCTGGTCGAGCGGTTCCTGACCCGAGGACTCGACCTGACATGATCCTCCCGGACACCACCCCGGCCCCATCTGCGCCTGCACTGCCCGAGCCAGACACCCTCGTACTGCTCAACCGGCCGTTGCGCCCCGGGACCGACCCCAGCACCCTGTCGGTCTTCGCTGATCAGCGCTGGCGCCTTTCGCCCGCCGTCTTCGAGGGCCACACCACCGCGTTTTCTATCGACTTCAGCCCCATCGCCGGGCCGTTCCTGCATACGGTCAAGACGCTTACGTGGTTGCTGCTCAACCACACCAGCGCCGGCGTCTCCACCTTCTACTTCCGTCCGCGCACGTTGGCGATCACCACCATCACCTCCATGTTCCGCAGCCTCCGGCTGTTCACCGACTGGCTCCACGGACGCGGCCGGGCATGCTTCGGCGAGGTGTCGCTGGCCGACCTCGATGACTACGCCGCGCACGTCAAAGCAACCGAGACCAGCCATGGCCAGCGCGAGGACCGGCTCTCGATCGTGAACCGGTGTCGGCGTACGACCTTCTCTCCCCAGTTGCGTACGATTGAACGTCCCCAGTTGCTAGGCCACGTTGGTGTCTCGCTCGATGGCCTGGAGTCGGTTCTTCAGCCGATAGCTGGGTCCGTTGATCGCGACGACGTCGCAGTGGTGCAGGAGGCGGTCGAGGATGGCGGTGGCCAGGACTTCGTCGCCGAACACCTGTCCCCATTCGCTGAAGGTCTTGTTTGAGGTCAAGATGATTGACCCCTTCTCGTAGCGCTTGGAGATCACCTGGAAGACCAGGTTCGCCTCGGCCCGTTCCAGCGGCTGGTAGCCGACCTCATCGACCACGAGAACCGAGGGCCGCAGGTAGGTGCCGAGCTTGTTGACCAGGCGTCCGGCGGTCTCGGCGGCCTTGAGGTTGCGGACCATGTCGTCGAGGCTGGTGAAGTAGATCGAGTAGCCGGCCCGGCAGGCCGCGACCGCCAGCGCGACGGCGATGTGTGTCTTGCCCACCCCGGGCGGACCCAGCAGAGCCGCGTTGGCCTTGGCCTCGACGAACGACAAGGTGGCGAGGTCCTTGACCTTGCGCGGGTCGAGCTCGGGCTGGAAGGAGAAGTCGTACTCGTCCAGCGTCTTGTGGTGCGGCAGCTTCGAGAGCCGCAGGCCCTGGCGAAAGCGCCGGTCGTCGCGGACCGCCAGCTCCTCGGACAACACCAGGTCGAGGAAGTCCAGGTAGCCGAGTTTCCCCTCGTCCGCGCGGCGGGTGTACTCGTTCCAGGTCTCCGCCAGGTGGGGCAGGCCGAGCTTCGCGGCCGTGGTGCGGATGCGGGTGCCGGTCAGCTCGCTCAAGACGATTCCTTTGCAGGTCGGGGGCTGTTGAAGGGGCGGGTGCCGGTCAACTCGTCATAGACCGACAGCGGCCGGCGGCCCACCTCGATCCGGGCGGCGGCGGCCCGGTTGAGCAGGGCCTGCAGCGGACCTGCCTGATCACCCGGCGGCTGTGGCCTGGGCCGCGGCGGGTCGACGTCACCGGTGGTGGTGGCGCGGGTCTTGCCGGTGGGCAGCCCGTCCCAGTGCGCTTCGTCGACCACCCGCGCTCCACGCCCGACCGCCCGCGGATGCGCGGCCAGCAGCGACTGCCCGTCCGGGCCGGGAACCGTCGAATGCAGCATGACCTGCGACTTGGTGGCCCGGATCTCCACCAGCTGACGCGGACGGACCCGACGGGCAGGCACCGAGTAGAGATTGCCGCCGAACGCGATCAGACTGTCCTTGCCGACCGGCCGCAGATGCCGCTCGGCCACCACATAGACAGTCGGCGGCAGCGACTTGAGGGCCGCGTGGTCGCGGGCCGCCCGCTCGCCGATGACCTCCCGATGGGTCTTGTGGATCTGGCCTCGCCGCACCGGCACCCAGGCAGCGAAGGCGGCATCCATCTCGGGGACGGAGGCGAACGCGCGGCCGGACAACACGTGGTCGCGCACGATCAGCACCTGCCGCTCGACCCGGCCCTTGCCGGTCGGGCGGTAGGCCGCCAGCACGTCGATGTCGAAGTCGTAGTGGCCGGCGAAACCGACGGCCTCCGGATGCAGCGGCACCGCCTTGCCGGGGGCCACGTGCCGGCGCACGACTGTCTTGGTCCGGTCATAGACGATCGTCATCGGCACCCCGCCGAAGTGGGCAAACGCCCGCCGGTGGCACTCGAAGAAGGTGCCGATGTCCTGGCTGGTGGTGAAGCAGCAGAACGGATCACGGGAGTACGACAGCGTCATGTGGAACGAATAGACCTTCGCGATCCCCATATGGGCCAGGATCTTGCCCTCATCGCCCCAGTCGACCTGGGCCTGGGCGCCCGGGATCACCTCGAACCGGCGGTGCATCCCCGCCAGCTCCCTCGGCGTGATACCCAACTCCTCGGCGATCCGGGGCCGGGCTTCCTGGACGTAGAGCTTGACCCGCTGATAGTTGCCGGTGAAACCGTATTCACTGACCAGCCGCTCGTGGATGACCGCGGCCTTCATCAGAATCTCTGCCCGCAGCATCGAGTCGATCAGCGGCGCGAACGCGTCGACCACCCTCGCCCGCGACCGACCCGCGGGCGAACGGCGTGGCGGGGTCGCCGACCCCGATACGGACAGATACTTGCGGACCGTCTTGCGATCCAGCCCGGTCTCCCGGGCGATCTCCGACAGGCTCATCGCGCCGGACTCCAACAGGCCGCGAAAACGCCGCAACTCCAGCCAGCGATACGGATCCAAAACCACCACAGACCCCCTCCGCCACGTCGCACCGACCTGGCAGCAGAGTGCCCACCCGAAGACCTGAGCACATCAGAAACCGGCCGCGTTCATCCGTACGCGGCTGGGGACGTTCACGTGTACGCCGACAACCGGGTGTGGTCCTACCGGGACCTGCTGCCCGAGGCCGACCGGCTGCCGCAGACACCGCCCTGGCGCGGCGAGCGCATTCAGGACATCCTCCAGCAGCGGCGAGCCGTCCGCGAAGAGAACCGCACCCCCCGCATCCACCCCGAGACGATTTCGGCGCTGCTGGCCTGGTCCCTGCGGTTCGTGGAGACCTTCGCTGAGGACATCACCGCGGCATTCAGCGAGCACCTTGTCCTCAGCGAGCGCAGCGGCCGCAGCCGCGGGGGCCGGGACATTCCCCCACCGCGGCGCCCGAAGGGCGCGCTGACCGACGCCCTGCGCGTCCTGCTGAGCGGTTACCGCGAGCAGGGACGTCCGCTTCCCGGCATCCGGGATAAGGACGGCACGCTCCGGGTCAACCTCTCGCATCTGGGAAAGGTGCTCGACACGGGCCGCGGCGCGCTGGACGCCCCCAGCAACCGCGCCGTTTTCGCCGAGATGGGGCTGTGCGTCATCGAGGGCGCGCCGCTGGACGCGCCGGTCACCGGGCGGTTGGACGGCCGGCCCTGGCACGACGGGGCCATCGACTACACCGAGGCCGGTTTCCTGGCCCGGCACCTGAGCACGGCCTGTTTCATCGTGATCAGCTACCTGTCGGGGATGCGGGCAGGCGAAGTCCTCAGTCTGGAACGCGGCTGCGTCGAACGAGACCATGCCCACGGCCTGGTCCTCCTGCGCGGCAGACACTGGAAAGGTGTCCGCGACGCTGCCGGCGACAAGATGCCCGAGGGCGAGATCCGGGCCGATCCGTGGGTCGTCACCGAGGCCGTCGCCACCGCCGTCGCCGTCCTGGAACGGCTCCACACGAGCACCTGGCTGTTCCCGGCGACGTTGTTCACCGACGGCCGCGACGGCGAGACCATCCTGCGCAGCCGCGTCGGCGCCTCCCGATCGGAGACCCGGATCAACCACGACATCGCCGAATTCCTGGCCTGGGTCGAGACCTACTGCACCGAGCACGGCCGCAGTGACCGCATTCCGCCCGACCCGGTCCACCCGGTCATCTACACCGCCCGCCTGCGCCGCACCCTGGCCTGGTTCATCGTCCGCCGGCCACGGGGCCTGGTTGCCGCCGCCATCCAATACGGACACCTCCGCGTCCAGATGACCCTCGGCTACGCCGGAAACTACACCTCCGGCTTCCCCGACGACCTCGCCTTCGAAGACTGGCTGGCCCGGCTGGACACTCTCGCCGACGCGCACCAGCGCCTACGTGAAGGCGAGCAGGTCAGCGGCCCAGCAGCCGAGACCTACCGGCACCGCGTCCAGGCCGCCACTCGCTTCGCCGGCCGAGTTCTGCGCACCAAGCGGCACGCCACCACCATGCTCGCCAACCCCGACCTCCAGATCTTCCCCGGCAAGGGCATGACCTGCGTCCTGGACCCCAAGCGAGCAGCCTGCCGCCTGCGCAGCGAGGAGGACAGCACCCGTCGCACCCCCGACCTCGACGACTGCCGCCCGAACTGCGTCAACATCGCAAGGACCGATCGCGACATCGAACACGTCCTCGTCCAGATCGAGCGACTACGGCCACTCGTCGACGACCCGCTGGCTCCCGCCTTCCGACACGCCCGCGAACAGCACGAACTCGACCGCCTGGAACGCATCGTCACCGCCCACGACCGCACCGGAGAACCTCACGATGGCCACTGACCAAGACGACGAACGCGACGCCATCACCGCAGCGATCCAACGGCTCCTCGACGGCCGTCCAACCCGGTCCACGGGGGCGCTCACCACGCTGCAACTTGCCGCCGAGGCAGGCGTCAAGCGCTGGGTCCTCACCCACAAGCACGTTGACCTGAAGGAAGAATTCACCCGCCGAAAGTCCGAGGTGAACGGCATCCCGCCCGCGTTCCAGCATCTGCACGCCCGCGCAGTAGACGCCGAAGCCATCGCACGCGCACTGCGGGAGGACAACGCCCGGCTTCGCGAGCGCGTCGCCGTCTATGCCCAGGTCATCCACGAACTGCGCACCGAGCTGGACCGGCGCACCGACAACAGAGGTCAGCGCAGCCTTGTCCGGACGCTGCCCACCAGCGCCCCTTGATGCACGAGGCCCCCGGGGGCGCTGTCAGGGACCCTTTGCACTCTCGCGGGGGTCGGTAGCTGTGATCTGCTCAACGAACCGCCCTACCTGTTCCTCGACGGGCTCCTGCGCAGTCACGGACATGACGTGCCAGCGGTACGTACCGCCTTCGTCGAACTGGCTGGTGACGAAGGGCATGACTACTTCAGCAGACTCCCCCCGCTCTTGCACACGGATGCCGTGCGCGAACGGCTGGCAGTCCCACCGCTTGTACCAGTCGGTTGCAGCGATCCGGTGGGCCAGTAGACGGGCCGCCGTGTCTACGGGCTCCTCCCAGCTGTGGTCAGCTACGACCCGAGCCAGTTCGGCGTCGTACTGTGAGGCGTCGAAGCGGACCTCCGGTGGAACAGGGACCCGTATGTCGTTGGTGTTCTCCCAGCTCACCCACTCGACGTGATCGCCACGACGCTGGATGGTGACGAACACTCCTCCACAGCAATCGGTGACGCAGTCGTTGTTCGACAGTTCGACACGGCGAGGCTCGCGAGCGGCCCACAGCGGCCATGTCTCCGAGGAACCGAGCCACATCTGCTGATAGCAGCTTGAATCGCCGTCCGGATGTATCTCCTCCAGCACGTCCTGGTCGTCGATCAAAGGACGTATGCCCGCCCCCTTCATGATCGACTGCGGATGCGGAAGGACAGGACGGAGAGCAAGGACGCTCACCGGCGCAATGTGTTCCATGCCGCCCATGATCCCCGATCAGGAGCGCAGGATGGTTGCCCCGCCGGTGGGCCTGAGACCCACCTCTGTCTGAGCGCGGGCGTATGGACCGGTTCGGCACTCAGTGCAGCGAGCCGACAACAGCTCGGAGTAGGCGAGAGAATTGAGGGCACCGGGATGACGTCCTCGGTGAAGTAGTACCGCTTGGCCAGCGGCGGGCTCGCGGTCACCGTGGCGCCGGCGACGCCGTGCGGGATGAAGTCCCAGAAGTCGTCGTACGGCATGCCCACGACCCGCGGGTCGCTGACCGTGGAGACCACGACGCAGCCGTCGGTGAACGGGTCGCGGCCCTCGTAGACCGCGATGAGGCCCTGGAGGGCGGCGGCCACCACCACGTCGGGCGTCTGGAGGTAGATCCCGTCGATGTCGGCCGAGAGGTTCTGAAAGGTCTGCGTGTACATGGTGTGGAAGCCCAGCGCGGACACCCGGATGGTGGCGTCGCTGCCGACCGGTGCCCTGATGGACCAGGCACCGTTCCAGCCGGCGGTGACGCTCGCGCCGGTCTCCGGGATCGTGATCCTGGCGAGGGGGATGCGACCGCCGTTGACCATGTTGTACGCGACGCCGCTGAGGGTGACGGTGTCGGCGGCTGCCGCGGGGGTGGCGGTGGTGGTCGCTCCCGCGACGAGTGCGAGGGTGCTCGCGAGGGCGAGGGCGTATCTGCTGTGGCGCATGCGTGTCCCTTCTGCATCGGTTGACCCGCCGTCCCGGCCGGTTGTTCGGGGCGTCGTGCGGGGAGGTCCCGGCGCCGGGTCACTTGTCCCGGATGCGCATGTGGTGCAGCAGGATCGCGTCGCGGACCCGGGTCGGGAGGTGCTGGTTGAGGAAGAAGAAGAGCGAGCTCATCCGGTCGACCTGGTTGAACAGCTTCGGCTTCCCGGCGAGGACGACGGCGGCGATCCGCGCCGCCGCCTGTTCGGGGGTGGTGGCCCGGCTGACGAGTTCGTTGTCGCGTTCGATGAAGCGCATCGCGCGCTCGTGGTACGGGGACTTCTCGTCCGGCAGCTTCAGCGCCTTCTGGGCGAATCCGGTGGAGACCTGTGCCGGTTCGATGAGGGCGACCTTGATCCCGTACGGCTCGACCTCGTACCGCAGGGACTGCACGAGTCCCTCCACGGCGAACTTCGTGGAGGAGTACACCGATTCGAACGGGAAGGGGATGCGGCCCACCAGCGAGGCGACCGCGACGAGTTTGCCGCTGCGGCGCTCGCGCATGCCGGGGAGGAAGGACTGGAAAAGGGCCGCGGCGCCGATCACGTTGATCTCGAAGGCGCGCAGCGCGGCGTCGAGGTCCACTTCCTCGAACGGGCCGAAGAACGGGACGCCGACGTTGGACATCACGGTGTCGACGTGTCCCCATTTCTCCAGGACGGAGTCGCGGAACGCGCGTACGGCGGGCCGGTCGCGGATGTCGAGGGGGACGAGGTGGTGGTCGACGCCCTTGGCGTCGAGTTCCTGCTTCAGCGAGTCCAGGCCCGTCTCGTCTACGTCGAAGCCGGCGATCGAGACGCCCCGGTCGGCGAGCAGCAGGGCGGTGCGCCGGCCCATGCCGTCGGCGAGGCCGCTGATCACTACGTGCTGGGTCATGCGTATCTCCGTTACGGAATCAGCGGTTGCGGAAGACGGGTTCGCGGCGTTCCAGGGACGCGGCGATGCCGGTCGCGGCGTCCTCGGTCCGCCAGAGGCGTGCTTGTTCGTCGAGTTCGCGGGTGAGGGCCGGGGCGAGGGCGTCGAGCAGTGCGGCGCGCATCGTGGTGCGCATCGACCGGACGGCCATGGGGGCGGCCGCGGCGATCTCGTGGGCGAGCGCGAGGGCTTCCGTCCGCTCCTGTCCCTCCTCCGTGTACCGGTCCGCGAGGCCGGCGTCGTACGCCTCCTGTCCTCGCAGCGCGCGGCCGGTGTACAGCATCTGCTCGGCGCGGGTCTGTCCGGTGATGCGCGGCAAGGTGAGGCTGAGTGCGAAGCCGCAGTGGAAGCCGAGGCGGGAGAAGTTGGCCTCGAAGCGTGCTCTCGGGCCGGAGACGCGGAAGTCCGCGGCGCAGGCCAGGCCGAGTCCGCCGCCGACGGCCGCGCCCTGGACTGCGGCGACGACGGGGATCTCGAGGCGGAGGATGCGGGTGGCCTGTTCGTAGACCGCCGCGGCGGCGGTACGGGGGTCGAGGGTGCCGGTGTCGTCGGCGAGCCGGGCGCCGGCGCAGAAGTGGCGGCCCTCGGAGCACAGGACGATCGCCCGTGCCCCGTCGGTGGTGGCGCGTTCGCCGGCGTCGGCGATCGCGGCCAGGGTGTCTCGGGAGAAGAAGTTCGCGGGCGGGGCGTGCATCTCGATGACGGCGACGTGGCCGTCGGTGTCGAGGGTGACGTCGTTCATACCGGCAGCGACCCTTCGTCCGTGGCGACCGATGCGATCCGCCGGGCGCCGGCGACGGCGGTCCCGATCCGTTCGCCGAGGGCGCTTTGGGTGCCCCAGTCGCCGCGCCAGGCGTTGAGGCGGCGGGTGAAGTCCTGGAGGGGGTATTCGCGGGTCATGCCGATCGCGCCGTGGACCTGGTGGCCGGAGCGGACGGTGACGGCGGCGTTGTCGTCGGCGAGGAGTTTGGCGGCGAAGGCGGCGAACGACGCGTCGAGGGCCAGGGCGGCGCGGTCGACGGCCAGCTGGGTCGTCACCGCCATCTGGGCGAGGAAGACGAGGTGGCGGCGGACGGCCTGGAAGGTGCCGATCGGGCGGCCGAACTGCCGGCGCTCGGCGGTGTAGCGGCGCGACAGCTCGTTGACGGCGGCCATGGCGCCGGCCATCTGCGCGGCGCGCAGGACGGCTCCGCGCCGGGCGAGGTGGTCGGCCGGGACGGGGCAGGGCCGCACTTCGGCACCGGCCCGTTCGAAGGTGAGGGTGTCGCGGGGCTGGCCGGCGAGGTCGCGGCCGGGGGTGACGGTGGCGTCGCCGGTGTCCAGGACCAGCAGGTTCGTACCGGTGTGGACGACGACGCACTCGCTGCCGCCGCCCCAGGCGACGTCGTGCAGGGTGCCGGTGGCGGTGTTGCCGTCGAGGGTGAGTGTCTGGCCGGGCGGTGCGATCGTCCAGGGGGCGTTCCCCTCGGCGCGGCCGCCCGAGGCGGTGAGCAGCCAGAGCGCCAGGTGGTGTTCCAGCAGGGGCAACGGTACGGCGTGGCGTCCGGCGGCAGTGAGCCAGGTGACGGTGTCGGTGAGGGTGCCGCCGGAGCCGCCCGCCGTCTCGTCGATGCCGATGGCGGGCAGGCCGAGTGCGGCGACGGTGTGCCACAGTTCCTGCAGCAGCGGTGACTGTTCGGCGGCGAGGACGGCGTCGTGGCCGGCCTTGTCGGTGAAGAGCCGGTCGGCGAGCTCCTGGAGGTCGTTGCCCGCGCTCATCGGTTCATTTCCTTCGCGATCAGGTTGTGCAGGATCTCGGTGGTGCCGCCCCGGAGCGTCCATGAGGGGCTGTCCAGGACGGCGGTGGCGAGGAGGGCCTCGAAGGGGTCGGTGGAGGTGGGGTCGGGCATGCGGCCGAGGTGTCGTACGACGATGTCCACGCAGTCCTGTTCGAAGCGGGTGGCCATGTCCTTGACGAGGGCGGCCTCCGTCTTCGGGAGTTCACCGGCGTCGACCATGCGGGCGACGGCGAGGGACATGCCGTGGAAGGCCCAGCAGCGGGTGGCGATGTGGGCGAGGTCCTCGCGCAGCCGGGGCGAGTCTGTATCCCAGCGCCGCACCCAGCGTTCGAGGAGGGGGATCGCGGACATCCAGCGGTCCACGCCGCCGCGTTCGAGGACGAGTTCGCCCTGGTTCTGGATCCAGCCGAAGCCGGTCTCGCCGAGCCGGCGGCTGTCGGGGACGAACACGTCCTCGAAGGTGAGCAGGCAGAAGTGGTCCTCCCCGTCGATGAACGGGATCGGGGAGATCGTCAGCCCCTCGGTGGGCCGTTCGACGATGAACTGTGTCAGGCCCGCGTGCTTGCCCTCCCCCGTGCGGAACAGTCCGAGGATGTAGTCGACGAGGTGTGCGCCGGAGGTCCAGATCTTGCTGCCGTTGATGACCCAGCCGCCGTCGGCGGGTTCGGCCTTCGCCTGGATGGAGGCCAGGTCGGAGCCGGAGTCCGGTTCGGACATGCCGATCGCGAAGGAGATCTCCCCGGCGGCGATACGGGGCAGGAACTCCCGCTTCTGCTCGTCCGTGCCGTGCTGGGCGATGGCCGGCCCGGACTGCCGGTCGGCGACCCAGTGGAAGCCCACCGGTGCCCCGCGGGCCAGCAGTTCCTCCACGACCACCAGCCGTTCGACGGCGGTGCGCCCGCCGCCCCCGTACTCCTTCGGCAGTGTCATCCCGAGCCAGCCGCGGGCGCCGAGGTCGCGGGAGAACTCCGGGTCGAAGGCGCCGACCATGCCGAGGCCGACGGGGTAGCTCCCCTCCGGCAGCCGCTCGGCGAGCCAGGCCCGTACCTCCTGCTGCAGCTCCCGCTCGGCAGGCGTGAGTTCGGTGGCGGTCAGTCTCATACGGGGCTCCTCTCGTCCCAGACCGGACCTCCGTCGAGGGCCTGTGCGGTGTGCTCGCCGACGTTCGGAGCGGGGCGGCGTACGTTCGCGGGGGTGGCGGAGAAGTTGGCGGTGGGCGGCAGGACGCGGTAGCTGCCCGCGACCGGGTGTTCGGCCAGCGGGAGGTCGTCGACGAGGTCCTGGAGGGTCGCCATCCGCACGGCGGGGATGCCGGCGCTCCGGCAGAAGTCCAGCCACTCCCCCGTCGTGCGCCGCTTCACGATGTCCCGCATCAGGGGGTAGAGCTGGGCGGCGTTCCTGATGGTCGAGGCGAGGTCGGCGAAGCGGGGGTCTTCGAGGAGCTGGGTCTCCCCCGCGTCCGTGAAGATCGCGAAGAAGTGCTGCGGGTGGTAGGGCAGGATCTGGATCCAGCCGTCGGCGGTGCGCTGCGGGCGGCGCTCGGGCGTCATCACGCGCGGGTAGCCGGTGGGCGGCAGGTCGCCCTGCGGGGTGGGCGGTTCGGGGATCGCGCCGGCGCCGTGCTCGGCGAGCATGAACGCGGTCATCGCCTGCACCATCGGCACCTCGACGTGCTGCCCCTCGCCGGTGCGGGCGCGGTGGAAGAGGGCGGCGGTCACGGCCTGGGCGAGGGCGAGGGCGCATACCTTGTCGGCGAGGATCGTGGGCAGCAGCGCCGGCTCGCCCGCGACGCGGTCCATCATGTCGCCGACGCCGGTGGCGGACTGGATGATGTCGTCGTACGCGGGGAAGTCCTCGGCCCCGGAGCCGAGCGGCCAGCCCTGGGCCTGGCAGTAGACGACGCCGGGGTTGATCTCGCGGACGGCGGTGTAGTCGAGGCCGAGGCGGCGCAGGGTGCCGGGCAGCATGGTGGCGACGACGACATCGGCGTCCTCGACGAGGCCGCGCACGAGCGCCGACTGCCCGGGGTCCTTGAGGTCGAGGGCGAGGGAGCGTTTGTTGCGCAGCAGGTTGAGGGAGACGCCGGAGAACTGCGGTGCGGGGCCGGGGCCCATCACGCGGTTGGTGTCCCCGGTCGCCGCCTCGATCATGACGACGTCGGCGCCCTGGTCGGCGAGGATCTGGGTGGCGAACGGGCCCATCACCACCCGTGTCAGGTCCAGGACCCGGATGCCGCTCAGCGGTCCGGTCGGCTGCTCATGCATGGACGCCCTCCAGATAGCGCGTGGTCTCGAGGGCGGCGGCGCATCCGGCCGCCGCCGCGGTGACGGCCTGCCGGTAGCGGGCGTCCGTCACGTCGCCCGCGACGAACACCCCGGGCAGGCCGGTGGTCCCGCCGGGGCCGGTGGTGTGCAGGTGGCCGGTGGGGGCGAGCGGCAGTACGCCGCCGGCCAGCCGGGTCCGCGGGGTGTGGCCGATCGCGACGAACAGGCCCTGGACCGCGAGTGGGGCGGTGTCGCCGGTCGCGGTGTTCTCGAGGGTCAGGCCGGACAGCCTGCCGTCGGGGCCGCGCCGCAGTTCCCGTACGACGTGTGCGGTGCGGACGCTGACGTCGGTGAGCGCCCGTACGCGCTCCAGCAGCACCGGTGTCGCCCGGAAGCGGTCGCCGCGGTGGACGAGGTGCACCCGGCGGGCGTGCCCGGTGAGGGCGAGGACCTCCTCCATGGCGCTGTCGCCGCCGCCGACGACCGCGACGTCCCGGCCCTTGAACAGGGGTGCCTCGCACACCGCGCAGTACGCGACGCCGCCCCCGGCGCCCAGCTCCTGTTCGCCGGGCAGCCCGAGGCGGCGCGGCTCGGAGCCGGTCGCCAGGACGACGGCGCGGGTGCGGACCGTGCCGCGGGCGGTGACGATCTCGTGGGGGCCGCCGTCGGTCGCGTACCGGATCGCTTCGGCGTCCTCGGTCAGGACGCGCGCCCCGGCCCGTTCGGTCTGCTCGCGCATCCGTGCCATCAGGTCGGGGCCGTCGATGCCGTCGGGGAAGCCGGGGTAGTTCTCCACCGCGCCGGTGTCCACGAGCTGTCCGCCCGGCGCCGTTCCGGCGAGTACGAGGGTGTCGGCGCACGCCCGCGCGAGGTAGAGCCCGGCGGTGCAGCCAGCCGGGCCGCCGCCGACGACGACCGCGTCCACGGCGTCGGGCAGCTCGGGCGGCGGGGCGACGTTGGCCCAGATGCTCACCGGCTCCTCACTCCGCCTCGAGGTCGTTGGGCCAGCTCGCCGTCTCGTTGAGCGGCGCGAGGGTGAAGTCGCCGCCGGGTGTGCGCGGCAGCCGTACGGTCTGGCTCCAGGTGGCGCCGAAGGTGGGCATCCAGGCGGAGTGCTTCCCCGTACCGCCGGCGACGACGATCCGGATGTCCTCGGGCGCGCGCGAGATCGGTACGCGGTGCCCCCATTCCTCCAGCCGCAGCCGGTAGCCGCCCCAGAGGCTCGCCTCCTCCAGCTTCTCGGGCCCGACGCGGGTCGCGTCGACGCGGGCGTGTTCATGGAGGTACTCCTGCACGTCGCGGCGGCCCAGGCCGGAGTCGGCGAGGACGCGGGCGTGTTCGGGGCCGAGCGCGAGGTACTGGTCGCCGCCGCGGTACGCCGTGTTGGCGCCCGGGGTGGACATGGTGGCGGCGATGGTCTTGAGGAGGTTCTCGCCGGTGGACGACTGGTGGTCGTTGATGTTGTGCGGGCCTTCGACGGCGGCGACGGTGACGAGGTTGTCGGCCGGGTCCCAGCCGTCCGGCCAGGCGAAGCCGGAGGCGAACGCGGGCCAGGGGCTGTCGGCGTGGTTCTCGGCGAAGCAGAACGACCACTTGGCCGGTGAGCCCTGGGTGGCGCGGTCGATGTCGCCGGCGACCTCGCCCTCGCCGGGGCGGGCGCCGCCGATGTTCATGGCGACGAGCCGTACGGCGCGGCCGATCGTGCCGTTGGCGCGGAAGCCCGCGCCCATGCAGCCGGCGCCGGCCGCGACGGCGAGTTCGCCGGTGAGGGGGCCCTGGACCATGACCATCAGGGCGCACGGGTGGGTCGTCATCTGCATGCCGTAGAGGTTGAAGTCGTTCTGCTGCATCGCGACGACGGCCGCCTCGAGCACCGGCATGTACTCCGGGAGGCAGCCGGCCATCACCGCGTTGGCCGCCAGCCGGCGCAGCGTCAGTTCGGCGCCGCGCGGGGCGACGGGGCCGAGCACGGCGTCGGCGTCGCGGGTCGCGGCGGCGAGGAAGCGCTCGACGCGTTCGGGGGTGGGGACGACGACGGGGAGTCCGTCGGTCCAGCCCCAGCGGTGCAGCTGCTCGGCGGCGGACTCCTCGTCGTGAGCGTCGGCGAGGTCGAGGAGGTCGGTGGTGCTCACGCGGCGTGCTCCTTGCCGGGCTCGGTGGTCAGGGCGGCGACGACGGCGTCCACCGCGGCGGGCGTGACCCGGTCGAACGCCTCGCGCGGCGGGATGCCGCCGATGGGGTGGGCGAGGACGGACAGACCGAGCGCGTCGGCGCCCTGGATCGCGAGGACCTGCCGGGAGAAGCCCTCGAACTGGGTGGACGCCACCCCGCACACCGGCAGCCCGCGTCCGGCGAGGGCGGCCATGTCCGCGACCGCCCACGAGGCGCAGGAGCCGCAGTCGAGCATCGCGACCACGACGGC
This sequence comes from Streptomyces smaragdinus, assembly GCF_009604385.1. Taxonomy (GTDB): domain Bacteria; phylum Actinomycetota; class Actinomycetes; order Streptomycetales; family Streptomycetaceae; genus Streptomyces; species Streptomyces smaragdinus. The sequence continues at coordinate 63,428 of NZ_WEGJ01000001.1, forward strand.
GGCGCAGTCGGCCGCGATCTCGTCCAGGACGTCGTCGGAGGCGGCGATCGACGGGACACGCTTGGCGTAGAGCCGGGGCGTCACGCCGTACCGCTCGACCAGGGCGGTCGCCACGCCCTCCAGGACCTGGTCGGCGTTCGTCTTGCTGTTGCACAAAAAGCCCACGGTCAGCCCGTCGAGTGCGGGGACCGTGTGGCGGGGGACCGACCGAGGCGCCGCCTCGTGACTGGTCGGGTTGACGATCGAGATACCCATCGCGTCCTCCCTTGACGCCGCATGCCGTGACGCGGACCATATGCGCCACGGAAGTTACGTGCAAGAGACGTTACGAGACAAGGAATGTTTCTATGGGCTCACGCCGTCCCGCCGGTGCGGACGTATCCGCGGACGGCACCTGGACGAACTTCTCCCGCCGGCACAGCGTGCGCCCGCAGCGCTTCGCCGTACCGCACGACCTCGACGACCTGCGCCGGGTGCTGCGGGAAGCCACCGCCGAGGGTTCACGGGTACGCGTCGTCGGCAGCGGCCACTCGTACAACGACGTGGCCACCGCCCCCGACACCCAGGTCTCGCTGCGCCGCCTCAACCGCATCCGCCACGTCGACCCCGGAAGCGGACACGTGACCGTCGAGGGCGGGGCGTCCCTGCGGGAGATACGCACCGAACTCGCCCGGCACGGCCTCGCGTTCGACAACATGGGCGACATCGACCACCAGTCGATCGCCGGCGCCCTGTCGACCGGCACCCACGGCACCGGGCTGACCGCCCCGGCGTTCGCCTCCCAGGTCGTCGCGATGGAGCTGATGCTCGCGGACGGCAGCCTCGTACGATGCTCCGCCGAGGACCCCGACCCCGCCCTCTTCGACGCAGCCCGGGTGAGCCTCGGCGCGCTGGGCGTCATCGTCGCCGTCACCCTGCGGGCCGTACCGGCGTACCACCTGCGCCGGACGGACAGCGTCATCACCCGCGACCAGGCGCTCGCCCTGCTCGAGGACCCGCCGCAAAACGGGCACATCGGCTTCTACTTCATGCCGTACATCGACCAGGTCCTCATGTGGACGGCCGAGCGGACCACCGACCCGGTCGACAAGCCGTCCGCGCTCGGCGAATGGTTCCGCGACGTGGTCAAGGTCAACCACGGGCTCCGGGCGATGGGGGCGGTGGCGCGGCGGGCACCCCGGTTGGTGCCCGCGCTCAGCCGCGCGTTCGCCCGGGGGATCCGGCCCGAGACGACGGTCGACACGTACGACAAGGTCTTCCTGCGTCCGCTGTTCGTCCGGCACGACGCGTTCGAGTTCGCCGTGGAGCAGGCCGAGGGGCCGGGTTGCGTACGAACCCTCATGGCGGCCGTCGAGGACGCGCGGGTGCCCGCCGCCTTCCCCTGCGAGACACGTGTCGCGCCGGCCGAGTCGGCGTGGCTGCACCCCCAGTACGGCAGGACGACGACCTGGGTGGGCGCCGCGATCCAGTCGCCCGGCATCGACGTCGACGGCGCGTGGGAGGAGGCGCAGCGGGCGTGCGTGGCGAAGGGCGGCCGGCCGCACTGGGGCAAGTGGCACACCCTGACGGCGGCGGAGCTGGGCGGGCTGTATCCGCGGTGGGACGAGTTCACGGCGCTGCGTACGAAGCTCGATCCGGGCGGGCTGTTCGGCAGCCCGGCCATCGACCGGCTGCTCGGCCGCGCTCAGTAGGATGGCCCCCATGTCCCAGCAGGAGCCCGGTGCGTCCGACAACGAGATCGAAGCGCTGATGCGCCTGGTCCACGTGATCGAAGCGAGGCACCGCGCCCGCCCGACGTCGACGCTCGACCTGCGCGCCCGGATGCTCATCCAGGAACTGGGACTGAACGGCGCGACCCCCATCCTGTCCGTACGCCGCAGCCTGCGGCTCAGCCCGTCCACCCTGACCAGCCTCGCGGACCGCCTGGAACGTGACGGCTACCTCGAACGCCGCCGTCACCCCACCAACCGCCGCACCGTCGTACTCGCCCTGACCTCCATGGGCGAACGCGCCTTCGCCGCGGAGAAGGACTTCTACCGCCACCTCATCGACGACGCCCTGCTCCCCCTCGACGCGACGTCCCGCGCCCATGTCCTCGGCGCGCTGGCGGGGTTGGGTGACGGGGCCGCGGGATAACGCCGGCTCGCCGGGGGCGGCAGTCGTGGAGACTCCACCGCCCGAGACGGGTGACGCGACCCTCCGGCGCACCCCACGGGTTTCGGCCGGATGTGGGCCGGCGCTGCGCGCCCTCTGGTTACCCACGCGTAAGGCCGTTACCTTACCCCCGGTAACAGCCTTCGGGGTTCCTCCGCGAGACAGGAGTGCGGCATGAGGCGCAGTGTCGGGTACGGACGTGGGCTCGCGGCGTTGGCGTCGGTGGCGGCGCTGCTCGGGACGGGGGCGGTTCCGGCTCAGGCGGCGGATGCGCAGCAGCTGCGGGAGGTGCTGCTCGTCGGGAACAACTGGGACGGGACGGCGAGTGTGGTGTCGCCGGACGCGAGTCTCACGCCGATCGGCCGGATCAACGTGATCCCGGACAAGGATCTGCGGCTGGCGGAGATCTACCTCAATCCGGTCCGGCTGGCGGCGTTCCTGGTGATCCGGGAGACCGCCGGTGAGGGGCACGACCAGTTCGTGGACGACATGTATACGACACCGGACGGCTCGGCGGTGGTGGTCTCGCGGCCGAGTTTCGGTGACGTGGCGTCGATCTCGCTGTCGACGGGCCGCCTGAACTGGCGTTTCCGGGTGGACGGTTTCCGGTCCGACCACATGGCCCTCTCCCCCGACGGCACGCGGGTCGCGGTGTCCGCGTCCACGGGCAACAAGGTGCATGTGCTGGACATCCGCACCGGCCGGGAGATCGGCAACTTCGCCACCGGTGACAAGCCGCACGAGAACGTCTTCACCTCGAACGGGCAGCTGTGGAACATGTCCATCGGGGAGGTCAACAACGATCTCGACGAGCCGTGGATGGACTTCCTCAAGGGCGACCGCAAGATCACCGTGGTGAACGCCGACACGCTCCAGCCCATCCGCACCATCGACATGCGTGACCGGCTCGACGCGGCCGGGCTCGGCGATTACTCGGACGCGGTGCGGCCCGCGGCGTTCAGCCCGGACGAGTCCAAGCTGTACTTCCAGGTCTCGTTCTTCCACGGCTTCTTCGAGTACGACGTGACCACCGACCGGATCACCCGGACGAAGATCCTCCCGAAGAACCCGGGCACGTCGGACGACCGGACGTCCATGGTCAACGACTCACGGCACCACGGCCTCGCCATGCAGCCGAACGGCGAGAACCTGTGCGTGGCGGGAACCATGGACGACTACGCGACGGTCGTCAACCGCAGCTCCCTCGCGCAGGGCCCGCTGATTCCGGCGTCCAAGCCGTACTGGTCGACCGTGACCGGCGACGGGACGGCGTGCGTGATCTCGGAGTCGGGCGCGGACCGGGTCACGTCGATCTCGTTCACGACCGGGCAGAAGATCGCGTCCACGACGGTGGGCGACCACCCGCAGCGGGTCCGGCCGGGGAACATCCCGGCGGGCTGGACGGGCATCGGCTGATACTGGGGCCGGTGGCCGGACGAAGAGGTCACACCGTCGGCTACATCTCGCAGCGTGAGAACTTCCCTATGTTTCCTATCGAATTACTGGGAAAGGCTTGACGGGGCACCGTGCGGATGCGCAGCATGATGTTCATGTCCCGCACACAGCTACGACTCGTTCGTCGTCGGCATGTCGACTTTGGTCACGTCGTCAGCGCCGCCTGCTGTCACGCGTAAACACCCGCGGTCCGCACATCCGCCCGCGCCCCTTCCCGGGACGGCCGGGCGACTTCACCCCCTGCCGGCCGACAGCCGGACAACACTTCCGAGGGACATCCGCCATGACCACGGCACTCCCGCACCACCTGCCGCTCTCCGACACACGCCGTCTGCGCCTCGTGGGCACCACGGAGCAGAGCGACCCCGGGGAGCGGACCACCGAACCGCTCGTCGGCTATCTCGTGTTCGTTCCCGAGGGCACCGATCCCGCCGGCCTCTTCGCCCAGGACGGACCGCTGCCCGACATCCGGCCCGCCGTCACCGGGGACCCGGCTCTGGTCCCGGCCCAGCGGACCGGGGACAGCGTCGTACGCATCGACGCGGCACGGCATGTCGTCGAGGTGGACGGACGCGAACTCGAGCTCACGTACCTGGAGTTCGAACTGCTGGCGTATCTCGTCCGGCGTCCCCACCGCGTGCACTCCCGCGACCGGCTGGTGACCGCCGTCTGGGGATACGACCATGTGGGCGACGGCCGCACCGTGGACGTCCACGTGGCCCGTCTGCGCCGCAAGCTGGGCGCCCACCGGAACCGGATCGTCACCGTGCGGCGCATGGGCTACAAGTACGTGCCCGACCCGCAGGAGAGCCCCGATGCCGCGGCCTGCGGCCGACCCTGAGGAGACCGCTTCCATGGGCCCCGCCCCCGCGCCGCCGCGCTGCGCCCCGCGACCCGACCGGACCGGGCCCGGCCGGGCGCACTGGCTGCGCGTGGCCCGCGAGGCGGCGGACGACCTGGCCACGGACACCGTGGCCAGGGAACAGGCGGGCAAGGTCCCGGCCGACGAGGTGTCCCGGCTGCGCGAGGCGGGGCTGCTGACGCTCCTGGTGCCGGCCGGGGCCGGGGGAGGCGGCGGTGACTGGCCCACGGCCTGTGCCGTCGTCCGGGAGATCGCCGCGGCCGACGGGGCGATCGGTCAGCTGCTCGGCTGCCACTACTTCGTCTCGTGGAGCGCCCGGTTCTTCGCCCCGGCCGCTCTCGCCGCGCGGATCGAGGAGCGGTCGGCGGCCGGGGCGTGGTGCTGGGGCGGCGGCTTCGCCCGCCAGGAGCCGCCGCTGGCACTGACCCGGGCCTCGCGGGGTCTGGTGCTCGCCGGCCGGCAGAGCTTCACCACCGGGGTCCTGGTCGCCGACCGGATCGCCGTACGGGCGGTGCGGCAGGACACGGGCGAGCCGTTCGTGGTCGTGGTGGATCCGGCCGGTCGCGGCGTGCGCGTCGACGGCGACGCCGGCACGTTCGGGCAGCGGCTCGCGGCCGGCGGCAGCGTGGAGTTCGACGACGTGCCGGTCGCCGCCGACGACGTACTCGGCTCCCTGTCCGCGGACGAGGACTTCCGCTCGCCGCGGGCGGCCCTGGCCTCACCGGTCGGGCGTCTCGTATCCGTCCAGCTCCTGCTCGGCCTGGCCGAGGGGGCGCTCGCCGAAGCCCGCGAGCACTGCGGATACCCCGGCGCCGCCCACGACCCCCAGGTGCTCACCGCCTACGGGGAACTCACCGTCCTCACCCGCTCCGCGTCCGCGCTCGCCGACGAGACGACGAAGGCCGTGCGGCGCGCGCTGGCCCTCGGCGAGAACCTCACCTACGACGCGTACGCCGACCTCTCCGCCCTCGTCGCCATGGCCGGGGCCGCCGCCTCCAGAGCCGCCCAGGATTGCGCCACCGGCGCCCTCGACATCATCGGCGCCCCCGCCGCCTCCGCGCGGCTGGGCTTCGACCGCTTCTGGCGCAACGCCCGCACCCACACCCTGCACGAGCCCGTCGCCCACCGGCTCCGCGAGGTCGGGGACTACTTCCTCAACGGCGCCCACCCTCCGTTCGTCCTGCCCGCCTGACCGGGGCGGATGCCCGCCGGACCCGTACGCGATAATGACCACATGCGGATCTCAGCCAGGGCGGACTATGCGGTACGTGCCGCGCTGCAGCTCGCCGCGTCACAGGACGGCGGGCCGCTGAAGGCCGAGGCCATCGCCGAGGCCCAGGACATCCCCCACAAGTTCCTGGAAAGCATCCTGAACGACATGCGCCGGGGCGGCCTGGTGCTCAGCCAGCGCGGTGTCAACGGCGGCTACCGGCTGGCCAGGGACGCCGGGTCGATCAGCATCGCCGACGTCATCCGCGTCGTGGAGGGACCCCTGGTCTCGGTGCGCGGAGTCCGCCCGCCCGAGCTGTCCTACACCGGTCCGGCCGAGTCGCTGCTCCCCCTGTGGATCGCACTGCGGTCCAACGTGCGCGAGATCCTCGAGGGCGTGTCGCTCGCGGACGTCGCGTCGGGCAGGCTGCCCGCCGGGGTGGCCGCACTGACCGACGCCCCGAAGGCCTGGATAAACCCCTGACGCGCCGGACGCCGGCCTCGCATCCCGAAAAATGAGACGGCCGCGTCCATCCTGTGAACACCCTCTTGGGCCGGGCGCCGGCTTCTGCCAGGATCCCTATAAGTCAGGTAGGAAAACTAGGGATCTGAGGGGTGGTCATGAGTACGCTCGATCGCGCGGACCTTTCGTTCCCCCTGCTGACCTCGCGTCGCCACATCGACCTCGGCCTGACCTCCAGCGCCATCTGTCGCACCGTCTGAGGCCGTAGGCGCAACGCCTTCCGGCCGGCGGCGCCTCCCGCGCCCGCCTCCGTTCCCGCATGTCTCCGCCCCGTTCCCCGACGCCGTACCGGTCCGGGGAACGGAACGCGGGCGCCTGCCCATGCGCATCGCGCCCCGCGTTCGCGGCATCCCCCGATCATCCTTCCCTCCCGAGAGGACACCTCTGTGCCTGCCGTCAGACCGATCACCGCCCTGCGCACCCTCGCCGTCATAACCGCGCTGCCGCTCCTGCTCACCGCGTGCGGCTACGGTTCCGATTCGACCGACGACGACAAGCCGGCCCCGGCCGCCGCGGCAGGCGCCGAGAAGCTCTCCGCCGACGAAGTGAAGATCGGCTACTTCCCCAACCTCACCCACGCCACCGCGCTGGTGGGCGTCCAGGAGGGCCTGTTCCAGAAGGAACTCGGCGGCACCACGATCAAGGCCTCGACCTTCAACGCCGGCCCCTCCGAGATCGAGGCCCTGAACGCCGGATCCATCGACATCGGCTGGATCGGCCCCTCCCCCGCGATCAACGGCTACACCAAGTCGCACGGCGAGAACCTGCGCATCGTCGGCGGCTCCGCCTCCGGCGGCGTGAAGCTCGTCGTCAACCCGGAGAAGATCAAGTCCCTGAAGGACGTCAAGGGCAAGAAGATCGCCACCCCGCAGCTCGGCAACACCCAGGACGTGGCGTTCCTCAACTGGATCGCGGACCAGGGCTGGACGGTCGACGCCGACAGCGGCAAGGGCGACGTCTCCGTCGTACGCACCGACAACAAGGTCACCCCGGACGCCTACAAGTCGGGCTCCATCGACGGCGCCTGGGTACCGGAACCGACCGCGTCCAAGCTGGTCTCCGAGGGAGCCGAAGTACTCCTCGACGAAGCCGACCTGTGGCCCGGCAAGAAGTTCGTGATCACGAACATCATCGTGTCGCAGAAGTTCCTCGCGGAGCACCCCGACGTCGTCGAGGCCGTCCTGCGCGGCTCGGTGAAGACCAACGAGTGGATCAACGCCAACCCGGACAAGGCGAAGGCATCCGCCAACACGGCGCTCGAGAAGCTGTCGGGCAAGGCGCTGCCCGCCGACATCATCGACCCGGCCTGGAAGTCCGTCGCCTTCCTCGACGACCCGCTGGCCTCGACCCTCGACACCGAGGCGGAGCACGCGGTGAAGGCCGGCCTGCTGGAGAAGCCCGACCTGACCGGCATCTACGACCTCACGCTGCTCAACAAGGTCCTGGGGGCCGCGGGCAAGGACACGGTCGACGACGCCGGACTCGGCGCCGAGTAACGGCATCCGGACCCCGACGAGTTCCCAGGAGGTGACGACCATGGCGGCGACACCCGGAGCGTCCCGGGCGGCCCCCGGCTCGTACCGGACGACATCACACCCGACGTCGCGCCGGGCGAGTTCGTCACCCTCCTGGGAACCTCGGGCTCCGGCAAGTCCACATGCTCGACCTCGTCGCGGGACCGAGACGGAACGGCTCCTCGAACTCGTACGGCTGCAGGGCGCGCACGGCAAACGGGTGCACGAACTGTCCGGCGGCCCGTACCAGCGCGTCGCACTGGCACGGGCCCTGGCCCAGGACAGCCGGCTGCTGCTGATGGACTAGCCGTTCGCGGTCCGACGTACCTCACCGCCCCGCCGCGCCCCCGCGTCGACAAGAAGGACTCACCGTGTCACTCACCTTCCACTGGTTCCTGCCCACCAACGGCGACAGCCGCGCCATCGTCGGCGGCGGCCACGGCCTGCCCGCCGGTACGGCCGGGGGCGACCGCCCGCCGTCCATCGCCTACCTGGGCCAGATCGCCCGCAGCGCCGAACAACTGGGCTTCGCCGGGGCACTCACCCCCACCGGCGCCTGGTGCGAGGACGCCTGGCTGACCACCGCCATGCTCGTCGAGGTCACCGAGCGGCTGAAGTTCCTGGTGGCCTTCCGGCCCGGCCAGATCTCCCCCACGCTCTCCGCCCAGATGGCGTCGACCTTCCAGCGCCAGTCCCACGGGCGGCTGCTGCTCAACGTGGTCACCGGCGGGGAGTCCCACGAGCAGCGCGCCTACGGCGACTTCCTGGACAAGGACGCCCGCTACGCCCGCGCCGACGAGTTCCTCGGCATCGTACGGGCCCTGTGGCGGGGTGAGACCGTCACCCACGAGGGCGCCCATCTGCGGGTCGAGGAGGCCCGGCTGCACCGGCTGCCCGAACCCGCCCCCGAGATCTACTTCGGCGGCTCCTCCGCCGCGGCCGGCCCCGTCGCCGCCCGACACTCGGACGTCTACCTCACCTGGGGCGAGCCTCCCGCGCAGGTCGCCGAGAAGATCGCCTGGATCCGCAAGCTCGCCGCCGGCGAAGGGCGCCGGGTCCGGTTCGGCATCCGGCTGCACGTCATCACGCGCGACACGTCCGAACAGGCCTGGGCCGAAGCCGGACGTCTGCTCTCCGGCATCGCCCCTGACACCATCGCCCAGGTCCAGGCAGGCCTCGCGCGCAGCGAGTCCGTCGGCCAGCGCCGGATGCTCGAACTGCACGGCGGCACCACCGCCGACCTCGAGATCCACCCCAACCTCTGGGCCGGAGTCGGCCTGGTACGCGGCGGCGCGGGCACCGCGCTGGTCGGCAGCCACACCGAAGTCGCCGACCGGATCACCGAGTACCACGCCCTGGGCATCGACGAGTTCGTACTCTCCGGCTACCCACACCTGGAGGAGGCCTACTGGTTCGGCGAAGGCGTCCTCCCCCAGCTCGCCGCCCGCGGCCTGTGGCGGCACCCGGCCGGTACGCAACGGGCCGAGGCCCCGGCCGTCCCGTTCACAGCCTCCTGAACACCGGCCCACACCCGGGCGACCTGCCGACACCATCACCGGCCTCTCCCCCGCAGACCCCGACTCCGCCGTCGTCTGCGGGCCGCGGTGTCGAGCCCTTCCCGCGTCGGATCCCGGATGTTCTCGCGCTCCGTCGTGCAGGTGGGCCGCAGCGCGCCTGAATCGAACTGTCCGGGTGTTGCCGGAGCCGGCCGGTGCACCGTCGTCAGGCGTCGAGTGTGCCGGGCGCCTGGGACGCCTGGTTCGTGGCGGTGCCCCGGCGCAGTCCGGTCAGGCAGGCCGCGGTGGCCAGGACTGCGGCGGCGAGCCCGGCGCGGTAGTCGGCGACGTCGGCATGGACGGCGTGTCCGAAGACGGTGGCCACAACGCCGAGGACGACTCCGCTGCCCACCTGGGCGGAGGCGATGAACAGGCCGGAGGCGAGTCCGTTTTCCTGGCGGCGGGCTCCGGCGATCGCGCGGATGCTCAGGGCTGACGGGCGCTGAACTGGCGGCGCAGGTAACCGTACCAGGCGTGGAGGTACGCGGCGCTGACCGCGGTTTCGGGGGCGAAGAGGTCAAAGGCGTGGTAGGCACCGGGATACAGGTGCAGTTCGACGGGCACGCCGTCGGCCTGGAGCCGTGTCGCGTAAGTCAGGTCCTCGTCGCGGAAGACGTCGAGTTCGGCGGCTGCGATGAAGGTGGGCGGCAGGCCGGCCAGGTTCGTGGCGCGCGCGGGTGCGCTGTACGGCGGCACGTCGTCGGTGCCGGCGCGGTCCCCGAGGATCAGGTTCCAGGCCAGGGTGTTGGTCGTCCGGTCCCAGATGCCGATGTCGGTGACCTCGTGGCTGGACGCGGTGGTGTTGCGGTCGTCGAGCATCGGGTAGCTCAGCGCCTGGAACAGCGGCGCCGGCTCGTCCTGGTCGCGGATCATGAGCGCGGTGGCCGCGGCGATACCACCGCCGCCGCTCTGCCCGGCCAGGGCAACGCGGCCCTCGTCGATACCGAGCGCGGCTGCCTGGCTGCGAAGCCAGCGGTGGGCGAGCAGGCCGTCCTCGGCGGCGGCCGGGGCGGGAGCCTCCGGTGCGAGCCGGTAGTCGACGGAGGCGACGGCGCAGCCGACCTCCAGGACCAGGTGCTTGAGGGTGGGATCGTCCTGGGCCGCGTATCCGAGGACCTGCCCGCCGCCGTGGAACCAGACCAGCACCGGCAGCGGCCCGGCCGCCCCGGTGGGCCGCAGCAGCCGGATGGCGAGGGTGGATCCGTCCGGGCGGGGCACCTGGACCTCTTCGACCGACACGGACGGCTCGTCCGGTATCCGGGCCGCGATCGCCTCGGCGAAGGCGCGGACGCCGGCGCGTGTGCCGTCCAGGTCGCTGAGGTCGAACACGCCGGCCTCGGTCATCGGCACCGCCTTCAGGACCTCGGCGAGTTCCGGGTCGAGGCGCTCGTGTGCGTTCTTGGTGTTCATGTTGCTCGTTTCCTCCCGGCTGCGCAGCAGCCGGTCGTGCAGGGGGATGGTGGGTCGTGTGGGGGCTCAGCCCGCGGTGGTGGCGGGGGCAGCGAAGTAGTGGCCCTGGCCGAGGTCGGCGATGAGGCCGGGGCGGACGGGCGTCCAGCCCAGGAGGTCGCGGGTCAGCGTGCTGGAGGACGGGTTGTCGGCCTGGGCGTGAGCGCTCAGGAAGCCGAAGTGGGCCTCGGCCTCGGTCGGCGCGATGCCGGCGACGGGCAGGTTCAGGCCGCGGCCGATGCACTCGGCGATCCGGCGGAAGGTGATCCCTTCGTCGTGGACGGCGTGCAGCCGTGACCCGGCCGGGGCGGATTCCAGCGCCAGCCGGTACAGGCGGGCCGCGTCGAGCGTGTGCACGGCGGGCCAGCGGTTGTCGCCGTCGCCGACGTAGGCCGAGAAGCCCTTGGAGCGGGCGATGGAGATGAAGGTCGGGATGAAGCCGTTGTGGTCGAGCGGGCTGTGCACGGTCGGAGTGAGCCGGACGACGGACGAGCGGATGCCGCGCTCGGCGAGTGCGATCACCGCGTTCTCGGCCTCGATCCGTGGTCCTGCGTCGAGTACGTCGGCCTCGGTGAGAGAGCCCTTCAGCCCCGCGAAGGCGTACAGCGCGGTTCCCGACGTGCCCACCAACGGCTTGCCGGTGCCGGCGAGCGCGTTCCCGAGCGCGTCGACGGCGCGCAGATCGGCCGCGACCGCGCCGTCGAAGTCGCCGGCGAACATGGCGTCGTGCTTGAAGGCCAGGTGGATGACGCCGTCGGCCGCGGCGGCGGCCGCGGTGAGGCCGTCGAGCTCATCGAGGTCCCCTCGGTGCACCTCGGCGCCAGCAGCCGTCAGCGCGGCGGCGGACGTGTCCGAGCGAGCCAGCCCGACGACCTGGTGTCCCGCTTCGAGGAGCTCGGGGACGACGGCGGAGCCGAGATGTCCGGAGGCTCCGGTGACGAATACGCGCATGGTGTTGCCCTTTGCTACGGGCTCTCCACCAGGGGCGAAGAGCCGTGATGTCAGTTCGTGACATCACAGTACACCCGACGTCAGTCCCTGTCATCACTCTGATGTCAGATTCTGTCATCGCGGGGTAGGATCGGGGCATGAGCCGATGGAAACCCGACGCACGAGGCCGCCTGGAGAAGGCGGCGCTGGAGCTCTTCAACCACCAGGGCTTCGACGCCACCACCGTGGCGGAGATCGCCGCCCGGGCCGAGGTCACCGAACGCACCTTCTACCGGCACTTCGTCGACAAACGGGAAGTCCTCTTCCAGCCCAACGCCCTGGCCGACGTCCTCGCACACGCCACGGCCGCCGCCGACACCCCGGCGCCACTGGAGGTGATCACCCATGCCCTGACCGAAGCCGCTCCCGTCTTCGAAGAACGCGCGGAGCTGGTACGGCAGCGCCAAGCCGTCATCGCCGCCAACCCCGAACTGCAGGAACGCGAACTGACCAAACAGGCCTCACTCGTCTCCACCCTCGACCGCGCGCTCCGGGAACGCGGCCTGGATGCCACCACCGCGGCACTGGCGGCCGCAATCGGGATCGCCGCCTTCAAGGTCGCCTTCGAACGCTGGATCGACGACCCCGACCAGCGCAATCTCGCCCAGCACATTCGGGAAACCCTGGACGCCACCAGGCACCTCACCGCACCGGCCGAACACGCCGCCGCGACCGACGCGAGCTTCCAGGACCAGGAGAACGTGGCCTGAATGCGGCAGGCACCCCGGGCAAGGGGCCCGCAGTCCTTCGCGCTGTGGGCCCGGGCAGCTTCGGAACGCCAGGGTCGGGTTCCGCCACCGCAGCCGGGGCCCGGAACCACCGGCACGGAAAAAAGCCTCACGGCATGCGGAGCAGACCGGCGTTCGTGTGTGATCCGCCGTGCGATACGGGCGGCAGACGTCGCGAGGCATTTCGGCCGCAACCGTCGTCCCGGCGGGAGGATCGCAGCAGCCGCTGCCGGTGCTCACTTTGTGCAGCGGCTCAGCCAATCGGCAATGTCGGCGACGACCACGGGGTCGACATGCTGCGGGGCGCCGTATTCGGCCGGGGTGGATGGTCCGGTGCCGGGGAAGAACAGGTGGTTGTCGGCGCCGTAGACGCGGATGTCGGCCTTCGCGTGGTTGGTCAGGCCCGCCCGCCAGCGGGCCAGATCGTCGGCGACGGTGACCTGGTAGTCGCGCCCGCCCTGGAGGATGAGCAGCGGCTTGGCGAGTCCGGCGGCGATCGCGACCGGGTCGTAGTCGCGTAGTTCGAGCCAGTACGACGCAGGCAGGCCGAACGGCAGGTCCGACGCCGGAGTCGTGAGCGTCAGCTCCGATCCGTCGACGAGGTCGGCCTGCCGGCGGAAACCGTCGACGACCGTGGCCGGGACCTGGTCGGGCATCACGGTGGCGAGGTGGCTGATGACGCGGACGGCGGCATGGTGCATCGGCTGCGCGTCGCCCGCCATGATCACCACGCCCGCGACCGCCGGGGCCGCGGCGGCGACGGCCGGTGCGATCTTGCCGCCCATGCTGTGGCCGAGGACGAACACCCGCCCGGAATCCACCGACGGCCGGCGCCGGAGCAGGTCGATCGCGTCGACCGCGTACGGCACGTATTCCTGCGTCATGGTCAGGTCCGGGGCCGTGGCGACCTCGGGGTGGACGTACGTCGCCTTGTCGAAGCGCAGCACCGTCGCCCCGCGGGCGGCGAGTCCCCAGGCCAGGTCCTTCAGCAGCTTGTTCGGCCCGCTGGTCTCGTCACGGTCGAACGGCCCGCCGCCGGCGAGCAGCACCACGCCGGGGCCGGGAGTCCGGCCCCGGGGCACGCTCACCGTGCCCGGTACGGCGAACCGGCCGGTGCCGACCGTCACCTCGTGCTCGCTGAAGCGCCCGGCATCGGCATAGGGCGGCGGCTCCCAGGCAGGAGCGGGGGCGGTCGAACCCTCTTGTGGCGTGTCAGGCATCCTCGTCACAACCTTTCTCAACGAATGCGAAAGGTAGCACGATGTGAGATCGTTGCAGGATGGACCCTTTCGAACTCCTGGCACACCCGGTACGACTGCGGGTGATTCACGCAATGCGCGGCGGGAGGGAGCTCACGACCGCCGAACTGTGCGACCGCATCCGGGACGTCTCCAAGGCCACGGTCTACCGACATGTCGACGCGCTGGCCGCCGGCGGGGTCCTGGAAGTCGCCCGCGAGCAGCGCGTACGCGGCGCGGTCGAGCGTCACTACCGACTGCGCCGCGACCATGCGGGCATCGACCCGGAGACGGCCGGATCCCTCTCCCCCGACGACCACCGCCGCGCCTTCGCCACCGCCCTGACGGCCCTGGCCGCCGAGTTCACCGCGTACCTCGACCGCGATACGGCCGACCCGGTGGCCGATCTGGTCGGCTACCGGCAGCACGCCGTCTGGCTCAGCCCCGGGGAGCTGCGCGGGATGATCGTCGGCATGCGGGAGGCGATTGCCCCTCAACTGGCCAACGAGCCGTCCCCCGACCGCACGCAATACCTCATCAGCCCCATCCTCTTCCCCCTCGAAGCAGCCCCCGCCGACACCGGCGGCGACCGTCCCGCGGCGAGTGCTCCTGCGCCGACGTCCGGCAACGGATCCGACGGCTCCCCCACGCAACCGGAACGCCCCGACCGCCCGTAATTCGATCTCGAACCCTTGGATCCGCTCCCCCGCGGGCCCAGCCCGGGCAAGGGTCTCTGAGGCCCGGTCCACGAGGCCGACCTCGTACAGCCGGCTTCTCCCCGTCCACACCGGATCTAACTGGCCCGTACTTCCCAGGACGGCCGTTGGAGTTGATCGTTGTGCACGACGATGTCGGCGTGGTCGGTCGGACGGGCCGTGGCGAAGTAGAGCCGCTGGGCGGGGATATAGCGATCGCGCCAGGACCGTTCGATTTCGGCGACCTCGGCGGTGGACGCAGCCGCGCCCCGCTCCCGGGCACGATCCACCGTCCGCTCGAAGGGCACCGACACGAAGATACGCAGGTCCCACCGGTCGACAAGCTCCGGACGCAGGAGGAAGACACCGTCGAAGAGCAGCACGGCGTCCTCGGGAGCGGTCGCGACCGGCAGGGACAACGGGGTGTCGGTGCCGCCGTCGAAAACCGCGTGCCGGAACCTCCGGTCTCCGCCCGGGCCCAGCGGATCCAACAGGACCCGGCACAGCGCGGCACGATCGTGGGCGTCCGAATAGCAGCCCTCGGCCGAGTACCGGCCACGACGGTAACGCCGCTCACGAGGGAGAAGGAAGTAATCGACGCATGCGCGGATGACATGCCGGTCCCGTGCCCGCAGGACCGCGGCAAGCTCGTCGGCCAGGGTAGTCTTCCCGGACGCCGGCGGCCCGTCGATCGCGACCCGCAGCGGATGTGGGACCGTGACGGACCCGACAGCCTCCACCAGCCGAGCGATCAGCTCACCGCGAGTACCTTGCTCCACAGCCGTCCCTCCCGCATGTTCCCTGTTCAGTACCGAATGCCCGGCCACGGCCACCCACCCTGGCCGTCGCTGTCCCGCGAAGTCCGCGAACCGGTCCGGGACGTCACGCCACTTCGGCAAATCCGATGGCGTCCGCCGGTTCGCTCGTAGAGGATCACCCGCATGTTTTCGACAGTGGCAAACATGGCGGTGGACTGTACCGACGCATACGGACTGGCCCGGTTCTGGAGTGAGGTGACCGGGCGTCCGCTCCATCCCGGGGACCGACCCGGAGACGACGAGACGGAGGTCATGCTGCCGGGCGGCCTGACCCTGCACTTCAACGAGGTGCCGGAACCGAAGGTGGGCAAGAACCGGCTCCACCTGTGCCTGCGTCCCGACACTTCGCGGGACGCCGAGGTCGAACGGCTGCTGACGCTGGGCGCCTCCCTGGTAGCCGACCACCGAAGGCCCGACGGCTGGGGGTGGGTCGTGCTCGCCGACCCGGAGGGCAATGAGTTCTGCGTACTCCTGGCCGAATCCGAACGAGCCTCACTGCCGCCGCGGTCCTCGTAGCTCCCGAAACAGATGGCCCTGCGCCACTGCGGGGGCCGTTGCCGTCGCGGTCCCTGGGGTCGACAGCCGCGGCAGGGGCAGTGGCTGAGCCCGGCTCCCTGGTGGTGCCGAAGTGCCGGCACCACCAGCGAGATGTGGCTGTTCTCGCGCTGGACGAGATGAGCAACCACCGCAGCAACCATCCGTCGTACCTCGCACAGTACCGAGTGACCTGAGCTCCACTCCGACGACAATGATCCCCATGGACCGTCTGCTGCACCTCGAGCGCACGCTGGATGAACTGGATCCGCCTCGCTGGGCTCCTCCCGCCCCTGACGCGACCCGTCTGGTGCGCAAGGTGCATGAGCTGCGGCAGATTCCGCTGGGCGAACTCGGTCCGGCAGACGTGCGCACCCTGGTGTCCCAACAGGTGGCACTGCCCTACGTCCTTCCACTCGCGGTGCGCTCGCTGCTCAAGGACCCATTGCTCGACGCCTACTTCTACGAGGGCGACCTCCTGCTCGCCACAGTGAATCTCCCCGCCTCCGCCTGGGCCCCCTTCCCGGACCTCAGGATCCGGTTGCGCACCAGGATCTCGTCCCTGGCGCACGAGGCGGTAGTCGACCTGCCCCAGGGCGCGGCCGAAGAACTCGCTCGCTATCTGGCCGAACCCGAACAGCATCGCTGACTGGGTGTCATCGAACGACAGACGGAATTCCTGGAAGCCCGAGCGGCTGTTGCGACGGCGGACCAGGCGCTGGATCGCGTAGGTACTGCGCGGCACCGGCTCCGGACCCACGCACGTGTACGACGCCGGAGTGGTCCATGTGCCGTTCCGTGAGCCGGTGCGGAGCTACCAGTGGACGGAGCCTCAGGGTGGCGCTGTCCCAGTACCAGAGGTTCCGCTCCAACGTCCTGGTGGAGACCTGCCCGATCATCGTCCTGTTCGGCACTCACGGCCGGGAGCCGGCCTCCCTGTCCTCATCCGGCAAGAAGCCCATCGTCCCTGCGAGGAAGTCAGAATGCGGCCGACCTGTCGTGTTCCGTCATGGTCTCCCGACGCCGGAGGCGCGATGCCATGGCCGGGGCGCACACGGCTCCGGTCAGGAGGTCCGTGAAGAGGCAGACTGCGCGGCTGGCCACTGCGACGGCCGTGGCCTCGGGGATGGGGAGCACCTGGGAGAGGGTTCCGATCAGGACCGTTTCGCGGATGAGGGCGCCGTCAGGCAGGACCACGACGACCGAGCTGATTCCCGTGGCCAGCGCGAATGCTCCGATGCTGATCACCAGGGACTCGGCGATGGGCGCGCCCATGAGGAGCGTGAGCAGCCACAGGTGGAGGCCGGAGATCAGGCGGCAGGCGAGTTGCCAGCCGATGGCCGCGCGGATCCGGTGTCCCGTGCCGGATGCGGTCAGTTCGCGGCGAAGCAGCCGGGCGGCCGCCTGCGCGGCGCGTCCGACCAGCGACGGGCGCGCGAGTACGAAGGCCAGTGCCGCGGCCGGGAGCAGCAGCAGCCAGCTCCAGGCGCCGAACAGCAGGGGCGCGGCCAGGCTGCCTACGACCATCCCGGTCAGGAGCACGACGGGAATGTTGAGCAGCGAGACGGCGACGGTGACCAGCGTTCCGACGCCCACCGTCCGGGCGAGCCGGGCCTGGGTGAGTGCCACCCAGATCGCGCCGGGTGCGTACTTGGCGCTCATGCCGACGAAGTAGATGCCGGCGGCGGTGCGGCGGGGCAGGAGATGTCCCAGATCGGCAAGGATGCTGCGCCAGGACATCATGGCGCAGAGCAGGGCCGCCACGTTGATCACGCAGGAGAGCAGCAGGAGGGGAAGCGCCCCCGGGGTCAGCATGGAGCGGGTGGCCGACCAGTCCTGTTCGCGGAGGGCCAGGGCGAGTCCGGTCACGATGAGGCAGGCCAGTGCCCAGCCGGTCAGCGTTCGCCGGCGGGGCTTTCGGCGGCGGTAGGTGTCATCCACGGGCGGGCTGCCGGTGCGTCAGGCTCTCGTACAGGCCGAGGGTACGGGTGATGGTGGCCGGCCAGCGGAAGTTGCGGCGGGCGTGGGCCTGGCCCCGGGCGGCCAGGCGGGTGGCGGCGGCGGGATCGTCCAGCAGTCGGCAGAGGAGGGCGGCGAGTTCGTCGGGGGTGTCGCCGCGCATCCGCAGCGCGGCGGGCCCGCCGCTGGCCTGGTCGTCGGATATCAGCGTGGAGAAGCCGGGTCCGAGTACTACCGGCGCCGCCAGGGCCATCGCCTCGACGGACACCAGCCCGAACGGCTCGTAGCGGGAGGGGAAGACGCAGGCGTCGGCGGCGAGATAGTGGCGTCGTACGTCTTCCTGGGGCAGATAGCGGTGGTAGACGTGCGTCCGGTCTGCGATGCCGAGTTCGGTGACCAGCCGGTCCACCGCCGCGTCCTGGTCCGTGCCTTCGAGGCCGACGCCGAGCATCACCAGGTGAACGCCGGGGTGGCTGCGGGCGACAGCGGGCAGCGCGTGCAGCAGCGTGGTCACCCCCTTGACCGGGCTGAGCCGGCCGGCGAAGACCAGCAGCGGGGTGTCCGCGGGCAGTTGGAGTTCCGCGCGGAGCTCTCTTCGCGACCGCTCCCGCTCGTCGTCGAGATCCGCGGCCGGGACGACGGCACCGGTCTCGCAGCCGTGAGGGACGACACTCATGCGGTCCGCCCGCCAGCCGTGCGCGACGGCCAGCCGCCCCAGCTCCGGAGTGGGCACGACGATCAGGGCCGCGACCCGGGCGAGCAGCCGCTGAACGGTGTCGACCAGCCGGAAGGAGTCCGTCACGTCGGGCTGCTCGGTCATGGTCGCCTCGGTGTTGTGCACGTGATAGATCACGGGCAGCCGCAGCACGGCGGCCGCGAGGATCCCGGCCGGGGCGCTCTGCCAGTCGTGCACGGCCACCACCGTGCCCGATCGGCGGGCTCGTACGAGCGCGGGCAGCACGGCCAGGTTGAACGCGATCAGGGACAGCGCGAACAGGGCCCGGCCGCTGGGCGCCAGACGGTTCTTCGGCGCCGCGACACGCCGCTTGAGCCAGCCCGGCAGCCAGGGCCGGCGGATCGTCACCGAGCCGTGCCGCTCCCGGCGGGGGACGTTCGCCGGGCAGTTCAGGGTGTACAGGATCAGGGGTACGTCGGCACGCTCCTGTCGTACGCACTGGACGAACCGCCGTGCGTACTCCGCGAGGCCACCCGGGGTCCAGGGCGGGTACTGGTGGCAGACCACGATCACCTGCCGCAGCGGGGGGCGTGGTGGGGCGGTGCGGTCGGCCGGGCTCGGGCGACTCACGTGGATCATCCTCTCTCCGCGGCCCTCATCCCTGTGAGGGCCGACCAGGTGCGGCTCAGAGAATCCGGCCGACGGTCAGAGCGGTCAGCCACAGGACGGCGTTGATCACGAGTGGTATGTCCGTGAGTACGTCACGGCCCGGCTCCTCACTGACACGGCGCATGGCGATCAGCTGCAGATAGCGGCACAGGGCGAAGATCGCGAGGGGCATGGTGACGACGGCCGTCACAGCGGCGTGTGGATGTGGCGCGGCAAGGACGAACAGTTCGTAACTGATCAGCGAGGCGGCCAGCAGCAGGACCATCAACTGGTCGAGCAGCGGCACCGAGTATCCCGTGAGGGCGGGTCGCTGCGCGGCCGCCTGTTCCCGGAGCTCGGCGGCGACCAGTTCGTGGCGGCGTTTGCCGAGCGCCATCAGCAGGCAGGCGCAGTACACGGAGATGATCAGTGGCGGGTTGAAGGGTGCCGACACGGCGAGGCAGCCTGCCAGCGCCCGGAGGGCGAAGCCGATCGCTATCACGCTGACGTCGACCAGCGGGTAGTTCTTCAGCGCCAGGCAATAGGCCACGTTGAGCATCAGGTAGGCGGCTGTGACGGCCTGTACCGCCGGCGGGAGCCGCGCCCCGAGGACCACGAGGACCGTCAGACAGCCGGTGCCCAGGAGCAACGCGCCGAACGGGCCCACTCGGCCGCTCGCCAGAGGCCGATGGCGTTTGACCGGGTGCAGCCGGTCCTGTTCGCGGTCGAGCCAGTCGTTGACGACGTAGACCGTGGCGGAGGCGGCCGTGAACGTGACCAGCGTGGCGAGTGCCGGGGTGATGTGGTGCAGGAGCGCCGCGGGGTGCACGGCCAACGGGATGACGAGGACGAAGAGGTTCTTCACCCACTGGCGGGGGCGCAGCAGCGCCGGCCATGCCGGTAATCGGGAGCGCCGGCGCGTGGTTCCTACCACCCCTTGCCGGGTCGGGGGCGCGGGCGGGGCGTCCTGGTCGACCACCGTGTCCTCGCCGGCCGGCCCCTTCACGGTCGGCTCCCGCTCAGAAGGTCACGGAACGCCTCTTCGTGCGCGTCGAGGAACGCCTCCCCGCCGAATAGCTTCGTCGCCACCTCGCGACCTGACTCCCTGTCCTCGGCGGGAAGTTCGGCCATCTCCGAAATGGCCGCCCGCAACGCCTCCGGATCCCTGGGCGGTACGAGCCGTCCGAAGCCTGTGGCCGCGATGGGATAGCGCGAACCGGGCAGATCCGTGCTCACGGGAGGAATGCCCGCCATCATCGCCTCGACCTGGACGATGCCGAAGGACTCCGAGATCGAGGGCAGCGCGAATACGTCGATCGAGGCGTAGAAGTCACGCACGGCGTCACCGCGCAGCAGCCCCGTGAAGCGGATCCGCCGGTCGTTGCCGGCCTCCCGCCGGAGGTGGGCGATGTTGCTGCCGCCCGCCACCGTCTCGTGGTCCCCCGCGATCAGAAGTCGTGCCCGGGGGTCGTCCAGGGTGCGGAAGGCCCGTACGAGGTATTCGATGCCCTTGTCCACGGTGATGCGGCCCATGAAACCGATGTGCAGCCCGTCCCCGTCGCGCAGCCGGGGTTCGCCGCCGTTGCGGTCCACGCACGGCGAGGAGATGGGCTGCAGTCGCCGGCGTCTGATGGTGGGCC
Organism: Streptomyces smaragdinus; assembly: GCF_009604385.1. Classification (GTDB taxonomy): domain Bacteria; phylum Actinomycetota; class Actinomycetes; order Streptomycetales; family Streptomycetaceae; genus Streptomyces; species Streptomyces smaragdinus. The sequence goes on from NZ_WEGJ01000001.1 coordinate 84,076, forward strand.
AGATACGGGACCCGCGTGCCTGGTCCTCGCTGTTGGTGATGACCAGGTCCGCCCGGCGTACGGCGGCCTTGCACGACTGGTCGACGGCCCACATCCCGAAACGGTTGACGGGGCTGTCGGGCAGGAAGACGTCGATGTGGTACGTGACCACCAGCCTCGCGCTGTGCCTGAGGGCGGCGACGAACGCGGCCTCGGGGTTGGGGAGATGCACGTGGACGATGCGTGAGCGGGCCGCCAGACGTCCGGCGAGCAGAGGCAGCTGAGGGCTGACGAAACCCCTGCTGATCCGGGCGAGTACCGGTGCCCTGAAGATGTGGACACCGTTGACGATCTCGTGACGGGCGAGCGCGGGATCGTGCTGGGCGCAGACCACCGCGACCTTCCAGCCCCGGCCCGCGAGCCCCTCGGCGGTCAGCCGCGCGGCTTCTGTCAGGCCACTGACGTACGGGCTGTAGTAGTCGAGCATCACCGTGACATCGAATGTGTCTGGTTGCAGCACGAAGTGTCCCTTTCTGGGGCGAGATCGGTGTCCGGTCGGGGAAAGGGATCTAGTCCGGGACGATCAGGCGGATCTTCTGGGCCGAGTGGTCGGAGAGGTCCTCGCCACCGCCGAGGCGGTAGCTCGGGACGGCCAGGTCCTGGGAGGTGAACAGCCAGTCGAAGCGCCACATCCGGGGCAGCAGGCGCCAGCTCTCGGGGAGTGAGCAGGAGCCTTCGCAGGCGGGCCAGGAGAGGGCGGGGAACAGGGAACCGGTCGGGTCCTGCGTCCGGGTGCCGGCTCCGAGTCCGTAGCGGTTCATCCAGGCGTTGTTGAAGTCGCCGGCCACGACGACCGGATGGGAGTTGCCGGCCAGATCCGCGCGCAGCCTGCGGTGTTCCCGCAGCCACCAGTTGGCCTGGTCGTGGCTGGCCCGGTAGAAACTCCCCCATCCGTAGCGGATGTCGCAGGGCCGGAAACGAATGGGCAGGTGCACGTTGTAGAAGGAGACGGTGCGCCGGCCGACCCGGATGTCGGTGCGCTGGGACTTCGATCCCTTCCAGTACCAGTCGTCGCCCGTGGCGGGCACACGCTGGCGGGGTGCCGCGACGACGGGCAGCCGGGTCAGGGTGAGCAGCTCGCCCTGTACGAGGAGGCGGTATCCGGGGAACTCCGCGTGCAACCGGGCCGAGTCGTCGATGAGGACGGGGCTGGTGCAGATCTTCTGCTCGTCCGGGTTGGTGTAGTTCCAGTTGAGGTATTCGTGCAGGAGATACACGTCGGCGTCCTGGCGGCGGAGGAAGGCGTAGAAGGCCTCCTTGTCGCCGGCCGCCATCTGCCAGTAGTCCGTGGACCACGCGAAGACCTTGACCTGTGTGCCCCGAGTGCTGCCCGCGCCGCTGCTCGGCCATCCGACGCCGGCCGCGTCCGCCCCGGCCAGCAGCAGGAGCACCAGGACCGCGGACAGCCACCGGCGCACCGGCCCGGCGAACGGCGCGAGGCCGAGCAGCAGCAGGGGCACCGCCATCAGGGCCAGGGGCGGAACGATCTCGAAGACGTGCCAGGGCCACCAGCGGCCGACGAGCAGGACGTGCAGGGCGAGGAAGACCGACCACAGCGCCGTACCCGCCACCAGCAGTCGTGTTCCCCAGCACCATCCGGGGGCAGCCTCTTGCGGCGCGTCCGGTTCCTGTGCCGTAACGTCCTCGTCGGCACGAGGCGCGGGCGTGACCGTGGCGTCCATCAGAAGAACACCTTCGCGAGTCCGAGCGCCCCCTGCCGCCACGGGTCCCTGCTGGTCCGGCCACCGCCCCTGCCCGCCGGGACGTCTGCCCTGGCCGCACGCTGCTCGCGCCACCAGTCGTACGTACGGAGAATGGCGTCCTGATTGGACAACCGGGGGCGGAAGCCGAGCTTCTCCCGGGCCTTGTCGACGCTGACGTAGGAATCGGCCAGCAGCTTGAACACCAGCCTGCCGTACACGGGGGACAGCTTCGTCCGCTCCAGAAAGCGCAGCGTCGCCACCGCGGGTCCGGCGGGCACCGACACCACGCGCTTGCCGTGCCCCGCCGTGTCCAGCACGCGCTGGAAGTCCTGGCGCAGGGTGCCGAATTCGGCGGCGCCGATGTTGTACGTGTCGCAGGCCACCGCGTCCGGGGCGCGCAGCACCTCGAGCACCGCGTCCACGAGGTCGTCCAGCCCCAGCATCTGGATGCGCACGTCGCCCTTTCCGAGCACGGGGAAGTTCCTGCCCTCCTCGGCCCATTGGAAGAGCATGTCGAACAGCCCCATCCTGCCGGGCCCCAGGAAGGTTTTGGGCCGCAACACCGGCACGCACATGCCCTGCTCCCGGAACCGCAGGACGGCCTGCTCCGCTTCCGCCTTCGCGGAACTGTAGGCATCCACCGGCTCGAGTGCGTGGTCCTCGGGCGTGGGGACCAGCCGGGGCAGGCCGTAGACGGCGGTCGAGGAGATGTGCAGCACGCGGGGCACGGCCGCGGCGCGGGCCGCTTCCAGCACGGTGGTGGTGCCTGCGACGATGATCGACCGGATGTCGGCGGCGGGGTAGCTGGGCAGTGCGGAGGCGCAGTGCACCACGGCCTCGACGCCCTCGAAGGCCGCGGCAAGGGCGTTCGCGTCGCGGATGTCCCCGGTGAACGGCTTGATCCCGGGTGTCGTGGGCACCGGCTTCAGATCGAAGGCGTGGACCTCGGTGTCCGCCGTCAGGAGGCGTTTCACGAGGTGGGTACCGAGTACGCCGGCGGCGCCGGTGACGGCGATGCGGCCCGGGAGGGCGGATCGGGGCCCGGTCACCATGAGCTCACCCGCTCTCGTACGAAGCGGCCGAGGAGCCTGTTCATACCCTCGGCGAGGGTGGCCTCCAGGGCGCCGAGGAAGCGTTCGGCCTCTTCGGGGCCGGCGACCAGTGGGGGGCTCACGACCAGCGGGCTGCGTCCGTTGAGTGTGTTGTAGGTGTAGATGTCGTGCTTGCGGTACAGAGTGTCGATGACCGCCGCGGTGATGATCTTCGTGCGGATCAGGGGGTCCTTGGCCAGTTCTCCGGCGGGCAGCTTGCCGATGAGGTCCAGGATCCTGGGCCCGCCGGACAGGAACACCCCGTGGAGGGCGCCGGCGCCGCGTACCTCGGCGATCAGGTCGGGGTAGGTCTTGCGGATGCGCTCCAGTCCCGGCTGCAGTACGGCTTCCAGGGCGCGGGCCCGGCCCGGATAGTCGTCCTCGACGGCTACGGCGACGGCCTCGAGGGCCGTCGCGGTCTCCTCGCCGAAGCCGTAGTACGTGGTGCTCGTGCTCTGCGTCATGGCGTCGGCCATGTTGTCGTACGCCTTGCGGAAGACCGGCTCACGCGCCACGTAGGCGGAGACGGAGGACTTGCCGCCGCCGAACGACTTCGATGTCGTCACCACGTCGGGCACCAGGCCCTCGTACCGGGTGAAGTAGAACATGCTGCCGGTCTTGCCCCAGCCGGTGTAGATCTCGTCGAAGATCAGCACGATGTCCTCGGCCGTGCACAAGTCGCGCAGTTCGCGCAGGAATTCCTCGGAGCACCAGCGCATGGTCGACGCGCTGAACGGCTCGACGAGAAGTGCGTACACGTCGCTGCCGCCGCGCGCGTCCCGGTTGTCCGCGAGAGCCCGCCGGACCGAGCCGATGTCGCCGTACTCGAAGGTGCCGATGCCAGGAATGGTTGGGAATTCAAATTTATTCTGCGCTCCGCCGGTGAGCCCGCCGGAGCCGAGGAGCTTCCCGTGGAAGCCGCAGTCCGCGCGCAGGATCCGCTTCCGCCTGCCGCCGTGGTATTTGTACGCCAGTTTGACCGCGCCTTCGATCGCCTCGGCCCCGGAATTCGGCAGGAACGAACGGTTCAGGTCACCGGGCAGGACCACCGCCAGGTTGTGACCCAGGGCCGCCAGGTACGGCGAGAAGTAGGTTTTGTGCACCTCCATGCGCCGCTGTTCCTGGAAGCGCCGGCGGGCAGCGAGAATGCGCGGATGATTGTGCCCGTGGTTGAGCACGCCGACTCCGCCGGTGAAATCCATGATCTTGCGGCCGTCACGGGTGTAGATGTATGCGCCCTCGGCATGATCGACGAGCTCCCGGCCGAAGCCGAAGGAGGTCATCAGTCTGACCTGGCTCTTGTTGATGTACCTGCGGTGGAGTTCGTGCACGTCCCTGACGTCCAGCTTCTCGGCCTCTTCCAGGCTTATGAGGTCTGCCATGGGTCCTTCCGATCGACGTTTTCGGGCGCCCCGACATCTACGGCGAAGAGTCGTGCCCTTTCCCGGCCGCCCCCACCGCGCCTTGTCCGTGGGATCGCCGCCGCATCTCCGTGGCGACTCGAGGAAGTTGCAACTTCACATTCGACAGACAGGCGCCCGGACGTCGAGCAGCGCATGCAGAATGAATCGACGGATACCTGCGTGGGGTGAGTTCGCGCATTCGGCGGTCTTTCCTTCCCATCGGGGCCGGCCGAACACTTCGGCACAGACCTGTCCGGTTTGCACTCTTCCTTGTCCCGGGAACAACGGTGAGACTTGACATGCTCACGTAGCTATAGGGTGGGCGGTCGACCTGGAACACCGCAAGAGGTTCGGCGTCGTCCGAATAGTGCAGCTTCAACGCGGTCCGGAACCGAATACAAGGAGGAATCGGTGCTTCGTGTGCACTTCACGCTGGAGGACCTTCTCAAGGTCACCTTGGCGCCGGCACCAGCGCCACTGATGGAACTTGTCCTGGCCACAGCCATGCTGCAGCAACCAGGCATCGACCCGGTCTTCTCCCGGTGGCAGCAGCGCGCGCTGCGCACCTTCCCCCGCGCCGCCCGTCCCCTGCTGGAACTCGTCCCACCGACCGGCAAGGGTCCTTTGTTCCTCGCCCCCCTGAGCCGGGGACTGGAGGACGGCATGGACCAGATCCGATCGAGCCCTGCCGCCTTCGTACGCGCCGAACTGCAACGCGTGTGCCGCACCGGCCGCCCGCAGACCCCGTGGATCAGCCGCCTCGCCCGGAAGGACCGCGATGCGTGGAAGACCCTTCAGAACGCCGTACGCACCGGGTACAACGGTCTGCTGGCCCCGGTCTGGGAGAGAATCACCTCCGCCTACCACGCCGAGCGGGCGTGGCGCAGCCACACCCTCGCCCGGCACGGAATCCACTCGATGCTGGCCGGCGTCACCCACGGAGTCCGCTGGCGGGAAGCAGTCCTGGAGATCGACTCCCGGGAGGACCGCGACATCCACCTGGCGGGGCGCGGACTCACCCTCCTGCCCTCGGCATTCTGGGCGGACCGCCAGGTGATCGGCGCCTACCCTCAGGGGCCCGCGGTGTTCGTCTATCCTGCCGTGACTCCGCTGCCCCTGCTGGAGGAGTCGTCGAAAGCCGATCCGGTGGCCGCCCTCCTCGGGCGCACTCGTACCGCCATCCTGGCCATGCTCATCCAGCAGCACACCGCCACGGACGTGGCACGCGAACTCGACATCAGCAAGTCGTCCGTCTCCGAACACACCAAGGCACTGCGGCACGCCCGCCTGATCGTCAGCAAGCGCGTGGGCCAGGCGGTCTGGCACACCTGCACACCACTCGGCCTCGAACTCATCGCCGGAGCACCTGCCTAGCGTTCCGAGCGGTCGTACGCGCGTACCGGGGTTTCCCGTCCCCGCCGGGCGGCGTGTACGACCTGCTGGTCGACGGCCGGCTCACGGCCCGGGCCACCGTGGAGGGCGGGAACCTCCGCACGATCACCGACATGGTCACCCAGGCCGAGGAGTTCACCGCGGGACAGCCGGGCACCGCCCGCTTCACCGGTCTCCCCGGGAGCGAGAAGGACGTCGAGATCTGGCTTCCGCACACGGAGGTCACCGAGGTGATCGCCCTGCGCACCGACGCCCCCGTCGAGCCGGCCCCGGCCGGCGGGCGCCGGGTGTGGCTGCACCACGGCAGCTCGATCAGCCACGGCTCGAACGCCGTGCGCCCGAGCACCATCTGGCCCGCCCTGGCCGCGGCCGCCGGCAGCGTGGAGCTGATCAACCTCGGCTTCGGCGGCGGCGCCCTGGTGGACCCGTTCACCGCACGCGCGATGCGGGACACCCCCGCGGACCTGATCAGCGTCAAACTCGGCATCAACGTCGTCAACGCCGACACCATGCGCCTGCGCGCCTTCGCCCCCGCCGTCCACGGCTTCCTCGACACCATCCGCGACGGCCACCCGACAACGCCCCTGCTGGTCGTGTCGCCGATCCTGTGCCCGGTCCAGGAGGACACCCCCGGCCCTCTCGTGCCGGACCTCGTGGGCGGGACACTGCGGTTCAGGGCCACCGGTGATCCGGCGGAAACCGCCGCCGGACGGCTGACGCTCACGATCGTCCGCGACGTACTCGCCGACATCGTCGGGCAGCGGGCCGCCGAGGACCCGAACCTCCACTACCTCGACGGACGCGACCTGTACGGGGAGAGCGACCACGACGAGTTCCCGCTGCCGGACGCGATCCATCCCAGCCCCGAAGGACACCGCCGTATCGGCGAGAACTTCGCCCGGCTCGTGTTCGCCGGCGACGGCCCCTTCGCCGGCTGACGGGCGCGGCGCCGGCCGTGAGCGCAGGACGGCTGCCTCCCGCGGCATGGGCGGGCGCTCGGCCGAACGGGCAGTCCCGCGTACATTCTGTTCGGATTTGTTCGTGTCGCAGCGCCTTTCCGTACGTACATGCGGTTACCTCTGAGCGTCTCCTTGACTTGGCAGATGCTCGGTGGAAGGCGTGGTGGGTCTGGTGCGCGGGACTGTGGTGTCGTCGCTGGTTACGGGGGCGGTGGGCCTCGGGCTGGCGTGTGGGCTGGGCGGACCCGCGGCAGCGGGTCAAGGGCCGCCGGATGCCGCTGCCACGCAGGCGCAGCGGAACGTGTCGCGGGCGGCGGTCGACGGGATCGTCACGGCGAAGAAGAGCCTGAACATCCGCGCCCTGCCGGAAACCAGTTCGCCGGTCCTGGGCAGTTACGCCCACGGCACCCGGATCGATCTGTGGTGCAAGGCATCCGGCGAGAGCATCGACAAGAACACCACCTGGTACAAGCTCGCGAACCGCACGGGCTGGGTGACCGCCCGCTACGTCAAAGCCTCGGGCCCCGTACCGCTGTGCTACGAGCCGGGCGTCCCCGGTCCGCAGGGCCCACCGGGTGCCACCGGCCCGGCCGGCCCGCAGGGCGAGACCGGCGCGCAGGGACCCCAGGGACCCACCGGTCCTCAGGGCCCCCAGGGACCCACGGGATCGCAGGGGCCGGCCGGTCCCACCGGAGCACCGGGCAACTCGGCCGTTCTCACGGGGCTGGTGAGCTTCGTCGACACCGGGGAGACCGACGGCTTCGTCGGCGCGTCCGGGCAGGCCAACCTCGGCGCCTCGGCCGATGAGGTCGCCACACCGCTGCCGGCCGCCGGCCACATCCGCACCCTGCGCGTCGAGGCCGGGGAATCGGCGCAGGGCATCACCGTCACCGTCGTCCGCAACGGCACGCCCACAGCCCTCACCTGCACCACCGACGCCACCGGCACGTGCACCGCGACCGTGGGCGTCCCCATCGCCTTCGCGGCGGGCGACACCGTCGCCGCGGAGGTCGAGCACCTCACCGGCGACCTGCGCGACGTCCGCTGGTCCACCGTGCTGGAGCCCTGAGATGACCGTCACCAGACGCGCCGCCCTGCGCCGCGCGGCCGCCCTCGGCGCCGCCCTCGCCGTACCGTCGGAAGTGGTCGGCGCCCACCGGGCGCAGGCGACCGGCCGCCGCGTCCCCCTCTACGCGCTCACCACCTGGCGGACGCTCGTCGGGACCCGGATGGACGTCGCCGGCCAACCCGGCTCCGCCCTCAGGGTCGCCGCGGTCCGGGACCGCGCGCACAGCACCCGCAGGAACCGTATGCCGGGCCGGGGCGACGTCTTCACGATCCGCTTCACCGGGCACTCCGGCCCGCCCCTGGACGAGGGCATCCACACCCTGAACGCACCGGGCCTCGGCCCGCTCGGCCTCTTCCTGAGCCCTACGGGACCGAAACCGGACTATCTGGCCCTGGTCAACACATGGCTGCCCACCAAGGGCAGCGGAAAGGCGGTGGACGGTGGACCCGTTCCTCGGTGAGATCCGCATGGCCGGCTTCAACTTCGCCCCCGTCGGCTGGGCGCTGTGCAACGGCCAGTTGCTGTCGATCAACCAGAACACCGCACTGTTCAGCCTCCTCGGCACCACCTACGGAGGCAACGGAACGACCGACTTCGCCCTCCCCGACCTGCGCGGCCGCGTCCCGATGCACCCGGGCCAGGGCCCCGGCCTCTCCTCCCACGACCTCGGCGAGGCCGGCGGCACGGAGACCGTCACGCTGACCACCGGCGAGCTCCCCCCGCACACCCATGCCCTGACCGGCGTGAACTCCCGCCAGGACACCAACCGGGTCCCGGGAGCAGCGCCGGCCAACGGCGGCTACTACAGCACCGAGGCCCCGACCGCCGCCATGCACCCGGGAGCCGTCCAGCCCACCGGGGGCGGTCAGCCGCACCCGAACGTCCAGCCCTACCTCTGCGTGAACTTCATCATCGCGCTCTCGGGCATCTTCCCCTCGCGGCCGTGACCCCGGCCGTCACGTTCCGGGAGCAGGAGCCCGGGGACACCGGCTTCCTGCAACGGCTCTTCGCCGCGGGGCTGGAGTCCTCGCTCGGTCTCCACGCCTGGCCGGAGCGCGAGCGCGCGTTCGTGGTGGGCATGCAGTACGAGGCCCGTGAACGCGACTGGGCACAGCGCTGTCCGCCGGGACGCCTGGAGATCATCGAGGTCGACGGCGCCCCGGCGGGCCGCCTGCGGCTCTCGCGCCCGGACACGGACGGCACCCGCCGCGTCATCGACCTCGCCATCGCCCCGGAACACCGGCAACGCGGGCTCGCGACCCGGGCCCTGACCCGCTGCACCGGCCCGCTCTCCCTGAACGTCGCCCGGACCAACCTGCCGGCCCAGCGCCTCTACACCCGCCTGGGATTCCGGCCCCGGGGCGGCGACGAGCTGGATCTCTTCCTCCACCGGCAGGCTGACTGGAGATCAATAACACACGACGTGGCCACGACGGCGCCGTTGCGGAACCAGCGGGGCGGTCCGTGACCGGACCGCCCCGCGAACTGCGGCTCACTACCTGAGGATCACGGGAACGACGTGATCTTCGACGGAATGGTGCTGGTACCCGAGGTCGGGGCACCGGTGTTGTTCACGACGTGGGCGTACTGACCCATGCCGCCCAGCGAGATGACCTGGATGTCGTGCAGCTTGATGCCCGACTTCACCGGGACCTGGAAGCCGTGCTGCTGCACGATGCTCGGGTCGGCGGTGAAGTTGCAGTAGCTGCCGAGCCCCCATGCCTCGTGCGTGTTCACGCTGTCGGCGACCTTGTAGGCCGCGTATCCGACGATGCCGTCGTGCGTGATGGCGGCGGCGTTGGGCACGTCGTAGGCCTTCTCGTTCTGGAAGAAGATCGTACGGCCGCGCTCGCCGTTCCACAGCACGTCGTACTTGTTGAAGTGCTCCACGAACAGACCGGTGGCCAGGACGTCGTCACCGTTCACGACGAGTCCGTAGTCGGCCCGGTTCGTCTCCCAGCCCACACCGCTGCCGTGGTCGGCGCGCCAGATCCAGGTGTGGTCGACGATCACGTCGTCACTGTTGACGACCACGGAGTTGGTGGCGAGACCGGGGCCCGCACCGCCCACGCGGATGAACACGTCCTGCACGGTGGTCGGATTCGCGGCGTGGTCGGCGCTCGCGCCGGCCGCACCGATCTGCAGCAGCGTGTCCGACCGCCCCGGCCCGGCGTCGATCAGGAACCCGGCGAGCTTCACGCCGTCGACGTCGCCGACGTGCATGGCGTCGATGCCGTTGTCGGGAATGATCGTGGCGAGTCCCAGGCCGAGGACGACCGTGTTGGCGCGGTTGACGTTGATCGTCTGGTTGAGGTGGTAGACGCCGGGTGTGAAGAGCAGGTTCAGGCCCTGGGACAGTGCCTGGTTGATGGTGGCGGCCGTCGCGCCCGGCTTGACGACGTAGAACTGGCTCAGCGGGAGCGAGGAACCCGCATTGGCGGGCCAGGAGACGCCGCGCGCGTTGGTGCGCTTCGCGGGGACGAACACCTTGTACTCGTTGCCGTCCAGATACAGGAAGGGCTTCTCGCGCGAGACGGGCGTGTTGTCGAGCGTCGTGTACGGGCCGGTGTCGAAGTTGGTCGCCGGGGCACCCTGCACACCGGTGAACGTCATGTTCCACACGCCGTTGGTCCAGCCGCCCACCGAGCTGTCGCGGGTGTACCACTGCTGCTGCGAGTACGGGCCGACGGTCCCGTCGATCTTGGAGTCGGCGATGTACCCGCCGGAGGCCCAGCCGTAGCCGTTGGGTGCGAGGTTGAGGCCCCCGGTGACGTGGATACGGCGGAACGGGGCGGCCTGGGCCACGGCCCAGCGGTCGGTGCCGTTCACCGGGTTGACGGAGAGGTTCTCGGCGGAGCGCCAGAAGTTCTGGGTGGCGTTGCCGTTGAACCAGCCGGCGTCGACCGTCACGTCACCGTTGATCCGCACGTCGTCGGGGTTGAGACCGAGACCGGAGATCGAGGTGTAGAAGCCGATCTGCGCGTTGATGTTGTTGTACGTGCCCGGCTTCAGCAGGAACTGGTAGCGCTGCGTCCCGAACTGGTTCGCCTCCTGCTGCGCGAAGACCTGGTCGAACCTGCCCTGCAGGTTCGCCGTACCCGGGTCGACGACGATGACGTTGGGGCCGAGGTCGCCGCCGCCTTCGACGGGCGGGGTGGTGCCGCCGGACCCGGTGTGCACGGCGACCTCCCACAGGGAGTACCCGTAGACAGTGGCGCGGGAAGTCCCGTAAATGCGCAGGTAGCGGCCCGATCCGTTGACTGCGTACGAGGTCTGGCCGCCCGTGGCGCCCGTAACGCTCTTGAGGGTCGTCCAGTTCTGGCCGTCGACGGAGGCCTGGATGCTGAAGTCCCTGGCGTACGCGGCTTCCCAGTTGAGGTCCACCTTGCAGATGGTCTGCGTGGCACCGAGGTCGACCTGGACCCACTGGGGGTCGGAGGCGGCGCTGGACCAGCGGGTGCCGTTGTTTCCGTCGAACGCGGCGGAGGCCGGGGTACCGGCGTTCTCCGTGGAGGAGGCGGTCGCGGGGCGGCCCGTGGCGGCGTTCGCGGTCGAGCAGGTGTCGGTGGGCGGGGTGCCGGAGCCGCCGAACACCTGGAACTCCCAGAGGGAGTAACCCCATTGGGTGGCCCGGGTGATGCCCAGCATGCGCACGTAGCGGCCCGTACCGGAGACGTCGAGCGTGTCGGTACCGCCGTCGGAGGCGGTGACGGACTTGAGGTCGGACCAGGTGCTCGCGTTGTCGGAGACCTGGATCTTGTAGTCCCTCGCGTAGGCGGTCTCCCAGTTCAGGACGACCTGGCTGAGGGCCTGCGACTGGCCGAGGTCGACCTGGAGCCACTGGCTGTCACTGGCGGCGGACGACCAGCGGGTGCCGTTGTTGCCGTCGACGGCGTACGACGCGGGGGTCCCGGCGTTCTCGGTGGAGGACGCCGTGGCCGGTTTGCCCTGGGAGAGCGGCGTGTCCGCGGCGGCCGCCGGTGAGGTCTGGGCGGGGATAGCCAGCAGCGCCGCCGCGGTGGCGAGGGCGATCCCCAAGGAACTGAGTCTCATGCGTGTCACTCCGTGGGAGGTAGGTCGAGGCCCCGGAGAGGACCGTCACCTGGGCGCACGTCTGGATCGGCGGGCGCCGTGGATCAAGTCCCTCCTGCGGGCGGAGGGGTGAGCAGTCATATGAAACGGCTTAGTTCAAGATTTGATTTAAGGGTCGAACCCACCGTTCGACAAGCCCCCGGGAGCGATCTAATTTTCAGGACCTGAACGAATCGATCACCGAGAACGCCGTGCTTCGTCCGCCGACCTGCACCGATGCCGCCACCGGCCGCGGCCAACGCCAGCCGTGCCGTCAGGAATTGGAGTAGTCGTACGGTGACGGAGGGATCCGGTTCGCACCGGGTGCCCGGGACCGGGGAACTCGATTGCCGAGAAGCCCGGATGCGTCCAGAATCGCGCCGTGAAAGATCATTCGCAGGCGGACTTCAGCGTCAAGCCCACCCTCGTCGGCGAGAAGGTGCTCCTGCGCCCGTTCCTGCTGGACCAGGACGCTCCCGTACTCCGTTCGCTGCTCCAGGATCCGGAGGTGGGCCGGCTGACCGGCAGCACCCACGGACCGGCGGAGAGCGATCCCTGGGACGAGGCCGCCGAGGAGGCCATGCGCGCCTGGTACGGCACCCGGCACGCGCAGACGGACCGGCTGGACCTCGCCGTCGTCGAACGGGCGACCGGCACCTGTGCGGGTGAGGCGGTACTCAACGAGTTCGACGGCGCCAACCGCAGCTGCAACTTCCGGATCGCCCTGGCCCCGGCCGGTCAGGACCGCGGGCTCGGGACCGAAGCGGTCCGGCTGATCGTCGGTTACGGCTTCGAGAGCCTCGGTCTGCACCGGATCTCGCTGAATGTGTTCGCCTTCAACCCGCGTGCCCGGCGTGCCTACGAGAACGTGGGGTTCGTCGTCGAGGGCATCCGGCGCGACGCGCTGCTGTACGACGGTGCATGGGTCGACGACATCATCATGTCGGTCCTCGCGCCCGACTGGGAACGACACCACGGCCGTCCTCCAGCCGACCGGCGATGAGGCCGGCATCGCCGCCGGCGGTCAGCGAGGCGTCAGGAGGCAGAATTCGTTGCCCTCCGGGTCGACCAGAACCGTCCAGGGGATCGCGGACTGATCGATGTCCGGGTCGGTGGCGCCCAGGGCGCGCAGTCGGGCCGCCTCCGCGTCCGGGTCGTCACCCGGGTACGGGCGGATGTCGAGGTGGACGCGGTTCCACACGCTCTTGGTGTCGGAGGTGCGGACGAATTCCAGGTAGGGTCCGACGCCTTTGGCGGAGCGCATGGTCGCGTAATCGTCGGTGACCTCGTGCAGCGTCCAGTCCATCGCCTCGTCCCAGAACCGGGCCATCCTTCGCGGGTCGGCGCAGTCGACCACCACGGCGGCGATCCGTCCGGTGTCCCGGTAGACCGGGCGGGGCTCCAGTACGCAGAACTCGTTGCCCTCGGGATCGGCCATGACCGTCCAGGGGACGTCGCCCTGCCCCACGTCGGCGAGCGTCGCACCGAGTCCCTTCAACCGCTCGACCAGTTCGGCCTGGTGGGCCTTCGAGGTCGTGGCCAGATCCAGATGCACGCGGTTCTTGACCGTCTTGGGTTCCCGGCTCGCGGCGATGTCGATGACCACGGCCACCGGATCGGGATATGCGAACCCCAGGGGCTCGAGGTTGGTTACGCCCGGCTCCTCGCTGTCGATGCCCCAGCCCAGTACCTCCGCCCAGAACCGGCCGAGTTCGGAGTCGTCCCGGGCTTTCATGTTGATCTGCACGAGTCGCGTCGCCATACCGCAGATCCTAGAAGCCCCGACGGCCCGGACCCCCGATCAAGCACACGCCCGACCGGATACCGTCGGATTCGGACTCAACGGCGGACCTGGTAGCGCAGGTGAAGCACCCGGTTGTCCTGGATCACCACGTCAGGATCCTCCAGCAGAGGCTGCGCCCGGACCGGAGCATCGCGTGGGGTCCGTCCACCGCGGCCAGCCGGTCCCGCAGCTCGGCAACGGCGGGCCGGGTAGTAGAGGTCGTCGATCAGCCCGTCCAGCGGCGGTCGCGGCACTCTGGACACGTACTCCATGCCCACAGCATTGCCGACGCCACGGACACATCGTGTGGGCCTTGACGGTCCTGCCGCACAACGGCTGCTGAGGACGGCCCCTTTGCGAGGCCCAGGGATCAACTCTCAGCAGATATACACTCGGAGTATATCTACGGTGTATGGTCCTCCCATGAGTGTTCCTCTCACCCTGTTGGGGCTCCTGGAGCGGGAGCCGAGCCACGGCTACGACCTCAAGCGCGACTACGACGCCTTCTTCAACCGCGGCAAACCGCTGCCGTACGGGCAGGTCTACACAACGCTCGGCCGCCTGGCCCGGGACGGAAAGGTCATCGCCGGCGAGGCGGAGCCCGGAGTCGGCCCCGAACGCAAGCGTTACGTGATCACCGACGCGGGCGCGACGGAGCTCGAGACCTGGCTCACCGAACCGGTGGCCCCCGAACCCAACCTGCAGACCGTCCTGTTCACCAAGGTCGTGCTGGCCCTCATGCTCGGCCGCGACGCCCAGCAGTACCTCGACACCCAGCGCGCCGCCCACCTGCGGCGCATGAACGAGCTCACGAAACTGCGCCGCACCGGCCCCATCGTCGACGCCCTCCTCGCCGACCACGGCCTCTTCCACCTCGAGGCCGACCTGCGGTGGATCGACCTGACCGCGGCCCGGATGGACACCCTCGCCGAGGCGGTGCGCCCGTGACCGCCCTGATCGAGGCCCGTGACGTCGCCCTGTCCTTCGGCGAGACGCCCGCCCTGCGCGGCGCCTCCCTGGCCGTCGGGGCCGGCGAGGTGTTCGCCGTGATGGGCCCGAGCGGCTCCGGCAAGTCCACCCTGCTGCACTGCCTGGCCGGCATCCTCATCCCCGACACCGGCGAGGTGTACTTCGACGGACGCCGCATCGACACCCTGAACGAGGCCGACCGCAGCGCCCTGCGCCGCGACGCCTTCGGCTTCGTCTTCCAGTTCGGCCAGCTCGTCCCCGAGCTGACCGCCGAGGAGAACGTCGCCCTGCCGCTGCTGTTCTCCGGCAAACGCCGGGCGGCGGCGCTCGCCGAGGCCCGGCCCTGGTTCGCCCGGCTGGGCCTGGACGGTCTGGAGCGGCGCCGCTCCGGCGAGTTGTCGGGCGGGCAGGCGCAGCGGGTGGCGCTGGCCCGGGGGCTGGTGGCCCGGCCCAGGGTGCTCTTCGCCGACGAGCCCACCGGAGCGCTGGACTCGCTCACCGGCGAACAGGTGATGGACCTGATGGTGGACGCGGCCCACGAGGAGGGCACCTCCATCGTCCTGGTGACCCACGAGCCCCGGGTCGCCGCGCACGCCGACCGGGAGGCCATCGTCCGCGACGGCAGGGCCACCCTCCTCACGGCCGAACGGATCGCCTCGTGATCGCCTTCGCACTCCGACTCGCCCTCAGCGGCGGCCGCGAGGCCCTCGCCCGGCTTGCCATGATCACCGCCGCCGTCGCCATCGGAGTCGGCCTGCTGCTGTCCACCCTGGCGAGCATGAACGCCGTCGAGCGGACGAACGAGCGGCAGGTGTGGCTCGACACCGGCGCCGCGAGCCGCACCGAACAGTCGTCGGCGGACCCGCTGTGGTGGTGGGGGCACGGCGACTACTACGACGGCAACCCCGTCACCGAGATCGACGTCGCCGCGACCGGCCCCACCTCGCCCGTACCACCGGGCCTGACGCGCCTGCCGGCACCGGGCGAGTACTACGCCTCACCCGCCCTGGCCGAACTCATCCGCGACACCCCCGCCGACGAGCTGGGCGACCGCTTCCCCGGACGACTCGCCGGCACCATCGGCAACGCCGCCCTGGCCTCCCCGGACTCACTGATCGCCGTCAACGGCCGTACCCCCGCCGAGATCAAGGACGCGCCCGAAGCACGAGCGGTCACCACCATCGCCGACACCCGGCCGGCCCGCTGCGACCACGCGTGCTGGGGCAACGAGGTACGCGGAGACGCGCTCACGCTCATCTACTCGGTGGTGGCCGGGGCCCTGATCTTCCCGGTGCTGATCTTCATCGCCACCGCCACCCGGCTGTCCGCCGCCGCACGGGAACAGCGCTACGCGGCGATGCGGCTGGTCGGCGCCACTCCCCGGCAGGTGTCGGTGATCTCGTCGGTGGAGTCCGCGCTGGCGGCGGCCGCCGGAACGATGGCCGGCTTCGGCGTCTACGCCGCGCTGCGCCCGCTGGTCGCCACCATTCCGATGACCGGGCAGCAGCGGTTCTTCCTCTCGGACCTGACGCTCGACGCCCCGCAGATCCTCGCCGTCGTCGTCGCCGTACCGCTGGCGGCCGCGATCGCGGCGCGCCTCGCCCTGCGCCGGGTCACCGTCTCCCCGCTCGGCGTGAGCCGCCGGGTGACGCCGCGCCCGCCGCGCGCCTGGCGGCTGATCCCGCTGCTGGCGGGCCTGGGCGAACTGGCGTACTTCGTCCTGACCGACAGCCGCCCCGAGACCGGGAACGGCCAGACCGCGGCCTATCTCCCCGGCTTCCTGGTGGTGATGCTGGGCCTGGTGATCGCTGGACCGTGGCTGACCATGGTCGTCGCCCGGGCGGTCGCCCACCGCACCCGGCGCCCGGCCACTCTCATCGCGGTACGGCGGCTCGCCGACGACCCGAGAGCCGGCTTCCGCGCGGTCAGCGGCCTCGTCCTGGCCCTGTTCGTGACCACCGCCACCGTCAGCATCATCGGCACCATCAACGAGAATCGCGCCACGCTGGACGGCGACCCGCAGACCCGCACCGTGGTGGAGGCCGGCAGCGGCGACCGGGCACCCCTGGCCGACGCCGTCCCGACCCGATTGCTCGCCGACATACGCGCGATACCGGGCGTACGGGGCGCGGCCGTCGCCCACGCCAACCCCGACGGGGTCGGCGCGCCGGCGCATCCAGGACCCCACCAGGACCCGCCGGCCCTGGTGACCTGCTCCGACCTCACGCAGACGCCCATGGTGGGCCACTGCCCGGCCGGCGCCACCGTCACCGCCGTCGACCCCTACGCCTTCGCCGGCATGCAGTCGCACCCGGACCAGCAGTGGCCCGCCGCCCCCATCAGCCCCGCGGCCGTCGCCGAACTGCCCGTACAAGTGCTCTACGTGGCCACCGACGGATCGACGACCGCCATGGAACGCGTACGGACACGCCTCGCCACCGCCTACCCGCGCCACCAGATCCGCACGGTGGACGACCAGGCCAGCGACCAGCAGCGATCGCTGGCCGGCTGGCGGAAGCTGGCCGACGTGGTGCTGATGACCACCCTGCCCATCGCGGGCTGCAGCCTGGCGGTCAGCGTGGTCGCGGGTCTGTCGGACCGCCGCCGCCCGTTCGCGCTGCTGCGGCTCACCGGCGCACCGCTGCGGCTGCTGCAGCGGGTGATCGGCCTGGAGAGCGCGCTGCCGCTGCTGGCGGTGGCCGCGATCTCGACCGGCACGGGCTTCGCGGCCTCGGCCCTGTTCCTGAAGTCGCAGCTCCAGTACGACCTGGTGTCACCGAGCACGTCGTACTACGCGTTCGTCGCCCTCGGCCTCGTCGCCTCGCTGGGCATCATCGCCTCGACCCTCCCCCTGCTCAGGCGCATCACCGGACCGGAGTCCGCCCGTAACGGCTAACCCACCGACTCCCAGGAAATCCGGACTCAGGAGGATCCATGACCGCCACGGCTTCCGACAGCCGAAATCCGATGACGCGCCGTCACCTGCTGGGGGCGATGCTGACCGCCGGGCTCGGGACCGCCGTGCCGCTGTCCCGCGCGTGGGCGGCTCCGACCGCCCCCGGCCCGGCGCGACTCACCCTGCCGCCGCCCACCGGCCCGCACCAGGTCGGCGTGGTGTCGCTCCGCCTCGTCGACACCTCACGTCCGGACCCCGTGGCCGGCCCGGGACATCGCCGCGAGCTGATGGCCGACGTCTGGTACCCCGCCCGCAGGACGAAGGGCCTGCCGCGCGCGCCCTGGATGACGGAAGGCGCATTACGGGTGTTCCTCACGGACGCCGGCTTCCCCCTCGCCCCCGCCCTCGGCCCCCTCACCGCCGGGCACATGGGTGCCCCCGTACACCGCACGGGCCACCGCCTGCCCGTCGTCCTGTACTCGCACGGCTCCGGCAGCCACCGCAGCGATCACACGATCATGGTCCAGGAACTCGCCGCCCACGGCTTCGTGGTGATCACCGTCGGCCACACCCACGACACCTTCGCCGAGTTCCCCGACGGCCGGGTGGTCACCCCGGACGACGTCCCCATGTACCCGGGGGACTTCGCCGCGGACCTCCGGTTCCTGCTCGACTGCGTGGAGGCACTCGCCGCCGGCCGCAACCCCGACGCCGACGGCAAGCCGCTGCCCCACGGGCTGCTCGGCGCCCTCGACCCGCAGCGCACCGGCGCGTTCGGCTGGTCGAAGGGCGGCACCGCCACCGCGCTCACCATGCTCGCCGACCGGCGCGTACGGGCCGGACTCGGCATCGACGGCCCGATGCAGCCGACGATCACGACTGACCTGGACCGCCCGTTCATGATGCTGACCGCCGACTTCACCCGGGCCGCCGAGCCGGACGTCGCCGAGTTCTGGACGCACCTTCGCGACTGGAGGCTCGACGTCCGCGCCGAGGGCGCCATCCACGGCTCCTACGGCGACAACGCGACGCTGATACCGCAGGCAGGCAAGATCCTCGGCATGTCCGACCAGCAGATCCAGGACTACATCGGCACCCTCGACCCGGTCCGGTCGGTCCGAATCCAACAGGCCTATCCACTCGCCTTCTTCGACCTGCATCTGCGGCACCGCCGAGGACGGCTTCTCGAGGGTCCGAGCACGGCCTTCCCGGAGGTGAGGTTCCTCCCGTAAGGCCGTAAGCCGCGGCACTCAACGGTTGTCAGTGCCCGGGACTAGGGTCGCATGCGCGCGGTCGGCTTCCGGGGGTTGGAGCTGTTGGCTGATGAGTGTGTATGGGTGAGCGTGAGTGTGTCTTAGTGAGTGTGCGGCGTCTGCGGGTTTGTCTGATGGGGTGACTTTTGTGGGCCAGGGTCGTTGATCACGGGACTGGGCCGGGTTGATCTGGTTGGGGGTGGGTGTGGTGCGGGTGTTGGCGGAGTCGATCGTGGTGGCGGGTCCGGCCGGGGTGTCGGTCCGTACCCGTCTGAAGCACCTCACGCCCGGGGACGAGGAAGTGCTACGGCAAGTCGGCGCGCATCTGGGCTCGCTGGCATCGGCGGACCTGAAGCAGCGTTGTGCGGACGGGACGGCACATTCGGCCGAGTCGTGGGCGGTGCATAAGCGGGCGCTGACCGGGAAGTCGTCATCGCGGTGGGCGGGGTCGATCACGAAGGCGTCGCACGATCAGTGGGGGCTGGCCCGGCGCGGGCAGCACGCACACATCCAGAACCTTCAGGCCGGTATCGCGATGATCTCGCAGCGGCTGTCGCTGCCGATCGGCGCGAAGGGCAGCAAACGGGCACCGGGCGGCTACGGCTCCCAGCGGGAGTGGTTCGCCAAGTCACGCCGCCTGCGGGTCCTGCAGGACCGACTCGACGCGCAGCGTGCCGATTACGAGGCGGGGCGGGTACGGGCGGTGCGCGGCGGCAAGGGACGCGCCCGCAACCGCCACCACCTGTCCGAGGCGGAACTGACCCAGGAGCAGTGGCGCCAGGGGTGGGAGGCGGCGCGCTGGTTCCTGTCCGCGGACGGTGAGAGTGGGAAGCGGTTCGGGAACGAGACCATCCGCGTCACACCGGGCGGCGACGTCAGCATCAAACTGCCCGCACCGCTGGCCCATCTGGCCAACAGTCCGCACGGCCGCTACACCCTCACCGGCCCGGTCGCCTTCGCGCACCGGGGCGACGAGTGGGCCGACCGCGTCACATCGGACCGGGCCGTCGCCTACCGCATCACCTTCGACCCGGAACGCGGACGCTGGTACCTGACCGCCGCCTGGACCACTCCGCCCGTGCAGACGGTGCCGCTGGCGGCGGCGGTGGCTGGGGGTGTGGTGGGGGTGGACACCAACGCCGACCACCTTGCCGCCTGGCGCCTCGACCCGCACGGCAACCCCGTCGGCGAACCCCGCCGCTTCGCCTACGACCTCACCGGCCCGGCCACACACCGCGACGCACAAGTCCGTCACGCCCTCACCCGGCTCCTGCACTGGGCCGCCCGGCACCACCTGGCGATCGCGGTCGAGGACCTGGACTTCACCGCCGAAACCACCCGGGAGAAACACGGACGCCGTAAACGCTTCCGGCATCTGATCGCGGGGATGCCGGTCGCCAAGTTGCGGGCGCGGCTGGTGTCCATGGCCGCCGAACTCGGCATCCCCGTCGTCGCGGTCGACCCCGCCTACACCTCACGGTGGGGCGCCCGGCACTGGCAGAAGCCCCTCACCACCAGCAGACGTACACCGACTCGTCACGATGCTGCTGCGGTGGCGATCGGACGACGCGCCCTCGGGCACCGTATCCGGCGACGGACGGCACCGCCCCCGCACGACCGGAGCGATCGTGCGGGGCATCGGACCGCCCAGGCCGGACACGGCACCCCAGGGTGTGAGGAAACCCGCCCCCGGACCCCCGGACCACGGACACGATCCGCCGGCCCGGACCCCGGGCGAAAGCGGGCGACCAGGACACCCAACACCGTTCGGGATGTCCGCAGCGAACAGGAATGGATCCAACACCCACTCCTGCTCACTGAATAGGAACGGTTCCAGCTCTGCAAGGAATGGTTGCATCCCCGGCCTGTCTGGGGGCGGTCCGGACCCAACCGACGACCGGGCTTCGTCGATGGCCAGCGGATGACCTGCCAGCGCCGACCGCGCACCGAGCGTTCCCTGTGTCGGCTCAGGACGACAGCGGCGCGCTGTCGTCCTCCGGTGGCCACGACTCCGGCGGTGGGCCGAATGCCCGGCGGGCGGCCTTCACCGCCATCGCGGCCATGGCGGCGTTGGCGCCGCCGCCGATCACAGCGCCGATGCCGAAGGGCGCGATTCGGCCGAGAACGATGATTCCCTGCTTGGTCCCGTACTTCGTGACGAAGTTCCTTCCCAGGACGCTGTTGATCTGACGCAGTGTCGCGACCGGCACCTTGGCGACTATCTGGCGTCCCCAGTGCTGTCCCGTGCGCTCGGCGACCTTGGTGATGGTGGCGGATCCGCTCCCGCCGAGCATGATCCCCATCACGATCGTCCGGCGGCGCTCGATCTCGTCGATGGGGACTGCGTGGACCTCGGCGATCGAGAGCGCGAACAGGGCGCTCAGCTCAAGGGAGGAGAGGGTCTCGCCGGCCGACAGCGCCAGCGCGACGCCGGTACCGACGCCGGGTGCGGCTGCCGTTCCTCCGACCGCGGCACCCGTGCCGGTCAGCGTGCTGACGTACACCCGCTCCAGGTTGCGGATGACCTGCGCCGGTGTCGCCTCCGCCTTGCGCTGCCTGGCTCGGGTAATGTTCTTGCGCACCAGTGGGGTTTGGGCGTTGATTGCCCTGTCCAGCAGGTCGAGGACACGATTGCCGGAAGGGTCCTCTTCCGGGACCGGTCCGTCGAAAGCGCCTGTTGTCATGCGTTGTTACCCCCCGCGTTGTCACGTCCCGGCCGAGTCTCCCAGTCACACGCGGCGCGGGCATGGGGCCGGATGGGCCAGGCTTCCGGAGGTCGGCGTGCGTCCTTGGTGAGGAGGTCGAGCGTCCGGTGACCGTGCTCCCGTCGCCGCGACCGCCATCACCTCGGCACCGGGCCCGGATCGCCGATCCCGGATTCAGCCGGGAATGGCCCATCCGATCCGTTTCTCCTGACCCTCGGCAGGACCCGCGAGGTCAACGATGTCGTCGCTCGCAATGTCGTGGAGGCGGGTCGACAGCTCCCCCAGTGCGCGGCTCGCGGCCAGCTCGTCGCCGATCTCCGGCACCGGCCGGTCGACCGGATTGCGCCGTGCCACACCCTTGCCCGCCACGTCCGAGGTGTCCTGGGTGCTGAGCACGGCACGCGCGCGGGTCTCGTCGCCTTCCTCCGTGATGTAGATCTGCACGGTCCATCGCTTGGCATCCATCACGGCCTCCTTCCCGCAATCCCCCGGCACCTCCATTCTCCCTCCTGATCAGCACCCGTGCGCAGGTCTCACGGAGCGCTCGGGCAGCGACGGGCCCGGCGGTCCACGGATGAAGCGGTAACACGCCGCCCGAGCCCTGCCCGGGCGGCGCGAAACGTACGCACCTGCAGAAACCCGCGACCGCTAGGCCCCGCGACGCAGCGTGAACCAGAAGGTCGGCACCGGGTTGGTGCCCGGTGTGACGTCGAGCAGCTCCCAGCCGGTGAAGCGGGCGCGGAGCTCGTCGGCCGTAACGCCCGCCGCCCACGACGCGACCTCGGGAACCGGGTTGCCGACCGGCTCCGGACCGTACCCGAACATCAGCAACCGCGCTCCGGGAGCGGCGCGTTCGGTGAGCCCGGCGGCGTAGGCGTCGCGGCGGTGGAGCGGGATCCCGCAGAAGCAGCTCAGGTCGAAGAACAGGTCGAAGGGACCCGGCACGTCCAGCTCGTCGAGGCGGGTGGCGTCGCCGTGCAGCACCCGTACCGCCACTCCCGCCTCCGCGGCCTTCTGCCTGGCCAGATCGACCGCACCGTCGACCAGGTCGACGGCCTCCACCTCCCAGCCGCGCTGTCCGAGGTAGACGGCGTTGGTCCCCGTACCGCAGCCGAGTTCGAGGGCGCGGCCGGGGGACAGCGCGCCGGGACCCTCCACCAGGGCCACCAGCTCGGGCGGCGTCACGCCGGTGTCCCACGGCGGCTTGCCGCTGCGGTAGTAGCGCTCCAGCGCGCGGTGGACGGACTCCTCCTCGCGCTGCTCCGAGGCCGGATCCGGCTGCGGTTTCTGGGCGGTGGCTGGCTGTTCCATGATCTCCTCCAGTTTCTAGAGTTGAACTCTAGTGTCTGACTCTAGAGATATAGTCGCCGCATGGACAAGGTCAAGCGGCCGGACAAACGAGCGGAGCGCTCGCGCCGCACCCGCGAGAAGGTCGTCGAGGCGGCCCGCGAGCTGTTCGTCGCGCAGGGTTACGGGGCGACGAGCCTGCAGGAGGTCGCGGACCGGGCGGGCGTGGCCGTCCAGACGGTGTACTTCGTCTTCCGCAACAAACGCACGCTGTTCAAGGACGTCGTCGACACATCCATCGCCGGGGACACCGAGCCGGTCGCCACCATGGACCGCGAGTGGTTCCGCACCGCGTGCGCCGAGCCCACCGCGGCCGGCCAACTGCGCGCACACGTCCACGGCACCCGCGAGATCCTGGGCCGGGTCGCCCCGATCATGCCGCTGATCGCCGCCGCCGCGGCCACCGACCCCGAGATCGCCGCACAGTGGCCGGACGACCCCGACCCCCGCTACACCGTGCAGCACGCGGCGGCCGAAGCCCTGGTCCGCAAACCCGACACCCGCCCCGGCCTCACCGTCGAGACAGCCGCCGACCTGCTGTTCGGCCTGCTCAGCCCAGAGCTCTATCTGCTCTTCGTCCGCGACCGCGACTGGTCACCGGACACGTGGGAGGAGTGGGCCCGCACCACCTTGACCTCCCAGCTCTGCACCGACCCCGGCTAGACCTCCCGGGCCCACCCGCAACACCACGCCCCTGCCGCGGGTACGCGGCAGGGGGCGCCTGACGCCAAGGCATAAACCAGGGTCAGCAGTTGAGCTGCAGCCCGGGCGCGGGGTCCGGCGGGTTGTAGCCGCCCTTGGTCTCCACATATCCGGCCGGGTTCGAGAAGGTGACCCGGGCGACCGCCGAGGTCTTCCACTCGCCGCTGCGGCACGACGCCGTTTCCGCCACCAGGGTGAACACCTTGTTGTCGCGGGTCTTGTCGTTGATCCTGGTGGCCGTGGAGTCGCCCTTGCGGTTGACGAACACCTGGAGCTCGATCAGCAGGGCCACCTGCTTGCACGTGACCGTCGCCGGTCCCTCGATCCGCCTCGTGCCGGGATTGATCCGCGGGAGTTCGACGTTCAGAGTGCAGATCTCATCGAAACTCACGGGGGCCGCCGGGGCGGCGGGTGTTGCCGGCACGACGATCGCGGCCGCGATCAACGCTGTTCCAAGACCGATACGACCGAGCCGACCTCTCACGATGTCCACAGAACCACCTCTCCAAGGAGCGCCGGCCCGAACCGGCCGCCCACGGGTACGAGGGAAACGGAGGATCGCTTCCGTTGCTGGTTCGGTCACCAGAACCAGCCGGATGCGTCATGCGCAGGGCGAATTTCGGACGACATTCCCCGGCGTGGACCTTGCCCCGAGGCACGGGCGTCGGTTGCCTCCAGGGGCGACCGCCGCGCTCATCCGGGCGACTGATCGGTGAGGACACTGCGCAGTCCTGGGAGGCTGAACCGGGCAGCCAGGAGGCCATGATCGGACGCCGTACGGACGTCCGCGTCGGTGATCACGTCGAAGCCGCGCAGGACGGGAGCCTGGTCAGGGGTGGCGAGCATGAGGTCGATGCGCTGCGGCGGTCCTTGTCCCGTTCGCTTCAGACTGGCTGTCAGGTTCAGGGCCTGGGGCCGGCCCAGCACGGCGGCTGTGTGGTGGGCGAGGTCGGTAAGGTCCCGGCCTGGTACGGCACAGTAGGGGCTGATCTGCAATCACGCTTCGAAGGACCGACTTGACCCATCCACAGACGTCGTTCCGGTTCCCCGGTTCCTGGGCTGTCGCCCGCGCAACGGCCGTACTGGCCGCCGTGGTGCTGCTCAGCACAGCGTGCGGCACGAGCCAAAGCCACGAGCCGGAGTCATCGCCTCGGGCAGCTTCCCCGTCGCCGGCCGCAGCGTCCGCTCCGCCGTCGCCCGGCGAGCGGCCCACTCCAACACGTACGCCGGCATCCTCCCTGAACCCGGTGATCTCCACGATCACACCCGCGCAATGGCAGCGGATGCTGGCCGAAGGAGCATGGCACGACGGCTGCCCCGCCGGTCGGGACGAGTTGCGCCGTGTGACGCTCACCCACTGGGGATTCGACGGCAAGCCACACCGTGGCACCCTCGTCGTCAACGCGGACGTCGCGGACAGCGTGACGCGGATCTTCGCCCGGCTCCTGGCCGAGCGCTTCCCGATCCGGCGTATGAAGCCGATCGAGGAGTATGGCGGGAACGACGACGCCAGCATGCGCGCGGACAACTCCTCTGCCTTCAACTGCCGCCGACCGGGCCAGGCCAACGCACCCTCCGCGCAGTCCCCGCACGCCAACGGGCGGGCCGTCGACCTCAACCCGATGGAAAACCCATGGAAGGATCTGCGGTGCTCCTGCTGGCAGCCGAGCAGTTCCCAGCAGGCGCGCACCCCGGGACCGGGGAAGATCCTTGAAGGCGACGCCGTCTGGCGGGCCTTCCGGGCCGAGGGCTGGATCTGGCAGGACATCAAGACGCCTGACTATCAGCACTTCGACACCGGATTCCCTTCGGTGCCGTTCCCGGGGTCTCAATAATTCTCCGAGAAGCACTGCACATACGGCCGCACAACGTGGGTCCTGTCACCTCCGTGCGGGACACGACCTGCCGAACAACTCGAGGCATCAGCCCCGGAAAAGGAAGGGCATGACGATGCCGATAAGGGCCGGCGCCTCACAGAAGGCGAAGCCGAGGATCACGTTCTGGCGAATGATTCCGATGACTTCGGGCTGCCGGGCCATGGCCTGGACGCCGTTGCCGAATATTATGCCGATGCCGACGCCGGGACCGACGGATGCCAGCCCGTATCCGATGGGTCCGCCGAGGGCGATGAGGTTGCCCAAGACGTTCCCAGCTGCGTTCAACGCCCCTGCTGCCATGCCGTACCCCTTGTCTCCGGATCCACGAAGTCAGGTGGTGCGCGGTCGCGAGGGCTCGCCGACAGGACGCCGCCGGTCCGTTTCGCGGAATTCCCACTGGCGCGGACGGCCGACCCACCCGGGATCCACCCGTCTGCCGCGTTGCCAAGTCGGTGACCTGCGTCTTCGCCCCAGAGGCGGGGCGGGCACGACTGATCGCCGGTGTGCGCGGTGCTGGTGCCTCTGCTTGGCTGAGGACAGATGATCTTCGCCCCGGGAAGGAGTACGCCCCATGCTCATGATGACCGGAAGAATCCGGGCTCTGGCCCACGTGGCCGCTGCGCTCGCGACCGCGCTCCTGCCGATCCCGGTGTCCGCACCGGCCGCAGCCGCGCCGGCCGGGGTGGACGACCGGCCGGGGCATGCACGGACGCGGGCCGCGATGGAGCGGGCGGTGCGCGATGGTGCGCCCGGGGTCCTCGTCACCGTGGTCGACGGCAAAAACCGGTGGACGGGAACGGCCGGCGTCGCGGACCGGGATACGAAGCGCCCGCCCCGTAGCGCCGATCACTTCCGGGTGGGCAGCATCACCAAGACGTTCACCGCGACCCTCGTGCTGCAGCTCGAGGCGGAGGGGCGGCTCAGCATCGACGACACGGTGGAGACCTGGCTCCCGGGCCTGGTCCGCGGCAACGGACATGACGGCCGCCGCATCACCGTACGGCAGCTGCTCAATCACACCAGCGGCGTATACAACTACCTCAACGACCCCGCCCTGCACCAGATCGGCCCCGTCTGGCTCCAGCATCTCCACGAGACCTGGACACCCGGAGAACTCCTGGCCGTCGCGATGTCGAAGCCGCCCGCCGCCGCCCCCGGCGCCAGGTTCGTGTACTCCAACACCAACTACCTGCTGGCCGCACTGATCGTGGAGAGAATCACCGGCAACTCCTACGAACACGAGCTGCACCGGCGCATCATCGCCCCGCTCCGGCTGCGCGAGACCAGCGCCCCGGGCACCCGCGAACTGCTGCCCCAGCCGTCCGGACGGGCCTATTCCACCGCCCAGATCCAGGCGCCCCTCCCCGGGGTCGACGTCACGGAGTTCGATGCCTCGCCTCTGCGCGCAAGCGGCGAACTCATCAGCACGGCCGACGACCTCAACCGCTTCTACGGCGCCTTGCTCGCCGGTCGGCTGCTGCCCCGGGCACAACTGCGGGAGATGACCAGGACCGTCTCCGCCGGCACCGACAATCACGGGCTGGGCCTCTCCCGTATGACCACGTCCTGCGGGATCGAGCTGTGGGGACAGCGCGGGGGCGGCTACGGGTTCGAGGCCCTCACGATCTCCACCCGCGACGCCCGCCACCGGATGACCGTCTACTTCAACACCGACCACTTGGCGCCCGAGGGTGCGTCGGCCCGGGAGGTGACGGACGCGGAGTTCTGCCCGCGGTCGTGACGTGGGATCGGCTCCGGCAGCGCTGTGTGCGTGGCCTGGCAGTGCGGGTTCACAGCTCGGCGAGGGCCCTTTCGGCACGGTCGAGCGACGCCTCGACGTCTGCGGTCAGCTGGTTCTCGATGGTCCAGGGGAGGTACTGAACCGGGATCTGCAGGGCGGCCCATCGATAACCGAGCTCGGCCGCGTCGGTATCCAGGGAGCGTCCGGCAGCCTCTTCCCAGCTCCGGCGGTATACGGCGAATCCGTCGGAGTCCCGGGGCACAAGGTTGGCCAGGTCAAGCATGGCGGGGCCGACCCGGCAGCTGCCCCAGTCGATCAGCCGGGCGTGTCGGCCTTCGACGAGTACGTTGCCGGGGTGGACGTCACCGTGCAGCAGCGTGGGGATCAGGCGGGAGAGGGTGCGTCTCACGGCAGGGTGATCGGCAACCCGGCTGATCAGCGAACTCGCCCACGTGACGGTGCCCACGGAGTGGTCACCTCGTCGACCGTCGATCTGCGGCAGGACCCAGCCGAGGCACAGCCGGCGCCACCATTGCAGATCCACGCGCGGTATGCCTTCCGGCACGTCCGCCGCACCGTGGAAGCGTGCGTGCAGGCGGGCCAGCGAGTCGAAGAGGTTCGCCGGCAACAGGGCACCCCGGTTCGGCGGTGCACCGGGCAGAAAGAGGGTGATGATCCATGTCCCCTCCGCGCCCTCACCGCAGGCGATCAGCTCCGGGACAGCGGTTGCCGCAGGCCGGATCGCCTGCGCTGCCGCCAGCCCGACGGCCTCGTGCGGGGAGGCGCGTTTACGCACCACCTGGACGTCCCGGCCACCGGCCAGGTGCAATGTGATCAGCTCCACCAGGTCGGAGACCGTGCCGCCGGACATGGGGTGTACGGCGCAACGTTCAACACGCTCCCCCGTCGTCCGGGCAACCCACGCCAGTAAGGCTGGTGGCAGGGCGAGTTCTGTCACGGTGCATCCCCCTTGTCCGGGCAGCGCGTCCTGTGCGAGATTTCCGCTCTTCAGCTCCGAGACCGCGAAGTGCCCAAAGCCCGTACAGAGCCAGCAGCGGTTTACCGACCGCCCACTCGCCGGGACGGTAGTCATCCGCTCGCACGAGCCTCTCAGCAAGATCCGGACGCTGCCTCCACAGATACGCGCGGGCCTTGAGCGCGTGAGCGGGCTGGGAGACGAACTTGATGCGGTCGGCATCCTCGAGCAGCGGGATCACGTTCCTGACGTTCTCCCACGTCGTCGTGCTCCGGTCCTCGAGAAGCACCGGGCCCTCGAAACCCGGCACCGACTTCGCGTAGTCGGCCATCAGCCGGGCTTCCGTTACGCGGCCGCCGGCCGCACCACCGCTGAAGATCACGAGAGTGCCTCGCGGACCGGCTGCGGCGGCGGAGCGGATTCCGGCACGGACGCGCCAGCGGTTGATGAAGTTCGCCGTCGATTGCGGGTTCCGATATCCCAGTACGACCACGGCTTCCGACCCGCCCTCGCGGTGTCCCACGAGAGCTCGAGACCATCGCCAGTTCAGCCACTCGCCCCAGGCCAGAATCGCAGCCCCAGCTGTCACCAGTCCCGTCAATCGCCGCATTCGGTAACTCTAAATGATTAATTCCGAGGAATGCCTGCGGAAGGTGGAGGTGGGCGGTCAGGCGTCGGGGTCCACTTCGGGGTGCGTGAACCGCAGGGGCTTGCCCAACGAGCGGGCGTAGGCGATTTCGGCTCGGGTGCTGTCTCCGATGTAGTCACCGACCATGAGCACCTCATCGGCGAGTCGGATCTTCGCCCGGTGCAGATCGTCGAGTCGGGCCTTCAGCGCCTCGGCCTCCGCGGGGTTGGACCAGAGCTCGTGCGGTGACTTCATGTCACAGCCCGGTTTGACGACGATCTTTCCGTCTTTGGTCTCCCGCAGATCGGCCTCGTTCATCTCGGCCATGAAGCGGGTGGAGCCGCATATCACGATGATTCGCGGGAGGCTCAACAGCTTCTTCACGTCGGCAAGCTTTTCCTCGGGGGTGAGCTGTTGCGGGTATGACACTGATTCCTCCTGGCCGTGCGATCGAAAAGGCGCCTGCGTCAGCGCTGCTGCGGACGACAGCCGTCGAACACGACCCCCAGCGTCCGGTCCCGCAATCCCGGTTCCCACTGGTTGCGCTCCGCCGCCAGACACGCCGCTCCCAGCAGGGCCAGCAACTCGGGCAGACGCAGGTCCTCTCGTACCGCACCGGCTTGCTGAGCGCGGATCAGAAGCGCCTCGACGGCCGACCGCACGGCGGCGCCGGCCTCGGACATACCCGCCTTGACGTCGACTCCGGCGTCGGCGAGGACATCGGCCATGGCCTTCATCCGGCTTGCGTTGTCGACGATTTCGGCGAAGAAACCGAAGAACGCGGCACCTGCGTCCTCCGTCTCGAGCAGGGCCACCGAGCGTTCGGCCAGGCGCTCCATCCGGTCGACGAGGATCGCCTCGTAGAGCACCTCCCTGGTGGGGAAGTGCCGGTAGATCGTGCCGAGGCCGCCTCCAGCACGCGTACCCGGTTGCGCCGGGCATCCGCACGCAGCGGCTTGGCCTCCTCGGTCATGGCTTCCCCTGACCGGTGTCCTGACCGGGCGATACGCGCGCAAACGCCGCCCCTGACCGGTCGTCGCGAATCGGACGACTGGTGAATTCCCCGTCACACCTCGCCCGGGCCTGGGGCAATGAACTGCGCACCGAGCGCAACCTGGACATCGCCAGCGAGGTCGCCGAGATCGCGGCACTCCTGGGCTCGACCGCGACCGCCGTGGCGATCGCCTGGGTGCTGCGGCGGCCCGGCGTCACCTCGGTGATCCTCGGCCCCCGCACCCTCGACCAGCTCACCGAGAACCTGGCGGGCGTCGACCTGGACCTTCCCTCCGACGCGGCAGAGCGACTCGACGCCGTCTCCGCCCAACTCCGCTGAGGCCGGCACCCGTCCCCCGAAGGACTTTGGACGACCGCAAGGAAGATCCTCCGGGAACTGATATCCAGGAACAGCAAATCGAACGAGAGCCACGGGCCGGCGGCCGCTCCACGAGCGCCGCCGGTCGGGCACACCGGCACGGAAGGGATTCGGCGTATGGACGGCATCTTCGGGGAGTTCATCGAGGAGATCGTGGAAGAGACGGCCGAGGAGATCGGCGGCGAGGTCGCCGAAGACATCGTCGAGGACGTCATCGAGGGCCTCTTCGACTGACAGACCACCAACCACGGGGTGCGGCACCGCAATCCAACGGCCGCCGCACCCCGTGGGCGTTGGCCACCGGACGTCTGGCGACGCGCGTAGATCTCGTGCATACTCCTGCTGCGCGACCACCCCCACCAGCAGGTCCAGCAGGAGGACATCCATGCGACTGCGTGCCCGTGCCGCCCTCAGCACACTCACCCTCGCCGCCACCACGCTCTTCGCCCCCGGCGTCGGCCTGACAGCCTCCACCGACGCCTTCGCGGTCACCAAACTCACCCACGCCCAGGCCACCGCGATGTTCCGCGCCGCGGGCATCACCTGGTCCTCCTCCGGAGGCTGTTCCAACCGCAACGTCTCGACGTGCACGTCGTTCGACGGACTCAACCAGGCCACCGCCCAGGGCGCCGTCACCCTCAAGTCGGCCAGCGGCTGCGCCCTCAACATCACCGGCGGCACCGAGACCGGGCACGCGAGCGGCACGTACTCGCACTGGAACGGGTACAAGCTCGACTACAGCAAGAACACCTGCGTCAACAACTACGTCCACAACGCCTTCACCTACATCGGCCTGCGCGGGGACGGCTACCCCCAGTGGCAGGCCGCCTCCGGCAACCTCTACGCCGACGAGGGCAACCACTGGGACGCCACGTACTACTCCTGCGGCTGCTGAGAACCCGCCGGGGACGGATGTGCTGTCCCCGGCGCCGAGCGGGATCGGATCGCGGGGTGTCGGCCCGACACCCCGGATGCGGCCGTCCTGCTCAGCGAGCGGGGAGCTGGGCTGCTCGACGGCGCCGGTCTCGGCTCGCCGGCAAATGGCGGCATCCCCGGCTCCCCGGCGAGTGCCGCGACGACACTCGCCGCGCGAGCGCCCGGCCGGCCTTCGGCGCCGAATGCGCTGGCCGCGAGGCTGCCGACTGTCCCCGCGATACGGTGCTGCCATGTCTGTCGAAGCCGGATCCACCCCGTCCCCCGTCACCGCGGACGACGTCGCCCTTGCCGTGCGGCTCGCCGTGGATGTCCTTCGGGACGCGCCCCCGGACGGGTGGGACGGTAAGGCCGGTTCGCTGGAGTGGGACTGCTGGGAGACCGTCGAGCACCTCGCCAACGACCTGCTGTACTACGCGGTGCAGCTCGGGCCGCAGAGCCCGCCGCTGGACACCCACGTGCCGTTCGCACTGCAGCAGAGGCGGCCGGAGGGCCCCGCGTACTTCGCCCTCGCGGAGCGTGACGCGGGGCCGGCCGGTCTGGTGCAGGTGCTGGAGGCGTGCGGCGCTCTGCTGGTCGCCATGGTGCGTACGACCCCGCCCCAGGTCCGCGCCCACCACGGCTCCGGGGTATCGGACCCCGAGGGCTTCGCGGCGATGGGGGTGGTCGAGACGCTCGTACACATCAACGACGTGGCCGAAGGCTTCGGGCTCGGCTGGACCCCGCCCTCCGCTCTCTGCTCGCGGGCACTCGACCGCCTGTTCCCGGAGGCCCCGGGCGACGCGGATCCCTGGCGGACCCTGCTGTGGGCCACCGGCCGAGCCGAGCTGCCGGGGCACCCTCGGCTCACCGCGTGGCGCTGGGTCAGCGCGCCGCGGTCGTAGTGGTGCCGGGCTGCCGCGCTGGTCGGTTCTGCGGTCATCGGGCCCCTCGCCGTCATATGCCCGAGTAGAGCCGCCGGTGCCACCATGGATACGGGCTTCCGCTCCAGTCGTGCCAGTGGCTCGGGTCGGGGTCGGGGAGCGTTCTGCGGCGGAATTGTGTGTCCAGGCCGGTGAGCAGGCGCCGGAATTCGGTGCGTGCCGGGGGCGGGAGGAGTCCCGTGAGGTACTCCAGTGCGTCCCGGACCACTGCGATGTCGTCGTACTGGCATCCGGGGCAGGACGGGCACTCCGAGGCCGTCAGCATGAGGTTCGGGGCGGGCTGCCGGAGGAATTGTCGGTAGCTGTGGAGCCATTGCGCGGTGCATCCGGGTCGGACTTCGTGGAATCCGTGATCGTGTTTCAGTTCCACGATGTGGACGGCGGCGCTCGCCCCGCGTGACAGACGGTCTATCGGGGGCATTTCGCGAGCCCAGTCGGAGGGGCGCTGTTCCCGTGCGGCGCGGATCGCGCTCGGACGCTTACGCGGCACGGGCCTTTCTGGTCGTCGTCATGGGGCTCATCCTGTCATTGGGGTCACCGGTCCGCCAGCGTGTTCTCAGGTCCGTTCGCGGTAGCTCGCGAGGCAGTCGTCCGTCCACGCGGTGTGGCGGCGGCGGAGCTCGGCCGTGGTCAGGTCGGTGCGGCCGAGGTCGTGGTAGTTGGGGAGCCAGGTCTCCACGGAGCGGTGTGAGTTGGTCAGGGCGAACAGGTCCCACAGGGCCATGGAGGGCACCGGCATGCCGGAGGCTTCCTCGTACGCGGACAGGAAGGCCTCGGCCGCGAAAGGACCGTGCAGCAGGACCAGGTCGAGACGGCACCAGCTCACATCGAAGCCGCGTGGGGCCAGTGATGCTCCTGACCAGTCGACGATTCCGGTGAGTTGGTCGTCCTGCCACAGGACGTTTCCGGACCAGAAGTCGTAGTGGGTCAGGACGCGCGGTTCTTCGGCGAGCAGGGGGCCGTGGGTGGCCATGATCGCCGCGGCGGGGGCGTCGGTATCGGAGCGGGTTGCGGCTTCCATGCCGTCGCGCAGTCCGGTGAGCGGGACCGCGTGGATACGGGCCAGGGCGCGGCCCAGCTGGGCGGCTGCCGTCTCGGGGGACGCCGGCGTGATGTCCGCGCGGCCGGGGAGCCGGGTGATCAGGGTCGCCGGTTCGCCGAAGCGTTCCGCGTCGGGGTCGGCGTCCAGGAGCCGCGGTGCCCAGCCGTCCAGCCCGTCGACGTCAGTACGCGGGCTTCCCGCGCGGCGGCGCGGTCGCCGGGCGGGTAACGGCGCAGGACCATCTCCCCCGCCGGGTCGGCGGTTTCCAGCAGGTGGGTGGCGGCGTGCGTACCGCCGGCCAGTCGCCGTACGGTGCGCGCGGAGGCGTGGGGGCCGGCGATCGCGGCCGCCCAGGTGAGGGCGGCGGCGGGCGGTCGGGGGTTGATCACGGGGGTGAGTCTGCACGCTCGTGGGCCTACGGGGCCATAGGTTTGTGTCCCCCCGACGGCGTCAGACCAGTCTGGCGAGGGCGTCCGCGGAAGGACTACCCGGTGCCGCCTGATAGACGGTGATCACTTGCTGCTCAGCCCCTCCGACCGTGAGTGCCTGGCGTCGCAGGGCGAGTTCTCCGACGACCGGATGCGCGAACCGTTTGAGTCCGTCGCGGGAGGGGCGGGCGTCGTGGCGGGCCCATAGGGTGCGGAAGTCGTCGTTCGCCTCCAGTTCCGCGACGAGCCGTGCGGTTCGGGGGTCGTGCGGGTCGGCCTCGGCGCGCAGGGCCGCGGTGGTCTGGGCGGCGATCCGGGGCCAGTCCGGGAACAGGCCGCGGGTCGCGGGGTCCAGGAACATGTCCCGGGCCAGGTTGTGTCCGGGCTCGTACAGCGGGGCGAGTGCCCGGGCCCACTTGTTCGCGGCCAGTACGTCGAACCGCCGGTTGCGTACGTACGCCGGGGTGCCGGCCCAGCCGTCGAGCAGCTGGTGCAGGTCCGGGGTTCCGGGCCTCAGTCGGGCGCCAGGTCGGTGAGCGCGGACTCCCCGGAGTTGCGGGGGGTCTGGGTGCGGTAGGAGTGGCCGAGTTCCGGGCCGAGTCCGAAGTAGTGGCGGAAGTTGTAGATGAGGGGGCTCCAGGCGGCGGGGTCGATGTGGTCGGTGCCCGGGACGACGATCCGGGAGTCGGCGTGCACCTTGCACACGACGGCCTCGACGATGACGAAGTCTCCGCGGACGTCTGGCTGCACACGCTCGGCGCGGGCCTCCAATTGGATCGGGCAGCCGGACACGCGAGGCGGCCGGACCAGATCGGAGGACTCGCCGGTCATGCCCGCGGCGGCGAACTTGTCCGGCTCGAAGCGGCAGCCCTCGGCCTTGCCGGAGGGCACCGGATTGCGCCCGGTCAGCGGCGCCAGCCGCTCCACCGCCGGCCACTGGGCGGGGGCCGGCAGGCTCAGCACCAGGTCGGGGCGGCTGCCGAGGTTGTACGCGGTCTGCCCCTCACGGCCCAGCCCGATCACGACCGTACGGCCGAGGGCCCATGCGGAAGATATGGGGGCAAGGTTGTACGAGCCGTCCTGATTTTCCGTCGACAGGAGAACCACCGGCGTCCCGAAGTACAGGATGCTCGGTTCGATCTCCAGGTGGGTGGTGACTGTCTGTGCGGGCAGCGTGCCGGGAGGTGCGGTGTTCATGGTCGGCAGACTAGAGTCCGGTCACTTCGGCGACGGCCGAAGTGTTACGCGGGAAGATGGACCCCATGAAGACGCAGCGCACGCATGTCGCCGGTCCGGACCTGGCCTCGGTGGCGAAGCTTCTGGCCGACGGCACACGGGCGGGCTTCTGTCTGGCCCTCCTCGACGGCCGGGCCTGGACGGCGACGGAACTGGCACGTCATGCGGGGGTGGCGCCCTCGACCGCGACCGAACACCTGCACGCGCTCGTCGGCGGACACCTGCTGGCCGAGGAACGCCAGGGCCGCCACCGCTACGTACGCCTGGCCGGCCCGCACGTGGCCGAGCTGATCGAGAGCCTCGCCGCGATAGCACCCCAGCGCACCCCGGCACCCCGTTCCCTGTCGGCGTCCGGCCGCCGACAGGCCCTCGCCCATGCCCGTACCTGCTACGACCACCTCGCCGGGACCGTCGGGGTCGCCGTCACCGACGCCATGCTCGAGCGAAAGCTGCTGGACCTGGAGCACGGCATCGGACTCACCGGCACGGGAGCGGCCTGGCTCGGGGAGCTCGGCGTCACCGTGCCGACCGGCACGCGCCGCCCGTCGGTACGGTCGTGCCTGGACTGGACGGAGCGGCGCCCCCATCTGGCCGGCGCTGTCGGTGCCGCCCTGTGCCGGCACGCGTTCGACGCGGGCTGGATCACTCCCGTCGGTACGACGCGCGCGGTCGTGGTCACGCCCGTCGGCCGGGAGGCGCTCCGCCGTCATCTCGGGTTGTCCGATGAGGTCCTTTCGCGGAAATAAGCAGTTCCGGTCAGGCGCGGTTGGTGGACGTCGTGGTCGCCTGTTCGGCGGAGGTCGCGGAGCGCCGCCGCTTCGGGTGGTTGAAAGATGCATAGAACCGGGTCATGAGATCTGTGATCAGGCCAGGAACCATGCGTCCGGCCGCACTCGTACGTACCCTCCTGCTCACCCTGGCGGCCGTGTGCGGCCTCGCCGGGGCGAGCGCGTCGTCGGCCGCCGCGCAGGAGCCCGTTGGACCCGCCGTGTCGTGGGGATACAACAGGTCGGGATCGCTGGGGGACGGCACAACCGATCAGCGCAGCCTACCGGGCAATGTGGATTTACCGCCGGGTGTGACGATCACGCAGTTCGCCTCCGGTGACTCCCACAGCCTGGCGCTGACCACCGACGGCCGTGTTCTGGCCTGGGGCTGGAACTACTACGGGCAGGTGGGCGACGACACCACCATCAACCGCAGTACCCCGGTCGAGGTGGACATGCAGGGTGCCACCATCACCGAGGTCGCCGCCGGCCAGGAATTCAGCCTGGCGCTGACCTCCGATCACCGTGTCCTGGCCTGGGGCTGGAACGGGCACGGCCAGCTGGGCGACGGCACGTACATCAACCGCCACACCCCGGTCGAGGTACACGTACCGGCGGACGTCACCGTCACCCACATCGACGCCGGCGCCTGGCACGCCATGGCACTGACCTCGGACGGCGGAGCCCTGGTCTGGGGCATGAACTGGTACGGGCAGTTGGGCGACGACACCGGCTACGACCAGCGCACTCCCGTCAGGGTCGTCCTCCCCCAGGGTGTCACCCTCACCGACATCGACGGCGGCGAGATGCACAGCCTGGCGCTGACCTCCGACGGCCGCATCCTGGCCTGGGGACGCAACGAGAACGGAGAGGTGGGTGACGGCAGCAACGAACCGGTCCACTACGTTCCGGTCTGGGTGACACTGCCGGGGAACGCCACCGCCGCCGCGATCTCCTCCGGTTACCAGCACAGTCTGGTTCTGACCTCCGACCATCACCTCCTGGCCTGGGGGAACAACCGCTACGGCCAGCTGGGCGACGGCACCACGATCAACCGCCACACGCCCATCGAGGTGCCGCTCCCCGAAGGGGCCGTTCCCACCCACATCTCCGCCGGCTTCTACTACAACCTGGTTCCCCTCTCCGACGGTCGCGTCCTGTCCTGGGGCGACAACCGCTACGGCCAGCTCGGCAACGGCACCACCACCGACCGCCACACCCCCGGCGAGGTGGCCGTACCCGCCGGCTTCACCCTCACCCACGTCACCGCCGGCGGCGGCCACAGCCTCGCGCTCACCCAGCGGATCACCTCCGCCACCAGCCTCACCGCCGACCCGGAGCAGGCGGGGCAGGGCGAGCCGGTGACGCTGACGGCGTCGGTCGTCTGCGGCAGCGGCACCCCGACCGGTGACGTCACCTTCACCGACGGCGAGACCGACCTCGGCACCGTCGCCCTCGACGGGAACGGCACCGCCGTCCTGACGGTCGACTCCCTCCCGGCCGGGGAACACACCATCACCGCACACTACAGCGGCAACGGCAACTGCCCGCCGTCGGACTCCGAAACGGTCACGGTCACCGTCACGGAAGCACGCGGCCGTATCACCGTCGAGAAGACCGACGAGGCCAACGGGGAGCCGCTGCCCGGCGCGGTCTTCCAGCTCTGGCGCGAGACCAACGGCATCAACGGCCTCCAGCGCACGGGCGAGGGCCCGGACACCCCGATCGGCAGCGCCTGCGCCACCGACGGCGAGGGCATCTGCACCTTCGACGAGCTGGACCTCGGCACGTACTACCTCCAGGAGACCGCCGTCCCCGAGGGCTACCGACTGCCCCGGCCCCCGGTCTCCGGGCCCTACACCCTCACCGCGGACAACGCCGGTGTGACGGCCGAGATCGCCAACCCCCGCGAGGAACCCGGAAAGAAGTAACCCCCGTACACCGGTGGCCTGTCTCTTCACGGGGAGGGACAGGCCACCGGAAATCAGCGAACCGTCACCGTATGAACAGCCGCGCTGCCCGGCGCGTCCGGCGCGGCCCAGACCGCGGTGAACCCGCCGCTCCGGGCGGCCAGGCCCATCTGCTCGCCCAGGAAGTAACCGCGGGGGCTCGCCGCGTCGGGGATCCGCGGTGCCCGGCGCATGTCGAAGGGCTCCGGCGTCAGCCGGGTCTCGTGCCAGGTCGCCCCGGGTGAGGCGCAGTCGTCGGGCCGGGGGCGGCAGCGGGCCAGCCAGCGGTCGGTGAGCAGGGGGGCCGCGGCGTCGTTGTGGCGGAAGTCGGAGTACGAGACGCCGAGGGTGCCGTCCTGGCTCATGGCCAGGGTGACGGTGAACGCCTGCTGGTTCGGTACGGGGATACCGGTGGGCGTCCGGTTCACCCGTACCGGCTGCGACCAGGTGCGGCCGCCGTCGTCGGAGGAGGTCAGGGCGACGGCGTCGGCGCCGCCGTTGAACCCGGCGTCCTGCCAGGCGGCGTAGATCCGGCCGGTGCGGCGGTCGATCGCGGTGTCCGCGAGCAGGCTGGTGGTGTGGGACACCGGCTCCCCCGATTCGGGGTCCTCGAACAGCCACACGGTGCGCTGGTCGGCCACCTTCACGGGCGCGGACCAGGTGCGGCCGCCGTCCGTTGACCGTACGGCCTGCAGCGTGAGCCGGTCGGCGGCCGGGCCGTCGCCGAAACGGATGCGGGAGTGGACGTCCACCAGGGTGCCGTCGTCGAGCACCGTCAGGCGGTGTCCCGAAACCATGTGCCCCTCCCCCGCGTCGACGACCGGGGCCGGCGGCTGCCAGGTGCGTCCGCCGTCGGTGCTGCGGCTGATCCAGCCGTCGTTGCGGGTCCGCGGCGTGGCCGGGAACCTCGGCGTGACCACGTACAGCACCTCGGGATCCCTGGGATCCGTGACCGCCGGGCCGCCGCCGAAGCCGCCCTGGGCGGGGTCGGTCTTCTGGATGATCACCGCGGGGCGGGTCCAGGTGCGGCCGTCGTCGTCGGAGCGGGTGGACACGACCGCGCTGGTCGACCAGTCGGCCATGGAGAGGCCGCCGGTCACCACGAGTCCGCCGTCGCCGGTGAAGGTCACGGCCGGGCCGTCCACGTAGTCGTACGCGCCGCCCGAGCACCTCGTCAGACGCGGGACGACGGTCCGGGTCCAGGTGCGGCCGCCGTTGTCGCTGACGGCGAGGACGGCGCCGCGCTGGCGGTCCTGCGGCCAGACGGCGGCCAGTCGGCGGGGGTTGTCCGGGTCGGCGGCGAGATGCGGCTCGATGGCGCCGGCGGCCATCGTGTCGTCGCCGGCCGCGGGGGCGCAGTGCGGGAAGGGGGTCGGGCCGGACAGTTGCCGGGGGTGGGGTGTGTGGGTGGCGGACGCTTCGGGGGGCAGGACGAGTAAGGGGAAGGTGACGGCGGCGAGTACGGTCAGGGAATTGCGCAGGGTGTGGCGCATGGCGGGCTCCTTCTCGACGATGGAATCCATCGTCCGAAGCACCGCCGGCGTTGTCGTCCCGCACGGGGCGACGCTGCCCGTACGTCCCCGGGAGTAGTTGATCGAGGTACTGGTCCTCCTGATGCACCTGCCGCGTACTGCTACCCTCCCCCCGCACGGGGGCAGTTGGACGTTTCTCCTTCTCCACGGTTCATGTCCGACACGGTGCCCCCGGGCGCGAATATCCGGATCGAACCCGAGGGGCTGAGTCGCTGTGTCTGCACTCCCGACGATCATTGTCGTGTTCTTCCTGGTCGTGCTGGCGGCATGGATCATTTCCGCATTCGTCGGAGGTTCCCGGCGGGACAGGGACGGGCGCTGACCTCTTCGGCGAGGCAACACGACGGGTCCTCCGCTCGGGCAAGTCCCGGCGGAAGGGCCCGTTCGCGTTTCCGGTTGACACGGGCACCCCGCGGCGCAATAGTTAACCATATGGTTCACCATCAGTTCGCGGCCCTGGGCGACCCGACCCGGCTGGCCTTCGTCGAGCGGCTCGCCCGCGGGCCGACATCCGTCGGCGAGCTCGCGGCGCCGACGGCTCTCTCGCTGCCGGCCGTCCTCAAGCACGTCCGCGTGCTCGAGGACGCGGGCCTGGTGACGACCGTCAAACGCGGCCGCATACGCGAATGCCGGCTCCGCGACGACGCCCTCGTCGCCGTCGCCGCCTGGACCGCACACCAGCAGGCGCTCTGGTCGGCCCGGCTGGACGCCCTCGGAACTCTCCTGGAGGAAACATGACCGCCACCCCGCTCCTGTCGTTCGACCTCGACCGCACCTACCCCGCACCGCCCGAACGCGTCTGGGCTGCCTGGACCCGCCCCGAAATGCTGCGGCGCTGGGCCTGCCCCGACCCCGAGTGGCTCGTGTCGAGCTGCGAGATCGACGCCCGCGAGGGCGGGGGCTACCGGCTGCTGTTCGGCCCGCGTCCGGCGGGCGACACGTACCGCGAGACAGCCACGTACGCCGTCTTCGAACCCGTCGAACGGCTTGTGCTCGACGTACTCACCGAAGGCGAGGACATGGCCGAGCACTCCCACTGCACGGTGCTGTTCCTCCCCGTCGGGGACGGGACCCGGCTGGAGCTCACCGTCGAGGGCCTGTCCGACGCGCAGGCCGTCGAGAACATGCGGGTGGGCTGGACGTGGTGCCTGGAGGGCATCGCCGCACAGCTCGACGCCGCGGTCTGACCGCCGTACTCAATCCACCTCGAGGAACCCACCATGACCGACACCGAGACCCCATTACCTGACCGGACCAGCCGCACCCGCTGCCCCCGCGGGCTTACCGGCACCGGCCTGATCGCCGCGCTCGCGGCGATGACCGCGACCACTCTGGCCGCCGCCCTCGCCCAAGCCGCAGGCGTCGCCTTCGAGGTCCCCGACGGCGGCGACGCGATCCCGCTGCCCGGGTTCGCCGTGGTGACCGGCCTCTTCTGCGCCGTGGGCGTCGTCATCGCCGCCGTATTGCTTCGGTGGAGCGCCCGCCCCGCCGAGCGATTCATGTGGACGGCGATATCACTGACGGCGGTCTCGCTGGTCCCGCCGCTCCTGGCCGGGGCGGACACCGCCACCGTCGTCGCCCTCCTCGGGCTCCATCTCGTCGCCGCGGCGGTCATGATTCCCGCTCTGGTACGAGCTCTGCGCACCCGCTGACAATCGCTCACCGGGGCGAACTGCCCGCACCGGCACGGGGCGACGGGTCAGGAGTGCGGATGTCTTGATCACCGAAACGCCGGCTGGTTGGCTGGTCGGCATGACCGCACTCGGACCTGTCGCCTGGCCGCCCGCCCCGATCAAGACCGAAAGGCTCGCACTCCGCGCACCCGAGGCACGCGACCGCGCCACGTTCGTCGAACTGCTCGCTTCCCCGGAGGTGCACACCTACCTCGGCGGTCCCCGGCCGCGTGACGATCTCGACCGCGGCTTGCCCGAGGTGCCCGAACAGTGGCCCGGGAGTTTCGTCGTCGACCTCGACGGGGCGATGATCGGCCAGATCCTGCTCAGGAGAGCGTCGCAAGACCGCCGCCCGGCCGCCGCGGGAAAGATCGATCTCGGTTACCTCCTCCTGCCGCGTGCGTGGGGATTCGGTTACGCCGCCGAGGCCTGCGCGGCGGCACTCGGCTGGCTCGACGACGCCCTGCCCGGCGAGCCGGTGGTACTCGCCACCCAGACCGCGAACGTCCGCTCCCTGCGCCTCGCCGCGAAGCTGGGGTTCACCGAGGTGGAACGGTTCCACGCCTGGGACGCGGAGCAGTGGCTCGGCCTGCGCCCCCCGGGCGTCCGGTCCCGCTGAGCCGGGCGCCCGATCCCCGGATCACAAGGCGACGTGGTCGTGCTGGTCAGGTGAGAAGCCCTGTGCGCTGTTGACGGGTCAGGACTTGAACTTGTCGGCCAGGCCCTGCTCCAGGTAGTCGTCCGGGAGGTCCTGGATGACGAGTTCGGAGTCTGTTCGCTCGGTGTGCAGCCGCCAGTACGCGTCGGCCATCGTCTCGGGCTGGGAGTCGGGACCGCCCTGGCCGATGAAGGCGGCGATCGCCACGTGCGCCGCGTAGACGCCGGTGCCGGAGAGCGCGGCGTGCAGGTTGAGTATCCAGTTGCGCATTCCGCCGGTAGCGATCTGAACGTTCGCCACATGCGGGGCGATCATGGGCCCGGATCCCGCGCCGCTGGTGACCAGGACCGTTCCGGTGCCGCGCTCCAGCATGCCGGGCAGGACGTGTTGTACCGCCGCGACGCCGCCGAGCAGGTAGAGATCCAGCTGGGCGAGGACGGAGTCGACGGTGACCTGCGTGGCCCCGACGATCGGCGCCCGGCGCAGGTCGGCCGGGGCGGGCGCGGGTGAGTACTCGAGTACGTCGATCGGTCCCAGCCGCTCCTCGGCGGCGGCCAGGGCCGCGCGCAGGGTGGGGCGGTCGGTGACGTCGGCGGGGAACGCCTCGACACGGGCGCCCGTCCCGGACAGGTCGTCGGCCACGGCCTGCAGTGCCGTGCGGTTACGGGCGATCAGCGCCACGTCGTACCCCTCGGCCGCGAACCGCCGGCCGATGGCCCGGCCCAGCTGCGGGCCTGCGCCCACGATCGCGATGGTGCTCAACTCGCTACCTCTTTGTCTCTGTTCTGCTTCACATCAGTCGGCAGATTCATCATGCGTACTGGTTGGTTGGCTTGGCCAATAGAAAGGTGTGATGCCTGCATGTCCTGCGGGTATGACAGGACCCGAGTTCTACGACGCGTCCGGCAGGGGGATCCCGTGTTCCGGTCGGGTAGTACGGCCGCGCGGGCATCGGCCGGATCGTGGCGCCGGGGCGGGTGGACACGGCGCCGTTCCAGATGGTCCGGCCGGCGTCGTAGTCCGGTCTCTGCGGAAGCCTGTGAGCGGCCGGCTTCAGCGGGTGGCGCGGGCGGCGTCCTCGATGATGCGGGTGACCGCATTGGGGTGGCTGACCATCACGGCGTGGGAGGCGTCGATTTCCTGGGTGTGGGCGCCGGCTCGCTCGGCCATGGACCGCTGGACGTCGGGGGCGATCGCGTGGTCCCGGCGGGTGATCAGGTCCCAGGACGGGATGCTGGTGTACGCCTCCTGAACGCTGGCGTCGGTGACGGCCCTGGTGTTCGCGGGTCGCTGGGTCACGGCCATGTCGGCTGCGGTCGTCGGGTCGACGTCGCCGGCGAACACGTCCCGGAAGTGGGCCGGGTCGATGGACACCTCCGCCCCGCCCGGGACAGGGGTCGTGATCAGCGGGATCGACGGTGTGGTCTGCTCGGCCAGGTTGCCGACGGTCTCGCCCTTCGCGGGGATGAACCCGGCGACGTAGACCAGGGCCCTGACGTCGGGGTCCGTGGCAGCGGCGTTGGTGATCACCGCGCCGCCGTAGGAGTGCCCGACGAGGATGACGGGGCCGTCGATGGCGGCCAGGTAGCTGGACACGTAGTCGGAGTCGCTGGTGAGGCCCTGCAGCGGGTTCGCGATGGCACGTACGGGATAACCGTCCTTGCGCAGCCGCTCGATCACCGGCGACCAACTCGACGAATCCGCCCACGCACCGTGCACGAGCACGACCGTCGGCTTCACGGGATCAGGCGCGGGCGAATGACCCTTGTGGACGAAGGCGATGGTCGGATTCGCGGAGGAATGGCTGTTGTCGGTTGCGAGTGCCACGGCCGGTGCGGTGGTCGCACCGAGCAGGACGAAGGCGCCGACAGCGAGCGAGACGCGACGCGGGATACGGATATGCATGACAGACTCCCTCAGGAGGTAGAACGTTCGGTCTCATCATTAGAGTCGCCCTGCAACCCTTTGTCAAGACCGAACGTTCTATCTCGCCCTCGGGTGCCAAACGCCTGCCGAGCGAGGACGGAGAGGACCTGGAGCTCTACCGACCGGAGGCAAGTTCGAGGAGACGGCCAAAACGCCAGGGCCGCACCGGGCATGGACACCGGTGCGGCCCTGGCAGGGCCCTATAACGGGGCAAGGCATGCGCCCCCGGGCCTCGAGATTTCCGACGGATTCTCTCAGTGAGTCACAGGCACGGCGGCCGGTAGCCGTGAATGCGCAGCCCGCGGAAGTCGATCGTGTTCGCGGTCTTGCCGACGAAGACCAGGCCCCGCGCCTCGGTCAGCGCCGAAGCGAACGAGTACGTCGGCGCGCCCAGTTCGGGCAGCGTCGTCCAGTTGTCGTCGGCGAAGCTGAAGAACCGCTTCACCGTCTTACCGCCCGTCGACGGTACGAGCGTGAGCCACTTGTCGCCGCCGTTCCAGTGCGACGCCGGCCGGAGCTGGACGTAGAGGTCGTCGGTCGCGCTGTAGGTCATCCAGAAGCCGCGCGAGCGGGAGAGATCGGCCTGGGACTCGAACTGGTTACCGAGCCAGACCACCGCAACGTGCCATTCGTCGTTGAGGAACGTCACCTTGGCCGAATACCCGTGGCGTTCGGGTACGAGGAGGCTGCCGGTCGCCGGCACGGTGGTGCCCTCGCCGCTGGCGATCCACTGCTGGAGCCGGTCGATCGAGGGGGTCGCGCACTCGTGACCCGGCGCATGATTCTGCGCTCCGCTGGCGACCGTTCCCGGGCCTGCGAGGGAGACCAACAGCGCGGCCGCGACGGCCGTGAGCGTCCTCGGGAAGGCAAGTGTTCCGCGACGATTGTGCGTTGACCTATTTGACATGCCCGGGAGGCTAGCATGATTTATGAAAGGTCTGAACCTTTCCGGGGCGCGGACATTCACGCAGCTGACAAGCGTGACCGGGGCCGGTCACGCGCGCCCGAGGGCCCCTGGCGGGGCGGGTGCGAGGAGGGCTGGGGCATCAGGCGTTCTCGACGGCTTCGCCGGATCCCGGGACCTGGGCCGAGGGCCATCTCCCCTGTGCTACGGCCGAGTTGACCTGCCGTACGAGTTCCCTGGCAACGACCTCCACGGCAGGTGTCGTACGGCCGGACCGGGGCGTGCCCAGGACGATCGAGCGCCACACCTCGGGTTCGCTCAGAGGTGCCGCGCTGATCGTGCCCTGTGCCACTTCTTCGGCGACGCCCACGCGGGGCCCCACCGTCCATCCGCGTCCCGCGAGGACGAGTTGCTTCTGCAGGCGGACGGAGTTCGTCTGCACGACGACGTCCAGTTCGGCTCCCGTCCGGACGGCTGCCGCGTCGATCAGGTCGCGCAGAGCGGGACCCGACAGGCGTACGGGCATCACGAGCGGGTGCCGGGCCGCTTCCGCGAACGGCACGGGACGATCGGCCCGCAGGCCGGCCGACGCCGGAGCGATGGCCCACAGGCGCTCGCGCAGCAGCGGGCGGGCGTTGAGCGGCGGGGCGGTGTCCGGGGTGCAGAGCAGGGACAGGTCGAGGTCGCCGTCGTCGAGCCAGCGCTGCAGGTGGCCGGAGCAGCCGGTCATCAGCCGCAGTTGTATGCCCGGGTGATGCCGCGGCACCGCCGACACCAGCGGCCCTGCGAGGACATCGACGCTGCTCTCCAGCAGGCCGACTGTGACGGTGCCGGTCGCCTCCCCCGGGACGGGCCGTACCTCGGCGCGTGCTCGCTCGAGTTCGGCCAGTGCGCGCCGGGCGCGTTCCACCATGATGGTTCCGGCTTCGGTGGGACGCATGCCGTGCCGGGTGCGTTCGAAGAGGTGAACGCCGAGTTCGTGCTCGAGGGCGTGGAT
The DNA here is from genome assembly GCF_009604385.1 of Streptomyces smaragdinus. Lineage (GTDB taxonomy): Bacteria > Actinomycetota > Actinomycetes > Streptomycetales > Streptomycetaceae > Streptomyces > Streptomyces smaragdinus. Next base: position 129,020 of record NZ_WEGJ01000001.1, read on the forward strand.
CCGGCGGGTCACGGCCGGCTGCACCAGGTGCAGGATCTCAGCGGCCCGCGTGACGCTGCCGGCCTCGGCCACCGTGACGATCGCCGTCAGCTGCTTGATCTCCATGGCCCTCCGTACGTTGTTGGGCGGCGCGCGGACCGCCCTCTCGTCCCTTCGCAGCCGCGTCGGGACGAGAAGGGCGGCCGAGGCGATCAGCGGCCGTACGCCTCGAGGAGCCGCAGCCACACCTCGCTGACCGTGGGATACGCCGGAACCGCGTGCCACAGCCGGTCCAGCGGGATCTCGCCGACGATCGCGATCGTCGCGGCGTGCAGCAGTTCCGCGACGTCGGGGCCGACGAGGGTGAAGCCGACGATCACCTTGCGGTCCTCGTCGACGACCATGCGGGCGTGCCCCTGGTATCCGTCGGAGTGCAGGGCCGATCCCGCGACGGCGCCCAGGGCGTAGTCGACGACGCGGATCCGCAGCCCGGCGGCCTCGGCCGCGGCGGCGGTCAGTCCGACGGACGCGATCTCCGGTTCGGTGAAGACCACCTGGGGCACCGCGCGCTCGTCGGCGGTGGCCGCGTGGCGGCCCCACGGGGTGTCGTCGACCGCCTCGCCCTTGGCGCGCGCCACGATGACGTCGCCCACGGCGCGGGCCTGGTACTTGCCCTGATGGGTGAGCAGCGCCCGCCGGTTGACGTCGCCGGCGGCGTACAGCCAGCCGCCGTCGGCTCCGGCCACGCGCATCGTGTCGTCCACCGGGAGCCAGTCACCGGGGGTCAGGCCGATGGTGTCGAGGCCGATGTCCTGGGTGTTCGGTGTACGGCCGATCGCGACGAGGACCTCGTCGGCCTCGATCTCCTCGCCGGTGGTGAGGGTGATGTGCACCGTGCCATCGCCGTCGCGCTTCACGGCTCCGGCCTCCGCGCCGAGGCGTACCGAGACACCGGCGTCGCGCAGCGACTTGGTGACCCGTACGCCGGCGAACGGCTCCATGAGCGGCAGGACGCCGTCACGGGCGAGTACGGTCACGGACGATCCCAGGGCGGCGTACGCCGTCGCCATCTCCGACGCCACGACGCCGCCGCCGATGACGGCGAGCCGGCGCGGGACCGCGCGGGCGGCGGCCGCTTCCCGGTTGCCCCACGGCTCCGCCTCGCGCAGGCCGGGGATGTCCGGCAGCAGTGCGGCGCTGCCTGTCGCGATCACGACGGCGTGGCGCGCGGTGAGGGAGGTGGTGGCACCGGCCTCGTCGGTGACCTGCACGATGCGTTCGGAGCTGATGCGTCCCTGGCCGCGGTACAGGGTGATCCCGGCGGATTCGAGCCAGGACACCTGCCCGTCGTCCTTCCAGTGCGAGGCGAATTCGTCCCGCCGGCGGAGCACGGCCGCGACGTCCAGGTCGCCGGTCACCGCCTCACGTGATCCCGGGACCCGTCGGGCGGCCCGGAGGGCCGACGCGCTCCGCAGCAGTGCCTTGGTCGGCATGCAGGCCCAGTAGGAGCACTCGCCCCCGACCAGTTCGCGCTCGACGACGGCGGCGGTCAGTCCGCCCTGTGCGGCGCGGTCGGCGACGTTCTCGCCGACGGGGCCGGCGCCGATCACGATGACGTCGTACGTGTGGTTGTCCATGTCAGGCCTCCTTGGCGGCGCGGCCGAGCCGCAGGGCGGAGATGAGGAAGAAGATGCCGCCGGGGACGGCGTATCCGACCGCGGTGGTGAGGGCGGGGTCGTCCGCTCCGGCCATGGCGACGAACGAGCCGCCGGCCAGGACCGAGATGGCACCGCTGAGGATCATCGGCCACTGGCCGCCCATCGAGCGACGGGGGACGGCGACGATCAGCTGGACCAGCCCGGACACGATCGCCCAGGCTCCCCACACGCCCAGGACCGCGGGGATGCCGGACGCGGAGGCGATGCCGAGGCCGATGGCGGCGGCAGCGCTGACGGCCATGTTCACGTAGAGCAGCGCCGGCGACTGGAGGGTGCTCGACGCCCGTGCGTCGAAGACGGCCGCGCCGACGTCGAAGAGCGGGTACAGCACCAGCAGCACGGCCGCGAACGGAGTGATCTCCGAGGTCATCGTGAACATCACGAGGGCCCAGACGATGGCGAACGCGAACCGCACGAAGTACAGCTGCCTCAGGGCAGAGGCCGTCCCGGAGGTGCGGGACGGTGCAGCAACGGTGGTCACGATGATCCTTTCGGTGGATACGAAGAAGGTCCGAGGCGGTGACGCCCTGGGCCGCGGCCCGGATACGACGGGCCGCCGGACATCCGATCCGCAAGACCGAACGTTCTACCCGTAGCTTGGCAAGACCGGGGCGACTTTGTCAAGACCGAACGTTCTACCTGCTACAGTGGGGCGTATGGTGCGCAGCGAATCCGAAAGCCGGCCGTCCGAAGCGCGGGATCGGCTGCTCAAGACGGCCAGCCAGGTGTTCTACGCGGAGGGAATCCACTCCGTCGGCGTCGACCGCATCATCGCGGAGGCGCAGGTGACACGGGCCACCTTCTACCGCCACTTCCCCAGCAAGGACAGCCTCATCGTCGCCTACCTGACCGAGGCCGACCTGGCCATCCGCGGCCAGGCCGAGGCAGCCGTCGCGGCCGGACGTCCGGCCGCCGATGCCCTGCGGGCCATCGCCCAGGGCATCGCCCAGGGCATCCGCTCCCCCGGCTTCCGTGGATGCGCGTTCCTCAACGCCGTCGCCGAGTACCCCGACTCCGATCACCCGGTGCATCAGACCGTCCTCGTGCACCGCCAGTGGTTCCTCGACACCATCACCGGGCTGCTGGCCCAGGTCCGCGAGCAGGGCGCGGACGCCGCCGCCCGCCACTTCGTGATGATGCGCGACGGCGCCATGGCCGAGGGCTGCCTCTTCGACCCCGAGCTGGTCAGCGCCACGTTCCTGGCCGGGGTCGAAGGGCTCGTCAAGGCCCACGCCAAGCCGGCCGACGCCTGAGTCCGGCGTCAGGACGCGCTCAGCGCGGCGACTTCTCCCGCGGCCGCCACAACGGGTGCTCCCGTTCCGCCCACGTCCGGCTGACCGATCCGGTCCGCAGCCCCCGGCGGGCCTCGGGATCACCCATGGCCATCGTGATGTGGCCCACCAGGACGATGCCGAGGGTGAGCGCCAGCCAGTCGTGGATGAACGTGGCACCGGTGCGCCACCGCAACGGCGTGAGATGGGTGAACCACATCATCAGGCCGGTACCGAGCATGACCAGCACGGCCCCGGCGGTCCAGGACGCGTAGAGCTTCTGCCCGGCGTTGAACTTGTGCGCCGGACGCGACCCCGGCCGCCTGTCGCGCCTGAGTGCCGCTCGCAGCCACTGGGTGTCGTACGGGCCGAAGCGGTTCAGCAGGCCCAGATCGGCGCGCAGCGCCCGGGAGCCCAGGCCGACGAGCACCGGGACCGGAAGCAGGACCCCCGACCACTTGTGCACGGTGACCACCAGGGCGCGGCGGCCGACCAGTTCGGCGAGCATCGGGAGGTAGAGGGAAGCCGCGGTCAGGACGCACACGCCCATGAGCAGGGCCGTCGTGCGGTGGGCCCAGCGCTCGGCCGGGCTGAACCGGGGCAGTCGTCCGGCCTCAGGTCGTCGGCTCATCGTCCCGTCCGTTCGAGCGGCCCACCCAGGCATCTATGTCGTAGCCCCGCTCTTCCCAGTAGCCCGGCCGCACCTCGTCCGTGACGGTGATGCCGGAGAGCCATTTCGCGGATTTGTAGAAGTACATGGGCGCCACGTAGAGACGGACGGGGCCGCCGTGGGAGTGGCCGATGTCCTTGTCCTGCATGCGCAGGGCGACCAGGACGTCGTCGCGGCGCGCCTGTTCCAGGGTGAGGCTCTCGGTGTACGCGCCGTCGAAGCAGGTGAAGCGGACGGCTCTGGCCGAGGGGTGCACTCCCGCGGCGTCCAGCAGCTCGGACAGGCGTACTCCTTCGAGCGGAGTGGCCGGGACACGCCAGCCGGTGACGCACTGGATGTCGCGCACCATCCGGGTCTGCGGCATCGCCCGCAGGTCGCCCAGGGTGTACGTCGCGGGGCGGTCGACGAGGCCGTCGACCGCGAGCCGGTAGTTCCCGGCGTCCTTGTGCGGAACGGACGAGGTCACCGAGTAGTAGCGAAAGCCCCCGCCGTTGGGGAGCAGATCGGTCAGGCCGGTGGGGTCCAGCTCGCCGGCGCCGCCCAGGAACGATTCCATGCCGCGCTGCAGGTGGGGCGCCGCCACGACGCCCAGCGCGCCGAGTCCCAGGGTGCCGAGGAATACGCGCCGGCCCACGGGAGTGCCCCGCTTCTCGGGTTGTTCAGAGTTCATACGCCCATCTCCTGTGCGTTCACCGAACCGCCGCGCCGATGCCGGTACGGCGCCCCCGCGTCGTATGCGACGGGGGCAGCCGTACCGGGCGCTCGTGCGGGGCCTCGAAAGAAGTATCGGCCGAGAATGCCGCGGAGTTACCCGACGACGAGCTCGACCGGGACATTGCCGCGGATCGCGTTGGAGTACGGGCAGACCTGATGCGCCTGCGCGACGAGTTGCCCGCCGGTCTCGGCGTCGATGTCGCCGGGCAGCGTGATGCGCAGGACGACCGCGAGGGCGAAGCCCTCGCCCTGCATGCCGATCGAGACCTCCCCGGTCACGGAGGCCTTGGAAAGGTCCACGCCGGCCCGCCGGCCCGTGATGCCGAGCGCGCTGGAGAAGCACGCCGCGTAGCCGGCGGCGAAGAGCTGCTCGGGGTTGTTCCCCTCGCCGCTGCCGCCCATCTCCTTCGGCACCGCGAGCTTGAGGTCCAGGGAGCCGTCGGAGAGGACGGCACGACCGTCACGGCCGTGGGTCGCGGTCGCTACGGCGGTGTAGAGGCTGTTCATGACATGCATCCTTCTTCGGTGTGTCGACGGTCGGCGTCGCCGCCGTGACGTGGGGGGCCCGATGGGGGCCGCGTCGGCTGCGGTCCCTTCGGCGGACGGATGATACGGACGTTCGGCGCGTACGCCGGTCCTGTACGGACACGAGTTCTGCGCGCCATGGGAGATCCCGACCTCTAAGAGGAATGAACGTTCTGCCTTGGCCAACTTTTGCAGCTTCGGCATCGATCGTCAAGACCGAACGTTCTACCCGAATTGGTGATGTGCCTCATGACCGCCGCGGGCACCCGCCGGTCAGATACGGAACCCGCCGCTCGCCTCGATGCGCTGCCCCGTGATCCAGCCGGTGCCCTCACGGGTCAGGGCCGCCACGGCCGGGCCGATGTCGTCCGCGTGCGCGACCCGGCCCAGGGCGGTCAGTCCGCCGAAGATCTGCTGGAGGTTCTCGTCACGAAGGTAACCGCCGTCGAAGTCGGTGTTCACCGGCCCGGGCGCGATGGTGTTGACGCTGATGCCCCGCCCGCCGAGCTCCACCGCCCAGTACCGGGTCAGGACCTCCACCGCCCCCTTGACCGCCCCGTACGCCGCGTACGGGGCGGTGACGAACCGGGTGAGGCCGGAGGAGGAGTTGATGATCCGGCCGCCGTCGGCGAGCAGGGGCGAGGCGCCCTCGGGGGCCGTCGCGAGGGCCTGGGTGAGGAGGAAGACGCCCTTGACGTGGACGGCGAAGAGCCGGTCCAGGGTCTCCTCGTCGGTGCCGCCCAGCGGGGTGTGCAGGGCGAACCCGGCGTTGTTGACCAGGATGTCGAAGGACTCGCGGTCCCAGCGGGTACGCAGCGTCCGCCGTACGGTGTCGGCGAACCCGGGAAACTCCGCCGGCCGCGTGACGTCGAGCCGGATCGCCTCGGCGACCCGGCCCCGGGCGGCCACGGCGTCGACGACCTCCTTGGCCTCGGCCTCGTGGGAGTTGTAGGTGAAGACGACGTCCCTGCCGTCGGCGGCGAGCGCCTCGACGATGGAGCGGCCGATGCCGCGGTTGCCGCCGGTGACCAGTGCGATCGTGCTGGTGGACATGGTGTTCCTTCTTCCGTGGGTCTTGCTGACTCCTCCACGGTGCGACCACCGGACGACGGTAACCAGTGGCCGTTTACCCAGGGGGCGGGACCCCCTGGATGCGGTGGAACCGGTCGCGGATACTGAAAGGGTGAATCTGACCGAGCTGGGAGAATTCGTCCGGTCCCGACGCGATCGCGTCCGGCCCGCGGACGTCGGTCTGGTCGCCGGGCCCCGGCGCCGGGTGCCGGGGCTGCGGCGCGACGAGGTCGCCATGCTGGCCGGGGCCTCGACGGACTACTACATCGAGATCGAGCGCGGCGGGGCCCAGCCGTCGGAGCAGATGCTCGCCTCGCTGGCCCGCGCCCTGCGGCTCACGGCCGACGAGCGTGATCACCTCTACCGCCTCGCGGGCCGGCCGCTGCCTTCCCCGGGAGGTTCGTCGGCCCATCTCCATCCGGCCATGTTCGACCTGCTGGAGCGGCTCGCCGGCACACCCGCCTTCGTCTGTACGGACCTGCAGGTCATGCTGGTGCAGAACCGTCTCGCCGACGCCCTCTTCGGCCCGATCGTCCCCGCCACGGGCCCGGGGGCAAGCTTCATCCACCAGTGGTTCACCGGCGACCCGAGGGCCCGCTCCCTGTACCCGGAGGAGGATCACGAGCACCACTCGCGGACCTTCGTCGCCGACCTGCGCGCCGCCGTCGGCCGGCGCGGTCGCCGTGACCGGGAGTCCGCCCAGCTGATCGGCGAGCTGGAACTCCGCAGCGAGGAATTCGCCCGCCTGTGGGCGGAACGCGACGTGGCGGTCAGGCGCACCGACCGCAAGCGCGTCCTGCACCCCTCGCTGGGGATCCTGCACCTGAACTGCCTCAACCTGCTGAGCGAGGACGGCCGTCAGCGCCTCACCTGGTTCACCCCGGTGGCCGGCACGGACACGGCGGAGAAGCTGGAGCTGCTGGCCGTGGTGGGCACCCAGGACCTGCGGGCCGAAGCGTAGCCCCGGCGGGTCAGGACGGCTTCCGGCCGAGGGCGCCGTGCGCCTGGCCCTGCTCGCCCGTCGCGCCTGTCGTCATACGACAGGCGCGACGCTGTACCGGTGGTCGGGTTCCGCACCTTCTCCCAGGTCACGCCGCATTTCCCTGCCGGAATCGACGAGACGACGGTTAAAATCGACAGCGTGTAGACTTTTGTCGAGGGGAGCCGCCCGGCTCCTCCTCGCAAGCCCTCTGGAGGAACAGTGCAAAAGCAGAACTGGCTCATCACCGGCGTCAGCACGGGCCTCGGACGCGCCTTCGCCGAAGCGGCCCTGGCCGCCGGTCACACCGTCGTCGGCACCGTCCGCTCCGAGAAGGACCTGCGGGCCTTCGGGGAACTGCGGCCCGGCAGCGCCCACGGCCGCATCCTGGACGTGACGGACGACGCCGCCGTCCCCGCCCTGGTCACCGAGGTGGAGCAGAACGTCGGCCCGCTGGACGTCGTCGTCGCCAACGCCGGCTACGGCCTGGAGGGCACCTTCGAGGAAACCCCGCTGGCCGAGGTCCGGCGGCAGTTCGAGGTGAACGTGTTCGGGGCGATGGCCACCCTGCAGGCGGCGCTCCCCCACATGCGCCGGCGCCGCGGCGGACACCTGATGGCCGTCACCTCCATGGGCGGGCTCATGGCCGTGCCCGGCATGTCCGCGTACTGCGGCAGCAAGTTCGCCCTGGAAGGCGTCATGGAGGCGCTGGGCAAGGAGGTCGCGCAGTTCGGGATCCACGTGACGGCGATCGAGCCCGGCTCCTTCCGCACCGACTGGGCCGGACGGTCCATGACACGCGCCGAGCGGACCGTCGACGACTACGACGAGCTGTTCGCCCCCATCCGCGAGGCACGGCAGAAGGCCAGCGGCAATCAGCTGGGCAATCCGGCCAAGGCCGGCGAAGCGGTCGTGCACATCGCGTCGCTCGAGCACCCGCCGGCCCACCTCGTGCTGGGCTCGGACGCGCTGCGGCTGGTCACCACCGCCCGCACGGCCGTGGACCAGGACATCCGTACCTGGGAGGACCTCTCCCGTACGACCGACTTCACCGACGGTGCGCAGCTCTGATGTCCACCGGCCCTTCCGCGCACGGCCGCCGCACCACCGAGCGCAAGGGGGACCTCCGGGAGCGGGCCATCCTCGACACCTGCGAAGCCCTGCTGGAGGACAAGGGCTTCGACGCCGTGACCGTCGGCGACATCGCCCGGGGCGCGGGCATCACGCGCGGCGCCCTGTACTTCTACTTCGGCTCCAAGCAGGAAGTGCTCACGGCGCTCGTGGCCCGGACCGTCGGGCACCTGTGGGAACGGTCCCGGGCCACCATGGAGGCGGAGGAACCGCGCCAGGCCGTCACGGTGGCCATGCGGCGCACGGTGGAGCTGTGGAACGAGCACGGCCCGGTCCTGCGCACGGCGATCGACCTGTCGCTGACGGTGCCGGAGATCGGCGCGCTGTGGGACCGTACGGCCGACCTGTTCATCGCGGCCATCACGTCCGTCCTGGAACGCGCGGGCGTCCGGTCCGGTCCCGCACCGGACCAGGCCCCGGCGATGGCACGTGCCCTGTGCTGGATGATCGAGCGGAGCTTCTACCACGCCTCGCAGGACTCCCGCGCGACGCTCGAGGAAACGTCGGCGACGTGCGAACACATCTGGCTGACCAGCGCCGGACTGACCGGCTGAGGCAGCCGCCGGTCCCGCCGTGCACGCACGGCGGGACCGGCACCGTCCATGGACCAGGACATGAACGCAAGGGGATGAGGCAAGGTGGAACCGCCCGTCACGACCATGGTCGGCAGAGGCAGCGAGCAGGAGCGGCTGACCGCCTTGGTGACCGCCGCCGGGGGGCAGGCCCTCATCCTGCGGGGCGAGGCGGGCGTGGGGAAGAGCACGCTGCTCGACCATCTCGCGGAGCAGGCGGCCCGCGGCGGACACGAGGTCATGAGAGCCGCCGGGGTCGAGGCCGAGTCCGGCCTCCCGTACTCCGGTCTGCACCAGTTCCTCTATCCCCTGCTCCACCACATGGAGGGGCTGGACGACGGGCACCGGGCCGCGTTCGATGCCGTCTTCGGGGGCCGTGACGGCAGTGCGCCCTCCGTCATGTCGCTCGGCATCGCCGTACTCGACCTGCTGTCCCTGGCCGCGTCCAAGCAGCCGCTGCTCCTGATCCTGGACGACGGTCAGTGGCTGGACGGCCCCAGCGCCGAGGTGCTCGGCTTCGTGGGACGCCGGCTGACGGGCAGTTCGGTGCAGCTGGTGATCGCCCTGCGGACCGAGGTCCGGTCGCGTTTCGACACGGCCGCGTTCGCGGAGCTCGCGGTCGCGCCCCTCTCGCACGAGGCGTCGGAGCAACTCCTCGACCTGCGCCACCCCGAACTCGCCCCGTCGGTCCGCCGCCTGGTCCTGGACCAGGCCCGGGGCAACCCGCTCGCCCTCCTGGACCTCCCGCCCCAGGTGAGCGACGCAACCTTCCGGCTCCACGGGATCCCGCTGCCCCGCCGGCTCCAGCACGTCTACGGCGCACGTATCGAGCACCTGGACGATGCCGTGCGCCGGGAACTGCTCCGGGGCGCCCTGGACGGCGTCGGGGCAGGTACGGGGTTCACCCGCGGTACGCGCTACCGCATGCGCGATGTCGAGGAGGCCGCGACGTGCGATCTTCTCGAGGTCGATCCGGTCAGCGGCGACTTCGTCTTCCGGCACCCGCTGATCCGTTCGACCGTCGTGCAGATGGCGACGCCGAACCAGCGGCGCGCGGCCCACGCGGTCCTGGCGCAGGTGCATCACGAGGACGTGGAGCGACGCGCCACCCATCTGGCGGCCGCGACGGTCAACCCCGACGAGCAGGTCGCCGCCGCTCTGGAGGAGGCGGCGGAGTCCGTGACCCGGCGCGGGGGTTCGGTGGCCGCCGTGGCCTGGCTGACCCGCGCCGCGGAGCTGAGCGAGAACCACGAGGGCCGGTCCAGACGCCTCGGCGACGCGGCGTTCGTCGCCGGACACGCCGGACTCCTGGACCAGGCACAGCGCCTGGTCCTCTCCGACACGGTCCCCGGCAAAAACGTTCCGCCCGCTTCCGTACTCACCTCCGCCTTCGTCACGCTGACCGAGGACGGGGACGTGCGGTCCGCGCACCGGCAGCTCGTCGCGGCGATCGGGACCCTGCGGGACAGCGGGCCGCGGGAACCCGGCGAACTGCTCACCCGGCTGGTGAACCTGCTGTTCGCCGTCAGCAGCTACGCCGGCGACCGCGCCCTGTGGGAGCGCTCGCGCGAGGTCGTGCACTCCCTGGGAGACCGGGCCCTCCCGCTCTCGCTGATCTACGGCGACGTCTGGAGCGACCTGGTACTCCACGGCGCGGGCGTGCGCGAGCGGGTGCAGCGTGCCTTCGGCGAGGTCGCGGACCTCGAGCCCTGGGAGGTCATGATGCTCTTCGGCGCCGCGTTCTACGTCGACGCGTCGAGCCCGTACCGTCCCCTGCTGGAGCGCGGCGCCGAGCGTGAGGTGGAGACGGGAGCCGTCGCGACCGGCATGAACATGCTTCACCTGATCATGCTCGACCAGCTGACCGCGGGCGACTGGGACGAGGCCGAACGCACCGGGCAGCGCAGCCTCGACCTGGCCACGTCCCGCGGGTACGCGCTCTTCGCCTGTCACAGCCGGGCATGCCTGGCCCTGCTCGCCGCGATGCGCGGCCGGCTGGAACGCGCCCGGGAGCTGCAGGCCGCGGCCGACTCCTGGGCCCGCCCCCGCGGCCTGGGCTTCCTGACGCAGATCACGGACGCGGCCGGTACGGCGGCGGCCCTCAGCGAGGGCGACTACGAGGCCGCCTACCTGCACGCCATCGGCATCACGCCGCCCGGATCGTTCGAACCGTACGCGCACCAGGCCCCCCGTATGCTGCTCGACCTCGTCGAGGCGGCCCTGCACACCGGACGCACGGCACAGGCCCGCCGGCACGCGCTCGCGGCACGGGACGCGGGCCTGCCGGACCTCTCCCCCCGGCTGGCACTGATCACCTACGGGGCGCTGGCGATGACGGCCCCCGACGAGAAGGAGGCCGCCGAGATGTACGCACGCGCCGAGTCACATCCGGCCGGCGCGAGCTTCCCCTTCGAACTGGCCCGGATACACCTCGCCCACGGCATCCGCGCCAGGCACACCCAGGGCCCCAGGCCCGCCCGGCAGTTCCTGACCCCGGCCGCCGAGACGTTCGAGCGCCTGGGCGCCGCGCCGTGGGCCGAGCGCGCCCGCACGGAACTGCGGGCCGCGGGCGTGCCCGTACGCGCGTCGTCCTCGCAGCTGGGCACCCTGACCTGGCAGGAGCGCCGGATCGCGGAACTGGCCGCCGGCGGGCTGACCAACAAGGAGATCGGCGAACGGATGCATCTCTCCCCCCGCACCGTCGGCTCCCACCTCTACCGGGTGTTCCCCAAACTGGACATCACCTCCCGCGCCGCGCTGCGCGACGCCCTGGGAAAGACCGAGGGCCAGGACGCCTGACTCCTGATCAGTTCGCAAAGGCGCCGACGCCCTGGACAGCCAGCCAGGCCAGTACGTGATCGGCGACCGTGCGCCAGCCGCTGTCGACGACCAGGGAGTGACCGCGGTCGGCGAACTGCTTCAGCTCGCTCACGGCGGTGGAGTCGCCGTACAGCCTGTACACGGCCCGGGTCACGGAGTCGGGTACGAGGCGGTCCTCCTGCCCGGAGACGACCAGCAGGGGCCCACGCCCGGTGTTGCCCGTGTCCGCGCGGGCCCGCGCATGGCGCGTGTCGGTCCCGCACCCGAGATCGACGAGCAGCCGGCGCGGTGCCGGTACGGCGTACCGCTCGTAGAGCCTGAAGGATTCCTCGACCCCCACGGTGTTGGCGATGCCATACCGGAACTGCTCGGCCGACAGGAACACGGGCTCGTCGTCGCCCGCGTCACCGTCGGCGAGGCACCACGAACGGGCCTGCGAGGCCGGCAGCGGAACGTCGTTGACCGGGGTCGGCGCGAGGGCCACCGCGGCCCGTCCCAGGCCCTCCCCGATGAGGCACTGGGCGACGAGTCCGCCCACACCGTGGCCGATCAGCACGGGCGGCGTGTCGAACTCCCGGACGAGGCGTTCGTAGTGGTCGATGACGGCTCCGAGTCCCAGCCCCCGCAGCGCCTCGGGCCGCTGTCGTGCGTCACGTACCGTCCCGGGCTCCCCCGGCCAGCCGGGCGTCCGCACGTCGAAGCCCTGCGCGGTGAACCGCTCGGCCCATGACTCCCACGACACCGCATGAAGCCAGGCCCCATGGATGAAAACTACGGGAGTACGGATCACGACTGGGCCTCCAAGCACCTGGCGAATGCCTCGCACCGGGATTCGGGGCGCGGACCCCTCCAGCATCGTGGCGAGCGCCGCCCGCCGGAACAGTCGAATGACTCAAGAATCGCGGCAGCCCCCTCCGCCGCGAATTGCGTCACCCCTCGGCGTCAACCGACTGACATGCCTGCCCGCATCCGGGTCGAGGGTGGAGAAAAGTCACCGGCCCCGGACGGAAGGAACAGCCTCATGAGCGGCGACAACCAAGGCGCGCAGGCGCAGTGCACAGCGGCACGGGACGTGCCGGTTCCGTCGGTGGAGCCCGGCGGGGAAGCCCTCGTCGTCGCCCACCTGTACGAGGCCGATCGCGCCATACGTGACCGTGTCGACGCGGCCGTCGCCGCCGGGCTCCCGGCGGCCGACGCCATCCGGACCATCAGTACGTCCATCGTCCGGGGCATCCGGTCCCCCGGGTTCCACGGAAGCGTCTTCCTCGACGCCATCGCCGAGTACTCCGACCCCGGCCATCCGGTGCACCGGGCCGTCCTCGCCCACCGCCGGTGGTTCCTCGACACGGCCACCGGACTGCTGGGCGGGATCCCGGAGCTTCCCGCCGAACCCGCCGCCCGCCACTTCGTGATGATGTGCGACGGCGCGATGACGGCCGGCCGCCTCTTCGGCCCGGAGGCCGTGTGCGACGACTTCCTGCTCGGGGTGGAAGGGCTCCTCACCGGGGAGCTGGTGAGCTTCTGAGCCGCCCTGCACGCACCCCTCTGTACTGCGGTGTCTTCAGTCGAGGTGTCGCCGTTCTTGACCGTCAAGTGACTGTTGTCGCGTCGAACGCCGCGTTCAAGAGTGAGAGGGCACCAGCCACACCCGACGGAACGGAACAATCCTCGTGATCGACAACAGCCGCACTCCCTGGCCCCAGCAGACGACCGAAGTCCTTCCGGTGCTGTCCATGCCTCTTCGGCGAATGCCTGACGTGTACGCCTGGCGGCCCGTGATGGCGCACTTCCGCTACGACCCGGTCACGCCCCTGATCGTGACCGTGGAGTTCGTTGTCGAAGACGGACCGTGTGTCGTCTGGCGGATAGGCCGGGATCTGCTGTACCAGGGTCTGTTCTCGCTGAGCGGCCTGGAGGACGTCCAGGTCTGGCCCACGGACCTCGAGCGCCGGGAGACGGCGTTCCTGCAGCTCACCTCGCGGAGCACGGCCGCTCTGTTCGAGCTTCGGATCCTGCCGCTGGAGAGGTGGCTGGAGCGTACGTACCAGGTCGTGCCGGCCGGTACGGAGACGGACGGGCTCGGCTGGGAGGCGTTCGTCGCCGAGGTCCTCGACGTGGCCCCAGACTGCCGGCGAGGAGAGCCAGGAAGAGCGTAGGCGCCCGTGAGCAGCGCTCATACGCCCGTCCGCTCTTCACGGGACCTCGGTACAGGTCCCGTGAAGAGCGGACCGCCTGGGCGGGTGAGGCCGCCCAGGCGGTTGCGGGGGTGTGTTCAGCGGGTGGCGCGGGCGGCGTCCTCGATGATGTGGGTGACCGCGTCGGGGCGGCTGACCATCACGGCGTGGGAGGCGTCGACTTCCCGGATGTGGGCGCCGGCTCGCTCGGCCATGGACCGCTGGACATCAGGGGCGATCGCGTGGTCCCGGCGGGTGATCAGGTCCCAGGACGGGATGCTGGTGTACGCCTCCTGAACGCTGGCGTCGGTGACGGCCCTGGTGTTCGCGGGCCGCTGGGTCACGGCCATGTCGGCTGCGGTCGTCGGGTCGACGTCGCCGGCGAACACGTCCCGGAAGTGGGCCGGGTCGATGGACACCTCCGCCCCGCCCGGAACAGGGGTGGTCACCAGGGGGATCGACGGTGTGGTCTGCTCGGCCAGGTTGCCGACGGTCTCGCCCTTCGCGGGGATGAACCCGGCGACGTAGACCAGGGCCCTGACGTCGGGGTCCGTGGCAGCGGCATTCGTGATCACCGCGCCGCCGTAGGAGTGCCCGACCAGGATGACGGGGCCGTCGATGGCGGCCAGGTAGCTGGACACGTAGTCGGAGTCGCTGGTGAGGCCCTGCAGCGGGTTCGCGATGGCACGTACGGGATAACCGTCCTTGCGCAGCCGCTCGATCACCGGCGACCAACTCGACGAATCCGCCCACGCACCGTGCACGAGCACGACCGTCGGCTTCACGGGATCAGGCGCGGAGGGATGCCCCTTGTCTGCAGCCAGTGCCACGGCCGGTGCGGTGGTCGCACCGAGCAGGACGAAGGCGCCGACAGCAAGGGAAACGCGGCGCGGAATGCGGATACGCATGTCAAACCTTCCAAAGGGGGTAGAACGTTCGGTCTCATCATTAGAAACGCCCGACGGGTCGATTGTCAAGACCGAACGTTCTATCTCTTCCTCTGTTAGCCTGGCGCACTGAGCCCGGCCGGCCTCCGCGAACGCGCCCCGTCGCACCCCGCGCCGGCCGCCGGCAAAAGACATCCGCATCAGAAGCAAGGATCTTGGAGACGAATGTGGCCGGGAACGCCCTCTACGAGGAGCTGCTGGACCAGCTGGGCACCATCGGACCCGTACGCCGGGAGCTGGGCCGGATCGTTCCGGCCGGCTGCTCCGCGGGCTGCGCCACGGTGCTGAGCCTGCTCGGCCGCCACGGCACCGTCAGCATCGGCAGGCTCACGGAACTGCTCGGAATCAACGTGTCGGTCACGAGCCGCTACGTCGCCCAGCTGGCCACCCTGGGCTGGGTCGACCGCAGCCTCGACCCGGCCGACCGGCGCTCGCGCATCGTCCGCCTGACCCCCAAGGGCCGCACCCGGTACGCCGAAATGTCCGACCGGCGCTCCCGGGAACTCGCCGCACGGCTGAGCGACTGGAGCGAGGCGGACGTCCGCCGGCTCGCCGGGCTGCTGTCCCGGCTCCGCGCCGACTTCGACGGTCCGCACACCGGGCCGCCCCGCGGCGCCCGCCGTACAACGTCCGACCGTACCAAGTAAAGGAACCGCACCCCCGTGACAACCACCCCCAGCACAGGTGCACAGGCACCCGCCCTCCCAGAGGAAGGAAGTGCCGACGGCACGATGACGCATGCGCAGATCATGCGCGCCCTGTCGGGACTGCTGCTCGGCCTGTTCTGCGCCATCCTCTCCTCGACCGTCGTCACCAACGCACTGCCCCGGATCATCGGCGACCTCGGCGGCGGCCAGAGCGCCTACACCTGGGTCGTCACCTCGTCGCTCCTCGCGGTGACCGCCTCGACCCCCCTGTGGGGCAAGCTCGCCGACCTGTTCAGCAAGAAGATCCTCGTCCAGTCGGCGCTGGTGATTTTCGTCCTCGGCTCCGTGGTGGCCGGCTTCGCGCAGAACCCCGCCACGCTGATCACCGCCCGCGTCATCCAGGGTCTGGGCGGGGGCGGTCTGTCCGCCCTGGGACAGGTCGTGCTGGCCGCGATGATCTCTCCCCGTGAACGCGGCCGGTATTCCGGATATCTGGGCGCCGTCTTCGCGGTGGCCACCGTCGGCGGCCCGCTGCTCGGCGGTGTCATCACCGACATCAGCTGGCTCGGCTGGCGCTGGTGTCTGTTCGTCGGCGTGCCCTTCGCCGTCGTAGCGCTGATCGTGCTGCAGCGGACGCTGAACCTGCCGGTGGTCAAACGCCGGGTCAAGGTCGACTGGGCAGGCGCCTTCTTCGTCACCGCCGCGGTCTGCACCCTGCTGATCTGGGTCACCTTCGCCGACAACAAGTACGACTGGCTGTCCTGGCAGACGTACACCCTGGTCGGCGTCTCACTCCTGCTGACCCTGGCCTTCCTGCTCGTCGAGTCGAAGGCGAGCGAGCCGATCATCCCGCTGCGGCTGTTCCGCAACCCGACCGTCGCCCTCGCCTCCGTCGCCTCCCTGTTCGTCGGCATCGCCCTGTTCGCCGGCACCGTCTTCTTCAGCCAGTACTTCCAGGTGGCGCGCGGCGAGTCCCCCACCATGTCGGGCGTCATGACGATCCCGCTGATCGGCGGCCTGTTCGTCTCCTCGACCGTCTCCGGCCGGATCATCACCCGCACCGGCAAGTGGAAGGGCTGGCTGCTGACGGGCGGAATCCTGCTCACGGCGGGCCTGGCGCTCCTCGGCTCGCTCCGCTACGACACCCCGTACCTCCAGATAGCCGGCTACATGGCACTGATCGGGCTCGGCGTCGGCATGACCCTGCAGAACCTCGTGCTGTGCACGCAGAACCAGGTGTCCCCCACCGACCTCGGTGCCGCGTCCTCCGCCGTGACCTTCTTCCGCTCGCTCGGCGGCGCGGTGGGCGTGTCGGTCCTCGGCTCGGTCCTCACCACCCGGATCGGCCACCACGCCCTCGAGACGATCACCCGCCTCGACCCGCAGGACCGGGCCGCCGCCGCACAGGCGTCCGGCGGCGGCCAACTGCCCGACCCCGCACTGCTGTCCGCCCCCGTCCGCACCTGGCTGGAGAGCGCGTACGGCCACGGCATCGGCGACATCTTCCTGTACGTCGCCCCGGCCGCCCTGATCGCCTTCCTGGTCACCCTGTTCATCAAGGAGGTCCCGCTGCGCGGCCCCAGCCGTACGCCCTGACACGGGCCGCGGCCTGTGTCAGGCCTCGCCCGCGCGGGACAGGGAGTCGCTGATCATACGGACGGCGAAGCCGGGTTTGTCGGTGACGCGGTCGATGTGCTCGGCGAGGAGGAACGCGGTCGCCTCCAGGGGGTTCATCTCCTCGTCGGTCCAGTCCCCGTACTGCCTGCGCCACAGGCTGGGGCTGAGGCCGGTGCCCGCGGCGATGACCAGGCCCGCCATGGTGGGGATGGCCTCGGGGCTGACGCTGCGGGGCATCATCCGCATGGTGGCGACCAGGGTGGGCACGACGTACTCGATGACGTCCTTGTCGTGGTCCTCGTGCGCCGCCCGCAGCCACTGCATGAACATGTAGATCAGGGTGCACGCGCCGTCCAGCAGATCCTCCAGGTCCTCCGGGCCGACGGATGCCACGTACTGCTCGATCAGCGCCCGCCGCGTCGGGTCGGCCTCGCCCGCGGCGCCGTCATGAATCTCCTTCAGCCGGGAATCGACGATCATGAGCGCGGCACCGACCGCGCCGGCCGGAGCGAACTGGGGATCACACGACGTTGACATGGTTCTCCTCCTCCACGCGCCATGGGCAGCGCGTGGTGCGCGCTTACGGTAGACCGACGGCACAACCGGAATCAGGTGAACCCGACACGAAGCACACCAACGGGGATCTGCCTGATCCCATGCGGCACATCGGGGCCATCGATGCACGGTGTCGTAAAGGCGGGTGGAATGAACACGACGGCCGACCAACGGAGTTCGGGATCCGCCCTGTGCCCGGCAGGCGTTCGTCCGTACGGGATGATGGGCGGATGAAGATCCATTGCGTAGTGCTGGTTGTCGGGGCGCTGGCCCTGGCCGGGTGCGGCACCAAGAGCGCTTCGAGCGGGAACGTCGACCGGTCGGAGTTGGAGGCCCGTGCCCGGGACGCGCAGGTGGCGATCGAGAACGTCTACGTCACCGAGGTCGCGGACTTCGATCTGGCGGAGCAGTCCGTGGGCGTCCTCGGCGCGGACGGCTGGTCGGCGATCTACGTGCGGGAGGGGACGGGGGCGCAGATACGCCTCGGGGTGGACCGGAGATCCATCGACAAGTCGACCTGCCCGGACCTGCCGGTCGGCGTGGGAACCGGAGGCCGGCCGGGGGCCGTCGAGTGCGCCGAGGACGACGGCAGTTGGTATCGGGTGGACGCCGCGCAGCACGAGTACGCCACCGGCGTGGACGGCCGGGTCGTACGGGTCAACGCCGATCTCGGGGCCGTGGACCGTGACACCCTGCGCGAGGCGGCCCGGGCCGCCCACCCCGCGAGCGATGCGGAGTTGGACGAGGTCCTGCCGCAGCGCCGGGACGGCGGCGGGCCCGTGGAGCGCGGTGACCTGCCTGCGGAGGGTGACGGGGCGCCGGACAACGGAGTGGGCGTCGGCGGCTGAGTGCCGCTATGCGTCGTCTCCGGTGGTCAGGCAGGTGTCGCAGAGGGCGTTCTCGGTGGTGACCGGTCGGCCGCAGATGCCGTCCATGCCCGGGCATTCGTACTGCGGTGGCCGCCAGTGCACCGCCTGTGTCACCGTACGGGCGGCGGGTGAAGTGTCCTCGGGGACGAAGTCCTCGTCGGTGTCCGGGCGGGGTTCGCGAG
This sequence comes from Streptomyces smaragdinus, assembly GCF_009604385.1. Taxonomy (GTDB): domain Bacteria; phylum Actinomycetota; class Actinomycetes; order Streptomycetales; family Streptomycetaceae; genus Streptomyces; species Streptomyces smaragdinus. The sequence goes on from NZ_WEGJ01000001.1 coordinate 147,461, forward strand.
GGGGCGGCGGGGTCATCTCCGCGGCGAGGCGTTCGCAGGCGCGGCAGGGGCCGGAGTGTGTCGGGGGGACGCGGCGGCGGGCGCAGGCGGGGCAGGGGGGCCAGTCCAGGCATTCGGGGCACTGGGTGTAGCCGTCGGCTACGGGGCTGCCGCAGGCGCCGTCGCGGCCGGGGCACTCGGCGATGGGCGGGCGCCAGTCCACCGCGGCCTGCAGGGAGCGGGCGGCGGGTGCGCCGTCGGTGTCGTCGCCGGCCTCCTCGCGCCGGCGGCGGCGGTGCGGCAGGTCCCGTCCGGCGCGGCAGGCGGGGCAGGGGGTGTCCTGGGCGGCGGGGTGGGTGGCGTAGAGCCAGCCGTCCTCGCAGCGGTTGGTGCAGGCGGTGGCGGCCAGCAGCCACAGGGCGACGTCGTCGGGGCCGTAGGCGTCCTCGTCGTAGTCGTCCGCGGGCCGGTGGCGCAGCGGGCGGTCGGCCCAGCCTCCCCACCAGCGGCGTTCGATGCGCTGGATGAGCTGGAGCGGGGTACGGGTGGTCAGCTCGCGGCGGATGGCGGCGATCGTGGTGGGCGGGAGGTTTCCGCCGCAGGCGAGGACCACCTTCTGCGGGAGCGCGGCCAGGACCTGCCGTACAGGGTCGGTGGAGTCGAGCGCGGTGCGGCAGCGGGCGCAGCGGGTGCGGCCGGCGGGGATCGGGAAGTAGATCTTGTCGAAGCGCCGGAGCTGGTCCCTGCGGCTTTCCGCCGGGACGCGGAGCACCTCGTCCGGGAGGCCCTCGAGGTCCCGGTCGGTCATCGGCTCGCCGCAGGTGCGGCAGTCGCCCCGGCAGGACCGGCACAGCCGTCCCTCGTGGTCGGTCGTGGCCCGGCAGTCGGGACACTCTCGCCGGCAGACCGCGCACAGGTGGTCGTCCGGGTGCGGCAGGGCCAGCCAGCGGTTCTCGCCCTGGCAGCGCACACACTTGCGGAAGTCGAGCGCTTCGTCACGGCTGGGCAGGACGGGGTGGTGGTCGCAGACGGGGCAGCACACCAGCGGGCGATCGTCACCCGGGCGTCTGATCAGCGAGGACAGCACCACTCGCCCTCCTTCCGGTCCGTGGGCGATCCGCACCATCGTAGTGAACCGGCCGCCGGCGGGCTCGACCCGCCGACGGCCGGACCGGTCTCACTTCAGATGGCGGTCCAGGAACCGGCACCCGTCCTCGAGCTCGAACCAGGGGGTGCCGGTGTGGCCCCCCAGGTTGGCGTGCAGGGTCTTCTCCTTGCTGCCGAAGGCGTCGAACAGGTCCAGGGCGCGTTGCCGCGGGTTGCCGCGGTCGTCCCACTGCAGCAGGTACAGCAGCGGGATCGTGACCTGCCGGGCCTCCTCGCGCTGGGCGCGGGGCACGTACCCGCCGGCGAAGAAGCCCGCCGCCGTGATGCGCGGCTCGGTCACCGCGAGGCGGATGCCGAGGGCCGTCCAGCCGCCGGAGTAGCCGACGGGGCCGGCGGTCTCGGGCAGCTCGAGGAGGGCGTCCAGGGTGGTCCGCCAGTCCGGGGCCGCGTTCTCGACCATCGGGCCGACGACGGACTCGAGGATCTCGTCGGCCGGCTCACCGGCCCGCATCGCCCGCCGCAGTTCGGTACGGGCCTGCTCGTCGGCGGCGGACCGGGGACGGTCACCGCAGCCGGCGGCGTCGATGGTGGCCACCGCGTAGCCCTGGGCCGCGGTGTACCGGGCCCGGGCCTGCAGCCGGGGGTCGGCCATGGGCAGGCCGTTGTTGTGGGACATCAGGACGAGCGGGGCCGGGGTGGTCCCGGGCGTCCACAGGATGCCGGGGATGTCGCCGAGGGTGAATTCGCGCTCGAGGATGCCGTCGTCGAGGCGTCGTTCAGAGAGGAATCGCAAGGTCGTGCCTTTCGGGAATGCGCGTTGACGGCGCTCCCGGACGACCTATCGCCCGACCGTGACCCCGGAGGGGAGCACCCATGTCGATACTGTGTTCACGGGTACCACCTCCTCGATCTCTCGCACGGCTCACCGGAGGCTAACAACGGCCACTCGCGTCCGCCAGCGGTTTTCGCGGACGGGAGCCGGCGCCCCGGCTGTCCGTGACGTCTGCGACACTGCTCACCTGTGACTCATTCCGATCTCGCCCGCCGTATCCGGGCGGCCTCTCATCTCACCGGCCGGTTCACCCTGAGGTCCGGGCAGACCGCCACGGAGTACTTCGACAAGTACCGGTTCGAGGGCGATCCCGTCCTGCTGGACGAGATCGCCGCACGGATGGCGCCCCTGGTGCCGCCCGGCACGGAGGTGCTCGCCGGTCTGGAGATGGGCGGCATCCCCGTGGTGACGGCGCTCGGCCGGCACACGGGCCTGCCCTGCGCGTTCGTACGCAAGCAGGCCAAGCCGTACGGCACCTGCCGCCTCGCCGAGGGCGCCGACATCGCGGGCCGCCGGGTGCTGGTCGTCGAGGACGTGGTCACCAGCGGCGGGCAGATCGTGCTGTCGACCGCGGACCTGCGCGGTCTGGGGGCCCAGGTGCACGAGGCGCTGTGCGTGATCGACCGCGAGCAGGGCGGCGCCGGTGCCCTCGCGGCCGAGGGCATCGGGCTGCTGTCGCTGCTGACGGCCGCCGATCTGCGGGCCGTCGCGGCCTGACGGGACGTTCGAACCGCCCGGTACGGGGGAAAACCTGATCGTCGCCCCGTGTCGGGCGCGCCGGTTCGAGAACGCGCGTACGGTTGCCCACCGTCACGGGTTGTCCGCTCCTGCCCCCCACATCCCAGGAGGTATCGCGTGCGCATCCCGATCACCCTCGACAGCTCCGGACAGCGGATATACGAGCAGGCCGACCTGTTACGGGCCGCGGGACCGGCCGTCCGCGTGACCATGCCCAGCGACCTGACCGCCTGGTCCGTCACCCGCGGCGACGTCGCCAAGATGCTGCTGACGGATCCCCGGGTGTCGAAGAACGCCCGTGCCAGCTGGCCCGGTTACCAGCCGTTCGCCATCCCGTGGCTGACCGCCTGGGTCGACGTCATATCGATGTTCACCTCCGACGGCGCCGACCACAAACGGCTCAAGGACCTCGTCGGCCGCGCCTTCGGCCCCCGCCGGATCGAGGCGATGCGCCCCGCCGTACAGGCGATCGTCGACGACCTCGTCGCGGGGATGCGCGAGCTGCCGCCGGGGCAGGCCGTCGATCTGCGGGCCGCGTTCTCGTACCCGGTGCCCACGCGTGTGATCTGCGATCTCTTCGGGGTCCCGCAGTCACAGCGGCCGGCGATGCTGCGGATCATCGACTCGGTGCTGGACACCAGCGCCGACGACGCCCGGTCGGCCGAGGTCAGCGGCGGCATGTTCGCGGCGATGCAGGCACTGATCACCGCCAAGGACGCCGAGCCCGGCGACGACATGACCAGTCTGCTGCTCGCCGCCCACGCGGAGGACGGGGACCGGCTGAGCCAGGAGGAGCTGGTCAGCACCCTCATCCTGATGATCGGCGCGGGCTCGGAGACCGCGGTGGCCCTGATCGACCACGCGGTCGTCGAGATGCTGGCCCATCCCGGTCAGCTCGCCGCCGCCCGCTCGAACCCGGCGCGGTGGGACGACGTCATCGAGGAGACCCTGCGCAAGCACCCGCCGGTCATGCATCTGCCGCTGCGGTACGCGACCGGCACCATCGACCTCGGTGAGGGCGTCACCATCCGTCCGGGCGACCTCATCCTCATCGGCTTCGGCGCCCACGGTCGCGATCCCGTCGTCAACCCCGCCCCCGACGACTTCGACATCGACCGCGCCGACCGCCAGCACCTGGCGTTCGGCCACGGCATCCACTACTGCCTCGGCGCCCCGCTCGCGCGCCTGGAGGCCCGCGTCGCACTGCCCGCGCTGTTCGACGCGTTCCCGGACCTGCGGCTGCCGGCCGGGACCGCGCCGGTCAACCAGTCGTCGTTCATCGGCAACGACTTCCGTACGCTGCCCCTTCTCCTCGCCCCGCCCGATCGCGCGGACTGAGCGCTACTGGTGGGCCAGCTCGCGCACCACCGTGTGCGCCAGCCGCCGGGCCGCGGGGGCGAGTTCGGCGTCGATCGCCTCCGCCGCCGGGGTGTCGAGGGTGATGCGGGCGGGAAGCTGCTCACCCTCGCGCATGCGCCGGGCCCGCAGATGGCTGGGCGGGTGCGTGCAGTCCTCGGCGTGGCCACGCGCCTCGCCCACGCGGCGCAGCCGCTCGCGTTCGCGCGCCGGGACCGCGGCCACGTCCTGGGCGATCTGCGTCCAGAGGCGTTCCTCGATGGCCTTGGCGTCGACGCCCGCCCGCCGGGTGGCGGCCAGGGCCGACTGGCGGCGCAGGGACGACTCGACGGTGTCGTCCAGCGCGAGACGGTCGAAGAGGGCGGCGGCGGCCTCGCTGGATCCGGTACGGGCGGCCAGGTCGTCGGCGTGGTACTCGGCACGCTGGCTCGCCCGGCCGGTGAGGCGGACCAGCAGCACGGTCATCGCGACGGCCAGGGTGCGCGGTACGTACATCAGGGCGGCCGCGGCGGTCTCGATCGGGCCGACGGGCCGGTGGGGCGTGAGGAAGTAGACCCAGTGGTGCAGCGAGTCGAGGGCGGTGCCGATCACCAGGCCGGAGCGTGGATCGCCGTTGACGTAGTGTCCGAACTCGTGCCCGAGGAGGGCCACGCGCTGCTGCGGTGTCAGGACCGTCCACAGGGCGAGTCCGATCGTGAGGCAGCGGCGGCGCCGGTAGCCGTACTCGAAGACGCAGGCGTTGAACTCCTCGCTCACCACGACGACGTCGACGCGACGGGTGCCGTGCTCGTCTGCGACGCGGTCCAGGAGTCCGTACAGGTGCGGGGCCTGTTCCCGGGGCAGCAGCAGCGCGTCCTCGCCGAGCCGGCCGGGACGCGGGCGCAGGGCGACGGCGAGGACGACGAGTACGGCTCCGACCGCGGGCTGGATTCCGGTCTCCCAGCCGAGGACGATCAGCAGCAGTCCGGCGACGAGAAGGGCGACCGTCAGGGCATGCACCAGGCAGGCCAGGGCGAACGCCGCCAGGGACACCGCGCTTCGGCGGGGCGGGCGGGTGTCGCCGCCGGCCGACAGTTCGGCGTAGAGCTGCTGCCCGTAGCGGGTGGAAAGGGCGCGCTCGAGGGCTTCCAGCCGTCCGCCGGCGGGGTCCTTCCCGCCCGGGTCGAGGTTCCAGCCGCAGGCGTCGCACCATACGACGAACCGCGGGTCGCGCGGCATCGCGGCGCCGCAGTCCGGACATGTCTGATCAGCGCCTGCCGTGACGGCGGCGCCCCCACCCTTGATCACGTGGTCCCCTCCGATGATTCGCGGAGGAGATCGTAAACGTACAAGTGTCCGATGAGGAAGGGGAAATGAGCGGTGGTTCCACCGTGCGGGAATACTCCGTCCCTCGAAGGCTGGGCGGACCCTCTGAAGTCGACCCCGGCCGGCCCGATCCCACAGCCGGTTTCGAGTCTGTCCGAGACGGGAGCGGCACGTGGGAAACGCTCCGTCAAGCCGTGGATGACGCAGGTTGGGCTGATCGGGGGGCCATGCAGTGGGCGCACCGGGCCGGTGTTTCGGGTGGGGACGAGCGGCATCCTACTGTCGCGCCGTGTACACGCTGAGGCTGGCCGCCGAGGGCGGCCTGAAGATCGACTGGGCCAAGATGCCCACGTACAACACCATCATGTCGCTGTGCGCGGGAGTGGCATTACTCCTGGTCGTCGTGCTCGGCCGGCTGCTGCTTACCGGCCGGCCCATCGTCCCCGACGCCTGGGCCATGGGGTTCGGTGCTCTGGGGCTGATCCTCTTCGCGACGGGTCTGCACATGACGCTCGCCTGGCCGCTGGCCGGTCAGGGCTTCCCCTTCGACAACATCATCTTCGGCGAACCGGCCCTCGGCTTCGGGGTCCTGCTGCTGTTCGCCGCCTTCTACCTCTGGAAACGCGGCGCCGCCCTGGAGACGGACGCGGACCGCAGAGGCAGCGTCGCCGCGCTCGCCACACCGGTGTCCCTGCTGGTGTTCGGACTCGGCCTGGCGTGCCTGGCGATCGCGGCGGCCGGGTGGAAATACACCCTGTTCGCCGCGCCGCCCCAGGAGCCGATCTCCGGCGAGTTCGCGGACCAGCCGATGCTCGAGGCCAGCTTCATGTCCTCGCTGTACGTCCTGACCGGCGTCGGCGCCATCCTCTTCCCCTTCGTCCTGCGTCAGCGGGGCGGAGCGCTGGCCTGGGTGGTCGGGGCGTGCTGGACGATCGCGGGCCTGGCCTTCCTGCTCTTCGGGGCGCTCAACTACTTCACGCACATCGGGCTGATCGTCAACACCATGTGAGAACCCGGCCGTGGTGCCGGGTCCCCGGACCCGGCACCACGGCGGCTCGTCCTCGGGGCTATGCCGTCCGGGTCAGCCAGACATCGACGACGGACTTCACCTGCGCGAACCGCTGGTCCTGGCGTCTGCCGGACGCGGCCAAGTCGCTGAGCGCATACGCAGTCGTCCTGAAGCCGTCCGGATGGTGGAACTCCGCGCCCCAGTTCCCGAGGCTGACGGACGCCACGTCACTCCGTTCGAGACGGAATCGCCCCCACGGATTGACGATGACGATTGCGTCGCTCCGCACCTCCAGCCGCACCCGGAGGAAGGCGAACCAAGCGATGAGCCACACTGCGACGGACACGGCGGTCCACACGGCCGCGGACTGCGCGCTCGACCAAGCCGGTAACGCCGCCCAGGCACCCCAGGCAACCGTCGCCCGCACGCCGACGATTCCCGCGACGAGGCAGACGCCGGTCCGGATCGTCCCGCCTATTCGCCACATCGCCACCGGAGTCCCGCCCGCGTCGCTCATGGCGGAATTCTCCCGCACAACCGCCCGAGCCGGCTGAACCGCATCTGTGGCTCGGATCAATCGGCCCGCCGACACACGAACACCTGCGTGATGCCGCCGTCGTCCTCCTCGATGTCCCGGACGTACGTGAAGCCGATATTGCCCAGCAGCCTTCGTGAGCCCTCGTTCTCCGCGGCCACCGTGGCGTACACCTCGGTCAGGGCGAGGGTGTCGAAGCCGTGGGCGATGACCGCCCGGGCGATTTCGGTGCCCAGGCCGGAGCCCCAGGACGTCGGGGTCAGGGCGTAGACGATCTCGTGGCCTCCGACGTCCTCCAGCGGCTTGATCTCGGCGTGGCCGATCAGGCGGCCGTCGCGGCGGACGGCCCAGATGTCGAACAGGTCCTGGGCGTAGACCTTCGTGAAGATCCGTCCGAACAGCGCCCGGTACGAGGCCTCGGTGGCGGTACCCACGTCCATCCATCGCGACACCCGGGTGTCCTGGAAGAGGGCGACGAAGTCGTTCTCGTCCTCGGGCTCGTACGGCTCCAGGAGCAGGCGTTCGGTGTGCAGGGTCGGGGTCATGGATCATGACGCTACCCAGCGGTTTCCGGGGCGGCAAACCACTTTCGGCGCGCCGCCGTCAGGGCTTTCCCACGTCCTTCACCGAGCTCGGGCCCAGCTGCTTGGCGTCGGCGTACTCCGGCATCGACATCGGCTGGTCGAAGAGGAAGAACGACTGGTTCGTCCCGACCGTGAACTCCATGTACGCGCCCGTCGTCGCGTCGAAGCCGTAGTACGCGTTGCAGGTGGAGCCCGAGGAGTACACGCCGTCCATGCCGGGCTGGGCGACGACCGCGGTGCCGTTGGACGAGGAGACCACTCGCTCGGTCGGCGTGAGCATCTTGCAGCGCGGGACGGGGAGGCCCTTCATGATGAAGTAGCCGTACTCGCCCTTGGCGTTCTGGATGTAGACGTACGAGAGCTTGCCCCGCTTGCCCCAGGTGTCGACCCACTGGTTGATCGCCTCGCGGGTCGGCGAGTAGTCCATCCGGCCCGCGGGCTGCTGGGCCACCAGGTGGTCGTAGCTCTCCTGCTTGGCTTCGTTCTCCTTGTCCTGACTGGAGTCGGAGGTGCAGCCCGTCAGTCCGAGGGCCAGCGCGAGCGCCGCGGCGACGGCCAGGATGACGCGCGTGATCGTGTGCATGGTCGGTGTCCCTTCCCGGGGTCAGTTCTCGCAGGTGGTCTTGTCCGCGCCGGCGTCGAGCCGGTACGGCAGGTGCTTGTCCTGGAACGGTTTGCGGTGCTCCTGGGCGGCCTTCGCGTTGTACTCGTTGACGGACTCGATGCGGGTCGCCTTCAGCGCGGTGATCGACTGGTCGATCTGGGACCTACGGGTCTCCGTCGCCGACTTGCGCTCGTCCTGTAGCACCCGGATCGTTCCCTCGGCGTTCTGCACGGCCTCGCACAGGTCGAAGAACTCCTCGTACGTGCTCTGCCGGAACGCCCCCGACCCGACGGTGTTCTCCCGCTCCTCGGTCTCGCCCCGGAACGGTGCGGTGATCCACGCCGCGCCGCCGAAGGCGAACACGCCGATCAGGTAGAGGACGGCCAGCCCGATGACTCCGGCGACGGCCCAGGTCCCGATACGTGCTCCTTCTCGTAGGTCTCCCATGGTTTCCTCCCCGTTACGTCGACGATCGGCGCCTTGCGCGTCTCTGTGTGAGATACGCAGCCTTCGTTCGGATCGGTTGCACCGTGCGTGATCGACCTCGTGTGGGCGCGCGACAGCGACCGGGCGAGCCCGCGTCGCCTCCTTTCGGAAGGACTGCGAGAATCGGCCGATGACCAGTCAGGAGATACGGCTCGACTGCCGGCAACACGCTGCTCGCGACGTGCTCGTGGTCGTCCCGTACATCGACGGAGTGCCGCTCACGACCATGATCGACCACTTCGAGACGGGCGCCGGGATGGAGCCGGCCGGGGACGCGTACGGGGGGCTCATTCCCGCGTTCTTCCGGTACGGCCCGATGGAGGAGCACTTCCACGGGCGGTCGACCAACTCGCTGGGGCCGAAGACGCCGGTGCTCGGGTGTGAGTGCGGCGAGGTGGGGTGCTGGCCGCTGATGGTCGACATCACGGTGACGCCCGGTCATGTGACGTGGCATTCCTTCGAGCAGCCCTACCGCAGGGAGCGCGACTACTCGGGATTCGGACCCTTCCGGTTCGAGCGGCGTCAGTACGACGAGTCGGTACGGGTCCTGGCGGAGGCCGTCAGCGCTGAGGTGGCGTGAGCGGCCGCCCCGGGGATGACGTCGCCGTTGTCTGCCACTGCGACGGGAGGTTCGCGAGCTGTCCGTCGATGGCGCGGGGTCTGCGACGGTGCCACCACCCACATCTCCAAGGCCCCGTTGAGCGTCGTGGTGCCGGAGAAATGGCGGCCGGCGAGTGCTCGGCCGGCTTCGAGTACCGATTCGTAGTCCGCGGCCGTCAGGGAATCGGGTGCCATGACCGCAGGATCGCAGTCCGCACCCGTGGGCACAATCCGACCCCGTCGCCCTCGTGTCACAGGAGGGCGCTCAGCTCCTCGCTGTGGGTGGTCGTCCACTCCTGGGCTGCCCGGATGTGCTGGGGGACGCCCCGGCGGCAGAGGTCGGTCAGGGCCGGGTTGCCGGATGCCGCGCCCTGTTCGATGCCCTCTCGGGAGCGGTTCTGCCACCACAGGACTGTCGGGACCAGGTCGGCGCGGTCTTCGCGTGGCAGGCCGTAGGCGTCTGCCACGTGGCGTATCCGGTGGGCGGCCCAGTGCGGGTCGCAGGTGGGGCCCAGGTGCAGGAACTGCCAGCAGAGGTGGGCTATGTCGTGGATTCGGCGGCCGGGTGCGGCCAGGTCCCAGTCGATCAGGGCTGTCGGGAGGAGTTGGCCCGATCGGTCGTGGTAGACGGTGTTGCGGTACGTGAGGTCGTTGTGGCACACCACTTCGCCGGATCCGGCCAGTTCGTGGCCCGCGGTGAGGTCGTGGGCGGTGCGGACGAGGCGGGTCAGGGCCGTCAGGCTGTCGTCGGCGGCCACGCGTTCGTCGTACTCCCACGGCACCAGGCCTCGTATGAAGGTGAGCGTCTCCCGTCCCCGGGCGTCGGTGCCGAGGTGGCGTGGGGCGCCGGGCCAGCGATGGGCGGCGTAGTGGTCGAGCAGTCGGCGGATGTACGGGGAGCGGGGGGTGGGGGTGCGGCGGACCGTGCCGTCGACGAGGACGGGGGCGTTGATGTGGCCGCCGTGGAGTTCCTGTTCCTGGGGCATGGGTGAAGGTCCTTCCCGTACGGGGTGGAAGTACACGTCGGCGTTTCGCGCGGGGATCAGGGTTTTTACCGGCGGACGCCCCTCGGGGACGCGTTGCTCGACAGAGTGGCGGATCACTCGTGGATTTGCGACCGAAAGGGCCGATTGGTCCGGCTCGATAGCATGCGGCACATGGCCATCAGACTAGAGAATGTGGGGATCGCCGTTCGCGATCTCGAAGCGGCGATCTCGTTCTTCACCGACCTCGGCCTCACGGTCATCGGCCGCGACACGGTCAGCGGGGAGTGGACCGACACCGCCGTCGGCCTCGACGGCAATCACGCCAGGATCGCGATGCTCCAGACACCGGACGGTCGGGGGCGTCTCGAGCTCTTCGAGTACATCCATCCGGAGGCGATCGAGACGGAGCCCACCCTGCCCAACGAGATCGGGATGCATCGCGTCGCCTTCGCCGTCGACGACATCGACGTAGCCCTCGCGGCCGCCGCGAAGCACGGGTGCCGTCCGCTGCGCGGTGTGGCGAACTATCGGGACATCTACAAGCTGACGTATCTGCGCGGCCCCAGCGGCATTCTGGTGATGCTGGCCGAGGAGCTGAAGAAGGGCTGAGGGTCAGGGATATCGCGGTGCTTCCGATTGCGGCACCGTGCAATGGTTCGTGCACGCCTCGAGGGCGGGGTTAGCCTCGTCGGAGACCGGAGAATCCAGACGTGGATTTCGCGTCTCGAACGGGGGTGACAACCATGAAGATCGAATTCTTCTGCGCCATGGACGACGACTTCTGCTGGTTCAACGCGTGAGCTGACCGGATGAGTGGGAGGGGCGGGCAGGCCGGATTCCGCCCCTCCCGTTCGGGGGACCATACGGAAGGACTGCCGTGCGTATCATCAAATCCGAACGAGCCTGGTGGGCGTTGGCCGGTGGAACCGTCGCCCGCATTCCACCGGAGATCGCGCCGCTGGACGTGCCCGCGCTTCCCGACGGGATCATGCGGCAGTTGCGCGACGGGATGCCGCAGCGGCCCGTGAAGTCCGCCGCGTACGACGTGACCGTCCTGACGTCGACGGACTGCAATCTCGCCTGCCGTTACTGCTTCCAGAACGAGGCGACGCCGGCGGAAGGACAGCTGCCGGTGCGGATCGCCCGGTCCACGCTGACGGAGGAGACCATCGGGCGGGTCGTGGAGTTCGTCGCCGGGCAGATGGCCCGGTACGGCAAGAGCGCGTTACGGCTCATGCTGTTCGGCGGGGAGCCGCTGCTGGCGCCCCAGGCGTGTCTGAGTCTGCTCGAGCGCACCGCCGGCCTGGGGCGTACGCAGGCTTCGATGATCTCCAACGGTGTGCTGCTCACGGGTGAACTGGCCGGGAAGCTCGAGGCGGCCGGGCTGTCCGCGGTCCAGGTGACGCTGGACGGCGACCGCGAGTCGCACGACGGGATCCGGCATACGCGGGGCAACCGGCCGACGTACGACACCATCCTCGACAACGTCGCCGCCGTACGGAAGCTGACCGGGATCCGGGTGTTCCTCCGGGTGAACCTGTCGGGGGCGGCGGAGGCGCGGCTGCCGGCGCTGGTGGCGGATCTGGCCGGGCGGCTGGAGCCGGACGGGGTGCGCGTGGCTCTCGCCCTGGTCCGTGATCCGGGCATCGGCTTCACCGATCTGGTCGCCCGGGAGCGGGAGCTCGCCAAGCGGGTCGTGGCCGGTTATGTCTCGCTCGCCCGGCACGGGTTCGAGGTGGCGATTCCGGGCGAGCCGAACTGCCGTACCTGCGGTGAGGTGGGTGGTTCGGGGGGTGCGGTCGTCAATGCGGACGGGACGCTGTACAGCTGCTGGGAATCGGCCGGGAAACCCGGGTGGGAGGTCGGGGACATCGGCTCGGGATTCACCGGGGCCGGTGAATTGGGAAGCCGGTGGGTGCGGTGCGGGTATTCCTCCGGGGACGACGTCGATTTCACGTCGGTGCGCGAGTTCGGCAATGTGCTGGACGGTGCGCTGCTGGATGCCCTCTACCGTGAGGGGACGCTGCACAAGGCGTCGAGCGCACCGGAGTTGTTCGGTTGATGGGTCGTTCCGGCCGCTATATCACCGCGCGGACCCTTTCCTCGGTGGGCAGTCTCACGATTCCCGTGGCGATGGCCTATCTGCTGGTGCACGATCTCGGCCGGGGGGCCGGCGCGGTGAGCGTGGTGCTCACCGCGCAGATCCTCGGTAACGCGCTGTTCGTGCTGCCGGGTGGGCTGCTCGCCGACCGGACGTCCGCGCTGCGCACGATGGTCGGGGCGGATGTGGTGCGTGTGGTGGTGCAGTGTTCTCTGGCGGGCTATCTCTTCGCGGGCGGGTCGCGGGTGGCTGTGATCGCCGGGTGCGTGTTCGTGAACGGGGCCATGGCCTCGCAGTTCAACCCTGCCGCGGGCAAGTTCCTGAAGACCGGGATCCCCGCGGGGCAGGTGAAGGCGGTCAGTGCGGGGGTCGCGTCGGGGGCGTCGGGGGCGCTTGTGTGCGGGCCGGTCGCCGGGGCGCTGCTGGTGGGGCTGGCCGGGCCGACGGGAGCGGTGGTGGCGGACGCGGTGAGTTTCGCGGTGAGTGCGGCGCTGCTGTCCTCGTTGCGTGCGGGCGCGGCGCCGGCTGTACGGGGTTGGGCGTCGCGGGTGGGGCTGGTGCGGGAGGCGCGGCGGGGGCTGGCCGAGGTGGTGGGGCGGCGGTGGCTGGTGGCGGGGATGGCGTGTGTGACGGTCATCGGGATGGTCGGGGGTGGGGTGCTGCAGGTCGCGCTGCCGGTGCTGGCGCCCCGGTTCGGGGATGCGCGGTGGGCGTTCTCCGGGTGGCAGGTCGCGCTGGGGTGCGGTGGGGTGGCGGGGGGTCTGCTCGCGTCGCGTCTTCGGCCGCGGTTTCCGCTGCGGGTGATGTGTCCGTTCGTCGTGGTCGCGTCGGTTCCGTTCGTCGCGCTGGTGGCGGGTGCGCCGTTCGCGGTCACCTGTGCGGCGTTCGTCGTGCTGGGTGTGACGCAGACCGTCCTGAACGTGCTGTGGCAGACGGTCGTGACGCATCACGTCCCGGCGGACGTCATCGGGAGGGTGGCGTCGCTGGGCAGCTTCAGCGCTCTGGTCGGGATGCCGCTGGGACTCGTACTGTCCGGGCTGGTGATCGAGCGGTCGGGTCCCGCGCTGCTGTTGTGGCTGGGGGTGGCGGGCACGCTGGGGGCGTCCTTGTTCCTGTTCGCCCCGTCGGCCCGGGCGCTGCCCGCCGAGCCGGTGGACGGGGACGTACCGGTCGCGCCCGGGCTCGCGGCGGTCGATGCGCCGCCGCGCGCCGGGTGAGGGCTCGTGTTATTCGACCCAGTCGGAGTTCTTGATGACCTCGACGAAGTCGCCGCGGTGGAAGCCGGGGACGAAGTGGGCGAGGACGTCGGCCTTGACGTTGCCGAAGGTGGTGTCGGGGCGGTCCTTGATGCCGTCGGTGAAGGCGGCGAGGATGCGGTTCTTGAAATCGGGGCGGGGGTGGGCGGCGGTCACGGCGGCGCGCTGGTCGTCGGTGAGGGTGTCGTAGCCGATGCCCAGGACGTCCAGCTCCACGCCGCGGGTGACCAGGGCGATCTCGGGTGCCATGTGCAGCGGGATCTCCGGGGTGGTGTGCAGGGCGATCGCCGTCCACACCCGGTCGGCCGGGTCGCCGGTGATGCCGTGGGAGTGCAGGAAGCGGCGGGCCTCGTCGGCGCCGTCGATCTCGAAGCGCTGGTCGGTGCGGCGGAAGCGTTCCGTCAGGCCGAGGTCGTGGAACATGGCTCCGACGTAGAGGAGCTCGGGGTCGAAGGCCAGGCCCTGCCGGGCGCCGCGCAGTGAGCCGAACACGAAGACCCGGCGGGAGTGGTCGAACAGCAGGGGCGGGCCGACCTCGCGTACCAGCTCGGTCGCCTCGCGGGCCAGGGCGCTGTCGGGGATGCGTACGTCCGCGATCGTCTCGCTCATCGGGGTTTCCTCTCATCGGTGGATTCCTCCACCTTCGCCCTGTGGCGTACGCTGGGGCCATGTCTGTACGGACGCATGAACCACAGATCGAGACATGACGCATCGGATCGCGTTCCTCGTCTTCGACGGCGTGACCCTGCTCGACGTCAGCGGTCCGCTCGAGGTGCTGCACCAGGCCGGCCTGCACGGACACCCCTACACCTGCACTCTGGTCTCGCCCCGGGGCGGTGACGTCGTCACGTCCAGCGGGCCGGTGCTGGGCAGCACCGTCGCCGCGGCGGACGCCGGGCCCGCCGGCACCCTCGTGGTCGCCGGGGCCGATCATCTCGCCGAGGGTCCGCGGGAGGAGCTGCTGGCCGCGGCCGGCCTGCTCGCGGGGCGGGCGGAGCGGGTGGCCTCGGTCTGTACGGGCGCGTTCGTCCTGGCCGCGCTCGGGCTGCTCGACGGCCGCCGGGCCACCACCCACTGGCGCCACGCCGCCACCCTCGCCCACCGCTACCCGCGGGTGCGGGTCGAGCCGGACTCCCTGCACGTGCACGACGGCCGCTACGTCACCTCGGCGGGCATCACCGCGGGCATCGACCTGATGCTGGCGCTCGTCGAACACGACCACGGCCCCGACACCGCCCGCGACATCGCCCGCGAGCTGGTCGTCTTCATGCAGCGTCCCGGGGGCCAGTCACAGTTCTCCACGGCACTGACCGGCCCGCCCGCCCGCAGTGACCTGCTGCGGTCGCTCACCGACTCCGTACTCGCCGACCCGGCCGCCGACCACGGCCTGCCCGCCATGGCGGCCTCGGCGGCCGTCAGCACCCGGCATCTGACCCGGCTGTTCCAGGCCGAGCTGCACACCACGCCCGCCCGCTGGGTCGAGAGCGTCCGTCTCGACCGCGCCCAGCAGCTCCTCCTGGACGGACACAGCATCACCTCCGCCGCCCGCCGCAGCGGCCTCGGCAGCGATGAGACACTGCGCCGCGCCTTCGCCCGCCATCTGGGCCTCACGCCCACCGAGTACCGCAGGCGCTTCGCCAGCACGTACGGTCGGGGCGAGTACCCGACCGACGTCCGACGAAAGCCGAGCAGATGACCGTTCCCGTCGACCACGACCTCATCCGGGCCGCCGCGCACGTCGCCCGCACCCGCTGCCGGGGCGACAACCACACCATGGCGGCCGCGGGCCGGGCCCGGGACGGGCGGATCATCACCGCCGTGAACGCGTACCACTTCACCGGCGGTCCCTGCGCCGAGCTGGTCCTCGTCGGGACGGCCGCCGCACAGGGCGCGTACGAACTCGACACGATCGTCGCCGTGGGCGACCGCGACCGGGGCGTCGTCCCCCCGTGCGGGCGGTGCCGGCAGGTGCTCCTCGACTACTTCCCCGGCCTGCGGGTCATCGTCGGTTCCGGCGACCGGCTGCGCGCCGTTCCCGTCGCCGAGCTGCTGCCCGAGAGCTACGTCTGGGCGGATCACCAGCTCGACTCCGACTAGCGGTGGAATGCCGGCATGGTGCCGTAGCAGGCCGGTGAACAAGGGTCGTCGGCTCTGTTCGGAGAGGTGGACGTGGTGGTGCCGGGACACCAATACGCTCGCCCCGCCCCGCTGTTAGTGTCATGTCTCACCCAACCGACACGGGGGAGGCCACGGTGGGCAGCGACGGATATCGGGTCACGGCAGGGATGACCGGCCAGGCTCAGACACTGGACGGCGCCGGGACGGACATGGACAACGTCGGCTCCGCCGTTGAGGCTCGTACGAAGTACTCGTACAAGCAGACGGGCAGCAAGGACGCCGCGGCGGCGCTGAACGCGTTCACCGAGGCGTGGGAGGCCGAGACCAAGACGCTTGCGGCGGCGCTGCACGAACTGGGCGGCAAGGTCCAGCTCGCCCGGAACTCCTACCGCCGTACCGACGGCGGAGTGAAGCATCAGGTGGAGAGGGTCGGCGTCGAGGCCGCGTCCGCCCACCCCGCCTCCGCCCTGTCGGATCTCTGAGGGGGATCGTGGTGTCTGTCTTCGACTCGCTCTTCGATCCGCCCGAGTCCGCTGCCGATCGCGCGGTATGGCTCGGTGGCCTCGCCGAGGACGTCCGCGGCGCGGGCAGCAAGAACGACGTACTCGACTTCATCGACGGAGCCCTCCGGGTTCCCCCGCCGGACGGCGATCCCGGCGCGCTGGAGAGCCTCGCCCGCCTCTACCGCAGTCAGACCGGCTACGTCGCCGGCGTCTTCGAGCAGGTCGACCAGGTGTCCCGCAAAGGGCTCCCCGAGGTGTGGGTAGGCGATACGAGCGTCCTGGCGTCCGCCGCCGTGGCCGCCGCCGGGCGCTCCGCGGCCCAGCTCGGAGAGGCGTTCCAGGGCTGCGTCGTCACCCTGCTGACGCTGGCCGACGCGATCGACGACGCGCAGGTCAAGGACCGGCGGGGCCGCAGCCGGCTGGCGGAGCAGAAGCACGCCCTCGGCGGGCGGGACGGCTTCTTCGACAACCTGCACGAGAACGACGGGGAGGAGGCGGAGCGCAAGGCCGCCGCCGACGTCTCCTCGCAGGCCATCGGTCTGATGAGTGACGCCGCCGCGGAAGTCGCCGAGGCGAGCCGGGTCGCCGCCCGCGAGCTGAACAAGTGGACCGCCGAAGCGCGTGCCGGAAAGCTGGAGACCGGCCAGTTGACGCCGGTCGACAAGCTCGTGCTCGCCGACACGGGCGTCGGCGGCGTCGAGACCGAGCTGAACGAGGTCCTCTCGGCCGACGACCTGACCCGGGCGTCGGCACACATGGACCGGCTGAAGCCCGGGGACAGGGCGGAGATGGAGCGGATGCTGGCCCAGTCCTCGTCCCCGCAGGAGCGGGCCTATCTGATGAAGACGCTGGCCGCCGGACACACCGTCGCCGAGATCCGCGAGTTCCGGAAGAAGATCCACGGCAAGTCCCCCGACTGGCTGCGCGAGCACCTGAGCCCGGTGGTGTCCGACCGCGCGGGCATGAAGGACAAGGGACAGGCACCCAACGGGTCGAACATCAACAAGACCCCGGTGCGGTTCGACGGCCAGGACTGGGCCCAGGGAGGCGACGGCTCCGAGGGCACCTGCGTGGCCTCGTCCACCGTCATGGCCCGCGCGACGGTCGACCCGGTCTACGCGCTCGAACTCACCGGCGGCCCCACCGGGCAGGAGAACGACCCCGACGCGTTCCGTGAGCGCCTGGTGAGCGAGCAGCACCGGCTGCACGAAGAGGGTGGCGGCGGAGACAACTGGAACGGCATGGACGCGGAGGGGCGGGAAGAGATCACCGACTCCACCGTGGGCAGCGCCACCGGCGACGACTACGAACGCCGGGAGCTCGACAGCACCGCCGAGCGCCGGGCCGTCCTCACCGAGATCGAGAAGTCGGTCGCCGAGGGGAAGCCCGTCCCGGTCGGCGGCGACGGTCACGCGATGACCATCATCGCCCAGGAGGGCGACAAGCTGCAGGTCTTCAACCCCTGGGGCACCACCACCTGGATCAGCGAGGACGACTTCGTGAACGGGCGGATGTCCAAGGCCTCCGACGAACGGTTTCCCGATGCGAATCTTGTCCTCCTCCCCCGGTAGCGGCGCGCTGGCCCTGGCCGTTGTCCTGCTCACGCTCGTCGTGGGCTGCGGTGGCCCGGACGGCGGCCCGACGAGCCACCCCGTGGAGGACACCTCCATCGCCGCCGAACCGGGCGAACGCTTCACCCTCACCGTCAGCGAGAACGCCTCCACCCGCGAGTACTGGTACCTCGTCGATCCCGCGCCGGACCGCGCCGTACTGACCGAACGGGGACACGCGTCCGAGCCGCAGGAGGGCAAGGAGGACTGGGACGGCGCTCCGCAGGATCTCACCTTCACCTTCGAGGCGGAGGGCGAGGGAGTCACCCGGTTCACGCTCCTGCACTGCACGTTCACCACGTGCCCGCCGCATGCCAAGGATCATCCTCCCGAGGCACCCGACGCCGAACGCATCACCTACACCGTCACCGTCGGCTGACCCGCAGGACGAAACGAGACCACCGTGCACACCCCGGACCGCACCGAAGACGAACTGGCCCACCTCGACATCGCCGGCCTGCTGCGGCACGGCCTCACCGCCGCGCCCGGCCCGCACCGCACCGCCCTCTTCGGCGACGGCGCCGCCGCCGCGGCAGTCGTCCTCGGCCGGCTCGGCACCCACCCCCGCTCGATCGCCTTCCTCGCCGACACGCTCCGCGCCGGCGGCCTGCCCTTCGCCACCACCCTGCCGGAACCCCTCCCGGCCCCCGACGCCGCCGACATCGTCCGCCAGTGGCTGCGCACCGCCGCCGAACTCGACGCCGGCCCCGCCGCGGACGAGACAGCGGCCACGTGGCTCCGGGCGGTGGCGACGATCGTGGAGGTGAGACAGCTGGCGCGGCGCCGTTGAGCGGGGGCGCCGGTCACGTTTGCACCGTGCGCGAGGCCACGGGCATGGGCCGTCAGCCGGTTGGGGTTCGGAAAGAACGGCGGACAGCCAACGGCTCGGCGCCACGTGACCTTGCCGTATCTGTCACGGCGATCATTGCGCCTTTCCTTCCGCCGCCGGGCACGTACCAGAGCCGGCCCCCAGAACCTGTCCACCCTCGGCAGCGACGCCGGCCCGCGGCGATCTCGTCGGCGATCGCCGACCGGACGGTCTCCTCGTGCCGGGCGCACTCAGCCCGCGGCCCCGAGGGAGTCGTGGTACTCCGTGAACAGCTTCCCCACCAGCTCCCCCCGGCTCGAGACCCCGAGCTTCTCGAACACCGCCTTGATGTGGTCGCGGACCGTGTGCGGCGACAGATGGAGTTCCTCGGCGATCCGGCCCGTGGACAGGCCGCGGGCCACGCAGCGGGTGACCTCCAGTTCGCGGCGGGAGAGTTCGTACGCCTGGACGATCAGCGGGGTGACCTCGGAGACCGGGGCCCGTTCGACGACGACCGCGGCCGGGCCCAGGGAGCCGTCGGCGCCGCGCAGGCAGGTGGCGTGGCAGACGAGCCAGCGGCCGGTGCGGCTGCGCAGCCGGATGCGGGCGGTGCCGCTCTCGCGTTCCTCGGCGATGGCCCGGGCGCGCATCGCGGTGCCGTGGACCCACAGGGGGACGGGGATGCCGAGGGCGGTGGGGATGGTGGGGCCGTCGGGCATCTCGTCGAGGTAGTGGCGGGCGTCGTCGTTGACGGAGATCAGGGAGCCGTCGGCGTCGAAGAGGAGGAGGCCGGTGCCGAGGGGGCCGCCGCCGGTGGTGGGTTCGGGGCCCTGTTTCGCGTAGGAGCGCAGGGTGCGGGCGACGGGGGTGGCGAGGTCCTGGACGAAGCGGCGTTCGCCCGTCCCGAAGGCGTTCCTGCCGTTGAGGCGGAAGAGGCTGACGTAGCCGTGGGGGCGGCCGTCGACGCGCAGGACGGCGCGGAGTTCGTCGTGCACCCCGCGGGGGGCGAGGAAGCCGGTGTAGAGGGGGCTGCGGTCGGGGTGGCCGTCGGTGCTCTCCCACAGGCCGGCCACCGGGTCGGGGGCCTGGACGAGGTCGCGGAAGAGGTTGATGCGTTCGGCGAACAGCTCGTAGCGCCAGTACACGGCACAGGAGCGTTCCTCTATGTTCTCCGCGAGGATCGGCGAGGTCATCATGCCGGTCTCGGGGTCCGTCGCACGCCAGACGGCCGCGTCGTACGGGACGACGCGGCGCAGCTGGGCGGCGAGGGTGGAGAACATGGCGTCCGGTGTGCCGGCGCGGCCGACCCGGCGGATGAGTTCGTCGCGGCCGATCACAGGGGGCATGCGGCGGTGCTCCAATTCGGCACGGTGGTACGGCAGTTCGGACACGTACGTGGCGCACGTCCCACCGTACGTCATCCCGCCTGCGCCCCCTGTGACCGTCACCACACCTCGTCCGGCACCCACTGGGTCTGGCGCACCCCGGCCAGGACCGGCCCCGCGTCGGGGAGGTCGGGGCCGACGTACAGCGGGTCGAGCACGACCTCCCCGATGCCCAGCGGCCGCAGCAGTGCCCGCAGCGCGGGCCAGGACAGCCGCGTCCAGCGCCGGTCCGCGCCGAGCGCCGCGTGCAGCCGGTCCGCGGTGGTGAACGCGAGACCGACGCGGCGGCGGTCGTCCCGCGTGCGGGCGGTGTGCACGGCGTGGGTGCCGGCGGCGGTCACCCGCACGGGGACGAACAGGGGCTGTTCCACTACGACTCGAGGCAGAACTCGTCGAGCGGGTAGCCGACGTGCCGGTCCTCGGTGGGCAGATAGCCCAGGACCTTGTCGCCGGGCTTGAGTTCGGTGCTGTTGAGCACCGCGCCGCCGGGGCCGAGGACGCGGACGTGCCAGTCGTCCTGGAGGATCAGGTTGGCCTCGCGGCCGTCGGGGGCGACGGCGTTGACGGAGATCAGCGGCCGGGTCTCGATCTTCACGCGGCCGACGGTGACGAGGCGGGTGCGGCCCTCGACGTCCGCGGCGATGATCTTGCTGCCTGCCCTGAGCTCGCTGAGGTAGTTGGTGCGGCCGTCCTTGGCGAGGGTGTACGAGTGGATGGCGCCGGCGTTGACCCGGAAGGGGCGGGTCGGCATGTACGGCAGCGGGTGGGTCTCGCTGACGCACAGCACCATGCCCTTGGAGTGCGAGCCGACGAGGATGCCCTCGTCCTTGCGGAAGTACGTGCAGGTGTCGACGCAGGCCCGCTCCCCCATGCCGACGTGCTCGGTGCTCACGACCTCGAGCTCGACCAGGCCCAGGTCGGGGGTCTCGGTCTCGACGACGGCGCGCAGCGCGGCGGCGTCGCCGACCTTGCGGGGCGCCATCATCACGCCGTCAGAGCCCAGTTCGAGTACACCGAAGATGATGCTCGCCTCCTCCACGTCCTGCGCGACGGTGATCAGGCTGCCCGGGGAGCCGGTGGACGCGGCGATGACGATCTCCAGGGGGATCTTGGTGGGGTCGCGGAAGAGGAGCAGGCTCCAGCGTTCGGTACGGGCCGCCTCGCAGGCGTCCTCGAGGGTCGGGGCGTCGATGATCTCGACGAACCGGCCGAACTCCCGCTCCGGGTGGGCGAGGGCGAGCTCCGCGGGGGTCACGCGGTGGAAGGCGGGGTCGACGATGACGACGGTGGCCTCGCCGAAGTCGTCGGGCAGGGGCCGGCCGCGAGGGAAGAGGACCTTGCCGACGGTGGGCGGCAGCCCCGCGAGGTCGGCGGGGTCGGCGGCGACGACGGCGTCCAGGCGGTGGTGGAGGGCTTCCTGGACGATCGCGGCCTTCGCCTCGTCGAGGTTGGTGATGTCCAGCCAGCTGAGCTTCATTCCTGTGGGCTCCTAGTCGAGGTGCGACGACGGGGGTCTGGTACGCGGGTGGTACGTGGTCACCCGCCGTGGATCAGGTCCGCGAGCCGGCCGGCGAGCGTGCCCGGGTCGGGGGCCTGGAAGATGTTGCGGCCCATCGCCACTCCGGCGGCGCCGCCCTCCAGGGCCTCGGCGACCTGGGCCAGCAGCCGCGACTCGTCGGTGACGCGGGGGCCGCCGACGGTGATCACCGGGACGGGGGCGGCGGACGTGATCTCCTTCATCTGCGCGGGCGAGCCCACGTAGGGGGTCTTCACGAGGTCCGCCCCGAGGTCCGCGGCGAGCGTCACGGCGTGGGCGACGAGCGCGGGGTCGCGGGGGTCGGTGATCTTCGGGCCGCGCGGGTACATCATCGCGAGCAGCGGTACGTTCCACCGGTCGCAGGCGTCCGCGACGGCGGCCAGGTCGGCGATCTGGCGCTGTTCGCCGTCCGAGCCGAGGTTGACGTGCACGCTCACCGCGTCGGCGCCCAGGCGCAGGCTCTCCTCCACGCCGGCGACGAGGTACTTGGCGTCGGGGTCGGGGGCGTGCACGGTGGACGCACTGAGGTGGACGATCAGGGACGTGCGGGCGAACCACGCCGGGTCGACGTACCGCAGGCTGCCCTTGTGCAGGACGACCGCGTCGACCCGGTTGGCGGCCAGCCGCCCGACCAGGGTGTCGATGCCCTCGCCGCCGGTGATGGGCCCCTGCGTCACCGCGTGGTCCAGCGGTACGACGAGCAGCCGCTGCCGGTGGTGCCGGTACAGACGCCGCAGCCGCAGCCGCCTGCCGAACGCGCCGTTGGGGATCATGGTGGTCGGCTCCCTCCTTGCCGGTTCTGCTCCCATCCTGTGGAGCCGGCATATCCCCCGCGTCTCACCCGCGTATCGGGGCCCGCGAACACGGCGATACGGGCGCAAAACATGCCCGGAGAAGACTCGTGGACCACCCGGTGAGAAAGGTGTCCACCAGTGACCATCACGACCATCGACGGGCGCGACCTGACCATCGGCCAGGTCATGACCGCCGCTTCCCGCGAGGGTTCCGAGTTCTCCGTCTCCGACGACGCCCTGAAGGCGATGGACGAGTCGCGGAACCTGAAGCTCGACATCCTGCGGACCGGAAAGCCCATCTACGGGGTGACGACGGGATTCGGCGACAGCGTCAACCGGCAGATCTCCGCCGAGAAGACGGCCCGGCTGCAGAGCGAACTGATCCGCTACCACCTGAACGGGACCGGCCCGCTGGCGCGCGACGAGATCGTCCGCGCCACGCTGCTGATCCGCGCCAACTGCCTGGCCCGCGGCAACTCCGGCGTCAGCCTGCCGGTCGTGGAGCGGCTGCTGGACTTCCTGCGGTACGACGTGCTGCCGGCGATCCCCGAGCGCGGCTCGGTCGGCGCCAGCGGCGACCTGGTCCCCCTGTGCTATCTGGCATACGCGCTGACCGGCGAGGGCCGGGTGCGCCACGGCGGCCGGGACCGGCCGGCCGGCGAGGTGCTGGCGGAGCTGGGGCTGGAGCCCGTACAGCTGGAGGCCAAGGACGGGCTGGCGCTGATCAACGGCACGTCCTTCAGCGCCGCGTTCGCCGCGCTGAACACCGAGGCGGCCGCCCAGCTGGCCGAGGTGGCGGACCTGTGCACGGCCCTGGCCAGCGAGGGCATGCTGGGCAACCGCGGCCACTACGCCCCGTTCATCCACGACGAGAAGCCCCACACCGGCCAGCGCGCCAGCGCCGCCCGCATCCACGAGCTGCTGGACGGCTCCGCGCTGGCCCTCACCCACGACCAGGTCGTCGACCTCAACGACCCGCTGGACGGGCGGCACTACCAGAAGCTCACCCGCAGCATCCAGGACCGCTACTCGCTGCGCTGCGCGCCGCATGTCACGGGTGTGCTGCGCGACATGCTCGACTGGGTGCGCACCTGGGTCACCGTGGAGATCAACTCCTCGAGCGACAACCCGCTGTTCGAGCCGGCGACGGGCGCCGTGTACAGCGGCGGCAACTTCTACGGCGGGCACATCGTCACGGCGATGGACGCGCTGAAGACGGCCGTCGCGGGCATCGCGGACCTGCTGGACCGGCAGCTGGCGCTGCTGGTGGACGAGAAGTTCAACAACGGCCTCACCCCGAACCTGATCGCGAGGGTGAGCGACGAGGACTCCGAGGCGGGTCTGCAGCACGGGTTCAAGGGCATGCAGATCGCGTGCTCGGCGCTGACCGCGGAGGCGCTGAAGAACGCCGGGCCGGTGAGCACGTTCTCCCGCTCCACCGAGGCGCACAACCAGGACAAGGTCAGCATGGCGCCGATCGCGGCCCGGGACGCGCGGAACATCATCGAGCTGACCCGTGAGGTCGCGGCCATCCATCTGATCGCCGCCTGCCAGGCGGTGGAGCTGCGCGGGGTGGCGGCGATGAGCCCGCGGACCAGGGCGGCGCACGCGCGGGTCCGGGAGGTCGTGGCGTTCGCCGACCGGGACCGGCAGATGGACGTGGACATCGCGGCGGTCGTCGGTCTGATCACGTCGGGCGCGCTGACGGAGGCCGCCGTATGACCCTCGCGCCCGCGCTGCCCGCGCTCGGTGACTGGAAGGACTTCGACGGGCTGCGGGCCCTGCAGGCCGAGCGCGTCGGCGCGACGCTGCGCCATGCGCTGAACTCGCCGTTCTACGCGCGGCGGCTGGAGCCGGGGCAGAACCTGGCGTCGGTGGGCCTGACCCGTAAGACCGATCTGGGCGACAGCTATCCGTTCGGCATGCTGGCCGTGCCGCGGGAGCGGGTCGCCACGTATCACGAGTCCAGCGGCTCCACCGGCAATCCGACGCCCGCCTATTTCACGGAGGCGGAGTGGTCGGATCTGGCGGACCGTTTCGTGCGCAAGACGGTGCCGCCGGGCCCGGCGGACACGCTGCTCGTGCGGATCCCGTACGGGCTGGTGCTGGCCGGGCACATGGCGCACTGGGCGGCGATGCGCGACGGCGCGCTGGTGGTGCCGGGCGACTGCCGGTCGCTGGCGGTGCCGTACGCGCGGGTGGTGCGGCTGCTGCGGGATCTGCCGGTCACGCTGACGTGGTCGACGCCCAGCGAGAGCCTGCTGTGGGTGGCGGCGGCCCGGGCCGCCGGATACGGCGCGGACGCGTTCGCGTCGCTGCGGGCGCTGTACGTGGCGGGCGAGCCGATGAGCGCGGCGCGCCGGCGGCGGATCGAGGAGATCTTCGGGGCGCCGGTGGTCGAGGAGTACGGCTGCACGGAGGTCGGTCCGCTGGCCGGTGACTGCCCGCACGGGCGGATGCACTTCTGGGCGGACCGGGTGCTGCCGGAGATCCTCGACCCGCGGACCGGCGCGGTCGCTCCGCAGGGCACCGGGCAGCTGGTGATCACGCCGCTGTTCCGGGAGGCGATGCCGCTGGTGCGGTACAACATCGAGGACCTGGTGGAGCTGCGGTACGAGGACTGCCCCTGCGGCTGGCAACTGCCGACCGTACGGGTGCTCGGCCGCCTCGGCCAGGGGTATCCGGTGGGCGGGCGGCGGCTGGGGCAGGTGCAGGTGGAGGAGCTGGTGTACCGGCTGCCGGCCGCATACGGCGTGCTGTTCTGGCGGGCCCGCGCGGAGCCGGACCGGCTCGTCGTCCAGCTGGAGGTGCCGGGTGAGGGCGTGGCGGAGGCGTGCGCGCAGCTGGCCGAGTCCGTCCGGACGGAGCTGGACGTACGGTGCGAGGTCGGCGCGGTGCCGCCGGGCACGCTTGTCCCCGCGGAGCTGCTGGCGCGGAAGCTGGACGCGATGAAGCCGCGCAAGCTGTTCGGTCCGGCCGAGGACTGGGACCACGCCGTGGTCCGAGCCTGACCGCCCGCTCCCCGGGGGCCCGCGACGGTTCGTCCGTCGCGGGCCCCCGGGCATCCGCCCTCAAATGAGGGATGGGACGGCGCCCCCGGCGCTGGCAGGGTCCTTTTCGTCCAGCGGACGACTGGAGGGGAAGGACTCAGAATGACGACAGGCAACCATCTCGCGGACCCGGCGGCGACGGCGCTCTCCGCGTGCCTGAGCGGACAGGTGCTGCGGCCGGGCAACGACGACTTCGCCCTGGAGCTCGACGGGTTCAACCTCATCACCGAGCACGACCCGCAGCTGATCGCCGTGGTCGACGACGCCGCCGACGTACGCCACGCCGTGGCCTTCGCCGCCGACCACGGGTTCCCCGTCGCCGTCCAGGCCACCGGGCACGGTCCGTCGACCGCCGCGTCCGGGGGGCTGCTGGTCAGCACGCGCCGGCTGCGGGGGGTGATGGTCCACCCCGCGGCCCGCACCGCGCGGGTCGAGGCGGGCACCCGGTGGTACGAGGTGATCCACGCCGCCGCCGAGTTCGGCCTGGCCCCGCTCAGCGGCTCCTCCCCGCTCGTCGGCGTCGCCGGGTACACCCTCGGCGGCGGGCTCGGGCTGATGGCGCGGCGGTACGGGTACGCCGCGGACCTGGTGACCGCGCTGGAGGTGGTGACGGCCGACGGGCAGTTCCGGCGCGTCACCGCGGACCGGGACGCGGAGCTGTTCTGGGCGCTGCGCGGGGGCAAGGGCAACTTCGGCGTGGTGACCGCGCTGGAGTTCGACCTGGTGCCGGTGGGGCGGCTGTTCGGCGGCGGGCTGTTCTTCCCCGGGGAGTCGGCCGGGGAGGTGCTGCACGCGTGGCGGGCGTGGACGGAGGGGGTGCCGGACGAGATGACGTCGTCGCTGGCGCTGCTGCGGCTGCCGGACGTCGAGACGGTCCCCGGCTTCCTGCGCGGCCGGCTCACCGCTCATCTGCGGATCGCCTATCTGGGGCCGGCGGAGTCCGGGGACCGGCTGATCGCCCCGCTGCGTGAGGCGGCG
The DNA here is from genome assembly GCF_009604385.1 of Streptomyces smaragdinus. Classification (GTDB taxonomy): domain Bacteria; phylum Actinomycetota; class Actinomycetes; order Streptomycetales; family Streptomycetaceae; genus Streptomyces; species Streptomyces smaragdinus. Next base: position 173,722 of record NZ_WEGJ01000001.1, read on the forward strand.
CCGCTGATCGTCGACACCGTGGGCGAGATGCCGTACACCCGGTGCGGGGAGATCCACAACGACCCGTGCGAGCCCATCCCCTACAACGAGCGCTCGATGATGCTGCGCGAACTCGACGACGCCGGCGCGGACATGCTGCTGAAGCTGGCCGGGCCGGGCGCCGACTGCATCGACATGGTCGTCGAGCTGCGCCACCTCGGCGGCGCCACCGGACGCCCGCCCGCCGTCCCCAGCGCCGTCGACCACCGGGACGCGGCGTTCGCCCTGTCGACCGTCTCGCTGCCCGACGGCCGCCCGCCCCTGGTGGTCGACGCCATGGCCCCCTGGGGCACGGGCCTGCGCTTCCTCAACTTCCTGGCCAGCCCCGACACCGCCGGACTGGCCCGCAGCGGCTACGCCCCGGACACCTGGGCGCGGCTGCGCGCGGTCAAGGCCCGCGTCGACCCCGACAACCTGTTCCGTTTCAACCACAACATCCCTCCGGCCCCGGCGACTTGACCGATTCGAGGCGAACGTCACACCGCTTTTCGGAACCCCCCGCCGTGAGCTGGGTCTTCCGCGGACACCGGTGAACGGCGATACACCGCCGATACGCCGCGAACGCAAGCTGGGGCCAAGTCGCAGCACCACGCCGCGCATCCGCCACGACAGGAGTATCCCGATGAAACGACGCGACGTGATGAGGGGCATGGCCGGCGTCGCCGCCGTGACCCTCCCCATCGCCGCCGTCCACGCCGGCACCACCTGGGCCGACGCCCACGACAAGGCGGCCACCGACCCGTCCGCCACCGAACACGACCACCACACCGAGACCTACCGCGGCCGTACGATCACCGTCTCCCACGCCGACGGCGCGGTCACCATCGACGGCCGCCCGCTGCACGTGATGAAGCTCGGCGACGGCGCCTATCTGAGCGCCCTGTGCCACTACAAGCTCGCCCCCAGCCCACTGGCCGCCGGCCGGCACGCCGTCGACGAACTGCGCGGAGCCGACCTGCTGGCCACCGGCACCCACCATGCCTGACCCGACGACGAGGAGAGGAGGGCGTCCGGTGGTACCCGTACGCAAGAACCACCTCGACATGACCGCCGAGGAGAAGCAGCGCTTCGTCCGCGCCGTGCGCAGGATCAAGACCCTCGGGATCTACGACGAGCTGGTGCGCATCCACATAGAGATCAACTCCGGGGACTACCTGGACAAGGACGGCGGGAAGCGCTGGGGGCACATGAGCCCCGGGCTGTTCCCGTGGCACCGCCAGTACCTGCTGATCCTGGAGCGGGCCCTGCAGCGCGTCGACCCGCGGGTGACCATCCCCTACTGGGACTGGACCACGGACCAGGGCGAGGACTCGCCGCTGTGGGGCGACGACTTCCTGGGCGGCAACGGCCGGCCCGGCGACCGCCAGGTCATGACCGGCCCCTTCGCCCGCTGCAACGGCTGGCGGCTGAACACCAGCGTGGTGCCGGTCGGCGACGAGCACCCCGCGTTCAACGGCCACTACACCGCGGACGACCGCGACTACCTGGTCCGCGACTTCGGCACCACCAACCCCAACCTGCCCACCGTGCGGGAGCTGGAGGACGCCCTCGCGCTCACCACGTACGACACCCCGCCGTACAACTACACCTCCGGCTACAGCGGCGACCCGCAGCCGCTGCGCAACCATCTGGAGGGCTACGCGAAGTTCCCCTGGGAGGCGAATCTCGGCAAGCTGCACGGCGCCGGGCACACCTGGGTCGGCGGGCACATGCTCTACATCGGGTCGCCCAACGACCCGGTGTTCTTCCTGCACCACTGCTTCATCGACAAGATCTGGTCGGTGTGGCAGCAGGCCCACCCGGACGTGCCGCACTACCTCCCGGTGGAGGAGCACCCGGACGTGCCGTCGCTGCACACGAAGCTCGCGCCCTGGTACACCATGACTCCCGCCGACCTCCTGGACCACACCCGTTTCTACCGCTACGCATAAGCGCCGCGGCCCGGCCGGCACCTGTCCACCGCCGGTGGCCGGACCGTTAGCATCGCCACAGTTGCTCATTGGCGCTCGACTGCCAATGGGCAACTGTGCTGATCGGGGGTCTGTTCGTCCGTTCAACAACCCGTACACGTCATTAACCGGGGGTTATCAGAATGAGTGACGCCTACGAATTCCGAATACTCGGACCGCTGCTTGTGACGAACAGCGACCAACACATAGAGATAAGCGGGATACGCCGGAGGAAGTTACTGGCGACACTCCTGCTGCAGTCCGGGCGGCTGGTCAGCCTGGACCGGCTCACCGACGCCATCTGGGACGACGAACCGCCCAGCTCGGCGCACGGGCAGGTGCGCATCTGCGTGTCGGGGCTGCGCCGGCTGCTGCGGACCCGGGAGCGGCACAGCCTGATCGAGACCCATCCGTCCAGCTACCGGATCCAGCCGCGGGACGACGACGCGCTGGACCTGTTCACCTTCGAGGACCTCGTCGCCGAGGGCCGCGCGCTGCTGCGCGACGACCGGCTGGAGCGCGCCGAGCAGGTGCTGAAGTCCGCGCTCGGGCTCTGGCGTGGGCCCGTCGCCGCCGATCTGGACTCGCGCACGCTCGAGGCCCTGGCCGTCAAGCACAACGACAACCGGCTGACGGTGAGCGAGGAGTACTTCGACGTGGCCCTGAGACTGGGCCGGCACCACCAGATCATGGGCGATCTGGCCGGCTTCGTCGTCGAGAACCCGTTCCGGGAACGGGCCATCGCCCAGCTCATGCTGGCCCTGTTCCGGCTGGGCCGCACCGCCGAGGCCCTGGAGACGTTCCGCGCGGTGCGCCGGCGCTTCGCCGAGGACCTCGGCATCGAACCGGCCGCCGAGCTGCACACCCTGCACCAGTCGATCCTCGCCGGCGACCTCACCCCGGCACCGGCGGGCGCCGTGACCGTACCGTGCCCCCCGCCGGGGCGCGGCCGGCGGTCGCGGTCGGCCCGGCTCACCCTGGTCAAGGACCCCGTGCACCGGGCGCACCGGGAGACGGATCCGCTGGAGCGGCTGCGCCGGGAGAACGACGTGCTGCGCACCGAACGCGACGCGCTGCGGCAGGTGATGTCGCTGTGGCTGACCGCCCGGCCGGAGGAGCCGGGGGCCTGAACTGGCGGGCGGGAACGCCGACCTCCCGCCCGCGGACGCCCGCACCACGCTGCTGTGGTGCGGGCGTTCGGTGTCTGCGGGCGTCAGTCGGTCCAGTGCTCCAGGACCCGGCGGCGGACGTCCTCCGGGTAGGCCTGGGCGAACGAGGCGTGCGGCATCCGGCCCTCGCCCGGGGCCGGCAGCAGGCCGTCGTGGAAGACGATGGGGCCGCTGGCCTCCTCCCGCTCGCGCGCGGTGTAGCAGTTGAGCAGCGGGTGGACGAAGCCGTACCAGGCCTCCGAGCGCTCCAGCGGATGGATCCGGGTGGCCAGGGCCCACAGCAGGTCCGTGTCGTCGGCCGGGTCGACGTCGTCGTCCAGTACGAACGTGGCGGCGGTGGCCCGGCCCGAGTGGGAGTCGGAGAGCACCTCCCCGATCCGGTGGGTGAACTCCGCGGAGTCCACGCCCGGCAGTCGCTCGCGCCAGTTCTGCGGGACGGTGACGACCATCCAGTGGGCGGCGGCCCGCAGCGGTGACCAGGCGGTGGTGACGGGGAGTCCGGCGTCGCGCAGCTCCGCCAGCACCTCGGCGGCCTGGCCGACGCCGGTCACGGTGTGGAACTCGTCCACCGGGCGGCCCTCGGCCACCAGCGGCCAGATCGGGTCGTCCCGGTGGGTGATCGCCTCGATCGTGTACACCGGCTGCATCGACGTCTCCTGGGAGGCGTAGCCGGCGAACTCGCCGAACGGCCCCTCGCGGGCGTCGCGCTCGAGCGACAGATGTCCCTCGATCACGATCTCGGCGCTCGCCGGCACCCGCAGGTCGACCGTCTCGCACGGGACGGTCTCCAGCGCCTCGCCGTACAGCGCGCCGATGTAGCCGGCCTCGTCGACGCCGGGCGGCAGCGGGATGCCGCCGGCGAACGGGATCGCCGGGTCGCCGCCCTGGACCAGGGCGTACGGCATGGGCTCGCCGCGCTCCACCCACTCCTGCCAGATCATGCCGATGTGCTGTGCGGGGATCACCAGGCCGGTCATGCGGCGGCCGTCGAGTTGCATGACGCGGGCGATGGACCAGTTCGTCCAGCGGCCGTCGGGGGTCCGGGCGACGATGACGCCCCAGGTGTTGGGGTAGCGTCCGCCGTCCTGGGCGTGGATGCGGGGGACGGGGAAGCGGTCGAGGGTGGCGTCGGCGCCGAGGAGCACGTGCTGCTTGCAGGGGGCGTCGGCGCGGTCGACGGTCTTGGGGGGTACGGGCGGCAGGTGCCGGGCGCGTACGAGGTGCTCCACCAGGTCGGCGGCGGTGGCGTCGGGGGGCAGTCCGACGGACAGGGCCACCCGGGCGAGTTCGCGGCCGGGGGCGGAGCTGAGGGCGGCGGGGGCGCCGAGCAGGCGGAAGCCGGGGGCGGCTCCCTCGACGTTCTCGAACAGGGGGGCCGGGGCGCGGCGTTCGCAGGTCAGGCGGGTCAGGGCGGCGGCCTCCAGGTCGGCGCTCACGGGGCGGCGGACGCGGTGGAGGTCGCCGAGGGACTCCAGGGCGTCGAGGTAGCCGCGCAGGTCGGTGATGCGGGTCATGTCGGACTCCTTCGGCTGTGGCCGTTGCGGCCGGAGGGGGCCGGGAAGCCGTCCCAGCGGCGGGCGCCCGGGGTGTCGAGGCCGAACTGGTCGAGGATCCGGGTGACGATGTGGCCGACCAGGTCGTCGACGGTCTCGGGCCGGTTGTAGAAGGCGGGCATCGGGGGCACGATCGCGGCGCCGGCGCGGGCCAGGGCGAGCATGTTCTCCAGATGGATCTCGCCGAGCGGCGTCTCGCGCGGCACCAGCACCAGCGGGCGGCGCTCCTTGAGCGTGACGTCGGCGGCGCGGGCCACCAGCCCGTCCGCGTAGCCGGTGCGGATGCCGGCGAGGGTCTTCATGCTGCACGGGACGACGACCATGCCGTCCGTGCGGAAGGAGCCGGACGAGACGGGCGCCCCCTGATCGTCCGGGGAGTAGGCGTGATCGGCGAGCGCGGCCACGTCCCGGGCCGTGAGCCCGGTCTCCAGCTCGATCGTCGCGCGGGCCCAGCGGGTCAGCACCAGGTGCGTCTCCACGCGCAGGGCCCGCAGTTCACGGAGTAATCGCACGCCCAGCACCGCACCGGTGGCCCCGGTCATTCCCACGACGAGACGCATCCCCCACCACCTTCCGTACACGGAATGTCCGTACACTGAATATACTGCGGGGCATGACGAACGCAAGCCCCTCCCCCCGCCGGCGCCCGGAGTTGGAGCAGGCGCTGCCCCATCAGCTGCGCCGGGCCGTGCAGTCCTGGACGGCGCTGTGGCAGCAGGCCCTGCCGGATCTGACGAGTCCTCAGTTCGCGGTGCTGCTGGTGCTGGACGACCACGGCGCCATGGACCAGTCGGCGCTGGGCGCCCGCGCGGCCATCGACCGCTCCACGCTGACCCCGCTGCTGGACCGGCTGGAGGGGCGCGGGCTGGTGGTCAAGGAGACCGACCCGGCCAACCGCCGGCGGCGCATCATCGCGCTCACCGACGCGGGCCGCACCCGGCTGGCGGACGCGGGCAGGGAGGCGGGGCGGCTGCACGCCCGGGCCGAGGAGGCCCTGGGCGAGCGCCGGCTGGCGGAGCTGATCGGCATGCTGCGGGAGCTGGGGGATCTGTCGGGCCACTCGGCGAGCTAGGGCCCAGATCCCCCCAAAGAAGGGATTGGTCGCGCCCGGTGCCGCTGGAAATGTGATCGGCGACCCGAACGGGTCCGCCTTGGAGGGCCGACACATGATCACAACCGCAGCGGTACGCGAACTGGCCGGACGCCTGTCCGGCCCGGTGCTGCTGCCCGGCGACGACGGTTACGCCGCCGAAGTCGCCGGGTTCAACCGCGTGGTGGAGCACCGCCCGGCCGCCGTGGCCGCGGTGCGGGACGCGGCGGAGATACGCGAGGCCGTCGGCTGGGCCGCCGCCGCCCGGATCCCCGTGGCCGTCCAGGCGACCGGACACGGCCCCACCGCCACCGCCCACGGCGACGGCCTGCTGATCTCCACCCGCCGGATGACGGGCGTCACCGTCGACCCGGACGCCCGTACCGCCCGCGTGGCCGCCGGGACCCAGTGGCACGAGGTCATCGACGCCGCCGCCGCGTTCGGCCTCGCCCCGCTCAACGGCTCCTCGCCGCTCGTCGGCGTGGTCGGCTACACCCTCGGCGGCGGCCTGGGACTGCTGTCGCGCGCCCACGGCTACGCCGCCGACCACGTCACCGCGATCGAGTACGTCGGCGCCGACGGCCGCCCCGGCGTCGCCACCGCCGAGCGCGACACGGACCTGTTCTGGGCGATGCGCGGCGGCAAGGGCAACTTCGCCGTCGTCACCGCGCTGGAGTTCTCCCTCTTCCCCGCGCCCCACTTCTACGGCGGCGGGCTGTACTTCCCCGGCGAGCACGCCGCCGAGGTACTGCACACCTGGCGCTCGTGGACCGCCGCGCTGCCCGAGGAGACGTCCTCCTCACTGGCCCTGCTGCGCATGCCCGACCTGCCCGCGATCCCGGAGTTCCTGCGCTCGCGCCTCGTCGTCCACGTCCGCGTCAGCCATCTGGGCCCCGCGGACGAGGCGGAGCGCCTCCTCAAGCCGCTGCGCCAGACCGTGCCCCCGATCGCCGACACCCTGGGCGAGATGCCGTACGCCCGCTGCGCCGCGATCCACCACGACCCCGCCTCCCCCGTCCCATACCACGAACGCACCCTCATGCTGCGGGAGTTCGACGGCCCCGCCACCGGCGAACTGCTCGCCCTGGCCGGCCCCGACAGCGCCTGCGGCGACATCCTCGTCGAGCTCCGCCATCTGCAGGGCGCCCTCGGCCGGCCGCCGGCGGTCCCGAACGCCGTGGGGCACCGCGACGCCGCGTACTGCCTGACCACCCTCACCCCGCCCGGCGGCGAACCCGACACCGTCGTCGAGGGGATGGCCCACCGGGGCACGGGCCTGCGGTACCTCAACTTCCTCACCGGACCGCAGACCGCCCAGCGGGCGTCGCAGGGCTACGACTCCGCCACGTACACACGGCTCACGGAGATCAAGGACCGCTACGACCCCGAGAACCTCCTGCGCTTCAACCACAACATCCCCCCTCGCGCCCCGCGGCGCTGAGGAACCGCTCCCCCCGGGTCCCGCCTGTTCCTGGCGTGCCCGAACCAATGGAAGGAAGCAGTCGCGATGACGACCGACAGCGCGGTCCGCGCACAGACACAGGCCCCGCCCGGGGCCGGGGCGACCGGACTCAGGCTGGGCGCCCTGTTCGGCCCGGTGATCTTCGGGGTGACCGCCGCGGGCGTGGCGCTGCCCGACGTCGCCGTGGCCATGGAGGTCCGCCCGGCCGTCGCCGGCTGGGTGCTCACCGCGCACGCCCTGGCCCTGGGCGTGGGCACCGCGTTCTTCGGCCGGCTCTCCGAGAAGTGGGGCGTACGCACCACCCTGATCGTGGGGTCGCTGCTGCTCGCCGTGGGCGCGGCGCTGTGCCTGGTCGCCGACGCCTTCGGCGCGCTGGTCGCCGGACGCCTCGTCCAGGCGGCGGGCTCGGGCGCCGTCACCTCCAGCGCCCTGACGCTCGCCGCGTCCTCCGACGCCCGGCAACGCCCCAAGATCCTCGCCATCTTCGGCGCCACGATGGCCCTGTGCTCCTCCAGCGCCACCCTCGCCGGCGGCATGGTCACCGACTGGCTGGACTGGCGGCTCACGCTGATCCTGCCCGCGCTGTCGCTGCTGATCGTCCCCTTGTGCCTCAAGCTCGCCGCCGCCCGCCCCGGTTACGGCAAGCCCGTCGACCCGCTGGGCGGCACCCTGCTCGGCGCGGCGGCCACCTCGCTGCTGCTCCTCATCCAGGCGTCCTCCCTCGACCTGGACACCCCGCTGGTCATCGCACTGGCCGCCGTGCTCGCCGTCTCCGTGGCGGGGCTGGCGGTGCAGGTGTCGCGCCGCGCCGACGGCTTCGTCCCCAAATGGCTGGCCACCGACCGGACGTTCCTGGTCGCCGCCGTCGTCGGATTCGGGGGCTACGCCGGGCTGTTCGCCGCGATGTACGCCGTACCGCAGATCCTCACCGTGCAGTACGGCTGGGGCGTCTTCAAGATCGGCGCCTGGCTGCTGCCCGGCGCGGTCGTCGGCGCCGTGTGCTCCCGCGTCGCCAGCAAGCTCACCCTCAGCCGCGGCGGCTCCCTGCTGCTGGCCGGCGCCGCGCTCAGCTGCGCGGTGTTCCTCGGCATCGTGGGGCTGGCCGAGGGCGGCATCGTCGTCATGCTGATCGGCACGTCCATGGGCATGGCCACGTTCGCCGTCACCCAGGTCGTCACCACCGCCGTCCTGTCCAGCCGCCTCGAACCCGCGCAGCGCGGCGGCGCGATGGGCGTACTGAACCTCCTGTTCTTCGTCGGCGGCGGCGTCGGCTCCGCCACCGCCGGGGCCCTCTCCGAGCACATGGCGATCACCCGCGCCCTCGCCGTCGTCGCGGCGCTGCCCCTCCTGGCGGCGCTGTGCGCACCGCTCCTCCCTCCCGCCCGGCCCCAGGCGGACGCCTGACCGGGCGCCCCGCGGCGGCGGGCCCTCCCCCGCCCGCCGCCGCGGGGCCCCTTCGTACCCGTACCGCCACGCCGACCGGCGTGCCCGAGCTGGAGAGAACCGTTGCTGCTCATCGGCGATGACCCGGCGGACAACCACCACGACGTCGAGGTCCACGACGAAGCCGGCCGCACCCTGGCCACCGCCCGCATCCCGCAGGGCACCGACGGCGTAGCCCGCCTGCGCGAGCTCGTCGTACGGCACGGCGGCGCCGACCTCGACGTCGCCGACGTCCTCGTCGGCACCCGGAGCGACCGCGGCCCCTGGGTCCAGGCGCTCCTCGCCACCGGCTACCGGGTGTACGCGATCAGCCCCGGCGAGGTCGCCCGCTTCAGCGAACTGCGCGACACCACCGGCCGTACGGGCCGCGCCCGCACCCTGGCCCACATGGTCCGCACCGACCGCAGCCGCCTCCTCCCCGCCGCCGGCACCGCCCCGCCCCCGCCCCGCACCGAGGCCCCGCGCACCCTGGCCACCGCCACCGTCATCGGCACCGGCCTCATCGGCACCTCCGTCGCCCTCGCCCTCACCGCCCAGGGCGTCACGGTCCACCTCACCGACCGCGACCCCGCCCAGGCCGCCGCCGCCCAGGCCCTCGGCGCCGGCCGCACCGAACCCGCCGCCGGCCCCGTCGACCTCGCCGTCATCGCCGTCCCCCCGGACCACGTCGCGCCGGTCCTCGCCGACTGCCAGCGCCTGGACGTCGCCCGTTCCTACACCGACGTGGCCAGCGTCAAGTCCGGCCCCTGGCAGGCCGTCACCGACGCCGGCCTGGACACCGGCCGCTACCTCGGCGGCCACCCCATGGCCGGCCGCGAACGCTCCGGCCCCTACGCCGCCCGCGCCGACCTCTTCGAGGGCCGCCCCTGGGTCCTCACCCCCCGCCCCGACACCCACCCCGCCACCCTCGCGGCCGTACGCGAGCTCATCGCCCTGTGCGGGGCCGTCCCGGTGGAGATGACCCCCGGCAACCACGACCGGGCGGTCGCCCTCGTCTCCCACGCCCCCCACGTGATCGCCGCGATGACGGCCGCCCGCCTCGAGCACGCCGACCCCGGCGCACTCGCCCTCACCGGTCAGGGCCTGCGCGACACCACCCGGGTGGCGGGCGGCGACCCGGCGCTGTGGCGGGAGATCCTCGCCGCCAACGCGCCCCGGGTCGCCGACGTCCTGCAGGACGTGGCCGCCGACCTGGGCGAGATGATCGCCGCCCTGCGCGCCCGGGACCCCGACCGCGTCCACGGCCTCCTCGCCCACGGCCACGCCGGCCACGCCCGCATCCCCGGCAAGCACGGCGGCACCCCCGCCCCGTACGACGTCATCCGCGTCCACGTCGGCGACCGCCCCGGCGAACTCGCCCGGCTGCTGGCGGCAGCGCACGCCACGGGCATCAACATCGAGGATCTGACGATCGACCACACGGCCACCGCGGCAGGCGTCGCGGAGCTCCAGGTCGCCGCGCCGTCCACCGCCCGGCTGCTGCGGACGCTGACGGCGTACGGCTGGCGGTACAGCTGACGCCGCCCTCGACTCGTGGGCCCGGCCCGCTGTGCCCATACTGCTGACCAGGGGCGATCTTCGGCCGGGAGTCGGTGGACGATGAGGCGAGCTTTCGTGGCCCTGGCCGCCCTGCTCACGGTGGCTGCCTCTTCGGCGCCCGGCGAGCAGCGGCCGGTGGTACGCACGGACAGCGGCGCGGTGCGCGGCACGGTGGCGGGCGGCCACCAGGTCTTCTCCGGCATCCCCTACGCCGCGCCGCCCACCGGCGCCCACCGCTGGGCGGCGCCCCGGCCCGTACGGCCCTGGCCGGGCGTACGGGACGCGACCCGGCCCGGGCCGCTGTGCCCGCAGGTCCCCGCCGCGTACGGCGACTCCGCGAGCCTCGACGAGGACTGCCTGGTCCTCAACGTCACCACCCCCGCCCGGAGCGGCAGGGCGCCGGTGTTCGTCTGGATCCACGGCGACGGCACCATCGGCGGCGGCAGCTTTTTCGACGCCCGCCGCCTCGCCGACCGCGGCCTCGTGGTCGTCACCCTCAACTACCGGCTCGGCGTCTTCGGCGGCTTCGCCCACCCCGGCCTGCCGGGCTCCGGCACCTTCGGCCTGCAGGACCAGCAGGCGGCCCTGCGCTGGGTGGCCCGCAACGCCGCGGCGTTCGGCGGCGACCCCGGCAACGTCACCCTGGCCGGCTCGTCCTTCGGCGCGGGCTCCGTCACCGCCCACCTCACCTCGCCGTCGGCCCGCGGCCTGTTCCACCGGGCGGTGCTGTCCAGCGGCGAGGGGATGATGGACATGCCCGCGGGGGCGATGGGCCCGCAGGTGCCGGCGTACCGCTGGTACACCTGGCGCACGCTGCCGGAGATGCGGGCCACCGGCCGGGACGTGGCGGCCGGCCTCGGCTGCGGCGGGCTCGGTCCCCCGGCCGCCCTGCGCTGCCTGCGCGCGCTGCCGGTGAAGCGCATCCTGGACGTGCCGCAGGTCATGAACATGTTCCAGGCGTTCGCCTTCGGGGAGGGCATCCTGCCCGAACTGCCGGAGAAGGCCCTGCGCGAGGGCCGCTTCCACCGCGTCCCCGTGCTGTCCGGCGCGACCCGGGACGAGCACCGGCTCTTCGCCGGGCTGCTGTACGACGCGGCGGGCAAGCGGATGACGGAGCGGGACTACACCGCGCTGGTCACGACGGCGTTCGGCACGGCCCACGCGCCGGCCGTACTCGCCGAATACCCGGCCGCCGGCTTCCCCACCCCCGCCCTGGCCTGGGCCACCGTAATCACCGACCGCATGTGGGCGCGGGGGATGTACGCGCAGCACACGGCGCTGGGGCGGCATGTGCCGACCTTCGCGTACGAGTTCGCCGATCCCCACGCGCCCATGTATCTCCCGCTGCCTGTGGAGGGCTTCGACTTCGGCGCCTACCACGCCTCGGACACGCCGTACGTCTTCGAGGAGAAGGAGGTCCGCTTCACGCCGCCGCAGGCAAGGCTGGCCGACACGATCACCGACTACTGGGCGGCCTTCGCCACAACCGGCACACCCTCACGGCGCGGCCTCCCGTCCTGGCCGGCGTTCGCCCCCTCCGCCTCGCCACCGCACACGCAGTCCCTGGCGCCCGACGCGATCGCGTCCGTCGATTACGCGGCCGAGCATCGCCTCGGGTTCTGGGGGCGGCACGTTCAGTCGTCCGAGGCCAGTTTGCGGTTGGTGCCGGAACGGCCGATGTCCAGCTCGAGGAACGAACCGAGCGGCGTACCGCTGTTCCAGAAGCCGAGCAGGTTGATGTCGATCAGCACCAGCTCCTGACGAGCGGCGAAACTGCGGGCCGGGGCGGTAAAGACACACGAGGCGACGAAGACGGGAACGTCGGCGCCGTGTTCGGCACGGGCGGTGCCGTTGAAGGTCTGCAGATCCCGGCTGCCGACGGAACGGTGCCTGGCGTACCGCTTGCACTGCACGACGAGCTTCCTGCCGTCCGGCAGAAACCCGATCACGTCGGCCCCCAGATCCCCGGCGCCACCGACCCGCCGGACGTCGGTGCACCCGTCCCTACGGCACAGCTCGGCGACGTACTCCTCGAACTCCCGGTCCGTCATCCGCCACACCGCGTCCAGCGACCGCCGCGCCTGCCGCCGCGCCTCCTCCTCGAGCCGAACCTTCTCCGCCCGCGCCTCCCGCCGCCCGGAACGGACCAGACCCACGGTCACGCCTCCGGCGACGAGGACGGCCAGCACCCCGAGCAGTACTGTCTCCATGCGCTCCCCCCTTCCCCGTGGAGTCCTCCCCGGCGGGAGGGAGTCCTATCCGGGCGGGGCGTCCTCAACTGGGGCGAGTTGCCAGGTGCCGTGGACCGTGTCGAGTGTCGCCGTGTAGTCGGCGTGGTCGGGCAGGGCGTGATCGAGTCGCCACGGCTGTGGGACGGCGGACAGGTGAAGCGTCACCGAGTTCGCCACGGCGGATCCGACGACGCCGATCCAGTGGGGATTCTCGCGGATCAGCCGCTCCGCCATCGCGGTGTCCGGCTCGGGGACGGGAATGACCGCGCCGGTGTCGGCGAGCGCGGAGGCGGCCTGCCGCGTCAGCAGGCGGCTCAGGATCGCGGCGGGCAGGGCCGGATCGGTCGACTCGACGCTGAGATAGCAGTCGTCATGCCCCGAGTACCACACACGCGAGCCCGGCAGAGCGGGCAGGACGGCCTCGCCCGCGCCGGCCGTCCGGAGGATCAGGGCGATCTCATCGAGCTGGGCGGGGGTGGGCGTACCCGGTACGTCGAGCAGCGACAACTCATACGGTGACCAGGTGTCGTCCAGGAACCGCGGCAGGCTGTCGCGGTGCATCTGCAGGATCTCCGCACCGAATTCCGGGCTGTGGCAGACCCATGCGCCGACGGAGTGGACGGTGACGTCGACGCCCTGCTCCGCTGCGATCAGCGAGGGCTGCCACGAGCTGTAGTCCTCGTGCAGAAAGCTCGTCGTCGCCAGATCCACGACCAGAACGGTGTCGTTCGCCGACCGGAAGAGCATGTCGACAAGCTCACTTGCCTGCGCCGCCGCACCTCTGACCTGCCACGATCCGCCGGTCTCCCGGACGGTGAAGCTCAACGGGAACGGCTGCCGGTCCACGCCGAAGGCTCCGCCGTCGATCACCGCCGCGCCCCCTCCGTGTACTCGCCGGCTCGCGAGGTTCACACCGTGGCGTAAGTCTGCCAGGGCTGGACCGCCGATAATGCCGTGCCGTCCCAACGCCGACACGAGACGCTGGCCGCGTGAATCAGGTCGCGCACATCATGGGACTGGTCGACAAGGTGCTGGGCCGCGATGTCATCGGCGGCTACCTCCACGGCTCCTCGGTGCTCGGCGGGCTCCGTCCCGCGAGTGACGTGGACGTCCTGGTGGTCTCGCGCCGGAGCATGGAGGAGCGGGAGCGCCGGGCACTCCGCGACGGGCTGCTCCGCGTCTCCGGATCCCGGAACAAGGCCCGCCCGGTCGAGCTCACCGTCGTCGTCCGGTCCGAGGTCCGGCCGTGGCGGTTCCCGCCGAGCGGGGACTTCCTGTACGGGGAGTGGCTGCGCGACGCGTACGAGGCGGGGACGGTCCCCCAGCCGGAGCCGATGCCTGACCTGGCCCTGCTGATCACCATGGTGCTCAGCGGTGATCACCCCCTCTGCGGCCCGCCCCCGGCGCAGGTCCTCGACCCCGTTCCGCACGCGGACCTGGTCCGGGCGAGCGTGGCGGGGATCCCCGGGCTGCTCGACGGCCTGGACGGTGACACCCGCAACGTCGTGCTCACGTTCGCCCGGATCTGGGCGACGCTGGCCACCGGCCGGATCCTGCCGAAGGACGCTGCCGCCGACTGGGCTCTCGCCCGGCTCCCGGCCGGGCATCGTCCCGTACTCGAGCACGCCCGCGAGCTGTACCTGACCTGCCGTTACACCGAGGAGAGGTGGAGCGATATCTTGCGCTCCCAGGTGCGTCCGCACGTCACTCACGTACTCGCCGAGATCGATCGGCTGCGCCCCTGAACGTGCACTGATGGCAAGACGAGTTGGGGAAACCGTGAGCGACGACGTTCTGTCGATTATTCCGAGCGATCCGCGGTGGCAGCCGGACCACGAGGCGGCTGAGTCCACCGTCGCGCTCGTCGAGACGCTGGCTCCCGGAGCCCCCGACGGCGATGTGGACGTGGAGATCGAGACTACGTGGCACGACGGGGTGACCCTTGTCGACTGCGGGGCGAACCTCGAGCGGATCGGTTGTCCTCTGTGCCGGGAGGCCATCGACACCGAATGGTGGCGCGATCTCATGGACACCCGCTGCGACGACGGTTTCGCCACGCTTGTTGTCGAGGTTCCTTGTTGTGGTGGGTCGACGACCTTGGATGCGCTGGACTACGACTGGCCCTGCGGTTTCGCCAGTTTCGAGGTCGCTGTGTGGAACCCCGGGCGTGCCTCGTTCAGCGACAAGGAGCTGGCGGCGGTCGCCGACGTGCTCGGGCATCCGGTGCGGCAGATATGGGCTCGCATCTGAGGCCCGACCAGCTCTGGCCGCCGAGGCACTTCTGGGCCGGGGAGTCGAGGTCACCGACACCGAGCCGGGGGCCGCGCTGATCGCCGCCGACGGGCTGGCGGCCGGGAGTAACGCTGAGCTTGTCCGGGCGGCCGTGGGGATCATCGGGCTGCCTTGAGCGCCCCGGCCCGTCGGAGGCCGGGGCGCCGAAAGGGCGTCAGCCGGCCAGGTGGACGGTGCCGTTGATGCGGCGCGGCAGGTGCCAGGGGTTCGCCGGCTGCAGGGCCGGCGGGAGCCACGCGTCCGGGATGGACTGGTACGTCACCGGGCGGACGAAGCGGTCCAGGGCCGCCGCGCCGACCGACGTGGTGCGCGGGTCCGTCGTCGAGGGCCAGGGGCCGCCGTGCTGCTGGGCCCAGGTGTAGGCGACGCCGGTGGGCCAGTCGTCGACCATGACCCGGCCCACCTTCGCGGACAGGGTACGGACCAGGGCGGGCGCGTGCGGGTCGTCGGCGCCCGCGGTGATCACGGAGGCGGCCAGGGCGCCCTGCAGGCGGTCGAGGATCGACGCGAGTTCCGTCTGGTCGCGGTATTCGGCGACGATCACCACGGGGCCGAAGCACTCCGCCAGCAGCCGGCTCCCCGGCACCAGCGCCGCCGCGTCGGCCTCGAGCACCGCCGCGGGGGCGCGCCAGCCGTCGCCCTCGCCGCCGGCCGTCTCCACCGGCCGCCCCCCGGCGGCGGTGAGTTCACCCAGGCCGGCCCGTACCGCCGCGGCGATCGGCGAGGTGAGCATCACCGGGTCCGGGGCCACCGCGCGCAGCGCCTGGGCGACGGCGGCGGCGAAGCCCGAGCCGGCGGGGGCCAGGGCGAGGCCGGGCTTGGTGCAGAACTGGCCGTTGCCCAGGGTGAACGAGCCCGCCAGCCCGGCGGCGACCTCCGCCGTCCGGGACACCGCGGCGGGGGTGACGACGACGGGGTTGACGGTGCCCATCTCCGCGTACACGGGGATCACGCGCTCCCGTTCGCCGGCCGCCCGCCACAGGGCCATGCCGCCGCCCTGGGAGCCGGTGAACGCGACGGCCGTGATCTCGTCGGCGCGTACGAGGTCGATGCCCGCCTGCATCCCGGTGACCGTCGACAGCGTGCCGAGGGGGGCGCCGGCGCGCTCCAGCGCGTCGGCCGCGAGGGCGGCGAGGCGGGCGCTGAGCAGGGGGTGGGCGGGGTGGGCCTTTGCGACGACGGGGCAGCCGGCGGCCAGGGCGGAGGCGAAGTCGTTGCCCAGGAGGCCGAAGGCGAAGGGGAAGTTGCTCGCGCCGAAGACGGCGACGGGGCCGAGGGGCTGGTTGACGCGGGCCAGCGCGGGTGCGGTCGCGGTCGCCTCGTCCAGGGTCGCCGCGAGGTACGAGCCCTCGACGGCGACGTCCGCGTAGAAGCGCAGCTGTCCGGCCGCGCGGAGCACCTCCCCTTCGAGGCGCGGCAGGCCCAGGGCGGTCTCGGACTGGGCCAGGGCGGCCAGTTCGCCCCGGTGCTCCTCGAGCGCGGCGGCCACGGCGTACAGCCAGCCGCGCCGTTCGGCGGGGGCGGCCCCGGCGACCCAAGGGGCCGCGGCGGCGGAGCGGGCCACGGCGGCGGTCACCTCGTCCGGGGGGGTCTCCTCGATCGTGCCGCCCGGGAGGCCGGTCGTCGGGTCGTACGAGGTGATGCTCAAGCGTGTGCTCCTATCGCGGGTTCGAGGATGTCGGCCGGCGGCAGCCGAATCGCAGAGGTGGATCACCTCACCGTACAAACAGACAGCTCTTGACGCTTTGTGCGATTCGTCGAATACTTCGGAAACCTTGGCCGGAACGACGGATACCGGGAGCGCGCGGATGGGCCGGATACGACCGGACGGCAGGATCTGAGGTGTCCCTGCCGACCATCAGCAGCCTCTGCCGCACGCTGGGCGACGACCTCACCCCCGCGGCGGGCTTCGGCGCACCCCCGATCCCCGTCACCGCGGTGCACGTCTCCGAGCTCGCCGACCCCACCGCGTACGTCACCGGCGGCGAGCTGCTCCTCACCACCGGCCTGACCCTCCCCGCCGACCGCGCCGGCTGCGGGGCGTACGCCGCCCGCCTGCGCGCGATCGGCATCGCCGCGCTGGGCCTGGGCCTGGGCCCGGTGCACGACAGCGTCCCCGAGCCGCTGGCCGACGCCTGCCGCGAGGCGGGCCTGGTGCTGCTGATGGTGCCCGATCCGACGCCGTTCCTGACCGTCACCGAGGCCTACTACTCCGCCCGCGCCAAGGCCTCCGAGCAGCATCTGCACGACACGGTGGCCGCCCACCGGACGCTGACGAACGCCGCCGTCGCCCCCGACCCCGGGTCGGAGGTGCTGCGCCGGCTGGCACGGATCCTGGGCGGCTGGGCGGCGACCCTGACCGCCGCCGGCGAGGTGGCCCGGATCCATCCGTCGGGGCTGATCGACGAGGCGGAGGCGCTGCAGGACGCGGTCGCGCGGCTGCGGGTCGCCGGGGCGCACTCGGCGGCCTCGTTCGTGGCGGGCGGGCGTTTCGTCGCGCTGTCGCCGCTGTCCGTGGAGTCGCGGGTCGTGGGGTATCTGGCGGTGGGGACGCCGCGGCAGCTCACGGCCGGTCAGCGGCATGTCGTGACGACGGCCGTGGCGCTGCTGAGCATCGACACCCTGCAGCGCCTGGGCCGGGCCTCCGCCCGCGAGGCCGGGGCGCGCTGTGTGGCGCTGCTGGTCGACCTCGGGCATGCGGCGGCCGCGCGGGAGCTGGCGGCGGCGGGTGGGCTGCCGGTGCCGGGGGTCGAGGGGCGGGTGCTGGCCGTACGCGGGCGGGACGTCCAGGAGAGCGCCCGGGTGGTGTACGCGTGGTGCCCGGACGCCTGCGGGGTGCGGACCGGGGCGACGGAGGCGTGGTTCCTGCTGCCCTCGCGCCACCCCGACCTCGTGTCGCTGGCGGGGCGGCTGACGGCGCACGACGCGTCCGCCGCCGCGCTGGTCTCACCGCGGGTGCGGCTGGAGGACGCCCCCGCCGTCCGCGCCCGCCTCGAGGACCGGCTGCGGCGGCTGCCCGACGGGCGTACGGAGCTGGCGGACGCCCCGGACGGCGGGCCGGAGGGGGAGCTGGCCGCGCGGCTGGACGTGTTCCTGACCGGGCAGAAGCCGCCCGTCGTCCAGGCGCTGGTGGCCTATCTGCGCCGGCGCGGGCAGTGGGAGCACGCCGCCCGTGACCTGGAGGTCCACCGCAACACGCTGCGCTACCGGGTCGGGCGGGCGGCTGCCGCGCTGGACGTGGATGTCGACGATCCCGACACCGCCGCCCGGCTCTGGCTGGACCTGCGCGGGCGCGGGCTGGCCTGAACCCTTCATCCGCCGTCCAGCACCCCCTCCAGCGCCGTGACCGCGTGCGCGCGGTGCTCGTCGAGCCATCGCACGGCGGCGTCGATGTCGCCGGCCCGCAGGGCGGTGAGGACCGCGCGGTGTTCGTGCAGGACGCGTTCGCGGTTGGGGGTCTGGGTGTAGTAGAGGGAGCGGTAGGCGTCGGTGGAGTCCCAAAGGGTGGAGATCAGGCGGGTCAGGCGGGGCATGCCCGAGGCCTCGAAGAGGGTGAAGTGGAAGCGGCGGTTGGCGGCCGTCATGGCCGTCAGGTCTCCGGCGGCCTCGGTCCGTTCGACCTCGGTCTGGATGTCCTCGAGCACGGTGAGGTCCACGTGGGGGGCGGCGCGGCGGACGGCCTCCTCCTCGAGGAGTTCGCGGATGCGGTAGATCTCCCGCAGGTCGGTGAGGGACAGCTCGGTGACGAAGTAGCCGCGGTGCACCTTGTGCTCGACCAGGCCCTCGCCCTCGAGGGTCTTCAGCGCCTCGCGCAGCGGCACCCGGCTGACGTCCAGCCGGGCGGCCAGGGCGTCCTGGCGGATCGGCGCGCCGGGCTTGAGCCGGCCGCTGGTGATGGCACTGCGCACCTCCGCCAGCACGAACTGCTGGGCGGTCGGCGGCCTCCGCCGCTCCACAGCGCCTTCCATCAACCCGACACCTCTCCCTCACCCGCCGGCCGCGTCCCGGCCGGCCCCCATCTTCTAACACCGCCCGGGTGGGGGCCGGACGCGCCCCGCCCGGTGGGCGGCTACAGCCCCAGCTCCGCCAGCAGCGCCTCGGTATCCTCCCCCAGACGCGGCGGGGCGGTGCGGTAGGCCGCGGGGGTGGCGTCCAGCCGTACGGGGTTGGCGACCTGCTCCACCGGGTCGGGGCGGCGCGGGTCGTCGATGCGTACCCGGGTGTGCAGGCCGAGGTCCTCGGCGAGGCCGAACGCGGCGGCGAGGTCGTTGATGGGCCCGCAGGGGATGCCGGCCGCGGTGAGTTCCTCGAACCATTCCTGGGCGGTGCGTGCGGCGAGCGGTCCGGCGAGTTCGGCGAGCAGCGCGTCGCGGTGGGCGACGCGGGCGGCGTTGCCGGCGAAGCGTTCGTCGTCCGCGAGGGCGGGGAGGCCGAGGTGGTCGCACAGGGTGCGGAACTGGCGGTCGGTGCCCACGGCCAGCACCAGGGGGCGGTCCTTGGCGGTGAACACCTCGTACGGGGTGATGCTCGGGTGCCGGTTGCCCATCGCGCCCGGTACGACGCCGCCGGCCACGTAGGCGGACGCCTGGTTGGTGAGCGCCGACAGCAGCGAGGACAGCAGGGACACCTCGACCCGCTGCCCCAGCCCGCTGTGCTCGCGCTCGCGCAGTGCCGCCAGGACGCCGAAGCCGGCGTGCAGGCCGGTGATGACGTCCACCAGCGCCACGCCGGTCTTCGTGCCCTGTCCGCCCGGCTCCCCGGTGACGCTCATCAGCCCGCCCATGGCCTGCACGAGGAGGTCGTAGCCGGGCAGCGCCGCGCCGGGGCCGGAGCCGAAGCCGGTCACCGAGCAGTAGACGAGGCGGGGGTTGAGCGCCCGCATCTCCTCGTAGCCCAGGCCCAGGCGCTCCATGGTGCCGGGCCGGAAGTTCTCCACCAGTACGTCGGCGCGGGCGACGACCGCCCGCGCGGCCTCGCAGCCCTGTTCGGTGGCGAGGTCCAGGGCGACGGAGCGCTTGTTGCGGTTGACTCCCAGGAAGTACGTGGTCTCCCCGCCGGCGAACGGCGGGCCCCAGGCGCGGGTGTCGTCCCCCGCCCCGGGCCGTTCGATCTTGATCACGTCCGCGCCGAGGTCGGCGAGCAGCATGGTCATGTACGGCGCGGCCAGCACCCGTCCGAAGTCCGCCACGACGATCCCCGACAGCGCTCCCTCGCGCGGCGGTGCGGTCGTTGTTCGCGGGGCCGGCTGACTCGACGGCATGCGGCTGTCCTCCTAGATCGGCGTCCGCAGCGAACCTAACCACCGGGCGACGGATAATCAATACTGGATCCAAAATCCGGTCTGGGGTTTACTGGGGGCGCGGGACACTGCCCGTAGCCCTCGAAGAACCCACGAAAGGCCGGCCCATGACCACCACGCCCGTCCACCCCTTCGATCTCATCGGCCTCGACGGCCTGCTCTCGGAGGAGGAGCGCGAGATCCAGAAGACCGTGCGGGCCATGGGCGACAAGGAGCTGCGCCCGCACATCGCCGAGTGGTTCGAGCACGGCCTGCCCGCCCGCGAGGTGGCCCGCAACCTCGGCGAGCTCGGCGTGCTGGGCATGCATCTGGAGGGCTACGGCTGCGCCGGCACCAACGCCGTCTCGTACGGTCTGGCCTGCCTCGAGCTCGAGGCCGTCGACTCCGGTCTGCGCAGCCTGGTCTCCGTACAGGGCTCCCTCGCGATGTACGCGATCTGGAAGTACGGCACGGAGGAGCACAAGCAGCAGTGGCTGCCCGGTATGGCGGCCGGCGAGAAGATCGGCTGCTTCGGCCTCACCGAGCCGGACGCGGGCTCGGACCCGGGCTCGATGCGTACGAACGCGCGGCGCGACGGCGACGACTGGGTGCTGAACGGCACCAAGATGTGGATCACCAACGGGTCGGTCGCCGACGTCGCCGTGGTGTGGGCCCGTGCCGAGGACGGGGTGCGCGGCTTCGTCGTCCCGGCCGGCACGCCCGGCTTCTCCGCCCCCGAGATCACCCGCAAGCTGTCCCTGCGCGCGTCCGTCACCAGCGAGCTGGTGCTGGACGAGGTCCGACTGCCCGCCGACGCGATGCTCCCCCACGCCCGCGGTCTGTCCGGCCCGCTCGGCTGCCTCAACGAGGCGCGTTACGGCATCGTCTTCGGCGCGCTGGGCGCGGCCCGCGACTGTCTGGAGACGGCCCTGTCGTACGTCGCGGACCGTACCGTCTTCGGCCGGTCGCTGGCCTCGTACCAGCTCACCCAGCAGAAGCTCGCCGACATGACGGTCGAGCTGGACAAGGGCATCCTGCTGGCGCTGCGCCTGGGCCGCCTCAAGGACGAGGGCCGCATCACGCCCGAGCAGATCAGCGTGGGCAAGCTGAACAACGTCCGCGAGGCCCTGGACATCGCCCGCCAGTGCCGCACCCTGCTGGGCGCGAACGGCATCACGCTGGAGTACCCGGTGCTGCGCCACGCCAACAACCTCGAGTCCGTCCTCACCTACGAGGGCACCAGCGAGGTCCACACCCTGGCCATCGGCCGGGCGCTGACGGGCGAGGCCGCCTTCCGCTGACGGATCCGGCGCACGCCCCCGGGTCAGTTCTCCAGCGCCGCCACGCCCGGGGGCTGTTCGCCGAAGTGCCGGCCCAGATGCCGGCGGACGAACCGGTCGCCGGCGCGCACCAGACGGGCGCGGCCCGCCGGGGTGCGGCCGAGGATCTGGTGGCGCACGACGTTGCCGATCACCACCGGGGGCACCGCCCAGGGCCAGGACAGGGGCAGTTCGAGGTCGCGCATGCCGCGGCGGCCGACGAAGAAGCTCAGCATGCTCAGCAGCCGCGCCCGGGCCCAGGCCCGGCGGAGACGGGCGAAGCTGTCGAAGTGCAGGGCGCCCTGGGCGTCGACCAGGGCGTTGGCCAGCGGGGGGCCGGCCGGGCCGCCGTAGCTCTGGGCCAGCAGCAGGTGGTAGTTGAGCCGGTGCTGGTCGATCTCGCGGTCACACAGCCAGTCCTGGTCCACGCCGAGGAGATGGCCGACGTACTTCCACAGATGCATGAACGCCCGCGACTCGGCCCGCGTGACCCGTACGCCGAGCATCCGCACGCCCAGCAGCTGGACGGCGTTGAACAGGCCCAGGGTGGAGGCGAGGTCCGAGCGGTTGACGGGGAGGCCCCAGCTGTCGATGTCCCACTGTCCGCCGGCCTCCGTCCGGTGGCTGACCAGGGCGTGCATGAGGCGGACGTGGACGGTGAGCCGGAAGCCGGGGCCGCCGCGGCGCATCGCCCGGGGCCGGGCGACCATCGTCGCCCACTGCTGGGTCTCCGCTATCCGCCGCAGCGCCGACTCCCCCAGCAGCCCGCCCGTCTCGACCAGCAGGCGCGGCGGTCCGTCGAAGCGGTACGAGCCGATGAGCGCGAGCTGCAGCATCACGTCGGCGGCGTTGCGGCCGAAGCGGCGGGCCACCCGGCCGCCCTCCTCGATCAGGTCGAAGTCGACCCAGTCCGGCACCGGGTCGACGACGGCGAAGAAGTCCCGCAGCGGGCCCGGCGCGTCGGGCACCGCGTCGATGCCGTCGGCGAGGGCGCGGCGGAACTGGCGCATCGTCACCCGGTCCGGACCGTCGCGGTCCGTGGCGCGCAGGGCGGTCGCCAGCGCGGCCCCCGCCTCGTCCCGGGCGGTCAGCCGCTCGCCGATCACGGACAGCAGATGCTCGTCGACCCCGCCGCGGCCGGTCAGCAGGAGACGCAGCATCCGTCCGGTGCGGCGGTTGAGGTCCTCGGTCTCCCGGAAGCGCTTCGGGCGGGCAACCGGCGGCGGCTGTACGGTACTTGGCCCGCCGGAGGCATCTCTCGGTGACAGCTCGTGTGCGACCATGAGTCGATGCTGACGCTGTTTTCCACTCGCGTTCAATTCGCCTTCTGACGCCCATGTCATCGCCCCGCCGCACCCCCGGGCCCCCGCAGACCAGTCGCGTTTCGCCGCGCCGGACGCCGCGTCAGGAACGGTCGCGGGCGATGGTGGCGCGCATCCTCGACGCGGGGCGGCAGGTGCTGGCCGAGTACGGGTACGAGGGCGCCTCGACCGGTCGTATCGCCACCGCGGCCGACATCAGCCCCGGCTCCCTCTACCAGTACTTCCCCAACAAGGACGCCATCGTCCTGTCGGTGCTCGACCGGTTCAGCAACAGCCTCGTCTCCCGCGTCACCGCCCGGATGACCGACGAGTTCGAGCAGCCCGCGCCCGTCATCGTCCACGCCACGCTGGAGACCCTGCTCGACGGGCTCGACGTGGAGCGGCCGTTGCTGCGCGCCGCCGTCGAGGACGGACCGCGGCTCGACGGCGGCCGCACCCTGCGGGCGTTCGAGGAGCGGATCGGCGAGCTGGTCCACGCGTATCTGACGACGCAGCGCCCCGCACTGCGCGCCGGCCTCCCCCTGGACGCCGCCGTGTGGACGCTGGTGCGGACCGTCGAGCACGTCAGCGTGCGCTATCTGCTGGACGAGCCGCCCATCCCCCGCGAGCGGTTCCTGGCGGAGCTCACCCATCTGTCGCTGAGCTATCTGCGGGCCGGCGACTGACTCCCCCGGGCCACCCGATCGCCGGACGCCGAAATGTCGATTTGTACCGGTACGTGCACTATGGAGAGGTCGCGTGACAGAAGGGGATCCCGCCATGCTTTCCTCGTTGACCTCGACCGCTCTCCAGGAGCTGCGCCGGCCGCGGACCTACCCGGCCGTCTCCCTGGTGATGCCCACCCACCCGCGGCGGGCGGAGAACGCCCAGGACCAGGTACGGCTGCGCAACCTCGTCGCCGAGGCGACCCGCCGCCTGGAGGCCGACGGCGCCGTCGGCACCGAACAGCGCCGGGACGTGACCGCCCAGCTCGAACAGGCCGTCGGCGAGGTGGACCCCGCACAGGTCAAGGACGGCCTCGTCATCTTCGCGGCGCCCGGGGAGCACCAGGTGTGGGCGATCGACCGCGAGGTGCCCGAGCGCGTCGTACTGTCGCAGACCTTCCTCACCCGCAACCTGGTCGCCGCCGACGCCGCCCACAGCCCGTACTGGGTGGTCACACCGGCCGCCGACCGGGTGTCCCTCTTCGAGGGGCACGGCGACCACGTCACCGAGATCACCGGACGCGGCTTCCCGCTCACGCGCAGCCTGGAGGACCCCGACGTCGAGCGCAAGCAGCGCATCGGCGACGTGCCCAGCACCTACAGCGACGAGCAGACCCGCCAGTTCTTCCGCGACGCCGACACCGCCCTGGCCGCCGTCCTCGCCACCGACCCCCGCCCGCTGTATCTCGCCGCGGAGCCCCCGGCGCTGGCCCTGTTCACCGAGGTCGGCGGCGCCGCGAAGGACGCCGCCCAGGTGACCGTGGGCGGCCTGGCCCACGCCGGCGCCGAGGCCGTCGCCCGGGCCGTCGAACCGGCCCGCGCCGCCTCCGCGCGGATCGAGGTCGCCGAGGCCAACGCGGCGCTGGAGCGCGCCCGCGGCGGCCACACGTACGCGGCGGGGGTGGACGAGGTCTGGTCGAAGGCCCTCGACGGCCGCGTCCACGAACTCGTCGTGGAGGAGGACTACCGCACCAGCGTCCACGTCGGCGACGGACACCTCGAGCCCGCCGACGCCGGCGACCCGGAGGCCGTCCACGACATCATCGACGAGATCATCGAGTCCTCCCTGGAGACCGGCGCACAGGTCGTGTTCGTCCCCGACGGCACGCTGACCGAGGCCGGCCACATCGCGGCGGTCCTGCGCTACTGACCGCACGGCCCGATATTGGCGTGCGACGACGCCGGTACGGGGAGCAGACTCGCCCCATGGTCGACATACGGGCGTTCCGCGACGAGGTCACCGACCGGGCGGCCCGGGGCGCCCCCGGCGCGCCCGCACGCGAGCTGGCGACGGCGCTCGGACTGCGCACCGTGGTGCTGCTGGAGGGGCTGAGCGACCTCGCGGCCGTCGACACCCTCGCCGCCCGCCGGGGCCGTGATCTGGCCGCCGAGGGGGTGTGCGCCCTGCCGATGGGCGGGGCGACGAACGTGGGCCGCTTCGCCCGGCTGCTGGGGCCCGACGGGCTGGGCCTGCGTCTGGTCGGCCTGTGCGACGAGCGCGAGCAGCGGTTCTTCGACCGGGCGCTGGACGACGGGAACGTCTTCGTCTGCGTCTCGGACCTCGAGGAGGAGTTCATCCGCGCCATGGGCACCGAGCGGGCCGAGGAGGTCGTCGAGCGGGCGGGCGAACTGCGGGCCTGGCAGACCCTCGTACGCCAGCCCGACCAGCACGGCCGCCCCCGGGACCAGCAGCTGCGGCGCTTCCTCGGGACGAAGAAGGGCCGCAAGATCCGCTACGGCCGGCTGCTCGTCGAGGGCCTCGACCCGGACGCGGTGCCCGCGCCGCTGGAGGACCTCTTCGCTCACCTGTGAGGCCGTCCCCTTGTGTGCGGACGACGGCGGGATTCATGATCGATCGCAGCAGGAGGACCCGCCGGAGACTGGAGTGCCCGTGAGCGACACCTTCTGGGACGACGTCGATCAGCATCTGGTGCGCTACGGCGCCGCGTTCACCCCGCGCGTCATCGAGCGGGCCGCCGGATCGTACGTCTACGACAGCGCCGGGACCGCGATCCTGGACTTCACGTCCGGGCAGATGAGCGCCGTCCTGGGACACGCGCACCCGGACATCGTGCGCACCGTGTCCCGGTCGGTGGCGACCCTGGACCATCTCTTCAGCGGGATGCTGAGCCGCCCCGTCGTCGACCTGGCCAAGCGCCTGGCCGGCACACTGCCGCCGGGCCTGGACAAGACACTGCTGCTGACGACCGGCGCGGAGTCCAACGAGGCCGCCGTCAAGATGGCCAAACTGGCCACCGGCCGCTACGAAGTCGTCTCCTTCGACCGCTCCTGGCACGGCATGACGTCGGGCGCCGCCTCCGCCACCTACTCCGCCGGCCGCCACGGCTACGGCCCTGCACTCCCCGGCAACCTCACACTGCCCACCCCCAACGGCTACCGCTCCCCGTTCCGCCGGTCCGACGGCTCGTACGACTGGGAGGCCGAACTCGACTACGGCTTCGGCCTGGTCGACCGCCAGTCGACCGGCTCACTCGCCGCCTGCCTGATCGAACCGGTCCTGTCGTCCGGCGGCATCATCGAACTGCCGCCCGGCTATCTGGCCCGCCTCAAGGACCTGTGCACCGCCCGCGGCATGCTCCTGATCCTCGACGAGGCACAGACCGGACTGGGCCGCACGGGCCACATGTACGCCTTTGAACGCGACGGCGTCACGCCCGACATCCTCACACTCTCCAAGACCCTGGGCGCCGGTCGCGGCGGTGGTGACGAGCACGGAGCTCGAGGAGACCTGCCGCGACCGCGGTTTCCTCTTCTTCACCACCCACGTCTCCGACCCCCTGGCGGCGAGCGTCGGCCTGACCGTCCTGGACGTCATCGCCCGCGACGGCCTGGTCGCCCGGGCCGCCGCGATGGGCGCTCAGCTCACCGCCCGGCTCGAGGCGCTTCGGGACTCGTACGAGGTCGTCGGCGACGTCCGCGGCCGGGGACTGCTGCAGGGCCTGGAACTGGTCCACGACAAGGCGACCAAGACCCCCGCCGACGACCTGGGCCAGGCGGTGACGGCGGCCTGCCTCGAGCGGGGCCTGCACCTCAACATCGTCCAGCTGCCGGGGATGGGCGGCATCTTCCGGATAGCCCCGCCGCTGACGGTCGGCGAGACCGAACTCCACGACGGCGTCGACATCCTGGAGGCGGCGCTGAAGGCGGCACTGGCCTGAGCGCGTACGACAGCGGCCCGCGGCACTCCCGTGCCGCGGGCCGTGCGCCTGTCGCGATCAGTCCGTACCGGACTCCATCGCCGCGCGGTCCAGCATGACCTCCTCGTCCGGGGCCTCGCCCCGGGAGGCGATCACCTCGGCGCCGCCCTCGGCCATCGCGCCGATCAGGCCCGTCGAGGCCGCCTGGGCCGCGCCGATCAGGGCCGGATGGGCGGGGCCCACCAGGCCGAGGCCCGCGTACTGCTCGAGCCGGGCGCGGGAGTCGGCGATGTCCAGGTTGCGCATGGTGAGCTGGCCGATCCGGTCCACCGGGCCGAACGCCGAGTCCTCGGTGCGCTCCATGGACAGCTTGTCCGGGTGGTAGCTGAGCGCCGGACCGCGGGTGTCGAGGATCGTGTAGTCCTCGCCGCGCCGCAGCCGCAGCGTGACCTCGCCGGTGATCGCGGCGCCGACCCAGCGCTGCAGCGACTCACGCACCATCAGCGCCTGCGGGTCCAGCCAGCGGCCCTCGTAGAGCAGCCGGCCGAGCCGGCGGCCCTCGTTGTGGTACGCGGCCACCGTGTCCTCGTTGTGGATGGCGTTGACGAGGCGCTCGTACGCGATGTGCAGCAGCGCCATGCCGGGCGCCTCGTAGATGCCGCGGCTCTTCGCCTCGATGACGCGGTTCTCGATCTGGTCGGACATGCCCAGGCCGTGCCGGCCGCCGATCGCGTTGGCCTCCATGACGAGGTCGACGGCGGAACCGAACTCCTTGCCGTTGACCGAGACCGGGCGGCCCTGGTCGAAGCCGATCGTCACCTCCTCGGGGACGATCTCCACCGCCGGGTCCCAGAACCGTACGCCCATGATCGGGTCGACGGTCTCGATGCCGGTGTCCAGGTGCTCCAGCGTCTTGGCCTCGTGGGTGGCGCCCCAGATGTTGGCGTCGGTGGAGTACGCCTTCTCCGTGGAGTCGCGGTAGGGCAGGCCGTGCGCGACGAGCCACTCCGACATCTCCTTGCGGCCGCCGAGCTCGGTGACGAAGTCGGCGTCGAGCCAGGGCTTGTAGATCCGCAGGTGGGGGTTGGCGAGGAGACCGTAGCGGTAGAACCGCTCGATGTCGTTGCCCTTGAAGGTGGAGCCGTCGCCCCAGATCTGCACGCCGTCCTCGAGCATGGCGCGGACCAGCAGGGTGCCGGTCACGGCGCGGCCCAGCGGGGTGGTGTTGAAGTACGGGCGCCCGCCGGACTTGATGTGGAACGCGCCGCAGGCCAGCGCCGCCAGCCCCTCCTCGACCAGCGCCGCCCGGCAGTCGACGAGCCGGGCCACCTCGGCGCCGTAGGCGAAGGCGCGGCCGGGGACCGAGTCGATGTCGGGCTCGTCGTACTGGCCGATGTCGGCGGTGTACGTGCAGGGCACGGCGCCCTTGTCGCGCATCCACGCGACGGCGACGGAGGTGTCGAGTCCGCCGGAGAAGGCGATACCGACGCGCTCGCCGGTGGGGAGGGAGGTGAGGACCTTGGACATGGCAAGATTATGCATCGGACTGCATCATCATGCAAGGCTGCTGTTCGGCACCTCGCGCGGCTCCGGTGCACGCCGGGGGCTTGCGGCGGGGTGCGGACCGGGGCCGGTGACGCGAATCACAACACCCGAAAGCCCGGCGGAACGCTTGTTGCCCTGTCCTCCCACCGGCGCGCGGCCGCTCCAGTAGGCTCCGGGGAAACCTGCTTCCGGGGGGAATTCCAGCATGTCAATGCAAAAGGGCACCAACGTCGTGGTGCCGGCGGCCAGGGTTCGGGTGGAGCTGGGCTGGCAGGACGTGCCCGGCAGCCCCGACGCCGACGCCTCGGCCCTGCTGCTCACCGGGGCGGGCAAGGTCCGCTCCGACACCGACTTCGTGTTCTACAACCAGCCCTCCCACCCCGGCGGGGCCGTACGGCACGAGGGCAAGCAGCGCGGCGGCGGTCAGGTACGCGACACCCTCGGGGTGGACCTGACGTCCGTGGAGGCGGCGATCGGGACCGTGGTACTGGCGGCCTCCGCCGACGGCGGCACGTTCGGGCAGTTCCACGGGCTGTACATCCGGGTGCTCGACGCGGCGAACGGCGCCGAGCTGGCGCGCTTCGACAGCACCGGGGCGTCGAACGAGACGGCGTTCGTGCTGGGCGAGCTCTACCGGCGCAACGACCAGTGGAAGTTCCGCGCGGTCGGCCAGGGCTACGCGACCGGGCTGGCCGGGCTCGCCACCGACTTCGGCATCAGCGTCGACGAGCCCGCGGCCCCGGCCCCCGCACCGCAGCAGGCTCCCGCCGCCCCGCCCGTCATGCCGATGCCGCCGGTCACGCAGCTCCCGCCGACGCCTCCCCCGCCGCCTCCGGCCCCCGCGGTGTCGCTGTCGAAGATCACGCTGACGAAGGCCGCCCCGGCCGTGTCCCTCACCAAGCAGGGCGCGACGTCGGGCGCGCTGCGGGTCAATCTCCGCTGGAGCCCCCGCAAGGCGCCGCGCGGCTGGATGGGCAAGGGCAAGGGCGCCGTCCGGCTCGAGAACCTGGACCTCGACCTGTCGTGCATGTGGGAGCTGCAGAACGGCAGCACCGGCATCGTGCACCCCATCGGGAACCAGTACGGCTCCTACGACCAGCCGCCCTACGTCCGCCTCGACCAGGACGACCGGACCGGCGGCAGCGACGAGGGCGAGAACCTCACGGTCAACCTCGACCACTCGGCCGAGATCAAGCGCCTCCTGGTGTTCGTGAACATCTACCAGGGCGCCGAAAGCTTCGCCGGCCTCGACGGCGTGGCCACGCTGTACCCGCCGGTGGGCCCGCCGATCGAGATGCACCTGGACGAGTGCACCGTCCCCTCCCCCGTCGCCGCCATCGCCCTCATCGAGAACGTGAACGGCGAGCTGGTCGTGCGCCGGGAGGCCAAGTACATCCTGGTCCCGCCCGGCATCTTCAAGCAGCAGGCCGTCGACCTGGAGTACGGCTGGGGCATGAGCTGGCACGCGGCGGGCAAGGACTGACCGCCCCCGGGAATCGGCCGGATATCGCTTCCGGCCGATCCCGGCAGATGCGAGGGTGGGCCCATGACCCGTGATCACGCACCGGCCGACGAAGCCGGGCGCCTGCGCGCCGCGATGCGCGCGGACCTCGTCGCCGCGATGAAGGCGCGCCGGCCCGACACCGTACGGGCGCTGCGCTCGGCGATCGCCGCCATCGACAACGCGGAGGCCGTCCCGGTGTCCGACGAGGCGGTCGCCGCGACGGGTGAGCACATCGCCGGCGCCCGGCTCGGGGTCGGCGCCGCCGAGGCGGAGCGCCGGACCCTGGACGCCGACGATGTACGGGCCCTGCTGCGCGACCGGATCGCGGAGTACGACTCGGAGGCCGCCGGCTACGTCACCCACGGCCAGGCCAACGCGGCGCAGCTGCTGCGGCGTGAGGCCGACGTACTGCGGGCCTACCTGTCCTGACGGGCGTCAGAGCTGGAACTCGGCGGCCGGCACACCCAGCGCCGCGCACACCTCACGGATCACCGTCTGCTCGGGCTGGGAGAAGTCGCCGTCGGCCGCCGCCACGACGATGCCGGTCTGGATGACGGCCCGCGCCTCGGTGGGCTTCTTGGCGGCCTTGGCGATGTCCCGCATCGCCTCGGCCTTGCCCTGCGCGAAGTCCCGGGTGAGCCGGTCGACATGGGCGTTGAACCGCTGGCGCAGCTGCTCGGGTGGGAAGTTGGCCAGCACCTCGTTCCCCAGGATCGTCGATTCGACGTGCTGCCGCTCGGCCGCGTCCACATGCCCGTCCGCCGCGGCGACCAGGGCGCACATCGCCATACTGGCGTCCCGGAAGGCGCCGCTCTTCAACTCGGCCTTGAGCGACCCGAGCTGCGACTTGAGCGCCCCGATCAGCTGCGCCTTCGACCCACCCCCGGACCCCCCGTGCCGCTGCCCCCCGACGGGCCCACGCCCGCCCTGCGCCTGCTGCTGCAGGGCTCGGGCCTGGTCCTTGAGCTGCTTCCACACTGCCATGTCGCCGCGTCACCTCGGTCTGCGTTCGAATCACGCTCGTCCGGCTCCCACCGCCGGGCGGGGCCACTGCGTCAACGGCTGACGGTGGGTAAAGGTTCCGCAAAGTGCCGGAAGTGCCTGGCCACCGGACAGATGACGCCGCCCCCGGCCGGTTGCGGCCGGGGGCGGCGTCACGTCCCGTCTACTCGGGCGGGTTCCGACCGGCGTCGGACCGCACGTCCGGGGTGGCCGGTTCGGGCGGCGGGGCCTTGCGAAGGGCCGGTACGTCCGGGGCCGACTGCGGTTCCACCGTGCCGGGTTCCTCCGTCCGGTCCTCCTGCGGGGGTTCCGTCGGTTCCTCGGTGGGTTCCGTCGTGGGTTCCTCCGTCGTGGGTTCCTCCGTCGGTGCCGGCTCCTGGGTGGGGCCCGGGAGCGTTACCGTGACCGGGGCGGACGGTCGCGAGGAGCGGCCCTCGGCGTCCAGGGCGCGGACCCTGAACGTGTAGTCCTCGCCCGGTCGCAGGCCGGTGACCGTCGCGCTGGTCGTCGTACCGCTCGTCGACTGCACGGGGTTGGGCTCGCCCCGCTGGTAGACGTCGTACCCCTCGATTCCCCCGGCGTCCTCGGGGGCGTCCCAGCTCAGCCGGATGCCGTCCGCACCGCTCGGTTCGCCCTCCAGGCCCGTGGGCGGGTCGGGGGGCTGCGTCGGGGACGGCGACGGGGAGTTCGCCTCCGGGCTCGGGGAGACCGGGTCGGGGTTCGTGGGGCGGGACAGGGCCCGGTCGTCCTCGGGTTCGGCGGAGAACGTCGGGCGCTGGATCCAGACGTTGGTGACGACGTCCACGATCACGATGTTCTTGATGACGGTCGGCGCCGGCTTGACGATGATCACCTGATTGGGGTGGAACGAGCTCCAGGCACCGCCCCGGTAGCCGGCGTCCGTACGGACCTTGCCGGGGGCGGTGAGCGGGTTCCCGCAGGCGCAGCGCACGCGCGGCACCCCGTGGCGGTCGATCAGCACGGCGGTGCCCGCCTGGAGCACGGACTGGAAGCTGGTCGCCCTGCCGTCGGTGAAGCCGTGGTTGGTCACCCGGGTGTCGGCGCGCAGCACCACGGTGGTCAGCGAGCGCAGGAACGGGCGGACGTGCTGCGGCTGCACGCCGACGACCTCGGCGAAGGCGTCGCGCTTGTCGTGGTTGGCCTCGAAGAACCGGATCTGCTTGCCGACGTCACAGCTGGCGACGTCCTGCGTCCCCCCGTACAGCCCACCGGTCGAGCCGACCACGGTACGGGGCTGCGGCACGCTCGAGGGCGGCTCCGCGGTGGCCTCCGGCGGCTGCGACCCGCCCGCCGGCGGGATCGCGGTCGAGCCGGTCCACGGGTCGGGGCCGGCGTCGTCGACGGGCTGCAGCCACAACTCCCCCGCGCCCTCCGACCGCGGATCGGCCGAACTCACACCACAGGCCCCCGCGGCGAGACTGACCGTGAGGGCGAGCGCCATGGCTCGGGATATGTGCACGGGTGAACGGGACGAGCGCCGTCGGGCCACGGGACAACCTCCCCGGAAAGGAAATGGGCATTACGCGTCAATTGTCCGAACGGGAAGGATGGGTTCCGCAAGCCGGACAGGGCCGTCGGAGTGGCCGCCGCCGGGAAATCCGTTGCGCCGCGGGCCGCGTGGACACGACAGTGTGCGCATGAGTACCGACGTGCGCCCCGCGACGCTGCGGGACGCCCAGCTGATCTGCGATCTCCTCAACGAGATCGACCTGGCCGAGATAGGCCGGGCGGAAACCGACCTCCCCTATGTGACGACCGGCCTCGAGCACCCCGACGCCGACCTGCCGCACAACTCCTGGCTCGCCTTCGAGGACGACCGGCTCGTGGCGTACGGGCTGCTCTGGGACGACTCCAAGGGCGAGCGCATCGACATCGACCACTACGTGCTGCCCGGCCGCGACGAGACGGCCGTGCTGCTGTTCAACCTGATGGAGGCCCGGGCCACGCGCGTCGCGGCGGCCAACGGCGCCGACCGGGCCGTGGTCCATATGCAGCTCAACACCCGGCCCACCCTCGACACCGCGCTGATCGAGGCCCGCGGCTGGCAGACCGTACGGCGCTACCACGTACTGACGAAGCCCGTCTCCCCCGCCGGCGACCCGCCGCCCGACGCCCCGCCCGGCGTCACCGTGCGGGACTGCGCCGCGCCGGAGGACCGGCGGCGGCTGCACGAGCTGCGCCAGCGGGCGATGGCCCACCACTTCGACTTCCAGCCCCAGACGTACGAGAAGTGGGCCGAGGACCCCGGCGTCGCGTCCCTGGACTGGTCGCTGTGCTGGATCGCCTCCGTCGACGGCACGGACGCGGGCATCCTGCTCGGACGCAACGACCGCGAGGCCATGGGCTGGGTGTCCACCCTGGCGGTGCTGGAGGAGGCCCGCGGCAAGGGCCTCGGCGGCCATCTGCTGCGGCGGGCCTTCGCGGCCTTCGCCGGGCGCGGCCGCGACTCGGTGGGGCTCGGCGTGGACACGCGCAACGCGAGCGGGGCGCTGGGGCTGTACGAACGGCACGGCATGGGGCTGCACTTCGCGGTGGACACCTGGGAGGTGACGATTCCGGTCCCGGCGGTGTGAGTCGCAGGCACGTTCGTGCTCCCGCGCATGCGGGAGTTCCCGTGCGCATCCCGGCGCCCGGGAAATGGACCCCCATCTGTTCGAAAACTCCGTCGGCGACCGCACCCCCGGCCTCGGGTACGCCGACGACGGCTCGCTCGAGCTGCTCCTCCAGCACGAGCGACCGCAGAACGGGGCCGGGAACTGGCTCCCGGCGGCGGTAAGCGGGGGCTGATCTTCGTCGCGGGCCGGATGCGGGAGAATGGGATCATCCGGTTCGGTGTACGAGGAGATCCACGACGTGCGAGAAGACCTGCGGGCCGACTGCGGCAGCTGCTTCGGGCTGTGCTGTGTGGCCCTGCCCTTCGCCGCCTCCCGCGACTTCGCGGCGGACAAGGCCGCCGGCGAGGCGTGCGGGAATCTGCGGGAGGACTTCTCGTGCGGGATCCACGCCCGGCTGCGGGACGAGGGGTATCCGGGGTGCACGGTCTTCGACTGCTTCGGGGCGGGGCAGAAGGTGTCGCAGGTGACGTTCGCGGGGCGCAGCTGGCGGGAGGCGCCGGAGACGGCCCCGGCGATGAACGCAGTGTTCCCGGTGATGCGGCAGCTGCACGAGCTGATGTGGTACGTACGGGAGGCCCTCACGCTGGCCGCGGCACGCCCCGTGCACGCGGAGCTGCGTGCGGCGCTCGCCTCCGTCGAGGAGCTGACGCTCGGGCCGGCGGACGTGGTGGCGGCGGTGGACGTCGCGGCGGTACGCGGCGGGGCCGGCCCCCTGCTGCTGCGGGCCAGTGAGCTGGCGCGGGCGGCCGCGGTGCCGGGGCGGCGCAAGGACCACCGGGGCGCCGATCTGATGGGACGGGCCCTGCGCGGCGCCGATCTGCGGGGGGCGAGTCTGCGCGGGGCGCTGCTGGTGGCGGCGGATCTGCGGGGCGCGGATCTGCGGTCGGCGGATGTGACGGGGGCGGACATGCGCGATGCCCGGCTGGCGGGGGCGGATCTGACGGGGGCGCTGTTCCTGACGCAGGCGCAGGTCAACGCCGCGCGCGGGGACGGGGCGACCCGGCTGCCGCGAGGGGTGCGGCGGCCGGCGCACTGGGCGTGACGGGGCCGGCGCGGCCGTCGGGGTGACCGCGCCGGAGGGCGTCAGGCGTCCTGGAGCAGGCCGAACTGGTTGCCGTCGGTGTCCTTGAGCATGGCGATGAGGCGGCCGCCGCCGACGTCGTTGATGTCGGCCACGGTCTCGGCGCCGGCGGCGGTGGCCGCCGCCAGGGCGGCCTTGATGTCGTCCACGTGCCAGTACGGCACCGGCCCGGTCATGCCCTTCTTGTGGCCGTTGGGGTCCAGGCCGAAGTCCTGGCCCGCCACCTTGTAGCCCACGTAGTAGGGCTCGTCCGCGTACGGCTCGACGCCCGCGAGCCCGGAGTAGATGGCCTTGGCGGCCTCGAGATCGGTGACGGGGTACATGATCGTCTGGATGCCCTTGGACATGATGCGCACTCTTCCGGGTTCGTCATGGATGGCGGCGTTCATACCTTCTGCCACCATAAGGCGGATTGGCTCCGCCTGTGTCCTCACCCTAGGGTCGCCGCCCCGGGGCGGGCTTCTTCATTCCTGACCGGTGGGCGCGACCACCGCCTGGGCGTCGATCTCCACCAGCAACTCCGGACGGATGAAGCCGGACACCCGGACCGCCGAGCTGGCCGGCGGGTTCGCGGTGTCGATCCACTCGTCGCGGGCCCGGCGCACGGCCGGCATCACCGCCATGTCGGTGACGAAGATGTTCAGCTTCACGACGTCCGCGAACGTCGCGCCCTGCGCCGTGAGCGCCTTGTCCAGATTGCGGAACACCTGGCGCGCCTGGGCGTCCGCGTCGCCCTCCCCGACGACCCGCCCGGCGTGGTCCAGGGCGATCTGCCCGGACACCACGACGTGCTCCCCCCGGGCCCGCACCGCGTGCCGGTAGCCGTTCACGGGCGGCAGGGTGACGCGGGCGAGGAAGCGGCGCAGGGCGGCGTCGAACTCCCCCGTACGCTCCAGGTTCGGCATATGGGCGGCGCCCTCGACCAGGCACAGCTCCGCGTCCGGGATCAGGTCCCGCATCAGCTCCCCGTCGGCGACCGGCGTGTACGGGTCGTCCACCCCGGTGACGACGAGCGCCGGCACGGCGAGCGCGCGCAGGGTGTCGCGGTAGTCCGGGCGTTCGGCGCGGGCGCGGTGGGCGAGGACGGCTCCGGTGACAGGGGCGCCGTGCATCATGCGCCGGACGTGGTCGGCGACGTCGGGGAGGTCCTTGACGTTGTACGGGGCGACCATCTTGTCCAGCGCCTCCTCCGCCCACGGCCCCATGCCCTCGCGCTCGAGGCGGTCGGCCGTCGCCAGGCGGTCGGCCCTGCTGCGCGGGGTCTCGGCGCCGGGGAAGGTATCGGCGAGCACCACGCCGAGCAGCCGTTCCGGGTACAGGCGGCAGAAGTCCATCACGATCTGCCCGCCCATCGACAGCCCGCCCACGACGGCCTTCTCCACCCCCAGGAAGTCGAGCAGGGCGGCGAGGTCGCGGGCGAAGTCGGAGAAGTCCGTCGCCCCGTCGGCGCCGGTGGTGTCGCCGAAGCCGCGCAGATCGGGTGCGATGACGCGGTAGCCCCGGGCGGCGAACGCGGAGGTCTGCGGGGCCCACATGGTGCGGTCGAAGGGATGGCCGTGGACGAGGAGCAGCGGGGCGCCGGTGCCTTCGTCGTCGTAGCCGACAGTGATGCCGTTCACATGCGCGGTTGCCATACGACCGATCCTACGCAGCGCTCCGGCTCCTACGATCAGCCCATGGTGATCACATACGACTGGCGGGGACCCGTCGACAACGCCGCGCTCAACGCCCTGCACGCCGAGGGGTTCGGCGGCCCACCCGGCACCCTGGACTGGGCCGGCCGACTCAGACGCCACAGCCTGGGCTGGGTGTGCGCCCACGAGGAGGGCGCCCTGGTCGGGTTCGTCAACGTCGCCTGGGACGGCGGCACGCACGCCTTCCTCCTCGACACCGTCGTGTCCCGCCCCTGCCAGGGCCTGGGCATCGGCGCCGAACTCGTCGCGGTGGCGGTACGGGAGACGCGGGACGCCGGATGCCGGTGGCTGCACGTCGACTTCGAGGAGGAGCTGCGCCCCTACTACCTCGACGCCTGCGGTTTCCGGCCCACGGCGGCGGGTCTGATCGCCCTGTGAGCACGGCCGCGTCGCCGGTCCAAGCGCCCCGCAACCGGCGTGCATATCGTCGCTTGCGTGGCGTCCGGCCCGAACGCGGGCCGGGCGACGCCCACTTCGCCCACCCCGCGGGCGGGTGCGCCGCCCGCGGCGTCCCCCGCCCGCTCCGACCGAGTCAACTGCGAGGCGCCCGTGGCATCGTGCCGCTGCCCCACGTGCCCCGCACCGCCGCACGACAGCACCGCACCGCCCCACCACGGCGTGGTCCGCGGCTTCCCGTACACGCGCAGTGGTGCGCTGCGCGCGATCCGCCCCGATCGAGCGGAGAACACATGACCCTCTTCCTCAAGCCCGGTACCGCGTGGGAGGACGCCTGGCGGCGCTGCCTCGCCACGGCGCCCGAGGCGTTCCACGACGACCGTGTCCTCAACCTCTGGGGCGGCTCCTGGCACCGTGACGGCCGGATGCTGCCCGCCGTCTCCCCCGTCGACGGCACGCCCATCGCCGGTCTGCCGCGGCTGGACCCGGCCGCCGCCCACGAGGCGGTGCGGGCGGCGCTGACCCAGCACCGGCAGTGGCGCAGCGTGCCCCTCGAGGAGCGCAAGGCGCGGGTGTCGGCGGCGCTGGACGCGCTGGCCGAGCACCGTGAGCTGCTCGCGCTGCTGCTCGTGTGGGAGATAGGCAAGCCCTGGAAGACCGCGCAGGCCGACGTCGACCGCGCCATCGACGGGGTGCGC
This sequence comes from Streptomyces smaragdinus, assembly GCF_009604385.1. GTDB lineage: Bacteria > Actinomycetota > Actinomycetes > Streptomycetales > Streptomycetaceae > Streptomyces > Streptomyces smaragdinus. The sequence goes on from NZ_WEGJ01000001.1 coordinate 210,826, forward strand.
TGGTATCTCACGGAGATCGACTCGATGATCGCCGGCCGGGTCCCCCTGGACGGCCCGGTGTCGAACATCGCCAGCTGGAACTACCCGATGAGCGTGCTGATGCACGCCATGCTCGTCCAGGCGCTGGCCGGCAACGCGGTCATCGCCAAGACGCCCACCGACGGCGGCGTCGCCTGTCTGACGCTGGCGTGCGCGCTGGCAGTACGGGAGAACCTGCCGCTCACCCTGGTCAGCGGCAGCGGCGGCGAGCTGTCCGACGCGCTGGTGCGGGCGCCGGAGATCGGCTGCGTGTCGTTCGTCGGCGGCCGGGACGCGGGCGGCCGGGTGGCCTCCGCGGTCGCGGACCTGGGCAAGCGGCACGTCCTGGAGCAGGAGGGGCTGAACTGCTGGGGCGTGTGGGAGTACACCGACTGGCCGACGCTGGCCGGTCAGCTGCGCAAGACGTACGACTACGCCAAGCAGCGGTGCACGGCCTATCCCCGGTTCGTCGTCCAGCGCTCGGCGTTCGCCGACTTCCTGGGCAGCTATCTGCCGGTCCTGCGCTCGCTGCGGTTCGGTCATCCGCTGGCCGTGGAGCACGCGGACGATCCGCTGCCCGAGCTGGACTTCGGGCCGCTGATCAACGCGGCGAAGGCCAAGGAGCTGGGCGATCTGGTCACCGAGGCCGTGGACCGGGGCGCGGTGCCGCTGCACCGGGGGCGGCCGGCGGACGCGCGGCTGCTGCCCGGGCAGGACGCGTCGGCGTATCTGGCGCCGGTGTCGCTGCTCAGCCCGCCGGCGGCGTCGCCGCTGCATCACGCGGAGCCGTTCGGGCCGGTCGACTCGATCGTGCTGGTCGACACCGAGGCGGAGCTGCTGGCCGCGATGAACGCCAGCAACGGCGCGCTGGTGGCGTCGGTGTCCACCGACGACGAGGCCACGTACCGGCGGCTGGCGCCGCAGATCCGGGCGTTCAAGGTGGGTCACGGCAAGCCGCGCTCGCGCGGGGACCGGGCGGAGCTGTTCGGCGGCTTCGGCGCGTCGTGGCGGGGCGCGTTCGTGGGCGGCGAGCTGCTGGTGCGGTCGGTCACCCGGGGGCCGAACGGGGAGCGGCTACCCGGGAACTTCCCCGACTACCAGCTGATGCCCGACTGATCCGCCGTCCCGGTCCGGGGTGCTCCGGACCGGGACCGGCAGGTCATCGGGTAGGTTGCACGTCGTGACGGATGGCGTGTACACAGAATTCGAACGGGGCACCGACGGCCCCAAGGTGATCCTCACCGGCGTCGACGGCTCGGAGTCCTCCTGGCGGGCGGTGGCCTACGCCGCGGGCCTGGCGCGGCGGCAGAAGGCCCTGCTCGCCGTGGTGTACGTGCAGCCGCCGCTGGCCGGCGCCGCCGCGTTCGGGGCACCGGTCGGCGAGCTGACCCGGGAGGTCGCCCAGGAGCTCGCGGACGAGATCCGCGACACGGCCGAGAAGCTGCGCGGCGTCTTCGAGGTCCGCTGGGAGTTCCACACCCTGCACGGCGACCCCTATCTGGGGCTGGTCCAGGCGGCCGACGAGCTCAAGGCGGACGCCGTGGTGGTCGGGGCCTCGGAGCAGGCGGGGCACCGGATCGTCGGCTCGGTGGCCGTCCGGCTGGTGAAGGCCGGACGCTGGCCCGTCACGGTGGTCCCGTAGCCCCGTACTCCGCCTCGCGGAAGGCGACAGGGTGCGGCACGGTGGTGGCATGAGCAACCACACGTATCGCGTCACGGAAATCGTCGGCTCGTCGCCCGAGAGCATCGACGACGCCATCAGGAACGGTGTCGCCCGCGCCGGGCAGACCCTGCGCAATCTGGACTGGTTCGAGGTGACCCAGATCCGCGGCCAGCTGGACGGCGGGGCGGTGGAGCACTGGCAGGTGGGGCTGAAGGTGGGCTTCCGGCTCGAGGAGTCAGACGACTGACGGACGGCACGGGGCCACGATCCGCCGGGCGGCGGATGGTGCGTGAGCGACGGCGCCGGGCGGATGGGAACGCTCCCACCCGGGTAAGGACTCTGACGAGTTCAGATCAAGCCACAACGCGCCTACCCGCACCTCCGGAAGGGGACGTGGCCCCATGGCCTCGACAACTGTACGGATCCTGCGCTCACTGGCCGCCGCGGCCCTGCTCGCCGCCGCCTTCGGCTGCAGCGCCCCCGACGACGGATCGTCCGACGGCAAGACCACCGACTCCTCCGAGGTACCGGCCAAGCCCGGCAAGCCGGTCTCCGTCAACATCCTGGACGTCGCGGGCAACTTACAGCTCACCCAGGGCATGATCGACGAGTTCGTCCAGGAGCACCCCGACGTCATCAGGAGCGTCGACTACGACAAGGCCCCCGCCCCCGACCTCGCCGGCAAGATCAAGGCCCAGCAGCAGGCCGGCAAGGTCCAGATCCATCTGGTCCTCACCGGCACCGACGGCCTCGCCGCCGGCATCGACCAGGGCCTGTGGACCCGGATGTCCCCGGACTTCGACGACCGGCTCGGCAAGATCCCCTACCTCCCCCCAGCCGCCGCCATGGCCGAACTCGCCCAGGGCCAGGGCACGGCCCTGGTCTACTACCCCTCCGGCCCGCTCACCGAGTACAACCCGGAGAAACTCGACGCCGCCCCCGCCTCCCCGCAGGCGCTGCTCGACTGGGCCAAGGCCCATCCCAAGCGCTTCCAGTACGCCGACCCCGCCAACTCCGGCCCCGGCCGCACCTTCCTGATGGGCCTGCCGTACCTGCTGGGCGACTCCGACCCCAAGGACCCGGAGAACGGCTGGGACAAGACCTGGGCATATCTGAAGGAGCTCGACAAGTACGTCGGCGTCTACGCCTCCGGCACCGCGGAGACCATGAAGAACCTCGCGACCGGCGCCGTCGACATGATCACCACGACCACCGGGTGGTACATCAACCCGCGCGCCCTGCAGACCGTACCGAAGGAGATGGCCGTCGGCGCGTTCGACGACATGACCTGGGTGACCGACGCGCAGTACGCCGTGATCCCCAAGGGCGTCGACAACGACACCATGGCCGCGCTGCTCGAGCTCATCACGTGGATGCTCACCCCGGAGCAGCAGGCCAAGGCGTACGACGACGGCTACTTCTACCCCGGCCCGGCCGTCGAGGGCGTCACCCTGGACATGGCGCCGCAGAAGTCGCAGGACGTGGTGGAGGAGTACGGCGTGCCGGACTTCGACACCTGGATCGAGAAGTTCCCCAAGGAGCCGTCGCTGCCGGCCGAGAAGCAGGTGCTGGCCTTCGAGAAGTGGAACCGGGAGATCGGCGGCGGCAAGAAGTCGGCGGGCTGAGGCGATGGCCCGGATCGATTCCCTCGCCCTGGACGGCGTGACGCGGCGGTTCGGCGCGCACGCCGCCCTGAGCGACCTGAACCTGGAGATCGCCGGCGGCGAGTTCATCGCGCTCCTCGGCCCGTCCGGCTGCGGCAAGTCCACCGCGCTCAACTGTCTCGCCGGACTGCTGCCGCTGACGTCCGGATCGATACGCCTGGACGGGCACCGGATCGACCATCTGCCGCCCGAGCGGCGGGGCTTCGGCATGGTGTTCCAGAACTACGCCCTCTTCCCCCATCTGACGGTACGCGCCAACATCGGCTTCGGCCTCAAGATGGCCGGGGTGCCGAAGGCGGACGCCGCGACGCGGGTGGAGCGGGCACTGGACCTCGTCCACCTGACGGACCAGGCACGCAAACGGCCCGGGCAGCTCTCGGGCGGCCAGCAGCAGCGGGTCGCGATCGCCCGTGCCGTCGTACTGGAGCCGCGGCTGGTGCTGATGGACGAACCGCTGTCCAACCTCGACGCCAAGCTGCGCCTGGAGATGCGCACCGAGATCCGCCGGCTGCACCAGAGCCTGGGGCTGACCACGGTGTACGTCACGCACGACCAGGAGGAGGCGCTGTCCCTCGCCGACCGGCTGGTGCTGCTGAAGGACGGCCGCGTCCAGCAGACGGGCACCGGCGAGGACGTCTACCTGCATCCCGCGAACCGCTATGTGGCGTCCTTCATGGGCTACCGCAACATGCTCACCCTCCCCGTCCTGGACGCCGACCGCGAACAGGCGGTGCTGGCCGTCGGCGGCGAACGGCTGACAGGCCGCAACCGGGGCTCCGTCGGGGCCGGACAGCGGGCGACGGCGGCGCTGCGGCCGGAGGACATCACCGTGACGACCGCGCCCGGCGGGCTGCGGGCGGCCGTCGAGGTCGTGGAGTACCACGGGCGGGAGATGGTCGTACAGGGACGGCTCAAAGACGGCCAGGAGGTGCACTTCACCACGCCGGAGCGGCTGGCGCCCGGGGACGACGTGCGGCTCACCGCCCCGGAGCACCGGGTGCTGGTGTTCGCGGAGGGGCCCTCGTGACGGCCGGCGGCGGACGAAAGGACGTCGCGCTGCGCCACCGGCTCGCGGAGCGCGGCATCGACCGGACGCTGTGGCTACTGCTGCCCGGGGTGGCCTTCCTCGTGGTGCTGTTCTGCTACCCGTTCGCGTACGGGCTGGGGCTGTCGTTCCAGCCGAAGGAGGGCGGCGGGCCGTTCGCCAACTACCGGACGTTCTTCTCCGACCCGTATCTGCGCGAGACCGTCTGGATCACCCTGCGCCTGGCCGTCCCGGCCGCCCTGATCAACGTGCTGGCGTCGGTGCCGGTCGCCTTCCGCACCCGGGGGCGCTTCCGGGGGCGGCGGACCGTCACCACGCTGCTGGTGATCCCGGTAACGCTCGGCACGGTGCTGACGGCGGAGGGGCTGCTGGGGTATCTGGGGCCCGCGGGGTGGTTCAACAAGGCGCTGCTGGAGATCGGGCTCATCGACCAGCCGCTGGAGCTGGTGCACAACTACTGGGGTGTGCTGGCCTCACTGCTGATCACCGGCTTCCCCTTCGCGTATCTGCTGACGCTGTCCTATCTCACCGGGATCGACCCGAGCCTGGAACAGGCCGCGGCCACCCTGGGCGCGGGCTGGTGGCAGCGGTTCCGCACGATCACGCTGCCGCTGCTGACGCCGGGCCTGGCGATCACGTTCTGTCTGACGTTCGTGCTGGCGTACTCCGTCTTCCCCTCCGCGCAGCTGGTGGGTGATCCGCGGGGCAGCACGCACGTGATCTCGATCGAGGCGTACGACGCGGCGTTCAAGCAGTTCGACTACTCGCTGGGCTCCGCCATCGCGATGATCATGGCGCTGGTGATGCTCGCGGTCGTCGCGCTGGTGCTGGTGTGGCGGTCGACGTTCTACCGCGGGGCGACGGGAGGCAAGGGCTGATGGCGCTCGATACGGCACCCACCAAGACGTCGCCGGCCGGGCCCGGCGAGAGGCGGCGGCTGGTGGCGCGGCCCGCCACCTGGATCGCGTGGGGCGTGTTCGCGTTCTTCTTCGTCAATCTGGCCGGGGTGATCGGCGTCCCGCTCGTCGACTCCTTCGGGGAGCGCTGGTTCACCACCTGGCTGCCCGAGGGCTTCACCACGCACTGGTACGGGGACGCCTGGGAGGAGTTCGAGCTCGGTCAGGTCTTCTCCGTCACGCTTGTCGTGTCGGTGCTGGTGGTGGGGCTGTCGGTGCTGATCGGGGTGCCCGCCGCGTACGCGCTGGCACGGCGGGAGTTCCCCTTCAAGCGTCTGGTCATGCTGCTGTTCCTGCTGCCGATCCTGGTCCCGCCCATCACCTACGGGATCCCCCTGGCCACCGTGCTGTACAAGTTCCAGCTGGCCGGATCGACGAGCGGGGTGGTGCTGGCGAACCTCGTGCCGTCGGTGCCGTTCGTCGTGCTGACGATGACACCGTTCATCGAGCAGATCGACCCGAAGATCGAGGCGGCGGCCCGGATGTGCGGGGCCCGCACGCACGCGGTATTCCTGCGCATCCTGGGGCCGCTGCTGCTGCCGGGGATCCTGGCGGCGTCGGTGCTGGTGCTCGTCCGCACGGTGGGGATGTTCGAGCTGACGTTCCTGACGGCGGGACCGGACAGCCAGACGCTGGTGGTGGCGCTGTACTACGCGGCGTTCTCGGCCGGGATCCGCACCCAGCAGTCGATCGACGCGATGGCGGTGCTGTACACCCTGTCGATGCTGGTGCTGCTGGTCATCGCGATGCGGTTCGTGAACCCGGCCCAACTGGTGACCAGATCCCGGGAGGACACCTGACGCCGGCTATTTGAGCAGCCGCGACATCCTGCGGTCCGCGAGGGGCTTGCCGCCCGTCTGGCAGGTGGGGCAGTACTGCAGCGCCGAGTCGCTGAACGACACCTCCAGGATGGTGTCCCCGCACACCGGGCACGGCTCGCCCCTGCGGCCGTGGACGCGCAGGCCGCTCTTCTTCTCCGCCTTCAGCTTGCCCGCGGCAAGGCCCCGGGAGCGGTCGACGGCGTCGCGCAGGGTGGTGCCGATCGCCTCGTACAGGGTGGCCGTCTCCTCGGGAGTGAGGTTGCCGGCCGGTTTGAACGGGGAGAGCTTCGCCGCGTGCAGGATCTCATCGGAGTAGGCGTTGCCGATGCCGGCGATCGTGCTCTGGTCGCGCAGGAAGCCCTTGAGCCGGCGGCGCTCGCCGTCCAGCAGCGCGGTGAGGACGTCCGGGGTGAAGGCGGGGGCCAGCGGCTCGGGGCCCAGGCGGGCGATGCCGGGGACGGTCTGCGGGTCGCCCACGACGTACACGGCGAGCTTCTTCTGCGTGCCCGCCTCCGTCAGGTCGAAGCCGCCGCCCCCGTCCAGCTCCACGCGCAGGGCGAGGGGACTCCTGCCGCCGGGGCGGGGCGGGCGCGCGGGGAAGGAGTCCTTCCACTGCAGCCAGCCGGCGCGGGCCAGATGGGTGATCAGGTGCAGGTCGCCGGCGGTGAGGGCGAGGAACTTGCCGTGCCTGCGGATCCCGGTGACCGCGGTGCCCTCGAGGGCCTGGACGGGCGGGTCGTACGTCTTGAGCACGTTGATCGTCAGCGGCAGCACGCGGGTGATCGTGCGGCCCACCAGGTGCTCGGTGAGGAAGTCGGCGAGAGCTTCGACCTCGGGCAGTTCGGGCATGGGTCCAGTCTCGCCCAGGGCGGCAGGGCATGCTGGGAGGCATGTACGTGGAACGGGCGGCCGGCGGGGTGCCGGGCGCGGTGGTGTGGAGCCGTACCGACACGGCGGGCGAGCCGTACCGGGTGCTCCCCGACGGCTGCATGGACCTGATCTGGAGCGGCGGCACGCTGCTGGTCGCCGGCCCCGACACGCGGGCCCACCTGGGGCAGGGCGCCCCCGGCACCGAGTACGCCGCGCTGCGCTTCGCCCCCGGACAGGGCGCCGTGCTGCTGGGCGTCGCGGCGGTGGAGCTGCGCGACACCCGGGTGCCGCTGGACGCGCTGTGGCCCAGCGCGCGGGCGCGGCGGCTGGCCGAGCGGATCGGTGCGGCGGCCGATCGCAAGGCGGTGCTGGAGCGGGCCGCCGGACGGCTGCTGGAGCGGGCGCGGCCGCCGGAGCCGTATCTGCCGGCGGTGGTCCGGGGCCTGCGCGCCGGGCGGTCGGTGGCCGAGGTGAGCGCGGCGACGGGCGTGGGGACGCGGACGCTGCACCGGCGGTCCCTCGCGGTGTTCGGGTACGGGCCGAAGACGCTCGCCAGGGTGCTGCGGATGAACCGGGCGCTGGCCCTGGCCCGGGCGGGCCGGCCGTTCGCGGAGGTGGCGGCGCGGGCGGGGTACGCCGACCAGGCCCATCTGTCGCGTGACGTCCGGGCGCTGGCCGGCGTGCCGCTGAGCCGGCTGCCGGGGGTGGGGGCCGGGGGTCAGGAGGACAGAGGCGCGTAGAGGTCGACGTGGTTGCCGTCGGGGTCGCGGACGACTGCGTAGCGCTGGCCCCAGACGGCGTCCCAGGGTTCCTTGTGCCCGTCGTGGCCGGCGGCCGTCAGCTCGGCGTAGATCCGGTCGACGTCGGCGGGGCTGTCGCAGGCGAAGGCCAGGCTCAGCCGGCCGGGAGCGGCGGGAGGCTGCCACTGCGGGTCGAAGGAGCGGATCGTCTCCTCGGTGTCCCACATCAGGCGCAGCCCGCCGGGCAGTTCGGCCTCGACGTGCGGTTCCCTCTCCGCGTTCGGGGGGAAGTCCAGGCCGAGGCGGCGGTAGAAGCCGAGGGTGGCCGTCAGGTCGGAGACGACCATTCCGATGGCGTTGAATCGTGCGGTCATGCAGGCCACGGTAGGCGGACCGGTCCCGGCAGGTCTTGCAGGAATCGGACAGTGTCCGCCGGTCGGGCGACCCGTTCCCACGCGCACCGGTGATCGGATCGAGGCCGTCCGGCACCTCCCTCCCCGTACCCGGTTTCCGCTAGCGTGCGGCGGGCACCACCCAGGCGACTTGGAATGACCGCACCCTTCTCACGTCGAGCGTCGAGGGAGAGCAGCGAATGGCAAGTCTGATCGCGGGGGTCCTCAGGGAGCGTGCGCCCGGAGAGCGGCGCGTGGCCCTGATCCCCGAATCCGTCACCCGGCTGAAATCGGCCGGGGTCGACGTCGTGGTGGAGGCCGGCGCCGGCGCGGCCGCGTGGTTCACCGACGCCGACTACACCGCGGCCGGGGCCGAAGTCGTCGGTGCGGAGGAGCTGTTCCGGCGCGCCGACGTGGTCCTGTGCGTCGGGCCGCCGGAGGCCGAGGAGGCCGCGCCGCTGCGGGAGGGGCAGACCCTGATCGGTCTGCTGGACCCGCTGCAGCATCCGGCGCTGGTCGGCGAGCTGGCCGGGCGCGGCGTCACCGTGGTGAGCCTCGACCTGCTGCCGCGCACGCTGAGCCGGGCTCAGTCGATGGACGCGCTGACGTCCCAGGCGAACGTCGCCGGGTACAAGGCGGTGCTGCTGGCCGCCGATTCGTACGACCGCTACTTCCCCATGCTGACCACCGCCGCCGGTACGTCCAAACCAGCCGCCCTGCTGGTTCTGGGCGCCGGTGTCGCCGGTCTGCAGGCGATCGCCACCGCCCGCCGGCTGGGCGCGATCGTCTCCGGGTACGACGTGCGGCCCGCCGCGCAGGGGGAGATCGAGTCGCTGGGTGCCCGCTATCTGAAGATGGAGGGGATCGGCACGGCGGCGGGCGAGGGCGGGTACGCCCGGCAGCTCACCGAGGACGAGACGCAGGCGCTGCTGCGGGCGCTGGAGGACCACATCGCCCGCTCCGACGTCGTCATCACCACCGCACGTGTGCCGGGCCGTCGTCCGCCGCTGCTGGTGACGGCGGCGGCGCTGGAGCGGATGCGGCCGGGGTCGGTGGTCGTCGACATGGCGGCCAGCGAACTGGGCGGCAACGTGGAGCTGTCGGAGCCCGACAAGACGACGGTGCTCGACAACGGGGTGACCCTGATCGGCGCCGCCAATCTGCCGTCCGTGATGGCGACGGCCGCCTCCACCGCGTACGCGCGCAACATCAGCGCCCTGCTGACGCATCTGCTGCGGGACGGGCAGCTGCACATCGACACCGACGACGAGATCCAGGCCGGTGTGGTCGTCGCCCACGGTGGCTCCGTCGTCAACCCCGCCGTAGGAGGAGTGAAGTGAGCCTCGATCTGCTCACCGCCGTCACGATCTTCGTGCTCGCCGTGCTGGTCGGCTTCGAGGTCATCAGCAAGGTGCCGGCGACGCTGCACACCCCGCTGATGTCCGGAGCCAACTCCATCCACGGCATCGTGCTGATCGGCGCCATGATCATCACCGCTGCCGCGGACTCCGCGCTCGAGTACGTGCTGGCGTTCGTCGCGGTCGCCTTCGGCGCAATGAACGTCGTCGGCGGGTACGCGGTGACCGACCGGATGCTGGAGATGTTCAAGGCCCGGCCGGCGGCCGGAAAGCGGGGGGACGACGCATGAGCGACCTGGAGACCACCATCCGGTACATCCTGCTCGCCGCGGCGGCGTGCTTCGTACTGGGCCTGCACATGATGAACTCCCCGGCCACCGCGCGCCGCGGCAACACGCTGTCCGCCGGGGCGATGACCGTCGCGATCCTGGCGACCGGGGTGCTGCTGGCCGAGGACAGCGAGATCACCACGACCGGCTGGATCGTCCTGCTGTGCGGGGTGCTGGTCGGCTCGGCGGCGGGGCTGTGGGCGGCGCGGACGGTGCAGATGACCGCGATGCCGCAGCTGGTCAGCCTCTTCAACGCGGTGGGCGGCGGGGCCGCGGCGCTGCTGGCCATCGGGGAGCTGATGCAGCACGAGCACGTGTCGTCGCTGGGCGCGCGGACGACGGTGCCGGGCGGGCTGGACATCCTGATCGGCGCGGTGACCTTCTCCGGGTCGCTGATCGCGGCCGGCAAGCTGCAGGGGCTGATCCCCGGGCAGCCGATCGTCTTCCCCGGGGCGCGGCCGCTGAACGTGCTGCTGGCGCTGGCGTTCACCGGGTCGGCGGTGTGGCTGGTGGCGGATCCGGCGAGTACGACGGCCCTGGTGCTGCTGACGCTGGCCGGGCTGGCGTTCGGGGTGACGATGGTGCTGCCGATCGGCGGGGCCGACATGCCGGTGGTGATCTCCCTGCTCAACGCGTTCACGGGCACGGCGGTCGGCATGGCGGGCTTCGTCCTCAGCGAGCCGGCGCTGATCATCGCGGGCGCCCTGGTCGGCGCGTCCGGCGGCATCTTGACGAAGCTGATGGCCGACGCCATGAACCGGTCGATCCCCGCGATCATCGTCGGCGGCTTCGGCACCGGCGACACCGGCACCGACCAGGGCGCGGGCGGCGATACGCACGTGCGTTCGGTGTCGGCGGACGACGTGGCGATCCAGCTGGCGTACGCGAGCAAGGTCATCATCGTGCCGGGCTACGGGCTGGCCGCCGCCCAGGCGCAGCACGAGCTCGGCGACCTGGCCGCGCTGCTGAGCGAGCACGGGGTCGACGTGAGCTACGCGATCCATCCGGTCGCGGGGCGCATGCCGGGGCACATGAACGTGCTGCTGGCGGAGGCGAACGTGCCGTATCCGCAGCTCAAGGAGATGGAGGAGATCAACCCCGAGTTCGCGCAGGCCGATGTGGCGCTGGTGATCGGGGCGAACGACGTGACCAATCCGGCCGCGCGGCGCCAGGGCAACGCGATCTCCGGGATGCCGATCCTGGACGTCGACAAGGCCAAGAGCATCGTGGTGATCAAACGGTCGATGGGCCACGGCTACGCGGGCATCGACAACGAGCTGTACACCGGTCCGCGCACGGGGATGTTCTTCTCCGACGCCAAGCAGGGCGTGGCGGACCTGAAGGCGGCCGTACGGGTGTTCGTCGGCTGACCCCCGCACGCGCGTCACTCCCGGCCGGCTCCATGGAGCCGGCCGGGAGTGACGGTGCTCAGTCGATGCCCTGCAGGATGTGCGGCTCGGCGAGATCCTCCTCGTAGCCCGCCAGCCGGATCGGGGCGGAACGCGCCCAGACCTCGAGGCTGGTCAGTTCGTCGGAGGTGCGGGCCCCTCGCCGGGAGCCCGCTTCGGTTTCTCTCTGGCTGCGTTCCTGGATATCTGACACCGTGCGCTCCTTGCTGCAGAGAACTGGATCGCTCCTGTTGTCGCCGGGGAGTCGGCACCAGGGGCGTGGTAGTCGAGCAGTTCGGACGCGGTGGCGCCGGGTTGCGGGGTCCGGCGCACGGCCCTTGTGCAGGTCGTGCTCCGGGACGGGCCGAGGTTGTCGGTGCTCCCCGGTGAGAGGCTTTCCGTCTCCATCAGACTAGCGACCCACGCGCTCATTCGCGCGCCATAAGTCTACGGGTGAGCGATACCACAACCTATATCAGGGGTTTTGTCCGGCACATTTTGCGAACTGTAGATCAACTGGGGGGCACGGGCGGGTGTCCCGCGAGGAGATCGGCGATCGCCGCGTGGCCGGTCTGGACGTCGGTCCACGCCCGCGGTTCGTCGCCCCGGAACACCTCGGCGACCAGCACCGTGGAGTCGTCCTCCGCGGACTCCTCGCGCACCACGACCCGGTCCCCGGGCTGCGCCCCGGCGATGAACCGGGCGCGGCGGCGCACCTCCGCCCGCAGGTCCGCGCCCACCCACGGCAGCGCGAGCTCCCGGGCGGTGTGCCCCCGGTCGTCCCGGGCGGCGGTGTCCGCGCCCGCCTGCAGCAGCGCCTCGGCCGACTGCAGCGAACCGCGCTCGGCCGCGCGGTGCAGCGGGGTGCGCCCGGCCCCGTCGGCGAGGGCGGTGGAGGCGCCGTGGCCCAGGAGCAGGCGCACGGTCGCGGTGTGGCCGTTGGCCGCCGCCCACAGCAGCGGCGTACTGCCGTCCCACTCGCGTCGGTCGACCCCGGCGCCGGCGTTCAGCAGCTCGGCGGCCGCGGCCGTGTGCCCCCAGCACGCGGCGGCGCACAGGGGCAGTCCGTCGCCGGGCGCGGGGCCGGGGGTGTCGGGGTCGGCGCCGTGCTCGAGCAGGGCGCGTACGAGGTCGGACCGCCCTTCGACGGCCGCCTCGTACAGCGGCGCCCGCAGCACGGCGGGGTCGTCCGGCCGCTGCCCGAGCAGCCCGGCCAGCACGCGGAGGTCACCGTCGTAGACGGCTTCGAGGAGCTCGGCGGCGCGGTCCATGGGGCAAGTATCGAATCCGTCCGGCCCCGCGGCGGTCCCGCCGCGCGGATACGACGGATCCCCGGGCGCCGTGCCGCCCGGGGATCCGCGGGAGACGCCTCAGAGGTTCTTGACGTCGAACGGGTCGTGCTCCGAGATGAGCTTGTCCAGCCGGGCCTGGTCGACCCGGGTGGTCACCTGCTGTATGTCCTGCCGGTCCCGGATCGTCTTGGCGAGCGTGAACGCGGAGGACGTGACGAAGACCAGGCCGAGGGCCAGGAAGCCCCGCTCGGCCGCGTCCATCGGGAGGTTGGCGATGCCGTACGCGGTGGCGAGCAGGGCGATCGCGAACGAGACCGCGGCCTGCACCACATACGCGGTGGTGGGCTGTCGCTGGATCGGTGGAGTCATACGCACAGGGTCGCGCCGCGCGGCACGGGCGGCATGAGTACCCGTACTCAAGTACGCGCTCAGGCCGACTCCCGCGCCACGACCTCGATCTTCAGCTCCCCCACCACCGTGGGCACCGCCCCCGGATCCGCCACGAGTTCGTCGATCAGCGCGGCGAGCCGCGACGCGTCGGGCAGGCCGATGCGCACGCTGGTCAGCCGGGGCCGCAGCAGCCGGCCCAGCAGCAGGTCGCCCGCACCGACGACGGCCGTACGGCCGGGGACGTCGACGCCGGCGTCCTGCAGGGCGCGCATCAGCAGCATCGCGTACTCGTCGTTGTACGCGAACACCCCGTCCAGCCCCAGCGCCGGCCAGCGGGCGGCGAGCCGCGCCGCGGACTCCTCCGTACAAGCCAGATCGAGCCGTTCCACCCGGGCGCCGGCGGCCTCCTCGGCGCCGCGCAGGCGCGACAGGCCGAGCCCCTGCGCGGCGGCCGTCTCCGGTACGACCACGCCCAGCCGGCGGCAGCCGCGGGCCAGCAGCCGCCCGGCGGCCGCCGCCCCGACCCGGCACTGGTCGGCGAGCACCGTGTGCACGCCGGGGACCGGGCGCGGCGCGAAGGCCACCAGCGCGCCCACGCCGGAGCGGCGCAGCAGGTCGACGCCCTCGGGCGTGAGGGCGGCGCCGTCCGCCACGAGCAGGGCGGCGGGCCGCAGTTCGGCCCAGCCGCGGGCGGTGTCGAGGCCGCCGGGCGCGTGGGGGCCGCCGAACGAGGCGACCGCGTAGCCGCGTTCGGCGAGGCTGTGGCGCAGCGCGGCGAAGAAGCCGTAGACGAGGGGGCCCATCGGGGTCGAGGGGTAGGGCAGCAGCACCATGCGGGTGCGGCCGGAGCGCAGGCTGCGGGCCGCGGCGTGCGGGACGTAGCCCAGGTCCGCGGCGGCGGCGAGCACGCGGGCGCGGGTGGCGTCGCTGATCCGGGCCGTGCCGCTGTCGTTCAGCACATAGCTGACCGTGGCGCGTGAGACCCCGGCGCGGCGGGCCACGTCCGCGCTGGTGGGGGCTGCCCGGGTGGGCTGGTCGGTCATCGCCCTCGCATCCTGGCACGGCGGGCGCGGCCGGGCGGGGTGTTCCGCCGGCCTGCTCCGGGTACCACAGGGTCACACGTGCGAGTGACACGTGTAACCCGGGCCGTCCGGTGCGCCGTTCGCGTGAACTTCCCCGCCCGACAATGCCGTCGGCAAGTGCTTGTTCCGGCGCCGAAACGAATCCCCGGCCCGTTGGTCCGTACCTTCCGGGAAGGCACCATCGGCAGCATGACGCTGAACTCCTCCGGCCACGACGCCGCCGCTCCGCTCCACGCCCGCACCGCCCGCCCGCCCCGCGCGGCGTCCCCGGCCTCCTCCGACGGCCGGCTCTGAAGGGGGCGACGATGCGGCGGACGCACGACGACACGGAGCGCGCGGCGGCGGTGGAGCGGGCCCTGGGCGCGCTCGACCTCGACGCCCGGTGCGCGCTGCCGGCCGGCGCGGACATGTGGTCCCTGGCGGCGCGGGAGGACGTGGGCCTCGGGCGGGTGGTGATGTCGGACGGCCCGGCGGGCGTACGGGGCGAACGCTGGTCGGCGGACGACCCGTCGCTCGCCCTGCCCTGCCCCACCGCGCTGGCCGCCTCCTGGGACCCGGACCTGGTGCGCCGCGCGGGCCTGCTGCTGGCGCAGGAGGCGCGCCGCAAGGGGGTGCACGCGGTGCTCGCCCCGACGGTGAACCTGCACCGCACCCCGCGCGGCGGCCGGCACTTCGAGGCGTACTCGGAGGATCCGCTGCTCACCGGCGTGATCGGCGCCGCCCTCGTACGGGGCGTGCAGGACGGCGGCGTGGGCGCGGTGCCCAAGCACTTCGTCGCCAACGACTCGGAGACCGGCCGCTTCACCGTCGACGTACGGATGGACGGGACGACGCTGCGCGAGCTGTATCTCGAGCCGTTCGAGCGGATCGTGCGCACGGCGCGGCCGTGGGGTCTGATGACCGCGTACAACGGCGTCGGCGGCGTGACGATGACCGAGCACGACGAGCTCAACAACCGGGTGCTGCGCGGGGAGTGGGGCTTTCGCGGGTTCCTGGTCTCCGACTGGACCGCCGCCCGCGACACCGTCGCCGCGGCGCGCGGCGGCACCGACATCGCGATGCCCGGACCCGACACCGTGTACGGGGAGCGCCTGGCCCGCGCGGTACGGGAGGGGACGCTTCCCGGGGCGACGGTCGACACCCTCGCCCGGCGGGTGCTGACGCTGGCCGCGAAGGCGGGGCGGCTGGCGGGCGCCCCGGCCGCGGAGGCGACGGCGGAGCCGGTGGACGGGGAGGCGCTCGTCCGGGAGCTCGCGGCGCGGTCGTGCGTGCTGCTGCGCAACGAGGGCGGGCTGCTGCCGCTGGCGGGCGGGGTGCGCCGGATCGCGGTGATCGGCCGGGCGGCCGCCGCGCCGCGGATCGGGGGCGGCGGGAGCGCGCAGGTGTTCCCGGCGCGGGTGACGACACCGCTGGCCGCGCTGCGTGAGGCGGTCGGCGGGGAGGTCGGGTACGTGCCGGGGCCCGATCCGCTCGCGAGGGTCGCGCCGGCCGCGTTCCCGCTGCGGGCGGTGCTGTACGGGTCCGGGGGCGCGGCGCTGCACGAGGCGGGGGTGCCGGGCGGGCGGGTGGCGTGGCTCGACGCGCTGCCCGGCGGGGTGGAGCGGGCGGCGCTGGCATCGGTGGAGGTCAGCGGGGTGCTGACGCCGGAGGCGGCCGGTACGCACGAGCTGGCCGTGCGGGGGGCGGGGCGGTTCCGGCTGGCGGTGGACGGGGTTCCCGTGTTCGACGGTGAGCTGGTGCCCGCGGGCGGCGATCCGGCGGCGGCGCTCTTCGATCCGCCGCAGGAGGTCGTACGGGTGGCGGTCACCGGCCCCGTCGGTGTGTCGCTCACGTTCGTCCCGCACGGGCCCGTGGCGTTCGAGCTGGGGCACCGCGAGCCCGGGCGGCCGGTGGAGGCGGAGATCGCGGAGGCGGTCGAGGCGGCTGCCGGGGCGGAGGTGGCCGTCGTGTTCGTGGGGACGACGGAGGAGTCGGAGTCCGAGGGCGCCGACCGGGACACCCTCGCGCTGCCCGGTGCGCAGGACGAGCTGGTGTCACGGGTGGCCGCGGTGAACCCGCGCACCGTCGTGGTCGTCAACGCCGGGGCGCCGGTGCTGATGCCGTGGCGCACGGAGGTGGCCGCGGTGCTGCTGGCCTGGCTGCCGGGGCAGGAGGGCGGCGCCGCGCTGGCGGAGGTGCTCACGGGGGCGGCGGAGCCCACCGGGCGGCTGCCCACCACGTGGCCGGCGGCGGACGCCGACGCGCCGGTGTGGCGGGTGGAGGCGGACGCGGACGGTGTCCTGGCGTACGACGAGGGGCTGTTCACCGGGTACCGGGCGTGGCGGCGGGGCGGCGGGCGGCCGGCGTACTGGTTCGGCGCCGGGCAGGGCTACACCTCGTGGGCGTACGAGGGGATGGACGTCGTCGCCCACTCCCCCGGCGGGCGTGATCCGTACGCCGATGTCGCCGAGGTCACCGTGCGCGTGCGCAACACGGGGGCGCGCAGGGGGCGGGAGACGGTGCAGGTGTACGTGTCCGCGCCGGAGGGGGCGGACGGGCGGCCGGATCTGACGCTCGCGGGGTTCGCGGTGGTGGAGGCGGATCCGGGGGAGACGGTGGCGGCGCACGTCGCGGTGGCACTGCGGGCCGTGCAGACGTGGGACCCCGCGTCGCAGGCCTGGGTGACGCGCGGCGGGGTGCGTGCGCTGCGGGCCGGCCGGAACGTGGCCGACCTGCCGCTGACGGCCGAGCTGCTGGTGGCCCCGCCCCTGTGAGTACGCGTTGCGCCGCCGGGCAGGTTCAGTGAGCGCGTTCACGAGGACCGCCCCCACCGGGGCGGCCCGGAGGGGGAGAGACGATGGACGAGTCACTGGCGGCACTCGACGCCTGGCAGCTGGACCCGTACCCGCACTACCGGCGGGCCCGCGAGACGCCGGGCCTGACGTTCGTGCCGGAGCTCGACGCCTGGCTCGTCGCGCGGGACGAGGACGTACGCGAGGTGCTGCGCCGGCCGCGGGAGTTCTCGTCCGCCAACTCGCTGCGGCCCGACGTGATGCCGGGGCCGGGGGCGCTGGGCGTGCTGACGACGGGGTTCGGCGGCTACCCGTCGGTGGTCGCCGTCGACGGCGACCCGCACCGCCGGCTGCGCGCGCCGGTCAACCGGGGGCTGACGCCGGCCCGGGTGGAGGCGGTGGTCCCGTACATCGGGGCGCGGGTGGCCGAGCTGGTCGACGGCTTCGCCGGGGACGGTCGGGTCGAGCTGGTCGGCGCCTGCGCGCGGCTGCTGCCCGGCCGGGTCGTCGGACATCTGCTCGGCCTGCACCCGGCCGACGTGCCGACGGCGGTGCACGGCAGCTACCGGGCGGAGGCGCTGCTGTTCCGGCCGATGAGCCCCGAGGAGCAGATCGGCGCGGCGGAGGACGTCGTCGCGATGCAGCATCTGCTGGACTCGTACGCCCGGGCGCGGCGCCGCCACCCGCGCGACGACATGATCGGCGAGATGGTGTCGGGCCTGGCGCCCGGCACCGGCGAGCTGACGCCGGAGCAGCGCAACGAGATCGTCTCGCAGCTGCAGAACCTGCTGATCGCCGGGCACCTCACCACCAGCGCCCTGATCGGCACGACGGTCCTACAGCTGCTGCGCCACGACCAGTGGCACCTGCTGTGCGAACGCCCGGAGCTCATCCCGGCGGCGATCGAGGAGGCCGCCCGGTACGACTCGGTGGTGCAGGGCTTCCGCCGGCTCACGACCGGCCCGGTGACCCTGGCGGGCACCGAGCTGCCGGCCGGCGCGGCGGTGTTCGCGGCGTTCGGCTCGGCGAACCGGGACGAGGAGGCCGTGGACCGTCCCGAGGTCTTCGACATCACGCGCGAGCCCGGCCGCCGGCTGGCGTTCGGCCACGGCCCGCACGGCTGCCCCGGCCATCAACTGGCCCGCGAGCAGCTGCGGCTGACGCTCGAGGCCCTGTGCGCCCGCTTCCCGGGGCTGCGGCTCGCCCCGGGGCATGAGGTACGGATGCTGCCCACGCTGATCCACCGGTCGCCGGCGGAGCTCAATCTGGTGTGGTGACTCCCGGACACCGGCGATTTCGCCGATTCCGACCGGTCGGTACGTATGCCAGCGTGCACATGTCAGATTTCCATCCGGCGGCGAGCGGACAACCCCCACGTCCCTCGAGCCGCCCGTCGTGAGGGAGTTGAAGACCGTGCACGAATCCTCAGACCGCAAGGCCCGCCCGGGCCGGCGTCGCGTCCGCGGACTGCTCGCCGCCGTGGTGTCCGTGGCCGCGCTGGCCGCGGTGACGACACCCGGCATCGCCTCCGCCGCACCCACGGCCGCCGCCGCATACGGCGTGGAACAGACGTCCGTCTCCCGCCTCCTCGTCTCCGGCTTCGGCGGTGGCACCATCTACTACCCGGACGCCTCGGGGCCGTTCGGCGCCGTAGCGATCTCGCCCGGGTTCACCGCGACCGAGTCGAGCATCGCCTGGCTCGGGCCGCGACTGGCCGAGCAGGGCTTCGTGGTGTTCACCATCGACACCAACACCATCTACGACCAGCCGGCGAGCCGGGGCGACCAGCTCCTGGCCGCCCTGGACTACCTGACCCAGCGCAGCTCCGTGCGCGGCCGCGTGGACGCCTCGCGGCTGGGCGTGATGGGTCACTCCATGGGCGGCGGCGGCACGCTGGAGGCCGCGAAGGAACGTCCCTCCCTCAAGGCGGCGATCCCGCTGACGGGGTGGAACACCGACAAGACCTGGCCCGAGATAAGCACGCCCACCCTGGTCATCGGCGCGGACGGCGACAGCATCGCGCCGGTCCTCACCCACTCGCAGCCCTTCTACACCTCGCTGCCGGGCACCCTGGACAAGGCGTACCTCGAGCTGAACAACGCCACCCACTTCACCCCCAACACGTCCAACAGCACCATCGCGACGTACTCCATCGCCTGGCTGAAGCGCTTCCTGGACGGTGACACGAGCTACAACTCCACCCTGTGCCCGGGCCCCGGCCCGAGCCTGACGGTGGACGAGTACCGCAGCACCTGCCCGTTCTGACGGCCGGAGAGCGGCCGCCCCCGCGCGGGGGCGGCCGCTCTCGCGTGTCGTTTCCTGCCATGTTGACGTCCCCCGCGCGCCTGAACGAACATCGGTAACGCGCGCCTCGCGACCTGCCGGAGCCCGCTCCGCATGCCCCACCCGCGCACTCGACCCCGCCCGCCCCGACGTCCGCGGCCCACCACCCGAGACCAGGTCCTGAGGAGCTCCACTCATGCATGACGACCGCGCCCTGCTGGAGGGCCGCCTGTCGCGCGTCCTCGACGAGCGCATCCGCCCCGCCGTCTATTCCGACCGCGTCCCGCTGGAGATCACCTGCTGGCAGGCGCCCGGTGAGCCCGTCCCGGTCGCCGAGGGCCTGGCGGCGGCCACCGTGCCGATCGCGCCCGGTGACCCGTGGGGGCCGCCGTGGGGCACGACATGGTTCCGGGTCGAGGGCCGGGTGCCCGAGGAGTGGGCCGGGCGGGAGGTGGAGGCGCTGCTGGACCTCGGGTTCGACACCCGGATGGACGGCTTCCAGTGCGAGGGCCTGGTCTACCGCCCGGACGGCAGCCCCGTGAAGGGCCTCAACCCGAACAACCAGTGGGTGCGGATCGGTGCCCCCGCGGCCGGCGGCGAGCACGTCGTCCTGCACGTCGAGGCCGCCTCGAACCCCGTACTGCTGGACTACCACCCCTTCCGGCCCACCCGACTGGGCGACAAGGAGACGGCCGGCTCCGAGCCCCTGTACCGGCTGGGACGGATGGAGCTGGCCGTCCTGGACCGCGAGGTGTGGAACCTCGTCCTGGACCTCGAGGTCCTCGGCGAGCTGATGCGCGAGCTGCCCCGGGACTCGGCCCGCCGCCCCGAGCTGTTGCGGGCGATCTCCGACGCGCTCGACGTCATCGACCTCCAGGACGTGGCCGCCACCGCACCGGCCGCCCGCGGGCGCCTGGCCGGCGCGCTGTCCTCCCCCGCGAACGCCTCCGCCCACCGGATCAGCGCCGTCGGGCACGCCCACATCGACTCGGCGTGGCTGTGGCCGCTGCGCGAGACGGTGCGCAAGGTGGCCCGTACCGCGGCGAACATGACGAACCTGATGGAGGACGCGCCGGAGTTCGTCTTCGCCATGTCGCAGGCCCAGCAGCTGGCCTGGATCAAGGAGCACCGCCCCGAGGTGTACGAGCGGGTGCGCGCCGCCGTCGCCGCCGGACAGTTCGTCCCGACGGGCGGCATGTGGGTCGAGTCCGACACCAACATGCCGGGGTCGGAGGCGATGGCGCGGCAGTTCGTGCACGGCAAACGGTTCTTCATCGACGAGTTCGGCATCGACAACGACGAGGTGTGGCTGCCCGACACCTTCGGCTTCGCCGCCGGGCTGCCGCAGATCATCAAGGCCGCCGGCTCCAAGTGGCTGCTCACCCAGAAGATCTCCTGGAGCAAAACCAACAGCTTCCCGCACCACACCTTCCGCTGGGAGGGCATCGACGGCACGCAGATCTTCACGCACTTCCCCCCGATCGACACATACAACTGCACGATGAACGGCGCGGAGATCGCACACGCGGCCCGCAACTTCAAGGACAAGGGCGCCGCCCGCCACTCGCTCGCCCCCACCGGGTACGGCGACGGGGGCGGCGGTACGACCCGGGAGATGGTCGGCCGAGCGGCGCGGATGAAGTCGCTGGAGGGCTCGCCCGTCGTCACGTGGGAGAAGCCGGCGGACTTCTTCGCCCGCGCGGAGGCGGAGTACGAGCAGCCCCCCGTGTGGGCGGGCGAGCTGTATCTGGAGCTGCACCGGGCGACGCTGACCAGCCAGGCGCAGACCAAACAGGGCAACCGGCGCAGCGAGCACCTGCTGCGGGAGGCCGAGCTGTGGGCGGCGACGGCCGCGGTACGGGCCGGGTTCGCGTATCCGTACGAGGACCTGGACCGGCTCTGGAAGACGGTACTGCTGCACCAGTTCCACGACATCCTGCCCGGTTCGTCGATCGCCTGGGTCCACCGGGAGGCACGGGCGACGTACGCGCGGGCGGCGGCGGAGCTGGAGGAGATCATCGCCGGGGCGCACTCCGCGCTGGCCGGGACGGGCACGCGGGAGCTGCTGTTCAACGCCGCGCCGTACGCCCTGCACGGGGTGCCGGCGGGCGGCGCGGACGTCGCGGCCTCGGCGGCGGGCAAGACGGTGGTGCACGAGCGGGCGGACGGCGGTTACGTCCTGGACAACGGGCTGCTGCGGGTGTCCGTGACGGAGCAGGGCCTGATCGACTCGGTGTACGACCTCGCGGCGGAGCGCGAGACCCTGGCCCCCGGGCGGCCGGCAAACCTGCTGCAGCTACACCCCGACTTCCCGAACATGTGGGACGCGTGGGACGTCGACAAGTTCTACCGCAACGGGGTCCGCGATCTGACGGACGCCGATTCGCTGACGGCCGAGGACGGCGGGGTGCTGCGGATCGTACGGACCTTCGGCGACTCGCGCGTCGTACAGCGGCTGTCGCTGCCGGCGGACGCCCGCCGGGTGGACATCGCGACGGAGGTCGACTGGCACGAGACGGAGAAGTTCCTGAAGCTGGCGTTCCCCCTGGACCTGCACGCCGAGCGCTACGCCTCGGAGACCCAGTTCGGGCACTTCTACCGGCCCACGCACAGCAACACCTCGTGGGAGGCCGCCAAGTTCGAGGCCTGCAACCACCGCTTCGTGCACGTGGAGGAGCCCGGCTGGGGCGTCGGCCTGGTCAACGACTCCACGTACGGCCACGACGTGACCCGCGCGGTGCGTCCGGAGGACGGCGGTACGACGATCACGGTGCGCGCCTCGCTGCTGCGCGCGCCGCGCTTCCCCGACCCGGAGACGGACCAGGGCCTGCACCGCTTCCGGCACGCGCTGCTGCCGGGCGCCTCGGTCGGCGACGCGGTGCGCGAGGGCTACGCGATCAACCTGCCGGAGCGGACGGTACGGGGCTCGGACGGTGTGGAGCCGCTGGTGACCGTCTCCGACGAGGCCGTGACCGTCAGCGCGGTGAAGCTGGCGGACGACGGGTCGGGCGATGTCGTCGTGCGGGTGTACGAATCGCGGGGCGGCCGGGTACGGGCGTCGCTGACCACCGGCTTCGCGGCGGCGTCCGCCGTCCGGTGCGATCTGCTGGAGCGCGCCCTGGAGCCGGTCACCGTGGCGGACGGGTCGGCGGTACGGCTGGAGCTGCGGCCGTTCGAGCTGGTGACGCTGCGGTTCGCACGCGGCTGACGCGGGAGCGATGAGTTTCCTCCGGATGCGCGGTCAGTACGGGCGGAGCAGCATGACCGACGAGACGCGCACCGGAGGAACACCCGCCATGACCGACCTGCAGCAGCGGATCCAGGAAACCGTCGACGAGCTCGTCGCGAGGGGCGAGGAGCGCGGCATCCAGGTCGCCGTGTACCGCGACGGCGAGCAGATCGTCGACGTGGTCGCCGGCGTCGCCGACCCGGCGACCGCCCGGAGGGTGACCTCGGGGACGGTGTTCCACAACTACTCCATGCTCAAGGCCGCCACCTCGACGCTGGTCCACATCCTGGCCGAACGGGGACTGATCGGGTACGACACGCCGGTCGCCGAGGTGTGGCCGGAGTTCGCCGCCCACGGCAAGGGGGCGGTGACCGTACGCCAGGTGCTGAACCACACGGCGGGCGTCCCGGGCATCCCGCTCGACACCACCGTCGCCGATCTGTGCGACTGGGACCGGATGACGGCCGCGGCGGCGGACGCCACGCTGTGGTGGGAGCCGGGGACGAGGATCGGCTATCACGCGTACACCTTCGGCTACATCCTCGGCGAGGTGATCCGCCGGGTCACGGGCAAGCCCCTCGCGCGGGTGCTGGTGGACGAGATCGGTGAGCCGCTGGGCATCGCGGACGAGCTCTACTTCGGCATGCCGGCGTCGGAGCACCACCGGCTCGCCGTCCTGGAGGACGCGCCGGGCGCCGCCGACATGGCGGACTTCTTCCCCGCGGACTCCCCCCTCGCGAGGTCGGCCCCACCGGCCACCCATCCCTCGGCGGAGCTCGGCAACCGCCCCGACGTCCTCGCGGCGGACATCCCGGCCGGCGGCAAGACCTCGGCCCGGGCGATCGCCCGGATGTACGCGGCGCTGCTGGGCCCGGTGGACGGGGTGCGCCTGCTGACACCGGAGCGGCTGGCGGAGGTGTCCGCGGTCTCGGCGTCCGGCCCGGACGAGCTGTTCGGCATGGAGTCCGCCTGGGGCCTGGGCTACGGGATCGGCGGCGTGGCGAACACCCACGGGTCGGTGATCGGCATCGGCGGCGCGGGCGGCACGTTCGCGTGCGCGGACACGGCGACGGGCGTGACCTTCGGCGTGACGAAGAACCGGGTGGGGATGGACTTCGCGAGCGTGACACGGATCTCGGAGCTGATCATGGGTTGATAGCACGGCGTATCACGTCCCCACGCAATCCGTAACCGTCGCCACTCGCGCAACACGGTCCCCAATCGGCTTTGCGAACCACCCCCTGGTGTGCGGTATTGTTCTCGTGCGCGACCGGCACGGGGGAAACCCCAGGTCGGACAAGCACCGGGACGTGGCGCAGTTTGGTAGCGCACTTGACTGGGGGTCAAGGGGTCGTGGGTTCAAATCCCGCCGTCCCGACAGTTCGAAGGGTCTTCGCAGGTCATCACCTGTGAGGGCCCTTCCGTCGTTTCCGGGACGACTCCGCCGCCCGGGGGTGGTCCACACCACCGCGAACTCCCCCGCGGCCACCGGCCGGTGCCCGGTCCGCCGGCTCCGACGGCGCCCCATGTCGCACTCAGGGCCATGACACGCACAAGTCGATCACGGTCACCGATCCGTCATCGAATGTCCCGTATGGAGCGCAAGTGTGACTTCACCGTTCAATACCTGTCACTGCGGACGGTGATCGTCCGGGCACTGATAGAACTCTTTCCGACCAACAAAGCTGCCGGTGTCCTGGCCGGAGCGCATCTCCGCAGCTGAGGAACGACCGCCGTCCACCGTGACGGCGGAGGAGATGACGAAATGACATGGATCATGACCGCGGCAGGACCGTCAACTCGCCGTCATGTTCCAGGAACAGGCAGAACGGGGTGCGGAACAGGCTCGTCGGTGCTGCGTGCGACCGGGCTGCGGGCTCCTTCGGCCCCACCCCGGCGCGGACGGACACCGCGCACAGTCCCGTGCGCCTGGCACAGCTGTTGTACGACCGCGTCGGGCCGTGGGGTGCCACGACGGTGCTGCTGGCGATCATCGACGGTGAGGGCGGGCTTCGGATGAGCGGTGTCGCCGGTGCCCCGACCCAGGCGGTCAGCGACTGGTCGAGGATCCCGCTGCGCTGTCTGTTCCCGCTCACCCGGCTGGCGCCGAAGGAGCGTCTGCTGTGGCTGGACGACGACAGCGGGGACCGGATCCTGATCTGGGTCACGACGTGGCACACCTCCGCCCCCGTCGACGACACGCTGGTCTGCGTGGTCACCGTGACCTGGCCGAAGGGGCCCGCCCTGGAGCCCGCGGTCGCCGGCCGGGCGGCGGAGCTGGCCGGTGACACCGGGCGCGCGCTGTGCGGTCTGGCCGAGCTGGCGCTGCCGGGGGACGAGTTCGCGGCGCCGTGGCTGGCCGCCGTACTGAACGCCATCCCCATCCCCGCGGCGCTGGTCTTCCCCGTCCGGGACAAGCGGCTCCAGGTCGTGGAGTTGCGCATCGAACGCTGCAACACCCACGCCACGGACGTACTGGGCCGGGCCCCCGACCACATCACCGGCCGCGGACTCCTCACGGCGTTCCCAGGTCTCGCCGCGGCCGGGATCTTCGGCGCGTTCGTCGGGGTCCTGGAGACCGGAGTCCCCTTCGAGCAGGGCCCCTTCGCCTACGAGGAGCCCATGAGCGGCGTCCGCTACCCCGCCGTGATGAGCCTGCGGGCCCAGCGCGTGGGCGGCGGGCTCCTGGTCAGCTGGCAGTTCCACGACGAGCAGGCCCGGATGGCCGGCCGGATCGACGACGCCGAGCGCCTGGTGGGCCTCGGCTGGGCCGAGTGGAATCTGGTCACCGGCGAAACCACCTGGTCGCGCGGCGTGTACGACATCCTCTCCGTCGACCCGGAGTCGGACCCGCTGCCCCTGGACGCACTCCCCCGCTACGTCCACGAGGACGACCGCCCCGCCGCCGCCGAGGCCACCCGGACCCTGGCGGCGGGGACCGAGACCGTCACGTTCGAGGTACGGACCGTGCCCGCCGCCCGGATCCGGCACGCCCGGATCACCGCCGAACTGGTCCGCGACAGCCTCGGCAACATGATCGCCGTCCACGGCGTCGTCCAGGACGTCTCCGCCACCCGCCGGATCGAGGCCGCGCTCGAGGCCTCCCGGCAGGAGGCCGAACGCCAGCGCCAGCACCGGGCCGAGGAGCTGCAGCTGGCCCTGCTGCCCAAGCCGGGCGGCCGGCTGCCCGGGCTGCGGATCGCGGTGCGCTACCGCCCTGCGGAGGACTGCGCGCGGGTGGGCGGCGACTGGTTCGAGGCGGCCCCGCTGCCGGACGGACGGATCCTCATCGCCATCGGCGACGTCAGCGGCCACGGCCTGCGCGCGGCGGCCTCCATGGCGCGGCTGCGCAACGCACTGCTGGGCATCGCCCACACCGGCGCGGACGCCGCCGGAATCCTCGACTGCCTCAACCTCGTCACCCTCAACAGCCAGGAGTCCGCCGTGATGGCGACCTCCGTGGTCGGCCACTTCGACCCCGGGAACCGCACCCTGGCCTGGGCCCGGGGCGGCCATCCGCCCCCCGTGCTCGTACGCGACGGCCGCGCCCGCGAGCTGCGCAACGCCGAGGGCACCTCGCTGGGCGCCGTCACGGAGGCCGGGTACCGCGTGGTGACGACCCGGCTGCGCCCCGGCGACCGCGTGATCCTCTACACCGACGGCCTGGTCGAGCGGCGCGACGCCCCCTGGAGCCGGCGCATGGCCCTGCTCCGCGACGCCGCACGGCGGGGCGCGGCGGGCGACCCCGAGGAGCATCTGGACACCCTGCTGTCCGCCCTGGACACCAACCCGGAGGACGACACCTGCGTCATCCTCCTGCACGTGGAGGACTGACCCCATGACCCCGACGGAAGCGGCCGTCCACCACGCCTTCGCCGCCCGGGAGCCGGCGCTGAACGGCGTCGCGGACCAGGCCGGACGGCTGGGCGTGGCCTGCCGGGACATGGCGGCCCGGTTCCGGCGCGGCGGCCGGCTGATCACCTTCGGCAACGGCGCCTCGGCCGCGGACGCGAGCCATCTCGCCGTCGAGTTCATGCACCCGGCCGTCGTGGGCAAGCCCGCCCTGCCGGCCGTGGCCCTGGGCAACGACACGGCGACGCTCAGCGGGATCGGGACGCGGGAGGGGTTCGCGGAGGTCTTCGCGCACCAGCTGCGGGCGCTCGCCGGGCCGGACGACATCGCGCTGGGCCTCACGCCGGACGGCCGCTGCCGCAACCTGCACCGGGCCATCGCCACCGCCCGGGAAGGCGGCCTGCTCACGGTCGTGCTGAGCGGCGGCGACGCAGCGGACGCCCCGGCCGCCGATCATCTGCTGTGCGCGGCGTCCGACGACCCGCTGATCGTCGCGGAGGCCCATATGACCTTCTATCACCTGCTGTGGGAGCTGACGCAGGTGTTCCTCGAGCAGTACGGGACGGAGCGGATCGGATGAGTTCACCGGACGGGAGCTGTGCCGGGGAGGTCTGTACGACCTGCGCGGACGAGGCGGTCCCGATGCGGCTCGTATCGCTGCTGCCCGGCGAACTGGCGCTGGCGGACGGGCCCGGGGCGCGGCAGGAGATCAGCGTGGCGCTGGTGTCGGCCGCCGTGGGCGACACCGTCCTCGTACACGCGGGTGAGGCCATCGCCCGGATCGCTGGAGTGACGCATGAGTGACGTACCACGGATGACGGAGGTGGCGGACCTGTATCCGTTCCTCTACCGGCAGCCCACGGACCCCGGCGACGTCCTGGCCGAGGTGACGCGTGCCGCGCGGGAGAAGGCGGCCGGGATCACCGAGCTGCGGCGCGCCGTCGTGGCCGGGCACGCGGCCGGGATCGCCGCGTGTGCCGCGGCCATGGCGGAGCGGTTCGCCGCCGGCGGGCGGCTGTTCGCGTTCGGCAACGGCGGGAGCAGTACGGACGCCGATGCCCTGGCCGCCACGTTCCTGCATCCGCCGCCGGGCGCCCGCGTGCTGCCCGCGCAGTCGCTGACCCGCGACTCGGCGGTGGTCACCGCGCTCGCCAACGACGTGGGCTTCGAGTCCGTGTTCACCCGCCAGCTGGCGGCCGTCGGGCGGCCCGGCGACATCGCGGTCGGGCTGACGACCAGCGGCGGTTCGGCGAACGTCGTACGGGCGCTCGGGGAGGCGGCGCGGCGCGGGCTGCTGACCGTCGCGCTGGCCGGCCACGGCGGCGGCCGGCTGGCCGGACTCGACGTACTCGACCACCTGTTCGTCATCCCCTCGGCGTCCGTCCACCGAATCCAGGAGGCGCAGACGACGGTTCGCCACGTGCTGTGGGAGTGCGTCCAGCGGGTCCTGGGTGAGGGCCGATGACGGAGCCGACGGTGCATGTCCTGTGGCTCAACGCCGGGCTGAGCTGCGACGGCGACTCGGTCGCCCTGACCGCGGCCACCCAGCCGAGCATCGAGGAGATCGCGACGAGCGCGCTGCCGGGGCTGCCCCCGGTGGAGCTCCACTGGCCCCTGCTGGACTACGAGTGCGGACCGCAGGGCGGCGCCGACGACTTCGTCGCCTGGTTCCACCGGGCGGCCCGGGGCGAACTCGACCCGTTCGTCCTTGTCGTCGAGGGCTCGGTCCCCAACGAGGACGTCAAGCAGGAGGGGTACTGGACGGGCTTCGGCAGCGACCCGGCGACGGGCCAGCCCATCACCGTCTGCACCTGGCTCGACCGGCTCACCCCGCACGCCACCGCTGTCGTCGGCGCGGGCACCTGCGCCGCGTACGGCGGAGTCCACGCCATGGCCGGCAACCCGACCGGGGCCATGGGAGTGCCCGACTACCTCGGCTGGGACTGGCGCTCCACGGCCGGCATCCCGATCGTCTGCGTACCGGGCTGCCCGGTCCACCCCGACAGCTTCGCGGAGACCCTCGTCCACCTGCTGCACCAGATCGCCGGCCGGGCCCCGATGATCGAGCTGGACGACAACCTCCGCCCCGCATGGCTGTTCGGCCGCAGCGTGCACGAGAGCTGCAATCTCGCCGGCTACTACGAACTGGGCCGCCTCGCCACCGGCTACGGCCGCGACGAATGCCTGGTGAAGGTCGGCTGCTGGGGACCGGCCGTCAAGTGCCCCGTGCCCCGGCGCGGCTGGATCAACGGGGTGGGCGGCTGTCCCAGCGTCGGGGGCGTCTGCGTCGCGTGCACCATGCCCGGCTTCCCCGACCAGTTCATGCCGTTCATGGACGAACCCGGGCTGACGGTCGCGCCGGCCACGGAGGGCCTGTACGCGACGCTCGTACGCACGCTGCAGAGCGTCGTCCTGCACGAGGCCGAGAAGGAACCGGAGTGGCGCCGCCGCGGCGACGCGCTCACCACGGGCTATACGGCCCCCTGGGGAGGAGTTGACCAGCATGGGTGACGACGGTCTGGTCGAGATGGCGTGGGACCCGATCACCCGCATCGTGGGCAGCCTCGGCATCCACACGAAGATCGACTTCGGCCGGGGGGTGGTCTCCGAGTGCCACAGCACCTCGTCGATCTTCCGCGGCTACAGCGTCTTCATGCAGGGCAAGGACCCCCGCGACGCGCACTTCATCAGCAGCCGCATCTGCGGCATCTGCGGCGACAACCACGCCACCTGCTCGGTCTACACCCAGCACATGGCGTACGGGATCCGGCCCCCGGCACTCGCGGAGTGGATCCTCAACCTCGGCGAATCCGCCGAGTACATGTTCGACCACAATCTCTTCCAGGAGAACCTGGTCGGCGTCGACTACTGCGAACGCATGGTCCGCGAGACCAACCCCGGCGTGCTGGACCTCGCCGAACGCACCGAGGCCCCGCACGCCGCCGAGCACGGCTACCGGACGATCGCCGCGATCATGCGCTCCCTCAACCCGATGGAGGGCGAGTTCTACCGGGAGGCGCTGCAGGTCAGCCGGTCCACGCGGGAGATGTTCTGCCTGATGGAGGGCCGCCACGCGCATCCCTCCACCGTGTATCCGGGCGGCGTCGGCACCACCGCCTCGGTGCAGTTGTTCACCGACTACCTCAGCCGGCTGATGCGGTACGTCGAGTTCATGAAGAAGGTCGTGCCCATGCACGACGACCTGTTCGACTTCATCTACCAGGCGCTGCCCGGGTACGAGGAGGTCGGCCGCCGCCGGGCGCTGCTCGCCTGCTGGGGCGCCATGAACGACCCGGCGCACTGCGACTTCCGCTACGAGACGATGGGCGACTGGGGACGCCGGATGTTCGTCACCCCCGGTGTCATCGTGGACGGCAAGCTGGTCACCAACGACCTCGTGGACATCAACCTCGGCATCCGCATCCTGCTGGGCAGTTCTTTCTACGACGACTGGGACAACCGCGAGCCCTTCGTCACCCACGACCCCCTCGGCAACCCGGTGGACCGGCGCCATCCGTGGAACCAGCACACCGTCCCCCGGCCCCAGAAGCGCGACTTCAACGACAAGTACACCTGGGTCATGTCCCCGCGCTGGTTCGACGGCAAGGACCACCTCGCCCTCGACTCCGGCGGCGGCCCGCTGGCCCGGCTGTGGTCCACCGCGCTGTCGGGGCTCGTCGACATCGGCTACATCAAGGCCACCGGACACAGCGTGCGGATCCATCTGCCGCGCACCGCCAACAAGCCCGAGACCACCTTCGAATGGCGGATCCCGGAGCACAACGGCGAGCCCCTGAGCAACGCGATCGAACGCAACCGGGCCCGTACCTACTTCCAGGCGTACGCCGCCGCCATGGCCCTGCACTTCGCGGAGCAGGCCCTCGGCGAGGTCCGCGCCGGACGCACCGAGACCTGGGCCCCGTTCGAGGTGCCCGACAACGCGATCGGCTGCGGGTTCAGCGAGGCCGTCCGCGGCGCCCTGTCCCACCACATGGTGATCAGGGACGGCCGGATCGCGAACTACCACCCCTATCCCCCGACCCCGTGGAACGCCAGCGGCCGCGACGCGTTCGGCACCCCCGGGCCCTTCGAGGACGCGGTGGCGGGCACCCCGATCTTCGAGGAGAACCCGCCGGACAGGTTCAAGGGCATCGACATCATGCGGGCGGTACGCAGCTTCGACCCGTGCATGCCGTGCGGCGTCCATCTGTATCTCGGGAAGGGGAAGGTGCTGAAGAAGCTCCACTCCCCCACCGCCTACGCGGGCGGGAGCTGAGCCGTGGACGAACTGCGCGCCGTCGAGACCCGGGTGGCCGAGCTCGTCACCCTGCTCTCCGCCTCCCCCCAGGTGGGCGGGCAGGCCGAGGAGCTCATACGGCTGCTGATGCGCCTGTACGGGGCCGGGCTGGCCCGGGTCACCGCGCTGCTGGCACCCGAGGACGTGGCCCGGCTGGCCGCGGACGACCTGGTGGGGAGCCTGTTCATCCTGCACGACCTGCATCCGCGCCCCACGGCCGCACGGGTCGAGGAGGCGCTGCGGTCGGCGGGGGCGCGGCTGGGCGCCGGCCTCGTGCTGCTCGGCGTGGACGGCGGGGTGGCCCGGGTGCGGGTGGACGCGGCCGTCGGCTCCTGCCCGTCCGCCGGGGCGAGTGTCCGCCGGGTCGTCGAGCAGGCCGTCGCGGCGGCGGCCCCCGAGGTGACGGAGGTACGGGTGGAGCAGCCCGTGCGCGAGCCCCAGTTGCTGCAGATCCTGCCCCGGGGGCGGCGGTGAGCGCCCTGGCCGGTCTGCGCCGGTTCCTCGACGCCCCGCCGGACGAGCCGCGCTGCGAGCTGTGCGCCGCCCCGCTCGGCTCCGGCCACACGCACGCGGTGGATCTGGACGCCCGTGGGCTGCTGTGCGTCTGTACGGCGTGCCGGCTGCTGCTCGCCGGCCGGGGCGCGGCGGCCCGGGGCCGGTACCGGGCGGTGCCCGAGCGCCACCGCCGGCTCCCGGATCTCACGCTGACCGCCGGTCAGTGGGAGGAGCTGGGCATCCCCGTCCGGTTCTGCTTCGTCTTCCGCAACTCGCGGCTCGGGGAGTACGTGGCGCTGTATCCGAGCCCGGCGGGCGCCACGGAGGCGACCGTGCCGGCCGCGGCGTGGGAACGGTCGGTGGCGGCCGGTGACGTGGCCGATGACGTCGAGGCGCTGCTGGTGCGCCGTCGGGGGGATCTGGTCGAACGGCATCTGGTGCCCGTGGACGCCTGCTATCGGCTGGTCGCGCGGGTGCGGACGCACTGGGAGGGGTTCGACGGGGGCGAGCGGGTGCGGGCGGAGACGGACGCGTTCTTCGCGGATCTGGAGGTACGTGAGGGAGGCGGCGCCCGGTGACGGGCGGAGAGCCGGCGGGCTTCGCGCGCGCCCGGGCGGTGGCGGACGCGGTCCTCTTTGAGGGGTACGTCCTCTACCCGTATCGGGCCAGCGCGCCCAAGAACCGGCTGCGCTGGCAGTTCGGGGTGCTGGCACCGCCCGGCGCGGACTCCTCGGAGACCTCGGCGAACCGGACCGAGCTGCTCGCCGTGCCGTGCGGCGCCGCCCCGGCCCTCGCGGTCAGGGTCAGGTTCCTGCAGGCCGAGCGGCGTCCCGACGACGGCTCGGGCCAACCGCCGTGGGACGAGGGCGTGGTACGCGAGATCGACGCACGCACGTCTCTCGTCGACGGCGCCGCGCTCACCGTCCCCTTCCGGACGGACGGCGAGCGGCTCTCGGGGGTCCTGCGGATCGACGTCTCGGGCACGGACCAGTTGCTCAAGGTCCGGTTACAGGTCGAGAACCTCACCCCGGGCCCTGTGGCGCCCCGTTCGGAGATGCTCCTCGGCTCCCTCATCGGCACCCACACCCTGATCGCCGCCGACCGGGCCCGTCTCCTGTCGCTGGCCGACCCCCCGGACTGGGCCGCCGAAGCCGCGGCCGGCTGCGACAACCGGCACACCTGGCCCGTCCTCCTCGACGACACGACGGCCCTCGCCAGCCCGATCATCCTCGAGGACCGCCCGCGCGTCTCCCCCGAGAGCCCCGCCGACCTGTACGACGCCACCGAGATCGACGAGCTGCTGATGCTCCGCACGCTCACCCTCACCGACGACGAGAAGCGCGAGGCCCGGGCCACCGACGCCCGCGCGGCGGCCGTCGTGGACCGCGCCGAGTCCCTGACGGGCCCCGAGCTGGAGCGCCTGCACGGCGCCCTGCGGCGCACCCCCGAGGACGACGGGGGCGTGGCGGTGCCCGGCGGACGGGCCGTCCCCGGCACCCGGGTGCGGCTGTGCCCCGGCAGCCGGCGGGCCGACGCGCAGGACATGTTCCTGGACGGCCGCACCGCCCGCGTCGCCGCCGTCCTGCACGACTTCGACGGCGCGACGCATCTGGCCGTGACCTTCGACGACGACCCGGTGGCCGAGCTGCACGCCGCGATGGGCCGCCACTGGTACTTCGCACCCGACGAGGTGGAGCTGCTGTGAGGACGCTGGTCGCCGGCGTGGGCAACGTGTTCCTGCGGGACGACGGGTTCGGCGTGGAGGTCGTACGACGCCTCGCCGCAAACCCGCCGCCCGACGGGATCCGGGTCGCCGACTTCGGGATTCGCGGGGTGCATCTCGCGTACGAGCTGATGGACGGCTACGAGGGCCTGGTCCTCGTCGACGCGCTGCGCTGCGGGGAGCCCCCGGGCACCCTGTGCGTCCTGGACCCGGAGCTCCCGGCCGGCCCCGGACCCCCGGTCGACGCGCACGACATGGGGCCCGAGGCGGTCCTCGCGCTGCTGCGGCAGCTGAACGTGTCGCTGCCCTGGGTGCGCGTGGTCGGCTGCGAACCGGCCGACCTGGACGAGGGGATGGGGCTCAGCCCCGCCGTCGCCGGGGCGGTGGACGAGGCCGTACGGCTCGTACGGCGGCTGCTCGACGACAGACCCGTATCGAAGGAGGCGAAGGATCATGCATGAGACCGGACTGTGCGAGGCGATTCTGCAGGCCGTGGAGCGCCGGGCCCAGGGGCGCAGGGTCACCGGGGTGACCGTGCGGATCGGGGAGCTGCACGCGGTGTCGGAGCCCGCGCTGGCCCAGTCGTTCGCGCTGGTGTCGGCCGGCAGCGTCGCGGACGGCGCGGACATCGACCTGGTCGCGGTGGACGGCGACACGTTCGTCCTGGAGTCCATCCGGCTCGCGGCGGCGGAGGGGGCGGGCGATGTGCCTGGGCATCCCGGGTGAGGTGGTCGAACTCCGCACCGACCAGCCCGATCTGGCGCTGGTCGACGTCAGCGGGGTGCGCCGGGCCGTGAACATCGCGCTGATCGCCGAGGAGGGCGTGGCGCCGGGCGACTGGGTGCTCATCCATGTCGGGTTCGCGCTGTCGCGGATCGACGAGAGCGAGGCACGGGCGACCATGGCGTTCCTCGAGGGGCTGGGAGAGGCCTACGAGGACGAGATGGCCGCGCTGCGGGAATCGGGAGGCGACTGATGCGGTACGTCGACGAGTACCGGGACGCCGGAAAGGCGCGGGCGCTGGCGGCGTCGATCGCCGCGCTGGCCGAGCCGGACCGTACGTACACGTTCATGGAGGTGTGCGGCGGGCACACGCACACCATCTACAAGCACGGCATCGAGGACCATCTGCCGGACAACGTGCACCTGGTGCACGGGCCGGGGTGTCCCGTGTGCGTGATCCCGATGGGGCGGGTCGACGACGCGATCCACATCGCGATGCGGCCGGACGTCGTCATGACGACGTTCGGGGACATGATGCGGGTGCCCGGCGGCAGTTCGTCGTTCCTCGACGCCAAGGCCGCCGGGGCGGACATCCGGATGGTGTACTCGCCGCTCGACGCGCTGCGGATCGCCCGCGCCAACCCGGACAAGCGGGTGGTGTTCATGGCCATCGGCTTCGAGACGACCGCCCCGTCGACCGCCGTCACCGTGCTGCGGGCAGCCGCCGAGGGGCTGGAGAACTTCTCGGTGTTCTGCAACCACGTCACGATCATCCCGGCCGTCAAGGCCATCCTGGACTCCCCCGACCAGCGACTGGACGGATTCCTCGGCCCCGGGCACGTGTCGACGGTCATCGGCTGCCGGCCGTACGAGTTCATCGCCTCCGTCCACGGCAAGCCGCTGGTCGTCGCCGGATTCGAGCCGCTGGACATCCTGCAGTCGGTGCACATGCTGCTGCGGCAGCTCGCCGAGGGACGCTCGGTGGTGGAGAACCAGTACGCGAGGGTCGTCCCCTGGGACGGCAACCCCAAGGCGCTCGGGGCGCTGGGCCGGGTGATGGAGCTGCGGCCCCATTTCGAGTGGCGGGGGCTGGGGTTCATCTCCCACTCGGCGCTGCGGCTGCGGGACGCGTACGCGGCGTACGACGCGGAGCGGATCTTCGACGTGCCGGGGGTGCGGGTGGCCGACCCGAAGGCGTGCCAGTGCGGGGAGGTCCTGAAGGGGGTGCTCAAGCCCTGGCAGTGCAAGGTCTTCGGCACCGCGTGCACACCGGAGACGCCGATCGGCACGTGCATGGTCTCCTCCGAGGGGGCCTGTGCCGCGTACTACAACTTCGGCAGGTTCAGCCGCATCGAGGTACGGGAGGCGACGCGGACGTGACGACGGATCAGCGGGAGCAGGAGGTCCTGCGGCGCATCGAACGGGCGCGGGGGCGTCCGGCGCGGCTGCGTGACGAGCGGATCACGCTGGCCCACGGGGCCGGCGGGAAGGCTTCGCGGACGCTGGTCGAGGCGGTGTTCCTCGCGGCGTTCCACAATCCGCTGCTGGCCCCGCTGGAGGACCAGGCGGTGTGCGAGGCGGGCGGGGCGCGGCTGGCGTTCACGACGGACTCGTACGTGGTTTCGCCGCTGTTCTTTCCCGGCGGGGACATCGGGGATCTCGCGGTCAACGGGACGGTGAACGATCTGGCGATGTCCGGGGCCCGGCCGCTGTACCTCTCGGCGGGCTTCATCCTGGAGGAGGGCTTCCCCGTCGCGGATCTGACGCGGATCGTCGGGTCGATGGCGCGGGCCGCCGCCGGGGCGGGGGTGCGGATCGTCACGGGTGACACGAAGGTCGTGGAGCGGGGGAAGGCGGACGGCTGCTACGTCACCACGGCGGGGGTGGGGGTGGTGGAGCACTCGTTTGAGCTGGGTGCTTCGCGGGCCCGCCCGGGAGATGTGGTGCTGGTGTCGGGGCCGATCGGGGATCACGGGACGACGGTACTGCTGGCCCGGGGGGAGCTGGGGATCGAGGGCGACGTGGAGTCGGACACGGCTCCGCTGGCCGGGCTGGTGTCGGGGCTGCTCGACGCGTGCGGGGCGGGGGTGCGGTGTCTGCGCGACGCCACGCGGGGTGGGGTGGCCACGGTGCTCAACGAGGTCGCGCGGGACTCCGGGGTCGGGGTAGTCCTCGACGAGGGTGCGGTGCCGGTACGGCCGCAGGTGCGGGGGGCGGCGGAGATCCTGGGGATCGATCCGCTGTACATCGCGTGCGAGGGGCGGATGGTGGCCGTCGTGGAGGCCGGGCGCGCGGATGCGGCGCTGGCCGCGCTGCGGGGTGATCCGCTGGGGCGGGGGGCGGCGGTGATCGGGCGGGTGGTGGCGGATCCGGCGCCGTTGGTGGTGTGCCGGACGGAGTTCGGGGGGACGCGGATCGTGGATGTGCTGGTGGGGGATCCGTTGCCGCGGATCTGTTGAGTACGGTCCTACGCGGGTGTCCGGGCGGCTGTGACGGCGGCCTGGCCGAGGCTGATTCCGGCGTCGTTCGGGGGGATTCGGCGGTGGGTGAGGACGTGGAAGTCGTGTCGGCGCAGGGCCGCTGTGGTGCGGTCCAGGAGGTAGGCGTTCTGGAACACGCCTCCTGAGAGGGCTACCCGGGTGAGGTGCGTGGTCTCGCGCAGGGTGTGGCAGACGGCGGCGGTCGTGCGGGCCAGGGCGTTGTGGAAGCGGGCCGCCACGGTTTCGGGGGGCGTGCCCGCGCGAACGTCGGTCAGCACCTCGCGGATCAGGTCAGTGCCGTGGATGCGGCCGTCGGCGGTCACCTGGGCCTCGTAGGCGTCGGTGATCGACGGGTCGGCGCACTGTTCCAGATCGACGGCGGCCTGGCCCTCGTACGAGACCGTGTCGCGCAGGTCGAGCAGGGCGGCGACCGCGTCGAAGAGGCGGCCGACGCTGGAGGTCGGCGGGGCGTGCGTACCGCCGCGGGCGAGGGCGCGGACCTGGTCCCAGCGGGCCCTGTTGCGGCGGTATACGGGGAGGTCGTCCGGGTCCTCGCCGCAGGCGTCGAGGTATGCGGCGGCCATCCGCCAGGGTTCGCGGATCGCCGCCGGTCCGCCGGGGAGGGGGACGGGGGTGAAGTGGGCGGCGCGGTGGAAGTCCGTCAGGTCGGCGAGCAGGAACTCGCCGCCCCACAGGGTGCCGTCGGTGCCGTAGCCCAGGCCGTCGAAGGCCACGCCGATGACGGGGCCGTGTTCCGCGTTGTCGGCGAGGCAGGAGGCGATGTGGGCGTGGTGGTGCTGGACGCCCATGAGGTGTGCGCCGGTCGAGTCGGCGAGGTCGTGGGCGTATTTCGTGGACAGGTACTCCGGGTGGAGGTCGTGGGCGATCAGCTCCGGGTCGGTTCCGGTCAGGCGCCTCAGGTGGGCGATGCCTTCGGTGAAGGAGCGCAGGGTCTCGGGGTGTTCGAGGTCGCCGAGGTGGGGTGAGACGACGGCGCGGTGGCCGGTGGCCAGGCAGAAGGTGCTCTTGAGTTCGGCGCCGCAGGCCAGTACGGGGCGTCGGGCGGGAACGGGGAGCGGCAGCGGCTCGGGGGCGTGGCCGCGGGCGCGGCGGACGGGGACGGGGCCGGCCGGGGTGGTGCGTACCACCGAGTCGTCGGCGCGGGTGTGGATCGTGCGGTCGTGGGTCAGGAAGGCGTCGGCGATCCCGGCGAGCCGGCGGCGGGCTTCGTCGTCGTGGTGGGCGATGGGCTCGTCGGAGAGGTTGCCGCTGGTGAGGACGTACGGGTGGGGCAGCTGGGCACACAGCAGGTGGTGCACGGGGGTGTACGGGAGCAGCAGCCCCAGCTCGCGGCGGCCGGGGGCGACCGAGGGTGCCACCCCGGCGTCCTCGCGGCGGGGCAGCAGGACGATGGGGGCGCGGGGGGAGGTCAGCAGGGCGCGCGCCGTGTCGTCCACCTCGCAGAGGCGGTCGGCGGTCGCCGGGTCGGGGACCAGGACGGCGAAGGGCTTCTCCTCGCGGTGCTTGCGGGAGCGGAGGGCGTGCACCGCCCGTTCGTTGAAGGCGTCGGCCGCCAGGTGGTAGCCGCCGAGGCCCTTCACGGCCACGATGCGGCCGGCGCGCAGCAGGGCGGCGGCCCCGGCGACGGGGTCGCCGTCGATGGGGGTGCCCGTGCGGGCGTCGGTCAGGCGCAGGGCGGGGCCGCAGTCGGGGCAGCACAGGGGCTGGGCGTGGAAGCGGCGGTCGGTGGGGTCGTGGTACTCGCGGGCGCAGGCGGCGCACATCGGGAAGCCGGCCATGGTGGTGCGGGAGCGGTCGTACGGGACGGAGCGGACGACCGTGTAACGGGGGCCGCAGTTCGTGCAGTTGATGAAGGGGTGCCGGTGGCGGCGGTCGGCCGGGTCGAAGAGCTCGCCCAGGCAGTCCGCGCAGGTGGCGATGTCGGGCGGGATCAGGGCGCGGGCGGGTCCGTTCGGCGCGTCGTCGGGGCCGGCCGCGATGGTGAAGCCGGTTTCGCCGGGAGGCGCCGCCTCGCGCCTGCGCACGCTGATCCGCTCGATCACGGCCAGGGGCGGGGCCTCGCCCTCCAGGGTCCGCCGAAAGCCCGCCACGGCGTCCGCGGGGCCCGTCACGTCGATGAGGACTCCGTCGGGGTCGTTGGCGACCTGTCCGCGAAGGCCGTGCCGGACGGCGATCGTGTGCACGAAGGGGCGGAAGCCGACGCCCTGCACGATCCCTTCGACCCGGAGACGGACGTGTACGAGCGGGGAGTTCATCCCGGCCATGATGGTCGCCGGAGAGCGTCCCGGGCGGCCGATGCACGCATCTGGCCCCTTCCCGTACACACCGTGCGCGGTTCGGACCGAACCCGCCCCGGTGACGGGTCCTTGCGCGTTCGACCGGGAAACTTGCATGATCGTGCATCGGTGTGACCGACTCCGCACCTTTCGCCACCCTCCGGAACACTTCCGGGCAGATTCCGCCCCGCACCGGAAACCGCCTCTGGCATCTGCCACGCTCGGCACAGAACCGCATCTTTCCGACGTTCCCCCCGGTCGAGCACCGGCGTCGGAAGCCCCGGGGAATGGAGCACCACCGTGATGGTCGCCGACAAGTCGGTCTCCCTCGCCCTGCCCAGCACCGCCGCCTCCGTCCGCGAGGCACGCGGGTTCGCCGTGCGGGTGCTGACCGACTGGGGCCTGCCCGAGGACTCGGAGACGGTCCACACCGTGCGCCTGATCGTCTCGGAACTCGCGACCAACGCCGTCCTGCACACCTGCGGCCAGTCCCCCACGTTCACCGTGTGCGTACACGTGAACCCCGGCAAGACCCTGATCGTCGGCGTCACCGACAGCCACCCGCGCTTCCCCCGCCACCCCTCCCCGGCCGAGGCGGAGGACAACGGCCGCGGCATGGACATCGTCCGCTCCCTGACCACGGCCCACGCCGGCCGCCTCACGGTCCTCCCGACCGAGGCGGGCGGCAAGACGGTCCGGGTGGTTCTTTCGTGGCCGTCCTCACCCGGAGGTGTTCGGATCGGCCCGGTAGACGAAGCCGGTAACACGCGCGTGCACACGCCAGCCCAGTGACTCGTACAGTGCGCCCGTGGGGGCGATCTGGCCGTGGGGGGCCTCGGAGCCGTCGGTCGCGAGGACGCGGACGTGGATGACGCCGCCGCGGGTTTCGGAGGTCAGGGTGTAGCCGGCGGGGACGAGGGGGGCTTCGGGGCGGAGGTCCGTGGACATCAGGAAGCCGGGGGCGTCCTGGGTCCAGTCGGGGGTGAGCCAGGGGGTGATCGTCTCCGGGGGGACGAACGTCTTGATCCAGGTGTGGGGGGTGGTGATCGATTCGGCCGCCTTGCGTGCGGTCGTCTCGTCGGCGTCGAAGAGCACGTGGCGGGCCACCTGCTTCGGCAGGCCCACGTCGATCCGTAGGCCCCAGGGTTCCGGCACCGGTGCCGGGACGTGGCGGGAGATCACCCAGCCGCTGACCCAGGCCCGGGCCAGGTCCGCCGGGTCCGCCGTGCCCCGGGCCGTCATCGGACGATCACCGCGTGCTCCCCGCGCGGGACCAGTTCGCCGA
This sequence comes from Streptomyces smaragdinus, assembly GCF_009604385.1. Taxonomy (GTDB): domain Bacteria; phylum Actinomycetota; class Actinomycetes; order Streptomycetales; family Streptomycetaceae; genus Streptomyces; species Streptomyces smaragdinus. The sequence continues at coordinate 250,269 of NZ_WEGJ01000001.1, forward strand.
TCACCGGTGATCCCGGGATCTCCCCCGCGAGGAGCAGGCCGCCCGAGGTCTGGGCGTCCGCGAGGAGCAGGGCCTCGGATTCGGGGATCGCCGTGAGGTCCGTGTGCGGGGCCACCCAGGCGAGGTTGCGGCGGGTGCCGCCGCTGACGTAGCCGTCGCGGAGGGCCTCGCGGGCGCCGTCGAGGTACGGGACGGATGAGGCGTCGACGATCGCGGTCACGCCGCTCGCCGTGGCCAGTTTGCAGAGGTGGCCCAGGAGGCCGAAGCCCGTGATGTCCGTCGCGCAGCGGATGCCGGCCGTCGTGGCGGCGCGGGCGGCGTCGCGGTTCAGGGTGGTCATCGACTCGATCGCCTGGGGGAAGACCTCGCCCGTCGCCTTGTGGCGGCTGTTGAGGACGCCGATGCCGAGGGGCTTCGTCAGCGTGAGCGGGACGCCGGGGTGGCCGGCGTCGTTGCGCAGGAGGGCGTCCGGGTCGACCAGGCCGGTCACCGCCAGCCCGTACTTGGGCTCCGGGTCGTCGACGCTGTGGCCGCCCGCGAGGTGGCAGCCCGCCGAGGCGGTCACCGACAGCCCGCCGCGCAGGACTTCGGCGGCGAGATCGTACGGGAGGACCTCGCGGGGCCAGCCCAGCAGGTTGAGGGCGACGAGCGGTTCGCCTCCCATCGCGTACACGTCGGAAAGGGCGTTGGCGGCGGCAATCCGCCCCCAGTCGTACGGGTCGTCGACGACCGGGGTGAAGAAGTCCGTCGTCGCCACCAGCGCCCGGCCGTCCGCCGTGCGTACGACGGCCGCGTCGTCGCCCGTGTCGAGGCCCACCAGCAGCTCGCCGCGCGGCTCGCGCACGGGGACGGAGCCGGTGAGTCCGCGGACCATCTGCTCCAGCTCGCCCGGCGGGATCTTGCAGGCGCAGCCGCCGCCGTGCGCGTACTGGGTGAGCCTGATGCTGTCCGTCACCGTCATGTGGGTCCCTCCGCCATGCGCCGGGTGTCGTCGGGCAGCCGCCGGGTGACGCCCCGGCGGTCGAGAAGCTCCAGCAGGGGGACGGCGACGCGGCGGGTGGTGCCGAGGGCCGCGCGGGCCTGGCTGACCGTGAAGGGCTGGGGCAGGGCGCCAAGGGCGCGGGCGGCGGCGGGGAGGGCGGAGGGGAGCAGGACGACGCCCTCGGCCAGCTGGACCAGGGCGCCGGTGCGGACGGCGGCGGCCAGTTCGCGGCGGCCCAGGCCCAGTTCGGCGAGGCGGGTGAGCTGGGGGGCGGCGAAGGGGGCGGTGCGCAGGTCGGCGCGGACACGGTCGACGGCCTGCTGGACGGGGGCGGGCAGGGCGGCGGGTCCGTCGGCGGGGACGACGCGGCCGGCGCGTACGGCCAGTCCGGGGGTGAGGAGCGCGTGCACCAGGGCGAGGTCGGGCAGGCGCAGCGCCCGCCGTACGACGTCCAGCGGCGGGCCGGCCTCCAGGGGGTGGCGGCGGGTCCAGCCGGTGACCATCCGGGGCAGCGCCTGGCGGAGGTCGGCGCGCAGGCGTTCGTCGACGAGCCAGTCCCCGGCCGCGGGCCGCAGCGTCACGGTCACGCCCATGCGCTCGAGGTCGGGGGCGCGGACGATGCCGCGCCGGCGCAGCTCCGCGCGTTCGTCGGGCCGCCCGTCGAGGCCGGCGAGGACCTCGGCGCGCACGGCGGCCGCTCCCCGTCGCCGGAACGCCGGCGGTGCCACGTCCAGCACGGTGAGCCCGCCGCTGACGTGATGCGTCCCGGGGTCGCGCAGCAGCCCCCGGTCGCCGATGCGCAGGGGCAGTTGCCGGGCGAGGGTGAGCCGGGCGGTGTCGGGGCCCAGGGGGCGGACGGTGACCGGGACGGCGGCCGACCCGATGTGCAGCATCCCGCCGCGCGGGAGGGACGCCACGTCGTCGCCGTCGAGGCGGGCGTCGACCACGCCGGTGAGCCGGAAGCGGCGCGGGGTGAGGAGCGCGTCACCGCGCCGCAGCTCCCCGGCGTCCACACCGCGCAGGTTCACCGCCACCCGGGCCGTCGCGGGGGCCTCGGCCAGCGGCCGGCCCAGGGCCTGCAGCCCCCGGACGCGGGCCGTGCGTCCGCCGGGGGCGATCTCCACCTCGTCGCCGGCCCGCAGACAGCCGGCGGCCAGCGTCCCGGTGACGACCGTACCGCTGCCGCGGACCGTGAAGGCCCGGTCGATCCACAGCCGTACCGGCGCCCCGAGGTCGGGCTCCGGCAGCGCGGCGAGCATCCGGCCGAGGGCCGCGCGCAGTTCGGGCAGCCCGTCGCCGGCCGGGGCGCTGACGGCGACGGCCTCGACGGTGCCGAGGGAGCTCGGGCGGAGCTCGGCCAGGGCCTGTTCGGTGGCCGGGGCGGGGTCGGCGAGGTCGCTGCGGGTGACGGCGAGCAGCCCGTGCCGTACGCCGAGGGCGTGCAGGGCGGCGAGGTGTTCCGCCGACTGCGGCATCCAGCCCTCGTCGGCGGCGACGACGAACAGGGCGGCGGGCACGGGTCCGACGCCGGCGAGCATGTTGGGGACGAAGCGTTCGTGCCCGGGGACGTCCACGAAGGCGACGGTCCGCCCGGGGGCCAGCTCCGTCCAGGCGAAGCCGAGGTCGATGGTGAGCCCGCGGCGTTGCTCCTCGGCCCACCGGTCGGGCTGCATCCCGGTCAGGGCGTGGACGAGGGTGGACTTGCCGTGGTCGACGTGGCCCGCCGTGGCGACGACGTGCATGTCAGTCCCGGTCCCCGGCGGCGGCCAGCACGGCTTCGGCGAGCACGGGATCCTGGGCGGGGGGTACGCAGCGCAGGTCGAGCAGAAGGCGGCCGTGCTCCACGCGGCCCACCACGGGCGGGTCGCCGGTGCGCAGCGGTTCGGCCAGCCGGGGGGCGAGGGCGACGGACCAGGACGGCAGCGTGACGTCGGGTGCGCCGCCGCCGCCGACGACGCTGGTCGTCTCGACGGCCTCGGCGTCGGCGCCGTGCGCGGTGAGGAGGGCGGCCAGTTCCCCGGCGCGGGCGCGCAGTTCGGCCGGGGTGCGGTGCAGGGCCTCGCGGGTGGGGGGCTCGGGGCCGCGCAGGGTGGCCTCGAGGGCGGCGAGGGTGAGCTTGCCGACGCGCAGGGCGCGGGCCAGGGGGTGGCGGCGCAGGCGCTCGACGAGGTCGGCGTCGCCGAGGATCAGGCCGGCCTGGGGGCCGCCGAGGAGTTTGTCGCCGCTCGCGGTGACGAGGGCGGCGCCGTCGGCGAGGGCCGTGGCGGCGTCCGGCTCGTCGCGCAGCAGGGGTTCGCGGGTGAGGAGGCCGGAGCCGATATCGACGACCACGGGCACGCCGAGGCCGGCGAGTTCGCGGGTGGGGGCGGCGGACGTGAAGCCCCGTACGACGAAGTTCGACGGGTGGACCTTGAGGACGAACCCGGTGTCGGGGCCGATCGCCTCCTCGTAGTCGCGTACGGACGTGCGGTTGGTGGTGCCGACCTCGCGGAGCCGGGCGCCGGTGGCCGCCAGGAGGTCGGGCAGCCGGAACCCGTCGCCGATCTCGATGAGTTCGCCGCGGCTGACGACGATGTCGCGGCCGGCCGCGAGCGCGGTGGCGGCGAGGGCGAGGGCCGCGGCGCCGTTGTTGACCACGTGCACCGCGCCGGCGCCGGGCACGGCCCTGGCCAGGGCGTCCAGCGCGCCCCGGCCGCGGCGGGCGCGCTGGCCGGTGGCCAGGTCGAACTCGATGTCCGTGGTCCCGGCCGCCGCGTGCAGCGCGTCACGCGCGGCGTCGGACAGCGGGGCCCGGCCGAGGTTCGTGTGCAGGACGACGCCCGTGGCGTTGAGGACGGGGCGCAGCGAGGTGGCGTGCCGGGGCAGCGCGGCGACGGCCGCGTCGGCGACGGCGTCCGGCGGGATCTCGCCGCGGCGGGCGCGCTGCTGCGCCTGTACGACGGCGTCCTTGACGGCCCGGCGGCCGAGCGCGGCGACGGCGGCCGTCAGCCTGGGGTCGGCCAGCACGGCGTCGGTACGCGGCACCCGGCGGCGCCGGTCCCGGGTCTGCTCCCCGCTCACGCCACCACCGAGTCCCTCGGGCCGTGCCCGTGCCGCGTCGGCACCATCGGGATGCCGTGCTGTCCGTGCGTTGACACTGTCCGTGCTGTCCGTACCCTTCGTGCCGGAAGTCTGGCGGAGGCGGACGGGAATCGAACCCGCCTGGCCCGGATTCCGGACCACACCGGTTTTGAAGACCGGGAGGGGCACCAGCCGCCCTGACGCCTCCGCCCACTACCTTCGCCGATCTTCCGGTGGTGTCAACCACGCCGGCGGAGAAAGGCGTTAACGTCCCCGATGTCCCCCCTGAACGTGGTAGGCCTGTCGTCCGGTTGTCACCGGCAAACGATCATCCGTTCGAGCCGGTACGCGGTCACTGCACGGGAAAGAGGACGGCGGCCCGCAGCGCCAGCACCCCGGCCAGGGTCAACAGCGGCCATACGAGTGCCCGTACGGCGGACGCCTGTGCCACCGGCACCGTCACGCCCTCACCGGTGACGGCGAGCCGGGAAGTGAGCAGTCCCCCGAGACCCGGCGCGATCCCGGCGAGGGCGAGCAGCCACAGCAGCGTCCACGGCATGCCGAAGGCGGTGCCCACCGCGCCGGCGGGGATCAGCGTGAGCAGGAAGACGACGATCAGGGCGAGCTCGAGGGGCGCGAAGAGCCGTTCGGCGACCGTCAGTTTGCCCCTGCTGGCCCGGGCCGCGGGGCGCAGGCGCAGCAGGACGTGCAGCAGCGCGGCGGAGCCGGCGGTGGCGGAGGCCAGGAACAGGCCGCCCAGCGCCCAGCTGTCGCTCCACACCGGCTGGTTGGAGACGGACAGCAGGACACCGGTGTAGCCGGCGACGAAGAGGCCGAGGACGGAGCCGGCGGCGGTGAACACGGCGCCGGTGAGCGGGGCGAGGATCCGGCGCAGGAACGTGAGGTGTCCGTCGCGTACGAGCGTGTCGGCGAACGACACGGTGGCGAAGACGCCGAAGGCGAGCAGGCCCCAGGCGCCGAGCGACATCGGGGACCAGTACTTGAGGACCGGACCCCCGTCGCCGGGGGTGGTGTTCCACATCATGTGCCAGAAGCGCAGGGGCCGGCCGAGGTCGAGGACCAGCATGACGGGGCAGACGGGCAGCGCCGCGAACGCCGCGTAGTAGCCGAGCCGGGCGGCCGGTTCGTCGGCGGGTTCGCCGCGCAGCCGCAGCAGGGTGGCCAGGACGTACGAGCCGCCGGACAGGCCGGCGAAGAAGAAGTAGACGAGGATGTACCAGGTCCAGTCGGGTGCGCGGACGAAGTGCTGGACCTCCTGGGCGAGCGTCATCCCTCCTCGCCGCCTTCCGGCTCGGGCTCGGGATCCCGGCGCTTGCGGAAGGCCAGCAGTCCCCCGAGGACCGCGAGGACGGCGGTGCCGAACGCGGCGAGGTAGCCGCCGGCGTTGTTGCGGCTGGGCAGCACCGCGTTCTTCTCGTTCGGCAGCTTGTACGCCTCCGGCTCGGCCATGAGGAGGAAGAACGCGTTCAGCCCGCCGTACACCGCGTCGTCCTCGCCGTACAGCCGGGCCTCCGGCACGCCCTGGTCGTGCAGGTCGCCGACGCGTCGGCGGGCGGCGGCGCGCAGTTCGTCGAGCGGGCCGAACTGGATCGAGTCGGTGGGGCAGGCCTGCGCGCAGGCCGGTTGCATGCCGCCCTGGAGGCGGTCGTAGCACAGGGTGCACTTCTGGGCGACGCCCGTGTGCTCGTCCATCTCGATCACGTCGTACGGGCAGGCGGCGACGCAGTCGCGGCAGCCGTTGCACACGTCGGGCTGGATGTAGACGGTGTCGAACTCGGTGCGGATGATGGCGTCGGTCGGGCAGACCTCGAGGCAGCTGGCGTCCTTGCAGTGTTTGCAGACGTCCGACATCATCAGCCAGGCCTTGCCCCGGCCGCTGTTCTCCGTCCGGTCGGGCACCTGGTCGAGGAACTGCACGTGCCGCCAGTTCTGGGCGTCCAGGGCGCCGGTGTTGTCGTAGCCGTCGCCGAACGCCGGTGCGTTGCCGGGGAGCTGGTTCCACTCCTTGCAGGCCACTTCGCAGGCCTTGCAGCCGATGCACACGCTGGTGTCGGTGAAGAATCCGTAGGCCCTGCCCGGCGTGATCTCCGCCATCGCTACAGCCCCATCACGTTGGGTGTGAGTTTGGTGAAGCCCTGCTCGCCGGCGTACAGGCCGAGCGGCAGGGCGGTCAGTTCGTCGGCCTCGGGGACGGCGCGGGGGTCGCGGCCCAGGTCGACGTCGACGAGATAGCGCGAGCAGCCGGTGCAGGCCTCCACGCGCAGATGCCCGAACTCCGACCCGTCGGCGTCGCGGCGGCCGACCGCGGTGCCCTCGCGGTGTTCGGCGTAGACGGTGCGCCGGGACGTCTCGCCGCAGCCGGCGCAGGTGTGGGCGGCGCAGGCCCAGCTCGCCGCGCAGCGGGCGCACTGCAGCATCCGGCGGCCGCTGACGAGCCGGTCGCCGGCGTCGGTGCGGTAGCTGAGCTGGGGCGGGCCGCCGCAGTCCGGGCAGCGGCGGCCGCCGCGCGGTGCGGGGTCGGCCGCGCAGGCGGCGCCGGCGTCGACGGCGGTGAGCGGGCCGCGGGTGGCGGCGCGGGCGACGTACCGCTCGACGGGGCCGAGGGTCTCGTCGCCGGCGAGCCAGGCGCGCAGGGCGGGCTCGCCGACCCCGGCGGCGCGGGCCGCCAGGGGTTCGGGGCCGTAGGCGGTGGCGGCGACCACACGGGGCAGGACGTGCCGGGCGGACCAGGCGGCGAGGGAGTCGGGGCGGGTGTCGCGGGCGGCGGCGGCCGATTCCTCCCAGACGTCCAGGAGCGCCAGGTAGAGGGTGAGGACGTCCGCCGCGTGGGGGTGGCGGGTGCGCAGTGTCTCGGCGCGGCGGCGGGCGGTCGCCCAGTCGGCGGGGTGCACGGCGGTCACATCTTCTCGAGGTTCACGAGGAACGCCTTGAACTCCGGGGTGCGCGAGCTGGCGTCGCCGACGAAGGGGGTGAGGGCGTTGGCGAGCCAGTGCTGGCCGGTGTTGATGCCGACGAAGCCCCAGTGGATGGGGATGCCGATCTGGTACACCTTCCGGCCGTCGATCATGAGCGGGCCGAGCCGTCCGGTGACGACGGCGCGGACCTCGAGCTTGCCGCGTTTGGACGAGACGCGTACCCGGTCGCCGGTCTCGATGCCCTTCTCGCGGGCGAGTTCGGCGGGCACCTCGACGAACGCCTCCGGCTGCAGACGTACCAGCTGTTCGACGTTCTGGGTGACGTAGTGCTCGTGCTCGGTGAGGCGGTAGGAGGTGGCGATGTACGGGTAGTCGGCGACCGTGCCGAAGCGGTTGGGGCGGCCGGCGCGTTCGTCGTAGCGGTAGACGGCCGGGGTGGTGGACTGCCCGGGGTGCAGGGGGTTGTCCACCGGGGACTCGACCGGTTCGTAGTGCTCGGGGAACGGTCCGTCGGCCACGCCGTTGCTGAAGATCCGCCCCGTGCCCTCGCCGGTCATGATGAACGGCAGGGGCGCGTCGGGTCCGGGAGCGGCGGTGGGCGGGTAGTCGGGGACGTCGCCGGTCCAGGTGCGGGTGGCGGGGTCCCAGACGATGCCGGGGCGGTCGGGGTCCCAGGGGCGGCCGCTCGGGTCGGCGGAGGCGCGGTTGTACAGGACACGGCGGTTGACGGGCCAGCTCCACGCCCAGTTGGGGTAGAAGCCCATGCCGGTGGGGTCGTTCTTCTCCGGGTCCTGGACGCCGTCGCGCCGTTTGGTGAGGTTGCCCTCCGGCGGGTAGTGGCCGGTGTAGATCCAGTCGCCGGCGGTCGTGGTGCCGTCGTCGGCGAGGTCGGCGAAGGTCGTCAGACGTTCGCCGGTGCCGAGGTCGCGGCCGTTGATCTCGCGGGCGATCTCGTCGAGTTCGGGCCTGCGCGGGTCGCGGTAGTCCATGGTGAGCCGGCGGACGGGGTCGGGGAACCGGCCGCCCTGGGCCTCGTACAGGGCGCGGACGCGCAGGAACAGGTCGGCGAGGATCCAGTGGTCGTGGCGGGACTCGCCCTCGGGAGGCAGGACCTGTTCCTTCCACTGGGCCCAGCGGCCGCTGTTGGTGAACGAGCCGTCCTTCTCGATCCAGTGGGTGGCCGGGAGCATGAACACCTCGGTGCGCACGTCCGCCGGGTTCATACCGGGGGCGTTCCAGAACTCGGAGCTGGTGGTGCGGAAGGGGTCCATGACGCACAGCCACTTGAGCTTCGACAGGGCCTGGAGCACCTGGTTGGAGTCGGGTCCGATGCTGGTGGCGGTCATGCCGGAGAGGATCAGGCCCTCCATGCGGCCGCGCAGCGCCTGGTCGAAGATGGAGATCCAGGAGGAGTTCGCGGCGGGTTTGGGCAGCAGGTCGAAGGCGAACTCGTTGTCGGCCGTGGCGGTGTCGCCGTACCAGGTCTTCAGCAGGCTGACCATGAACCGGCGGTAGTTCTCGCCGAAGAAGTTGACCGCGTTGGGTCGGAGCTTCTTGCTCGCGCTCTGGGCCACGTAGTCGTCGAGGTTCCGCTGGCCGGGCGCGGGGACCTTCAGATAGCCGGGGAGGATGTCCCAGGAGATGGCGTGGTCGGTGTTGCCCTGGATGTTGGCGTGGCCGCGTTCGGCGTTCATGCCGCCGCCGGGGCGGCCCATGTTGCCCAGGAGGAGCTGGAGGATCGCGCCGGAGCGGATGAGCTGGACGCCGGTGGTGTGGTGGGTGAGGCCGACCGCGTAGACGATGGTCATGACCTTGTCGGGGCGGCCGGTGGTGCCGACCAGGCGGGCGACCTCGAGGAACTGCTCGCGCGGGATGCCGGTGATGCGTTCGACCATCTCCGGGGTGTAGCGGCTGTAGTGGGCGCGCAGCAGGTTGAGGACGGACCGGGGGTGGTCGATGTCGACGCGGGCGTTGCCGTCGGCGTCCGTCTCGTACGCCCAGGCCGTGGGGTCGTAGGCGCCGGTGGCCTCGTCGAAGCCGTTGAACAGGCCCTCGTCGAAGGAGTACGAGTCCTTCACCACCAGGCCCGCGTTCGTCGCGAACTCCACGTACTCCCGGTGGTGGAGGTCGTTCCCGAGGACGTAGTTGATCAGTCCGCCGAAGTACGCGACGTCGCTGCCGGTACGGATCCGCAGATGGGTGTCGGCGACGGCGGAGGTGCGGGTGAAGCGCGGGTCGGCGTGGATGATCTTCGCGCCGCGGTCGGTCTTGGCGCGCATCAGCCAGCGGAAGCCGACGGGGTGGGCTTCGGCGGGGTTGGCCCCGTTGACCAGGATCACGTCGGCGTGCCGGATGTCACGCCAGTGGTTGGTCATGGCCCCCCGGCCGAACGTGGCGGCCAAACTGACCACCGTGGGACCGTGTCAAACGCGGGCCTGTTGCTCCAGATGGACCACGCCCAGGCCGCGCATCACCTTGGTGGCGAGATAGCCCTCCTCGGAGCTGAACGCGGCGCCGCCGGCGAAGGCGATGCCCTCGCAGCGGTTGACGGTGTTGCCGTCGGCGTCCTTGGTGACGAGGGTGCGGTCGCGGGAGGCCTTGATGTTGCGGGCCAGCTTGTCGAGGGTGAACTCCCAGGACACGCGCTTGAACTCGGTGGCGCCCGGCGCCCGGTAGAGGGGGCTCGGCACGCGGCGGCGGGAGACGGCTAGCTCCAGGGAGGAGGCGCCCTTCGGGCACAGGGTGCCCTCGTTGACGGGGCTGTCGGGGTCGCCCTCGATCTGCAGGAGTTCCGTCTTGCGGCCGGTCCTGCGGGTGTACGCCAGGAGGGAGCAGCCCACCGCGCAGTACGGGCAGACGGACCGGGAGACGGTCGCGCCCTCGATACGCAGGCGCTGTCGCACGGTGTGGGCGGGTCCGAGGTCGAAGCCCAGCGCGGACACGCCGAGCGCGCCCGTGGCGGCCGCGCCGATGCCCATGAACTCGCGCCGTGTGGTGTCCTCCATCGCCGGCCTTCCTTTCCCGCACCGTCGTCGGTGCGGTGCGCGCATCGGTCGACCCGTGCGCGTTCGTCTGCCGCTGTAACCATTCGTTGCACCGCGGACGACAGTCGTCAACCCTTCAACAACCGCTGTCAGCCCTGTGCGAGAAGGAGGTCCCGGCGCCCTTCCGGCTCGTCGGGATTGCGCAGGATGTCGAGCAGCACCGGGTCCGCCGGGACCACCACGCCGTGCGCTCCCCGCCCGGCCGCGTCCGCGCACGTCCCCCGCCACGCGGCCCGGCCCCGCGGCGCCGGGACGGTGCTCCAGCGCTCCTCCCCCGGCGCCTCGAAGTCCCCGGGCCCGTCCGGTACGGGCCGCAGCACCGGCACCCGGAGCGCGGGTATCCGGTCCTCGGGGCCGGCCAGGAAGGCGAGCCGGCCGTGGCTCAGCACCCGGATCGTCTCGAGGGTGCGGGCGAGTTCGGCCGGGGACGCGGAGGTGCGCGGCGGCGTCACGACCAGCAGGGTCCGGAAGGTGCTCACCGCGAGCGCGGCGGTGAGGGCCAGGACGTCGAACCGCGGCTCCGGTCCGGCGTCGACCCACAGGGCGTCGGCGCCCGCGGCGTCGAACGACGTGGCGTCCGCGAGCCATTCGCCGAGGCCGTCGGGCTCACGGGCGACGCGCACGGCCACCTTCACCGCGGACGGTCCGGGGTCGTTCATGCGGGGAGGGTACCCAGGCGCGGCGTCACGTACCCTGGCGCCCGGCGTGTCGTAACGCGATCTCCGGAGGTCCCGTGCAGAGCATCACGAAGCCGAGCGTCGACCGGGCCACCGTCGACGCCCTCGTCACCGCCGCCTTCGGCCCCGGCGCGCTGCCGGTGCGGAGCAGGCCGATCACCGACGGGACGTACAACACGATCGTCCGCGTCGCCCTGGCCGACGGCCGCACCGCGATGCTGAAGGTCGCGCCGGCGCCGGACGCGCCGCAGCTGTCGTACGAGCGGGACATCCTGCGCACCGAGGCGCTGTTCTTCGACCGGGCCGCCGGGCTCGACGGTGTGCCGACGCCTCGGCTGCTGAGCACCGGGTTCGAACGCAGCCTGGTCCCCGGGGACTTCGTCTTCATGACGGAGGTGCCGGGGCGGTCGCTGAGCGCGCTGCACGCCTCGCTGGCGCCGGAGGAGCTCGCCGCGGTGCGCCGGGATCTCGGCGGTGTCGTCGCGCGGCTGCACACCGTACGCGGGGACACCTTCGGGTATCCGCAGGCCGCCTCCGCCGGGTCGTGGGCGGAGGCGTTCGGCGGTATGGCCGAGGTGATCCTGGCGGACGCGGAGCGGCTCGGGGCGGACCTCACGCGCCCGGCGGCGGAGATCCGGGCGGCCGTGACGGGCGCGCTGGGGCTGCTGGAGGGGGTGACCGTGCCGGTGCTGGTGCACTTCGACCTGTGGGACGGGAACGTGCTGGTCGAGGGCTCCCGGGTCAGCGGCGTCATCGACGGTGAACGCGCCTTCTGGGGCGACCCGTACGCGGACTTCGCCTCGCTCGCGCTGTTCGGCGACATCGAGGACGACGCCGCCTTCCTGGAGGGGTACCGGGCGGCGGGCGGGAGCGTGGCGTTCACGGCCGGGAACCGGCGGCGGATCGCCCTGTACCGCGTCTACCTCTACCTGATCATGCTCACGGAGGGCAGTGTCCGGGGCTACACGGAGGAGCAGTCGGCGAAGCTGCGGGACTTCCTCGGCCCGCTGCTGGCCGGGGACCTGGCGGCGCTGAAGGGCTGATCGGCGCACCGGGCGCTCAGTGGACCGAGGTCAGGACGCCTGTCTTGTCGATACGGTGCTCGGGGTTGTCCTGGGCGTCGCGCCGCGTTGCCCTCGGGTGTGGCGCGGGTGGAGATCGTGATCATCGCAGGGGTGCGCCGGCGGAGAGGCGGTGGGCGGTCACCAGGTAGTTGCCGGTCTCGCCGGGGCCGACGCCGTCGTTCTGTGTCCGGGTGCCGGGCACGTCGTCGGTGGTGCCGTCGTACGGGACTATCCGCAGCTCGTCGAGACCGATCTCCGGGTCCGGGGAGGCTCCCGGAGCGCCCCGGCTGTTCCCCGGACGCTCACGTGGATTCCCGTACCACCAGCTCGTTCGGCATCACCACCGGATCCCCCGGGCCGCCCTCCAGCAGCCGCAGCAGCAGCCGTACGGTCTCCAGGGCCTGGTCCGCCATGGGACTGCGGACGGTGGTGAGCGGCGGGGCGGTGTAGGCGGCGGCCTCGGTGTCGTCGAAGCCGACCACCGCCACGTCCTCGGGCACCCGCCGGCCCGCCTCCCGCAGGGCGCGCAGGGCACCGACCGCCATCAGGTCGTTGGCGGCGAACACCGCGTCCAGCGCCGGCTCGTCCGCCAGCAGTTCCGCCATCGCCTCCGCCCCGGAGACGCGGGAGAAGTCACCGAGGGCGACCAGCGGCCGGCACCCCTCGGCCCGCAGCGCCGCCCGGTACCCCGCGAGCCGCTCCCGGCCCTCCCAGAGGTCCAGCGGCCCCGTGATGGTGGCGATCCGGCGCCGTCCGCGCGCCAGCAGATGCCGTACGGCCAGCGCGGCACCGCCGGTGTTGTCCAGCTCGACGTACGGCACGTCCGGTACCCGCGGCCGGCCGAAGGCCGCCACCGGTAACCCCGTCCGGACCAGCGCCCCGGGGAGCGGGTCGGCGCCGTGCAGCGCCACCAGCACCACGCCGTCCACGTGCCCCGCCGCCAGCTGCTCGATCACCCGGGCCCGGCTCCCGTCGGACTCGGCGAGCATGAGCACGACCTTCTTGCCGGCGGCCTCCAGCTCACGGCTGACGGTGCGGACCACGGTGGCGAAGAGGGGGTCGTCGGAGACCACGCCCTGCGGCGGGTCGGAGACGACCAGGGCGACGGCGTCGGTGCGGCGGGTGACGAGATGGCGGGCGGCGGCGTTCGGCACGTAGCCGAGTTCGCGGACGGCCCGCAGCACGGCCTCGCGGATTTCGGGGGCGACGGTCGTCTCGCCGTTGACGACGCGCGAGACGCTCGCCCGGGACACGCCCGCGCGGGCGGCGACCACTTCCAGCGTGGGCCGTTTCATTCCCGACCTGCTCCGTTCCCCCGTCGCGCCCCGCCGGTGGAGCGCTCTCCGGCTCCGAGGCTGCCGCCCCTGTGGCCGCCGGTCAAGCGAACTGCCAGTTCCCGAACCTGGATTGACGACTTGACATGTCCCCGTAGTGCCAGCACGCTCCGGTTCAGAGAGCGCTCTCTCGCTTTCCCCCACCCCCGAGGAGCCGCCGTGAAACAGTTCTTACGCCGCAGTCGCCGCCTGCACGGCTGGACAGCCGTCGTCGCGGCCGTCGTACTCGCCCTCGTCACCCTCCCGGCGCCCACCGCGGCCGCCGCCGACCCACTGCTCTCCCAGGGCAAGCCGGCCACCGCGTCCTCCGTCGAGAACGCCGTGTTCCCGGCCACCAGCGCCGTGGACGGAAACCCGGGCACCCGCTGGTCCAGCGGGTTCTCCGACCCCCAGTGGATCCAGGTCGACCTCGGCACCACGGCCACCATCAGCCAGGTCACCCTCAACTGGGAGGCCGCGTACGGCCGCGCCTTCCGGATCGAGACCTCCGCCGACGGCACCACCTGGACGACCGTCCACCAGACCACCACGAGCACCGGCGGCGTCCAGAACCTCGCCGTCTCCGGCACCGGCCGCTTCGTCCGGATGTACGGCACCCAGCGCGCCACCCCGTACGGCTACTCCCTCTGGGAGTTCCAGGTGTACGGCACCACCGGTGGCGGCGGCCCGTCCCCGACCGAGACGCTGCTGTCGTACGGGAAGACCGGCTCGGCCTCCAGCTCCCAGAACGACGGGGCCTGCTGGGAGTGCTCCCCGGCCCGCGCCTTCGACCGCGACCCGGCCTCCCGCTGGGCGACCAGCGCCACCACGGGCTGGACCGACCCCGGCTGGATCGCCGTCGACCTGGGCGCACAGGCGCAGATCTCCAAGGTCGTCCTCCAGTGGGACCCGGCGTACGCCCGGTCCTACCGGATCGAGGTCTCCGACGACGGCACCACCTGGCGGACGATCTACAGCACCACCACCGGCACCGGCTTCAAACAGACCCTGACGGTCTCCGGCACCGGCCGCCACGTCCGCATGTACGGCACCCAGCGCGCCACCGCGTACGGCTACTCCCTCTGGGAGTTCCAGGTGTACGGCACCGGGGGCGCCCCGGTGACGCCGCCGCCGCTGCCGCGTGACCCGGCGGATCCGCCGCAGCTGGTGTGGAGCGACGAGTTCAACGGCCCGGCCGGCACCCGGCCGGACCCGGCGAAGTGGACCGCCGACCCCGGCACGGGCCCGAACAACGAGCTGGAGTACTACACCGACAACGCCAACGCCGCCACGGACGGCAACGGCTCGCTGGTGATGGAGGCCCGCAAGCAGGTCACGCCGGGCTCGGCGTGCCCGCGCGATCCGGTGTCGGGCAGCACGACCTGCCAGTACACGTCGGCGCGGATGAACACCGGCCGCACCTTCCAGTTCACGTACGGCACGGTCGAGGCGCGGATCCGGGTGCCGAAGGGCAACGGGTTCTGGCCGGCGTTCTGGATGATGGGCGGTGACTTCCTGACCGGACGCCCGTGGCCGTACAACGGCGAGGTCGACATCATGGAGATCCTCGGCAAGGACGTGAAGACCGCGTACTCCACGGTGCACGCCCCCGCCTACAACGGCGGCAACGGGATCGGCTCGCCGTACCGGCTGCCGGGGGACGCGGACTTCTCCGACGGCTTCCACACCTTCACCGCCGACTGGGACAGCCGGGGCATCACGTACAGCCTGGACGGCCGGGTGGTCTTCACCCTCAGCAAGGACCAGGTGGAACAGACCCGCGGACCGTGGGTCTTCGACCACCCCTTCTACCTGATCCTGAACCTCGCCGTGGGCGGTGACTGGCCGGGGCCGACCGACGCCTCGACGCCGTTCCCGTCCCGGATGCTCGTGGACTACGTGCGCGTCTATCAGTGACCCGCCCGGGGCGCCCCGTGATCACGGGGCGCCCCTCGCCATGTCCGCCCGCGGGCCCGGCTAACGTGGACGGCGTCACTTGTCGCACGGGAGGCTTCATGGCTGGTAGCAAGGTCGGCAGCGGTGAGCGGGTGCCCAGGAAGGCCTACGAGCGCGAGCTGCTGCGCCTGCAGACCGAGCTGGTGAAGCTCCAGGAGTGGGTACGGGCCGAGGGCGCGCGACTCGTCGTCGTCTTCGAGGGCCGTGACGCGGCGGGGAAGGGCGGCACGATCAAGCGCGTCGCCGAGCACCTCAACCCGCGCGTGGCCCGGATCGCGGCGCTGCCCGCCCCGACCGAGCGCGAGCGCACCCAGTGGTACTTCCAGCGCTACGCCGCCCATCTGCCCGCCGCCGGGGAGATCGTGCTGTTCGACCGCAGCTGGTACAACCGGGCCGGGGTGGAGCACGTGATGGGCTTTTGCACCAAGGAGGAGCACGCGCGGTTCCTGCACCAGTGCCCGATCTTCGAGCGGCTGCTGGTGGAGGAGGGGGTGATGCTGCGCAAGTACTGGTTCTCGGTGAGCGACGCGGTGCAGGAGGAGCGGTTCCGCAGCCGGCTCGAGGACCCCACGCGGCGCTGGAAGCTCTCCCCCATGGACCTGGAGTCGCTGACGCGGTGGGAGGACTACTCCCGGGCCAAGGACGAGATGTTCGTGCACACCGACATCCCGGAGGCGCCCTGGTACGTCGTGGAGAGCGACGACAAGCGCCGCGCCCGGCTCAACATGATCGCCCACCTGCTGTCCACGATCCCGTACTACGAGGTGGACCCGCCGGTCATCGAGTTCCCGCCGCGCCCGCCCCGGACCGGCTACGAACGCCCCCCGCGCACCCTGCAGACCTACGTCCCCGACCACGCGGCGTCCCTGTCGGCGCCCTGACCCTCCCGCACCGACAAGTCCCCGCCGGCACCCCGGCAGGGACCGCCCAGGCCGGTGTCCAGGGGCCGTTCGGCCCTTCTGCACGACCGCCGGCCGGGCCAGGATCCCACTGTCGCGCACACGCCCGACCCGACCTGGAGCTTCCATGGCAACCCCCGAGCCGTTCTCGGCGCAGAACCCGATCCGCGTGTTCCTCCTCGACGACCATGAGGTCGTCCGGCGGGGCGTACAGGATCTCCTCGAGGACGAACCCGACATATCGGTGGTTGGTACCGCCTCCACCATGGCGCAGGCGCTCGCCCGCGGCCCGGCGCTGCGCCCTCACGTCGCGGTGCTGGACGTCCGGCTGCCGGACGGCGACGGCATCTCCGTCTGCCGCGACCTGCGCTCCAAGATGCCCGAGCTGGCGTGCCTGATGCTCACGTCCTTCGACGACGAGGAGGCGCTGCTGGACGCCATCATGGCGGGCGCCTCCGGGTTCGTGCTCAAGCAGATCCAGGGCACCGACCTGATCAGCGCGGTGCGCACGCTGGCCGACGGGCAGTCGATGCTCGACCCGGCGACCACGACCCGGCTGATGAGCCGGCTGCGGGGCGAGACGGCCCCGGAGCGCGACCCGCAGGCCGAGGCGGTGGCCGAGCTCACCGAGCGCGAGCGGGACATCCTCGGGCTCGTCGGGGACGGGCTGACCAACCGCCAGATCGGCGAGCGGCTCTACCTCTCCGAGAAGACGGTGAAGAACCATATCTCGCGGATGCTCGCCAAGCTCGGCGTGGAGCGGCGTATCCAGGCCGCGATGCTCGCCAACCAGACCCCGCAGACACCGGACCGGCACCACGGATGAGGCTCGTCGGCTGTCGCCGGACCCCGTGCGCGCTCGGGGTCCGGCGACAGCCTCTCGACCGCACGACTGACAGGTGACCGGGAGGAGGCACCATGACACCCGTTCCCTTCGACGCCCGGCTGCTGGAGGAGCTGATCGGTGCCGCCGTGGCGGCGCCGTCGGTCTTCAACACGCAGCCGTGGCGCTTCCGCCTGGACACCCACTCCGGTGAGCTCGAGGTACGCGCCGTCCCCGGGCGTCAGCTGCGCCACCTCGACCCGTCCGGACGGGCCCTGCACCTGTCCGTCGGCGCCGCCGTGTACAACCTGCGGGTGGCGGCCTCCCACCACGGCTGGGAGCCGTCCGTACGGCTGCTGCCGGACCCGCGGCAGACGGATCTGCTCGCCGCGGTCCGGCTCACCGGTCCGGTGCCGGCGGGCAGCCGTATCCGGGCCGGGCTGTACGGGGCGATCGGCAGCCGGCACTCGAGCCGGTTCCCGTTCTCCGACGCCCGCCCGCCGCGGGCGGTGCTGACGGAGCTCCGGGAGGCGGCGCAGGACGAGGGCGCCACGCTGGTACTCGCGGACGCCGGGCAGGCGGCCGGGCTGATGCGGCTGACCGCCGAGGCCGAGCGGCGCAACAACAAGGACCCCGAGCGCCGGGAGGAGAGCCGGCGCTGGATCCGCGAGGGCTCCGGGGACGGCCTGTCGGGCGCGGCGCTGGGTGTACGGGACGCCGCGGGCCGGGTCCCGGTCCGCGACCACACGGCCGGCCGGGGCACGGCGCTGCCCGCCGCCGCGTACGAGAGCGATCCGCTCGTCGCCGTGCTCGTCACCGCGCACGACGAGCGGGCCGACTGGCTGGGCGCGGGGCAGGCGCTGCAGAACGTGCTGCTGCGCGCGGCCCGGCACACCGTGCAGACGTCGCTGTTCCACCAGGCCGTCGAGTGGCCGGACCTGCGGGCCGAGCTGCTGCCGGAGACGGCGCGCCCCGGGTTCACGCAGATGCTGATCCGCCTCGGTTACGGTCCGCTGGGGCCGGGGACGCCGCGCCGGCCGGTGTCGGAGGTGCTGGACAACGGTGCCGGGTGAGGCCTCAGGCGTCGGCCGTGGGCACCGTCCACACCAGGCAGGTGCCGCCGCCCTCCGGCCGGGCGCCCGCGGTCATCGAGCCGGCGAGGCCCCGCGCCCGCTCCTCCATGTTCCGCAGGCCGCTGCGCCGGCCGCCCTCCGGGAGGCCGCAGCCGTCGTCCGTGACGGTGAGCGTCAGCGTGCCGCGCGCGGCGACCAGGGAGACGTCGGCCGAGCGGGCGCCGGCGTGCCGGGCGACGTTGGACAGCGCCTCGGCGAGCACCGCGAGGGCGTTCTCCGCCACGTGCTGGGGCACGTCGGTGTCGAGGAAGCCCTCCATCCGCAGCGCCGGGGCGAAGCCCAGCGGCTGCGCGGCCTCCTCCACGGCGGCCAGCGCCCGGGCCCGCAGGGTCTTGGCCGCGGCACCCTCGGGCGGTCGCAGGCCGAAGATCGTCGACCGGATGATCTTGATGGTCTCGTCCAGATCCCGCACCACCCGCTGGAGCCGTTCGCTGGCGTGCGGCTGGGTGACGAAGCGCTGGGTGCTCTGCAGCGTCATACCGGCCGCGAACAGCCGCTGGATGGCGAGGTCGTGCAGATCGCGCGCGATGCGCTCGTGGTCCTCCAGGATCGCCATCTGCTGGGCGGCGTCGCGCCGCTCGGCGAGCTCCATGGCCAGGGCGGCCTGTCCCGCGTAGCCGAGCAGCGGGTCGGTCTCCAGCTGGGTGAACCCGGGCGAACCGGCGGCGCGCGCCAGTAGCAGGACGCCGCGGGCGCCCTCGGAGGAGACCATCGGCACGGCCGTGGCGGGGCCGAGGTCGGACCAGAAGCCCTCGTGCGCCGGGTAGCGGGTGTCGCCGGCGAGGCTGGAGGTCACCGCCGGTTCACCGGAGCGGAACGCCTCCCCCGCCAGGGAGCCCTCGTACGGCAGGTCCTGGCCGCGCAGCGCCTCGCTGCCGGCGCCGGCCGCCAGCTCCACGCGCAGCCGGTCGGGGGCGGATCCGGGGAGCAGCAGGACGCCCACGTCGGCGGCGAGGACGCCGAGCGCGCGCTCCACCATCAGGCCGAGGACGGCGCTCTGGTCGGCGCCGGACAGCAGCGTGGCGACGACCTCGGCGTTGGCCTCGAGCCAGCGCTGGCGGTAGCGGGACTCCTCGAAGACGCGGGCGTTCTCGATGGCGATGCCCGCGGCGACGGCGAGGGTGGAGAGCACCGTCTCGTCGTCGGCGTCGAACTCCTTGCCGTCGCGCTTCTCGGTCAGGTAGAGGTTGCCGAACACCGAGTCGCGGACCCGGATCGGGACGCCGAGGAAGGAGTGCATCGGCGGATGGT
Source organism: Streptomyces smaragdinus (assembly GCF_009604385.1). Classification (GTDB taxonomy): domain Bacteria; phylum Actinomycetota; class Actinomycetes; order Streptomycetales; family Streptomycetaceae; genus Streptomyces; species Streptomyces smaragdinus. Next base: position 269,407 of record NZ_WEGJ01000001.1, read on the forward strand.
TCGCCGGGAAGCCGTACGAGGCGGGGTGCTCGGAGAGCTCCTTGAGCCGCAGCGCCTTGGGGTGGCGGATCAGCTCGCCCAGGATGCCGTGCCCGGACGGCAGGGGGCCGATGGAGGCGACCTCCTCGTCGCCGATGCCCACCGGGTGGAACTGTGCGAGGCGTGCGTCGTCGCCGATGACGCCCAGCGCCCCGTACTCGGCGTCCACGAGCACCACGGCGGCCTCGACGATGCGCCGCAGCACCTGGTTCAGCTCGAGGCCCTGTCCGACGGCCAGCACGGCCTCGAGCAGGTTGTGGATCCGGTCCCGGGTGCCCCGGACATCCTCGATGCGGCCCTGCAGCTCCGACAGCAGCTGGTCGAGCTGCAGCTGGTGCAGTCGGGCCGCGCCGTCCGACGTCCCCATGTCCACCCCCAGGCGGTCACCGCACCCGGCCACCGCGGACGCGATCGAACTTTCGGCCCTACGGTATCCCGTCGGCGCGTACCGGCGGGAGGTCACCCCTGAGGGATCAGCTCCGCCGCCCGCTCCGCGATCATCATCGTGGGCGCGTTGGTGTGACCGTGCGGGATCAGCGGCATCACGGAGGCGTCGGCGACCCGCAGTCCGGTCACCCCGCGCACCCGCAGCGCCGGGTCCACCACGGCGCCGGAGTCGTCTCCCATCCGGCAGGTGCCCACCGGGTGGTAGAGGGTCTCCGCCTGTTCGCGGACGAACGCCGTCAGCTCGTCGTCCGTGAGCTCCACGGCGGCCGGCTCGATCGGGTCGCCCGCGTACGGGGCCAGGGACGGGGCGGTGTACAGCTGCTGGGCGCGGCGGACGCCGGCGGCCAGGACGGCGAGGTCGGCGGGGTCGGTGAGGTAGCCGGGGTCGATGTCCGGCGGGGCGAGGGGGTCGGCCGACGCCAGGCGTACGGTGCCGCGGGACGCCGGGGAGAGCAGGACGGCGCCGATGGTGATGCCGTGGCCGGCGGGGGGCTCGAGGCCGTGGTCGATGAAGGGGGCCGGGCCGTAGACGAACTCGACGTCGGGGGCGGGCAGCGCCGGGTCGGAGCGCCAGAACGCGACGGCCTCGGCGACGGTCGAGGTCAGCGGGCCGCGGCGGGCGAGGAAGTAGCGCGCGAGCTGGCGCACGTCCGCGTCGGCGCCGACCAGGGTCACCGGGCGGGGGCAGTGGCGGCTGACGCCGACGGAGAGGTGGTCCTGGAGGTTGCGGCCGACCTCGGGGGCGTCCGCGACGACGTCGACGCCGTGCTCGGCCAGGTGGCCGGGGTCGCCGATGCCGGAGCGCAGGAGGAGGTGCGGGGAGCCGACGGCGCCGGCGGCCAGGAGGATCTCGCCGCGGACGGTGACACTGCGCGTCTCGCCGTGCTCGTCGCGGTACTCCACGCCGGTGGCGCGCCGGCCGTCGAACAGCAGCCGGGTGGCGTGCGCGCCGGTGCGCACGTCGAGGTTGGGGCGGCGCAGCGCCGGCTTCAGCCAGGCGTCGGCGGCGGACCAGCGGCGGCCGCGGTGCTGGCTGACGGTGGTCTGGGCGCAGCCCTCGTTGTCGGCGACGTTGGCGTCGGGGAGGCGGGGCAGGCCGGTGTGCTCGCAGGCGTCGAGGAAGGCGGCGGTGGTGACATTGGGGCTGCGCAGGTCCTCGACGTACAGCGGGCCGCCCTCGCCGTAGACCCTGGCGCCGGGGCCGGCGGCGGGGTTGGCGCCGATCCGGTTCTCGATGCGGTGGAAGTACGGCAGGACGTCGTCGTAGCCCCAGCCGGGGCAGCCGGCCTTGAGCCAGGCGTCGTAGCCCTGGCGGTGGCCGCGGACCCACATCATGGCGTTGAGGGTGGAGGAGCCGCCGAGGACCCGGCCGCGCGGCCAGTACAGCCGGCGGCCGGCGAGGGCACTCTGGGCGACGGTGTCGAAGTCCCAGTCGGCGTCGGTCTTGAAGAGCTTGGGGAACGCGGCGGGAATGTGCATCTCCCGCCGGTCGTCGGGGCCGCCCGCCTCGAGCAGCGCGACGCGTGTGCGTCCGTCGGCCGACAGCCGCTCGGCCAGCACGCAGCCGGCGGACCCGGCGCCCACGATCACGTAGTCGTACATCGCACGAACCTCCAGCGCAGCCGTCGGACGATCGGTCCCCCAAGTTACTGAGGGTTTCCGTCCGGCGGAACCGGGCCCGCCCGGGATTCCGGTCCCGGGCGGGCCCGCCCGTCAGCGCTTGAGCGTGAAGGTGAAGTCGCCGGTGAGCCTGGCGTTCAGGCGTACGGCGGACACCAGGCTGCCCGACTCCACGAGCCGTTCGACCTCCGCGCGCGCCAGACCGAATCCCTCGGCGACGAGCCGTACGGGCCGGACGGGGATACGTGCCGCGAACCGGACCCGGACGTCGATGGTGTCCTGGTCGGGCGGCGGTACGGGACCCGCGTCGAGCCGCCAGGCGCCGGTCCAGTCCAGGGCGATGCGGTTGCGGTGCAGCATCGCCGGGTCCTGGAGCAACTCGGCCGCGAGGCCGGCGTCGTTGGCGTGCAGGCGGTCGAGGGTGTCCGGCGCGATGGCCCGGACGGGGGTCCGCTCCATGACGGTCAGGCGGGCGGTCGTCCCGCAGCCCGCGCACAGCGCGAGGAGCCAGACGTCGAGGAGCTTGTGGTGGGCGTTGACCCGGAACTTGCCGTTGGGCCGCAGCCGTTCGGACGCGCAGCCCGGACAGCGGCGGAGGATTTCGGGCAGGCGTGTGGGCACGACGAACCAGTCGAGTGACACGGATGTACACCGGTTTCAGTGAGAGGGAACGCAGCAAGAAGGAGCGCGGCGCACAGGGCGCACGCGCGACGGTTCAGCGCTCGGGGTGTCTCACACGGTGTACAACGGCCCGTCCTTGCCTCGGTGATCACGGACGGCAGCACGATACGGAGACGCCGCGGTCCGGCACCACCGATTTTCCCCGCTTGACTTTCCCGGCGGGAAAGTGAGACGCTTACTTTCCCGACAGGAAAGTGAGGTTTCACCATGAGTGACGACATCGCTCCCGAACAGGCCCGGTCCGCCCTCGACGCGGTCGAGGGCGCCCGCCGCGCGGTGGGCGAGGAGGTGGGCCTGCCCCGGGGCTACTGGTGGGCGATGGCCGCCGGCTGGCTCGTCCTGGGCGTGCTCGGGGACGTCGGACCGGTCTGGCTCGCCTCGGTGGCGACCCTGGCCTTCGGCGCCGGGCACTCCGTCTTCGCGACCCGGCTGCTGAGCGGCCGGCGGCGCACCGGCGGGCTGCGCGTCAGCGCCGACGTCGCCGGGCGGCGTACGCCCCTGATCGTGATCGGCATGCTGCTCGCGCTCGTCGCGCTCACCATCGCCGCGGCGCTCGGGCTCGACGCGGACGGCACCGGTCACCCCTCAGTCTGGGCCGCGGTCATGGCCGCGCTCGTCATCGGGTTCGGCGGGCCGGAGATCCTGCGGGTGCTGCGCCGGTGGGCCCACGCATGACGCGGGCGCGGTTCGACGAGCTGATCCACCCGAGCACCCGGCTCACCCTGGTCGCGACCCTCGCCGCCGCCGACTGGGCGGAGTTCGCCTTCCTCAAGGAGCGGCTGCGGCTCTCCGACTCGGCCCTGTCCAAGCAGCTCGCCACGCTCGAGGAGGCCGGATACGTGACCACCGAACGCCGGCCGGCCGGCACCCGGCGCAAGGTCCGGGCCCGGCTGACCCCGGCCGGCCGCGAGGCCTTCGACGGCCATGTGGCCGCCCTGCGGGCGATCGTGGCGGAGGCCGGCCCCGCGGAGTGAGCACCGTGGCGTTGCGTGTACCCGGCGGTCGTCGGCGCAAGGCCCTCTTCCGCTCGGGCGCGACGCGGGTACCGTCTCCTTCCGTGGGCCCGGCGGCCGTCGGGCCCTCTCCGACGACCTCGCGGTGGTGCGGATGACGACCGACGCCCCTGACGTGCCCACCCTCCGCTCCCGGCTCGACGCGGCCGGCTATCTCGCCGACGACGCCCTCACCACCGCCCTGGTGCTGGCCGTACGCATGCGCCGGCCGATCCTGCTCGAGGGCGAGCCCGGCGTCGGCAAGACGGAGGCGGCCCGCGCGCTGGCCTCCGTCCTGGACACCCCGCTGATCCGGCTGCAGTGCTACGAGGGGCTGTCGTCGGCGGAGGCGCTGTACGAGTGGAACTATCCCCGGCAGCTGCTCGCGATCCGGCTCGCCGAGTCCCGCGGTGAACAGCTGCGGGACGCCGATCTGTTCGGCGAGGAGTATCTGCTGGCCCGGCCGCTGCTCGCCGCGATCTCCCATCCGGGGCCGCGGCCGGCGGTGCTCCTGGTCGACGAAGTGGACCGGGCGGAGGACGAGTTCGAGGCGTTCCTGCTGGAGCTCCTCGCCGACGCGGCGGTGACGGTGCCGGAGCTGGGCACGCGCCGGGCGGCGGTGCCGCCGGTGGCGGTGCTCACGTCGAACCGGACGCGGGATCTGCACGACGCCCTCAAGCGCCGCTGCCTCTACCACTGGATCGCCTATCCGGACGCGGACCGGGTGGCGGCGATCATCCGGCGCCGGGTTCCCGGGTCGGGGGACCTCGCCGGGCAGGTGGCGCGGGCGGTGGGGTGGCTGCGTACCCGGGGGCTGACGAAGCCGCCGGGGGTCGCCGAGGCGATCGACTGGGTGGGCGCGCTGCGGACGCTGGGCCTGTCCGCGCTGGACGTGGAGGGGGCGGACGTGACGCTGGGGACGGTGCTGAAGTACGCGGAGGATCTGGACGCGGTCCGGGAGCGGGGGCTGGCGGGGCTGGTCGAGGCGGATGCGTAGGGCGGGTCCGGCGTGAGTGATCCGGGGGTGCCTCCGGGCGACCTGGCCGGCCTCGCCGCGGGATTCGCCGGGGAGCTGCGCCGGGCGGGGCTCGCGGTGAGCCCCGGGCAGGCGGAGCGTTTCGCGGGGGCGGTGGCGCTGCTGGCGCCCGGGACGCGGGCGGAGCTGCGGAACTGCGCGCTGGCCACGCTGGTGTGCGGGCCCGGGGAGATCGACGTGCTGGACGCGGTGCTGCGGCGGGTGTTCGCCGGCTCCGCTGCCGATCCCCGGGCGTCGCGGCCGGCGCCCGTCTTCGGCGCCACCGCCGCGCGGACGGCCGCGGACGGTGCGGCGCGCGGTGCCGGGGAGGGGACGCGGGAGCTGCCGGTACGGGCCGTCGCCAGCGCCACCGACCGGCTCGCCACCCGGGACTTCGCCGGCCTCACCCCGCGGGAGCTCGCCGAGCTCGCGACCGTGATGCGCACCATCGTGCTGAGCACCCCGGCCCGCCTCTCCCGCCGCCGGCGCCCCTCCCCGCACGGCGGCGGGATCGACCTGCGCGCCACGCTCGCCGCCGCCCGCCGCACCGGCGGCCACCCGCTGCGCCTGCGCCGCTCCGCCCCGCGCCCCCGGCCGCGCAGGCTGGTGGTGCTGTGCGACATCTCGGGGTCGATGGAGCCGTACGCCCGCGCGATGCTGCAGCTGCTGTACTGCGCGGCGGGCGGACGGCGGGCCGAGGTGTTCACGTTCGCCACCCGGCTGACCCGGCTCACGCCCGTCCTGCGCGGCGCCCGGCCGTCCGCCGCGCTGAGCCGGGCCGGGAAGGCGGCGAAGGACTGGTCGGGCGGCACCCGCATCGCGGACAGCCTGGCGGAGTTCAACACCCGCTTCGGGCGCGCCGGCCTGGCCCGCGGCGCCGTCGTGCTGATCGTCTCCGACGGCTGGGACACCGGCGACCCCGCGGACCTGGGCAGACAGATGGCCCGCCTGTCACGGGTCACGCACCGGATCGTCTGGGTCAACCCGCGCACGGCCACCCCCGGCTTCCGCCCCCTGACGGGCGGGATGGCCGCGGCGTGGCCGTACTGCGACGCGGTGGTCAGCGCGCACAGCCTCGCCGCGCTCGGTGAGCTGACGGCGGCGCTGGCGGGCCGGCCCTAGAACGCGAGCAGTCCCTCGAGCAGCCGGTCCACGTCATCGTCGTTCGTGTACGGCGCCATCCCGATCCGCAGCCCGCCGCCGTCGCCCAGTCCCAGCCTGCGGGACGCCTCCAGGGCGTAGAACGAGCTCGACGGGGCGCTCACCCCGCGCTCCGCCAGCATCCGGTACGCGTCGGCGGTGTCGCGGCCCTCGATCGTGTAGAGCAGCGTCGGCGTGCGGTGCGCCGCCCGGGAGTGGCAGACGAACCGGGCGTCCGCCGCGAGCCCCTCCTCGACCCGCCGCCGCAGCCGGTCCTCGTGCTCCTCCACCGCCGCGAACGAGGCGGCCAGCCGCGCCCGGCGGTCACCGGACGCCCCCTCGTCCAGCCCGGCCAGGAGGTCGACGGCGGCCGTCACGCCGGCGAGCAGCTCGTACGGCAGCGTCCCGTACTCGAACCGCTCGGGGACCTCGTCGGTGGACGGCAGCAGCTTGTCGGGGGTCATCGTGCCGAGCAGTTCGGGCCGGGCGGCGAGGACGCCCGGGTGCGGGCCGAGGAACTTGTACGGGGAGCAGGTGAAGAGGTCCGCCCCCAGCGCCTCGACGTCGACGTGCGCGTGAGCGGTGTAGTGCACCCCGTCGACGTGCAGCAGCGCCCCGGCGTCGTGGACGAGGCGCGCGACGGCGGGGAGGTCGGGGCGGGTGCCGATGAGGTTCGACGCGGCCGTCACCGCGACCAGGCGCGTGCGTCCGGAGAGCACCGCCGCGACGGCGGCCGGGTCCAGCTCGCCGGTGGCGGGGTCGAAGTCGGCCCAGCGGACGGTGGCGCCGGCGGCCTCGGCGGCCTGCACCCAGGGGCGGATGTTCGCGTCGTGGTCGAGGCGGCTGACGACGACCTCGTCACCGGCGCCCCAGCCCTTGGCGAGCGTCCGCGCCACGTCGTAGGTGAGCTGGGTGGCGCTGCGGCCGAAGACCACCCCGCGGGGCACCACGCCCAGCAGGTCGGCCACGGCGGCCCGCGCGCCGGCCACGATCTCCCCGGCGCTGCGCTCGCCGGGGGTGATGGTGCCCCGGTTGGACAGCGGACCGGCGAGGGCGCCGGCGATGGCGTCGATGACGGGGGCGGGGGTCTGCGTGCCTCCGGGACCGTCGAAGAAGGCGGTCCCGCTCTTGAGGGCGGGGATACGGTCACGGAGCGCGGCTATGTCCAGGGTCACGCCCGCCACAGTCACCCACCGCGCGCCCGGTTTCAAGGGGGCCGGATGACGATCGCGTCACCCCCCTCCCCGTACCTCCGCAGGTCGGAGCCCTGCCACCGGCCTGCCGGTGTCATGATCGAAACCGGACCCGGTTACCATGTGAGCGCCCTCTAGCTCGAAAGTGAAACGCCGTGACTGTCAACGACGACTCGTTCACCAACTGGAAGATCCGCGAGGAGATCGCGGAATCGATGATCCCGATCATCGGGAAGCTGCACCGGGAACGGGACGTGACGGTCCTGGTCCACAGCCGCTCCTTGGTGAACAAGTCGGTGGTCAGCCTGCTGAAGACCCACCGCTTCGCCCGCCAGATCTCCGGCGCGGAGCTCTCCGTCACCGAGACCATGCCGATCCTGCAGGCCCTCGCCGGCCTCGACCTCGGCCCGTCCCAGATCGACATCGGCATGCTCGCCGCGCAGTACCGCGCCGACGACCGCGGTCTGAGCGTCGAGGACTTCACCGCCGAGGCCGTCGTCGGCGCCACCGGCGCCAACAAGGTCACCCTCGGCGACGGCCGCGACGTCGTGCTGTACGGCTTCGGCCGCATCGGCCGGCTCGTCGCCCGGCTGCTCATCGAGAAGGCCGGCTCCGGCCACGGACTGCGGCTGCGCGCCATCGTGGTGCGCCGCGGCGGCGACCAGGACATCGTCAAGCGCGCCTCGCTGCTGCGCCGCGACTCGATCCACGGCCAGTTCCAGGGCACGATCACGGTCGACGAGGCCGAGAGCACGATCGTCGCCAACGGCAACGCGATCAAGGTGATCTACGCCGACGACCCGGCCCACGTGGACTACACCGAGTACGGGATCAAGGACGCGATCCTGATCGACAACACCGGCCGCTGGCGGGACCGCGAGGGCCTGTCCACGCACCTGCGCCCGGGCATCGCGACGGTCGTCCTCACCGCGCCCGGCAAGGGCGACGTGCCGAACATCGTGCACGGCGTGAACCACGACACGCTCAAGCCCGACGAGCGGATCCTGTCCTGCGCCTCCTGCACCACCAACGCGATCGTCCCGCCACTGAAGGCGATGGACGACGAGTACGGCGTGCTGCGCGGCCACGTGGAGACGGTCCACTCCTTCACCAACGACCAGAACCTGCTGGACAACTACCACAAGTCCGACCGGCGCGGCCGTTCCGCCCCGCTCAACATGGTGATCACCGAGACCGGTGCCGCCTCCGCCGTCGCCAAGGCGCTGCCGGAGCTGAAGGCGAAGATCTCCGGCAGCTCGATCCGCGTCCCCGTGCCGGACGTCTCGATCGCGATCCTCAACCTGCAGCTGGGCCGCGAGACCACCCGCGAGGACGTCCACGACTACCTCCGCGAGGTCTCCCTCACCTCCCCGCTGAAGCGGCAGATCGACTTCATCAGCGCACCCGACGCCGTCTCCAGCGACTTCATCGGCTCGCGCCACGCCTCGATCGTCGACGCCGGCGCGCTGAAGGTCGACGGCGACAACGCGATCCTCTACCTCTGGTACGACAACGAGTTCGGCTACTCCTGCCAGGTCATCCGGGTCGTCCAGCACGTCTCCGGCGTCGAGTACCCGACCTACCCGGCGCCGGCGGTCTGATCCCGCCCGGCCACGGCCCGCCGCGCCCCCGACGCCCCCGGCGCCGGGGGCGTCGCGTTTCTCCGGCCTCTGGCCACGAGTTCGACGCGGTGCAGGAACTCGGCGCGCAGCCGGTGGTACTGGCGCATCTCCCCCTCCGAGGGGCGCATCCCGCGCCCGGCCAGGTCCTCGACGTGCTCCTCGAAGTCCTTGAACCACCGGTAGAGCCTGAGTAAGTCCGCGAGTTCCGCCATGTCGGCGGCGGCCGGGGAGGACACGGGGGCAGGGCCGGGTACGTAACGCACAGCACACTCCTTCGCCGAGGAGACCACGGGTCTCCTCATCCCTCACGCGATCACCCGGCTGACCGCGCTCGGTCAATGATTCAACAACGTGTCATGAGTCATACACAGGGGGTGATGTGATGTAAAGAGGGTCAGCATGCCCCGGCGCCGAAGGACGGGCATTCACCGGTCGCGGCGGATCGCGTTGCTCACTCGGCGGGGAGCGATGCCAGGAGCTGCTGCGCGTCTTTCAGAACATCGGGGTCCGCCGAGTCGTCGCCCAGGGCCAGGACCTGACGGAGGCATGAGCGGGCCTCCTCGGTCTCTCCCAACTCGATCAGTGTCCGCCCCAGTCGCACCAGCGAGGAACCCGCTCTGTCCACCAGGCCGATGCGGTGGGAATGGTCCACGGCGGAGCGATAATGGTCGGCGGCCTCGCGCAGGCGACCCATGGCGGCGTAGTCGCGGCCGAGTGATTCCGTCGTGTGGACGCGGACGAGATCGGCGATGTGTTCGCTGACCGGGCAGTCGGGCGCGTCGAGGAAGGCGATGACGCGCTTGCACTGATGCATGGCTTCCTCGCCGCGGCCGAGCGCGCGCAGGGCGGCTCCGTACGACTCCACGGCGTTCAGCCAGACCTCGGGAACGCCGGCGCCTTCCGAGATCTCGACGGCGGCGAGAGACAGGTCGGCGGCCACCTCGACCTCGCCGAGCTCCCGGTGCGCCCATGCGGCACCCCCGAGCGCGGAGGCCTGCTGGTGAACGTCCTGGGCCCGACGGGCGTGTTCCAGCGCTTCGCCGGACAGTTCCAGGGCCTCGCGGAACTTTCGCTCGCAGCTGCTCAGGGCCCAGGCCCAGCAGTTGAGGTGGAAGGCCCGGGCGTACGGGTCGTCGAGCGCGGCAGCGGCCCGGCTGGACAGACGGAAGACCTCGGACCAGTGTCCCCAAAAGATCCACAGGTCGCAGAACCACTCCATGGCTCCGGCGGTTTCCACGACCCGGGCGTGCTCGCCCCGGGCGGCGGCGCGGCGCAGCGCGGCGAGCCAGGAGGGCGCCTCGCTCTCCAGCCAGGCCCGGGCCTGCTCTTTCGTCTCCAGCGGGTCCAGGCCCCGCCAGCCGGCCGGCGGCGCCCCGTAGTCGGGCTTGTACCACCGGCCGGCGACGGTGGCCGTCTCCAGCAGCCAGGTGTGCAGTTGTTCCTCGGCCGCGTCCCGCCCGGCGGCCCCCTCCTCGCGCATCAGGCGGGTGCGGGCGAACAGCCGCAGCAGATCGTGCAGCTGGTACCGGCCGGTGAAGGTGGGTTGCAACAGCCCCGCCTCGACCAGTTCCTCCAACACGTCCTCGGCGTCGAAGACACCGGTGGCGGTCAGCGCGGCGCCGTGGGCGGCGGTGAAGTCCGGCCCCGGGGACAGACTCAGCAGCCGCAGCATCCGCGCGGCCGGCGGCGCCAGCTGCCGGTAGGACAGCTCGAACGCGGCCTCCACCCGGACATCCCCGGCCGCCAGTGCCCCCAGCCGGCGTTCCTCGTCGGCCAGCCGCCGCACCAGCTGCTCCACGCTCCACCCGGCCCGCACCGCCAGCCAGTTCCCCGCCACCCGCAACGCCAGCGGCAGCCGTCCGCAGAACTCCGCCACCTGCGCCACCGCCGCCGCCTCCGCGTCCGCGCGCGACTCGCCGAGGATCTGGCGCAGCAGCTCTACCGCCTCGTCCTGCCCCATCTCCGACAGTGCGAGGCGTTCGACGTTCTCCAGGCCGGTCAGCGGGCGCCGGCTGGTGATCAGCACCAGGCTCCGTCCGTCCGGGGGCAGCAACGGACGGACCTGCGCCTCGTCACGCGCGTTGTCCAGCACCACCAGGCACCGGCGCTCCCCCAGCAGCGCCCGCAGCAGCCTCGCGTGACCAGCCGCGTCCTCCCGGCGCAGCCGGCGGTCCGGCACCCCCAGGGCCTTCAGCAGCTTCAGCAGCGCTTCGCCCGGATCCACCGGACTCTCCACCCCGTGCAGGTCCACCACGAAGCACCCGTCGGGAAACTCTCCGGCCAGGTCCACCGCCGTCTGCAGTACCAGCGTCGTCTTCCCGCACCCCGGCGGACCGGAGACCACCGACACCGACGCCCCGCCGAGGGTGACCCGCTCCGCGGCCTCCCGCAGCAGTGCCAGCTCCCGGGCACGCCCCGTGAAGTCCCGCACCGATCGCGGTATCGCCGTCCGTGTCAAGCGCGTCGCCTGCACCATCCGCACCGCACCGAGCAGACTCTCCCGCTCGCTGTCCTCGAGCCCCAGCCCCTCCACGAGAGCGTCCACCGTTCGCTGCTGCGGAACCCGGCTGTGCCCCCGCTCCATGTCACCGATCGCCCGTACACTCACCCCCGACGACTCGGCCAGCCCCTCCAGCGTCAGCCGGCGTCGCAGACGCAGCTCACGCAGCAACACACCGAACGACTTCTCCTCGGACACAGTCCTTCCCCATTCCCCGGATCAACCGAAGAATACGACGCGCCGCTCCGGGACAGCCGCACGCACCGACAGCACCACCCGGCCCCGTCCCGTACGGCTGCCCACCTCTCGGGCGTGACGCCGTCCACTACCGCCTCGTCCGCCTCTCCCGCCCGGCAGGCCCAGAGGTGACCAAGCCCTGCTCAGTGCCCCCGGAACGCCTCCTCCAGCCACCACGACGGCCGGTCGGCGGTGACCTTCGCGGCGACGAGCAGCGGCCGGTCGCGGGGGCCGGTCAGCCAGTCCCGTACGGGCTCGAGGTCGGCGGGCGTACGGACCGTGGCGGCCGCGCAGCCGAAGCCCCGGGCGATCGCGGCGAGGTCCGCCGGCGGGAACGTCACCGTGTCGAGGGGGTGGCCGGCGGGGCCGAAGTGGTGGACCTCGGCGCCGTACGCCTCGTCGTCGTACACGACGATCAGCAGCCCCAGTCCCAGGCGTACGGCCGTCTCGAGTTCGGCGACGCCCATCAGCGCGCCGCCGTCGCCGAGGGCCGCGACCGTCAGCCGGTCCGGGCGGGCCAGCGCGGCGCCGATCGCGGTGGCCAGGCCGAGGCCGATGGACTGGAACGCCTGGGTGAAGACGAGGCCGTCTGCGTCGGGGACGGCCAGATACATGGCCGGGTAGCCCATGAAGTTCCCGGAGTCCACGGCGACGGTGCGTTCGGCCGGGAGGGCGTCGTCGAGCAGTACGGACAGGGTGCGCGGGTCGATGCGCTCCCCGGTCGAGGTGTCCTCGTACGGCACGTCCCGCCAGCGGCGTTCGCGGGTGAGGCGGGCGGCGAGGCCGGGGGTGCGGTAGCCGGGGGCGTGGTGGCCGCGGCGGGTCAGTTCCGCCTCGACGGCGGTGGCGGTGCCGGCGGCGTCGCCGTGGACGGCGAGGCCGACGGGGCGGTGGGCGCCGAGTGCCGCGGGGTCGACGTCCACCTGGGCGAGCGTGGCGCCGGGGGCGATCAGGGTGCCGTGGCGCAGGGTCCACATGGTGAGGCCGCAGCCCCAGCCGACGATCAGGTCGGCGCCGGCGACGAGTTCGGCGGCGACGGGGGTGGCGAAGCCGCCGCTCACGTCGAGGTCGTAGGGGTCGCCGAGGAAGAGGCCGCGGGCGACGGCGGACGTGGCGAGGAGGGCCCCGGTACGGGCGGCGAGGGCGCGGAGCTCCTCCCCCGCGCCGGAGAGCCTGGCTCCGCGGCCGGCGACGAACACCGGGCGCCTGGCGGCCGTCAGGGCGTCCGCGAGGGCGGTGACGTCCTGCGGTGCGGCCACCGGTGGCCGGAGCCGGGCGATGCGGGGGATCTCCTGCGCGGGCGCGGGGGCGGCCTGGACGTCGAGGGGGAGGTTGAGCAGCACCGTGCGGCGCTCGACGGCGGCCGTGCGCCAGGCGCGTGCGATGTCGGCGGCGGCGGTCCCGGCGGAGTGCACGCGCTCCGGGACGGCGCCGACGGCGGTGGCCAGGGCCGGCTGGTCGACGCGGAAGTTGGAGCGTACGGCCGAGGCGGCGGCCTCACCGGCCAGGATCAGCAGCGGGGTACGGCTCTTGGCGGCCTCGGTGATTCCGGTGAGCGCGTTCGTCAGCCCCGGGCCCTGGTGGACGGAGAGGACCCCGACCTCGCCCGAGACCCGGGCGTACGCGTCCGCCATCACGGCCGCGCCGCCCTCGTGCCGGGCGGGCACGAATCGGGCGCCGCCCGCCACCAGCGCGTTCGTCACATGGAAGTTGCCGCTGCCGACGACCCCGAACACCGTCCGCACGCCGAGCCCGCACAGCGCCGCGCCCACCGCCTCGGCGACCGTCCGGGGCGGACGGCTCACCGCTCGACCAGGGCCAGCACCCGGGTCGGGCTGCCGGAACCGCCGACGATGGGCAGCGGCGAGGCGACGAGCAGCGCGCCACGGGCCGGCAGCCGGTCCAGGTTGCGCAGCTGCGTCAGCCCGTACTTACCGGCGCCCAGCAGGGACGAGTGGCACGGGAACGGCGGGTCGAACCCGTGCGCCGCGCCCGCGTCCGTGCCGACGGTCTCCACGCCGAGCCCGATCAGCGGGGTCTCCTCCGCCAGCCACTTCGCGCAGGCGACGGAGATGCCCGGGGTGTGGGGGCCGGTCTCGTCGGCGTTGAGGAACTCCGCCTGGTCGGCGGAGCGGGTGTCCCAGCCGGTGCGGTAGAGGAGCCAGCCGCCGTCGGGCAGCGGGCCGTGGGTCTTGGTCCACTCCCGTACGTGGTCGATCTCCAGCAGGAAGTCGGGGTCGGCGGCGGCCTGTTCCGAGGCGTCGAGCACCACGGCGGGGCCGATCAGCCGGCGGGCGGGGACCTGGGAGACGTCTTCGCCGTCGCGGCCGGTCACCCAGTGCACGGGGGCGTCGAAGTGGGTGCCGGTGTGCTCACCGGTGGTGAAGTCGTTCCAGTACCAGGCGGGGCCGCGGTCGTCGTAACGGCTGAGCTCGTGGAGGGTGAAGTGGGTGGTGTTGGCGAAGGGCTCCGGCAGCATCAGGATCGGCGTCGACTCCGCCAGCGGGGCGGTGAGGTCCACGACCTCGACCGAACCGTCGGCGAGTGCGGAGGCGAGTTGTCCGAGCAGCGACATGAGCCCTCCCTGGGGCGTTCGCGCGGTTGGCCGCCCCGAACCTAGCACCGGCGGGCGCGCACCGGCAGACCTCCGGAGGCAAGCTCTCACCAGGGCAAAGCCGCGTCGGTTACGCTCGGGGGCGTGGAGAGCGGACACCATTCCGAAGGCGGCGACCCGGCCTGCTGGCTCGGGCTGATCTGTCCCGCGTGCGGGCGCGTGCGCGAGGACCGTACGACGTCGCAGTGCGAGAACTGCGGCGAGGAGTTGGACGAGGCGGGGGCAGGCGGGGCTGCCTGAGGTCTCGGTCTCTTCCGGACCGTCCCAGCGTACGACCGTCTCCGACGGGGCGTGACGAGCACAGCGTCAGGCCCTCCCCGGCGGGCGCGGGGAGGACCGGTCATAGCCTCAGGCGACGCCGGTGAACGAGCCGATCAGGCCGGTGCCGTCGGAGTTGTCGTAGACGGACACCGTGACGGCCGTACCCTCGTCCCAGGAGGCGTCGATGGTCGGTCCGCCACCGTTCTCCGGCCCGTACAGGGGTGTCGAGCGCGGCTTGTAGACGTCGTCGCCGACGTTGACGTACCAGGTGGCCTTGACGTAGAACGTGTCACCGTCGGACTTGATGTCGTACAGCCAGATCTTCTCGCCGTACGGGTGGAACTCCACCTTGCCCGTCAGCGCGCCGTTCTTGTAGAGGAAGGCGCGGCCGCCCCTGCCTCCCGCGTCATATTCGAAGTACGTGCCGTCGATGGTGTCCGACCACGTGCAGGGGCAGTCCACGGTGGGCTGCATGGCCGGAGTACCCATGCTCATCCCCGCGGCCTGCGCCGTCCCCGCCGCACCGATCACGGCCCCGGTCGCCAGTGCGATCCCTGCCGCACTCGTCGCGGCCCTGCGAATCAGTCGCATGTTTCTCCCCCGTCCCGGACGGCACAACGGCCGTCCGTGTCGTTGTTCCGCCGACCCCCCGGTCGGCAGTGCGCAGCCCCCCGGCTGCACGACTCCATCGTGGGGCAGGAAGACGGACGCCCCGGATACTTCGACCAGAGCGCAAACCATGCGGACGCCGGAAGATCACGGAGCTGCCTCAGGTCCTTTTGACGTTCGGGTTTCCTGTGGACGGTGTAGTCAGCGGCGCGATCCCGTAGTACTTGACGAGTTGGGTCACAGTGGCTTTCAGCCTGGAAAGGCTCGGGCAGCCCAGGGGCCGAATCCGCCAAAGGGCGGGAACACTTCCGGGGAGCCGCGTCAAAAGCCCTTCAGGACCCGCTCGAGCGCCGACCGCCCCGCCGGCCCCCAGTGCGGCTTTCCGCCGGGCAGGCCGTGGTCGCCGTTCTGGCCCATCAGCATCAGGAACAGGCTCTTCATCGCCGCCAGGCCCCGCGCCCGGCGGATCGCCGCCTCGTCCGCCTGCGCGTAGCCAGCGAAGAACCGCTCGGCGCCGCCCGCGGGGAGCAGTACCCAGGCCGCCGCGAGGTCCCAGGCCGGGTCGCCGGCGAAGATGTCGCCGAAGTCGACGACACCCGCCAGCGTTCCCTCCGCGACGACGACGTTCGCGGGATGCAGGTCGCCGTGGACCCACACGCGCGGGCCCTCCCATCCGGGAGCCGCGGTCGCCTCGTCCCATACGGCCCGGATGGCGTCCCCGGCGAAGTGGCCGAGGTCCACGGACCTCATGAAGCGGTCGAAGCCCTCCGCGCACTCCTTGGGGTGACCGCCGCGGTCCGTGGCATCCGGCGCTTCGGCGGGCGCTGCCACGTGCAGTGCCGTGAGGAAGGCCGCCAGGGTGTCGGCCGCATGGTCGTTACGGGTGATCGCGCCGTGGTCCAGCGGCGTGCCGTCAACCCATGTCATGACGGTCCAGAGCTTGGGGAACCGCTCGGACGGCGCACCCTCCCGGACGGGAACCGGGATCGGCAGTGGCAGGCGGCGGGCCAGGGCCGACAGCCAGCGGCGTTCCTTGAGCTGCGGATCCGGGTTGGTGTCCATCCGCTGTATCCGGACCGCCAGCTCGTCCCCGAGGCGCCACATCTGGTTGCCCCAGCCACCCGCCACCTCGCGGAGGGGCAGCGCGGCAAGATCCGGGTGCTGGTCCCGCAGGAGGTCCCGGACCAGATCCTCACTGACCTCGATCTCGGATTCGATCATGCCGAGCCACCTTACCCGGCGCACGCTGCGCGAATTCCCGCGATGCGCCGAATCCCGGCCGCCTCCCGGCGTACGACCACCCCCGAAGGGGCATGACGAGCACACGACAACACCAGCACCTCGTTTCCCGGGTGCCCGCTCGCGTCACCCTCACTCCCCCGGAGGTCCGATGCGCCGTCTGCGCATAACCCTGCTGGGCCTGGCCGCGATCCTCGCCGGCCTGGTCACCGCCCCGCCCGCCCACGCGGCACCGCTCTTCAAGGCGCCGTTCCCTTGCGGCCAGACCTGGACGTACAGCCATCACTCCGCCGAGGTGCGCCTCGCGCTGGACTTCGTGCGCTCCGACGGCGGCGCCACCGCCGGCACACCGGTGCTGGCGTCCGCGGCCGGGACCGCGTACCGCTACTACGAGGCCGGGGGCGCCGGGAACTACATCGCGATCGACCACGGGGGCGGCTGGAAGACGTACTACTTCCACCTCGCCTCGTACGCCGTGGCCAACGGAAGCTACGTCTCGCAGGGTCAGACCATCGGCGCCACCGGGTCCACGGGCAACAGCACCGGCGCCCACATCCACTACGAGCAGCTGTACAACGGCTCCGGCCAGACGATCGTCATCAACGGCACGTCGCTGGCGCCGTATCCCGGCTCGTACAACCAGAAGTACCTGGCCAGCGACAACGGCTGCGGCGGCGGAACCGCCAAGTACTGGGTCGACACCTTCGCGAACGCCCCGGGCTACGCCTCCGCGACCAGCACCGCGCAGACCGGCACGCTGTACGCCGGAACGAACTACGTCTTCTGCAAGGTCTGGGGCCGCGAGATCCGCGACGCCTCCGGCAACTTCAACCACTGGTGGCTGCGCACCGACCTGGACGTCGGCCCGGCCAACCAGTACGTCTCGGCGTACTACCTGTCCCGCTGGGGCAACGACGAGGCCCGCGACAACAACGGCACCACGATCCCGAACTGCTGACGTCACGGCTGCCGCCCGTCCGAACGCGGCGGGCGGCTGCCGCCCGCCCCGCCTGTCATACCCGGCTGCAAGACTTCCCCCGTTCCGGCGGACAGATGGAGACGCCGGGTGTCGAGAGGGAGATCGGGACCATGAGCGTTTCCTTCGCCGAGGGGTGGGACAGCGCGACCTGCCGCGCCTTCCGGCCGATCAGCCGTGACGAGGCCCTGGAGCGGGATCGGATCGGTGAGCCGTACGTGGTGTTGTATCCGTCCGCGGATTTGTCGACGCCGGCCCAGGTCCACCTGATCGCCTGGCGGCGCGGCTTCGTCGGGATGTGGGCGTACGACGACAACGGACGACGCACCCGCGAGACAGACCTCCGGCTCCTGGACGACGACCGGATGTTCGTGCTCGGCACGGTGGAACGCCGCTATTCCTCACCCGCGCAGGCGGACCGCGCCCCGGACGCCTGGCTGTGCGAGACCGAATTCGACACCAGCGGCAAAGGATGGGAGACGACTCAGGAACGCGGCGAGGACGGCGGAGCCTTCACGACCATCTCCCCTGTACCGCCGGAAGAGCTCTGGTCCGATCGCGCGATGTACGGCGTGCGGGCAATCGATGAGTCCGAGATCTCGGACGAGCCGGGCGTCGCCACGACCGACGACCCCACATCGCTGTGGACACCGCCGACCCCCATGAGCATGACGCTGCCCCTCGAGGACCTCTTCCGCCCGGGCCACACCTTCGTCGATCCGCGCCACGGGGACATGCAGACCGCCGCGCCCCGCCACATCGCCACCGTCGGCATTCCCTCCGGCCGCCTCTGCGTCGCCGAGCCCGGCTTCGGCGAGCCCTGGGTCCTGAGCGAGCCCGTCCCCCCGGGCTCGTACCTCATGGAGGCCGCCGTCCTCGTCCGGGGGAACCGCCGCTCCGAGCCCGCCGTACGGCTGCGGCTGCGTGACGAACCCGCCGTCTCCTGGGACATGGCCCGGAGCGAGGGCGACGACCCGCGCCTCCTCCTCGACGGCGAGGCCCACTGCTTCGGCACGGACGGCGCGACCGGCAGCTTCGCCGACGCCGCGGCCTGGGACTCCCTCTCCGAGAAGGTCCGCCGTTTCTGGGAGGACGACGACGAGACCGCCTGCGACCACCTCGGCGACGACGTCCTCCACGCGACCGACCCGGCGACCGGCGCCGGCCTCGTCTCCTTCCTCACCGACGGCGACGGCGGCTGGCCCGTCTGGCTCGGCCGTTCCGCCACCGGCGAACTCGTCTCCGTCGCCGTCGTGGTCATCGGCCGGTGGCCCGCCCTGCCCCCGACACCGGCGCCCGCCCACTGAAGCCCCCGGCGATGTCGGACCGGTCCCGTACCGTCATTCCCGTCACCGTAAAACACCACGAGGGAACAGAGAATTGACCGAGCAGACGCCTTTCCCGCTGCCCTTCGACTCCGCGCAGAACGGCCCCCTCGCGCCGGTGCGCAGCCTGCGGGAGCGCCGGATGACCGAGTGCAGTGCGGCCGTGCGGGCCAAGCCGGAGTGGTTCGACAAGCTCCGTGACCCGGAGATCCGGGGCCGGTGGACGAGTGAGGCCCTCGCGCAGGGGCTGACGCGGGCTCAGATCGAGTACGTCCTCGCCGAGCTGGAGCACTACGCCGGTCTGCGGGACGCGGACAGTGGCATCGAGGTGTCGTGCACCGACGGCGTCTGGCACTCCGACAGCCTGATACCCGACGTCCTGCGCGACCGCCTCCGGGACGCCGTACGCGTACTGGAGGACGTGCCGGAGGAGGCGAAGGACTGGCACCCGGGATCGGACGAGCAGGTGCTGGACCTCGTCCATCCCTCGCTGTTCTGCCTGGTCAACGGCGTGAGCCCGGCGCCCCCGGAGACCTGGGTGAGCCCGGCGAGGCCCTATGCGCGGTACGAGTTCTCGTCGAAGTTCCAGTGGCTCCCGGCCGACGTCACGGTCGACGCCGACGGAAGCGCGGCCTTCACCTCGTACGTCAACAACGTCCACCCGCAGGAGCACGCCGACCTGGCCGCCGTGCTCCCGGACCTCTTCTCGCGCATGGTCCCGCTCTGGGAGCGGGTCCTGACCGACCTGCGCCATCCGCGTCCGCTGCGGATCGACTACGACCCGTGGGGCTGGTACTCACAGCGGCCGACGGGCCCGAGGGAAGCGGACTTCGACAGCGCCGAGGCGTTCCGGGACGCCAAGGCCGAGTGGTACAGGGCCCTCGACACCTGGTACGAGACCCGCACTCCGGCCGTCCCCGACGCCCCGGCGTTCACTCCCCCGGAGCCGCCCGCCGAGCGTGTCAGCCTCCGGGGGCGCGATCTGCAGGTCATCGTGAAGCTCGCCGACATCCACCTCACTCCCGAGAGCCCCGAGTACGCCGGGGGCTCCTGGCACGTCGAGGGCATGCTCAACGAGCGCATCGTCTCCACCGGCATCTACTACTGGGACAGCGACAACATCACGGACAGCAGCCTCGCCTTCCGCGCGGTGCTCGACGACCCGGACTACCAGCAGAACGACGACACAGGCGTCCGCGAGGTCTACGGCCTGGAGGACGAGGAGCCCCTCAACGCCGACCTCGGCTCAACCCCCACCCCCGCCGGCCGCTGCCTCGCCTTCCCCAACATCCTCCAGCACCGCGTCTCCCCCTTCCGCCTCACCGACCCCACCCGCCCGGGCCACCGCAAGATCCTCGCGTTCTTCCTGATAGACCCGTCGACCCGCATCACGTCCACCGCCGACGTCCCGCCCCAGCAGCCCTGGGCCGCCACCTCGACGATGACCCTCGACGAGGCGAAGGGGCACCGGGAGGAGCTGATGAAGGAGCGGAAGTTCTTCACGAAGGAGCACAACGAGGAGCTCTACGAACGCGAGTTCTCGCTCTGCGAGCACTGACTCCCGTCCTGCCTCCCGCCGACGAGCGAACCGGCACCTCCGCAGCGCTCGGGGTGCCGGGCCGCCGCCTCCCGGCTACTCCGCGGTCCGCAAGGCCGCCGCGATCTGACCGACCTCCAGGTCGACGACGACCTCATCGCCCTCCCACACACCGCGCGACGTGACGGCCAGGCCGATCAGGGCCAGCTCCGCGGCATCACCGCGCAGCTCGCGCTCCGCACGGCTCTCCTCACCCGCCTCACCCGGTTCATCCCGCTCCCAGGCGGCGACAGCCGACTCACCGACGTTCCGGGGCAGCCTCACAGCGATCCGGCCGACCTGAGGATCGAGGAGAGCTCCGATCACGGCCAGCACCTCCCGGTCCTGCTGATACCTCACGTACTGCTCGCGATCTCCCACAAGCCGAGCGTATCCGGGCGCTGCGAGCAACCGCGTGCTCCGGACACGCCGGAGCCGAATAGAGCGGGAAGGTAATTGTCCGGGCATGCGCCGGCTGACGCTCCGGAGCATAACGGTGGAGATCGGACCATCCGGGCACAGCCGGCGGCAGAGTTCCGGCGCGTCAGTCGAGCCCCAGCGCGGCTTTGGCCGATGAATGGAGCCTGTCAAGCTTGCCAATCAGCCCGTTCCTCGTATTCCTCGACAGGAAGCCGGGCCGCCCCCGCCGCTCAACGGTCAACCGGTCGATTTTCCGCATCGCGAGCCGGTAGGTATCGGTCACCTCGACCAGCGTCGCTGCACGGGCCGCGGCATCCAGCGGCACGCAGTCGCGGCGCCGCTCCACGATGCTGGTACGTACGAACTGCTCCCGATCACCCCGGCTATGCCCCCGTTGCACAGGGTGGGACACACGGAAACCCTCCCCCACCCAGGAGCACCGGGACGCCCTGGTCTCGCGCCTCCAGGCACGGCTTTCCGCAGGCCAGGCGGACGCCTTCGCGTACGGACGGCGTAACGCCACCCACAGGGGCCGACCAGCACGCTGCCCGCGGTGAGTTGACCATCAGGCGGGCCGGCACTCCGCGCTACCGGCCCCGGCAGAGCTCTCTGCTCGCGGCCGCGAAGGCCCTCGGGAGCTACGGGCGTCTGGCTGGGCGCGTCGGCATTTTGGGCGTAGCCCGCGTGTTTCCCCGACGATCTTCGGCACCGGACCCTCGCGGGGCTTGTTATTTTCGAGAGGAGCCCGCGCCGACCGTGAGCGGTCCCGACGGAGCTGCCCGACTGGACCGCCGAGAGGAGCATCTCGCCGTACCTGACCGAGCACGTAAAACGCTTCCTGCGACGTCCTTGACCTGCACATCCGTTGGAAATTCGGCCGATACTACTAGGATCCGTTCCTGGTGAGAGAGCTGGCATGACGGTCAACGCCTGCAACAGTGGTGTTGCTCTTGACCGTGGAGCGCGACCTGCGACAACTGCCGGACGCGCGGTGAGTGTCAGTGGGTCTCCCTACAGTGATCTGCCATGGATGATCACTTCCCCCCGGCCGAGGACGTCCTAGTCCTCTCCGAGTCCCTGCGCCAAGATCTGCACCCCCGGCGGGGCGGAGCGCTCCCCACGGAACCAAGCGTCATGAACCGGGCGCTGGGCGAGGTCGCGCCCAGCGACACCGTCGACCCCGGTGCTGCGGACGTGGCGGCGAAGCTGGTTGAGGAGCACCGCGGCCACATCGAGGCGGTGCTGTCGGCGACGGTGAGCGACCCGGCCCTGGTCGCGCACGCGCGGGCCTGTCTCAGCGGCGCTGACGACCCCACCGGGGCGGCGGCAATCGCGTCGATCGTCGACCGCGCGCAGAACGGAAACGAGACGCAGCGAACCTTCACCGACGGCTGGATCGCCTCCCGCGGGCTCGCCTTCGCCGCCTGCGCGCTTGCCGAACTGAGCGGCATCGCCTCCTCGACGGAAAACCTGCGCCCGCTGGACTCCCTTCGGCAAGTCGACTCGGTGAGCCTGCGCCGGGTCCGGGGCCTGCTGGCCTTCTGCCCCGAGGAGGAGTACCAGCGGGCAGTGGAACGGCTGGCCGCGCACCGCGGCACCCGCTCCCGGCGGCTCGTTGTCTCCTACCTGGTGCCCACCCGGCACGACTGGGTGGACGAGTGCTGCACCGACCCGCCGTCCACCGAGTGGGGCTCGAACGCCTTCTACCGCGAACGGCTCTGGGCGTCGGTGGGCACGCCGCGGCACCTCGAACTGCTCGGCTGGCGGCTGGCGGAGTCTGACTTTGACGCGTTCACATTCGGGGTGCGCGCCACGATGGCCGACGGCGTGGGCCCGGCGGTCGCCCCGGTCCTGGCCGACGCCTGGGACCGGATCAGGATCTACAAGCCGTGGCGGGAGCGGTTCGTCGAGCTGATCTCCCTGCTTCCGAGCGACGAGGCGTTCGAGCTGCTGCTGGAGCGGTACGAGCGGGAGTTCGCGCGTGAGTACCTGCTTGCAGCGATGGAGCGCTTTCCCGTACGGGCGGTCCGGGTGCTGTCCACGGTGGCCGCGAGTGACTCGACGTCGGCGCTCCTCGCCGCCGGGCTGCTCCGCATGCACCTCAAGGCGCATCCCGAGCTGCCCGGGCCGGACCCGGCGCTGCGGGTCCCGGACGCGCCCGGCGAGGATCTCCCGGCGGTGCTCACCGCGCCGGGCCGGGCGCCCCGGCTGCCCGCGTACGCCGAGCCTGATGTCCTGCCGCAGGTGCTGCTCAAGGGCGGCGGCCGTGCCCTGCCCGCCAGCGCGACCAGGAGGCTCGTCGCGCTGGCCAGGAAGCCGGACGAGCGGCTGGACGCAGTCCGCGACGCCTGCGACCGGCGCTCACTGGCCGACCTGGGCTGGGCGCTGTTCCTGCACGGCGACGCCTGGGCGCTGCCCGCGCTGGGATGGCTCGGCGACGGCCGGACGGCCCGCGACCTGGCCGCCCTGATCCCTGGCTGGGTAGCGCGGGGCACCAGGGCCCGTGCGGTCAAGGCGGTCGACGCCATCGCCCGGATCGGCACCGCTGAGGCGCTGGAGGTGCTGGACGAGCTGGCGGAGACGGGCCCGGACCACGCGGTCCGGGATGCCGCGGCGGGGTCCCGGTAGCAACGGCTGCGGAACAACGGTAACGCTGGTCATGAGCTCAGCTCAGAACTCGGGCCCTGATCTCTTGCAACGTCCTTGACTTGCATATCCGTTGGAAATTCGGCCGATACTACGGGGACCCGATGTCGCCGGCGTCTGCACGCGACATGATCGCGCCGAAGAGATCCCCCACAGCGCCATCCAACCGCGCCTGCCCGCGGGACGGTCTCCGGCGGGCTGGGTGCGGCAGCGCGCCCAGCCCAGTGCACTGTCGCTGAACACCGCCAGTGTCGGCAGATGATCATCTGCCGACACTCCGGCGCGTAATGTCAATGTCCGAAGACGCCTGCACGGAGGACGGACGGACCACAGGGCGGTCGGCGAGTACCACCCGCGCGGAGCAACCTCACCCGCTGCTTCATCAATGACGACAGGGGGTGTCGGGCTTACGGCCGACGATGAACGTATGCGCGAAACCCCAGAAGAACTCAACAAGCTCCAGTCCCTCCTCGACTCCTCCCTCTCCGGCTCGACCGCACACCTCCGCTCGATCGTCGAGGGCCGCACCATCACGGCCGGGCAGCTCACCGGGGTCCTCACCAGCATGTGCACGCTGGCCCTCTCCACGGTGACCGCAAAGGGCGAACCGCGGATCAGCGGCGTCGACGGGCACTTCCTGCACGGCCGGTGGCACTTCGGCACGGCGCGCAACGCCGCCAAGGCCCGTCATCTCGCAGCCCGTCCGGCCGCCAGCGTCGCACACATGCGCGGCGAGGACCTCGGCGTGTTCACCCACGGCACGGTGGAGGAGCTGAATCCCGAGGACGCCGAGGCGACGGCCGACTGGCAGGAACTCCTCGCCTACTTGACGGACTTCTACGGCGACGACGCCTTCGACTGGAACCACGAGGTCGTCTACTACCGGCTGAACCCGCACTGGATGACCGTCTACGCCCCCGACCTCGACAAGCTCACCGGCACGTGACGCCGGGCCCATCGACGAGGACCTGCACCGGCGCGTACGTGGGTGCGGAGCCGGCCGACGGCGCGCCGTCGCGTACCGCCAGCGCCGTGGCTGTCAGCGACGGCCTCGCTCAGCACCCACCAGTGCCGCAGCGACCCGAGGCTGCCCCGCCCCCAAGTTCGTCGTACTGGCCGGGCCGGATACTCCGGACCCGGGTGTGAGCCAGCCACGGAGGTCTCTGGTGCAGCGGGCGTTCCAGAGCGCAGGATGTCGTGGCCGACGCCACTGTCGTCGACGGAGGAGCGCGGCGCCCGGCGAGGGATTGGCAGCGGGCCATCCACGGCAGGTCGACCCGGCACCGCCTCGGCCACTGGCCCGGGGAGCCCGGCAGGACGCCCACGACATCAGCTCGCGCCGGGCCCGCAGCGACTGCGCAGCAGTTCCACACCGTCGCCGTCGAGGTCGTCGCAGTACGTCTCGCGTCCGGTCATGGCCATCACCAATGCCAAGGTGGGGCCGGACACCCGCTGTCCGGAACCGGTCGTGAACGGACCGTCATCCGCGACGAGTTCCAGTCCACCGATACGTCCCTTGGCAACAACCACGAGATCCGAGCCCTGGTAATAATCGGCCACCCGCGTGACGACCTCGATCGGATAGTCACGACGTATGCCCAGCGGGCGCCGGATGTCTTCTCCGTGCACGATCGTCTCGCCCAGCATGGCGATGGCAGGCAAGGGAGGCTTGGTCTCGCTCGGGACGATACGCCGGAACCGCTCAAGAGTCTCAGCCGGAGTCGTGCCCAGCTGCTCGGCCAGCCGCATGGCCACCTGCTTGTCGAAGTCGAACCGGCAGCGGATCACTCCCGCCAGCCAGCGCACGGTGTTCAGGCTCGCGCCCGCGGTGAGATGCGCCAGCACCTCACGTACCGTCAAATCGGAGCACAACGAAGGCGTCGTCCACTGATCAGCCGTCAGATCTCCGGCATCGGCCGCCAGCGCCGCCCGCTCAGTGCGGATCAAGGGCCAGACCCCGGTTCCACGGCTGCGGTCAGCTATCAGCTTCGGATCAGTCATACGGGCAGGTCTCCTGTCACGGATCGTGGTCTCCATCTTCCCGGGCCGGAGCAGGTCGGCGTCCGGCACGGGCGTTCATGAGGAAGACTCCTGCTCCGGAGCAAAGTCATCGCCCGTGAGTGACCTTTCCTCCAGCACCCGAACCCGGGATCGCACGGGCCTCGGTCCCGAGGTCGCCGACAGACAGGTTCTGCAGCGGATTCTCAGCGTTGCCAGTTCTCATCGACATATTCGGCGTCCATCGGAGCCGAGCCCGGCGGGCGGTGGGAAGGCCGGACTGGGCCGTCCGTGCGTCATGGGGCCGTGGCTCCGCTACCTGCCTCGGGGCCTGCGATTAGCTGCTGAGCACAGCTCCCGCTGTGCCCACGTGCCGGGCGTGCGGGCACCCAGGAAAGGAAACGGACAGTGCTCAGAGGCTTCAAGAACTTCCTCATGCGCGGTGACCTCATCACCATCGCCCTCGGGCTGGTCATCGCGCTGGCCTTCTCGACGCTGATCAAGGCGTTCACCGACTTCGTGATCAACCCGATCGTCAGCCGCCTCCAGGGCGGCAAATCCGCGGGGCTCGGGTGGCAGCTCGGCGACGAGGGAAACAAGGCGACCTACCTCGACATCGGACAGTTCGTCTCCGCCCTGATCTACTTCATCATCTTCATGGCGGTCATCTACTTCGCGATCGTCGTGCCCTACAAGCACTACCAGGCCCGCCGCGGCGTCAAGGCATTCGCCGAACCCGGCCCCGTCAAGACCTGCCCGGCCTGCCTCTCCGAGGACCTGCCCGAGGCCGCGAGCAGGTGCCTGCACTGCGCCACCGAGCAGCCCCCGACCACCGGTGTCGGGACCCGCCCGGCCTAGCCAGGCCGGGCGGAATCCGACGATGCTGCGCGAGCACGACGAACAGGCTGCCGCAGCGGCAAGCACGTGATCGTCCGGCTGGTCTGCGGCGGGTGTCCGAGCCAGGACTCCAGGACCTACGCGGTCATCGGTCCCCGGATGCTGTCGATGATGCGGGTCCAGTTGTCGCTGCCGTGTCCGTTCTCGATCGCGCGCCGGTAGTGGACCTGTACGGCCAGGGGGAGCGCGAGGTCGAGGCCGAGTGACGTGCTGGTCTCGACGATGTGGTCGGACGTCGCACCCATCATGGTGACCGTGCTGAGGTCGCCGGGATGTTCTCCGGCGTCGAGCGCGGTGCCGGGGCTCTCTTCGCCGGCCCTCAGGATGTCGCCGATCGAGTCGGCGGCGGAGAGCAGCTCCGGCAGCGCTTCCCCGGCCCTCATTCCCGCGGTACCCAGCATCGCGGTGGCGTGCATCAGTCCGGACAAGGTGGTGAGGAACACGGCGAGCTGGGCTTGATACATCATCTGGGCGAGGCCTGGATCTTCACCCAGATGCTTCGGGGTTCCCAACGATGTCAACGCCGCCAGGTGGCTCTCCATCACGTGGCCGCGGCCGCTGTAGTAGACGTACGCCGCAGCCGTGCCGACCATCGGCGCGGGGACCATGACACCTCCGGTGAGGAAGGCGGCGTCGTGGCCCGCCGCCCAGGCTGCCGCCTCCCGGGAGCGGTCGGGGGTGTCGGAGCTCAGGTTGACCAGCGTGCGGCCGGCGAGCGATGCGGTGGCGCCGTCGAGGATGTCGTACATCGCCCGGTAGTCGGTGAGGCTGAGGATCACGAGGTCACTCGCTTCGACCGCTTCGCCGGGTGTCGCCGCGAGCGTTGCTCCGTCGGCGACGACGCCGTCGGCCCGGCCGGCGGTGCGGTTCCAGACGGTGACCGGGTGGCCGGCGGTGAGGAGGGCGCGGGTCATCGCCTGGCCCATCGGGCCGAGCCCGATCACGGTGACTGCGCTGTTTTGCCTGGTGGTGCGGTTCTGTTGTTCGTTCACCCCTCTATGTTCGGAGGGCGTCACTACTCTCGGAAGTACCTACTATTTTCTGCGGTACTTACCTTTTCGTAAGGGAGATCGGTGATGGCCAAGGCGCCGAGAAACGGGCCTTACATCTGCGGCATCGATGCCGCGCTCGACGTGGTGAGCGGTAAGTGGAAGGGACTGATCCTCTGGGAACTCGACGCCCGTCGTGTACGCCGCTTCGCCGAGCTTCGCCGCGGTCTGCCGGGGGTGAGCGAGAAGATGCTGACGCAGCACCTGCGTGAGATGGAGGAGGACGGTCTCGTACACCGGGAGGTCTATGCCGAGGTGCCGCCGCGGGTGGAGTACTCCCTGACCGAGCACGGGCGCACGCTCAACCAAGCGCTCGGGCCGCTCGGCGCCTGGGGGGCCGAGCGGATGCGCCGCGAGGGCTCCGAAGCGGTTGACGTGGCCGAGATCTCACACGGGTAAGCGCTCCGAGGCCGCGAGCGAGGTGATGGTCACGCCTCCCGCGTCACGGCGTGGAGGGTCTCGCCCATGACCCAGCCCGGGTCGGCGCCCGGGGTCTCGGGGTGGATCTCCCACTCGGCGAGCCGGAGGCTGTTGTCGAGCACCATTCGCACCCGCGGGAACCGGCGGGCCATGAAGGCGGGCAACACGTCGTCGATCTCGTCGCCGCAGGTGAGCATCTCGGCCAGAACAACGGCGTCCTCGGCACACATCGCGGCCCCCTGGGCGATGAGCGGCGGGCACGCGTGGGCCGCGTCGCCGATGATGATCGTACGGCCGCGGTACCACGGGGCGTCGACCCTCATCGCCTCGATCCACTGGTAGTTCACGATCGCGTCGTCGGCGATGCTGTCGCGCACCTGACCCCAGATGCCGCCGTAGCCCTGGCCGCGTTCCTTCAGGACGGCGCCCCTGGGGCCTTCACCGATGAACGACCGGTCAAGGTTGCCCTCGATCAGGAAGGCGTAGCAGAGCTCGTCGGATATCGGGGTGTAGCCGGCCTTGTACTTGGGCCCGCCGTAGTAGAGCTCCGAGCAGTCCATCGCCTCCGGGCGCCGGGCGACGGTGCGCCAGATGCCCATCCCGACCGGCGTCGGCTCGTCGGTGATGCCGCACATCCCGCGGACCTTGGACCTGATGCCGTCGGCGCCCACCAACAGGTCGACGGTCTCCTGCGTGCCGTCGGACAGCTGGACCGTGACCGAGGTGCCCTTGTCCTCGAATGCCGTGACGGTGGCGCCCAGTCGCACGTCGACGCCCGCCTTCGGCAGGTCGGCCGCGATGATGTCCGCGAGGTCGCCGCGCAGCGCGCCCATCGTGGGCGGGAGGTCGGCGCCGCCCATCGGCGGAGTGTCGATCTCGGCCATGAGGCTGCCGTCCGCCCGGCGGAGCCGAACCTTGTCGAAGGCGTAGGCGTGCTCGGCGAGACGATCGTAGATGCCTACCGCCTTGAACGCCTTGAGCGCGTTGCCCTGCAAGGTGATGCCGTGACCGACACCGCCGAGGTCGTTGCGCAGGTCGACGAGAACGACCGCGACGCCTTGTTTCCTCAGGGCCAAGGCGAGCACGCCGCCGGTGATGCCGCCACCGACGATCAGGACGCGGCGGGGCTGCGAATCGGGCATGAAGTGTTTCTCTCCTCAACTGTGTGACGGTTCAAATCTATTCGCCGATGCCCGCTCCGGCGGTACTCCGTACGTAGGCCCTGGAGTCCTGGCTCGTACACCAGAAGTAAGTAACCCGCTGGTAACTACGAGGGCTGCTCGGATGCGGAGTTGGGGGTCTTGCGTCGGATGGCGGCAGCTATACGAGAGCACGACCCTGGAGGCGGAGGCCGTCACCGAAGGCCGCCAGCGCCGCGCGGGCCGCAGGGTAGACGTCCGCGGGGAAGCGCCGGTCGGACGACAGCGTCGCTGCGAGTAGAGGCGCCGCGGCAGAGGCCGGGGCGCCGATCTGGGCGATATATCGGACCGCGGCGCGGCAGGGTTCGTCGGCATCACCCGACCTCAGAGGTTCCAGGGCCGCCAGCAGTACCGGGACGGCGGCGTCCATGTCGCCGGTGATTCGCCACCAGGCGTAGGCGGCCTGGACACAGGTCCACGGGCCCAGTGATTCCAGCAGCGGTCGGACCGCGGTGGCGCATCGCGTCGCCTGCGGCCCCAGCTCCGCCAACCGGCCGAGGTCGGTGTATCTCAAGCCCCGGGGTGCGTCGTCCTCCAGGAAAGCCAGGAAGATCTCTGATTCACCGGTAATCCGCCAATGGGCCCACGCCGCGTTCTGGGCGCCGTGCCATCTTCGTTTGCCGCTCGGCACCAGGGTGCTGCCGTCGTGGCGCGGTGGCTGCCTGACGCCACGGACGAAGCTGTCGAGAGTATTCGCCGCAGGCGCCGCCGCCGCGCCGATACTACCGAGCACGTCGCAGACCCATCGCACGTTGCGGGTGGCGAGTGCCGGCACCAGTTCTGGAACCGCCGCGCTCGCGGCGGGGCCCCAGGCGGCCAGTGTGGTGAGGACCGAACGCAGTCCCTCGCTGTCGGGCCGAGTCGACGAGCATGCGACGGATCCCGGGGAGCAACTCGTCGGCACATCCCACCAGGGGCCGCAGAACCTGCCCGAGTGAAGTCACCTGGAAGAACGGGAGTCGGCTGCTTGACGCCAACCACCGATGCACTGGGGCCAGAACTTCCGGATGATCGAGACGGGCAAGAGCCAGCGCCGCCGGCCCGGCAACCCGGTCGTAGGAATCGTTGGCGGCCACGATCAGTGCGGGAACGGCCGACGTAATGTCCTGCGTGGAGTCCGGCGAAACGAGCCGTGCCAGCACCATCGCCGCGTCGCCTCTGGCAAAGGGATGACGGGACTCCAGGCATCGCACCAGGCCGGCCACCAACTCCGGACGGGGCGTACGCCATAGCCGCAGAATGTCCGAGGCGATCGAGACAGCGCCCTCGACCAGTTCGGCACGCTCGGAATCGAACCCGCTCAGGGCAAGCGCGACCCCGCGGTCCACGTGCTCGTACACGTCCAGCCGCAGATCGTTCGGATCCACACCCGCGCCTGCGAGCAACTTGCGCGCCAAGAAGCTGTGTGTCGTCCGAGTCCCGAGCGTCATGGCGCGAAGGCTACAGCTCCGGGACTCCGGCCTGCCCGGGCCGTTCGCTGGGGCGACGCGAACGACCAGAAAGGGGTCCAGCCAAGGTAAGTCCAAACGGGGCAGCGGGATGATCTTGAACGCCTGACGGGGTCAGCGGCAGGTGTCAGTGGCGAGGGCCTTGACGCGGTTCTTGTATTCGCGGCGGGCCTTGCGCTGTGCCCGGGACCACGGGGTGATCGCGCGGTGAGTGATGCGAGGCTGCTGACTGCTGGCCGCTGAGGCCGTTGAGTCACGCGCCCGGGCGTTCCCGTGATCGCGCGACTCCCAGATCGTCGCTGATCGGCGTCAGTAGCCCGACCGGCAGCAGCTCTGTGGTGACGACGACGAAGGTCGTGGTGGCGAGAACGAGCAGGCCGGCCCGGCGCCGGGCCGGTGACGTCCGGGCGGACCGGCCTGGCCCGTGAGGAATGGTGTGCTCACGCCGACGTGGTGGGAAGTGCGGCGAGGAATTCGCGTACGTGGCGGAGCCAGGTCGCCCGGTCTGCCGGGTTCAGGACGTGGGCGGCACCGGGCAGTTCGACCAGCCGGGCGCCCGGGATGCCAGCCGCCAGACGGTACGAGCTCTCGGGCAGCACCAGTCGGTCGCCGGTCGGCACCACCACCAGGGTGGGGGCGGACACCTTAGCCAGGTCGGCCCGGACGTCCACACGCGACACCAGGTCGAAGTGGTCCAGCGTGCCCGGCGGCATCGCGGTCAGGGTCTGGGCGACTGGTTTGTCGAGGGCGGCCGGTTCGAGGTCCGCCAGGTCCACCGGGGACATGCAGGACAGGAGGGCGAGCCGTGCCACGTCTTCCCACTGACCAGCAGCAGCCAGGGACTTGATCAGCTGGGCGGCGAGCGCCAGGACAGGGTCGGCTGCAGCGAAGCCGGCGGTGAGGACGAGGGCCCGGACACGGTGGGGGTATCGTGTGGCGATCCGGACGGCCACGGCGCTGCCGAGGGACTCCCCGAGGACGGCGAACGAGTCCTGGCCGACCGCAACGGCGGCCGCAACCAGGCGGTCGGCGAGGTCGTCCAGGTCCAGGGGTTCGATGGCTACGTCAGAGCCACCGGCCCCGGGGTAGTGCGGGCCGACGAGGGTGTGGTCCTGGGCGAGGTCGTCGAGGACGAGGCCGAAGTTTCCCTCGATGCCGCCGCCGGCGCCGTGCGCGAGCAGAAGTGCGGGGCCGCGCCCCTGCACGAGAACGTCGAGGTGAGAAGTGGGAAGCACGTGATCAGTGGTCATGGCGCCGACGCTAAACTCCGACATCAGTGTCAGAGTCAAGTCGCGGCGTGGGCTAGGGGAACAGGAATGAGGCGAGCGGCATGCGCATGAAGGAGATGGTGCGGCGTACCGGGGTCCATGAGCGGCTGCTGCGCTACTACGAACAGCAAGGACTCCTGACGCCCGACAGGCTGCCCAGCGGCTACCGCATCTACGGCGAGTCGGACGTCGAGACAGTGCGCCGCATTCGCTGTCTGCTGGCGGCCGGGCTTCCGACCGCTCTGATCGCCCAGGTTCTGCCGTGCATCCGGGCAGACGACGAACACCTTGTGCCCACCTGTCCGGACCTTCTCGCCCAACTGCGCCGAGAAGGCGAGCGAATCACCCACGCCATCAAAGATCTACAGGCGTCGCGCGCGATCCTCAACACCATCATCACCGCCGCGCCCTCAGGGGCGCGGGGACACTGAGGCCGCCTCAACCTGCCGCTGCCGAGGCAAGCTGACAGGAAGCCCCTGATCGAGCCGCTTGCCGTTGCCAGGCGGAAGGCGTCGTACGGGTTGATGCTCGACCAGAACTTCCCTGGCGTCACCGCCAAGACTGTCCGCGGCGGCTCGCACCTCGTCGGCCACGCCCTGGCCTTCGGCCTCATGGTCGCTGCCCGGCGCTCGTCAGCAGCTTCGCCGCCGGCCTGCATGGTGACCTTGACGCGGTGACCGCCGGACTGACCACCGACTGGAACTCAGGCCCGGTCGAAGGAGCAATCAACCGTCCGCCGGCGTGAGCGAGATGCCGGGCTCCAGTGGGGTCTATTCAGGACTCCGATCGTGAGCCACGCATACGGCTGCCGCCTGCACCGCCTCTTACTCCCACTGATTCGGCCCTCGGGCCTCGGGCGCCCCGGCTGCGCCTGTTGAAGCGACCGGACGAGCATTTCACGACCTGATCACCAAGACCAGAGCCGCAGTCAGATGCCGCTCGGAGCACCCGTCGACAGCGACGCCAGCCGGTCCTGTGAGCTGTGGTCGTACGGTCAAGCGTACGGTCTCGGGCGGATGCTCCTGCAGGGCGACGGGCGGCCTCCTATCTCGCCCGTGATCAATCTGACTCCTTACGAGCAGACCTGGATCGACGTCCTGAACGACCTGAAGAACTGTCCCGGGACCGAGGCCCTCAACGAGTACAGGGAGATCGCCCCCGAGATCGAGGATGCCGCGAGGCCGGTGATCCGCGCTCGGCCCGGCGGACGGTACGGCGCGGGGACGGCCGGTGACCGCGAGCAGCACGGCCGTCGTCAGGCGGAGCACACCGGCCGCGAGGAGTTGAACCCTGTAGTACAGGGTGGCCACCAGGGCTGTGCTCGCGAGGAGGGCGAGCCCGGTCGGTGTGAATACCAGCGTGTTCGTGGTGGCCGACCGCCACCCGGCCGAGCAGTTCGCCCGGTCTCCTTCTGGACCGTGGCCAGGGTGCTGATGAGCGGCCAGGCCAATGAGCAGACGGGGCCTTTGCCGCGTCACGATCATTGGCTACGGGTCGATGCGGGCGGCAATCCCGTCGAGGACGGTCGGCGGGGGGCGCGCGCCGGGTGGGATCCGGATCGCATGCTGGCCCCCGATGCGCCCGCCTATCGGACGATACGGAGCGTATCTGAATGATTGCGGAGGGTAGTGTTCTGAGTGATCGCTGCCAGGTTGGCAGCGCTACAGGAAGGTCGAATCGAATGATCAAGACGAAGCTGGCGGCGACGGTCACCGCCGTTGCCATGGCAGCGGGTATGGGCATCATCGGCATGGCGGCCGCGCCGACGGCCAGCGCGCAGGAGGAGCTGCCCACCTACCGCTGCGAGGTTGTGGACCTCCAGGATCTGCCTCGGGCCACCGGGTACGACTGCCAGGCGGTTGGCGCCCCCGAACAGGGCCCGATCTTCGGTGAGTTCCGCATTCAGGGCTGGTTCGGGGAGACGGTCACCTGTGAGGTGATCAGGCCGTTCTCGGGCATTGCCGAGCTCCCGGACCAGGTCACCGGATTCAACTGCCACGTGGAGGAGGGGGGGATCTA
Organism: Streptomyces smaragdinus; assembly: GCF_009604385.1. GTDB lineage: Bacteria > Actinomycetota > Actinomycetes > Streptomycetales > Streptomycetaceae > Streptomyces > Streptomyces smaragdinus. The sequence goes on from NZ_WEGJ01000001.1 coordinate 302,857, forward strand.
GCCCCGTCATCCACGTGACATGCAGCCCGGGTCGGGCGGGAGCGCCGGCACACTCCGCTGCCCACCCGGGCCACATCGAGCCCGAGCTGAGGGGTCGTCGGACACCCGCCCTACGCCCGTTACGCAACCCCGGATACGCAGGAGCCGGACGAGGACGACGGGGGCGGGCTGGACCAGTTCCCGACCGCTCCCGCACGACCGAGACCAGCCCCTGTCCTTCGACCGGGGCCGGTCTCGGTGCGTCAACCGGCGACGGTGGTCAGGTTGCCGGGTACGTAGGATCCACCCTGATTGTTGAGGATCACGCCGAGCCGGTTGGTCGCGTTAATCATGGCAACGAGGGAGACGAGAGCGATAGCCTGCACCTCGTCGTAGTGCTTGCACACCCGGGCCCAGGTCTCGTCAGTGATCCCTGCATATCCGTCGATGATGCGGGTGCCTTCCTCGGTGAGGGCCAGCGCGGCTCGCTCGGCGTCGGTGAACACGGTGGAATGCCGCCAGGCGGCGACGAGGCTGAGCCGGGCCGAGTCCTCGCCGGCCGCGGCGGCATCCTTGCTGTGGATGTCGACGCAGAAGCCGCAGCCGTTGATCTGGCTGGCTCGCAGCTGCACCAGCTCCTGGGTGGATTTGGGCAGCGGCGACTCCTGGATGACCTGACTGACGGCGTAGATCCGCTTGCCGATCTTCGTGCCGAGCTCGGTGCCGAACAGGTTCATACGGGTTTCCATCGGGGCTTCCTCACTCACGGAATCGTGTGGCTGATGCCCATAAGGGCGCCGCTCGCCGCGCTCCTGTGACACGAGGCAGAGGTGATGTGGATCATGGGGTGTGGCCGTCACGGAACCAAGGCCGGCGGCGTCCTGTGTACGACACGCACCACACGTAGCGAGACGGAAGCCAGGAACTGACGAGCATGGACAGGGATGCCGGTATCGACGCGGGGACAAGCACGGCCACGGACAGCTTCATTTCCCACCGCAATCTGTTGTTCACGGTGGCCTACGAGATGCTGGGCTCGGCGGCCGACGCCGAGGACGTCCTCCAGGAGACGTGGCTGCGCTGGTCGGGCGTCGATCACGCGACAGTCCGCGACCCGCGCGCCTTCCTGGTCCGCATCACCACCCGCCAGTCCCTGACCCGCCTTCGCACACTTAGCCGCCGCAAGGAGTCCTACGTCGGCCCCTGGCTGCCCGAGCCGCTGCTCATCGCGCCCGACGTGGCCGAGGACGTCGAGCTCGCGGACAGCATCTCCATGGCGATGCTCCTCGTACTGGAGACCCTCACGCCGACCGAGCGTGCCGTGTTCGTGCTGCGGGACGTCTTCGGCCTGGACTACGACGAGATCGCGCAGGCCGTCGACAAGACCCCGCCCGCCGTCCGCCAGATCGCGCACCGCGCCCGCGCCCACGTCGCCGCGCGCCGCCCCCGCGAGACGGTCTCCCCGTCCCAGACCCGCGACGCCCTCGCCGCGTTCCAACAAGCGGTTGAAACAGGCGACTTGACGGAACTCCTCAACATGATCGCCCCGGACGTCGTCCTCCTGACGGATGGCGGCGGAGTCGTCCGGGCCGCCGTGGAACCGGTGGTGGGCGTGGCCGACGTGACCGAGGTCCTGGCCAGGCTCAGCGGCGCCCTGCTGCAACCGACCCTGGTCAACGGCCACCCGGCCCTGATCATCCGCCGCGACGGCCGGATCGACACGATCGTGGCCTTCCGTCTGGACGCCGGCCTCATCACCGGCCTGTACGCCGTCCGCAATCCCGAGAAGCTGTCACGCATGAACCGCGAGACGGCGATGGGCCGCTGACGCCGGTAAAGCCTCCGGTTCAGCCGCCGAGCGGCGCGTCCGGGTCGCGGTGCGGGCGGGGCGGGACGGAGTCCCGGTGTCCGGGGTTCTCGATCGTCGGCCGGTCGAAGTCGGTGAGCTGCCGGCCGACCTCCGCCATCACCTGCGCGTTGAGACCCTCGGTGGCGGCGTACGAGGTGGCGATCCGGCGCAGGGCGTCCGCCGCGTCGATGAGGTTGTCCTTCGAGCGCACCAGAACGAACCGGAGCAGGTCCCGGGCCAGCTCCCACTTGTGCCGGGTGAGGCCGAACAGCGCGCCCGTACCGAGGGCGCGGTCCTCGAGGGCCGTGACCAGGGTGGCGATGACCGCCGCCCGCTGGAACCGGTAGGCGAGGGCGGACATGAACTCGCCGGCGACGTAGAGCTCCGCGATCGACACGACCAGGTCGCGGCCCGCCGGCGGTTCGAAGTCGTCCGGGCGGTCTCCCGGCTGCCACGAACCGGGCAGGTCGGCGACCTCCGGCCGGTCGCGGAGGACGTCCTCGATGTTGTCGGTGCGGAAGTCCCCGACGTCCGGGAGCGTCGCGAGGTCGCCGCTGCCGGGGCGGTCGGGCAGGATCTCGCGCAGGTGTCCGGCGTCGTCGAAGAACGCCAGGTCCGCGTCGAGCCCGCGGCTGATCACGTCCTCCTCGTACCAGATCAGCCGGTCCAGTTCGCCGATGCGTTCCGTCATCGAGTCCAGCACCTCGATGAACATGTTTCCCTGCACCGAGTACGGGACCTGGCTCTCGCCGCCGGACGAGGCGGCCGCGTCGGCCATCCCGGCGGCCAGGCTTATCGCGCCCGCCGCCTGCGCGACCGCCGGGGCGACGCCGAAGTAGCCGGTGGCCACGATCGACGCCACCACGCCGATCACCTTCAGCACGCCCGTCGCGCTGCCCTGGTCCATGACACGGAAGGCGTCGATCGTGGTCCGGCCGATGTCCTTGATGTCGGTGCGCATGTGGACGACGATCGCGTGGTATGCGGCGAGAACGCGGGCCAGCTCCTCGACGAACTGCAGCAGGTTGTTGACCGTCGATTCGAGCCGGGTGGTGTAGCTGTTGTGGAAGGAGTCGGCCGCGGTGCCGCTCCAGCCGGAGACGTTGGCGATGATGGTGGCGACGTCCTCGTCGCGGCCGGTCTCCAGCTCGCCGCGCATGCCGGTGTAGCCGTCGTTGAGGTGCTGGATCATCTCGTCCAGCGCCGCGGGGTCGCCGTGGGTGTAGAGCTCGAAGCGGCCGAGTCCGTGCTCGGTGAGCCGTATGTCGAGGTAGTAGCGCAGCCGTTCCGGGTCGACGAAGGCCTCGTTCGACGTGCCCTCCGCCTGCGCCATGTGCTCCTCGTAGGCGACGGCCTTGATCTCCTCGACCAGCGCGGCGAGCTCCGCCCGGAATTCCTCCGACATGCCGGCCCTTCCCCGAGCAGTGGGCATCTTGTACGGGACCTGCCAATGAGCCCGCAGTATCGCGGCGCGCGGGGGGCGCCGCAATGCACGGGACGCGCCCAATGCGACTGTTGCACGGGCGAGTCGACGCCGCGTCTACGACCGCGTCGCGCGTAACCGGAGCCGCCCTCCCCCGCCCCGCTCTTCTGGACACACGTGAACCACTACGGCAGGTTCGGGCTGGACATGAACCGCCACCTGCACCTCGGCCCGCTCATTCCACAGCAGCGCACCCCGCAGGACCACTCCACCCCGGCCTCGGGCGCGACGGCACCTTGATCCGTTCGTTCCGTGCCTGTTCAATCAGCGCAAGTCTCAGCTGTCTCCAGAGAGGCGACTATGCCGTTCAAGACCGAAGCCGATGCCGGAGTCGCGGAACGGGACGAGTGGTCCTATTCGCCGGCTGTCGGAGTCGGACCGCTCCGGTTCGGTATGACCGTCGACGAAGTTGTCGAGGCGGCTGAGATGCTCGGCCAGTCGAGCGTCAGCGAGTTGGCGCAGCGCCACGAGCTCTTCTCGCCGACGTGGAAGATCGAGGTTCGCCGTCACGGCGTAGCTCCTTCTCCGCCTGCCGTCACGGCCTATGCGAGTCAGGCTGTGGGGCTGTTCTGCGTTGCTGCCGACGCCGTGCACGGTCCCCAGGTCGCGTACGACAGACTCACGCTGGTCGGAAGAGATCTGTCGGAGCTGGAGCGCGACGCGATCGCGTATGCCGAGGCAGCGGACGTGCACTTTCGCTACACGCCCGAGGGCTACGCAGGACCCGATGATCCCGGGGTCATAATACGCGCGCAACTCGTCGGGCAAGTCCTCCGATCGCGTCCCTTGTTCATGGTGACGCGCGACGGCGCGAATACCGAATGGGACTCGCTACCGTACGAGGAGTACCGCAACGGCCAGTTTCACGCCTGACGTGAGGTGACTCATGAGGCGCAATTCCGCGGCAACGATCCGTCAGCGGGAGCAGAGGCAGGTCAACGGTGCCGCTCGCGGCTCTCTTCAAGGTGGCGTCGGTTGTTACCGCGTCAGGGCACTGATCGAGGCCGTCGATTGTGTCCGTCAGGGGAATCCTCGACGAACAAACGGGATCTTGCTAGGTCGGAGTGATTGACCTGCGCTGACGGCATCTCATTTAGGGCGTCCGGTGATCGGTTCGCTGAGCGGGGGCTTACCGTACGCTCCGGGCATGAGCGAACGCGTCGGCCACGCGAAATGCAGTCCGCACAAGCAGAACCTCACCGCCCAGCGCGAGATCCTGCTCGGTCCGGACGTCCCGGAGGACCGGATCTACCTCGACCACGGACTGAACCGGAACCAACCCCCAGCAGCAGCGCCTTCGACCTCCGGCGGGCATTGACGTGCTGCCCTACGTCCACCAGGTCACCAAGTACGACCCTGCCGACCGCGATGAGCACGGCCACTCCGCCGGCACCGAGCCCGCGACCAGCGACCACGGACCGGTCGAAGCCGCCTACCTGCAGGCCGTCGCCGCCTTCGCCGAAGAGAGCGGTGTCGACCGGCTGGCCATCCGCGAGCCGCAGATCGGCGGCTTCATCCACTTCGGCCTGGAGCCACCGGTCGACGGCCATGGCCTGGCCGGCCTGTTCCCAGCCGGCCTCGCCGGATTCCACGACGGTGCGCTGGTGCCGATCGCCGTCGGCCTGGAACTCGTCCGGGCCATGCTGCGCGACAACGGCGCCTGGTGCCGGCTGGAGGTGGACGGAGAATTCACCGTGCACGTCGGCTGGGACCAGTACCTCTACGTGGGCAGCAGCCGACCCTGCGAAGCAGCACTGAATCGCACCCGCGCGCTCGGGCTGTTTCCGGAACGCCTGAACGCATCGCCGTACGACTTCGCCCCCGACGACCCCGGGTATGTGCAGCGTCCGGCCGACGCCGACTTCTGGGCCCGCCTGAACTGGACCGTCAACGCCCACCGCGCCACCTTCCTGGAGGAGGTCTTCGCCCTCGGTGCCTCCCGGTGGCACCGTCTCACCCGCCACAACATCGAGACCGTGCGCTCCCAACTGACCCCACGCTCCCAGTTGGCGGTCTGGCCGGACCTGCTCACCGACGTCGATACGGCCTTGGCCGCTCTGCCCGACGAGGGCCTGGTGGAAATCGTCTGGGAGGACGCCGACGGGCGGATCACCAGCACGGTTGTGGACGAGACCCAGTTCGAGGCAGTGACCTCCCAACTCGCCGGCGCGTCTTCTGCCGGCGTCGTATCCATGCTTGCCGGTGAAGATCTCCCACTGTTCACCGCGGTGCTGCCCGACAGCGACGGTGTTCTCCGTGCCCGCTGGCAGACCGAGCCGACGCCCAGCGACCGGGACTGGGCGTTCCTCAAGACCCTGCGGCGCGGCCAGGTCGTCACCGGCACCGTGACGTCCATCGCCGGCTTCGGCGTCACCTTCGTGGACATCGGCGGCTTCACCGCCATGATCAACATTCCCGAGCTGTCCTGGCGCCCGTTCGACCACCCGTCCGACGTCGTCAGCGTCGGCCAAGAGATCACGGCCGAGGTCCTCGACGTGGACATGGTCTGGGAACGGGTACCGCTGTCGCTCCGAGCAATGCAGGAAGACCCGTGGCCGCAGGTGGCGCAGCGGATCGGACAGGTGGTCACCGGAACGGTCACCAAGATCGTCCCGTTCGGCGTCTTCGTCCGCATCGAAGAACGAGAGGACGGCTTCCAGGGCATGGTGCACACCAGCGAGCTGGATGCATCGGACGTCATCAAGGTCGGCGACGCCCTCACCGTGAAGATCATCGATGTCGATCTCGCACGACGTCGCATTGCCCTGTCACATGTCCAAGCCTCTGACGCCAGTACACAGGGGCATCCGCACGCCTGACGGCGAGACGGGCGCCTGATTTCGGCAGCCTCGGAAGTACAGGGCCTTACCGGAACACCGGAGGTTGCACCTGGCCCGTCAGGAAGCCAGCCCTTCAGCGGGGGTAAAAGGCCGGTCGCAGTGGCGGCAGTACATCGAAGTATGCCAACGTGCCCGCGCTTCCTGGGCCTGGGTTGAGCGGTACCTGATCACGACAGTCGTCACAGCAGCGACCACGAGGAGGGCCAGACCCCACAAGATCTCGGAGGCGGAGAGCAACAGGACGGCGCCGACGAGACAGCCCGCCGGCCACTGCCACTGGGCCTTGAAGTCCGGTGGACATGCCAGGTCCCTCTTCCCCTCCGCGTCCTGGCCGAGCGATCGCCAGTACGGCTCGAGCTTGACCACCTGATCCGTGCCCTTGCACTGCGGGCATGCCAGCATTCCCGGACCCCCCTTTGGTCGTGGACATGCCCAGTCTCGCTGCGGAACTCGGGGTTCGGGAGACGGGACGACCGAACTTCGCGCGGGTTGACAAGGCGGACTGCCGGAGGATCCCGGCCGAAGCCTCCTTCCCACCCTTCAAAAGGAGTCATGCTTTCCGGTTGTGATGTTGGCCAGAGGCCATGTCCTCGGCGCCGGCGCGTTCGCGGCGGGCGAGGAGGCCTTCTCCAGCTCGTTCGGACGGGGCAGCATCTTCGGGTTGACGCTCAGCATCGGACGGCGGATGCAGGCTTTTCTGGACCACGCACCGTGCACGGTTCTTGGGATGGCTCTCAGCGCTGCCAGAGGAATGCGGCCTGACGGCAGGGTCGACAGACAGTTGAAGAGATAGCCGCGGCCTCCGCCGCCGAAGTTCGCGGAGGTGGCGAAGTCGTTGCCCTCCTCCAGCTCGGCAGTGAACCTCATGTGGGCGGCGTGTCGGCGCACGAGGGACAGCCGGGAGTCTCGTCACCCTGGATCCAGTCAGGCTCCCCGCCCACCCGTCCGAGGACCGGCTCCTCCGTGGGTTCGTCAGCGGGATGGAAGCGCAGAGAGGTGACCGCACCCAAGAACGTCTCGCCGTCGGCCGGGACAGCGGCCGGGGTGAGCTCACCGGAGAACAGGCAGGCGCGGTTGGCGCCGGCCGCGGCGTCCCAGTCGTCGCACATCCCGGGATCGTTCTGGCAGAAGAACACCGCGACAGCGTCGGCGACGCGCTCGACGTCGGCCCGCCGGCGCGGTCGGTCGGACGGACGGACGGACGGACAACGAAACCGCCTAGCGGTCAAGCCACCGGGAACCGTCGTCCTCGGCCTCGTCGTGGTCGGTGGAGACGCTGAGGTGCCGCCACTTCTCGTCCTCCTCCAGACGCTTGGCCCAGGCCGCGCGCCCGTACGTGTAGGCATCCGAGCCCAGGAGCAGGCGCAAGGGGGGTTCGTCGAGGTCGGCGACGGTGAGGACGACCTGGGCGACCTTGGCCGGGTCGCCGGCGGCCTCCTGGGCGAAGTTCTTCATCGCCTGCGCGGCGGCGCCCACCGTGGCCCGGTACGGCTCGCTGACCGGAGGGGTGTGCATGGAAGCCCCTGCCCAGTCGGTGCGCATGCCGCCCGGTTCCAGGACGGTGACCTTGATGTTCATGGGGGCCACCTCGGTGGCGAGGACCTCGGAGAACCCGCCCACGGCCCACTTGGCGGACTGGTAGGCGGTCATCCCGGGGTTGGCGATACGGCCGCCGATGGAGGAGATCTGGATGATGCGGCCGCCGCCCTGGCGGCGCAGCACGGGCACGGCGGCGCGGCTGACGTAGACGGTGCCGTAGAAGTTGGTGTCGATCTGCCGGCGGAACGCTTCGAGCGTGGTGTCCTCCAGGGAGGCGCGATCGCCCTGGCCGGCGTTGTTGACCACGACGTCGAGCCGCCCGAAGGCCTCGACGGTCTCGGCGACGACACGTTCGGCGGCGTCAGCATCGGTCACGTCGAGCCGGGCGGTGCGGATCCGGTCGCCGTGGGCGGCGACCAGATCCTCCAGGCTGCGGGGGTCGCGGGCGGTGGCCATCACGCGGTGCCCGGCCGCGAGGGCGGCGGTGACGATCTCGCGGCCCAAGCCCCGGGAGGAGCCGGTGACCAGGAAAACCTTCGACATGGAACGAACTCCGTCTCTCCGTCTTCGGGAGGTCTTCGGGGATCTCCGCGATCTAACGCAATCTGGTTGCGTTATTTCACGCTAACACGACGGCTCCGCTTTACGCGGCACGCGTGCGTTATCGTGGCGGTCATGCAGCGCCGAGCCCGTTCACCCGAGGCCAAGCTCCAACGGGCCGAAGACCTGCTCGACGCCGCCCGAAGCCTGGCCGCCGCCCGGGGCGGCGTCCGCCACATCACTTTGGCGGCCGTCACCGAGGCCGCCGGTCTGCATGCCTCCGCCGTCCGCCGCTACTTCGCCAGCAGGGAAGAACTCCTCCTCGAACTGGCCGAACGCGGCTGGCGGCAGTGGCGCGACATCCTCACCACCCGCCTTGCCGACACCCGCGGCCTCACCCCGGAACAGACCGCCGCCGTCGTGGCCGCCACACTCGCCACACAACCGCTGTTCTGCGACCTGCTCACCCACGTCCCGCTCAGCCTCGAAGGCGACGTCGGCATCGAACGCGCCCGCCGCTTCAAGACCAACTCGTTCGCCGCGTACGACGCCATCGTCGAAGCGCTGACCACCGCAGGCACACTGACCAGCGCACAAGCGCGGGACCTCATCACCGTGGCGCTGGGGCTGACCGCCAACCTCTGGCAGATATCCCATCCCACGCCCACCCTTGCCGAGCTCTACGCCCGGCACCCCCGCTGGGGACACGCAGCCCTCGACTTCGAACCACGCCTGACCCGCCTGCTCCAGGCCACCGCCACCGGCCTCGCCCCGGCCCGGACGTAGCGCCGGTCGCCTGCACAGTGGCTTCACCAACCTGGCTTTGTTCACGGGAACCGTCCCGTCCGGGTGGGGCCGGTAGACACCGTCACAGCCACCGAGTGCGGCTCACAGGGCGGGAACGCAGGGCGGGATGGTCCAGCGAAGTACCACGTTGCCTATAGACCTGTCCTGGGCTCGCTCTCCGCAGTGGCGTATGGAGTGGTCCCCCGGATCCCGGCCGAGACCGAGCACCGGGCAGCGCCTCGCCGGTCACGGCCGCCAGCGGGGAGCCTCATCGTCCGGAGTGTCCGGGCCGGCGAAATGAAAGGGGACCGACAGGTGGTCGGCCAGAGCCTTCCCCGCCCGCTCGGCGGCCGCGCCCGACGGGTGCCACCGGCCGGCCGCCTCGTCCTCGCCCAGGTACCGCTGGGCCCCGGACCGGTAGACGGTGGCCAGCGTGCGTTCGCCCTCGGGGTCCACGGTGAGCGCCACAAGGCATACGAACCAGTCGTGGACGGTATCGCCGTCCCAGACCGCCTCGATCGCCACGACACGACCTGGGCAACCGGCGGCCCGGCGGGCCAAGGACTCCAGGTCGAGAGGGCTGTCCGGGGTGCGGGCGATCCGATCCTCGTAGTGGCGACAGCGGTCGGAGACGATGTCCTGGGCGTCGTTCAGCCCGATCCCGTCCTTGCGGCCGATCTCCCGAAGGGTTCGTATCGCCTGGAGGACGGAGTCCTGCAGGACGTACCCGTCGACCTCGTCACGGAGCCCGGCCGGCAGGCCCTCCCACCACGCGGTCGCAGCCGCCTCGTCGATCGTCGCCCACCACCCTCCGTGACTCGCATCAGATACGAGAAACCGCATCCTATGCGAGTCCCCGGAGAACACGCAGATCAGATCAGCCCCCTTAGGCTGTCCCGGCAGTCCTGCCGGGACAGGTAGCGTCGGCGTCACGAGAAGGATCCAAGTCCACGCGAATACACCGTGGTTGATGCCCTCGCCCCGGCCGGTTCGCCAACCGTCGCGAGTCCCGGACCCACGGTCAGAGCGCGGTCACACGCTGCCTCGCAGCCTCCCACTCCCGGTGCTCGGCCCGGACGCGCTGCCACAGCCGCGCCCGCGCGGAGGCGTCGACATCGGCCAGGTCCAGACGGAACACATCGGCCAGTACGCCATACCACTCGGCGACCTCGTCGATGATCCGCTCACGCGTGCCCTCGGCGTCGATCCGGCGCAGCACGCAGCCGCGCAGCATGTCCACGCCCCTGGCATCGCGGAGCTGGGCCTGGAGAACCCTGACGAATCCGGACTCCGGGGAAGAAGACAGCCGGTGGTGCTCCGCGGCGAAGGAGGACAGGCCCACGGGCTCGGGCGCGAAGACCATCGCCGTGAAGGCGCCCCGCGGATCGTGGGTGAACCGCCAGCCGCCGGGAACCACCGCCGACGGGGCCATGGCATAGGTGAACGGCCCCTGGGTGTACGTACCCTCGCGCAGCGGCAGCGGCTCGTACATGCCGCCGGCGAGCCCCGTGTCGACCAGCCACCGCTCGCCGTCGAGCCCCACGGTGAGCGCGAGATGGTCACCACCCGGGCCCGCGGGGTCCTCGACCTCGTCCTGCACGCCGGCCCGGTGCAGGGTCACGTCGTAGCCGAGGGCTGTCAGCAGCGCGGCGAAGGCCCCATTGAGGTGGAAGCAGTAGCCGCCGCGCCCCCGCAGGATCCGGGCCACGGACTCCTCGGCGCTGATACCCGTCGGGCGTTCGAGCTGGTTGTCGAGGGTCTCGTAGGCGACTCGTTCCACCTGCGCACGGTGCAGCGCCCACAGCGCCTCGGCGGTCGGAACCGTCGGCCGAGCCACCCCCAGCACGGCCAGATACCCGTCTACGTCGATCATGCTCCCCCTCACCGTTCGAACGAATGATCACTATAGGCGGGGTCCCTGCAGGGAGTCAGGGGCTCGCACCGACGGTCGGTCAAGAGAGCCGGTTGCGCATCCTCGTCGCCGCCACATCGCTCCAGGCGGCCACTCGCAGAACCCGGACTCGTGCCGGGGCGCACCCGGTGCGGACCCGGTGCAAAGAGCAGATGCCTCCGGCGGGCCCTTCCTCCGAGGGGCGGGGCCGGTCGTACGGCCGCCGGTCCCGGCGTGGTCGGGGCGGTGGGGCGCGGCGCGGCCCCCTCGCCGGACGGGCACCGGAGGCTGCCATGGAACCGTTCCTATTCGGCGAGCAAGAGTGAGTGTTGGATCCATTCCTGTTCGCTGCGGACATCCCGAACGGTGTTGGATGTCCTGGTCGCCCGCTTTCGCCCGGGGTCCGTTGATCGGGACCCGCGACGAGCAGGCGTTCCCCAAAGCGCCTTCCCGCCGCCGACATGGCCGACGAAGGCTCGGCATACCTCGACGGCGCGGGTGACGGCGGCCGGGACCTCTTCCCGCGGCCCGAGATAGCCCAGATGGACGGGCGCGTTTCGCACAGCGTTCGACCCGCGTGTTCCGAGCGCCCCCAGAAGGGATGGTTTCGACCGATTTATCTTACGGGGACGCTCTACCGAACGGAACACGGGGGCCGTCCCGGCGCCCAGGAAAGAGCGGAGTGAAGAGGCAATGAAGCTCAGAAACAGTGTCGCGGCCGTGATCATCGCGTGCGGACTCGCGGCCACGGGTATCGCGGGAGCCGGAGCCGCACAGGCGGTCTCGCCGGCCGCGGCCCCCACCGTGTCGGTCAGACACGAGGCGAAGACCGCCGACCAGCTGTCCCTGCAACAGCTCCTCGATGTGGTTGCGGACGAGGTCCGCGATACGTTCCCGAACGCCACGCTCATGGTGGCCGACGGCAGCTCGCCCAGTGGCAAGACCCAGGACATGTCGCAGGTGACGGACTGGCGGCTCGTCTACAACACCAACGACTCCACTTCCCGCATCAAGTCGCTCGAGCTCCACGCCACGCTCGAGGGCGAGATCGACCAGCCGATCTACCACACGTCGCCCTGGGGAGGTGTCCTCCCGATCACCGCCGAAGTCGGTCTGACGCCCGAGGAGGCGTACACCATCCTCCAGGACGCCGGACACGGAGACGCCTACCAGTACGTCGCGCTGGTCAAGCCCCTCGTGGCCCAGCCGCATCTCCAGTACCACTTCTCCAACATCCGCGGTGGCTGTGACGGGTACGCGGTGAACGTCGACGACCTCGCCGTCAATCCCATCTGCGGCTGACCGGAGCCCTCCGGCCCGCGTAACGCGGGCCGGAGGGAAGCGTCGTGTCCCGCACCCCGAGAAGCCGGGTGGCCCGACTCCCCGCCCGGCACACGACCACCTCCAGGGCGGGGACCTATCGCGCTGTACCTCACTGGCCACGTCCGGGTGTACGCCGACGCCTACGGATGATCCGCAACAGACGCTGCCCCTCGTCGTCATCGATCTCGCGGACGCGTACTCGTTCTGCCACCCGGACCGCCCGGCGACACCAGGCTGTCCACGCCAGCATCCGAACGGCGCGTCATCACGCTGGGGCAAAGGTTCTCCGATGCGGCACTAGGCGCAGTTCTTGTCGCCCTTTCGGCAGGTCGACGGGGTGTTTCCGATCTGCTCGGTGAGGGTGGCGCCGTCGGTCAGTTCGACGGTCGTCACGGGGCGTTCGGGCTTTGCGTAGCTGTCAGGGACGGCCGTCTCCCGGAGGTAGTACGTGCCGTCGGGCAGGTCCGTGAAGGTGCAGCGGCCGAGGTCGTCGGTGGCGCAGCCCGGGTCGATTTTGGTGTCGGTGCGCTGGAGGCCCGGTGTGCCGTTGGACTCGAGCCAGAGCTGGAACACCGCGCCCGTGATCGCTTCGCCGGTTTCGGTGTCCGTCTTCTTCACGGTGATCGATCCGTTCGCCGCCCGGATCGTGACCGTCACGGGGTCGGACTCCGACGCGGGGCAGGTGCCGTCGCCTGCGTAGCGGGCCGTGATGGTGTGTTCGCCTTCGGGGAGGTCGCTCACGGTGAGGGTGGCGGTGCCGGCCGCGGTCAGGTTCACGGTGCCGAGGTCCCTTTCGCCGTCCGTGAAGGTGACCTCGCCGGTGGGGGCGCCGGTGGTGCAGGTGACGTTCACGGTCAGGGCGACCGGTTCCCCGGTCTGGGCCTGGGCCGGGTCGGCGATCAGGGCGGTGGCGGAGGTTGCTCTCCGGACAACCGCCAGACTCTGCTCGGCGCCGGCGGCGATGTCGGTGACGGTGACGTTACCGGGCAGGGCCACTTCGACCGGGGTGATCCGGTAGTCGGCGTCACCCACGCCCAGCTGCCCGGCAATGTTCAAGCCCCAGGCGAAGAGGCGGCCGTCGGAAGCGATTGCCAGACTGTGTCCGAGGCCGGCGGCGATGTCGGTGACGGTGACGTTACCGGGCAGGGTCACTTCGACCGGGGTGATCCGGTAGTCCCGGTCGCCCACGCCCAGCTGCCCGAACGCGTTAGAGCCCCAGGCGAAGAGGCGGCCGTCGGAAGCGACCGCCAGACTGTGCCTGTCGCCGGCGGCGATGCCGGCGACGGTGACGTCGCCGGGCAGGGGCACCTCGACCGGGGTGTCCCGGCTGGTTTCGTCGCCGACACCCAGCTGCCCGGTCCAGTTCGAGCCCCAGGCGAAGAGGCGGCCGTCGGAAGCGACCGCCAGACTGTGCTCGGCTCCGGCGGCGATGGTGGTGACGGTGACGTCGCCGGGCAGGGTCAACTCGACCGGGGTGAGTCGATCGTTGGTGTCGCCGACACCCAGCTGCCCGGCCCAGTTCGAGCCCCAGGCGAAGAGGCGGCCGTCGGAAGCGACCGCCAGACTGTGTCCGGAGCCGGCGGCGATGTCGGTGACGTTACCGGGCAGGGTCACTTCGACCGGGGTCATCCGGTTGTCGGTGTCGCCGACACCCAGCTGCCCGGCCCAGTTCGAGCCCCAGGCGAAGAGGCGGCCGTCGGAAGCGACCGCCAGACCGTGCGCATGACCGGCGGCGATGCTGGTGAGGGTGACGTCCTCGGGCAGAGCCACGTCGCCGGGCAGAGCGCGGTCGTCGTTGGTGCCGTCCCCGAGCTGGCCCTGGTAGTTCATGCCCCAGGACAGGGCGGCTGGGGCGGATTCCTGGGCGGCGGCGCCCGACCAGGCCGAGAGCAGCCACCAGCCCCGCAACCAGGGCCGGCAGGGCGGTTCGTAACGGTGCGACCGGACGTGCCGGTCCCGGTCTCGTTGCAGATCTCATGTCCGCGGTCTTATACGTCTTTCAACTTCCCGGCCGTACCGGCGCTCCACACCTCCGCCGAATGAACGACCACACGATGCGCCAACCGGCGTCAAGAAACGGCGGGGGAAGGACGCCACGCCAGCCGGCCAGCCCGTTAATCCACCTCCGGCCCGGGGCACCAGCGGCGTCGCGAAGGCGTCGCCTCACCGATGGCGACCGAGCCGGGAGGCACCCCGCCGACCATGCGCATCACCACGTCATACATTGGCATGCTCCAGCGTATGACAACCCGCACCCGGACCACGGTCAGCCTGCCGGCCGACCTGCTCGCCCACGCCCGCGCCGCCTCCGGCGGGAACCTGTCGGCCTACATCGAGCAGGCACTACGGGCCCAGCAGCTGCGCGACGCGACCCCCGCCGTACGCGCCTGGCGCGAGCAGGCCGCGCAGGACACCGAAGAGCTCGCCGATCTCTTCGGCGAGGACGTCGCGTGAGGCCACCCGCCCGCGGCCAGGTCTGGCGCGTTCAGCTGGCCGCCAAGACCCGGGCAGTCGTCATCGTGGAATCGGACGACGCCCTGACCGCCCTGACCGACAAGCGACTGCAGGCCGGAGAGTTCCTCGGCACCGTCGACGAGCTCACCATGGACCGGATCTCCGCCGCCCTGGGCGTCACCCTGGACCTGACCTGAAAGGACACCTGACCGGGTACCGTCACCGAGCCCGGCTGCGCCCTGACCAGGTCGAATGCGCCGCCGGGCGGGGCGACGGCAGGCACGGTTGCAGATTTCGAGATCTGGTGGGCCGACAGCCGTCAGCAGATCCGGCTGAAGCCGGCCGACTCTCGGTATCTGCGGAGCGACTTCGCGGACTTTGTGGGACGCGTCCGCCCCTCTTGGCCATCCGAGGTCGGTCAGCTCGTTCGTGATCCCGGGCCTTCTGCCCCTCGATGAGGTACGAGGGCGGTGGCGTGCCTGAAGCTCCGTAGTCCCCTCCTCAATAACCTCTTCATCGAGGTTCCTTCGTGCGGTTAGGGTGGGCCGATGATCACTGATGTGGATCTTGGACATCTGCGCCGCTGCGTGGAACTGGCGGCCCAGTCCCTGGAAGCGGGTGATGAACCGTTCGGATCGGTCCTCGTCGCAGGCGATGGAACCGTCCTGGGCGAAGACCACAACCATGTCGCCTCCGGTGACCACACCCAGCACCCGGAATTCGCCCTGGCCCGCTGGGCCGCCCAGCACCTGACTCCGGCGGAGCGGGCGACGGCGACCGTCTACACCTCCGGCGAGCACTGCCCGATGTGCGCGGCCGCGCACGGCTGGGTGGGTCTCGGCCGCATCGTGTACGTGGCCTCCGCCGCGCAACTGGAGGGCTGGCTCACCGAGTGGGGCGTGCCCGCCGCACCGGTCGCCGCCCTGCCGGTCACCGCCGTGGTGCCCGACGCAGTGGTGGAGGGACCGGTGCCCGAGCTCGTCGATGACGTACGCGCACTCCACCACCGCCTGCACCGTACGGCCCGCCGGGCAGAGCCGCAGCGATAGCGGGTGGCCCGTCCCGCCCACGGCGGACAGGGGGCTGGACCAGTACTCGTGCCCTGGGGGCTTGCCGGAGGCTCTTGGCGAGCCGGGATTTTGCTGGTCAGGGCCGGCGCTCGCTACCCCTCGCCCTTGGCGAGGAATAGCGCCAGGGGGCCGCCCTGCAACAGGAACCGGCCTTCGCCGACGGCTTTCAGGGCATCCTCCAGCGACCACCACATGAGCTTGAAGTCTTCTTCCCCCGGCATGAGCTGCTGGGGTCCGCAGGTGAGCTGTGTGGCTTCGAAGAGGTGCACCTTGGCCGTGGACTTCAAGGTCATGGCGTACGAGCCGAGGTGCCGCCACTGCTCGGCGGTGACGCCGGCTTCCTCGAGGAGTTCACGCCGCGCGCACTCCTGCGGGCTCTCGCCGGGTTCTTCCTTGCCACCAGGAAGGAACAGGTACTCGCCGCCGTGCTCGGTGAAATCCGCGGTCAGGACGGCTACCTTCCCGTGATCGTCGCGGGCGACGATCACGGAGGCGTCGGGAGTCAGGTTACGGCCGTGGTCGTTGGTCATGCTCCGGGAGCGTAGCCCCGGATTCCATGAGCATCGCGGCGAACGGCACCGTTCAACACGCAACAGGGTGAGCGATGCCGCGTCCCCAGTAGCCGCCCTCGCCGAAGGTGTCGCCGTGGTCGGCGCATGTGATGACGAGCCAGTGTTGCTTCTCGGTCAGTTCGCTCAGGAGCCGTCCGAGGTGTTCGTCCGCGTAGGCGAGGGCAGCCGCCCGCGATTGCCGGGGGCGGGGCTACGGCGGGGGGTGCTGGAGCCCGGGTGCTGCGTCGAGGAGGGCGAGTTGCTCGCGGGAGTCGGCGACCTTCGACGGATCCGCGTCGGGGCCCTGGGCGATGCAGGAGGTGAATGCCTCCCGGGCCTCCGCGGTGCGGCCGGCGGACAGCAGAACACGACCGAGATGATTGAGCGTGCGGCTTGTCATCCCCGTGTTGCCGTGGCTCAGCTCGAGCGCCGTACGCAGATGCCCTGCGGCCGCCTCCCAGTCGCCCAGGCGTTCGTGGGCATTGCTGATGGCCGAGTGTATCTGGATGCGGGTGAAGCGGGCGATGTGCGGTTCGATGCGATCGCCGGCGTCGACCAGGAAGGCAATCGTCTCCGCGAGGGACGCGAGGGCTTCCTCGGCGCTGCCGGACTTGGTCAGCATCTGGCCCACACCATGCCGGGCCTGCAGGGCGCCATGAAGGTCGCCGGCGGCGTCGAACAACTCGGCCGCCAAGCGGAAGCTCGCCATGGACTGGTCCCAGTCTTCGAGCCGTCGGAATACGGCGGACCGATATTGGTGGGCCCAGGCCTGCTGGCTGAGGTCGCCGGCGCGTTCCGCCGCCGCGAGGGCCCTTGCCGCAGCGTCGAGGCTGTTGTGGTGGCGGCCCTCGCAGAGGGACAAAGCCCAGGCGTGGTAGTTGAGCTGGGTGGCTTCGATGAGTGGGTCGCCCAGGGCCTGGGCGCTGCGTGCGGCGGTGTCGAAGATTTCGGGCCAGTGGCCCCAGAAGATCCACTGGTCGGAGAACCAGTGCAGGGCTTCGGCGACTTCGACGACGGCGGCGTGGTCGCCGGACAGGGCGGCGGCACGGTAGGCGGCCAGCCAGTTGAGGCCTTCGGCCTTCAGCCAGTCCAGGGCCTTGTCGGCGCTGGACAGGTCGACGGTACCGCGCCAGTCGGGCGGCGGGGCGCCGTGGCCCGGCTCGTACCAGCGCCCGGCCACGACCGCGGTGTCCAGCAGCCAGTCGTGCAGGGCCTGTCCGGCGGCTTCGGCCTCTGCCGCGCTCTCCTCGGTCGCCAGTCGGGTGCGGGCGTACAGGCGCAGCAGGTCGTGCAGGCGGTAGCGGAAGCCGTTGGTGCCCAGCAGCCCCGCCTCGACCAGCTCTTCCAGGGTGTCCTCGGTGTCGAAGAGGTCTTGTCCGGCCAGCTGCGCGGCCACCTCCGGGCCGGTGTCGGGCCCGGGAACCAGCGCGAGGCGTCTGAAGAGGCGGGCAGCGGTGGGAGTGAGCTGCTGGTACGACAGCTCGAAGGCGGCCGACACATGTACGTCCCCGGCCGCCAGAGCGCCCAGGCGCCGGTCCTCGCGGGCGAGGCGGTCGGCGAGCCGGCGTACGGACCAGCCGGTGCGGGTGGCCAGCCAGTTCCCGGCCACCCGCAAGGCCAGCGGCAGATGCCCGCAGCGCTGGACGACCTCGGCGACGGCCGCGGGGTCGGCGTCGGCGCGGCCGGTGCCGACCAGGCCGGTCAGCAGGGCGGTGGCTTCCTGCGGCTCGAGTTCGCCGAGGGGGAGGCGGCGTACGTTGTCGAGCCCGGTGAGCATGCGCCGGCTGGTGACCAGCACCATGCCCGCCCCCGCGCTCGGGAGCAGTGGGCGCACCTGGGCTTCGTCGCGGGCGTTGTCGAGGACCAACAGGTGGCGGTGGTCGGCCAGCAGCTGTCGGTAGAGCTCCGGGTGGCCCTGCGGGCCGACCCTCGCCAGGTCACGGTCGGCCACCTGCAGGGCCTTGAGAACGCCGAGCATGAGCTGGGGCGGGTCGGGCGGCGCGTCGTCCATCCCCCGCAGGTCCACCATCAGCTGCCCGTCGGGGAACAAGCCGGCCAGCTCCTGCGCCGCCTGCAGCGCGAGGGTGGTCTTGCCCGCACCGGGTGGCCCGCAGACCACCACGACAGTCGGCCGGGCCGACTCATCCCCACCTGCGGCGGCCTGTTGCGCCAAGCCGGTGAGTTCCTTGACCTCCTGCTCCCGGCCGATGAAGTCGTCGATACCGCGCGGGAAGGAGCGCACCCCGGCCGGGGCGTAACCACCCGGATCCCGCCTGGTCCGGGCCGCTGCCAGCAGCCGGTCCCGTTCCGCCTCGCCCAGCGCCAGGCCGTCCGCCAGCGCCGCCACGGTCCGCCGCTGCGGCGCCGCCCGTCGCCCTCGCTCCAGGTCCCCGATACCGCGCACGCTGACGCCGGAGGTCTCGGCGAGGCCCTCCAGGGTCAGCGACGCCGCCAGCCGCAGCTCGCGCAGCAAGACGCCGAAGGACACCTGTTCACCCGTCACGCGCTCCCCCTCGACGTCACCCTTCCGCCCCCGCGGGAATGTGATCACTAATTGAATCCTAAAGAACGTTTCGCCCCGGTGGATACCACTTCGCAGCACCGACGGCGCCCCGCCCCCGCTTCCGTCACTGCCCGAACCGCCGCCGGCACCCGGGTCGGCAGCACGAGCTGTCGGCAGACCCCGGAACGCGATCCTCTGGAACCGACCGCGACCGTCGTGACCATCCCCATGACCCACCCGGTACGCGGCGCCGCTGTCGCGGTCGACCTGACCGCCCTGACCGACAAGCGAATGCAGGCCGGAGAGTTCCTCGGCACCGTCGGCGAACTCACCATGGACCGGATCTCCGCCGCCCTGCGCGTCACCCTGGACCTGACCTGAAACGACACGTGGCCGGATACCATCACCGAGCCCGTCCGCGCTCGAATGCACTGCCGGGCGGGAAACCGCGAGCACACCCGCAGCACACCCCGGCGCATACCGGTAGACCACCCGACCCGCCTGTCCACGAGCGGCTGGTCGACGAGGCCCGCGCGCGAGGGTGAGGGCCCCGTCCGGGGCGATGTTGACGTAGACCCCGTAAACCGGCAGCTCCCCCGCTCCAGCCACCGGATCCGGTCCAGCTCCCCGTACAGTCGTCGCGGCCCGCCCTGGTGCACGATCGCGGTCCGTTCCCCGGGCGCGGTGTGGGCCCGTGCCCAGGAGCCGTCCGGGTGCAGCATCCACGTCATGCGGGCGCCGTCGTCCGCCGTTCCCGTGCGGTGCTCGATCCCGGGCACGGTGAGGGACAGCATCGAGCACACCTCCCAGGCCTGCATCACGTCCAGGACCGGGAACGGCGAGACGGAGACCTCCTCCCCGTCCTGGCCGGCGGTCTTCGCGTACACCTCGTTCAACGCGGGCGGGTAGTCGTCGCCGGTACGCGCCGTCATGAACGAACCGCGGTCCCAGGACACGCGCCCCTCCGCGCCGCCGTCCTCCGTCTTGTCCGCGGTGACGATCAGTCCGGTCCCGGTGAGGGTGGTGACCAGCCGGCCGCCGGGCGCGAGGGCCGTCAGCCACGAGGCGGGGATACGGGGCATCGACACCATCGACACGATCCGGTCGTAGGTGCCGGGCAGTTCGCCGGCGGCGTCGGCGGTGACCACGGTCGGGTTGTGGCCCATGAGGCCGAGACGGTCGTCGGCCACCCTCGTGAGGTGCGGGTCGACGTCCACCGTCGTCACCAGGTCGTCACCGAGCCGGCGGCAGGCCAGGGCGGCGCTGTAGCCGGAGCCGGTCGCCACGTCCAGCAGCCGCACACCGGGGGTGAGCCGGCCGTGGCTGAGCATCGTCACTACGAGGCCGGGCAGCGTCGACGAAGACGTGGGATGCCCCGTAACCGGCCGGCCCGGCTCGGCCCGGTCCGCGTGCACCGACCCCACTCGCGTCACCAGCGTGGTGTCCGAGTACGCGGCGGCCACCCAGCGTTCCGCGTCGGCCGGGCCGTCCACGACCCACCAGCCGTCGGCCCCGGGGGTGAACCAGCGCGGCACGAGATGGTGCCGGGGTGTTTGGCTGACCGGGGCCCACCAGTCCGATCCCGGATGCGCTACCTCGTCTGCGAGGGTGGTGGCGTGCCGGTTCCAGTCCATTCAGGATGCTCCTTGCAGTTCGTCGGCGATCGTCCCGCAGATCGGGAGGTCAGTCGCGTGCTGGATCCAGTCCCACTGACCGCAGGGGTTGATCTCCAGGAACGTCCACCGCCCGTCGGGCCCACGACGAAGTCGGCGGCACCGTAGCTCAGGCGCAGCCGCCGTACTCCTGCCGCCACCGGTACCGGCACCATCGTGGTGGTGTACGTCAGGGACGCGTAGTCACTTCGCCAGTCCTCATGTCCGGCCCTGCTGCCCGAACGGATGGCGGCGGCCAGAATCCGGTCTCCCACGACCGTCAGCCGGAGCTCGTGGTCCTTCGGCACCCAGGCCTGGAAGAGATGCGCGGTGACGCCGATCCCTGCCAGGTCCTCGAGGTCACCGGGAGCCAGACGTCTGGTGTACACCGACTTCAGCCGGCCGTCCTCGACGAGTACGGGCGAGGCGACGGGCTTGCACACGATCGGCCCGCCAGCGGCGAAGCCCCGTACAGCCTCGGGCCGGTTCGTGATCAGGGTGGGCGGGATGTCCAGCCCGCCCGCGCGGCGGCCAACTGCACGGGCTTGTACTCGGCGCGGGCCGCGGCTGCCGGATGGTTCACCCACCGGCAGTCCAGCGCGCCCAGGACGCCGCCGAGTCCGGCACGGGCCTGGGCCTCGGCGAATCGTTCCTCCGGGTCGGACATGCCGGCCGGGAAGCGGAACGCCCCGGGGGCGCGGTAGTACACCGCGCCGATTTGGGACAGCTCCACCGTCCGTTCCCCGGTGGTGAGGTCGCCCGCCCAGCCACCTGCCCGGTCGATCCGTGCGGCCACGTTGAGCTGCTGCGGGAAGTCGGCGGTGTCCATGCGGAACACCTCCACATCGCGGGTCTGCAGCTCCACGAGGATCCGGTCCGTGGGCCAGTCGTCGGCCGCGGCGATGATCAGGACAGGCGCGCCCATCAGTCCTTCGGCCCCTCGTCGAGCGGCGGCGGGTTCTTGTGCGAGCCGTCCGGCACCGTCGGCGAGTGCGTGTTCGCCGCGCACGTCACCAGGACCCGCCCTCACAGACGTTGACCTGTCGGCCGGTGTCGTAGACGTGGGTAGGGACGCGGACCGCGCCGGTGGAGTGGGGCACTCGGGCGAACCGCAGCGCCCACGGCCGCGTATCCGGTCCCGACGACGGTTGCGCGCTGTCCGGTGTGCGTCCTCCCGGCGGGGTGAGTGGGAATGCCTCACGGGCCTGGCCTGACGACCGCCCCGACCAGCGCGGTGAGAGTGGACGCGGGGATGTCGAGCCAGTCCGCCCAATCACCCCAGTATCGGTCATCGCAGGTGAGGGTCTCCCCGATGTCGAGCGCCACGTCAGATAGTCACCGGGGCAGCGTACGGCGTCGGCCGGAGCCGACTCGGTCCCGAAGGAGACCGTGCGTCGTGTCGGACGTGGTGCATCCCAGAGACGCGGCGACAGGTGTCAACGGCACCACCCGGACCACGAGTTCCACGCCCGGCCCCGGGCGGCGCCCGCTCGGCACCGCATCGTGAGCGGATGTCCGGCCTGCGGCAGGGATATCGGCCGCTCCGGATCGACGGCCTCGCTCTCGTCCGGCTGCACGGCATCCGGACGGAACGGCTCCACCCCTGAACCGGCCTCAGAAAGGCAGCCGCTTGCGCCAGTCCAGGTTCTTTACGACGATCGCCTCATCCAGCGAGCCGTTCCACTCGGCCGTGAGTCCCGCCGCGCGTATCGCCGCGGTGATTTCGTGGCCGATCGCCGTAGTGGCCTCGTCGGTGCCGTCGACGACCTCCCAGCCGCCTTGGTGGTCCAAGGTGCCGTAGCTGTCGAGACTGCCGAAGTACAGGGGTAGCCGGCCGGTGTCCACGACCTGCTTCGTCGCCTGGGTGTGGAAGAACACCCACCCGCGCGAGGTCGGACTGGTCATGTTGCGGATCTTGGAGATCCCGCACTCGCGGCAGCAGGAGAAGTTCTCGCGGGCGACGATGCCGCCTTGGTCTTTGAAGTGGAACACGAAGAGGTTCCGGATCCGCTCCGCGTCGGTCACGCCCTCCCAGCTCGCCTGCTCGGCGAGGCGCTCGTGCCACAGCCGGGTCGCGATCTCCTGTGCCTGGGCTGCCGATACTGCGCCGGGCACATGGTCTTCCGCGTGCTTGGCCACGTCACTCCGGGCCACGAACCCTGTCCGCAGTATCTCCCGGACATGGCCCTCGACCTGCTCCCGGATGTACGCCGGGAGCTCCGGAACCGGCTCGCTCGCGGGGGCGGAGCGGCGCTGCACCCAGTCGACGCCCTGGTCCCAGCCGGGGTTCTGCCGGGCCCAGCCCACCATGACCCGGACCACGGTCTCCAGGTCGACGGGCGCCTTGCCCGAGGCCCGCTCGCTGATCCCGTCGTGGTGGGACAGGTGGAAACCGGCGTCGTCGGCGTGCAGGAAGAACTCGTACTTCTCCTTGGCGAAACCGAGGCGGATCATTCTCAGGAACAGCCCGCCGGCGCCGCCGACCGCCGCGGCGAACTCCTGCAGCTTTTCCTCCGTCGGACGATGGGCCTGCATTCCGGACTCGGTATCGATCCAGATGTCCAGCATGATGTCCCCGTTCGATCGTGCTTCCGTATCTGCCGTCGCAGTCAAAGCTGAGACCGCCTCCGCCGGGGCCGCAGGAGCATGAAGTCGATGACGACGCATGCGACCTCGCCGTCAGCGGTGTGGCCGGTCCAGACGGGGTAGGAGCCGTCGCCCTCGCCGGAGTAGAAGGCTATGAGGTTCGATGTGTCGTCCGTGGCGAGGAATTCCATCGCGAGTTCTCTGCTCTGGGGGATGAACACCGTCTCGTCGATTTCCGGATCCGGGACTCTCCTCGTCGCGTCCATGAAGGCCGCTGAGCCGCTGTCCACACCGATACCGTAGAACCTGTCCCTGCCGAGCAGGCCCGGATCCTCGTTCGGCCGGAGGGCCATGGACCACACGGCCGGCGAGATGTCCAGAATGGTCACCCGCGCCGCGGCGACCTTGGGCCCGTGCCGCTTGTGCAGGAGCGCCAGCGTGACCGGGTAGCCCCCCGGGGGCACGGGGACGGAGCGCGCGGTGGAATCGACCACGCCGGGGTCCGCGACCGCCAACTGCCCGGACGGGATCCCCAGCAGGCCGGCGTCGATGACCTCGACCGTGGCCGGTCCATCCGGGGTGTCGCGCGGGCCCGGGCTGAAGAGCTGCTCGATCCCGATGGGGCGCAGCGGGGATCCTCCCTCCACCGACACGTCCGTCAGGACCACCGGGGTCGTGGCAGGCTCATGACCCTGCAGGGCGAGAAGCGGCAAGAACACCTGCCATTCCCCGAATTCCGGTTCGGGACAACGGAACTCCGCGAGCCGCCGCACGGCGGCGTCCTCGGGCGTCCCGGCTCGCTGGTGCGCGATGAGGGCCGGCGTCCCTCCGTCCTCGGACGGCTTGAGCTCGATCGGCAGCTCCCGCCGGCCGCTGTCGTCGTACAGATAGACCCCCCACATCCCACGCGGCCATCGCTCGATCAGCGCCAGCGGGCGCTCACGCGCGGAAAGCAGCACCGCATACCCCCACCCCGCAGCGTGCCTGCCCGCCGCGACCGCGCCCGCTATCGGGTCCGGATGGGTCACCCCGTGGTATCCCTCCCAACGCTCCCCGTACGACACCTCAAGGCCATCGAAGATCACAGCCGCCCCCTCCCGGACACCAGTTGCTCGAGTATTGCACCGGGGTCTGACACACGAAGTACGCGCCGGTGTGCGAGTCCGCCCGAGGGAGAACCGAGTCCGGCGAGGGCAGTCACGGCAGCTGCAGCTCTGATCACGGCTGGTCCTGGAGAGCGTGTCTGCGCTGGTGGCAGGCTTGTGCGACGGCTTGGTGGCGTCGGCGCCGGGCCGTCTGGCGCAGGGGGTGTTCGGGTTCTCGGGCGGGTGGTGGGAGGACGCCGGGTCGGGCTTGGCCACACCCCATTCGCCCGAGGTCGCGACCACGTCCGCGGGGAATCCGAGCGTGCGCAGCAGCCGGTCGGCGCGGGCGGTCTGGTTCCCGGCCACCACCACCCGGACCGAGGTCCCGTAGGGCCTCCGGGGCCGGGCGCACGTCCCCGTAGAGGTCCTGCTCGCCCGGCCGCTCGCCGCGGCCGGCCTGCTCCCGGGCCTTGTACTCGGCAGCGACGTCGATGCCGGGCAGCAGCCGCAGAGCGTCCGCGTTGTCCCGGCCCTGACCGCCCCGACCAGCGCGGTGAGAGTGGACGCGGGGATGTCGAGCCAGTCCGCCCAATCACCCCAGTACCGGTCATCGCAGGTGAGGGTCTCCCCGACGTCGAGCGCCACGCAGATAATCACCGGGGCAGCGTACGGCGTCGGCCGGAGCCGATTCGTACCGAATTCGTATGTGTCACTGGAGCATCTCGGCGCTCCGGGCGGCGCGATGGCGACAAGGAAGGGGAATGTATGTTCGAGGACTCCGGTTCCTCGGTGATTCTCTGCGGTTCCGCGATGAGCGTCATGCACGAACGGGACGAAGCCGTTGCGTGGCCCGTGCGGTGATCGATCAGGGCCGGCTTGGCACGAGCATCGGCGGGTCCGGTCGCCCGTCCGCGCCGGCGCAAACCGATCTCGCCGTCGAGGACGGCGTCCGAAGTTGACGCCGGTCGGATGTGAGTGGTTAATTACTTATATGGAGACGAAGACGAGGCAGCGTTCCACCGCCGACGAGCGCCGGGCGACGGTCATGCGTACGGCGATCGGGACGTTCGCCGAGCGCGGGTACTACGGGACCTCGACGATGGACGTGGCCAAGGCGGCCGGCATCTCGCAGGGCTATCTGTACCGGCTCTTCAAGGACAAGGAGACGCTGTTCGCCGCCTTGGTCGATCACTGCTCGGACCTGCTGCGGGCGAGCGCCGCGGCGGCTGTCGCATCGGTGCGGAGTACCGACCCCGAAGTGGTGCTCGCGGCGCTGACGGCCTCGTACGCCGAGGTCATCGCCGACCGCGAGGTATTGATGATCCTCAAGCACGCGGAGTGCAGCGCGAGCGAGCCGGTCATCGGTGAGGCGGTCCGCACCTGTTACGCCAAGCAGGTCGAGTATGTCCGTGCCGTCTCCGGCGCCTCGGACGAGCAGATCCGCCGGTACTTCGCCGACGGCCTCCTCGGCAACGTCATGATGGCGATCGGCGCCGCCTCCGTCGACGCTCCCTGGGCGCGCACCCTGCGCGCCTGAGCGGGCACCGCCCCGCGGGCCGCTGCCGAGCGGCCCATTTTTTTCGACCATTATGTAAGCGGTCAACCGCATACTTAGAAGGCACTCAGATCTCAGAGAGGTCGTCTCTCCATGTCCTCACCGTCCATACGGCGCGGCCCCGGGCTGCTGCTGGCCCTGCTGGCGTTCGCACAGTTCATCAGCGCCATCGACTACAACATCGTCTACGTCGCCCTTCCGGAGATCGGTCGCGAGGTCGGCTTCGACCCGCAGAACCTCCAGTGGGTCGTCAGCGGCTACGCGGTCGCCTACGGCGGCTTCCTGCTGCTGGGGGGCCGGGCCGCCGACCTCCTCGGCCAGCGTCGCATGTTCATCACCGCCCTCTCCCTGTACGGGCTGGCCTCCCTGGCCGGAGGGCTCGCCGGCAGCCCCGGCCTGCTGGTGGCCGCCCGTGCTGTCCAGGGCCTGGGCGGCGCGTTCCTGCTGCCCGCCACGCTCTCCCTGATCGCCACCACCTTCGCCGAAGGCGCCCAGCGCACCCGGGCCCTCGCCGTCTGGGGTGGTGCCGGAGCGGTCGGTCTCGCGCTCGGCTCCCTGCTGGGCGGCATCCTGACCAACTACCTCGGCTGGGAAGCCGTCTTCTACGTCAATGTCCCGCTAGCCCTGTGCGCCGCGGCCGCAGCCGTTGCCATCATCCCCGCCGACGCCCCCCGCGAGCGCGGCCGCAGCTTCGACATCACCGGCGCGCTGACCGCCACGATCGGCTTCACCGCCCTCGTGTTCGGCGTCGTCCAGGGCCCCGACGCGGGCTGGGGCTCCGCCGAAACCCTCATCGCCCTCTTCGGCGGCGCGCTGTTCATCGGGCTGTTCCTTCTCGTCGAGGCCCGCACCGCCCACCCGCTGATGCCGCCGCGCCTGTTCCGCAACCGCAGCCTGGTCGCCGCGATGGGTATCACCTTCGTCTTCATGGGCACGTTCGGTGCCCAGTACTACTTCTTCACCGTCTACTTGCAGAACGTCCGCGGCTACGGCGCCCTGGCCACCGGCCTCGCCTTCATCCCCTCCGCCCTGGTCGGCATGGTTGGGACCAAGCTGAGTGAGGCGCTGCTCGGCAAGGTCGGCCCCCGCACCACGATCGTCATCGGCCTGCTCGTCGGCGCCGCCGGTATGGCTGTGCTGGCCTCGGCCATGTCCCCCACCGGCGGTTACCCGATCCTGCTGCCCGGCGTGATCTTGCTCAGCCTGGGCCAGGGCATCAACTGGACCGCGATGTTCGTCGCCGCCACCAGCGGCGTCGACGCCCGCAACCAGGGCATCGCGTCCGCCATGGCCTCCACCACCCAGCAGATCGGCTCCGCCGTCGGCCTGGCAGTCCTGGTCGCGATCGCCAACGCCGGCGTCCACACCACCACCGGCCCGGACCTCGTCCCCGGTCTACGCACCGCGGGATTCACCGCCGCCGCCCTCACCCTCCTCGGCATCGGAATCGCCCTGACCTTGCGCCACCCCACCTCCACCCCGGCACACGCCACGACCAGCACAGAGCAGCGAACGCGGTCCGACATCGCCGCTTGAACGTCCGTGAACCGTTCCTGAAGCGAATCTGATCCGGACTCGAGCCGCATCGATCGTCCCCGCCCGCCAGGCGGGGACGATCGACGGTATCGGTATCGGTGACAGCGCCCCAGGAATTCCCCGAGTACGGCCAGTCGGCGCTGTCACCGTCCGTAGCCAATATGTGGGTAGCCCCAGCAGTACCGGTCATCGCAGGTGAGGGTCTCCCCGATGTCGAGCGCCACGCAGGTAATCACCGAGGCAGCCTACGGTGTTGGCCGGAGCCGACTCGGTCCCGAAGGGGACCGTTCCCTTCTGGAGCCGTGGGGTGGCCCGACATCGTCGTCCGCGACCGCGACCAGCCGATGCCGGGGGTGCCCCGTCCTGTCCACGTCGCCCCCTTGCGCAAGGTCGCCGGGCGAGACACGGGACCGATCACGTCACCCGGCCCACGAGCACGGAGACCTGGACCCTTTCGAGGTACGGGCCGGACGGGAGTGACCAGCGCATCCGTTCGGCAAGCGCCGGCCGATCGTCCGGCAGTTCGTCTGCGGGGATCGCGGAGTAGACGCCGCCGAGGAGCTCGTCGAAGCTGAGCTCATCGCTGTAGTCGATCAGCGTCTCCCGCACATCCGTGAACCCTGCGGCCCGGAGCGCGTCCGCATACCGACGCCGGTCGCGCGCGCTGGTCCCGCAGGTCGCCTCCAGCCTCGTGCCGAAGTGATCCTCCAGACAGCCCCGCAGAGCGCGCGACCAGGCACAGTCCTGCAGCCACAACGGTGTGCCGTTGGCCACCACGGCAACACCCCCTCCCGGGCGAGACAGCGGCACCAGCCTGCGGAACAGCTCCTCGTACCCCATCCAATGCAGTGCCTGCCCGATCACCGTCATCGCCAGGGACCTCTGTCCCACCAGCGCCCCCACCGCGGGAACGTCACTGTCGGCGCCCAGCACCCATGTCACATTGCGCACGCCCTGCCCCGCGGCCGTTTCCGCAGCCAGCCGGAGCATGTCCGGTTCCGGGTCCATCCCGATGACGGAACGAACCCGGGCAGAGAGCGGGAGAGCGAGCTGGCCGGTGCCACACCCCAGGTCCAGCACGATGTCCTCGGCATCCAGCGCGAACGCTGCCCGCAGAGCCTCGATGACCGCGGGCGGATAGCCGCGGCGGTACTTCGCGTAGTACTCGGCGACCTCACCACTGAAACCCAGAGCCATACCCCTCAGCCTGACAAGACCGGGCTGATGAGGACAGCTCCCCAGCACGCCGATAGCTACCAGCAGAACAGAAGACCGCCGCCACGACACCCCATGTCTCCGACGGGGCTCAGCACCAATGAAGGGACCGGACGAAGACGCCCAGGTCAGAGTCCGTGAGTATCTACGAGTTGGACCAGGCGCGAGTGGACAGCACCAGCAGATAGCCGTCGGGGTCCCGAAGAGTCACGCCCCAGGTGTCCCAGTACGGATTGTGGGCGGGCACTCGCTTGCCGCCGTGCCGCTCGAGCTGCTCCACGAGGGAGTCGGGTACGGGTTCGCCGAGGTAGATGACCAGCAGGTCTTCAACGGTCGGCCGAGGTTCCAGAGGAGCGGCAGGATCGTGAACGAGTTCCAGATGCCAGTGGGCCCCCGGCCAGCCGACCATCAGGAGCGAACTCTGGCCCGGGGTGCCGTCCGCCTCATGCCGGTACAGGACGTCGAGGCCGAGACCGGAAACCCAGAATCGTTCAACCGTTCGAAGGTTGCGTGAGGGTCGGGCGATGCGGATGTGAGCTGTGGCGTCGGCCGACATTTCTACCTCGCGATCAGGGCGGGCCCAGCATGAATCAGTGGCTGTGCCCCTGGGCATGGACAGCAGTGAGCTTAGAGATCAAGGGGCCATGTGCCATCGGGCGCTGGTCCTAGTCCCAGTTGTCGCAGGTGAATGCCCCTGGCCTGCACCCCCGCCGAGACGGCACGGTCCTCTTGGAGCCGTAGCCGCCGGGTGTCCGCTTGCTGCCCTTCGCGCCGATCGGCAGCGACAGGCGTTGCTCGATCGTCGCGACACCGGCCTGAAGGTTCTGGATGTGTGCGTGCTGCCCGCGCCGGGCCAGCCCCCACTGATCATGCGAAGCCTTCGTGATCGACCCCGCCCACCGCGACGACGACAACGGCGTCAACGCCCGCTTACGCACCGCCCACGACTCGGCCGAATACGCCGCCCCGTCCGCACAACGCCGCTTCAGATCCGCCAACACCAGCGAGCCCAGATGCGCGCCCACCTGCCGCAACACCTCCACGTCCCCGGGCGTGAGGTGCTTCAGACGGGTACGCACCGACACCCCGGACGGACCCGCCACCACGAACGACTCCGCCAACACCCGCACCACACCACCCCCCACCCAGACCAACCCGGCCCTCTGCCGTGATCAACGACCCGGGCCCGCAATAGTCACCCCATCGGACAAACCTGCAGACGCCGCACGGGGGCTGTCCCGGCGCGTCATGGAGCGGCTGCTCGAGCGGGCGGGGCGCGCGCAGGTGACGCTGGTCGCCACCAAGGCCGGGCGGCCGCTGTACGAGAAACTCGGGTTCGGCGCCACCGCCACCAACACCATGTACGTGGGGCACCCCACCAGCGTGACCCCGGACGGGCGGTCGAGGGCCGCCACGACCGGTGACCTCCCCGGCATCCTCGAGCTGGACCAGCGGGCCATGGGCGTCGACCGGGCGGCGCTGCTGGTACGGCTCTTCGACTACACCGAGCGGCTGTACGTCGTGGAGCGTGCCGACCGCGTCGTCGCCTACGGCGGTGCCTGGCGCGGCTCCGACAAGGTGATCGTCGGCCCCCTCATTGCCGAGCGGACCGACGACGCCCTCGCCCTCCTCGACGACCTCGCGGCGTCAGTCCGCGGCAGCTTCCGGCTCGAGGCGCACAGCGAACGGCCGCACCTCGTCCGGTGGGCTGTCGCGCACGGTCTGCGGGAGCAGGCCGTCATCACCCCGATGGCGCTGCGCGACGAGCCGCTCCCCGGAGAGCGGGGGCTGTGGCATCTCCCGCTCTCCGTCGCCGTCAACTGACGGAGCTGTCAACTGACCGTGCTCTCCGCGGCCTCCGCCTCCGTCTCCGCGGCACGCTTTGGCCCCAGCGCCGAGATCGCGACCGCCGTCACCGCGAGCACCCCCGCCGACGTCAGATACGCCATCCCGTACCCATCCACGAACGCCTCCACGGCCACCCGCCCCAGCTGCCCTTCTCCCAGCCGCAGCGCCACGGCCAGGGACTCCTGCGCCGCGTGCACCGCCCCGTCGGGCAGCTGGGGCGGCGCGTGGTCCGCAACCCCCTGCCGGTACCCGTCGTTGAGTACGCTTCCCAGCACCGCGATCCCCAGCGTGCCGCCGACCTCCCGCGCGGCGTCGTTCACCGCGGACGCCACGCCCTGCTTGCGCCCCGGCAGCGCCGCCACGATCGACGTCGTCGCCGGCGCCGTGGCCAGCGCCATCCCCGCGCCGACCGGCAGCAGCCCGGCCAGCACCAGCCAGTACGAGCTCCCGGCGTCCAGCCCCGCCAGCACCAGCACCCCGGCGGCGATCAGCAGCAGCCCCACGACCGCCGGAATCCGCCCGCCGACCCGGGCCACCAGATGCGGCGCCCGGCGCGACACCCCGCCCAGGACCAGCCCCATCGGCGTCATGGCCAGCCCCGCCTCGAGCGCCGTATAGCCCAGGACCAGCTGCAGATACTGCAGCACGATGAAGACCATCCCGAAGAACACGAAGAACTGCACGGTGATCGACAGCACCCCGGCGGCGAAGCCCCGTACCCGCAGCAGCCGCGGATCGAGCATCGGCTCCGCCGCCCGCAGACTCCACGCCAGCCACAGCACCGCGCACACCAGCCCGAGGCCGTACCCGCCCAGGGTGACCGGATCCGTCCACCCCCGATGCGGCCCCTCGATCGTCGCGTAGACGATCCCCGCCAGCGCCAGCGACGACAACAGCCCGCCGACGGAGTCGATCCGCGGAGCACCGGCTTCCCGCGAGTCGGGGATGACAAACACGGCCGCCGCCAGCGTCAGCGCAGCCAGCAGCCCGCCGAAGACGAAGACGGACGGCCACGCGAACCACTCCAGCAGCAGCCCGGACGTCAGCAGCCCGAACACCGCCCCCGCGCCCGCCACCCCGATCCACGCGCCGACCGCCTTCCCCCGCTCGGCGGCGGAAAACGAACTGGTGATGATCGACAGTGTCGTCGGCATCACCAGCGCCGCCCCCACCCCCGACACCCCACGGCACGCGATGACGGCCTCCGGCGAATCGACGGCCGCCGCGCAGAAAGCACCCAGCGCGAACACCGCCAGCCCCACCACCAGCACCGGCTTACGCCCGAACCGGTCGCCGATCGCCCCCGCCGGCAGCAGCAGCCCCGCGAAGACCAGGGCGTACGCGTCGACGATCCACTGCAGCTGCGTCTGATCGGCCCCCGTGTCCCGGGCCAGCCCCGGCAGCGCGACGTTCAGCGACGGCACGGCGGACACCACGACGGCGAGGGCGACCAGCACGACCGGGAGTATGAAACGGGATGGGGCGGTAGTACGTACGGAACTCATCACAACCTCCGGACGAAACGAACAATCAGTAGTAACCGCGCATGAGCTCCGTGGCCCACTTCGGCTGCCGGACCTCGTCCAGCACCCCGAACTCGGCCATATACGGCTTGATGTCCAGCACCGGCGTCCCGTCGATCGCGTCGAGGCCCGCCACGTGCACCTCCACCCCGTCGACCCCCAGCAGCCGGCAGCGCGAGACCCCGAGCCTGTTGGGCCGGTTCTTGCCGCGCTGGGCGAAGATTCCGACGGCCGGCCAGTCGGGGTTGCCCCGGGGCCGGCGGGCGCCGGTGTGGATGTCGTCCGGGTCCACCAGATGGAACGCGAACACCACCTCCAGATGCGAGAACTCGTCCAGCCCCGCCAGCGCTTCCGGCCCGTAGCCGGTCAGCCGGATGACGGCACGCTCCACACCCCAGTCGTCGTCGTACGGATCAGGCCGCCCCCCGACGACCAGCCCCACGGGTTCCAGTTCCATGCGCTCCTCCTCCACCACCGGCTGCGGTACAGCCGACGGTAGGGAGCGCACCCCGGTACGCGGATCTGTCACCGGTACCGGGATTGACCCCGTAGGTTGACAGGGTGCACGGGAGGGACGCGGAGAAGGCACATCTGGCGGGCATGCTCACCGCCGCGGAGGCGGGCCGCCGGCAGGCCGTGGTCGTCCGCGGCGACCCCGGTATCGGCAAGTCCGCGCTGCTGGAGTACGTGGCCGGGCTGCACGGCGGACGCCCCGTGCTGCGGGTCACCGGCACCGAGACGGAGAGCGACCTCCCCTTCGCCGCCCTGCACGCCCTGCTGCACCCGGTCCGGCACCGGATCGACACGCTGCCGAGGCCCCAGCGGGACGCCCTGCGTGCCGCGTTCGGACAGGGGGCTCCGATACGCGGCGGCGACCGTTTCATGACGGGCCTCGCCGTCCTCACCCTCCTCACCGACCTGAGCGAGGACGACCCCCTCCTCTGCCTCGTGGACGACGCCCAGTGGCTCGACCAGGCATCCGCCGACGCCCTGCTCTTCGCCGTCCGCCGCCTGAACGCCGAACGGATCACCGTCGTCTTCGGCGTCCGAACCGGCGACCGCCCGTTCCCCGCCACCGGCATCGACGACCTGACACCGGCCGGCCTCACACCCGACGACGCGGCGGCCCTCCTCACCGAACACCACCCCGGCCTGGCCCCCGCCGCCCGCGACCGGGTGACAGCCGAGGCCGAGGGCAACCCGCTCGCCCTCATCGAACTCGCCGGCATGCTCGGCCCCGAGGAACGCGCCGGCCGGCTCCCCGCCCTCACCCTCTACACCGAGGCCGCGACCCCCGCCGGCCGCGTCGAGACGGCATACCGCGACCGCGTCGCCGCCCTCCCCGAGCCCACCCGTACGATCCTCGCCCTGGCCGCCGCCGACGGCACCGGCACCCTCGACCGGATCCTCCGGGCGGCGGACCGTCTCGCCGTCGGCACGGCGGACCTGGGGCCGGCGGAACGCGCGGGGCTGATCCGCATCGGACCGGCCGTTTTTACGTTCCGTCATCCCCTGGTGAAGGCTGCCGCCTACCGCGGGGCGCCCCTGTCGGTCCGCCAGGCGGCGCACCGGGCGCTCGCGGGTGAGTCGGGGGAGGACCGCCGGGCTTATCACCTCGCGGCGGCCACCACGGGGGTGGACGAACCTCTCGGCGATCTGGTCGAAGGGGCCGCCGACCGTGCGCTGGAGCGCGGTGCCCCTGCCGCCGCCGCCTCGCTGTACGAGCGTGCCGCGCAGCTCACCGACGACCGTGAACCCCGTGCCCGGCGGCTCGCCGCCGCCGCGGAATCAGCGGCGGCGGCAGGGCAGCCCGACCGGGCGGGGCGGCTTGCGGCGCGCGGTACCCGGCTCACCACTCGTCCGGGGACGGTTGCCCGGTTGGCTGCTGTTTCGGCGGCGTTGGAGTTTGAGCGGGGGAACGCCGGGGTAGCCGGGCGGATTGCTCTTGAGGCTGCTGAGATGGCGCCGGAGCAGGCGGTGGCCCTGCTCGGGGCGGCGGCGGACTACGCGTGGTTCGCCGGCGATGCGGACGTGTTGCGGCGGGCGGCCGCGTTGCTGGAGGGGGCTCAGCGGGACAGCGGGAGTGCGATTCCGGCGGTTGTGCGGGGGACGGCGTTGTTGCTGGCGGGTGATCACGTGGCGGGGCTGAAGCTTCTGCGGGCGACGCCGGCCGCCGCGGAGGACGCTCTTGCGGCTACGTACTCCGTGTACGGGGGGCTGCGGTCCGGCGGGGATACGGAGACGCTTGCGGCGGCCGATGAGCTGGCCCGGTTGTGCCGGGCGCAGGGGCGGATCAGTGATCTGACGCACGCACTGCAACTTCGGGCGCAGGCCCTGACGTTTCTGGGGCGGCTGCCGGAGGCGGAGACGGACGGGGCTGAGGGGCTGCGTATCGCGGATGCCATCGGGCATGCGTGGCGGGCTCGTAACATCTCGGGGGTTCTGTCGCTCTCGGCGGCTGTCCGGGGCGATTCCGACCGGTGCCTGGAGCTGGCCCGCAGCGGAATCGACGGGGGCCTGGCGCCGGGGGCGTCCTGGGGTGGGTATGCGGTGGGGCTGCTCGCGCTGGGGCTGGGGGATTACCGCAGGGCGGCGGATCGGCTGCTGGAGCTGCTCGCGGGGCCGGTGGGGCATACGTTCATCGTGCGGTTCGCGATGCCGTCGCTGGTCGAGGCGTTGGTACGGCTCGGGGAGCCGGAGCGGGCCCGGGAACCGTTCACGCGCTTCGAGAGCTGGGCGCAGTGGAGCGGACGGCCCTGGGCGCTGGCGGTCGCTGTGCGGTGCCGGGCGTTGCTGGGGCCTTCGGAGGCGCTTTACCGGGAGGCGCTCGGGCTCCATTCGGGGGCGACTCGGCCGTTCGAGCATGCTCGTACGTTGCTTCTGTACGGGGAGTGGCTTCGGCGGGCGCGGCGGCGGAGCGATGCGGCCGTGCAGTTGCGGGAGGCCGCGAGGATGTTCCGGGATCTGGGGGCGGTGCCGTGGCGGGACCGGGCGGTGGGGGAGCTTACGGCGATCGGGGCCGCGCCTCGGGGTGCGGGGGCGGATCGGGTGGTGGATGAACTCGCCGTGCTTACCGC
This sequence comes from Streptomyces smaragdinus, assembly GCF_009604385.1. GTDB lineage: Bacteria > Actinomycetota > Actinomycetes > Streptomycetales > Streptomycetaceae > Streptomyces > Streptomyces smaragdinus. The sequence continues at coordinate 337,742 of NZ_WEGJ01000001.1, forward strand.
TCAGGAGCGGCAGGTTGTGCTGCTGGCGGCGGCCGGGGCCAGTAATCGGGATATTGCGGCTCAGCTGTTTCTGAGTCATCGGACGGTTGGGTATCACTTGTACAACGCGTTTCCGAAGTTGGGTATCAGTTCGCGTACGGAATTGTCTCGCTTTTTGTGCCGGCGGGCTTCGGGGGGATGATGTTCGTATGGCGTTGACTACGGCTTTCGCCTCGTTGTCGGGGGTCGAGCACCCCATCGTCCTTGCCCCAATGGGGGGTTCCGGCGGGGGTGCTCTGGCCAGGGCTGTTTCCGGGGCCGGGGGGCTCGGGATGGTTGGGGCGGCGTTCGGGGATCCGGGGTTTATCGACCGTGAGCTGCCGATGGCGGCTGGGGGGCCGCCCTGGGCTCTCGTCGCAGTCGGTCAGCTGAAGGTGCGCCTCCGGTCCCCCATCCCGGACGACACCGTTCCCGCAAGGCTCGACCGTCTCAGCTAGCCGAGGATCCGGGTGGCGGTTGCTTTGCGTCCCAGCGAGCCCGGCTGGCCGAGATGGCACCTCGGTGCTCCTCGGCCCAGTCGGCGAGGGAGCGAAGCGGAATGGTCAGGGACCGGCCGGTGGCGGTGAGTGCGTACTCGACTCGGGGAGGGCGGAGGTCGAGGACCGTGCGGGTGATCAGTCCGTCGCGCTCGAGTCGCTGAAGGGTGAGCGTCAGCATGCGCTGGGAGATGCCCTCGATCGCTCGTTGCAGGGCCCGGAACCGGTAGGGCTCCCGCGCCAGCGCGGCGACTACCAGGATCGACCATTTGTCCCCGACTCTCTCGAGGATGTCCTTGAGGGAGCAGTTCTCGGCGTCGAACCGCGCTGACGCGGTCACATCCGTGTGCCTATCGGCCATCGAAGTGCCTTCTGGTCTCGAGGAAGCGTGGTTACTACTTTCGCCTTGGTAATCAACAGTAACCACGAGAGGTGGCGCGGTGAAGGTAGGCATTCTCGGCACGGGTCGAATGGGGCAGGGGCTTGGTGACCTCCTGCGCAGGTCAGGCCACGAAGTCATGCTCGGATCCCGGACTCCTGGTGACACCCCGTTTCCGGCCCTGTCGCTGGGAGAGGTCATCGCACGGAGCGAAGTCGTCCTTGTCGCCCTTCCGCACATCGCGATCGAGCCCAACATCGCGTTGCTGCGCACCCTCGCCCCCGGCACTGTGGTCATCGACCTGGCCAATGAAGTCCGTGTCGAAGACGGACGGCTTCGATCGGCCCTGGACGAACCGCACGGGCGGTGGCTGGCGAGCCTCCTGCCGCAGGTGCGGGTGGCCCGCGCGTTCACGCACGTCCAGGCCGAGCTGCTGGTAAGCCGTGCGACGCGCCAGCCGGACACGTGGGCCGTCGCTGTGGCGGCCGACGACGCCGATGCCCTTGCGATCGCGGGCGAACTGGTGCGCTCGGCCCGGTACGTGCCGGTGTCCGTGGGAGGCCTCGACCAGTCGTCCGTCCTCGACCCCGGCGGTCCGCTGTTCCCGAACATGTACCTGCCTGGGGACATGCAGGACCTGATCGGCGGCAAAGACGCGTAGGCCCGTATCGCACGGGCAGAGGCACCGTCGCTGCAGACCGGGTGGGCCTGAACAGCGGCGCCCTCGGCCGCAGTCTCCACACCGGCGGCTTCTCACCGGGTAGCCCGGACCGGCCGTGCGGCACGCCCCGTGCGGTGAGATCCGCGCGTTTGTCCGCCAAGGGGCGTACAACCGAATGGAGGAGCCTTGGAGTGAAGCTCCTGCGTCAGCTCACCGACCCCCATCGGCGCCTCGGTGCCCGCGTCCGGCGTCGGTGCCAGGTCACGCCGGTGGTCCCGGCTCACCGAGAGCGGCCAGATCGCGGGAGACGTCGTCGGCCTCGGCGGCGCCGATCCGCTGGAAGATCTCCAGGGCCTGCCGCAGGAGGGTTGCGGCCTGCGGGGCGTTGCCGGCGGCCAGGGCGCAGCGGCCCAGGCCGGCCAGAGCCTCCGCCTCGACATACGCGCCGGCGAGAACGCGGGCCAGCCCCAGGGCCTGCCGGTAACACCCCTCAGCCTGCGCGAGGTCACTGGTGGCCCGGTACAGGTGCCCGGTCTCGTTGAGCGTGTTGGCCAGGCCGTATCGGTTGTCGAGGTCACGGTGGACGTCCAGCGCCTGTTCCAGGGCCTTGGCCGCGGCCGGGTACTCACCCGTCACCCGCCGCACGACCCCCAGGAAGAGGAGGGCGTTGGCCTGGCCGAGCCGGTCACCGAGCTCGCGGTAAATGCCCAGGGCCTGCTCCATGGCCTGGTCCGCGGCCGGATAGTCGCCCGTCAGCCGCCGCACGTCCCCCAGGGGAATGAGGGCGTTGGCCTGGCCGAGCCGGTCGCCGTGGTCTCGGTAGATGCCCAGGGCCTGTTCCAGGTGCTGGGCCGCGGCCGGGTACTCACCTGTCAGCCGCCGCACGTTCCCCAGGTCGTGGAGGGTGTTGGCCTGGCCGAGCCGGTCGCCGTGGTCTCGGTAGATGCCCAGGGCCTGTTCCAGGTTCTGGGCTGCGGCCGGGTACCAACCCGTCATCCGCCGCACGTCCCCGAGCTCGTGGAGGGTGTTGGCCTCGCCGAGCCGGTCGCCGAGGTCGCGGTATATGGCCAGGGCCTGCTCCTGGGCCCGGGCCGCGGCCTCGCACTGATCCGTCAGTCGCCACACGGTCCCCAGGTCGTGAAGCATATTGGCCTCGCCGAGCCGGTCGCCGAGCCGGTGTGCGGCTTCGACCGCGGCTTGGTGGCGGATGAGAGCCTCGGCCCAGGGGCCATCGCGCCGCAGCAGCTCGGCCAGGCCGGCGGTCAGGGCGACGACCCGGGCATGCCGGCCGGTCCCGGCGGCGTGGTCCAGGCAGGCGAGAAGGCCGGCCCGTTCGGCACGGGCCCAGGCCAGTGCCTGCTCACGGCCGGACAGAGCAGGAACCCCGGCGGGAATCGCACCCGGCGCGACGGCCGAGCCGGGACGGGGCTCGCGGGCGATGAGGGCCTCGGCTCGGGCGGCGGTGTGCTGGTAGTAATCCAGCAGCCCGTCGACGGCCCGCTCCCGGTCTTCGGCCGAATCGTCGCGTACGGCCAGGGCGCGGGCGTGCTCACGGATCAGGTCGTGCATCCGGTACCGCCCCGGGGCGATCTCGGTCAGCAGGTTCTGGTCGTACAACGCCTCCAGGCCCCGGCGCGCCTCGGCCGGCGTGGTGGCGTCCAGGGCAGCGGCCGTGTAGGCGTCGGCCTCGGGGCCCGGGTGCAGGCCCAGCCGCCGGAACAGCCGCTGCTGGCCTTCATCAACGTCCTCGTACGACAGGTTGAATGCCGCCGCGACCGACAGGTTCTCGGTCGCCATCAGCTCCAGCCGGTCCACCGCCGCCGCCAGGTCCGCGGCCCGCCCGGCCGCAGTCCAGGCCGGATGGTGGCGCAGCTGCCGGGCCACCATCCCGATCGCCAGCGGCAGATACCCGCACAGCCGGATGATCTCCGCCACCCCTAGATCATCCGCCCGCAGATCCCGGCGGCCCGCCAGAGCGATCAGCAGCCCGGCAGCCTCCCCGGCCGGCAACGTGTCCAGGCTGACAGCGGTCGCCTCGTCCAGCGCCGACAGATGCCGCCGACTGGTCACCAGCACCAGGCTGGCCCCGGTGCCGGGCAGCAGCGGGAGCACCTGCTCGCTACTCACCGCGTCATCCAGGATCAGCAGCATCCGCTGCCCGGCCAGCCGATCCCGCCACAGCGCCATCCGATCCTGAAGCCCCGGCGGCACCTGCCCGGCAGCAACCCCCACCGTCAGCAGTAGACTGGCCAGCGCGTCCTCCGGATCCACCGACTCCTGGCCCGGGGTGTGCCCGTGCAGCGGCAGGAAGATCTGACCGTCCGGGAACTGATCCGCCAGACGGTGCGCCACATGCACCGCGAACGCCGTCTTCCCCACCCCCGCCATCCCGTCGATGGCATGGATGCCGATCACCCCACCGGCCCCCGCCGCAGCCTCCACCAGCTTCTCGAACTCCGTCTGCCGCCCGGTGAACGACACGATGTCCCGCGGCAACGTCCGCGTCGCCACCGCCACCCCACGCCCCCGCGCCGTCTCCTCGAACCCGTCCCGTACCGGACCCACCAGCCCCAGCGCGTCCGCCAGCCGCCGCACGGTCTCCTTCTGCGGCGTGGCCACCGCCCCCCGCTCCACGTCCCGTACGGCGCGCACGCTCAGCCCCGCCGCATCAGCCAGCTCCTCCTGCGTCAGCCCGGCCTCCCGCCGCAGCCCCCGCAGCAGCTCCCCCACCCGCGCCGGCGCCTCAGCCGTACTCACAAACCCACCTCATCCGTTCGGCATCTCCGGACCGTATGCGCTCAGGAGACAAAATTCGTGCGCCGCGGAGACAATACAAGCGCCCGGTTTGTGACAACCGCCGGGCGGCTCCCGCTCACACCCCGATCAGCACACGCTTCCGCCGGATCCGAGTCGCCGCACCCGCCTGCTGCTCCTTGCAGGGATGCTCCTGGTCACACGGCTTCACCGGGATCTCGACCGCCGTAGTGGTATCCGGCAAGACGACGTTCCCCACCACCGAGGTCGGCATCCCCCTCGGGAGGGACAAGAATACCGGCGTAGAAGTCTTCTCCCCCATCGAGAACTCCAACGGCATCATCTCCCCACCCGGCGGCGGCAAGACCGCCCTCATGTGCGGCATGATCCTCGACGCCCACGGCCCGGTCCTCGACGCGAGCAGCAAGCTCGACCTGTACGAACGGACCGCCCACCTGCGCGCGGAAGCCGGCCGCGTCCTGGTCTTCAACCCCCAGGGCCTGGGCGGCGACGTCCCCAGCACCCTGGCCTGGGACCCGGTGATCGGCTGCCGAGACCCGGAGGTCGCGCTGCGCCGCACCCGCTTCCTCCTGTGGGGCTCCCCCGCGACCAAGGGCCTGAAGGAGGACGACTTCTGGCAGTCGGCCTCCTGCAAGGTCCTCAAGTCCTTCCTCTGGGCCGCGGACATGGAAGGCCTCTCCCTCCTCGACGTAGCCGCCTGGTCGAAGATGCCAACCAAAAGCCCCGCCACACGGACGTCATAGCGCACGCCGGCGTACCGGAGCTTCTCCTGCTGAAGCCCCTCGACCGCGAAGCTGGCGGCGCCGACGACCATGCAGGACGCAGGGTTAAGGAGAAGTCGGTCAAGGGCGGTTTGGCCGTCGTCGCCACCGCGCGCTCGTCGTCGGTGAGCGGGATTTTGGCCAGTATCCGCCTCCAGCAGTTGCCCCTTCGTAGAAGTCGCACCGCGCGCAGGCCATCCGACGATGAAGCGACCAGACGCTGTGCTCCGGGTAGGTGTGTGACGCATCGGAATCGGGGACCTCGGGGTCGCCGGAGATGGGGTCTGGCGCGGCCTCCGCAGGCCCCCGACTGCCCTCCGACAGCAGCGCGCGATCCTGGGGCCGACCTCATCCGAACAGGCGCCCACCCGCCCGTCCACGCCCTCGACCGATAAGGCCTGACCTGGCATTTTCTATGGATCCGCCTAGGCTGGAGACTCCGCTGGAGACTCCGTTGGGGGGACTTGATGAGTGACGCCGACAACCCGTACGACGCCAGCCAGATCCAGGTACTGGAGGGGTGGGAAGCCGTTCGGAAGCGGCCCGGGATGTACGTTGGCTCGACCAGCCAGCGCGGCCTGCACCAGATGGTGTTCGATGTCGTCGGCCGGGCGGTGAATGAAGTCCTGGCCGGCCGTGCCAGCGCCGTCGACGTCACCCTCACGCCCGACGGCGGCGTACGTGTCGCCGACGACGGGCCGGGTGTCCCCGTTGAGGCCGCAGGGGACACAGGCGGTCCCGGCCTCGAAGCCCTACTGACCCAAATGCACCCCGGGGCGGAGCCAGGCGGCCGCCACGCTGTGGCCACGAGCCTCTTCGGCGTCGGGCCCCGCGTGACCAACGCCCTGTCGAGCCGTCTGACAGCCGAGGTACGACGCAAGGGGGTCCGCTGGGTCCAGGAGTACGCGCGCGGCGTCGCGCTCACCCCACCCATCAGTGCAGGACCGACGACCAGCAGCGGGACCGCCATCGCCTTCTGGCCCGATACCGACATCTTCGAGACGGCGGACTGCTCGTTCGCGGTGCTGGCAGAGCGCTTCAGGGAACTGGCCTTCCTCAACCGGGGCCTGAACATCTCACTGACCGACGAACGCCCCCCGGGCGAGTCCCGATCGGTGCGGTGCCGGTTCCCGGGCGGGACTCGGGACTTCGTCGCCTTCCTCGACGGGCAGGGAGAAACGTCCGTCCACCCGGACGTCATCGACTTCGAGCTGGAAGACCCGCGGATCGCCGGGACGGTCGAGGTGGCCCTGCGGTGGCGTGGCTCCCACGAGGAGCGGATCCAGAGCTACGCCAACAGCGAGCCCACACCCTACGGCGGCACGCACATGACAGGGTTCCGCGACGGGGTGGCGGCCGCGGTCAACGCGCACATGCGGGAGCGGCGGCTCCTGGCGGAGGCAGCCCCCGATCTCAGCGTCGACCAGATCGGCGACGGTCTGACGGCTGTCGTGTCGGTGAAGCTGGACCGGCCCGAGTTCTCGGGCTCCACGCACGGCATGCTGGGTGGCGCCGCAGTTCGCACCAGCGTCGCCAAGGCCGTACGGGAATGCCTCGGCACATGGCTGGAGAGGCACCCAGAGCAAGCCGCGGCCATCGTCGGCCGGATCATCCAGGGCGCCCACCAGGACTAGGCAGCCGCAAACCACCCCTGCCGGTTCCCGGAAAGGGAGCCGGCAGGGGTGGTCGGGGTGGAGTGCATCCGGCGGCCAGCCATTCGCGTCGCCCGTCCGGTCGACGCGACAACTACCCTGCGGACCACCTACAGCGCTCACCAAGGCCCAGCACTCCTTACGCCAGGCGCGCGGTCGAGGTTCAGGAGGGGCCCGGGACGGCCGGGCAGGTGGGCTACGAGAACCAGCTCGTCGAGGTCAAGGCAGTGGCGGCCGTACTTGGGGCCTGGACGCATCGGCCCTGCAAGAGCGGGGATGACCGGTCCTACGAATTCTCGGTCGCCGCCGACAGGTTGTGCCACGAGTGAGTGCAGGTGCCTTTGCAGTACGTCTCGCGGCGGCGGGTGTCGGCGACGGTGAACACGGAGACGAGGACGCGGAACGCCCTGACGTGTTCCGCGGCAGGGAGATTCGCGAACCCGTAGCGGGGCGGGTCCATGCAGATCATAACCGCGGGGTTGACCGTCGGCTTCACAGCGGCCCGCGCCACCCCGGCGCGGCCGTCCGCAGCTGTGATGTGTGCCTGCATCGCATAGCCGGCGACTTCCTGCAGTGCCTCCCGCCGCTGTTCCGGAGCGAGGCCGGAGAACCAGGCCACACCGTCGTCCAGCGAGCGGAGCCCCTGGGCGACCTCGTTGACGACCAGCTCGGTCGTGCGCCGGCGGGTGTGGCGGTTGTCGCTGGTCGGTTCGGTCATCGCTTGGTGCTCCCTGTCCGGCAGGCCCGGGCTCTGTGATCTGGTGGACGGGTGTCACACGATGCCTTGGGAGACCACCGGGGACAACGTGATTCGCACCGGGTGGCCCCGAGGGTGCCAAGGGTTTCGAAGGTCCCCGCACCGACAACTGGACAAGGAAGTCCAGCACGAGCCCCACCGAGCCGTCGGCTCAGCCTGTCACCGGGGCCGACGCCAGCTGATGTTCAGCCTTCTCGAGCCACGTCAGATACCAGCGCGTGAAGGTCATCGGCACGCCGTTGTCGTCGAGGAGCGGCTTCAGGTCCTCGTCGTCCACCCTGTTGTCGGACCAGATTCGCCCGCGCTCCGGGCCGCTGATGATCAGCCATTCACGGGCGGCGCAGCCCAGCGTCGAGATCACGACCGCGCCGACGGTGCGGTCGGCAGACCACATGACGGGCTCCCAGCGCTCTTCCCATGCCTCAATGGCGTCGTCGAAGTCCTCGATCTCGTCGAAGTCCTCCTCTTCCGGGTGCTCGGACAGCAGCAGCCGGACGGCTTCGGGATCGGCACCTTCACGTGGAAACGGCTCGGCCAGCCGGGACAGATCGGCAAGCCCGGCTCCGTCGCCCTCCCACCGCCAGCGGCCCTGGACGAGTCGTACCGGGTACACCCCGTATGAGGGCCCGGCGCCTCCGGCGCCGACGTGGAGGAGGAAGTCGCGGTACTCCTCGGGCAGCAACACACCCGTCTGGCGTTCGAGGTCGGCCAGCTCTGCCTGGGTCAGCGGGTCCTCGAGGAGGAACCTGTGCCCCATCGCGCCGAAGACGCGGTCGCCGGCCGGCGCGGCGGTGAGAGCGTGCACCCGCTCCCGTACTCCCACCCATATCGAGTCATCCATGGGCCGAGCCTATGCGCGACGATCGTGGCCGAGCGGGTGGGCTGCGAAGAACCGCAGGCTGGCCCTCAAAGGCACGCGCACTCACATCTCTTTACGCAGCAACCGACTGACCGCATCCCCGTCCTCACGGCTGAAGGCCCCCTCCGTAACGTGCCCCAGCGCCGCCCCCAGAGCCCCCACGTTCAGATCCACGACCGACTCGACCAGATCGGCCAGCGCCGCAACCGCCCCCCGCCCCTGCCACCACCCCTCCACGCCCAAAACGATCCCGACCACCACCGCAGGCCACCACACGACCCCCACCGCCAGATAAAGCACCCCCCACCCCACCCGCCGAGCAGCACCGGCAAAATCGCTCTGCGCGAGGACGACCGGCCCCCGCGTCTCCTCCGGCAGCAGCAGCCAAAGCCGGGGCCAGGCAGCCGCCAGGTCGAGGCCGTACGAAGACTGCACCCGCACCCCCGCCACCAGCATTTGATCCCCAATCCACGTCGGCCGGGACGGCTCCGTCAGCGCGATCCGGTCGCAGGCCCGAGCCAGCCCCTGGACGTCCGGCACCGGCCCCTGCCGAGCCTCGGGAAACCGCAGCATCCGGGCCTTGGCCAGCAGCGCAGCCTCGTACCGGTCCATCGCCGCAGCCCACCGCCGGCGCCGGCGCCGGGTCAGCACGTCGCCGAGCCGGCCGCCGTCATGCGTCCACACCGCGACGACCACCCGCTCCAGATGCTGCGCGACGGCCGCCGCGATCACCGCGGCCAGCACCACCCCCACCGCGACAAGCAGCGCGGATCCGTTGTCCCGGGCCGCAGGTCCCGTGGCGAACCGGTTCAGCTCACGCCCGAGCAGAGGCAGGTCCGCCCAGTGCCCGTGGCCGAGGCGTACCGCCGCGATCGTCACGGCCACGAACACCACGCCCGGCAGGACGAGCCCGGCCAGCCAGCGTTCCGCCAGCTTGCCGCCCAGCGAGGTGATCAGGGCGTTCATCGGTCCATCCGGAACGTGGGCAGCGGGCAGTCCCACACCGCGCAGGACGGCGACGTGCCGGGGCGCGGTATCTCCACCCGGTCGCACAGGCCCCCGGGGCAGACGTGGACCACTTCGGGGCGACGTCCCTGGATGCCGGGCAGCGGGAGGTAGCGCGGGCCGCGCAGGACCGTGTCGCTGCTGACCAGGCCCGCGGCGCGCATCAGTTCGCTCACCTCGGAGAGCACGGTGTCCACGTCCTCGTCGGGCAGGGCCCCCTCCCGCAGTCGCGCCAGCAGCTGTGCGGGGTCCGGTCCGAGCAGGTCGGCGACCTCGGCGATGTCCTCGCAGATCCGTGACAGGCGCGCCGCGCGGTCGCTGTCGAGTCGTCTGTCCGGTGCCGGGCTCGGCTGGCTCATGCGGCGATCATCTCCCGGCGGTGGGGGCGTAACTGGCAGTCTGACAAGAGTAGTCACGGGAGGTGCACCGGTGAATCAAAGCTCGGCTGTCGCCCACTGGCGCCGCGTCGTGGCCGGCTGTCCGCCCGGCTCCGGGGAGCTGGCCGCGGCTCAGGCGGATCTGGGTGCGGCGCTGCTACGGCGTTACCAGGCGGGCCAGGCCCAGGAGGATCTCGTCGAGTCCGTCACCGTGCTGCACACCGCGATCCGCGCCATGGCCGGCTCCCCGCTGGCCCGGGACCTGAACACACCGGAAGGCGTCGACGCCGTGATCGCCTTCGCCGACGCGCTGATGGCCAGGGCCCAGGTGCGCGGTGGTCCGGAGGATCTCGACGTCGCCGAGCGCTTCCTCCAGTTCGCGGAGGACGTGTCCACGGACCACGAGAACAACGCGGTGCTGATGCTCAAGACCTGTCAGGTCTACCAGGCGAGGCACGAGTTCGACGGTTCGGTGGACACGCTCTACCGGGGCATCGCCCACGCGCGGATGGCCGCGCGCTGGGTCAGCGACCGGCACCGGCCCGCTCTGCACGGTGTCCATGCGCAGGCCCTGCTCAAGGCGTACCGGCTGACTGGTGTCGAGGAGTACGTCGACGAGGCGATGGAGCTCCTGGAGGCGGTGACGACCACCGGTCCCAACCAGGACCAGAACGTCATCATGATGGCGCAGTGCCTCCTCGCCCGGGCGGGCAGGACCGCCCACACCGCCGACGCCGAGCGGGCCGTCGCGCTGCTGCGCGGGCACGTACCGCAGTCCGACGCGATACGTTTCATGGCCGGGCAGGCCATCGTCACCCTGTTCGACCGCACCGGGCGGTCCGAACTGCTGGCGCAGGCCTGGGAGTCCTTCCACTCGGTCCTGGTCTCCCTCCCGGAGCAGCATCCCCACCATCGGGCGGCCCTCGGCAACCTCTCGACGGTCGCCCTGAGCGCCCATCGCCTGACCGGCGACCTCGCCCCCCTCGAGACCGCGATCGGCCTCCAGCGCCGGGCCCTCGCGCTGTCCGTACGGGGCGAGGCCAATCACGCCCGGCTCATGGACGGCCTGGGCTACAGCCTCCGCAAGCTCTACGACGCCACGCAGGAGCCCGCCCCCCTGGAGGAGGCCATCGCCCTCTTCCGCCGGGCCGACGGCGCCCTCGCCGAACGCGATCCCCAACGCGTCGCCACCGGACTGTCGCTCACCCAGGCGCTGCGCGCGCTGTACCTGCGTACCGGCGACCGGGCCTGCCTCACCGAGGCCGCGGAGCGGGCCCTGACCGCCGGCCGCGTCGAGTCCGGCGCCGTACCGACGCGGATCGAGGCGTACGAGAAGGCCGCCCACGCACTCGCCTCCCTCGGCCGCCGGCCCGCCGCGACCGACGCCTTCGCCGAAGGCATCGCGCTGCTCCCGCGTATCGCCTCCCGGGGCCGCACCCGCCACGACCAGTACGCCGGCCTCGGCACCTCACCGGCACTGTCGGCGGCCGCCGCCTCCTGCGCGGTGAGCGCCGGTCAGCCCGAGCGCGCCCTGGAGCTGCTGGAGCGCGCCCGCGGCGTGCTGCTGAACCAGCGGCTCACGCCCGGCGGTGAGCTGGCCGCGCTGCGCCGTGCCGACGAGGGGCTGGCGCTCGAGTTCCAGCGGATGCGCAGGGACTTCGAGGCCCCGGCGCCCGACGTGCCCAGGCCCACGACCTTCGGCCGGGACCGGGAGACGGAGTGGGACACGCTGCTCGACACGATCCGAGCGCTGCCCGGCCTCGGAGACTTCCTGCGCCCGCCCGACGCGCGCCGGCTACTCGACCAGGTGACCGAGACGGTGGTGATCCCGGTCCTGAGCGAGCTGCGCTGCGACGCGCTCATCCTGCGCGACCAGCGCGCGGAGGTGCTGGAGCTCGACGGTCTGACGCAGGACGACGCGGCGGAGCAGCTGCGGCTGCTGCAGGAGGCGACCGCCGCGGCGCACGACCCGAACGTGAACGCGCGCGCCCGTATGCGGGCCCAGTCGTACTTGACCGAGGTGCTCGGCTGGCTGTGGCGCACGCTGGTGGGCCCGGTCCTGGACCGCCTCGGGGCCCACGGCGGCGACGGCCCGCTGCCGCGGGTGTGGTGGTGCCCGGTCGGCCCGACGGCCTTCTTCCCGCTGCACGCCGCCCAGGCCGGCCCCGGGGAGTCGGCGCTGGACCGGGTGGTCTCCTCGTACACGCCGACCGTGACCGCACTCGCCCGCCTCCGCGGTGAACCGCGGGCGGTCGGGGCCGACTCGCGCTCGTGTGTCGTGGCGATGCGTCGTACGGCGGACGGGTCGGGGGCGCTGCCCGCCGCCGAGCGGGAGGCGGCGGTGGCGGCGGGGGCGCTGCCCGGGGCGTGGGTCGGGATGGACGAGGCGGCCACGCGGCAGGAGGTGCTGGAGCGGCTGGCGGGGTCGGTGTACGCGCACTTCGCGTGCCATGCGGTGGCCGATCCGCAGGATCCGGCGCGGGGGCGGCTGCTGGTGTACGACCATCAGCGGGCGCCGCTGACGGTCGCCGACGTGACGGAGCTCGACCTGGACGCGGAGCTGGTCTTCCTGTCGGCCTGCGCGACGTCCCTGGCGCCGGCCGCTCTGGCCGACGAATCGCTGCACCTCACGGGCGCCTTCCAGCTCGCCGGGTTCCGGAACGTCGTCGGCACCCTGTGGGAGATCGACGACGCGGCCTCACTCGAGCTGACGACCGCCTTCTACGGCTCGGGCCTTTCGGCGGACGCGCCGGCCCGTGCGCTCCATGCGGCTGTACGGGGGCTCCGGGACCGTTATCCCCGTACGCCGTCGCTGTGGGCCGCGTACATCCACAGCGGTGGTTGACGGTCAGCGGAGCTTTCGGACCACTTTGCGGGCGCGCTCGGTGCGGGGGTGGTTCGGTCCGTGTGTCCGCTCGCAACGAAGCCGAACGCGCCATGCGGTCCGTCATCAACGAGATGACCAGGACCCTGAGCCCCACCAGCCCCCTGGTCATCCTGCTCGGCTCCGGCCGCGCCGCGGAGGCGCTGCACGACGCGCAGGCGCTGGTGAAAGACGCCGCACGCGTCCTCGCCGCCACCGACGACATACACCTGCACGCCCGCCACTCCCTGGCCAGAGCACTGGCCGGAGTCCACAGACGCCCCGAAGCCGTCCAACTGCTCGCCGTAAACCCCGATGCACTGCGAATGAATCCCGGTAGCGGGTTCCCACCGCCTGAACCATCCGCCCACTGCCCGCGCCCCTTGCCGTGTCGGCGGTCCCACCGTCCGTCAGTACGAAAACCTACTCGCCGAGTCCCGACCGAGGGCGTCGAGCCGCCCGTACGGTCAAGCGCTCGCAGCTGGCGCACAACCCGTTCAACGTCCGCGAGACGCTCACCGAGCTCGAGGAGACGGCGGCGTCCCTGCTGGAGAAGGGCCAGCTGCAGCCGCTGGCGGTCGTGTCCCGCCAGGCGTTCCTCAAGGCGCATCCGGGTCAGGAGGAGGCCCTCGGCCCGGCGTTGCACGTCGTCATCGACGGCAACCGCCGGCTGGCGGCGGCGCTGGCGGATCTCCCGGAGATGCATATCTTCGTCAACGACTAGCTGTCGTCCATGGCCGCGGACATCCTGGAGTCCGCGATGATCGCCAACGTCCACCGGGTGGACGTGGCCCCGCTGGAACAGGCGACGGCGCTCCGCGAGCTGGTCCGGGTCCACGTCTCGCAGGGGAAGGTGGCCAAGCGCCTCGGGAAGACCCCGGCGTGGGTCTCGCAGCGCCTGGCGCTGCTGGAGCTGACGCCGGAGCTGCAGGAGCAGGTGGAGACGGGCACGCTGAAGGTGGAGCCGGCCGCCGCATCGGGCGCATGCCGAATGCCGAAGGAGCAGCAGGCGGCGGAGGCGGAGGAGTATCCGGAGCAGTACGGGACGCTGATGCGGGAGCTGAGCGCGCAGGAGCGGCTGCTTGACCTCAACGTTCTGTGGGCTCCTGCCGCGTCCGTCGCGCGGCAGGAGCCCACAGTGCGTGCCGGGTCAGGCGTGGCTGCGAATGCAGGCCGCCCCGTGCGGCTGCACAGGAGGCCCGTCAGTCCCACGTTCAGGGTTCGTACCTGAAGACCTCACGCTCTCGATACTCCTCCGGTGACATGGCCTGACCGGCCTTCGGGCAGCTCGCGGGATGTACGCGCAGTTCCCGGTAGGAGCCGGGAACGATCCAGCCCTCCAGCCATCCCCTGATCCAGTCGGCAAAGGCCAGGGTGGTCGGGGTGAACGCGCAGCAGTCGTGGGGGTCCCAGTCCCAGATGCGGCCCTGCGGTGTGCCGAAGTCGAGGACGGTCCACATGTTGCAGCCCCGGTCCATGAGCGGCACCGCTCCCTTCGGCACCGGCTCGTGGTCCGGGTCGTCCGAGAGCGTCTGGAAGGCTTCGTAGGCCACGGTGAGGTCCTCGACGTCGCTGAACCATCTGTCGTCGACGGAGGTGAGTGAGACGCATTCCCATATGCCGAAGCCGCCGTTGGCCACCTCCAGATAGAGGCGTCGCAGGAGAGTGGGCATGGGATGTCCGACGCGGCGCTCGAAGGCTGCGACATCGGCCTCGGATGCCGGCGGCGGCAGGTCCCGGCCGGCAACCCGCTCGCGCACCGCGGCAATGATGTCGTCGTCGGACGCCTCCGGGGGCAGGTCCCCCGCCTCGCAGTAGTAATACTCGTAGCTGTAGCGGTGCCCACGCCGCCATTCGTGGCCGGTGAACTGCTGGTAGGCGCGATCGGGCACCAGCAGCAGGTGCCCGGACATACGCTCCTTGAAGTCGGCCAATCGTGCGGGATCCTCAATGACCCGTTCGTACTCCACGCGGCCGGCGGCCACCACTGCCGCACGCTGGAAGAGGAAATCGCCGCCGTCGAGATCGTGACGCAGCGGGGCACGACCCAGGTTCGCCATCACCTCGGACAGTTGCTCGGCGAAGGCGACGATGTCCTCCACCGGCCCCTGCGAGAGGTGGCTGATCAGCTTCCGCGCAAGACGGGCACCGTAGTCGTCTCCCGCAGGCCCGCAGGTGTCGATGAGATCCCAGAAGGCGACTGTGTCCATGCCAGACATCATGACCTGCCGGTCTGACATCACGGCCGTGCAGATGAGCCCCCGTGGACCAAGACCGGGTTCGGCTGCGGCACAAAAGAATCTTGAGGCTTGCGCGATGAGTTCCGAAAGGGACGCCAGTACGTACTCACGGGTCCCATCGGTCCCGACCACGTGCAATCACTGGAGAGAACAATGTCCGACAACCGCGCGAACGACACGGCCGCGATCACCGCCGTCCTCGAGAACCTCTACAAGGCCTGGGAGGCGGGCGACGCCGACGCCTTCGTCGCCGACTACACGCAGGACGCCACCGCGATCATGCCCGGCTCCTACCGTGCCTCCCGCGAGGAGGTCCACCAGGGCATGGCAGCGGGATTCGCCTCCTTCCTGAAGGACACCACGACGACCAACCGTCAGCTGAGCATCCGGTTCCTGGGCAGCGACGCCGCCATCGTCGTGAGCGAGGCCGGCATCCTCTTCCCCGGCGAGTCCGAGGTGCCCGCCGACCGGCTCGTGTACGCGACCTGGGTGCTGGAGAAGCGCGACGAGGCCTGGCTGATCGCCGCCTACCACAACAGCCCCACCCAGTCCGCCGGCTGAACGAAGGCCTGACCAGCCCGGGTCCGCCCGCATCTGCCAGGCGGACCCGCCCCGACCCCAAGGCTCCGCCCACGAGCAGAGCACGCTCTCGGTCTGGTTGCTCACCCTGGTCTTCGACACGCCAGAACCCTGACGACTAGCGTGATCGGCCGGACATCCCGTAGCCGAGCGGTCCGTAGGCCACGCGACTGGGCGCACGGCCGATGAGATTGTCGGTTTCCCGGAGTCTCCCCTTGTGACAAGCCCACCCCAGCGGATCACGACGCCGGAGCCCGGGTGCCACTGAGGAGAGAGGGAGGCCCAGATGAACGGTCCGATTCGGCTGTACATGTCGATGTCGCTCGACGGCTACATCGCCGGCCCGGACGACCGCCCGGGCCAGGAGCTCGGACGCGACGGCGGCCGGCTCTTCAACTGGCTCGACGACCGGGAGTCCGACGGTCCCAGCGGTCAGGTCTACCGCGAGGCGCTGGCGACCGGTGCGGTGATCTCTGGCCGCCGGACCTTCGAGCTCGCCGGGCGCTGGCAGGGCGACCACCACGACGGCGTACCGATCCTCGTGCTCACCCACCGGGCGGACGACGGCGACGAGCCACCCGGACACGCACGCTTCGTCACCGACGTCGAGGACTGTGCCCGCCGGGCCCGCGCAGCCGCGGGCGACCGGCCTGTCATGGTCCACGGGGCCGGAGCGGCCCAAGCCCTTCTCCGCGCCGGGCAGATGGACGAGATGGAGATCCACCTGATCCCGGTCCTCCTCGGGGACGGCCGACGGCTGTTCGACCACTTGGGCGGCGAGCACATCGAGCTCGACCTCGTGCGGCGGCTCGAGGACCGGGACGTCACGCATCTGCGCTACCGCGTGCGCCGGTCCGGGGAGGCGGCCGAGTGAAGACGCTCTTCGTCTCGTACCGCGTCACCGACCTGGACCGCTCGCTCGGCTTCTACACCGCCCTGGGTTACGCCGAGCTGGGCAGGGTCGACATCGGCGACGGGGCTCGCCTCGTCATCCTCAAGTTCCCCGAGGAACCGGCGGCCTCGCTCGAACTGGTCCACCGCCCCGGCGACAAACCGGTCGATGTGGGCAGCGGCTTCGACCACCTCGCAATCCAGGTGGACAAGCTCGCCACCACCATGGAGACCCTGTCCGAGGCCGGCCTGAACCCCGGACCGCTCGAGTACCCGGGCGGCCCCGAGGGCCCGAAGACGTCGTGGCTCACGGACCCGGACGGCTACCGCATCGAGCTGGTGGAGTGGCCGCCCGGACACACCGACGGCCTCACCCCGGCCGAATTCTCCTGAGGCCGCCGGGGACTGCGGGCTGACGCCCCAAGGAGCAGCCGTAGGCCCGGCTCCCGCCCGCCTCGGCTCCTGCCGCTACGATCGCGGCCCGCCCACAAGTCGGAGGAGGCACCGTGGTCGAGGAGCAGACGTCGAACGGGGCGAGGTGACGCTCGAGTTCGAGTTCCAACGCGAGTACTTCGTGGAGGCGATCAAGGTCGTTCTGCGCAAGCGCCGGTTCGGGTTCCTCTACCAGCCGGCGTTTCTGACGCTGTTCGGGGCGCTGTCCGTGCTGGTGCTGGCGCTGGAACTCGCCGACGGCGACGTGAGCGTTCCCGCGCTGATCCTCCCCCTGTACGCGGTACTGCTGCCCCTTTGGCCGCACTGGGCCGCCAAGGCGTCACTCAAGGCCAACGAGCACCAGGGCCGGCTGCGGCTGACCGCCGACGACCAGGGACTCCAACTGGAGGGCGCCCACGCCCGGACGCAGACAGGCTGGGGCAACTACGGCAGCTACGTGGAGACGCCCCGGGCGTTCGTCCTGCGCAGCCCGGACCGGGGCGGGCGCTGCGCCATGGTGCTCGCCAAGCGTGGTGCGGGGCACCCCGCCGACGTGGACCTCCTGCGCGCGATACTCGACCGGCACCTCACCCGCGTATGAGCGCCGGCCGCGGGTGCTCGGCCGCCTTCGTCTTCGCCGCGCTCGTGGTGCTCGCGAGCTTCGCGGGGACCACCGAGATGGAAACGTTCCCCGGGCTACGGGAGAACCGCGCGCCGATCGCCGTGTACCTGCTGGTCTTCGCGGCCTTGGTGGCCGCCGGTGGACTGGCCCTCACCACCTGGCGGTCCTACGGCGGGTGGGCCGCCGTCGTCTGCCTCGTTGCGCTCATGACGCTGCGGATGTGGACGCTCGCACCCGCGCTGCACTGCTGGTCGTACGACAGCACGGGGCGTAACGACGACGGCTCGTACACCTGCGTGAACCGGGGTGTCATGCTTCCCTGAGCCCTCGGGCCGGGCCGCTCTCCTCCGCCACCCAATGAAGGCTGTACCGAAAGGATTTGCGATGAAGCTGGATGCCGACAATGATCCGCTCATGACGACCAGAAAGGGTCATGCCGTCTAGGCACCCAGCCCCGCTCTCCCCCGCCCGCGCGCCGCCGGCCGCCGCTCACCGCAGCGACCGACGACCGTGACCGCCCGCCAAGGAGAGCCCGCCCGTGCAGAAGACCGCCCTCGTCCCCTACGCCCACCTCCCCGGAGCACACCACAACCGCCACATCCTGACCAGCACCGTCGACGTCTTCGGCACCGCCCACTGGCTGCTTGCCGAGCGCGCCCCGCAGCCCGGCGCCGATGTCCCGCCCTTCGACGCGCTGGTCGTCTCCGTCCATCCGGACGGCAGCGTCGAACTCACCGAGCTGAACGCCGTACGAGTCCGCTGGCCACAGCTGGACCGCCTGCCGGACGGCGGGTTCGTCGTCGCCGCGGCGCGCACCCTCCGGGACGGAGACGCGAACCAGGTACAGATCTTCGACCCGCTCGGGCGTGAGACCTCGACCTTCTCCGTCGGGGACGCCATCGAGCACCTGCTCGTCGACGAGGCCGGCCATATCTGGGTCGGCCACTTCGACGAGAACCCCATCGGGATCCGCCGCTGGAGCGCCACGGGCGAGCTCGCCTGGACGTCGTACTGTGCCCGCATCCCCGGTCTCTTCGACTGCTACGCGCTGAACGTGTCGGGCACCGTCGCGTGGGCGTGCCCCTACACGGACTTCCCGCTCGTCGAGATACGCCCCGACCGCACCGACAAGCCCGTAAGGGTGTGGTCGAACCGCGTACGGGGGGCCGAAGCGGTGGCTGTCCACGGCGAGCGAGTCGCCTTCTACGGCGGCCACGGCAAGGAGATGGACCGACTCGCCCACGGAGAGCTCACCGAAGAATCTGTCGAGCCAACGGAGGTCGGCCTGCTCACCCTGCCCGACGGCTCTGCTCCCCGCCGCCGGCGGGTCGTCGGCCGGGGAAGCAGGATCTACGTCCAGGCCGAGCCATTCACCGCGTGGGGCGTGTTCGACCTCAGCGGCTGATGCCCAGCACCGGCCCAGCTTGCGCTCGGCGTCTCCGTCGGGCCGGAACCGTTAACGCCGTTAATACCTCTGGGACGCTGCCACTCCCCCACCGTCGGCGACCGATGACATCCGGCTGTTGGCCTCGGAACGCCGCGCTTGCTCGGACACCTCGGGTCGTGCAGCTGACCGATGTCAGGTACAGCCACGACGCGTACGTACCAGCGATCTCAAGCCCCCTGGATCACTCGGGGCGGCGCCGAGGTATTAACGCCGTTAACGGTTACCTCCGCCGAGAAGGAAGGATCGTCGCCGGAGACGAATGTCAGAGCCTGGGCCTACCATCCCCGCCCATGACCCCTGAGCTCCTGTCTGACGTCAGGACCGCGCTCCCGTCCGGCCGGCTGATCACGTCGGACGAAGGCGATGGGGAGGCCCACATCCTCTGGTTGAGCGACGGGCCGACCACCGCCGATCTCTGGGTGCGGCTGCACGTCGAGCACACCCACACCGGCCTGTGGCCCCTGCTCCTCGACCCCAGCGACCCTCACGACGACAAGTTCGGGCCGTGGGGAACCGGTGAGTTCTTCCCTGAACGCATGTCCTCCCCGGACGCCCACAGCCCTGCCGAGCTCCTTGAGCACTGGTGGAAGGACTACACCGCCGTCGACGAGGACGACATGTTGTCGCCGGACGACCGCCTGGCCGTCACCGCGCCCTTCGGACAGCTCTGGCCGGGGTTCACCCCGTCTCCCCCGCCGGCCGCGGACCCGGAGGCGACGGCCGCCGACTTGGCGCAGCGCTTCGTCGCCGGCCAGCCGCACTCGCGGCTGGGACTCGTCGCCGCCGGCTCGGGCGCCCACGCGCTCACGGCCGTCGGCTGGGACGGGCCGACCAACTACGACAACGACACGGCCAAGTTCTCCGCCGTCGTGGCCGACTGGGAACGACGCTTCGCCGCACGCGTCGTCGTGGTCGGCCCCGCAGCCCTCCACCTGAGCATCGCCTCACCCCCGACGACGACAGAGGACGCCCTCCTCGTGGCCGCCGAACACTTCGCGTTCTGCCCCGACAACGTCTGGCAAGGCCACCGCCCGTACACCCTGGCCGCGTACGCCGACCGGATTGTCGGCTGCCGTGACTGGCACTTCTGGTGGGACTGATCCACGTCACCGGCGCCGCGGACAAGCGGGCGACGTTGCCCGGCGGTGGAACCGTTGACGCCGTTAATACCTCGAGGGCGCCGTCGGCCTCCCAGTCCCCGCCTCGGCGACGCTGATCGGGCGGACACCGACCTGGTCGCGAGCCAGGTGCCCTGTCTCATCCAGCGCCGAGGTATTAACGCCGTGAACGGTCCGCTCCGCTCCCAGGCCGGGCCGCCCGAGCGCTGCTGCTGTTCAGGCCGTCACCTCCGGTGGGCGCACCATGAAGACGTCGATCGGGTCCTGGGCCTCCACGACGAAGCCGTGGCGCTCGTAGAGACGGCGGGCATCGCTGCCCTGCAGGACGTTCAGGCCGACGGTCATGCCCTGCGCGTCCGTTCGCTCCAGCACCGTACGCAACACCGACGATCCGAGCCCTCGGCCCTGGCAGTGCGGGGCGAGGTAGAAGTGCTCCAGCCACTGCCTGTCGTCGGCGGGGCGGACCGTGACGCATCCCGCGAGTTCACGGTCGAGCATGATGATCGACGTGTGCTGCGGGGAGAAGGAGTCCCGCAGGCGCTGGCGTACCCGGTGCTCGTCGTAGCGCCCCAGGCGCTCCAGGTCCGCGCGCATGACCGTGGCCCGCAGCTCTGCGATCACCTCGATGTCCGCTGCCGTCGCGGCACGGAGCATCCAGCTCGCGGCGTGCGACGGCGTGGTGTGTGCGGGCGCTGCCGTGCCCGATTGCGTGCCTGTCATCCCGTCCTCCATGGGTGGAGTGTCTCAGCACGTCTGAGCTGAACGGGCCCGGGGCCGGCTGGCTGGGGCGATGTCACGCAGGGGTGCCGAGCGGTGGGTGCTCGAGTACGCGGGGCTTGTACGCGAGCAGTTGGGTGCGGCGCCTCCACCTCCGCGCCTCGATGATCTGGATCAAAGACCTCACCAGGACAACCCCATGATCACAATCCAATACGCGCCCTAATGCTGCTCCGGCGAGAGCTCGTGAAGGGGTGTTGATCAGGCGGTCTTGAGCGGGGTGCCTTCGTAGGTCCATCGGTAGGGTTTGGCGGTCTCGTTGTGCCCGATGACGTATGACTTGGTTGCTGTGGCCACGATCGTTACGCGGACCTCGGACCCGTAGATCTTCGGCCGCCCCGACCGTTCGGCATCCCGTAAGCCGTCCGGACCCAGGGCTACGAACCGCCCGCGTCACTCGCGCACCGTCTTCACGCCGACCTCCAGTTCCCTGGCGATCGCGCCATTGACGAGTCCGGCCGCCGCCGTGAGAACGATCCGGGCCCGCAGCACCGCCCGCACCTCGGACTTCGCCGAGGCCACCATCCGCATCAAGCCGTACGCGGACCCACGAATCGATCGTCACCGCCACCGCTGCGCCTGCCGGTCGCCCACCCTCCACGGCCAATGATCACGCGGGCCGCCGCGGCACCCGGCAGGATGGGCCACGCCCTCCGAAGCCGCCGCGTACTTCTCCTTCGCCTGATACACGCGGAACAAGCACGCCGCCGACGAGCGCTTCCGGCGGATCGTCGCCCGCGCCAATCTCACCTGAACCCAGCGGAGCGACTGCCGGCTCACGTTCCTGGAAGGTAGGCGTTCTGGGACTGAGGATCCCAGATGACCAGGTGGAACTCCGATGCGAGCTCCTCAATCGCCTTGAGTGCCGCGTCACTGCGCGAGGAGAAGCTCAGGTTCATGACCACGTGATCGATCCCGATCGCCAACGGTGTCGATGTCCAGGGCGACTCCGCGGAGTGAGGCGGGCGGTCCGAGAACCGCTCACGCAGCCGTTCGTAGAACCCGACCACCCGCTCATCCAGCTCACCCTCGCCGTGACGGCCAGAGGTGCACCGCTCGAACATCGCGCGCGCCGCCGCAGCGTCGGCCGATTCGTCCATCGCAAGAACCGCAAGATCGAAGCCCACGAGGCCATCTTTCACCCCCATACACGCGACGCACAGGGCGAACGTTACCTTGCGGCACCAGCTCCGGCGGGAGAGACGAACGGCATCTCCGGCCGCCGGGGCACCAACCCCGACACCCGGGTTCAGAACCCGGAACCGTTCCCGCCCCTCGCCAGGACGGAGGCCTTGCCCCGACGGCGCACAAGATCCTCGGTGCGGACGGGCCGGGGCACGAGCAGCGGTCCCGCGCCCCGGCCCGTCGCCGCCGGCTAGCCCCGCACGTGCAGCCCGAACCCCGTACGGCCCGCGGGCTCCAGTCCCTCCCTCAGATGCAGCGAGGGGATCTCGTAGTCGCCGAAGTTCTGCCGCCGGTACGCGATCGGCTCGGTCGACTCCAGGGTGAGCAGGCGCTGCTCCCAGGCCTTGGCGACGTCCGGGTAGTCCGCGTCGCTCATCCGGTCGGTGCCGTACAGCACGAACGGCGGCAGCACCTCGATGCCCGGGTAGTAGAGGATGCCGTGCTGGATCGGGAACAGCAGATCGTCGATGGGGCCGTTGATCCCGCGCGCCGCGTAGTGCGACTGGGGGCCGCCGGCGGTCACCGACAGCAGGGCCTTCCTGCCCGCGAGGGTGCCTTCACCGAAGCGCTCGCCGTACTTCGTGTCGCTGTGCTCGCCGACGCCGTACCCAAAGTGGTACGTGAACACCCGCTCCACCCAGCCCTTCAGGATCGCCGGCATGGTGTACCACCACAGCGGGAACTGGAAGACGATCGTGTCGGCCCACAGCAGCTTCTCCTGCTCGGTACGGACGTCCGGGGTGAGCGTCCCGGCGTCGAAGGCCCGGCCGGAGTCCGCGGCGACCCGCAGCGGACTCGATGCGCTGGGGCCGTAGTCCGCGGCGTCCACGACCGCCTTCCAGTTCATCGCGTACAGATCGCTCACCCGCACCTCGTGCCCGGCGCCCTCCAGCGTGGACACCGCGAGATCCTTCAGCGAGCCGTTGAGGGACTTCGGCTCCGGGTGGGCGTAGACGATCAGCGTTTTCACAGGAACTCCTTCGGATCGGATGCCTTCGATCCTGGGCGCCGCCGAGCCCGGTGTTCAGGGGCGCTTCGTCCGTCGGACGGGACTTCCTGGTAACGGCAGGGCCACCCACGCCCGGCGCGGCCGCAGCCATACTGGGGCGCATGGACGATCTCGCGGGCTTCCTGCGGACCCGACGTTCCCGGGTCGACCCGGCCTCCGCCGGCATCCCCGTCGACAGCCGCCGCCGGGTCGAGGGGCTGCGCCGCGAAGAGGTCGCGCACCTGTCCGGCGTCAGCGTCGACTACTACGTACGCCTCGAACAGGGCCGCGCGACCCAGCCCTCCGAGCAGGTCCTCGACGCGCTCGCCCGCGTCCTCGGCCTGGACGAGACCGAACGCGGACACCTCGACCGCCTCGCCCGCCAGCGCCGCCGCCGCGCGAAGGCACCGGGCGGGCGGATCCGGCCGGAACTGCTGCGCGTCCTCGCCCTGATCCCCGACGCCCCCGCCCTGATCATGAACCACCGCCTGGACGTCCTCGCCGGCAACCGCCTCGCCCGGCTCCTCTTCGGCCGGCCGATGCCGGGGTTGAGCATCGCCCGCCACATCTTCCTCGAGGAGGCCGAACGCGGCCTGTACGCGCAGTGGGAGGAATGCACCCTCGACGTGGTCGGCCACCTGCGCCTGGCCGCCGGCAAACACCCCGAGGACCCCCGCCTGGCCTCCCTCATCGGCGAACTGGCGATGGGCAGCGAACGCTTCCGCCGCCTGTGGGCCCGCGCCGACGTACGCGCCCGTACCCACGGCCGCAAGATCTACCGGCACCCGCTGGTCGGACTGCTCGAACTGCACCAGGAGAACTTCGCGCTGCCGGACGAGTCCGGCATGGAACTGCTGGTGCTGTCCGCGGCCCCCGGCAGCCCGGCCGAGGACGGCCTGCGGCTGCTCGCGGGGCTGGACGCGGACAGTGGTGACGCGCGTCCTGCGGTGGAGGGTCGAGTTGCCGGGTAGGCCGACATTCTTGGCGGCGCGCCTCAGGGAATCCGGTCGACAGGTCCGCAGCCGAGATTGCCGACTCGCAGGCCGGTGTCGCTGCATGCACGCAATCCGATGTCGGTGACTCTGGCTGGTGGACCGAGGTCTTGAGTTGTGAGCGGCAGCGGCTGTACGCGCCGAGGGCGCCCGCTGCCGCCTCCTGGCCTTCCTCTTCCAGGGCGCACACGATGCCCCCCACACCGCCCGAGCTTCCTCTACGACGTGAGCGGACCCGTCTAGGATTTCGCGCTCATCGACGAGGCCGGCCACTTCGCTTCGTTTTGCCGGCCCGAGCGGTGAGTTCCGGACGGGTGACGATGTCACTGCTCCGTGCGAGAGTCGGCGCATGCTTCAGGTCACGGTGACGACAGAGAACGGCGAGCGGCGTGTCCGGGTGTCCGCCGGGGAGCTGGCTGGGCTGGTCCGGCGGATCGGCGGGGCTGGGGACGCGTTCCTGGTGCTCCAGCGGGTACCGGATCTGCCCGACGTCTTCGCGCAGGTCCTGAGCGGTCCCGGCGGTTACACCCTGGAGTACCGCGCCGGCGCCGCCGACCGCCACTTCGCGGCGACCGTCGACGACGCGGACACCGTGATCGCCGTGCTGGAGGGTTGGGCCCGCGAAGTGCCCGGGTGGGACGTCGGCCCGGAGTGGTCGCTGCTGGAGATGGGCCCCGTACCGGAGGCACCGCCCCTCCCCGATGACGTGCGTGTGGGCCTGGAGCATCATCTCCGCGAGATTCTCGTCGGGGGTTACACGACCCGCGCCGAGCTTGCGGAGAACGCCGAGGGCGGGCGCGTCTCCCGCGTACAGGCGGAGGCGCTGGCCGACCGGCTGTGGCTGGAACGCGTCGCGGAGCAGGCCCGCTGGAAGGGGGAGACCGACCCTGAGCGGCTGACCCGCGCGTTCACGGCGCTGGAAGCGGCGGGCATCACCGCCCGCGAGAACTTCGCCTGCTGTCACGACTGCGGCCAGGCGGAGATCGGCGGCGAGTCCGCACCCGATGCCCGGGGCTTCGTCTACTTCGACCACCACGCCACGGACGCCGCCGCAGCGGGGTGTGGACTCTCGCTCCGGTACGGCGGCTTCGACGGCTCCGCGGACACCAGCACGGCCGTCGGCCGCGAAGTTGTCGCTGCTCTTGAGGACGCAGGCCTGCGTACCGAGTGGGACCACGATCCGAGCCAGGTCATCCGCGTGACGCCGCTGGACTGGTGTCGCCGGTTGGTCGGGTGATCGGACGGGGCGGGATAGTTGCCGCAGCGGTTGTGCAGCGAGCCCATGAACGCCCGGACCAGGACCGCCGATGTGCGCAGGGAAGCGGCCAGCCAGCTCTGCCGGGAGCCGGAGAATTCGCCTGGTGGGAGTTGAACGTGAGCGACGAGGAGGCGCTGGGCCGTTTGTCCCGGCTGACGCCCACTGAGAGAGCAGTCGTGGCCACCTTGGCTCTGTCGAGGCTGGACAAGTTCCCCAGAGGGGCGCGGTTCTCGGCGGCGTTTCCTGGCATTGAAGAGCATTTCACGCAGTCTGTCACGACTAGCATTTCCCTGGTGAAAGGAGAAGAGGTAGAGGAATGGATTCTTACCTATCTGCGCAATCGACATAGAGTGTTGACATTCGAGGACGATGAACCCATGGAAGAGCCAGACGGACCTGCAGCATGGCTATTCGATGCGGTAGATATCGCAGACTATGTCATCGCCGCCTGGCATGGCTTGGAAGAGAACCTCGAGTGGTGTGGCGAGGCCTTGAGTGCGCTTGATTCCTTCGCGGGCATGCTGGATGACATGCCCCCCACTCTCCGTGACGGATATTTCGCAAGCCTCTCGGAGCGATAGATTGAAAGGCAATTACACGATGCTCGGGTTGTTCGATCCATGGCATCGGGTGGAGAAACTAGACCGTCACTGGTTGCCTTGCTCTACGCTGAATCAGAGCCTCTTAGGCTGGCGTATCGTGATGCAGTCATCAGCCTCCATTAAAGCCTGGTCAGACCAGGCTCTGATAGTTGCGAAAGGGATGGCGAAGCCCGGATGGGCTACAGCTTGTGCAGGTCTCAGCCGATGACGATACGGGGATGGGCGCCGGGCTGGATCCAGCCCATGATCTGGTTCATGGTGGCGCGGGGGACGGAGACGCAGCCGGCGGTGGCGCCGGAGCCGGTGATGTGGAGATGAATTAATTGGGTTTTTGGGGATCCGTTGTTGTGTTGAGATCAAGCGAGCCAATAAGTAGTTTGCTTGATTTTGTAGATTCGGCTTTCGTGACGCCTTTCGCGGTTTCCGCTTCTTCGGCATGGGGGGCGTGGACCGTCAAGCGTGAAGATCCGATTAGCGATGAAGAGTTGGCAGTACTTTCCTCGCGGGCCGCGGCGCCAGTTCTTACTGGGTACATCATGGATAGCGACTGCGCTGTTATTGAGGGATTGGGAAGTGAGTCCGGATTCTGGAGGACTTGCTTGGGGCGTGATGCAATGTCTGCCTACATGGAGGAGAGTGAAACGGATGTCGATTCTTGGTTCCTGAGTCCTTCAGAGTCCGTCCAGGTCTCACGGACTTGGGCTGGCGAAGCGGGTCTTCGGGCGTCGGCTGAGAAACTTTCCGAGGTCTTTCAAGTGCAACCCGACCCCTTTGTCGAGGAAGTGTTTACCGATCTTATTGCGGCTCTTGGAGTTCCGAATCTTCGAAGCCAGTAGCCCTCACTAAGTCCTCCCAAGGGGAATGGTTGGCGGCACCGATATCCGCCAAGGCGTAATCGACCTGAAGCGGTACATCGAGAACGAACAGAGGGCTCAGGATGCGCCAGGTGGGCGGCGGCAGGAGGTGTTTGTGGAATTCCCCATCCCCGAGCCGCGATTATCGGCTACGCGCTTGGCGGTACGGGTGAAAATTACCGAAACTTGGTCCCAATGTTCGAGCGGTGATGGATTCACGAGTCGAAAGGAAGGCACAGTTGGCGCTGAATAAGAGTACGATGGCCCAGATATTCATCAAGCCGCTCTACGGAAACGCGCGATCTGGTGCTCCGGATACGATCCAGATGGATATCATGTTTTACGGACCTCCCCAGACGCTGCCGGAGCAATGCTAATGCACCGTAGTCAACACCGAGAGTGGAGCTGGCGCGAAGTGCTAGGGGGTAACCTGGAATGGCGGCACTAAGACAAATCGAGGAACTACTCGGTGAGCCACTGTGTAACTGGACCGACCCGAGCCCATGGCTGCGATTGGAGGGTCAACTTGGGTTGACCTTTCCGGGGGATTTCCGGGAGCTCAGCGATGCATATGGGGCAATCACAATCAATGAGCACCTGTATCTGCTGCATCCATCCGGAAATTCCGAAGGGAGTCTGGGAGAGAAAATCGAAGGAGACATCGCCCTGTGGAAAGACCTCGACGAGGAGGATCTCCCCACTGTGGGCACTGCGCCCGGAGAACTTCTTCCGATATCTGGGGCAATAACCGGAGAGTCGGTCTTTCTCCATGTGCCGGTAAGCAGTTCGGAGCGTTGGAGGGTCGGCGTCTACCAGTCGGATTGTGCAGAGTACGTTGAGTACGACATGACTTTCACCGACTGGCTACTCGCCTATCTTCGGGGCGAGGACGTGACTGTCTGTCGCGACATGAGGCCGGCCTTGCCGTTCTATACACGTCGGTAACAGTTGGAAGCTGCGTTCTGCCATGTGCGGTTTTTCCGATGTATGGCAGCCCCACTTTCACGAGGGGATCTCGTAGTCGACGCAGCCGGCGGTGGCGCCGGTGCCGTTGATGTGGAGGAAGATTCCGGCGCCGCGGCCGGGAAGACGGCGGGCCAGCGGTTGCGGTCGCTTTCGGAAATTTTGCGACCGCACCCCACGAAGTTGATTGAAAGCATGTTAAATTTCTTTCATCGGAATTTCTTCGACAATTCTTTCGATATAAATTCCGCAATCATGGAACCCGTTATTAAAGCGTATTAAGGAGTCAAGGATCCAATGAAAAGAATGCAGGTCGCCATCCTTCCGGCGGCGCTCACGTCGGCCATTCTGTTCTTCAGCTACTTACTTTTCAGTCAATGCTCGCCTCTTATGGGTGCAGATAGAGACGATGCGGTAGGGGTTTGGCGAAATGAAATGGGTGGCGAATTAGAATTTGACGAAGATGGGACATTCTTCGCAAGGGGTGTAACCTTAAGTGGTGAGATATGTCAATCGAAACGGGCCGCCGGCAGCAAACTCGAGCTAACGTCAGGCGCGGGCTCCTGGAAAATGGATCAACCGCGGGACGAAAATCCAGGAATACTGATTACGTTTAAGCCGGAAGGCACCTCTTCTGAAAGCTGCAAAATTTGGGCACTATTCGCCGGAGAAGGAAATCGATCGGAGATATATCTTCGCCATGAAGATGGCGAAGGAATTCGCTATCATCGAGTGAACTGACGGAGCGATAGGGATTGGGTTTCGGTGGATCCCTCTCCTGGTCCCGGTAGTTCGTTGAACTGGGGGTGGCGTTCGGTCGAAGTTCCCCCGTGATCTCACGGCTGATGCTGTGGATGACGGTGGCCGCGCGTCCGGCGGTGGAGTTCTGGTAGGCGATCTGTGCGTTGGGTGATGTCGTCGTCGGTACCACCGTTCGTCTGATCCTCAACTTCAAGACTACCGGGAGCAAAAAATCATTCATCCGTTGCGAGCGCCTGAGCGAGGTTGGCGGCGAGTCCGTAGCTGGGGCTGTCGTCGAGGAGTTCTTTGCGGCGGTTGTAGCGCTGGGTGGTGCGGGTGTCCTGGTGGTCGGCCCAGGACTGGATTTTGTCGATGCGGGCGCCGGGGCGGGCGAGGGCGTGGGTGATGGCGTTGTGCTTCATAACGTGGGGGTGGATGGAGGTGGCCTGCGGGAGTCCGACTCTTTTTTGCGAGGGAGCGGATTAGTCGCCAGACGGCCGGTTCGTCGAGGGGCTTTCCGGAGGCGGTGCAGAAGAGGTGGCCCGAGGTGCGGCCGTTGAGATGGGTCATCAGGGCGTCGTATACGTACAGGGGGACGGGCTTCTTCTTCCGTGACCCGCCCTTCAGCCGTACGTCCAGGGTGTGGTGGCCGCGGTCGTAGCCGAGGTCCTCGACCCGGGCGGCGAGCAGGGAGTCCACGCGCAGGCAGAGTCCGTACAGCAGGAGCATCAACGCACACGCCCGCGGGCGGTACTTGGCCGGCAAAGGGGTGTCGCGGGCGGTGGTCAGCAGGAGCGCGGTCTGCTGTTCGGTCAGGCCCTCGGTGGCCGAGTAGTCCGGGTCGATGACCGGGCGCAGCACCGCGGCGAACGGGTTCTTCGCTACCGGCAGGCCGTCGAGGCGGAGTGTGTTGTCGTAGAACGAGCTTGCCGCGGAAAGGACGTTGACCCGGGAGGCGTCTGAGAGCGGTGGGCCGGCCGCGGCCAACTCGTCCTTCGCGCCGCCCTTGACGCGGATGAGGGTGGGGGCGGTCTCGAGGTACAGGCGGAAGGTGTCCGCGAGCATGAACGTCACTGCGAACGGATGGACGCCGTGTTCGCGGATGTATACCTCGAAGACGGTGAAGCCGCGCGCGTAGGTCTTCTGTGTGTTCGCCGAGCGCTGCCGGGCGATCCAGGACGCCGCCACGGTGGGCAGCGCGTCGCCCTCGCCGTAGATCGCGATGAGTTTGTCGTACAACCGGCGGGCGTGCAGCGGCCAGTGCTGCCGCGGATCGGCACTCGGGAGCGCGAGTTCGCTTCCCGTAGCGCTGTCAAGGACCACGCCCGGTGTGTCGTCCGGTTCGGGAGTGGAATCTTCCCGCTCACTCACAGGCACAGGATAACCGTAAAAGTTCGTGGGTGCTCTGGTCGAGAAGTTGCTCCCAACGGGGAGCAACAACGCTCCCGGAGATGAGTGGATCATCGGATAGATCCGATTCCCGCGGGATGTCGGTTCGGCCGCGCCACCTCCGGCTCCCGTCCTCGGTCTGTCGGCCGAGGGTTCGGCCGGCCAACGCGACGGCGGGGTTCGGAGTGCCGACGGGCGGTCGGTCGGACCCTGACTCCCGGGGCTGGCCCGGGAGTTCGGCGATCCGCGTGTAGAGGTCGTCGGTCGTGGCCCGGGCGACGGCCTTCTGGGTGCCGAGTGCTTCGAGCAGGGGCTGGGCATTCGGAGGGGTGCAGCCTCCGGCCGGGCTCGTCTGCGGCATAGATGGTGCGGGGGGTGGGTCGAAATTCGGCCATATTCGAGCTTTGCATTGGCTGCTTAAATCGTCCAAAAAGCGGCAGCAAGTTAAATGGGTATTGTCACAGGAAATCCTTCTTTCGGGTCGTTCTGCCTCGTCAGTCTTCTGCTCTCCGCGGGGAATGTGCACCATGAAAGTAGAAGGTCCGGGGATGGCCCGGACCGGACAGAGACGAAGAAGAAGGTGGCATCCCCGTTGTTCAAGAAATTGCCGATGGCGGCGGCATCGTGCCTGGTGGCGCTGACAGCATGGCAGGCGCCGAACGCTGTGGCGCAGCCGGAACCCTCCACGTGGAGTGGTGAGTTCAAGATCCGAAACGAATCCACCAATCAGTATCTGATCCCGGTTGGACACGGACTCTCCCACACTGACAACGTGCGTGTCTGGGCGTTTGTCAAGGCAGCCAAGGGGAGTGATTGGCAGTGGGAGAGGCTGTCAAGGGACACGGTCCGTATTCGCAACGCCGATAGCCGAATGTGCCTGAGGGCCGGCGTACACGGGAAGACGCCCACGGTGGTCCAGTGGACGTGTTCGCGGGACGACACAACGCAGCAATGGGAGCTTCGGGACAGCAGGGACGGAACTCAGATCGTGAACGTTGCGACGCGGCAGGCCATTGAGCCGTACAGGCCAACGGGGACCAGGTATGCCGTGCTGAACAACCCCAGCCGGGACTCTACCCAGCGATGGGAATTCCGCTTCTGATCGAAGCGGCTGCCCGCCCTCGGCTCCGCCTCCCTGGAGGGCCGAGGGCGTTTCTGCTCGGCACGTCCGTCCTGGGCCGGAGTGGGCTGGGCGGCGTATCCACGCAGGTCAGCGCTGAGCAGGAGCTCTGAGGGACGACGGCGGTGCCGATCTCCCCGGCCGCGTACGACAGCGACCAACCGTGTTGTACGGGCCAGCCCGTACTTCCGCTATGGGCCGCCCCGCAAAGGACCTTCACGCGTCCGCAGCGACCTGTCACATGACCGCCCGGGCCGCGTCGAGAAACGCCAGCCGGTTGTCCTCCAGGTAGTCCCGCACGCTCTCGCCGTCAGGCAGCCCTTCCCACACGGTCCGGTTGAGGTCGAGGAAGTACGCGCGCGCGGCGTCATGGACGGGCAGGGGGAACTGGACGCGGATGAGCCGCTCCGCGACCCACAACCTGTTCATCACGTCCTGGGCCGTGGGCAACCAGGGGTGGGTGTCGTCGAACTCGGCCGGCCGGCTGAACGCGGCGCGTTCGGCCTCGGCCCCGACCTCGATGAACCGCTCCAGCAGCGCGAGCCGCTCCGCGCGCCGGCTCTCCGAGAGTGCGATCTGCTGCCGGTGCTGTTCGGCACGTTCCGCGGACTGCTGAGTCCTGTGCTGGACGAGGTAGGACAGCATGCCGCCGAGGACAACGCCGCCCACGGATATGAGAGACACCCAGACCTGACCGGACACAGCGGTTAGCATCCCATGCTGTCGATCTTGAGGACCAGAGTTGCGGTTCAATAGCTCAGGTACTTGACCATGGCGTCGCCGGCTTTCGCCGCGGTCCCGTAGAAGGCCCTGAGGCGGTGCAGGTCGTCGATCACCGACCGGGCCCACTCGTCGTCCCATTCCGTGGAGAACCCCAGCTCGCTCACGACCTCGGCAACGCGCCTCGGGTCGGCGAGACTCCAGGGTTCGTACGGTGCTTCGCTCAGGGCCTCGGCTACGGCGGCAACCGATTCCGGCGTGAGCACCGTGACGACGGTGTACTCCTTGACCTCCCCGTCGGGGCTGGTCCACAGGTCCCTGCGCGGCTCACCGCCGTAGACCGCGAGCTCCGCCGCCGACTGGTCGGCGCAGGCTGCGCCAAGCACACGATCCAGCACGGAGCAATGGAACGTCACGCCCATGACGAGGCCGGCATCCCACACGTCCTGCTGCTCCTGCCAGTAAGGGACGAGTGCCAGCAGCTCCTGCGGGGACAGCGACGAGATCGTGTCGGCCGAAGTGCGCCGCCAGAAGAAGGACACGCTCACGTTCTCACTCCGTTGGTTTGTCGACCGCAGCCGGACATCAGGACAGCGGCAGCGTAGAGCCGCCGACCGACAGCGCCCGGCGCGCCGACTCTCCCGCGGCCCGTGAACGAACAGAAGTACGACAGGGAACCATCGGCACAGGTGACGCCCAGCCCCTCGGCCCGGTAGCGTCGAGGGCAGCGACACCCAGGAGGCCCCCGTGACCGCTCAACCCGACCGCGCCGGCGTTCCGTTCGTCCCGCCCATGCGGACCCTCGGCGAGCTTCGAGCCGCGCTGGGCACGTGGGGTTTTCCCGGTGACCTCGCGCAGTTCGAGGAGGAGCTGGCGGCCGCGGACCTCGACGACCTGGTCCGGGTACGGGAGATCACGCAGGCGTACCGGCATCGCGTGCTCGTACGGTACGACCCGCAGGCCATGGCCGCGCTCGCGCGCAGCACCGACGACGTCACCGCGGAGCTGCGCCGCAAGATGGCCGAGGCCGGGCGGTGACCTTCGCGTTCTACAGCGACGCCGCCGAGAAGATCCGTACCGAGCTCACCGCGACGGAGCAGGCCGCCGTCGAGACGGTGCGCCGGTCGCTGGAGGAGGAACCGGAGCAGGGGCGGGGACTGCCGGACGCGGATCCGCACTCGGTGTCGTGCGTCGTCGAGCTGCTGCCGGAGCAGACCGGCGGGCGGGGGATCTCGGTGGCCTATCGGTACAGCAGGTACATGGACGCGGTCCTGGTGCTCTGGCTCATCGCCGGCCCCTGAGGTGAGTGGCCATTACGAGTTGTTCCTGGCGGTGGATCTGCCGCCGGACCTGCCCGAGCCGGTGCTCCTGGAGCTGAGGTGGCTGCTGGGGCAGGGTGACAGGCCGGCGGAGCTGATGTCGGCCGACTGGGAGTCATGGGGCGATGCCTGGGAGGCTTTCGCCGGCGATCCGGAGACGCAGCGGTTCGACGGGATGGTCCGTCACGAGGATGGCTTCGACGTCGTCGATGTCCGTCCGGTCGGGCAGCCGATGCCATCGCGGTAGCCCGGCTCCAGGCACGACGCTTTGGCGGCCGCCGACGAGAGGGCTCATATCATCCATCAGGCCTTTCAGTCCGATGAGGGAGATCGCCGTGCCTGACGAAACGAGTGCCCACCCGCGCATTGGCCAGGAGTCCAGGACCGGTGCCGAGCCGGACGACCTGTCTCTGCGCCTGGCCTCGTTGTCCCATCCCGACGCAACCGTTCGCAGGGCGGCCGTGGACGGCATCAAGTCGCACGGAGGAGGAGATCCCCGATGTGTGACCGCCCTGCTTCCCCTCCTCCATGACCCGGATCCCATGACCCGGAGCCTGGCTTGGCACGTCCTGACCTCCTGGGGCCCGTCCACCGTGCCGCTGCTGCAGGAGATCCGCCGCGCGGGACCAGGACGGTTGCGAGCTGTGGCCCTGACCGCCCTCGCGCAGATCGCCGGCGAGGACGGCCTGCCCGCCCGAGACCGGGCAGCCGTAGAACGTCTGATCCGTATCCAGCTTCCCGGCGACCGCCCCAAGCCACTGTCGGGCTGCTGGATCCACTGGATCGCGGTCCCGACCGGAGACCAGCAGGGGATCCTGGATCTCCTCGGCCTGACCCAGCCGCGACCGGTCACCTTCGTGCTGGCCAACGATGTCCTCGATGCCGACAGCCACCATGGCCGCCCCGAGTGCTTCGCCCGGGTGTTCGTCAGCCCGGAACTGGACGGCTGGACCTTCGTGGCCGGTCGCTGGTTCGACCCGATCGCCGACGAACGCGCGGACGAAGTGCTCCTGGCCTGCGAGAGACTCAGCGCCCGGTACGGCCGAGCGCAGGCGTACTACTACGGCGCCCAGGGGGACGGATCCGCCTGGGTCGTCGCCGAGAACGGTGTCATTATTCGTCGCTACAGCGAGACCGGTGACGGTGATGACTGCCTGCTGACGATCGGAAGCCCCCTGCAGTACGAGCGTGACCGCCGCGTCGAACTCGGACTGGCTCCCGACTGGGACGCGGCCCAGGTCTCGGAGAACGAGGAAGACGAATGGAAGTGGGCGGCATTCGACATGGCTCCGGACCTGGCCCGAGCCATCGGCTTCAGCCCCCTGACGATCGGCTCCGACACCTCAATGCGCGGAACGGGGGTACTGGCCCTCACCGAGTACGGCAGCGCCCACGGGGTGCCGGCAGGCGCGTACAGCATCTGACGAACCGTGGCAGCACAAGCAGCAGCGCATACGCCCGCGGGCGGTATTGGGCCGGCAAGTGGGCGTCCCGGGGGTAGTCAGCAGGAGCGCGGTCTGCTGTTCGGCCGTACGGCGGGTCGGGGCCAGGAAAACGGCGGAAAGGTCCTTGGCGCGTACGCCACAAGTGCTAGCGTCAACTCCCATTCCCCGCGGCTCGCACACGCGTTCGCTGCGTCCCCATGTGCCTCCGCTCCGCTTCACGTCCCCAAGGGGATCACCCATGAGCAGCAATCAGCCCCAACCCACCGCCGACAGCTCCGAGTCGGACCCGCCTCCCGCGGCTTCCCCGGATGTGAGCGGCCCCCTCTGGCCCTTCGACGGCTATCCGCCGGCGACCCGTAGCGGGAACGCCTTGCTCGGGTTCGGTGTCGGGGTGCTGGCCGCGTTCGTGGCCGCATTCGCGTACGGCTACATCATCAAGGTCACGGAGCACGAGGTCCCCTACGTGGCGTTCGCCATCGCCCTGCTCGTCGGCTCCGCCGTCGGCAGACTCGGCAACGACAACCCGGCGCTTCCCTTCCTGAGCGCCCTGCTCACCCTGGCCTCTGCTGTGAGCGGCCAGTTCTTCGGGGAAGCGCTGATCGGCGCCGACGTGCTGAAGGTGCCGGTCCTCGACATGTACGGCCACCATTTCGGCCTCGTCAGCGAGTCATGGCAGGCCGACATCGGCGGGATGTCGTACTTCTTCCTCGTCAACAGCGCGATCGTCGCGTACCTCGTCGCGAAGAAGGCGGGCGACAGCCACTGAGTTGCCCCGGTGTGCAGACGGCACCGCTTGTCCTGGCCGGTGGCGTGGGGTCTGCATGACGCCGGCGTAGTTGACCCCGGCAGCGCCGCCGGGGTCAACTATGTGGGGTCGGGCTCGCACCGGGCGATGATCGGCGGTGAACAGCTCTGCGGGCAACCGGTGTCGTCGGGAATGCAGACCTGGTAATCGGGCTCGCAGCACTGCGGACAGTGGTGCGGCCCACACGCGGTCGGAGCGACACGCGGGAGCCAGACGGACTCGTAGACGGTCCGCCGCACATCGTGGAGCTCGGCGCTGCCGATGATCTCCGCCAGAGAGGTGTCGAGGACATTGCCGACGGGCCATTCCCTCGACATTACGCACGCCAGGGCCGACCCGTCCGGGATGACGCACAGCTTTCCCTGCCAGCAATGCCCGCAAAGACCTGACATCTGCGCGTCCCTGCCCAGGAGATCCTCGCCCCGACCGAACTCGCGGACCTCCGAGATCCGCACGTTCCGCACGCCCAGCCGATACAGCCACCGCCCTGTGCGTTCGACGGTTGCCCGATCCTGATCGATGACGATCAGGCCGGCGCGGGTCTCGACCCCGTGCGAGACCAGCCTCTCGAGATTCCTGGCTGTCCGCGCATGACTCGAGCTCACGGTCGTGATCGCATCGTGCTCCGAGGGCTCGTCCGAGTAAACGGACGTGGCGAAGCGGATGCCGTGATCCGCCGCGTACCGCAGCGTGTCCTCGGAGAGGAAGGTGAGGTTGCTGAAGACCTCGATGAACTCGAACTCGAGCTCCCGCGCTCGGTCGACCAAGGCCAGGAAGTCACGGTGGAGCTGCGGCTCGCCCCCGATGAACTGCACCCTGCGGCACCCCAGGCCGGCGGCCTGGCGAAGGACGTCCTCATAGTCAGCCGTGGTGAGCAAATCACGGTGCCCGCTCGAAGGGTCCGAGTCCGAGTAGCAGTGCACGCAGCGCAGGTTGCAGCGGTTGGTCAGCTCAAGCCACAGGAACTCCAGCTCGCCGTCACCCGGGGGGACCGGTTGCGTTTCCGGTGCGGGCGCGACGTCGAGGGAGGGGGAGGTCATGGGCCACCTTCGTTCAGTCGGGATTCGCTCGGTTCGGCCTACTCACCGGACACGGTAGATCCGCCAACCACGTGTGGTGCGCGTCAGGAAGTACAGAACGATCGAGGAACGATCACCCTTCTCGGGACGCGTGTACGTCTCCTTGACCAGGACCACCCGCTCGATGTCCGACTCTTCGTGGACGTACAGGATGTCGAGTTGCAGATCACGCAGCGCCAGGTAGCCGTCACTCGACGCGAACTCCAGCTCGGAGATCTGGGTAGACAGGAAGAGGCCGATGTCCTGGTCACGGACAGCTTGGGCTCGAGTCCGGAACAGTTCCTGCATGTCGCTGTCGGTCATCACGCCGTCCTGTCCCGTCAGCTGTCTGAGCCGTGACCCCGCCCGCTCACCCGAAAATACCGTCCCCGCTCAAAAGGTGACCGCATTTGAGCTCCTGCAACGGAGCGCGTGTCAAGACCCGTCCAGCAGCTCCCGGACCTGGGCGTGCTGGTTTGCCTCGGTGCGGGCTGGGACTCCTGTGGGACGGCCCCCTGGACAGCCGGCGTCGAACGCATCCCGCACGGCCCGCCCCGGGCCGTCACCACCACGGGGAATTCACGTGATGAGCCCGCCGCAGATCCAGTCCCTCCTGCTCGCCCTGTCCACCGCCCTCAACATCCGGACGCAGCGCAGCCCCCGCCCGATCAGGCCGGTGTGTGCGTGTACGGAGCTGTGTGCCAACGCCCTGTGACGGCGCCCCCGCCTCCCGGGCCCCGCATGCCCGTACGCCTCGGCGTCGTGCCCGAGGACGACGCCGTGCTGAGGCAGCCGGGTGAGGAGGGCCCTGGGCACCGGTGGCTGGGTCGTGTGGGGTGAGGCGGGTAGTGGTCCTCCGTGGCGCCTCCAAGAGGGTCGGTACACCCGTTGTCAGACCCTGCTGGCAGCATCCCCGCGATGAACATGATCCGTACCACCCCGCCGCGGCCGCTCGACGTCACCGCGCTCTTCCCTGACCTGGCCCCGCTGGCGCGGACGGCGACCCGGCTGCACCCGCGGCCGGGGGCGCCGACGGTGCACGACAGCTCCGTCGGCGCGCCGCTGCTGTGGCCCGCCGACGAGCCGTGGCCGTACTGCGACGAGCCGCACGACAGGCGGGCGCCGCTGGAAATCCTCTCCCCGGACGACATCCGGCGTCTGCGCCGCGTCGGCGCCGCTGTGGCCGAGCGGCTGCGCCTTGACCCCGAGGCGCCCGCGTGGACCCCCGAGGAGTTGGAGACCGCGGAGCGGCTCAGAGCGGGCCGCCCGTGGTTCGACGGTCCGATCCCGCTCCTGCCCGTCGCCCAGCTCTACGCCCGCGACGTCCCCTTCCCCCGCCCGCCCGACGCGGATCTCCTCCAGGTCCTGTGGTGCCCCTTCGACCACGCGGAAAACGCCCACCCCCGAACCGCCCTCTACCGGCGCTCTTCCGCCACCGTCACCGACGTCCTCGACGCGCCGCCCGAGCCGCCGATCGTCCAGTCCGAGTGGTATCTGCCGGAGCCGTGCCTCCTCGCACCCGAGCCGGTCACCGAGTACCCCAACCCTCTGGAGCTCGACAAGGAGCTGCGGGATCAGCTGGGTGATGTGAGCCGGTGGCAGACGGCCGGCGACGCCTGGGACAGGCGGTACACGGTCGCCCCGGACGAGTTCTACGGCAACAGGCTCGCCCATGCCCCGGGCTGGAAGACCGGTGGCTGGTCCCGTTGGGGCCGCACCGATCCCGAACCCCGTCGGTGCCCCGAGTGCGGCACCGAGGAGGTCCCGCTCCTCACCATCGCGTCCGCGGAGTGGCAGTCCAACACCGATAGCTGGATCCCCGAGGAGGAACGTGCGTATCCGGCCCCACCCGCTCCGGGCCCCGGCGAATTCACTCTCATCGACATCCGCGGCGGACACGACCTCCAACTCCACGCCTGCCCGGTGTCCCCGGACCATCCCCACATCGGACTGATCCAGTGACCGGCGCGCCAGGAGTCGGCAGAAGCTTCACCACCACCCCGCCGCGGCTGCGGCCTTCGCGGAGTACGGGCGGATCGCCAAGACCTTGCACCTGCTGCGTGTGGTCGATCCCGTCGACGACACCTACCGCCGGCAGATGCACAAGCAGCTCACCGTCCAGGAGTCCCGGCACAAGCTCGCCCGCGACATCTGCCTCGGCAAGAAGGGCACCATCCACCAGGCACACCGGGACGGGATGGACGACAAACTAGGGCAACTTGGCCTGGTTTTGAACGCAGTTGTCCTGTGGACGACACGCTACATCGGCGCCGTCGTCGCCCAGCTCCCTGCCGAGGGGCACGACATCAAGGACGAGGACGTTGCGCGGCTGTCCCCGCTCAAACACCGGAACTTGAACTGCCTGGGGCGCTACAGCATCAACGCCTCCCAGCCGGTCGACGGGCTGCGGCCTCTGCGCGACCCGGACGCGCCCGACCTCGACGATGACGACGACGGCAGCGACGAGTGACAGCCCCGATAACCAAGTCGGCCTCGGCCCCGCCCCACGGAGGGAGGGTGGCGCCGAGGCCCACGGTTCGATCACCCCAGCGGGATTCCTCACCGGTCTTGGGCGAGTTTGTGCAGTTCCGCGAAGCGCAACCCGGCCGCCGGGGATGAGGACTCTAGGTGCCGTCGCCCGCTCGGAGCACGACAATGCTGCCGTTGTCGCCCCCGCACACGAAGAAGTCCCCGGTGTCCGAGAACACCACGCGGTAGGTGCGCCCTGTTCCCGTATGGAATGGCTGGACGGGGGCCTTGGCGCCGGTGGCGGCGTCACGCAGGCAGACCGTGCCGCGGTCGCCGACCGCGAGCTGGGAGCCGTCGGGGGAGAAACCCCATCCGTAGCATGTCTCCCACCGGTCCGTTCGATGTGGATCCGGTACGGCCCATTCGAGCTTCCCCGTGTCCAGTGCCATCGAGCAGGGTCCCTCGGCGAAGCCCCCGTTTGCGATCAGGGACTGTTCCGTCGGGTCGAAGCCGATCGAGTCCACTCCGCACCCGGCCGAACTGCGGTCGAACGGGAACGGGAAGCGGTGGCGGTGCACCTGCAGGCCGGAGTCGACGTCCCAGACCTCAATGTCGCGCATACCGAAGGCGAGGGCCAGCAGGCGCCCGGACGGGGATAGGGCGCTGGCTCGGCATTCGGGGCGCTGTGTGACGTCGAGATCCAGAAGGGGTTTCCCGGCGCCGTCGAGCACGCGGACCCGGTTCCCCGTGTCGAAGACCAGCAGCCGGCGCCGGGCCCGGTCCCATGAGGGCTGTGCGCAGAACGGATTGAAGTTCGCGGTCTGATACTGCTCGTAGGAGGCGAGGGTGCGCGACGTCCTGGTGTCGAGGTCCAGGTGCCGGGTGTGCCCATTGAGCGCATAGACCACGCCTTGCCCGTCGGCGTCGAAGCGGACGGTGTGGAGAAACGTCTGCTGTGTGTCAGGCGGTTCCGTATGCACCAGCTGCCGGATCCCCGTCCTGACGTCGATCAGGTGGATCTCGGCGCCATTGGCCTCCTTGAGCGTCGTGCCGACCACGACGGTGTGACCCTCGGGGTGCAGGTCGAGGGCCTTGGAGGAGCAGCGGTTTGGCGCGGCGCAGACCAAAACCGGTTCGCCGAAGGCCACCTTGGCCAAGTCACGGAGCAGCACGAACCCGTCGTGCATCCGCTTCCTTCCCTCCTTCGCCAAGGCGTACCGGGCCGCCTCTGCTGAACCGTGGTCCTTGCTGGTCTGCCGGGGCGTGCCAGCCGTCCCGGCCCAGCTCTCCCGCCGCAGCCACCCGCCGTCCACCCACAGCCGTACATTTTTGGGCTTCGCGAAGCCCGGGTGCACCAGGGTGATCTCATCCGTGTCCACGGCGGGGGACGATAGTGCACTGCACCGACAGTCCCGGCCGGAGCAGCGGACGTGCTCTCCACAGGGTCGAGGATTGTGGCTGCCGGTGCTCTCGGGTCAGTGGATTACGTACTGGGCGTGGGGCGTGGCGCGGGCCCATACGGCGTCGAATGCCTGGCCGCACAGTTTGGCGCCCGCTGGGTCGTCGGATATCTCGTGTCCGGTGAGGGCCCCGTCGCCGGAGAAGTGGCCCCACCGCGCCAGGTGTCCGTCGAAGAGCCAGAAGTCGTTTCCGGGCAGCGGCGATGTCCGAGGCGTGGCGGCGGGGCAGCCAGCGCACCTCTTCGCCGGCGTGCAGGTTGACGGCCGGGGAGGCGTGCTCGTAGCGGATGTAGTCGGTGACCAGCTCGGACACGATGCGGGCCCGACGGACCGTGACGCCGCCGGCAACAGCCTGCCGGACGAGGTTGACCCAGGGTGCCCAGTCGGGCGAGGCGGGGTCGGTGTCGAGGCGGCCGGTCTCCAGCCAGGCGCGGAAGTCGTCGGCCTCGGCGGTGACGCCGTAGTGGTCGCGCATCTCGAGGTGTACGGCGGTACGGGTGCTGCCGGTGATCAGGTCAGCGATCGTCGGTTCGCTCGACGACATCGCACGCCTCCCTGATCATGTGCACCATGCTGGCGGGGACCGACCCGCCCTGCCTTATCCCGGGGAGCCCGGTCCTCCTCGGCCCCGGTGTCCTGGCTCGGACGCCAGCCGCAGATCAGGTCGTGGGTAGCGGTCCCTTCCCGTTGAATTCACTCCGCCCGCGAGGTGTTCTCGTTGCCGGTCCGGCTTCGGGGTCTGCGGTGGGTAGTCCGCTCCCAGCACTGTCCGTCGGCGTCCCAGGAAACGGTGACGGCTCGGCCCTTCGGGTCGGGTTCAGCGAGTTCCTCCAGGCCGCGTTCGCCGAGGGCGACGAGTGCTTCCAGTGCGGCGTCGGGGATATCGCTCGGCACACGGAAGTCCATACGGCCATCCCGTTCCTCGATCGCCAGAAGAGGTCCGGAAGCACGGCCATCGCCGCGCTCCGCCCGAGCCCGAATCATGGCGCGGGCGGCCTCGAAGGTGCGCTGCGCGGCCTGCGTGGCAATCGACTGAATGAACGGGACGAGCCCGACCGCCGCCATGACCGCCCCGAAGTGGAGGACCACAGAAGCGTCGCCGCCGGCCGCGACGACAGCCCTGCCGTCGTCTCTGACGGAGATGCTT
The DNA here is from genome assembly GCF_009604385.1 of Streptomyces smaragdinus. Classification (GTDB taxonomy): domain Bacteria; phylum Actinomycetota; class Actinomycetes; order Streptomycetales; family Streptomycetaceae; genus Streptomyces; species Streptomyces smaragdinus. The sequence continues at coordinate 378,967 of NZ_WEGJ01000001.1, forward strand.
TGCTCGGGGGACACCGGATGCACTGTGATCACGGGTGATGTGAACACGGGATGGGACAGCAGCTTGTTCCACGGATCGCCCGTCTCGGTGGCGAGGGAGAGAAGAACGTCGGCAAGCTGCTTCAAGGGGGCGGCGAAGACACGTTCCGCGCCACGGTCGGAGCGCGGCCGCAGTTCCTGCGCCCTGTCGAGCCAGGGTTGTAGCTGCTCGGGCGTCGTGATCCCGTCCGGAGCTGCGACTCCCACTTGTGTACGAGCGTGGGCTCCCCGTTGCACGCGACTGATCGCCTTGTCGAGGTATGACCGGCCGTTGCTGAACTCCGGTAAATTCTCGTCGGTCATCGATGGTTCCCCTCACGTCGAATCGACCCTGGAAGCTACCGACGGGTCACTTGCTCCCTGGTGTCCGAGACAGAACTCCGGGACCGGCGTACGGATCGCGACCGAGCTCGACGAGCGCGCCCGCATCTTCCTCGACCACCACCGCTGTGGATTTGGGGCTAATCAGCGAGTTCGGCCGGAAGGAGGGTCTCGTCGGTTTCTGAGTCGATCGAGTGGAGGCGGGACTCGGGGAGCTGGCCGGCGGGGCCAGTGCTACGCCGGAGATCACCCGGCGGCGACGGCACAACCACCCGCCCGGGTGACTCGACTGCGGAGCCCACTTCGGGGTGGTGGCGACGCGGATCCTCGCCCCCACCACCCCGGCCTGATGCTTTTCCGTCCACCTCGCAACTCAAGATCACCCGATCGGGCGGAAAATGGCAGACACGCCGCCACTTTGTAGTGATTCGGGTTGCGTTTGCGGCAGGATCACCCTCATGGCTGGAGGACGACACGGACGAGAGCGCGGCAAGCCGCAGGCACACCGCCGCACGTCTTACGACCCGTCAACTGGCCCGTGGCGTACCGGTGTGGTGGTGCGGGAGCAGCAGGCCGTCAAGGCCATCACTGCGGCCGAGCGCGCCGGCCTGTCGTTCGCGGGTCTCATCAACGAGCTCGTCAGGCGCATGGAAGTCGACGGGAACGGCCGCCCCGTATGGGCCGACGAGCTGAACCAGTAGGAGGAGCTGCCAAGAGCCGGATGACAAGAGTCTCCGGACGTTAGAACAGCGCCGGGCTCTTGGCGTCCGTGAGGTTCATCTTGTCGGACCTCCGGACTTGTTGACGGCGTCAGGAAAGGATCGGTCACTGCGTCGACAGCAGGGGCTGACGGGTGACCTTGCCAGCTGTCTTGGATCCATTGGCCGTCGCACACGTTCAGAAGCAACAGGTTGAAGGAACTCAGCCCTCCGCCGCCTCCCGGGCGATGCGGTCGAATTCCGCGCCCATCGCTGCCGCGAGGGCCTGGGCGGCCGAGAGGGGGCGGACCATGACCATGAAGTCGTCGATCCTGCCCTCCTCGTCGTGGTGGAGGAAGTCGCAGCCGTTGATCTCCTTGTCGCCGACCTTCGCGGTGAAGACGAGGGCGTGGTCGCGGCCGTCGGCGGAGGTGATCTCGCGGACGTAGCGGAAGTCGGTGAAGACCCGGGTGACGCCGCGCAGGATCGCGGCGGTGATCGGCTTGCCCGGGTAGGGGCGGAAAGCGACGGGGCTGGTGAACACGACGTCGTCGGCCAGGAGGGCCTCCATCGCGGCGTGGTCGCCGCTCTCGACTGCCTTGCGGAACGGATGCACGGGGGTCCTCCCTGAGTCGGTTGCTGCAGGTGAGCGTAGATGACGCGGCAGCCGGCGGCGAGGCCGACACGTGCGCGCCGACGGCCTCTTGCCCCCAACTCCGTTGCGGCACAAGGCAGTCGGATACGATCCCACGGTGACGAAGGGTGGTCGTGGGATGACTGCGGCGGACGGGGGGCGCGGCGTGGCCGCGGATCCGCGCACCGCCGCGCTCACGTTCGCCGGTGTCGGCCTGCGCTACCCCGGGGGGACGCGGGCCCTCGATGGCATCGACCTGAGTGTCGCCCCCGGGGAGTTCGTCTCCGTCGTGGGGCCGTCCGGCTGCGGGAAGTCCTCCCTGCTGCGGATCGCCGCCGGGCTGCAGGCGCCGACCGCCGGCACCGTGACCGGCCGCGGGGAGTCCGTGGGCTACGTCTTCCAGGACGCCACGCTGCTCCCCTGGCGCAGCGTACGGGCGAACGTCGAGCTCTTCGGCGAGCTGCGCGGCCTCGGCCGCGAGGAGCGCCGCAAGCGCGCCGCCGAGGCGCTGGACCTCGTGGGGCTCGCCGACGTCGCCGGGCACCGGCCGCGCACGCTCTCCGGCGGGATGCGGATGCGGGTGTCCCTGGCGCGGTCCCTCACCCTGCGCCCCGGCCTGTTCCTGCTCGACGAGCCGTTCGGCACGCTGGACGAGATCACCCGCGAGCGGCTGGACGACGATCTGCTCGCGCTGTTCGCCGCCCGGCGTTTCGCCGCCCTGTTCGTCACCCACTCGGTCCTCGAGGCCGTGTACCTCTCCTCCCGCGTCGTCGTCCTCTCGCCCGGACCGGGCCGTGTGGTCGGCGAGTTCGACGTACCGTTCGACTATCCGCGCCCGGCGGGGCTGCGCTTCGATCCCGAGGCCGCCCGGCTGGCCGCGCTGGTGTCCGCGTGTATGCGGGGCGCCGCCGCCCCATGACCCGTCCGCCCGCTCCCCGTGAGGAATCCACGTGTCCGTGAACCGTCCGGTCGCCGCCGCGGCGGCCGCCGCCTTACTCGCCCTGCTCACCGCCTGCGGTGACGACGGCGGCGGGGACGAGCCGAAGGCCACCCGTTCCGCCGCCGCGTCGGCGGGGGCCGTCGATCTGAGCGGTGTCTGCCCGGAGAAGATCGTGGTGCAGGGGCAGTGGCTGCCCAACACCTCCTCCGAGGGGCCGATGTACAGCCTGCTGGGTCCGAACCCGTCGATCGACGCCGACAAGGACCGCGTGACCGCACCGCTGACGGCCGGGGGCAAGGACACCGGCGTGGATCTGGAGATCCGCGCGGGCGGCCCGGCGATCGGCTTCCAGCAGGTGTCCGCGCAGATGTACACCGACAAGTCGATCACGCTCGGTATCCTGGGCGGGTTCGACGAGGCGATCCAGCTCTCGAAGACCCAGCCGACCCTCGCGGTCCTGGCGATGCTGGAGAAGGACCCCCAGATGATCTTCTGGGATCCGAAGACACACCCCGAATTCACCTCGATCGCCGACATCGGCAAGACCGACACCACGGTGCTCTACTTCGACGGCGACACCTACATGGACTACCTCGTGGGCGCCGGCGTCCTGAAGAAGAGCCAGGTCGACGGCTCCAACGACGGCTCGCCCGCCCGGTTCGTCACCGAGCGCGGCAAGATCGCCTCCGGGGGGTACGCGGTCGAGGACCCGTACACGTACGAGAAGGAGGTCGACGAGTGGGGCAAGCCGGTCCGTTTCCAGCTGCTGTACGACGCCGGCTACCCGAACTACGGCCCCCCGCTGTCCATCCGGCCCGACGACCGGGAGAAGCTCGCGCCCTGCCTGAAGAAGCTGATCCCCGTGGTGCAGCAGGCGCAGCTCGACTTCCTGGCGAACCCGGGGCCGACGATCGACGCCACGGTGAAGATCAGTGAGGCGTACGCCAGTGACGACATCTTCACGAAGGAGATCGGCGAGTACAGCGCCGCCCAGCTGAAGAAGCTCGGCATCGCCGCCAACGACGCCGAGGGCAAGGACTCCACCACCGGGAACTTCGACGAGGCGCGGGTCCAGAAGATGATCGAGCTCACGGAGCCGGTCTTCGCGGCGCAGAAGAAGCCCGTCAAGCCCGGTCTGAAGCCGTCGGACCTGGTGACCGACGAGTTCATCGATCCGGAGATCGGCTTCCCGGGCGGAAGCTGAGGACCGGCCGTGACCCAGGAACCCGGGGAGCGCCCGCAGGACGGCCCGCCCGTGCCCGACGAGCGGGTGCCGCATTCCTCGCGTACGTACGACTACCTCCTGGGCGGCAAGGACAACCTGGCCGCGGACCGCCGGCTGATGGAGGAGAACCTGGCGGTCACTCCCGACGCCCGGGTGCGGGTGCGCGCGCAGCGGCTGTTCCTGACCCGCGCCGTGCGCACCCTGGTCCGGGAGGCGGGGATCCGGCAGCTGCTGGACATCGGCTGCGGGCTGCCGATGCCGCTGCTGGAGAACGTGCACGAGATCGCCCGCCGGCACGCGCCGGAGACCCGGACCGTGTACGTGGACAACAACCCGGTCGCCGTCGCGCACATGCAGGCGCTGCACGCGGACGAGGTGCGCACGGTCGCCTTCCCGGGCGATCTGCGCGCCCCCGAGGCCCTGCTGCGCCACCCGGTGGCCGAGGCCGTGCTCGACCTGAAGCAGCCGGTGGGGGTGCTGCTGGTGTCCGTGCTGCAGTGCCTGCGCCTCGACGAGGACGCGGCGGGGATCGTGGCCCGGCTGCGGGCGGGGCTGGCGGCCGGGAGTCATCTGGTGGTGACGCATGTGTCCGCGGACCTCGATCCGGCGGTGGAGGAGGTCGTACGGATCTGGGCCCGGGGTGCCACGCCCATGGTGAGCCGCGGGCGGGCGGAGGTGGAGCGGATCCTGGACGGGCTCGAGCTGCTGGAGCCGGGCCTGGTGCCGATCCACGAGTGGCGTCCCGACGGCGAGGTGTACACGACCGGCAACGCCTACGGCGCGGTGGGTCGGATCCGGTGAGAACAACCATGACGCGGCCGTTCTCCGGGCGGCCGCGAACCCGTAGGCTACGGGACCGCGGCCGGGTGCCGCCGCTGCTCCCGTACCCCAGAGAGGACAGCGACAGCGTGTCTGACCAGACGGTTCACTTCGACGAACTGGCCGAGCTGTACCGCCGGTTCGCGGCGGACACCGACATCCTGTACCGCCCGTGGCTGCGGTCGCGGGTGCCGGAGCGGGGCGGGCGCGCGGTCGATCTCGGGTGTGGTTCCGGCCGGTTCACGGGCATGCTCGCCGAGCGCTACGGCAGCGTGCTGGCGGTGGACGTCGCGGAGCGGGAGATCGCGATGGCCCGTGCCGCCCATCCGTATCCGAACGTCGACTTCCGGGTGTGCGGCTTCGAGGAGGTCACGGCTGCCGCCGACGGCACGTTCGACCTGGTGTTCTCGGTGAACACGCTGCATCACCGCGAGGACTACGCGGTCGTCCTGCCCCGGATCCGGGAGTTGCTGGCGCCCGGCGGACACGCGGTGCTGATGGACATCGTGGACCGGGGCGCCAAGTCCCACGAGTGGCTGGTCGAGGAGGCATTCCGGGATGCCCGGGACTCGTATCTGCACCGCTCCCGCGACGCCGACATGGCCGCGGACATCCTGCGGCTGCGGCTGCACCCGGTGTGGATGCGGCTGAACGAGACGCAGACGGTGCTGACCCGGGAGGAGTTCCACCGGGTGTACGGGGCGGCCTTCCCGGGGGCCGAGTTCGCCGACGACATCCATCACGCCGTGTGCGCCGTGCACTGGGTGAACTCCTGACCGCCCGCGGGCGGCGCGCGGCGCGGTGGCTGCCGCCGCTGGCGGTCCTGGTGTGCGCCGTCGGCGTCTGGTACGCGGTGAGCCTCCTGGTCCTCGACCCGGACCGGCGGTTCCTGTTCCCGCCGCCGCACGCCGTGGTGCGCGTCGGGTTCCTGGACGGGGACAACCGGGCGGAGCTGCTGGAGGGGCTGCGCCGGTCGGCGGAGGTGGCGTCGCTGGGGCTGGCGGTGGCGGTGGGCGCGGGGGTGCTGCTGGCGGTGGCGATGAGTCAGGCGCGGTGGGTGGAGCGGTCGCTGTTCCCGTATCTGGTGGTGCTGCAGACGACGCCGGTGCTGGCGCTGGTGCCGCTGTTCGGGTTCTGGTTCGGCTTCGGGTTCGGCACCCGGGTGCTGGTGTGCGCGCTGATCGCGCTGTTCCCGGTGGTGGCGGGCACGCTGTTCGGGCTGCGGTCGGTGGCCGCGGCCCAGCACGACCTGTTCACGCTGCACGGGGCGGGGCGGGTGGTGCGGCTGTGGAAGCTTCAGCTGCCGGCGGCCTTGCCGAGCGTCTTCACCGGGCTGCGGATCTCGGCGGGGCTGTCGGTCGTCGGGGCGATCGTGAGCGACTTCTTCTTCCGGCAGGGCGAGCCGGGGATCGGCGTGCTGATCGACCGCTACCAGTCACGGCTGCAGTCGGAGCAGCTGCTGGCGGCGGTGATCCTGTCGTCCCTGTTCGGGCTGGCGGTGTTCTGGTTCTTCGGCGCGCTGGCGCGCCGGGTGGTGGGCGGCTGGCACGAGTCGGCGCGCGAGCCCGGGGCGTGGTGAGCGGGCGGGATCAGAGCTCGTCGCGGATCCGCTTGAGGAAGTCCCGGCTCCCGGTGCGGGGCTTGGCCATGGTGCTCAGCCGGTCCATCACCAGCTGGTAGCGGTCCACGTCCTCGCGCTTGTCGAGGTAGAGCGCGCTGGCGACCTGCTCCAGATACACCACGTCCGGCAGGTCGGGCTCGGTGAAGCGCATCAGCGTGATGGGGCAGCCGGCCGCGGCCGTGCCGCCCGCCGAGAACGGCGAGATCTGCAGCGTGACACCGGGCAGCTCGGAGATCTCCAGCAGATGGTCGATCTGCGCCCGCATCACCGGCGCCCCGCCCAGCGGACGGCGCAGTATCCCCTCGTCCAGAACGGCCCACAGCTTCGGCCCGTCGGTCCGGGTGATCAGCTCCTGGCGCCGCATCCGCAGGTCGACCCGGCGCTGGAGCTCGTCCGGTGCCGCGTCCGAGCGGTCCAGAGCGGTCACCGCGCGGGCGTACTCGGCGGTCTGCAGCAGTCCGGGGACGAACTGCACCTGGTAGGTACGGATGATCGCCGCGGCCTCCTCCAGCCCGAGCAGCGGCTCGAACCAGGAGGGCAGCAGATCGCTGTACTGGTGCCACCAGCCGGGCGAGTTGGCCTGGCGGGCCAGGCCCAGCCACTCCTCGCGCTCGACGGGGTCCACGACGCCGTAGAGCGTCAGCAGATCCGTGACGTCGCGCTCCTTGTAGCCGACGCGGCCCAGCTCGAGCCGGCTGATCTTGGCCTGTGAGCCGCGGATGACGTCGGCCGCGGCGTCCCGGGAGACGCCCCGGGCCTCGCGCAGCCGGCGCAGCTGGGTGCCGAGCAGGATGCGCAGTACCGTCGGGCCGCCGCGCGGCTCCTCCAGCGGACTGGGCCGGACGACCGTGTCCGGCCGGCTTCCGGCGGCCTCCGCCGGGGTGTGCGAAGGCCAGTCACCGTGCTCGCTGTTCGACGTTACCGACGGCACGCCCATCACTGCCCCACCGATTCTCTACAGACGTCGCTCGTGCCTCATCTTATGCGGAGAACTCGTCAACCAGTCCAGTCTTCAACCAAGTTGACGCGCGTTCAGCGTCTCACCAGGTCGTCGAAGTCTCCGTCCTTCACCCCGAGAAGGAAGGCGCTGATCTCGGACTCTGTGTACACCAGAGCCGCTCCCTCGGGGTCGCGCGAGTTGCGTATCGCCGCGCCGCCGCCGGGCAGGCCGGCCACCTCGACACAGTCGCCGTTCGCGTTGCTCCGCTGGCTCTTGCGCCAGGTGACACCGGTCAGTTCGCCGGCGGGGACACCATTGCCGATCCGCATCTTCTCATCCTTCCGTGATCGTTGGCAGCACACTGTACGTGCATCTGTGCTTGCGGATGAAAGTTCAGATGAAATTTCAGATGCACTTGCAGTCGTAACTGGTTTGGACCACGATGCTGTTGTGACACAGGCGAATCGTCACCGCGTCTACTGGGACAGGGAGTTGGCATGCTGTCGGCACCGCTGCAGGAATGGCTGAGGGCACCTGGATCGGCCACGTGCGAGCTGTCCGCCGACCCCAGGTCGATCGCCGTCGCGCGCAGCGTGGTCCGGTCGGTACTCGGCGAGTGGGGACGCGGCGATCTCGTCGACAACGTGGTGTCGGCCACGTCGGAGCTGGTCACCAACGCTTTACGGCATGGTGTGCGCGAGGCCGTCGCGGCGGACGCCAAGCCGCTCATGCTGGGCCTGATGCGCCGGGGCAGCGCGGTCGTCTGCGCGGTGTTCGACCCGGGGACCGGGGTGCCGCGGCTGTCCGAGCCCGATCCGCTGGCGGAGTCGGGGCGCGGGCTGCACATCATCGCGTCGGTCAGCGACGTCTGGGGCTGGAGCAAGCCCGGGCCCTCGGGCAAAGCGGTCTGGGCCATATTCTCCGCGGCCGCCGACGCCGATCCGGTGGCCGCGGTGAGTCCGCGGATCGACGGACAGCACGACCGCGCACGCGAGGTGTGCGACTGCTGTCCGCCGGAGATCCACGGGCACAACTGGAAGCTGTGCGGCTGACGTCCCGTCCTACTCGAAGCGGGACGTGTCCCCGGCGCCCCGGCGGACGATCTCCACGTCGCCGCCGGAGAAGTCGATGACGGTCGTCGGCTCCGTACCGCAGTCGCCCGAGTCCAGGACGATGTCCACGACGTGGTCCAGCCGTTCCTTGATCTCCCAGCCCTGGGTCAGCGGCTCCTCCTCGTCGGGCAGCAGCAGGGTGCTGGACACGATCGGCTCGCCCAGCTCCTCCAGCAGCGCCTGGGTGACGGCGTGCTCGGGGATCCGCACGCCGACGGTCTTCTTCTTCGGGTGCTGGAGCTGGCGCGGCACCTCCTTCGTCGCGGTGAGGATGAAGGTGTACTGGCCGGGCGTCGCCGCCCTGATCGCGCGGAAGACGTCGTTGTCGACGTACACGAACTGGCCCAGCTGCGCGAAGTCGCGGCACACCAGGGTGAAGTGGTGCCGGTCGTCCAGGTCGCGGATCTGCCGGATCCGCTCGATGCCCTCGCGGTTGCCGAGCCGGCACCCCAGGGCGTAGCAGGAGTCCGTCGGGTACGCGACGAGGGACCCGGAGCGGATCTCGTCGGCCACACCGGTGATGGTGCGCCGCTGGGGATTGTCGGGGTGCACGTCGAAGTATTTCGCCATTCGGCCGAGTCTAGGGGTACGGGCGGGAGCCCGGTGACCGGACCGGTGCGCGGTGACGGGACGGCCCGTACGACTCCGTGGCCTGTCCCCTATATATGGGTGGCGGCCCCACGCGCCCCGATGACACGATCCGGTGAATCCGGCGGAGTTCGAGGGGTGTGACGGTGGGCGACGGTGCCGCCGCGCGGATGGGCGGGCGGGCCTGGGCCCTGCTGCTCGTCCTGTGCGGGACGATCTTCCTGGAGGGCATCGATGTCGCGATGCTCGCCGTCGCGATCCCGACCGTCCGGGCCGATCTGGGCCTGAGTACCGGGACCGCGGCCTGGGTGATGAGCGGCTACGTGCTGGGCTACGCCGGGTTCACGCTGCTCGGCGGGCGCGCGGCCGATCTGCTGGGCCGGCGGCGGATGCTGCTGGGCTGGCTGGGCGTCTTCGTGGTGTTCTCCGCGCTGGGCGGCTTCGCGACCGAGGGCTGGATGCTGGTGGTGGCGCGGTTCGTCACCGGTGTCTCGGCGGCGTTCATGACGCCCGCCGCCATGTCGATCATCACGACGTCCTATCCGGCGGGCCCGCAGCGCGAGCGCGCGCTGATCGTCTTCGGGGGCGTCGGCGGGGGCGGCTTCTCCCTGGGGCTGATCGTCGGCGGGCTGCTGACGGGGCTCGGCTGGCGCTGGGTCTTCTTCGCGCCGGTGTTCCTGGCCGGGGCGGTGCTCCTCGCGGCGCGGCGGCTGGTGCCGGCCGAGGAGCGGCCGGAGCCGGTGCGGCGGGGGTTCGACCTGGCCGGTGCGGCCAGCGCCGCCGGGGCGATGCTGCTGCTCGCCTGCGGCATCGTACGGCTCGAGCACGGCCGCAGCGGACTCTGGCTCACCGCCGGGGCGTTCGGGGCGGGGCTGGTCCTGCTGGCGGCGTTCCTGGTGGTCGAGCGGCGGGCGCGGACGCCTCTGGTGCGGCTGGGGATCTTCCGTAATGCCTCGATGGTGCGGGCCGATGTCGCCGCGATGCTGTTCCTGGGCTCGTTCTTCGGTTTCCAGTTCGTCGTCACCCTCTATCTGCAGGAGCTGCGAGGCTGGTCGTCGCTGCGGACGGCCCTCGCGCTGATCGTGATGGGCTGCGACGCGGTGCTGGCGCCGCTGCTCACGCCGCGTCTGGTACGCCGGTGGGGCAACGGCCGGGTGATCCTCGCCGGGTTCGTGCTGGCGGTCGTGGGGTACGGGCTGTTCCTTCCCATGGGGATGGACCGGTCGTACGCGGCGATGTTCCCGACGCTGGCCCTGTCGGGTGTGGCGTTCGCCCTGGCCTACGGGCCGCTGACCATCGCCGCGACCGAGGACGTGGGGCCGCGGGAGCAGGGGCTGGCCGGCGGGCTGCTCTACACCTTCACCCAGTTCGGCGCCGCGGTCGGCATCTCCGCGGTGACCGCGGTGTACGGGCTGGCCGTCGCCGGGAGCGACGGCTCGCCCGGGGAGGTGCTGGCGGCGTACCGGACGGCGCTCCTCGTACCGGTGGCGATGACGGTGGTGGGCGCCGCGGTGTCCGCCGTCGGGCTGCGTACGCCGCGCGGGTCGGTCAGCGTGCGGTCAGGACCGCGTGGACCTTCAGCGCCAGATGGACCTGGAGCGCCTGGTCGGCATGCTTCCAGTGCGGACCCAGCAGGGCTGTGACCCGGTCCATGCGCTGGTAGAGCGTGTTGATGTGGATGTAGAGGGCGGCGGCGGTGCGGGTGAGGTTGGCGTCGTTGGCGTAGTACGTGAGGAGGGTGCGGGCCAGTTCGCCGCCGCGCTGGGCGTCGTACTCCAGGACCGGGCCCAGCACCCGGTGCACGAAGCGGCGCAGTTCGTCGCGGCCGGTGGCGTGGAACAGCAGCCCGTACACGCCGAGTTCGCCGGCGGTGGCGCCCTCGCCGTCGCGGTCCAGGGCCAGCAGGACGTCCAGGCAGCGGGTCGCGTCGCGGTGGGCCTCCGCCACGGCCTCCGTGCCGGGGGCGGCCGGGGCGGCGCCGACGGTCACCGGGACCTCGACGGCGTCGCTGAGGTGGCGGGCCAGGGCGCCGGGGTCGGCGTCGCCGGGGAGGAGGACCACGACGTCGCCCCGGTACTCCCCCGCCAGCCCCCCGGCGCGCACGGCGTAGGGGGCGGCGGCGTCGGCGATGCGGCGGCGGTGGCGGCCGTCGCGGGCGCGGGCGGCGAACACCGTGTGCGGGCGGCCCAGGGCCACGCCCATGAGGGTGGCGCGGCGGCGCAGGCCCTCGGGGTCGCGGTGCGGGTTGCCGAGGAGGTCCTCGAGGAGTTCGCCGTGGAGGCGGTGCTCGGCCTCGGTGACGGCGCGTTCGCTGAGCAGCATCAGGGCGGTGACGAGCGCGGCGCGTTCCAGGGACCGGATGTCGCTGCTGTCGGGGGTGGCCCGGACGAGGAGCAGGACGCCCAGGGCCTCGCCGCCGGCCACGATGGGGGTGGCGCACGCGGCGCCGGTCTTGCGGGTGCGGCGGGCCTCTGCGGACAGGACGCCGGCCTCCCGTACGGCCTGGGCGGCGGGTGAGTCCTCGGGCAGGGCGCCGCTCGCGCGGGCCGCCTCGACGAGGGGGTCGTCGCCGGCGGCGGCCAGGGTGCGGCGCTGGGCGTCGAGGACCAGGATGCTGCCGCCGAGGACGTCGGCGAGGGTGGCGGCGACGTCGGGCAGGCCGGCGCCGTCCAGGACGATGCCGATCAGCCGTTCGTGCAGGGCGGCGGCCTGTTCGATGGACTCGCTGTGGGCCTGGATGAGGGTGTTGGCCTCGGTCAGCTCCTCGACGGCCCGGCGGACGTCCTGGAAGAGGGTGGCGTTCTCGATGGCGATGGCCGCGTGGTTGGCCAGCGACACCAGCAGCGCCACCTCGTGGTCGGAGAACGGGCGGCTGTAGCGGTTGGCGGACATCAGCACGCCGATGACCCGGTCGCCGAGGGCGAGGGGGACGCCCTGGATGGAGACGATCCCCTCGCCGTCCACGATGTCGTCGATGATGTGGTCGAAGCGGGCGTCGGCGATGTAGTCGGCCGTGGCGTACGGCACGGCGTCCTTGGCGACCAGCCCGCCGAGCCCGGCGCCGAGCGGCAGACGGGTCTGTTTGAACGCGTCGGTGCGGATGCCGTCGGTGACCCGCATGTAGGTGTCGCCGCGCCGGGCGTCGTTGAGCATCAGATACGCCACGTCCGTGCCCAGCAGCGCCCTCGCCCGGCGGACGATCGCCTGGAGGACGGCCTCCAGGTCGCGCAGCGACGACAGGTCGCCGGCCGTCTCGTAGAGCGCGGCGAGTTCGCTCTCGTGCCGGCTCTGCTCCTCCAGCCGGGCCCGTACCCGCAGCGCGTCGTCCACCAGCGGCGCCAGCCACTCGCGGTCCCCGGCGGGCGCCCGGTCGAGCAGCGCGTGGTAGACCTCGGCGGGCGCGTCCTCGCGCAGCAGGCGCAGGAGTTCGCCGGCGGGGCCGGCGCCGGCCCGCGCGGGAACGGTGGTGTGCTCCACGGCAGCTCCTCTCCCTCCGGTCGGTCCTACGGCGCCGACGCCGACACCGGCTCGGTCGCGGTCTCCTCCTCGTGGTCGTGTACGAGGCCCGGCTCCGGGTCCTCGCCGGCGGGGTCGTCCCGCCGCCGGAGCAGATGGCTGACCGTACCCCACACGCCGCGCCGGAAGAGGAGGACGACGGCGATGAAGATCCCGCCGGTGACCAGCTGTGTCTGCTCGAAACCGGACGTCGACAGCCAGTCCTCCAGCCGCACCACGGCCGCCGCGCCCACCAGGCTCCCCCACAGGGTGCCGATGCCGCCCAGGACGGTCATCACGACGACCTTCCCGGACGTCGTCCAGTACACCTCCTGCAGCGAGGCGAACCCGTGGTTCATCGCGTACAGCCCGCCCGCCAGCCCCGACAGGAACGCGGAGGCGACGAACACGACCACCTTGTAGCGGTCCGCGGAGTAGCCCAGCGCCCGGACCCGCGCCGGGTTGTCGCGGATGCCGGCGGCGACCCGGCCGAACGGGGAGTGCACGATCCGCCAGGCGGCGAGGAGGCCGAGCAGCACCACCGGCAGCGCGTAGTAGTAGTAGACGAAGGAGTCGGTGAGGTCCACGCCGGGCAGGTCGCGGGGGATGTTCTGGAGCCCGTTCTCGCCGCCGGTGACCGAGCCCCACTGGTTGGCGGTGAAGTAGATCAGCTGGGCGAAGGCCAGGGTGACCATGGCGAAGTAGATGCCGCTGCGGCGCACCGCCAGCCAGCCGATGGGCAGCGCGATCACCGCCGCGGCCACCGCGCCGCCCAGCACGGCCACGTAGAACGGCAGCCCGCTGTGGATGGCGATGAGCCCGGTGGCGTACGCGGAGCTGCCCCAGAACGCGGCGTGCCCGAAGGACAGCAGGCCCGCGTGGCCCAGCAGCAGGTCGAAGGCCACGGCGAAGAGCCCCCAGCACAGGATGTCCGCGGCCACCGGCGGGTACAGCACCCACGGCAGCCCGAACACCGCGACCAGTCCGGCGGCGAGCAGGGCGGCGCGCACCCACAGGGGCCGGGCGTGCAGCCGGCGCGACAGCGCGACGATCATGCGTGCTCCTCCTTGCCGAACAGGCCGGCGGGACGGACCAGCAGCACCACGGCCATCAGGAGGAAGACCGAGGTCTGGGAGAGGACGGGGACGTAGAGGTTGCCGAGGGCCTGGAGCATGCCGATGGCGAAGCCGGCGAGCACCGACCCGAACACCGAGCCGAGGCCGCCGATGACGACGACCGCGAAGACCACGATGATCAGGTCGGAGCCCATCGCGGGGTTCACCGCGCGCATCGGTGTCGCCAGCACCCCGGCGAGGCCCGCGAGGGCCACGCCGAAACCGAAGACGGGGGTGATCCACCGTCCGGTGTTGATGCCGAACGCGCGGGTCGTCTCGGGCCGTTCGGTCGACGCCCGCACCACGGTGCCGATCCGGGTGCGGGTGAGGAGCAGCCAGACGCCGGTGCAGACGGCGAGCGAGACGGCGAGCGCGAAGACCTGGTACTTGGGGAAGTCGAACAGGCCCAGGTCCACGGAGCCCGGGAAGGGCGCGTGGTCGTACGGCTGGGAGTGGGAGCCGTACGTCATGCTCAGCAGGTCCTGCGCCACCAGGGCGATGCCGAAGGTGAGCAGGAAGTTGTAGAGCGGGTCGAGGGCGGTCAGCCGGTGGACGAACGCACGCTCCACCACCATGCCGCCGGCGGCGAGCACCACCGGGACGATCAGCAGTGCCCACCAGAAGCCGAGTCCGGCTTTGTCGGCCAGGACCACCGCGCCGAAGGCGCCCAGGGTGTAGACGGCGCCGTGCGCGAAGTTCACCACGCGCAGCATGCCGAAGATCACGGCGAGGCCGAGGGCCAGCAGGGCGTAGAAGCTGCCGCTGACCAGGCCGTTGAAGGCCTGTTGCAGGAAGGAGGTCATGGCCGGGGGTCCACTCAGCTCATCGAGCAGTCGGGCGAGGGCGCGTCGAAGGCCTCGGCGGCGGGGATGGTCTTGACGGGCTCGGTGTAGTCCTCGGCCTCGGTGGCCTTCGCCGGGTCCTTGACCTTCACCAGGTACGCGTCGTGCACCACGCGGTGGTCCTCGGCGCGGATGGTGGCGTTGCGGGCGAAGAAGTCGTTGAACTCGGCCCCGTCGAGCTTCTTGGACACGTCCTCCGCCTTGTCGGTGCCTGCCTGCTGCACGGCCTCGAGGTAGCGGGTGGCGGCGGAGTAGTCGGCGGCCTGGACGAACGTGGGGCGGACCCCGGTCTTGTCCTTGAAGCGGTCGGCCCAGGCCTTGGCCTCGTCGTCCAGGCTCCAGTACCAGGCGGTGGTGAAGCTGGTGCCGGCGAGCTTGTCGGCGCCGATGGCCTTGATGTCGGAGTCGAAGAGCAGGCCGATGGCCAGCCCGATCCCGGCGTCCTTCAGCTTGAACTGCTCGTACTGCTTGACGACGTTGGCCAGGTCGCCGCCGGCCTGCAGGGCGCCGAGGATGTCGGGCTTGGGCTTCATCGCCTTGGCCTTGAGCAGGAAGGTGGAGTAGTTGTCGGCGGGGAACGGGGTCGGGTCGCCGGCGACGATCTTCCCGCCGGCGCCGGTGACGGCGGCGGAGAACTTCTTCTGCATGTCCTGCCCGAACGCGTAGTCCGGGTAGATGGTGTACCAGTTCTTCCCGCCCTGCTTCGCGACCGCGGCGCCGGTGCCCTGGGCGAGCATGTAGGCGTCGTAGGCGTAGGCGTAGGTGTACGGGTTACAGGTCTTGCCGGCGAGTTCGGTGGTCGCGGCGCCGGTGTTGAAGTACAGCTTCTTGACCTGGCCGGCGACGGTCTGCACGGCGAGGGCGGCGGAGGAGGTCGGCACGTCGAAGAGGGCGTCGGCCTTGCGGCGTTCGTACATCTCCTTGGCCTGGGTGTTGGCGATCTCCGGCTTGTTCTGGTGGTCGGCCTTGATGACCTCGATGTCGTCGGTGACGGCCTTGTCGCCGTACTTCTTCCTGAAGTCGGCGACGGCCATCTCCACCGCGGCGACGGAGTTGGCGCCGGCGAGGTCGGCGTAGACGCCGGACAGGTCGGTGAGCACGCCCAGCACGATCTTGTCGTCGCTGATCTTCCCGCCGCCGGAGCTGGGGCCGCCCCCGCCGCAGCCCGCGAGCAGGGTGCCGGCCGCGACGGCGGCGAAGGTGGATACGAGTCTGCGCTTCATGGGTGGAGCCTCCAGGTCAAGGAACAAGGGGGGTGCGGGTGGGAGGGGGTCACAGTCCGAGGTGGGCAAGGAGTTCGTCCTCGCGGCTGCTGACGCCCGCGTTGTCCAGCTCCAGGGCGATCCGGCCCTGGGAGAGGAGGTAGTGGCGGTCGGCGACGGTGGCGGCGAAGCGGAGGTTCTGCTCGACGAGGAGGACGGCGACGCCGTGTTCCTTCGCCTCGCGGAGGATCTCCCCGATGCGCTGGACGATCACCGGGGCGAGGCCCTCGGTGGGTTCGTCGCACAGCAGCAGCCGGGCGCCGGTGCGCAGCACGCGGGCCAGGGCGAGCATCTGCTGTTCGCCGCCGGAGAGCTTGGTGCCCGGGGAGCGGCGGCGGGCGGCGAGCACGGGGAAGGTGTCGTAGATCCGCTCCAGGGGCCACGGCGCGGGGCCGTCGGTGGTGAGGGCGGGCAGGGTGAGGTTCTCGTGGACGGTCAGCGTCGCGTACATGCCGCGGTCGTCGGGTACGTAGCCCAGGCCCAGGCGGGCGCGGCGGTGCGCGGGCAGTCGGGTGATGTCGCGGCCGTCGAGGTGGACGGTGCCGGTGGGCCGCGGGTGCAGGCCCATCAGGCAGCGCAGCAGGGTGGTCTTGCCGGCGCCGTTGCGGCCCACGAGGGTGACGACTTCGCCGGCGCCGATCGTCAGATCGACGTCGTGCAGGACCTCGGCTTCTCCGTAGCGGGCGCCCATGCCCTTGATCTCAAGCAACCTCGGCTCCCAGATAGGCCTCGACGACACGGGGATCGGTCTTCACCTGCTCGTACGGGCCCTCGGCGAGGATTTCCCCGCGCTGCAGGACCGTGACGGTGTCGGCGAGGGTGCCGACGACGCTCATGTTGTGTTCGACCATGACGACGGTGCGTCCGGCGCGGATCCGGCCGACCAGTTCGACGGTCCGCTCGACGTCCTCCAGGCCCATCCCGGCGGTGGGCTCGTCGAGCAGCAGGACCTTGGGGTCCAGGGCGAGTGCGAGGGCCAGCTCCAGGGAGCGTTTCTGCCCGTACGGCAGGGCTCCCGCCGCCCGCTCGGCGACCTTCTCCAGGCCGACCTCGGCGAGGAGTTCGCGGGCCCGGGCGGTGAAGCGGCTCATGCGCTTCTCCGACACCCACAGGCGCCGGCCCAGCCCGGTGCCGGCCTGCAGCGCCAGCTCGACGTGCTCGCGGGCCGTCATCTGCGGGAAGAGGCTGGTGACCTGGAAGGACCGGGCGACGCCGAGCCGGGCGATGCGCTCGGGCGGGGCGCCGGTGATGTCCCTGCCGTCGAGTTCGATACGGCCGGAGGTGGCCGGGAGGAATCCGGTGAGCAGGTTGAACAGGGTGGTCTTGCCGGCCCCGTTGGGGCCGACGAGGGCGTGGACGGTGCCCTGGAGTACGGCGAGGTCCACACCGGACACGGCGTGGAATCCGTTGAACTCCTTGCCCAGTTGGTGCGTACGCAGGACGGCATGGCGCAGTGTCATGGTGGCCTCGGGTGGACCGGCGGGGGAACGCGGACCGGCGGGGGTACCGGCGCGGTGGGAAGCGGTGGCCGGCGGCTGCCGACGTGTCGATGACGGTAGAGACGGGGGACGGCGGCGGCTACGGAGGGAAACTCCACAAGCCACTCGGCACCGGTGTGGCTCTCCTCCACCCCGGCCGATCGGGCTCCACGCCGTGCGGTGGACGTGTGCTCCAGCGCGGCGGGTACGGGACTGTGGCTCTTCTCCGTGGCCCCCGGGTACGGGGGCCGCCCACCATGTGCGCCACGGCCATCACGCGGGCGCCGCGACGCGCGCCCCGGCACCCGTACCCGTATCCGCACCCGAGAGGAACCCATGCGTCCCAGAACCGGCGTGGCGCTGCTGAGCGCCGCCATGTTCGCCTTCACCCTGCAGGCCCCGGCCTCCGGCGCCCCGGCGCGGTGCGCCGGGGAGCACCGGATCGACGTACCGGGCGCCGAGCTGCAGACCACGGCCTGTCTGCCCGACCTGACGACCACCGGCCTGGCCGGCACCACGTACACCGACGCCGCCGACTGGGCGTCCCTGGCGGCGCGGGACACCGTCCGCCCGTCGGGCGTCCCCGGCATCCAGGTCGACGGCTACTTCCCCGACGGCTCGCACCTGAACGCCACCCACGGCTGGGCCCACGACGCACAGTTCGTCGTCCGCCTGCCCGAGCACTGGAACGGCAAGCTCGTCGTCACCGGCGCGCCCGGGACCCGCAAGCAGTACTCGCTGGACGGGGTCATCTCCGACTTCGTCCTGGCACAGGGCTACGCGTACGCCTCCACCGACAAGGGCAACAACGGCCCCGACTTCTACACCGACGGCGACCGCCCCGGCGACGCGGTCGTCGAGTGGAACCGTCGTACGACCGAGCTGACGCTGGCCGCGAAGGCCGTGGTGAAGCAGGCCTACGGGCGCCCGGCGCGGCGCACGTACATGACGGGCGTCTCCAACGGCGGCTACCTCACCCGCTGGCAGCTGGAGAACCGGCCGGAGCTGTACGACGGCGGCGTCGACTGGGAGGGCACCCTGTGGCGCCCCGACGGCCCCAGCCTGCTCACCTCGCTGCCGACCGCCGTGGCCAACCAGCTCGGCCAGGTCCCCGACGAGGCGATGTACGCGGCCGGGTTCGCACCGGGCTCGGAGTTCCTGTGGCCGTACCACCGGTCGGCGTACTGGGGCCTGACGCAGAAGAGCTACCGGGCGGAGTTCGACCCCACGTACGACCCGGCCTGCCCCGGCGCCTCGGCGGGCACCACGCTGCCGGAGATCCTGGCGCCCTGCGCCTCGGACGCCGCGTACGACTACGCCGCGCGGCCCGCGGCGGTGCACCGGGCGGTGGAGCGGGTGTCGCTCACCGGCCGGATCGGGAAGCCGATGCTCACCCTGCACGGGACGAACGACTCGCTGCTGCCCATCCGCACGGACTCCGACGTGTACGCGGGGCTGATCGAGGACCAGCACCGGGGAGCGCTGCACCGGTACTACACCGTCCAGGACGGCACCCACGTCGACAGCCTCTACGACACGTACCCGGACCGGCTGCGCCCGATCCTGCCCTGCTTCCTCACCGCGTTCGACGCGATGACGGCGTGGGTCGAGGACCGCACGCCACCGCCCGCGAGCGGCCTGGTGGCCAGGCCTGCCGCGGGCGATGTGGTCAATTCCTGCACGCTGTCCTGATCCCTCAGCCGGCCAGCTTCCGCAGCCCCTCGAGGCTGGAGGCGGTGGTCGGCTCCCAGCCCAGCTCGCGGCGCGCCCTGGCGTTGGACACGTGCATCGACGTCTTCATCATCGTGTGCACGTAGGGCGCCGCGAACCTCAGCAGCCACATCGGCACCGTCCGCGGCCGCGGCGTGCCGAACACCTCGGCGGCGCGGCGGATATGGTCGGTGAGGCTGACCGCCGTGTCGTCGACGATGTTGTACGCCCGGCCCGCCTCGCCCCGCTCCAGCGCCAGGAGCGTGGCGCGGCCGGCGTCGCGCAGGTCCGTCCAGTTGAGCACGCCGCCGCCGTCGGCGACGGGCAGCTTGCGGGCCCGCAGCAGCTCGACGATCGTGTCGGTGCCGCCGACGCCGAACCCCGGCCCGTACAGGGCGCCGAACCGCAGGGACACGCCCTCGATGCCGTCGGAGTGGAACGTCAGCCGCTCCTTCTCCCGGAAGCCGGCCAGATGCGGCTCGACGGCCGCGCCCTGGCCCTGCGGGGCGAACGGGGTGTCCTCGGTGACCGGCGTGTCGCCGAAGTCGCGGTAGCCGTAGCCGACGTGCATCGACTCCGAGACCAGGCGCTTGGCGCCGATCTCGCGGGCGGCGTCCACCAGGTTGGCCGTGCCGGTCGTACGCAGCCGGTCGGTGCCCGCCATCTGCGAGTGCCGCAGCGGGGTACTGCTCAGCGCGGTCGCCGCGTGGATCACGGCGTCGGCGTGCTGACCGTCCAGCGCCCGCAGCAGCCCCTCGCGGTCCAGGAGGTCGGCGCGGACGAACTCGGCGCCCATGTCCTTCAGCGCGCCCGAGCCGTCCGGCGTACGGCCCAGCGCGATCACCTGGTGGCCGGCGGCGGTGATCTCCCACGCCATGTGCCTGCCGAGGACCCCGGACGCTCCGGCGATGAGAACTCGCATCTCAGTCATTCCCTTCGGGTGTTCGTTGCTCCGTCGCTCTCTGTCTTCGAGTCAACCGCGCAGGTCGGCGGGGGTCCAACGAATGTTGCGCCGCCTCGACAAGCGATAGTTGTGAGCGCTGGCGGGGGCCGCTACGGTCGCGTTCCGTGGACTTCGATCTCGCCCAGGTACGGGCCTTCGTGGCCGTCGTCGAGCAGCGGCACTTCGGCCGCGCGGCCGCCGGTCTCCATCTCACGCAGCAGGCGCTGTCCCGCCGGGTACAGCGGCTGGAGCAGCTGCTGGGCGCCCAGCTGTTCGTACGCGACAGCGCCGGCGTCCAGCTCACCGCGGCCGGCGAGCGGTTCCTGCCGCACGCCCGGCAGCTGCTGGCCGTGGCCGACGCCGCGACGTCCGTGCTGGCGCCCGCCGGGAAGCCGCTGCGGGTGGACGTCTGGGGCATCCAGCGGTTCGTCCCGTACCGCTTCGTCGAACAGCTCGCCGCGCTGCGCCCGCCGCTGCCCGTGGAGCCCAGCATGCGGCGCAGCACCTGGGCCGCGATGGAGGCGCTGCTGCGCGGCGAGGTCGACGTGGCGTTCGGCCGGGTCCACGACCTCGACCGGCCCTGGCCGCAGGAGCTGCGCCACCGCATCGCCTGGCTGGAGCCGATCGCCCTGCTGGTCACCCGCGACCACCGGCTGGCGTCGGCGGCCGAGGTGCGCCCCGGGGAGCTGACGGAGTGCGAGCTGGTCTCCCTCGCCCCGTCGACGGCGCCGGAGATGGTGGGCTGGTACGAGGCGTTCGCCGCCGACTTCGGGATCACCCTCGACCGGAGCGACGCGCTGCTGGGCTTCCCCCAGTCGTACGTCGCCCGGGCCGAACGCGAGCCCGACCTGGTGGCCCTGCACCCCGCCGGCCTGCCCGACCTGCCGGAACCCCTGCGGATGGTCCCGCTCGCCGGGCCGGTCCCGCATCTGCCGTGGTCGGCGATCTGGCGCCGCGACGACCGCGACCCGGTGCTGGCCCGCTTCCTGCACGAGCTGTCGGAGGCGTGCGGGGAGGTCCGCCTCGACCCGGAGAAGGACTGGGTGCCGGCGGCGGACCGGGAGGCGCTGTAGGCGTCCACCAGAGCCCACTTACGGCGATCCGGGCGGCCGACCGGCTGCACGAGCCGATGCGGCCGGACGGTGCCGGACTGGCCGCACGAGTTCGCGGACGCTCTTGAGGAACAGCGCCCCATGCGGCTGTCCGACGGACGGGAGCCACAGTCCGCGCGGCGCACGGTGGAGCACATCGCCATACCGGTGGCGCCCTCCTCACCGTACCGTCCAGGAAACGCCGGGGTCATGACAATGACCCGGGCTCGACGGAACCGGTCAGGAGGCCCCCCATGCCCCGCCCATTCCCGGACCGACACCATCCCCTCCCCCTGCCCGCAGCGCTCGTCGCCCTCGTCCTGGCGGTGCTCACCGCGCTGCTGGGACCGGGCGCGACACCGGCCCGGGCCGCCACGCTCACCGAGGTCACGGGCTTCGGCTCCAACCCCGGCAACCTGCAGATGTTCCGGTACGTGCCCGACGGGCTCCCCGCCGGCCGGCCGCTGGTCGTCGCGCTGCACGGCTGCACGCAGTCCGCGGCCGGCTTCTACGACGACACGGGCTGGAACAGCTGGGCCGACCGGTACGGCTTCGCGCTCCTGCTCCCCCAGCAGCGGTCCGCGAACAACGCCACCTCCTGCTTCAACTGGTTCCAGTCCGGTGACACCGCCCGCGGCCAGGGCGAGGCGCTGTCGGTGAAGCAGATGGTGGACCGGATGACCGCCGACTACGGGAGCGACACCGCCCGGGTGTACGTCACCGGCCTGTCCGCCGGTGGCGCCATGACCTCCGCGCTGGCCGCCGCCTACCCGGACGTCTTCGCCGGCGCCGCGGTCGTGGCGGGCATCCCGGCCGGCTGCGCGACCTCCCTGCTGGACGCGTACACCTGCATGAACCCCGGCCGGAATCTGAGCGCCGCCCAGTGGGGCGACAAGGTCCGCGCCGCCGACCCGGGCTACACCGGGCCCCGGCCCGTGGTGTCGGTGTGGCACGGCAGCGCCGACACCACGGTGGCGCCCGCCAATATGACGGAGCTGGTCGAGCAGTGGACGGACGTCCACGGCACGGACGCGACGCCGGAGGTCAGCGACACGGTGGCGGGCCATCCGCACCGGGTGTACCGGGACGCGGCGGGGCGGGACGTCGTGGAGACGTACTCCCTCACCGGGATGCCGCACGGCCAGGCCGTCGACCCGGGGACGGGCGCCGACCAGTGCGGGATCGCCGGGCAGTACTTCCCCGACGTGAACCTGTGCGCGTCGCGGCGGATCGCCGCGTTCTGGGGTCTCGCCGGCACCACCGACCCCGGTCCGGATCCCGACCCGGACCCCGATCCCGAGCCGACGCCCGCGTGCTTCACGGCGACGAACTACGCCCAGGTGGCCGCGGGCCGGGCGCACCAGTCGCTCGGGTTCGTGTACGCGAACGGCTCGAACCAGGCCATGGGGCTGTACAACATCTTCACCACGCACACCCTGGCGGAGACCGCCCCGGGATACTTCGAGCTCGCCGACGCGGGGTGCCCGCCGCAATAATCGCTCGCGCTCCGCACGGACTCACCCCACGATGGAAACACGGACGCAGGAGGGGGCGGGCGAATGCCGGGACCGCGGGGATTCGAGTACGCGGCACGTGGTGACGGGTCGGTGGAGATCCGGCACCACGGCCGTCCGGCGACAATCCTGCGCGGCGACCGGGCCGCCCGCTTCCTCCGCGAGGTGACCGCGGGCGACGCCCAGGAGGTCATGGCCCGCTGGACCGGCAACTACCGCCGGGGCAACGAACGCACCGCCCGCAATCATCCGCGCAACAGCGGGCGGCGGTAGCGGGACGCCTCAGTTGGGTGTGCCGGGGGTGGCCGGGAGCAGGTCCGGCTGCCAGGACTCCAGACGGTAGAACTCCAGGACCTCCAGCAGGAGCTCGTCGAGCGCCCCGCCCGGCCCCGGCTCGTCCGCGTCGGAGACGATGACGCGCGGCGGGGCGGACAGCCGGGCGTGCACCGCCAGCCGCAGCGCGGGGGCGTCGTCGATGTCGATGTCCTCGTCCAGCACCCAGATCTGCCCCGGGGCCGCCAGCAGCAGCGGATCACCGGCACACGCGCGGGCGCACACCAGACTCCGCGCCCGGTCCGGCGCCAGCAGGTCGGAGGCGACGAGCTCCGCGCTGAGCCGGTCCTGGACGGCCGTCGCCTGCGCGCGGCCGAGCAGGCTGCCGAGGGCGGGGCAGTCAGAGGATTCGGTCGTGATCATCTGCGCTACTTTCGGTTCTCTCCCGCCGGCTCCGGAACCGAGCCGGGTGCCCCCCGAGGCAGACACAGTAACCGCTGTCCCCGAGACGCCGGGAAGCGCATCCCCGAAACGGCCCCGCACGCGGGCTTGTTGATCAACGAAACCCCTCTGACCTGCGGAAACATTCCGTCGCCGACGATCTTCCGACAACATTGCCATGAGTGGGCTCAATTAATTGAACGACAACCGACTCCGAGAGCATCGTCCATACCCTCGTCCACCCGAGTTTCCGGCACTCCTGCCGCCGCATACCTTGACATGACTGGACTCAAGTTTTATGCAGGATATGGGGAGCCCGCCGTCAGGGAGGAGACCGGGAATGACTCGCGTGGTGGGGATCGATCTGGGCACGACGAACTCGGTGGTCAGCGTGCTGGAGGGTGGTGAGCCCGCCGTCATCACCAGCGCGGAGGGGTCGCGTACCACCCCGTCCGTCGTGGCGTTCGCCAAGACCGGCGAGGTGCTGGTCGGCGAGATAGCCAAGCGTCAGGCCGTGTCGAACGTGGACCGTACGGTGCGCTCCGTGAAGCGGCACGTCGGCGAGGGCGACTGGAGGTTCCCGGAGAGCGGGTCCGTCGACGGGAAGCGGTTCACGGCGCAGGAGATCTCCGCCCGGGTGCTGCAGAAGCTGAAGCGCGACGCCGAGTCATATCTCGGTGACACGGTCGCCGACGCGGTGATCACCGTGCCGGCGTACTTCAATGACTCCCAGCGCCAGGCGACCAAGGAGGCCGGGGAGATCGCCGGGCTGAAGGTGCTGCGGATCATCAACGAGCCGACGGCCGCCGCCCTCGCGTACGGGCTGGACAAGGAGGACGACCACACGGTGCTGGTCTTCGACCTCGGCGGCGGCACGTTCGACGTGTCGCTGCTGGAGATCGGCGACGGCGTCGTCGAGGTCAAGTCGACGTCCGGCGACACCCGGCTGGGCGGCGACGACTGGGACCAGCGGATCGTGGATCATCTGGTCACCCGGTTCCGCAACGGCCACGGGGTGGACCTCTCCCGGGACAAGATGGCCGTGCAGCGCCTCCGGGAGGCCGCCGAGAAGGCCAAGGTCGAGCTGTCGTCGTCCAGCGAGACGACGGTGAACCTCCCGTACATCACCGCCTCCGCCGCCGGTCCCCTGCATCTGGAGGAGAAGCTCACCCGGGCCCAGTTCGAGCAGCTCACCCAGGATCTGCTGGAACGCTGCAAGATCCCGTTCCAGCAGGCCGTCAAGGACGCCGGGATCAAGGTCTCGGCCGTCGACCACGTGATCCTGGTGGGCGGCTCGACCCGGATGCCGGCGGTGACCGAGCTGGTCAAGCGGCTCACCGGCAAGGAGCCGCACAAGGGCGTCAACCCGGACGAGGTGGTGGCGGTCGGCGCCGCACTGCAGGCCGGGGTGATGAGGGGCGAGGTCAAGGACGTCCTGCTGCTCGACGTCACCCCGCTGTCCCTGGGCATCGAGACCAAGGGCGGCATCATGACGAAGCTGATCGAGCGCAACACCACGATCCCGACCCGCCGTTCGGAGATCTTCACCACCGCCCAGGACAACCAGCCGTCCGTCAACGTGCAGGTCTTCCAGGGCGAGCGGGAGATCGCGGCGTACAACAAGAAGCTCGGCATGTTCGAGCTGACGGGGCTGCCGCCGGCACCGCGCAACGTGCCGCAGATCGAGGTGTCCTTCGACATCGACGCGAACGGCATCATGCACGTCACGGCGAAGGACCTGGGCACGGGCCGGGAGCAGAAGATGACGGTGACGGGCGGGTCCGCGCTGCCCAAACAGGACATCGACCGGATGGTGCGCGACGCCGAGCGGTACGCGGAGGAGGACCGCGGGCGGCGCGAGGCGGCGGAAACGCGCAACCAGGCGGAGCAGCTGATCTACCAGACGGAGCAGCTGATCCGGGAGAACGCGGAGCGCATCGCCGCCGGGGACCGCACGGCGGCGGAGGAGGCGCTGGCGGAGCTGAGGACGCAGCTCGAGGACACCTCGACCGACAGCACCCCGGCGCTGCGGCAGGCGATCGACAAGGCGGCCGGGGCGGCGCAGCGGATCGGCGCGGCGCTGTACGCGAACGCCCGGCAGCAGAGCGGCGGGAGCGAGGCCGGGGACGGGGCGCCGGACGGGACGTCCGCCGGGTCCGGCGCGTCCGGGCGGGAGCAGGAGGAGGTCGTGGACGCGGAGATCGTGGACGACGACTCGCCGCGCGGCGCCGCGTGACGGTACGGCCCGCGGCTCCGGTCCGGAGCCGCGGGCCCGGCGGTCAGGCCGTCGCCGGCAGCCAGACGCAGGCGTGGAACGGGCCGTTCGCGTCCCATTCGTACGCCGGCGGCAGTGCGGCCCGGCCGGCGACGACGCCGTTGCGGTTGGCCTCGACCGCCTGGAAGTTCAGGCCTCCGAGGGAGGACAGCTGGACGAGCTCACCGGTGTCGATGCGGAAGGTGTACGCGAAGGAGTTCGGCGCGAAGACGTTGCCGATCACCAGATCGCCGCGAACCTGCTCGATCTCCGTGACTCCTCTGTGCGTCGGGACCTCGACCAGCGCCCCGGTGCGCAAGTCGTACGTGAACGCCTGCGAGGAGGTGCTGCCTCCCACGGTGTGCCGGTCGACGACCGGCCGGACCATCATCCACCAGTCGAGGTCGGTGAGACGTCCGGTCCGCAGGTCGTAGGCGAACGCGTTGGACGCGGACGAACCGACGACGGTACGGCCGTCCACGTCGGTGGCCCGGCTGGCCCGCCCCTCGATCGTCCCGATGTCCGTCATGGCACCGGTCCTCGAGTCGTACGCGAACGCGTGCCGCTCGGACTGACCCGGCACGTCGGAGTCACCCACCACCACCGAACCGTCGACCGCCGTGGCGTCACTGGACCCCGACGCCCCCGCCAGACTTCCCAGGTCCGTCATCACCCCGCTCCGCAGGTCGTACGCGAACGCATGGGTCACGGTGTCCCCCGCCAGCGTCGACCGGCCCACCACCGTATGCCCCTGGACCGCCGTCACCACGCTCGTGCTCCCGCCCAGCGTCCCGAGGTCCCGCAGCCTCCCCTTCCGCAGGTCGTACGCGAACGCGTGCTCCACCCCCGCCTCCGGCAGCTCGGACACCCCGACGACGTACGGCCGGTCCACGGCCACCGCCCGGCTGTCGTTACCGCCGAGCGTGCCGAGGTCGGTCATCCGGCCCCGGCGCAGGTCGTACGCGAAGGCGTGCGTCGCGGCATCGCCCGCCGTCAGTGAATCCCCCACGACGGTACGGCCGTCGATCCCCGTCGCGGTGCTGGTCTTCCCGCCCAGCGTCCCCAGGTCGACCACGGTGTACGCCGGCGCCGCCGACGCCTCCCCCGCGGCCGCGAACAGCCCGGCCACGCACGCGAGCGCGGCGGCGCAGGCACGTAAGCGCAATGCCCTCATCGATGAATCCCCCCACAAGAAACCGGACCCCCCACGGACCCGGATCAACAGGGCGCGCCGCAATTCCCCGTGCGCGCCCCCCTCGTTCCTACGCCCGCGCCGCGCCGCAGGCCAGGGCGCGCGGTCCCACATACGCCGACTGACAGGGCCCCGACATACGGCAAGAGGCGCACGGCTAGAGTCACGCCCGTGACGATTGCTATCAATGCGCAGGGGCTGCGCAAGCGGTACGGGGATGTGCAGGCGGTCGACGGGGTGGATCTGGAGGTTGCCGAGGGCGAGTTCTTCGGCATCCTCGGGCCGAACGGGGCCGGCAAGACGACGACGATGGAGATGATCGAGGGGCTGCGCGAGCCGGATGAGGGGAGCGCCGAACTGCTCGGCGTGAAGTCCTGGCCGCGCGACAGGGGGCTGCTGCGGCGGATCGGTGTCCAGCTGCAGGCGTCGGCGTTCTTCGAGAAGCTGACGGCGCGGGAGCAGATCCACACCTTCGGCTCGCTGTACGGGGTGTCGCCGGAGCGGGCGGACGAGATGCTGGCGACCGTCGGTCTGACGGACAAGGCGGGTACCCGGGAGGACAAGCTCTCGGGCGGGCAGGCGCAACGGCTGTCCATCGCCTGCGCGCTGGTCCACGATCCGGAGCTGGTGTTCCTGGACGAGCCGACGACGGGGCTGGACCCGCAGGCGCGGCGCAATCTGTGGGACCTGCTGAGGGAGATCAACGACGCGGGCCGCACGGTGGTGCTGACGACGCATTACATGGACGAGGCCGAGACGCTCTGCGACCGCGTGGCCGTGATGGACGCGGGCAAGGTGCTGAAGGTCGGTCCGCCGCGGGAGCTGATCGCGGAGTTGGGGGTGGAGTCGCTGGAGGACGTGTTCCTGCGGCTGACCGGACGGGAGTACCGCGAATGAGCACGTTTCTCAGCCTGTCGAAGGCGATGGCCCTGGGCCTGCTGCGGGACAAGGCGGCGGTGTTCTTCACCCTGCTCTTCCCGCTGATGTTCCTGCTGCTGTTCGGGGCGCTGTTCAAGGACGCGGGTCCGGCGCAGGGCACGGTGGTGCAGATCGGGCGGGTCCAGGTGCTCGACGAGCTGCCGGCCGACGCCCGCAAGGCACTGTCGGACGTCCTGAAGATCGAGAAGTCCAAGGACCGCGAGCAGGCACTGGAGGACGTGCGCAAGGGCGACGTGGACGCGGCCGTCTGGCAGAACGGCGACACCGTCGAGGTCCGCTACTCCGCGACGGACGCGGTCGCCTCGGGCACCATCACCCAGGTGCTGGGGTCGGTGGTCGACAAGGCCAATGTGGCGGCCACCGGGCAGCCGCCGGCGTTCCGGCTGGCGCTGGACCGGGTGGAGGACAAGTCGCTGCAGGCGATCCAGTTCTTCACCCCCGGTCTGCTCGGCTGGGCGGTGGCGATGGGCGGTGTGGTCGGCTCGGCCATCGGGCTCGTCAACTGGCGCAAGAAGCGCATCCTGCGGCGGCTGTGGCTGTCGCCCGTCTCCCCGGTGCCGGTGGTGTCGGCGCGGATCGGGGTGAGCCTGCTGCTGGCGTTCGCACAGACGGCGATCTTCATTCTGGTGGCCACACTGCCGTACTACGGGCTGAAGCTGACCGGCGACTGGTGGCTCGTGCTGCCGCTGGTGGCGTGCGGGACGCTGGCGTTCCTGTCGATCGGGCTGCTGATCGGCGCGCTGGCCAAGTCGGAGGAGGCGGCGAACGGGATCGCGCAGATCATCATCCTGCCGATGGCGTTCCTGTCCGGTGCGTTCTTCCCGCTGGAGGGGGCGCCGGGCTGGGTGGAGAAGGTGTCCTCCGTGATGCCGCTGCGGCATCTGGTCACCGCGATGGAGGACGTGCTGAGCCGCGGCGGCGGCTGGGGCGAGGCGCTGCCGGCGATGGGCTGGATGCTGGCCTTCGCGGCGGTGTTCACGGCGCTCGCGGGGAAGCTGTTCCGCTGGGACGCCGCCTGACGCCTGACGGCACGTACTGATACGAACGGCGCCCCGCCGACATCGGCGGGGCGCCGTCGTGTCCGCACCATTGCCGGGGCTGGAGCGGTCCGCTACTGTCACGCCAGCATCTCGAACGTGTGTCGAAATATCGAACGTCCCGAAACGAGGTGGAGGGCAACCGCCGTGCGTATCACCGGTATCACTACCCATGTCGTCGGTACCCCGTGGCGCAATCTCACCTACGTCCAGGTGCACACGGACGAGGGCCTGACCGGCGTCGGCGAGACCCGGATGCTCGGGCACACGGACGCGCTGGTCGGCTATCTGCGGGAGGCGGAGGCCAACCATGTCGCCGGGTCCGACCCGTTCGCGGTCGAGGATCTCGTACGCCGGATGAAGTACGGCGACTTCGGGCGGGCCGGGGAGATCGTGATGTCGGGCATCGCCGTCGTCGAGATGGCGTGCTGGGACATCAAGGGCAAGGCGCTGGGCGTGCCCGTCTGGCAGCTGCTGGGCGGCGAGGTCACGGACCGGGTCAAGGCGTACGCGAACGGCTGGTACACCGTCGAGCGCACCCCGGAGGCCTTCCACGCCGCCGCCCGCCGGGTCGTCGAGCGGGGTTACCGGGCGCTGAAGCTCGACCCGTTCGGGACCGGGCACCTCGAGCTGGACCACGCCGAGTCGCTGCGGTCGATCGCCCTGGTGGAAGCGGTACGGGACGCCATCGGGCCGGAGACGGAGCTGATGCTCGAGATGCACGGCCGCTTCAGCCCCTCGACCGCGATCCGGCTCGCGCACGAGCTGGAGCCGTACCGCCCGGCATGGCTGGAGGAACCGGTGCCGCCGGAGAACCTCAAGGCCCTCGCCAAGGTCGCCGCGCGGACGGACCTGCCCGTGGCGACGGGTGAACGCATCCACGACCGGATCGAGTTCCGCGAGCTGTTCGAGTCGCAGGCCGCCGACATCATCCAGCCGGACGTCGGCCACATCGGCGGCATCCTGGAGGCGCGCAAGCTGGCCGCCACCGCCGAGACCCACTACGTGATGGTCGCCCCGCACAACGTCGGCGGGCCGGTGCTGACGGCGGCCTCGCTGCAACTGGCGGGCTGCACCCCGAACTTCAAGGTCCTCGAGCACTTCAACGACTTCGCCGACGCGGAGATCAAGAAGGTGGTCAAGGGCGCGCCGGAGGTGGTGGACGGATACTTCCGGCTGCCGCGGGCCCCGGGCCTGGGGGTGGAGCTGGACGTCGACGCGGCCGCGGAGTTCCCGCAGCAGCGCGCCCGGTTCGATCTGTGGGCCGAGGGCTGGGAGAAGCGCGACCCCGCGGCCGAGGAGCGGCCGTGACCCCGGCGTACCGGGCGGTCGTGCTGGACGCCCCGGGCGCGGCGCGGATCGCCGAGGTCCCCCTTGCGGCGCCCGGCCCCGGCGAGGTGCGGGTACGGGTGCGGGCCGCGGGGATCTGCGGCAGCGACCGCGAGGTGTACGACGGGACGCGGCCGGCCCCGTACGTGCGCTATCCCGTCACCCCGGGCCACGAGTGGGCCGGGACGGTGGACGCGACCGGCGCCGGCGTCGACCCCGGGCTCGCCGGGCGGACGGTCGTCGCCGAGGGGTTCGTGTCCTGCCGGACGTGCGAGCGGTGCCGGGCCGGGGAGACGAGCCTGTGCACCGCCCCGTACGACGAGACGGGCTTCACCCGGCCCGGCGCCTTCGCCGAGTACGTGTACGTCCCCGCCCGGCTGCTGCACGTCCTCCCCGACGACGCCGACCCCCGCGCCGCCGCCCTGCTGGAGCCCGCCGCCGTGATCGCCGCGGCCGTGCTCACCGCCCGCCCCCGGCCGGCGGAGCGGATCGCGGTGGTGGGGGGCGGCACCCTGGGCCTGCTGGCCGTCCAGCTGCTCGCCGCCCACTCCCCCGCCGCGCTGCTGCTGGTCGAGCCGCGGGGCGAACGCGCCCGGCAGGCCCGCGGGTTCGGCGCCACGGCGACAGCGACACCGGCCGAGGCGGACGCGTACACCGGCGCTCACGACCTGGTCCTCGAGACGGCCGGCGCCCCCGGCTCCGCCGCCCGGGCCGTGACCCTCGCCCGGCGCGGCGGCCGGGTGGTCCTCACCGGCATCCCGAAGCCCGGGGCACACGGCGTCGACCCCGTGGACCTGGCGCTGCGCCAGCTCACCCTGCACGGCGTCTTCGGCGCCCCGTCCGCCGCCTGGTCGTACGCGGTCCGGGCCTTCGGCGCCGGCCTGCTCGCCCCTGCACCGCTGATCACCCACGAACTGCCCCTGGAGGACTACGACAAGGCGGTGCACCTCGTCGGCGGCGGCGACCCCACGGTGGGCAAGGTCCTGCTCCGTCCCTGACCCGCGTACCCCTGCCACCCGTCCCGAACGTCGACCGAGATCTCGAACACGTGAAAGGACTCCCGTGCCCCACTCCCCCGGAGAACCGGCCCTCGGCCGCCTCGGCTTCCCCACCGCCGAGCCGCGTGCCGCCGACGCCTCCCCCCACGCCTTCCCGGACGGCGGCCGCTGGCGCACCGAGATCCCGTCCGTCGAGGGGCCCGAGGCCCTGGCCGTCGTACTGAAGGAGAGCGAGCACCTCGGCGTTCCCGTGCACCGGATCAGCCAGGGCAGCGGCGTATGGATGCTCACCGACGCGGAGATCACCGAGATGGTCGGGCTGTGCGCGGACCACGGCGTCGAGCTCTGCCTGTTCACCGGCCCCCGCGGCACCTGGGACACCGGCGCCGCGACCCGCACCCTGTCCGGCGGCGCCGGACTGCGCGCCCGCGGTCACGACCAGGTCGCCGGCTGTGTGGAGGACGCGCTGCGGGCCGCCTCCCTGGGCGTGAAGTGTCTGCTGGTGGCCGACGAGGGCGTGCTGTGGCTGCTGCACCGGATGCGCGCGGCCGGTGAGCTGCCCGCGGACACCACGATCAAGGTCTCCGCCCTGGTCGGCCCGGTGAACCCGGCCGCGTACAGCGTCTGGGAACGCCTCGGCGCCGACTCCCTCAACGTGCCCTCGGACCTCACCCTGCAGCACTTCACCGAGATCCGCCGGGTCAGCGCCGCCCCCATGGACCTGTACGTCGAGGCGCCCGACGACCTCGGCGGCTACGTCCGGATGTACGACGCGGCGGAGCTGATCCGCCGCGCCTCACCGGTGTACCTGAAGTTCGGCCTCAGCAAGGCCCCGGGCATCTACCCGTACGGCGCCCACATGCGCGACCTGGTGCTGGCCACCGCGCGGGAGCGGGTCCGGCGGGGCCGGCTGGTGCTCGACCTGCTGGCCCGCCTCGGCGCCGACGCAGGCATGTCCCCCCTCGGCTCCCGCCTCCCCGGCACCCTGCACCGCTTCCCCCTCCCGCACGTCCCCACCCCCGAAGGGAACTGACCGCATGCGTACCCACCGAGCCGCACGCCGCCGTACCACCGCGATCCTGTGCACCGCCGTCCTGGCGCTCGGCGCCCTGACCGCGTGCGGGCAGGACAGCGAGGGCGGCAGCAAGAACCAGGACACCGGCGACGCCAAGGGCGGCACCATCGGCATCGCGATGCCGACCAAGTCGTCGGAACGCTGGATCGCCGACGGCAACAACATGGTCAAGGAGTTCGAGGCCAAGGGCTACAAGACCGACCTCCAGTACGGCGACGACAAGGTCGAGAACCAGGTCGCGCAGATCGAGAACATGATCTCCAAGGGTCACAAGGCGCTGGTAATCGCCGCCATCGACGGCTCCTCCCTGACGGATGTCCTGGCCCGCGCCAAGGAGCAGGGCATCGCCGTCATCTCCTACGACCGGCTCATCCGCGGCACGGAGAACGTCGACTACTACGCCACGTTCGACAACCACAAGGTCGGCGAGCTGCAGGCGCAGTACATCGTGGACGCCCTGAAACTGGACGACAACCCGGACAAGAAGTTCAACGTCGAGCTGTTCGCCGGCTCCCCCGACGACAACAACACCGGCTTCTTCTTCAACGGCGCGATGGACACGTTCAAGCCGTACCTGGACAAGGGCCAGCTCGTCGTGAAGTCCGGCCAGACCAAGCTCAACCAGGTCTCCACCCTGCGCTGGGACGGCGGCACCGCCCAGAAGCGGATGGACGACCTGCTGTCGAAGAACTACACCTCCGACGAGGTCGACGCGGTCCTCTCCCCGTACGACGGCATCTCCATCGGCATCCTCTCCGCCCTGAAGAGCGCCGGCTACGGCAGCGGCGGCAAGGACCTGCCGGTCGTCACCGGTCAGGACGCGGAGCTGGCGTCGGTGAAGTCCATCATCGCGGGTGAGCAGACGCAGACGGTGTACAAGGACACCCGCAAGCTCGCCAAGCAGGCGGCGCAGATGACGGACGCGGTGCTGACGGGCGGCAAGCCGGAGACCAACGACACCACGTCGTACGACAACGGCGTGAAGGTCGTCCCGTCGTTCCTGCTGGAGCCGGTGAGCATCGACAAGAGCAACTACCAGACGCTGATCGACGAGGGCTACTACGACGCCGGGCAGCTCAAGTGACCGAGCCCGTCCTGCAGATGCGCGGCATCACCAAGACCTTCCCGGGCGTCCGCGCGCTCACCGGGGTCGACCTCACGGTCGCCCCCGGTGAGATCCACGCCGTGGTCGGCGAGAACGGCGCCGGCAAGTCGACGCTGATGAAGGTCCTGAGCGGGGTCCACCGCGCCGGCACGTACGAGGGGGACATCCTCTTCGAGGGCGAGCCGTGCGCGTTCCGGGACATCCGGGCCAGTGAGCAGCGCGGCATCGTGATCATCCATCAGGAGCTGGCCCTGGTGCCGTACCTGTCGATCGCGGAGAACATCTTCCTCGGCAACGAGCACGCCAGACGCGGCATCATCTCCTGGAACGAGACCCTGCGGCACGCCTCCGCGCTGCTGAAACGGGTCGGTCTCGGCGGGGAGAAGCCGCAGACGCGGATCGCGGACATCGGGGTGGGCAAGCAGCAGCTGGTGGAGATCGCCAAGGCGCTCTCCAAGAAGGTGAAGCTGCTGATCCTCGACGAGCCGACGGCCGCCCTCAACGACCAGGACAGCCGCAAGCTCCTCGACCTCATCCTGGAGTTCAAGTCGCACGGCATCGCCTGCATCCTCATCTCGCACAAGCTGAACGAGGTGCGCCGCGTCGCCGACCGGGTCACCGTCCTGCGCGACGGCCGCACCATCGAGACCCTCGACGCCGCCGAGGCCACGGAGGACCGCATCATCCGCGGCATGGTCGGCCGCGACCTGGACCACCGCTTCCCGGAACGCTCGCGCTACCCGGGCACGCACGCGGTCGCCCTGGCCGTCGAGGGGTGGACGGTGCGCCATCCCATCGACCACGAGCGCAAGGTCGTCGACGGCGTGTCGATCGAGGTGCGGCGCGGTGAGATCGTCGGCATCGCGGGGCTGATGGGCGCCGGGCGCACCGAGCTGGCGATGAGCGTCTTCGGCCGCTCGTACGGGGTGTACGACGGCGGCACGGTACGGGTCGACGGCCGGGAGGTGTCCACCCGTACCGTGCCGGAGGCCGTCGGGCACGGCATCGCGTACGTCACCGAGGACCGCAAGACGTACGGGCTGAACCTGATCGACGACATCAACCGCAACATCTCCCTGGCCTCGCTGACCGGCCTGGCCCGGCGCGGCGTCGTCGACGAGCACGCGGAACGGCGGGTCGCCGAGTCCTACCGCCGCTCGATGAACATCAAGACCCCCACCGTGTTCGAGACGGTGGGCCGGCTGAGCGGCGGCAACCAGCAGAAGGTCGTCCTCAGCAAGTGGATCCACGCCGACCCCGAGGTGCTGATCCTCGACGAGCCGACCCGCGGGATCGACGTGGGCGCCAAGTACGAGATCTACACCGTGATCGACGCGCTCGCGGCGCGCGGCAAGGCGGTCGTGTTCATCTCGTCCGAGCTGCCCGAGCTGCTGGGGATGTGCGACCGCATCTACACCATGGCCGCGGGCCGCCTCACCGGCGAGGTGACGCGGGCCGAGGCCACCCAGGAAGTCCTCATGCGCCATATGACCAAGAACGTGAGGGAAGCGTCATGAGCCCCGTGACCACCGACAAGGCGCCCGCCCCCGCGAAGGCGGCGAAGGACCGCGCGGGCGGGCTGGCCGGCGCCCTGCTGGACGCGATGCGCGGCAACATGCGCCAGTACGGGATGCTCGTCGCCCTCGGGCTGATCGTCGTGCTGTTCCAGATCTGGACGGACGGCACGCTGCTGATGCCGCGCAACGTCTCCAACATCGTCCAGCAGAACAGCTACATCCTGATCCTGGCGATGGGCATGATGATCGTCATCATCGCCGGGCACATCGATCTGTCGGTGGGCTCCCTCGCCGCGTTCGTCGGGGCGATCGCCGCGGTGATGATGGTGGAGCAGGACTTCGCCTGGCCGGTGGCGCTGGGGGCGTCGCTGCTGATCGGCGCGGTGGCCGGGGCCTGGCAGGGGTTCTGGATCGCGTATGTGGGCATACCGTCGTTCATCGTCACGCTGGCCGGGATGCTGCTGTTCCGCGGGGCCACACAGATCGTCCTGGAGGGGCAGTCGATCTCGCCGTTCCCGCGCGGCTTCCAGGACATCAGCCAGGGCTTCCTGCCCGAGGTCGGGCCGGCCACCAACTACCACAACCTCACCCTGCTGATCGGCTTCGCGATCACCGCGGTGGTGCTGTGGCAGGAGTGGCGCGACCGGCGCCGGCAGCTGGCGTACGAGCTGGACGTGCTGCCGCTGCGGCTGTGGCTGCTCAAGTGCGTGGCGATCCTCGCGGCGATCGTGGTGTTCACCATGCTGCTGGCCAGCTACCGGGGTGTTCCGGTGGTCCTGCTGATCATGTGCGGGCTGCTGATCGCGCTGGGTTTCGTGATGCGCAACGCGGTCGTCGGCCGGCATGTGTACGCGCTGGGCGGCAACAAGGCGGCGGCGAAGCTGTCGGGGGTGAAGGACAAGCGGGTCACGTTCCTGGTGTTCGTCACCATGGGCGTGCTCGCCGCCCTCGCCGGCTGTGTGTACGCGGCGCGGCTGAACGCCGGGACGCCGCAGGCCGGTATCAACTTCGAGCTCGAGGCCATCGCGGCCGCGTTCATCGGCGGCGCGTCGATGAGCGGCGGGGTGGGCACGGTGCTGGGCGCGGTCATCGGCGGCCTGGTGCTGGGCGTCCTCAACAACGGCATGTCGCTGGTCGGCATCGGCACGGACTACCAGCAGGTCATCAAGGGCCTGGTGCTGCTCGCCGCGGTCGGCTTCGACGTGTGGAACAAGCGCAAGGCCGGGTCGTGACCCGGCCCTTCGGCCCGGGGCACGCCCGCCCCGGGCCCAGGTAACCAGGAGGCGCTGTCATGAGTACGAGCCGTCGCACCTTACTCGCCGCCACCGCCGGGGGCCTCGCCGCCGCCGGCATGGCCACCGCCGCCCCGGCGCACGCGGCCGGGGGACGCCCGGCGCGGGAGTTCTTCGGCCGGCTGGCCGACGGGACCCGCGTCGACCGCTGGACGCTCGCCAACGGCGGCACCCGGATGGCCGTCCTGTCGTACGGCGGGATCGTGCAGTCGCTGGAGCTGCCCGACCGCCGCGGCCGGTACGCCAACGTGTCGCTGGGCTTCGGCACGCTGGAGGAGTACGTGGCGTCCAGCCCGTACTTCGGCGCGCTGATCGGCCGGTACGGCAACCGCATCGCGGCCGGCCGGTTCACCCTGGACGGGCAGTCGTACCAGCTGCCGCTGAACGACGGGCCGAACACCCTGCACGGCGGCACCCAGGGCTTCGACAAGCGGGTGTGGGACGTCGAGCCGTTCACCGCGGGCTCCGACGTCGGACTGACGCTGCGGTACGTCAGCGGGGACGGGGAGATGGGCTACCCCGGCGCGCTGTCCGTACGCGTGGACTACACCCTGACCCGGGACGGGGACTGGCGGATCGACTACACGGCCACCACCACGAAGGCCACCGTCGTCAATCTGACCAGCCACGTCTACTACAACCTGGCCGGGGAGGGCAGCGGCGGCGTGTACGACCACGAGCTGACCCTCGACGCCGCCCGCTACACGCCCGTCGACGCCACGCTCATCCCGACCGGCGAGCTCGCCCCGGTGGCGGGCACGCCGTTCGACTTCCGGCGCGGGAAGGCGATCGGCGCGGACATCCGCGACAGCCATCAGCAGCTGCTGTACGGCCAGGGCATCGACCACAACTTCGTCCTGGACAAGGGCAGCACCCGGCTGCCGGAGCGGGTGGCGACGGTGCGTGAGCCGCGCTCGGGACGGTCGATGAGCATCGCCACCACCGAGCCGGGGCTGCAGTTCTACAG
Organism: Streptomyces smaragdinus; assembly: GCF_009604385.1. Lineage (GTDB taxonomy): Bacteria > Actinomycetota > Actinomycetes > Streptomycetales > Streptomycetaceae > Streptomyces > Streptomyces smaragdinus. The sequence goes on from NZ_WEGJ01000001.1 coordinate 415,772, forward strand.
CGGCAACTTCCTCGACGGGTCCTTCGCCGGGACGTCGGACCGGGTGTACCGGCAGGGCGACGGATTCTGTCTGGAAACACAGCATTTCCCGGACTCGCCGAACCATCCGTCGTTCCCGTCCACCGTATTGCGGCCGGGTGACACGTATCGGACGACTACAGTGCACTCGTTCGGCTGATCGCCGTCGTCCGACGGACGGTGTGCTGAGCCCTGCTCCGCCCCGCGGGTACCTGACAGTCCACGGGGCGGGGCTCTTCCGTGTCCCCGCTCAGCCCGCGAAGGGCGGCTGTACGAAGCCGTGTCCGGCGTCCGGCAGGACGAGGAGGGAGCCGGCGAGCGGGCGGGGGTCGCCCGTCGCGGCCGTGGTGACGTACAGGTCGGTCAGGTCCGGGCCGCCGAAGGCGCAGGACGTGGGGCGGCTCACGGGCATCGCGACGAAGCGCTCCAGCCGCCCGTCGGGGGTGTAGCGGCGGACCGCGCCGCCGTTCCACAGGGCCACCCAGACGCAGCCCTCGGCGTCCACGCACAGGCCGTCGGGGAAGCCGGCGCCGTCCTCGATCCGGGCGAAGGGGCGGCGGTTCACGACGCGCGGGCCGTCGACGTCGAACACGTCGACGCGGCCGGTGGGCGAATCGGCGTAGTACATCAGCGTGCCGTCCGGGCTCCATCCGGTGCCGTTGCTGACCGCCACGTCGTCCAGCACGGTGTCCGCCGCGCCGTCGCCGGTGATCCGGGTGAGCGTGCCGCCGCCCGGCGCCTCGTCGTAGCGCATCGTCCCGGCCCACAGGGCGCCGTCGGGGGCGACGGCGGCGTCGTTACCACGCCGCCCCGGGACGGGGTCGTGATACAGCCAGCGAAAGGCGCCGTCCGGCTCGTACAGCCCCACCCCGTCCCGGAGGTTGACCGCCACACCACCGCCGGCGCGCGGCAGGGCGGCGCCCACGTGCTGCTCGGTGACCCGCACCGACCGGCGTCCGGTCGCCGGGTCGAAGGTGTGGACGCGGGACCCGAGGATGTCCACCCACAGCAGCCGCCGCGCCGCCGCATCCCACACGGGGCCCTCCCCCAGCGTCGCCCGCGCCCGCAGCGCGACCTCGACGCCGCTCACGCCGGGCCGCCGCCGCGGTACCCCAGCCGCGCGGACAGGTCCTGCGCGCCCTTCACCGCGAGGTCGGTCAGCTCCCGCTGCCGGGTGTCGCTCCAGCGGATCATCGGCACGGACACACTCATCGCGGCCACGACCTGCCCGGCCGAGTCCCGCACCGGCGCCGCGACGCACGACACGTCGGGGTTGGACTCCCGCTCCTCGACGGCGACGCCGCGCTCGCGGATCCCGGCCAGATGGCGGCGCAGCGCCGGCGGGGAGGTGATGCTCCGGTCGGTCATCGCGGCCAGCGGCCGGTCGCCGCCGAGCCGGGCCTCCAGCACGGCGTCCGGGAGGCAGGCCAGAAGCATCTTGCCGACGGCGGTGCAGTGGGCGGGGAGCCGGCGGCCGGCGGCGGACACCATCCGGACCGCGTGGGTGGAGTCGACCTTGGCGATGTAGATGACGTCGGTGTCCTCGAGGATCGCGACGTGCACCGTCTCGTCGCACGTCTCGGCAACCCCGCGGGCCACCTCCCGCCCCTCGGCGGCGAGATCGAGCCGCTCACCGAAGGCGCTGCCCAGTTGGTACGTACGCACCCCGAGCCGGTAACGTCCGGGCTGACCCGGTACGGAGCCCAGGTAGTTGCGGGCGGTCAGGGTGGTGACCAGCTCGTGGACGGTGGTGCGGGGCAGACCCAGACGGCGGGTGATCTCGGGGGCGGAGAGGCTGTCGTCCGTCCCGAGGAACAGCTCCAGTATGTCCATCGCCCGGGTCACGGCGGGCACGAGGCGGCCCATAATTCCCCCCTCATTCGAAATACCGATCACTGATCGAAACCACGAACGCAGCCTAGCTTCCCCGGCGGACGATTGGGAAGCACGTCGGGCCCGCCCCCTCCCGGGCCCTCCGCACCATCTGCGCCGGAGTGGTGACTTCCGCCGGGAAGCCGTTGGTCACAGGCGCGGTCAGCTGCAGCAACCGCCGGTGCTGGGTGCACCGAGTTGCACCAGCTGGGGTGCGGCGGGGGTGCCGCAACAGCCGGCGGAGGCCTCGCCCGGGGCATCGAACAGGCCCGCGCCGCCGCAGACTCCGGTCTCCGGGAGGGTGAGTTCGACCGTGTCGGCGGATTCCAGGTCGCCGGCGACGGCAGCGACGACGGAGCGGACCTGCTCGTAACCGGTCATCGCCAGGAACGTGGGGGCGCGGCCGTAGGACTTCATGCCGACGAGGTAGATGCCCTGTTCGGGGTGGGAGAGTTCGCGGTGGCCGTGCGGGTAGACGGAGCCGCAGGAATGCTGGTTGGGGTCGATCAGCGGGGCGAGTTCGACCGGGGCCTGGAGGCGGTCGTCCAGGTTGAGGCGGATCTCGGAGAGGAACGACAGGTCGGGGCGCAGACCCGTCAGCACGATCACCTCGTCCACCGGCTCCAGGCGGCGGCCGTCCTCGCCGACGAGCACCAGGCCGCCGTCGGCGTCGCGCTCGACGGCCTCGGTGCGGAAGCCGGTGACGGCGTCGGCGTGGCCGTTGTCGACGGCGGCCTTGGCGGCCAGGCCCAGCGCACCGCGGGCGGGGAGCTGGTCGGCGGTGCCGCCGCCGAAGGTGGAGCCGGAGATGCCGCGGCGCAGGATCCACACCGCCTTCGTCCCGGTGCCGTCGCCGGACTCGGCGAGGTCGGCGAGGTAGGCGAGGGCGGTGAACGCGGAGGCGCCGGAGCCGATCACGGCGGTGCGCTTTCCGGCGTAACGGGCCCGTACCACCGGGTCCTCGAGGTCCGGGATGCGGTAGGTGATGTTCGCGGCGGCAGCCTTCTCGCCAAGCGCGGGGAGGCCGTTGGCGCCGGCGGGAGAGGGGGTGGTCCAGGTTCCGGAGGCGTCGATCACGGCGCGGGCGTGGATCCGCTCCTCGCGGCCGTCGGCGTGGGTGACGTGGACGACGAACGGCTGGCCCTCGCGGCCCGCGTCGACGATGCGGTCGCGGCCGGACCGGGAGACGCCGGTGACGGTGGCACCGGTGCGGACGTTGTCGCCGAGGGCGTCGGCGAGGGGCTGCAGGTACTGCCCGGCCCAGTCGCCGCCGGAGGGGTAGGTGGCCGGGTCTGGGCGGGTCCACCCGGTGGGGGCCAGGAGCTTCTCGGCGGCCGGGTCGACCAGCTCGCTCCAGGTGGAGAAGAGCCGTACGTGCGACCACTCCCGCACCGCGGCGCCGGCCGCCGGACCCGCTTCGAGGACCAGGGGGGTGAGGCCGCGTCCGGTCAGGTGGGCGGCGGCTGCCAGGCCGGTCGGTCCGCCGCCGATGACGACGACGGGGAGTTCGGCAAAGGGGGCGGTGGTCATGAGTCGGGCTCCTCGGAGGTGATACGGGCGGGCACGGTTTCCCCCGGACACTCTGATTCGAGATCCGTCGATGTCTTGCGCGGCCAGCCTGCCACCTGTTTCGATGAGCGTCAACATAGACATCTGTCGAATAGGGCGCCCATGCGCCTGGACCGGCAGCCCAGCCATCACACTCCGCCATACCAGCAGCCGCAGCCACCGCGACGTGTCCTCCATCCGGGACGGCCATCACCCGGTGGGCAGTGAAGTACAGACGATCACCGTCGAGTGGCCGTTCATGGAGCGGATCCGTCCGTCCCAGCTGCCGGCGACACCCCGAGCCCAGGCGTCATGGATCTCGGCATCGGGAGCGGAGGCGTGCGTGGTGGACATGCGTCCGTACGGCGCAGGCTCGTTGCCGCCCGCGAAGGAACCGGTCGGGACGCGGCCAGTGGATGGCGGCGCGGTCCCGACGCACCCGCATCGGCGTGAATCAGCTCCTACGCAGCACCCATGGGCCGATCGCCGTACTCGATCGCCACCGTGATCCGGGCACCCAGCGCGGCAGCATAGGTGCGCATCGTCTCCAGGTTGTGGACGTCACCCCGCTCGATCTGGGACACCCGGGCCTGGGAGATACCGGCCGACGCCGCGACCTGCGCCTGGGTGAGGCCTTGCTCCTCGCGGATCTCGCGCAGGTGATACCCGAGCACATGCCTCTCGGTCGCAATGCGCGCCGCCCGCCTACGCGCCGCCCACTCCTCGTCGGACACCTCGGGATGCGCTTCGCGTACGCGCCGCTTCACCTCAGCCCAACTGCTGTGACTGCTCACCGCGCATCGCCGTCCTCTCCTGCGCTTCGCACACCCGCCAGATACTCGCCGTAGCGGGCCTGCGCCAGCGGGATGGCATCGACGTACCACTGGCTCCAACGACCGGCCTTGTCTCCTGCCACAAGAAGGATCGCCTCCCGCTCAGGATCGAACACAAACAGAATGCGCACCTCCGTATGACCTGCGCTCGCTGGCCGCAACTCCTTGAGGTTGTGGATCCGGCTCCCGTGGATACAGTCCACAAGAGGCCGCCCGAGCGTCGGGCCGCTCTCGGCCAGGACGTCGATCGCCGCTTCGACCAGATCGGCGCTCGCCGGATCCTCATCCGCAAGCTTCAGCAGCCACAGCTCCACCGCCGGATGGAGATTGATCTCCCAGTTCACGCTCCGCATCTCAGCCTACGACGCCGAGCCCAAAAAGGGAATCCTTATATCACCAGCTCAACGAGTGAAACTGGACCTCGCTGGCTGACGGATCGCGATCAGCCCTCGTCCGGCACCAGCCGCAGCGAGATGCTGTTGATGCAGTACCTCTGGTCCGTGGGGGTGTCGTAACCCTCACCTCGAAGACGTGACCCAGATGCGAGCCGCACTTGGCACACCGCACCTCCGTGCGCACCATTCCGCGTGAAGTGTCGGGTGACAGAAGTTCTACGGCGTCCGAGTTGCGTGCATCGTAGAAGCTTGGCCAGCGGGGCCCGTCCTCGAACTCGCTGCGCGGCGTCGGCCGCGACGCGGAGCGGGCCGCTCGCAGGACGGCGGCACATCTCACACCCGGACTGATTCGACCTGTGTCAAAATAGATGCATGTCGAACGTCACCCTGCTGCCGGTGCTGAAGCCCGAGGCCGTCGCCCCCTGCTGCCCGCCGCTCACCGAGCGCCCGCTGACCGCCGAGGAGGCCGGGCCGGCCGCGGCCATGTTCAAGGCGCTCGGCGACCCGGTGCGGCTGCGGCTGTTCTCGGCCGTCGCGTCGCACGAGGGCGGCGAGGCATGCGTGTGCGACATCTCCGACGTCGGGGTCTCGCAGCCGACCGTCTCCCATCACCTGAAGAAGCTGAAGGAGGCCGGCCTGCTCACCTCGGAGCGGCGCGGGACGTGGGTGTACTACCGGGTCGAGCCCTCCGTGCTCGCCGCGATGGGGAAGGTGCTGAGCCCTTCGGCCTGATCCCGTCACCGATTCGCGAACCGCTTGCGCCAGGCCAAGGACACGTACACCAGACCCACCAGCACCGGGACCTCGATCAGCGGGCCGACGACACCCGACAGGGCCTGGCCGGACGTGACTCCGAAGGTGGCGATCGCCACCGCGATGGCCAGCTCGAAGTTGTTGCCGGCGGCGGTGAACGCCAGGGTGGCCGTGCGGTCGTACGCGAGACCTATGGCCTTGCCCAGGGCGAAGGTGCCGAACCACATCACGGCGAAGTACGCCAGCAGCGGCAGCGCGATACGGGCCACGTCGCCGGGCTGGCTGGTGATGGTCTCGCCCTGCAGGGCGAACAGGATGACGATCGTGAACAGCAGCCCGTACAGCGCCCAGGGGCCGATCCTCGGCAGGAAGTTGCTCTCGTACCGCTCGCGGCCCAGCTTCCGTTCCCCGATCCGGCGGGTGAGGAAACCGGCGAGCAGCGGGACGCCGAGGAAGACGACGACGTTCGCGGCGATCTTCCAGGCGGAGACATCGAGTTGCTCGCCCTCGCCCAGGCCGAGCCGGCCCGGCAGCAGGTCGAGGTAGAACCAGCCGAGCAGGCCGAACGCCAGGACCTGGAAGACGGAGTTCAGGGCGACGAGTACGGCGGCGGCCTCGCGGTCGCCGCAGGCCAGGTCGTTCCAGATGATGACCATGGCGATGCAGCGGGCCAGACCCACGATGATCAGACCGGTGCGGTACTCGGGCAGGTCCGGCAGGAAGATCCAGGCCAGGGCGAACATCACCGCCGGGCCGACGAGCCAGTTGATCACCAGCGAGGAGACCATCAGCTTCCGGTCGCCGGTGACCGCGTCGAGCTTGTCGTAGCGGACCTTCGCCAGCACCGGATACATCATGACCAGCAGGCCCAGGGCGATCGGCAGCGAGAGCCCACCGATCTCCACCTTCGCCAGAACGTCGTCCATCCCGGGCACGAGCCGCCCGAGCCCGAGCCCGGCGGCCATGGCGAGCAGGATCCACACCGCCAGAAATCGGTCCAGCGTGGAGAGGCCGGCGACAACCGTCGCGCCGCCCGGATCGGACGGCGCGCTCGGATCGGCGAGGTGCGGACTCGTCACGGGCAGGACCTCTTCCGGCTGGTCTCGGTGGTGCGGCGGGCGGCCTCCGCGAGCTCCGCGAAGGAGCCGGCCAGGGTCTCGATGACCTCGGGCCTGAGCCGGTAGTACGTGAAGCGGCCGCACGGCTCGGTGTCCACCACGCCCGCCTCGCGCAGCACCCGCAGATGGTTCGACAGGTTCGTCTGCCGGGCGCCCGTCTCCTCCACGAGATGGGTGGTACACAGCGTCTCCCGAGCGAGGAGCTGCACGATCCGCATCCGCAGCGGATCGGCGAGGACCCTGATCAGGTCAGTGGTGGCTGACGTCAGCATGTGCTGATACTTTCACATCAGCGCATGATGATGTGACATCCCCCGACCGGAAGAGCCCGCCGCCGTGACCAAGCCCTCCGTGCTGTTCGTCTGCGTCCACAACGCCGGCCGCTCCCAGATGGCCGCCGCCTGGCTGTCCCACCTCGCCGGAGACCGTGTGGAGGTCCGCTCCGCCGGCTCCGTACCGGCCGACCGGGTCAACCCGGCCGCCGTCGCCGCCATGGCCGAGGTCGGCATCGACATCACCGCCGAAGCCCCCAAGCTCCTCACCGTCGACACGGTCCGGGCCTCCGACGTGTGCGTCACCATGGGCTGCGGCGACGCCTGCCCCGTCTTCCCCGGCAAGCGCTACCTCGACTGGCAGCTCGACGACCCGGCCGGCCAGGGCCTCGAGGCGGTCCGCCCGATCCGCGACGAGATTCGCGCCCTGATCGAGGGCCTGATCGCCGAGATCGCCCCGAAGACCGGGGCGTGAGCGACGGGATACACCCGCCGCGGCGGCGACTTGGCGCCGCGCGGTGCGCGTGTGCGCGGGCAGGGGGCGGGTAGCTGTGCCGGAATGAGGATGGGCGTGGTCGACATCGGCTCCAACACGGCACGGCTGGTCATCGCGGACACCGAGGTGGGGGCGCCGCTGCCGGTCCACACCCGCAAGTGGCGGCTGCGGCTGGCGCAGCAGGCCGGGGCGGACGGGCGGTTGGGGCCGCAGGCGGTGGAGCGGCTGTCCGAGGCCGTGACGGCGGCGCGGGAGGCGAGCGAGGAGTGGGGCGCCGGGGTGCCGTTCGTGTTCGCGACCGCCGTGGTGCGTGACGCGCCGAACCGGGGTGAGGTGTTACGGGCGGTGCACGAGCGGACGGGGCTGGCGGTGCGGACGCTGCCGGGGGCGGTGGAGGCGGAGCTGACGTTCCTGGCCGCGCGGCGGTGGACGGGGTGGCAGGCGGGGCCCATGGTGGTGCTGGACATCGGCGGGGGGTCGTTCGAGGTGGCCTTCGGCCGGGGCCGGCTGCCCGACTTCGCCGTCTCGCTGCCCCTGGGCGCGGGCCGGCTGACCCGCGAGCATCTGGACGGCGAGGATCCGCCGGGCGCCGCGGCGCTGAAGGAGCTGCGCCGTCACGTGCGCCATCAGCTGCGTGACGTCGCCGCGCGGATCCGCTGGGAGGCGCCCCGTACGGCGGTGGCCACGTCCCGTACGTTCCAGCAGCTCGCCCGGCTGTGCGGCGCCGCGCCCGGGCGTGAGGGCCCGTTCGTCCCGCGTCCGCTGGTCCGCCGCGACCTGCGGCACGCGCTGCGCGGCCTCGCGCAGCTGCCCGCCGCGGAGCGCGCCCGGCTCCCCGGCATCTCCTCCGCCCGGGCCCGCCAGGCGCTGGCCGGCGCGCTGGTCGCGCACACGGCGATGAAGCTCACCGGCACCGACGAGGCGATCGTCTGCCCGTGGGCGATCCGCGAGGGGATCCTGCTGCGTCACCTCGAGGGGGACACGGGGTGGTGGCCGGAGAGCGCCCCCGACACCGCGCGGGCCGTACCGACAGTCGTACGGCCGCTGCACCGGACGTAGCTCAGCCCTCCGCGGCCTTCGTCACGAAGTCGTCCACCATCCGGTTGAAGAGCGCCGCCAGCCGGTTCAGGTCCTCCGCCGACCAGTCGGCCAGCGCCTCCTGCATCCCCCGCCGGCTGACCTCGCGGATCCGCTCCACGGCGTCGCGGCCGGCGTCCGTCAGCCCGATGCGCTGGGCGCGTCCGTCGTCGGGGTCCGGCACCCGGACCACGTATCCGGCGTGCTCCAGCCGCTGCACCTGCCGCGTCACGTGCGAGGCCTCGACGGCGAGGCGGGCCGCCAGCTCGCCGGGGCGCAGCGGCTCGTTGTCCGCGAGGCGGCGCAGCACGGACACCGACGCCCGGTCCAGCGGGACGCCGGCGGTCGCCATCAGCTTCTCGTGCTGACGGAACCGGCCGGACAGATGCGTGATCCGGCTGAGCGCGCGCTCGATCTCGATCACTTCCGCCGGTACGGGGGGCACAGGGGGGGACGCGGGGCGCTTCGAGCGGGTCTGCATGACTCCACCCTAGTCTCTTGCACCGGTCACACCAGAGGGTTGGGCGGACTTTTCGCAGGTCAATTAGTTGCTTGACTTAAGTAAGACCCTTTTGCTTGACTTAGGCAACTACTGCGGGGTCGTCCCGTGGTGCTCTCATGTCCCCCCGGCACGATTCCGAGGAGAACCCCCGTGCAACAGCCCGAAGCCCGATCCGGCCCCCTGGTCGGCGTACTCGCCATGGCCGGAATCACGGCGGCGGTGATGCAGACACTCGTCGTCCCCCTCATCGGCGAGCTGCCGCAGATCCTCGACACCTCCCCGTCGAACGCGGCCTGGGTGATCACGGCGACCCTGCTGGCCGCGGCGGTCTCCACCCCCGTCGCCGGCCGGCTCGGCGACCTGTTCGGCAAGCGGCCGATGCTGCTGATCTCCGTCGTCCCGCTGGTGCTGGGCTCGGCGATCTGCGCCCTGTCCTCCTCCGTCGTCCCGATGATCGTCGGCCGCGGTATGCAGGGCCTGGGCATGGGCGTGATCCCGCTGGGCATCAGCCTGCTGCGCGATGTGGTCCCGCCCGCGAAGCTGACCACGTCCATCGCGCTGATCAGCGCGTCCATGGGCATCGGCGGCGCCCTCGGCCTGCCGATCGCCGCCGCGGTGGCGGAGAACTCCAGCTGGCGGGCGCTGTTCTGGGGCGCGGCCGTGCTGAGCGCCCTGGTGGGCGTGGCGATCCTGCTGTTCGTCCCGGACGCGGCCCGGCCCGAGACCCGCGGGCGCTTCGACTTCCCCGGCGCGCTCGGGCTCGGCGCGGGTCTGATCTGTCTGCTGCTGGCCGTGTCCAAGGGCGGTGACTGGGGCTGGTCGAGCACGACGACGCTGGGGCTGTTCGCCGCCGCCGCGCTCGTCCTGCTGACGTGGGGCTGGTGGGAGCTGCGCACCCGTGACCCGCTGGTCGACCTGCGGGTGACCGCGCGCGGCCAGGTGCTGCTGACCAACGCCGCGTCGGTCGTGGTCGGGTTCGCGATGTACGCGCAGGCGCTGATCATCCCGCAGCTGATGCAGCTGCCGAAGGCCACCGGCTACGGCCTCGGTCAGTCGATGCTCTCGATGGGTCTGTGGATGGCGCCGTCGGGTCTGATGATGATGCTGGTCTCCCCGATCGGCGGCAAGCTGAGCGCGGCCCGCGGCCCGAAGACCACGCTGGTCGTCGGCAGCCTCGTCATCGCGCTCGGCTACGGCTCCTCGGTGGTGCTGCTGGGCTCCACCTGGGGTCTGCTGGTCATCACGCTGATCTGCGCCGCGGGCGTGGGTCTGGCGTACGGGTCGATGCCGGCGCTGATCATGGGCGCGGTGCCCCGGTCGGAGACGGCGTCCGCGAACAGCTTCAACACCCTGATGCGTTCCATCGGCACGTCGGTGTCGGCCGCCGTGACCAGTGTGGTGCTGGCGCAGATGACGGTGAACCTGGGCGGGCACGTGCTGCCGTCGGAGGACGGTTTCCGTACGGGCCTGCTGATCGGCTCCGGGGTCGCCCTGGTGGCCGCGGTGATCGCCGCGTTCATCCCCACGAAGGACGCCGCCGCTCAGACGGCCGTGGACCTGGAGAAGGAGCCCGCCGCCGCGCGGGCGTGACGCGGACGGCCGGGGGACGCCCCGAATCGTCCCCCCGGCCTCTCCCCTTCCGGGACCTCCGTCAGCCGATCCTCCCCGCGCCCGCGCGCCGGGCGAGCAGCCCCGGCAGGGCCCGCGGGTCGTCCACGTGGGTGCGCAGCTCGGGCGTCCACCCGGCGCCGGACCGCAGGAACTCCGCCGGGATCTCCGCGTTGTGGACGGCGATCAGATCGACCGGCGCGCCGTTCACGTAGTTCGTGAGCGCGGTGACCGGCGCCTCGGACCACTTCTTGAGGATCTTCCCCGGTGTGACCCCGGCGCCCAGGGTGAAGGCGTTCTTCTCCGCGTACAGCGCCGAGTTGAAGCCGACGCCGAGTGAGTAGCCGTACTTCTGGCCAGGCAGCACCGTGTAGTGGTTGTTGTACGTGTCGACCTGGCCGAACCGCACGCGCGGCCCGCGCTCGCCGACGCCGGTGAAGCGGTTGTGGTGCAAGGTGGCCTTGAGCTTGCCGCTGTCGTCGGCGCCCGCCCCGTCGCTGTTGCCGATGAGCATGGTCTTGTCGTGGTTCTCCAGCGAGTTCCACGACACGGTGACGTAGTTGGCGCCGCGCACGATGTCGAGCAGGCCGTCGTGCTGCTGGTACGTCTGGCCGTAGTAGGTGGGCAGCGTGCTGTCCGGGTAGCGGCCGTCGGTCAGGGTGTTGTGGTCGATCCACACGTGCGTGGAGCCGTAGACGACCACGGCGTCGTACTCGGAGTTCCAGGCGCCCGTCGCGGTGTCCGTGGGGTCCCACTGGGGGAAGCAGTCGAGCGGGCTCTCCACGGTGAGGTTGCGGACGATGACGTTGTCGACGTTCTTGATCTGCAGGCTGCCGCCGAGGATCGTCGCGTCGCGGCCGACGCCGACGATGGTGGTGTTGGCTGGGACGAGCGCCTTGATGGCGCGGTCCTGGTTGGCGGCGGAGATCGCCCGCAGATCCTCCTGGGGGCCGCTGACGGGGGTGTCGAGGCCCCAGACGGCGGGGTCGTAGTCGGCGAGGTACTGGTCGAGGTCGTAGCCCTCGGCCGCGAGGGCGTCGCAGCCGGCGGAGACGGCGTCGATCGTGCCCTTGACCCTGATGATCTTCGGGGCGTCGCCGGCCTCGTCGAGGACGCGGCGGAACTCCTCCCAGGTGGTGACGGTGTAGACGCGGTCCTTCCCGGCCGCCGAACCGCCGGTGGTTCCGGGCCCCTCGGAGGCCCAGCCGTCGTGCGCGGGGAGGACCTGGCGGGCGATGTCGCCGCCGCGGGCCTGGGCGGGGGCGGCGACGGACAGCGCGAGGGCGGCACAGCCGGCCAGCACAAGAGTGACGCGATCATGACATTCAAGAAACACGGTGCGGCTCCTTCCCGCGAGCGGGGCAGGCTCGCGGACGTCGTCCGGGGTCGGTCCCGGTGGTGCGGGCCGGCGGCACTCTGCCGCCGGCCCGGTGGGGACATACGCGTTACTGCTGCTTCTTCCACTCCGCCTGGGCCTCGTCGAGCTGCCCGGCCAGGGTGTCCAGGAAGTCCTTCGCGGACATCTTGCCGAGGAGCACCTTCTGGAAGTTCGGCTCGTTGTCCGCCTTGCTGAGGGAGTTCCAGTCGGGCAGGTAGTACGGCAGCTGCACGATCTTGATCGTGCCGTCGTTCAGCGCCGCGGCCGCGAGCTTGGTGGCCTCCGCGCTCTGTACCCATCCGTCACCGGCCGCCTCGAGGTTGGACGGGATGGCGCCGGCCGCCTCGTTCCACTTGCTGTTGGACTCGTGGGAGAGCGCGAACTCGACGAACTTCCACGCCGCCGTCTTGTTCTTGCTGCTCTTGAAGATCCCGATGCCGTCCACCGGGTTGGACACCTGCACCCGGGTGCCGTCGTCCAGCGTGGGGTTCGGGATGCCGCGGAACTTGCCCTCGAGAGCCTTCAGATGGTCCTGGTAGGAGCCCAGGTTGTGGCTCAGCATGCCGATCTCGCCGCTGTCCCACTGGGCGACCATCTTCTTGAAGTCGTTGTTCAGGTCGGCCGACGGCGTGACCTTCTTGAAGAGGCCGACGTACTTCTCCAGCGCCGCGACGTTCTTCGGGTCGTTGACGGTGGTCTTGTCGCCGTTCCAGAACTCCGTGATGCCCGACTGCCCGTACGCCGCGTCCAGCGCCTGCGCGATGGAGCCCTCGCCGCCGCGGATGGTGTAGCCGAAGTGGTTCTTGCCCTTGTCGGTGAGCTTCTCCGCCGCCGCGTAGAACTTCGTCCAGGTGCTCGGCTCGTCCAGGCCGGCCGCCTCGAACAGGTCGGTGCGGTACCAGAGCGTGCCGTTGTTCGCGGAGGTCGGCAGGGTGAACATCTGCTCGCCGCCGCCGGCCGCCCGGACGCTGTCCACCATGGCGGTGCTGAGCTTGTCCTTCAGCGGGCTCTTGGCGAGCCTGTCGTCCAGGGGCTCCAGCGCGTTCTGCGCGGCGATCGCCGCGAGCATGGCCGCGCCTACGCCGCCGACGTCGGGGAGGCCGCCGCCCTGGATGGCGGTGTCGTACTTGGACTGGACGCTCTCGGCGGGGATGCCGACGTAGTTGACCTTGATGTCGGGGTTCTTCTTCTCGAAGTCGGCGATGATCTCCTTCCAGACCTCGGTACGGACACCGCCGTTGTTGTCCCAGAAGGTGATCTCGCCCTTGCCGGAGCCCTCCTTGCCCTTGTCGCCGGAGGTGCCGTCGTCACCGCAGGCTGCGGCGGTCAGGGCCAGGGCGGTGGTGAGCGCGAGGGCCGCGGCGAGGCGGCGGCGTCTTGGGTTACTGGACATGGTCGGCTCTCTTCTCTGCGTGGATGAGGGTGTACGTCTGTGGGTGCGTCACGGCCCCACCGCCCGGGTGGCGAGGACCGCCGCGGCATTGCGGTCGAGGGTGCCGTCGGCGACGACGGTGACCACGCGCCGCCGCAGGGTTTCGCCGGGGTGCAGGGGGACGCGGCCGGCGAAGGCCAGGGAGGAGCCGGTGCCCGGGTAGTCGGCGGTGCGCACGAACCACGGGTCGCGGCGGGTGGTGTCGTCGCCGCCGGCGTGGACGAGGGTCCAGCCGTCGCCGGCCAGGGCCAGCCAGCCGGCGGTGGAGCCGTGCACGGCCTCCTCGCCGTCGGCGGCCGGGGTGAAGACGTGCGGGGGGCGGGGTTCCTTGGGGGCGCGCCAGAAGAATCCGCCGTACGCGGCGCCGGGGCGGCCGTTGGTCTGGGGGCTGCCGAACGACAGGGGGGCGGGGGTGGTGTTGGTGAGCGCGAAGGTCAGGTCCAGGGCCCAGGCGGTGTCGTCGAGGCCGGTCGCGCGGACGGTGCGCCGCTCGCGCAGCAGTTCGTGTCCGTCGGCCGTCCAGCTGAGGTCGGCGGTGAAGCCGTCGGGGCGGTGTTCCGTGCAGCCCACGTGGTGCTGGGTGCCGTGGTTGTCGAGTTCGGTGGGGCCCCGGCCGCGTACGTAGGTGCGTCCGCCCCAGAAGTTGTGGCCGTCGACGTCGGGCACGGCGATCCCGGCGCCTAGGTGGTGGACGTGGTCGGCGGGGCGTTCCTCGGTGACGGGGACGCCGGCGAGGGTGGTCACGGGGTGGAAGTAGGGGCGCGGGAGTCCGGGGGCCGTCAGGTAGCGGGCGACCGTGCGGCCGCGGCAGGTGAGGGTGATCACGCGGTGCCCACCTCCGCCGGGCGGGCCCAGGGGGCGCCGAGCTCCGCGAAGAGGCTGCCGGTCTCCGCCGCCGCGGCGACCGTGGCGTCGATGCCGGGGATCACCCGGCGGGGGGCGTTGTCGCCGGGTGCGGTGTGCCAGGCGGAGGGCGGGAGGGGGTGCGGGTCGGGGGCGCGGCGGATCGCCTCGACGGTGCGCATGAAGGCGGCGGTGCGGGCGGGGGGTACGAGGAGGTCCGTACCGTCGGTGAGGTGGGCGGCGAGGTTCTCGAGGAGGTCGGTGCGGCCGTACTCCCGCTCCTCGGGGCCGTGTCCGGCGCGTTGCAGCAGCACGCGGTCCTCCTTGTACCAGAAGGTGATGCGGCCGCGGTCGCCGTGCACCATCACGTACGGCTCGCCCGGCCGCTCGGCGCAGAGGGTGGCCGCGACGGTGACGCGGGGGCCGCGGGCGGGGGTGACGCGGATGCAGGAGGTGTCGTCGGCCTCGATGTCGTGGGCGCGGAAGAGCTCCGTCTCGATCCCGGCGACGTCCTCGGCGCGGGTGACGCCGGCCAGGTCCAGGGCGGTGGCCACCGCGTGGGCGAGGGGGTTGGTCAGCACGCCGTCGACCACGTCGGCCCCGTCCAGGCGCCGCCGGCCGGCCCACGGCGCGCGCCGGTAGTACGCCTCGTCCCGGACCCAGGCGCCGGCCCCGCCGACGGCCGTGACCTCGCCGATCTCCCCCGCCTCGACCAGCGCCCGGATCGCGGGCACGGCATGCGAGCCGAGCGACTGGAACCCGACCTGACAGGCGATACCCGCCGCCGTCACGGCCTCCTCGATCCGCCGGAACCCGGCCGTGGACGGGGCGGGCGGCTTCTCCAGCAACAGATGGACGCCCCGCCGCGCGACGGTGCGGGCCAGGGCCTCGTGGGTGGGGATCGGCGTGCAGACGACGGCGATCCGCGCACCGGTGGTGTCCAGCAGGGCGCCGAGGTCGGCGGACTGCGCGACGCCGGGGCCCACCCCTTCGTCCGCCGTGAGCGGCGTCAGCTCGCAGACGCCCGCGAGCCGGACCGTACCGGCCTGTTCGAGCCGCCGGATGTTGCGCAGATGCCACCGCCCGTGCCCGCGGGCGCCGGCGAGGACGACGGGTATCGCGGTCATCCCTTCACCGCCCCGGAGCTGAAGCCCGTGATGAGCCACTTCTGGATGAAGGCGAAGACGATCACCACGGGCACGGCGGCGATGATGCCGCCCGCCGCGAGCGCGCCGAGGTCGACGCTGTCCGCGCTCATCAGGGTGTTGAGGCCGACGGGGATCGTCTGCTTGTCCTGCCGGCTGAGGAACATCAACGCGAACAGGAAGTGGTTCCACGCGTGGACGAAGGCGAACGACCCGACCGCGATCAGCCCGGGCCGCAGCAGCGGCAGCACCACGACCCGGAAGCCGTGGAAGCGGTTGCAGCCGTCGACCCAGGCGGCCTCCTCCAGGGAGTACGGCACGTTCCTGATGAAGCCGCTGATGAGGATCATCGACAGCGGCAGCTGGAAGACGGTCTCCGCGACGACCACGCTGGCCAGGGAGTTGATCAGCTGCAGCTCGGCGAAGATCCGGAACAGCGGCACCAGCAGCAGCGCCCCCGGCACGAACTGCGAGCACAGCAGCACCAGCATGAAGGGGCGCTTGCCGCGGAAGTCGAAGCGGGCCAGCGCGTAGCCGCCGACGAGGGCGACGACGGTGGTCATCAGCAGGGTGGCGACGCCCGTGACGACGCTGTTCTGGAAGTACGTGGCGAAGCTGCGTTCCGTCCACACCTTCGCGAAGTGCTCCCCCGTCATCGGCCACGGCACCAGCGAGGTGGAGCCGGCGGGGCGGACGGCGAAGAGGAAGATCCAGTAGAAGGGGATGAGGGTGAAGAGCAGATAGATGCCCAGCGGCAGATAGATCTGCCAGCGCGGCGCCTCGTCCCAGGCCCGGTGGCGGCGCCCGCGCGAACGGCCGGACCGGGTGTGCTTCACCTCGGGGGCCACGGACGGCTGGTAGTCGGTGATCACGACTCGTTCCTCCCGAACTTGCTCAGGCGCAGATACGCGAAGGAGAAGAAGAGCAGGATCACGAACGCGACGGTGGTCAGCGCGGACGCGTAACCGAAGTCGTGTGCGTCGACGCTGGTGTTGGCCACGTACAGCGGCAGGGTCGTGGTCATCCCGGCCGGTCCGCCGCCGGTCAGGGTGTAGAGCAGGTCGACGTTGTTGAACTCCCACACCGCGCGCAGCAGCGTAGACAGCACGATGGCGTCCTTCAGGTGCGGCAGCGTGATGTGGAAGAACTGCCGCAGCCGGCCCGCCCCGTCGACCTCCGCGGCCTCGTACAGGTCCTTCGACACGGACTGCAGGTCGGCGAGGATGAGGATCGCGAAGAACGGCACCCCGCGCCACAGGTCGGCGACAATCGCGGCGGAGAAGACGGTGGAGGTGTCCGACAGCCAGGACGTGCCGTACTCGCCGATGCCCAGGTCCGCGAGATAACGGGTGACGCCGGTCTGGGAGTTGTAGAGCAGCACCCAGATGACGGAGGTCAGCACCCCGGACACGGCCCACGGCGAGAAGACCAGCGCGCGGCCCAGGGCGCGGCCGGCGAAGGTCTGGTTGACGATCAGCGCCAGCGCCAGGCCGAGCAGCAGCTGCAGCCCGACCTCGACCACGACCCATTTGGCGCTGAAGACCAGCGTGTCCCAGAACAGCGGGTCCGAGGTGAAGATCTCGTCGAAGTTGTCCAGACCCGCGAAGCCGTTGCGCCAGGGTTTCGTGGGGTTGTAGTGCTGCAGGCTGTAGTAGAAGACGCTGCCCACCGGGTAGGCGATGAAGCCCAGCATCAGCAGCCCCGCCGGGGCGATCAGGAGATACGGGAGCCGGCGGGGGGTGGCCGAGCGCGCCCGCGTGCTGCGGGGCCGCGGGGGCGGTTTCGCCACGGCTGCGGGTCGGGCCATGCCTTGGTCTCCGTTTCGGTTGCGTCGTAAGCGCTTGCACGAGGTGCGTGCGAAAGCGCTCGGTCGTCCGTGTCTCGGGTGGGGTTCAGCCGGCGTACGGGTCCGGCACGTTCCCCTTCTTGGCCAGGAAGGCGAAGTCGCAGCCGGTGTCGGCCTGCGTGATGTGCTCGGCGTACAGGGCGCCGTAGCCGCGCTCGTAGCGTTCCGGCGGCGGCGTCCACGCCACGCGGCGGCGCTCGAGCTCCCCGGGGTCGACGCCGAGGGTGAGCGTCCGGGCGGGGACGTCGAGGGTGATGGGGTCGCCGGTGCGGACCAGTGCCAGGGGGCCGCCGACGTGCGATTCGGGGGCGACGTGCAGGACGCACGCGCCGTACGAGGTGCCGCTCATCCGGGCGTCGGAGATGCGGACCATGTCGCGCACCCCCTGCTTGAGCAGGTAGTCGGGCAGCGGCAGCATGCCGTACTCGGGCATGCCGGGGCCGCCCCTGGGGCCGGAGCCGCGGAGCACCAGGACATGGTCCGGGGTGATGCCCAGGGCCGGGTCGTTGATGGTGCGCTGCAGGGTGCGGTAGTCGTCGAAGACGACCGCCGGTCCGGTGTGCCGGAGCAGCCGGGGTTCGGCGGCGATGTGCTTGATGACGGCGCCGTCGGGGCACAGGTTGCCGCGCAGTACCGCCACGCCGCCCTCCGCGGCGACCGGTTTCGTACGCGGGCGGATGACGTCGTCGTGGTGCACGAGGGCGCCTGCGAGCTGTTCGCGCAGGGTGTCGTGGGCGACGGTGGGACGGTCCAGGTGGAGCAGGTCGGGGATCCGGGAGAGGAAGCCGGGCAGGCCGCCGGCGAAGTGGAAGTCCTCCATCAGGTACGGGCCGCCCGAGGGCCGGACGTTGGCGAGCACCGGTACGTCGCGGGCCAGCCGGTCGAAGTCGTCGAGGGCGAGCGGTACGCCGGCCCGCCCGGCCATGGCGATGAGGTGGATGACGGCGTTGGTCGAGCCGCCGAGCCCCAGCACCGTCGTGACGGCGTCCTCGAAGGCCTCCCGGGTGAGGATGTCCGCCAGGGTGCGGCCCTCGCGGATCAGCCCGACGATCCGCAGCCCGGCCGCCGCCGCCATCCGCTCGTGCCCGGAGTCGACCGCCGGGATCGACGAGGCGCCCGGCATCGTCACGCCCAGCGCCTCGGCCGCGGCCGTCAGCGTGGACGCCGTGCCCATCGTCATGCAGTGGCCGGGCGAGCGGGCCAGCCCCGCCTCCAGCTCCCCGAGCTCGCAGTCGCCGATGAGGCCGGCGCGGTGGTCGTCCCAGTACTTCCACATGTCGGTGCCCGAGCCCAGCGTCTCCCCCCGCCAGTGCCCGGGCAGCATCGGCCCCGCCGGTACGAACACGGCGGGCACGTCCGCGGAGGTGGCGCCCATCAGCAGGGCGGGCGTCGTCTTGTCGCAGCCGCCGAGCAGCACGGCGCCGTCCACGGGGTAGGAGCGCAGCAGCTCCTCCGTCTCCATGGCCAGCAGGTTGCGGTAGAGCATGGGGGTGGGCTTCTGGAACGTCTCCGACAGGGTCGAGACGGGGAACTCCAGCGGGAAGCCGCCCGCCTGCCACACGCCGCGCTTGACGGCCTGCGCGCGTTCCCGCAGATGGGAGTGGCAGGGGTTGATGTCGGACCAGGTGTTGAGGACGGCGACGACCGGCTTGCCCAGATGCTCCTCGGGGAGATAGCCGAGCTGGCGGGTGCGGGCGCGGTGGCTGAAGGAGCGCAGGCCGTCGGTGCCGTACCACTGGTGGCTGCGGAGTTCGCGCTGCGGTGGGACGGCCTCGCTCATATCACCCACCCCGCGGCGATCGCGGCGATCTCCGCCCGCGCCCCCTCGGGCAGCGGGCTGCTCGGCGGGCGGACGTCCCGGCGGCACAGGCCGAGGGACGCCAGGGCCTCCTTGACGACGGTCACGTTGTGCGCGGAGCCGTCGGCGGCGCGCAGCTCCTCGAAGCGCCGGATCTGCTCCCACACCTTCATGGCCGCCGGATAGTCCCCGTCCCGCAGCGCCTCCAGCATCGTCAGCGAGACGGCGGGGGCGACGTTCACCAGCCCCGAGGTGAACCCGCGGGCGCCGGCGGAGAAGTAGGAGGGGGCGTACGGCTCGGCGAGTCCGGCGACCCACACGAAGCGGTCCAGGCCCGCGTCGCGGGCGAACGCCGCGAAGCGCCGGGCGTCGGGGACGGCGTACTTGACGCCGATGACGTTCGGGCAGGCCTCCCCCAGCTCCGCCAGCCGCTCGCCGGGCAGGCGGGGGCTGCGGATGTACGGGACGACGCCGAGGTCGGGGACGGCGTCGGCGATGCGCCGGTGGTAGTCGACCCAGCCGTCCTGGGAGATGTACGGGTGCACGGGCTGGTGGACCATCACCATCCGGGCGCCCACGGACCGCGCGTGCCGGGCGGCGTCCACGGCCGCCGGCACGTCGAGGCCGACGCCGGCCAGGAGCACGGCCACGTCGCCGGTCTCGTCGGCGGTCAGCTCCGCCACGGTGCGCCGCTCGGCCTCGGTGAGGGCGTAGAACTCGCCGGTGTTGCCGTTGGGGGTGAGGGTGCGTACGCCGCCGTCGAGCAGGCGGCGCAGCAGGGTGCGGTGGGCGGGGGCGTCGATGCCGCCGCCGGCGGTGAAGGGGGTGACGGGGATCGCCACCACCTGGGCGAGCGCGGCCCGCTGGGCCTCGAATCCGGTCACGCGTCGGCCTCCTGCTCGGGATAGGCGCGGCGGACGAAGTCCGCGATGTGCGTGTGCAGTGCGGCGGCGGCGCCGTCCGCGTCGCCGGCCCTGGCCAGGCGCAGGATCTCCTCGTGCTCGGCGGCCTCCTTCTCCCAGGAGGGCTGGACGGCCCAGGCCACGGCGGAGACCAGGGCCGCCTGGTCGCGGACCTCGTCGAGCATCCGGCCGAGCAGCGGGTTGCCGCACGGCAGGTACAGGGCGCGGTGGAACTCGCGGTTGGCGAGGCTGCGTTCGGCGTTGTCGTCGGCCGTGGCGGCCCGCTCCAGGGCCTCGGCCGCCTCGGTGAAGGCGGCCCGGCGGGCGATGGAGCGGCGCAGGGCCTCGGGCTCGAGCAGCAGTCGTACGTCGTAGACCTCGTGTGCCATCGCCGCGTCGACCGTACGGACGGTGACGCCCTTGTACTGGCTCATCACGACGAGACCGGTGCCGGCGAGGGTCTTCAGGGCCTCCCGCACGGGCGTCTTCGACACCCCGAACCGGGCGGCGAGT
The DNA here is from genome assembly GCF_009604385.1 of Streptomyces smaragdinus. Lineage (GTDB taxonomy): Bacteria > Actinomycetota > Actinomycetes > Streptomycetales > Streptomycetaceae > Streptomyces > Streptomyces smaragdinus. The sequence goes on from NZ_WEGJ01000001.1 coordinate 436,121, forward strand.
TCGGTCTCGACGAGGGCCTGGCCCGGGACGAGTCCGCCGGTGAGGATCCCGCGCTTGATCGCCTCCAGCACGTATTCCGTGCGGGAGGGGATCGGGCTCGGTGCTGCGAAGGTCATGGAGTCTCGGCTCTCGCGTATCGCGTCTCATATATGACGTACGAAATATGACGTGGCGAAAGTAGGTCGCGGGACGTCGGACGTCAATGCTTCGCGCAGAAAAAGGTCCGCCGGTACGGGAGTTCGGCGCCTGGCCGGGCGGACATGACCCGCCCCCCGGCGCGCGGACGTCGCGACGGGGGGCGGGGTGGGGGGTGCTTTCAGGGGGTGGTGACGTGCGGGAGTTGCCGCCGGGGCGCGTGCGGTTGCCGGGGCCGGGGAAATCCCCGGTCCGGAGCTCGCGGGAGGGGCGCTACGAGGCGGGCGTGAAGCCGCCCGACAGGGTGAACGGCGCGTCCTGCGCCCGTCCGGTGACGGTGTAGCGGTCGCCGGCAGCGGTGCGGCCGCCCGGCGCGTGGTTGAACTGGCCGGCGAAGACGTGGCGTCCGGCGGGCACCGTACGGCCTTCCTTCAGCGTCCAGCGGTAGACGAGGAACTCCCCGGCCTCATGCACGTCGGCCGTGAAGTCCTCCTTGTTCAGCGTGTTCCAGGCGCCGTTGGACGCGACGCCGGCGGTGCGGGCCACCCGCAGCTCGACGGTGAGCGCGGTCAGCCGGCGGGTCACCTCGAGGGTGACGTCGTGCTGGGCCCAGTAGTCGTTGCTGTTCTGGTTCAGGGAGCCGGCCGCCGTCACCGGTGCGTCACTCGCGCCGGTGACAGGAGCCCTGGACGGGGAGTGCCCGGACTTCGGGGTGGACGGCGACGCGTCGGGTGTCCGCCCGTCGGCGGGCGGGGAGGCCGTCGTGGCCGGGGGCGGGGCGGAGGTCGCGACGGGCGGCCGGGCGGGGGCGTCGTCGCGCAGGGCGACGGCCACCGCGACGCCGGTGACGGCCACGACCGACGCGACGGCGGCCGCGGCGGCGGCGACGCGCGGCCAGCTGTGCGGGAACGGCGATCCGCCCGCCGCCCGCCGCTCCATGCCGCGTTCGACGCGCTCACGCATCCGTACGGTGTCCGGCCGGTGCGCGTCGGCGGCCCCGCGCACGGCTCGGCGCAACTCGTCCATCAGTTGCCGCCCTCCGTCGCCGCCGCCCGCAGCACACCCGGCCCCGTCCGGCCCTGCCCGAGCAGCCGCTGCAGTTCGGCCATGCCCTTGGACGTCTGGCTCTTCACCGTACCCACCGAGATCCCCAGGGCCAGCGCGGTGTCCCGCTCCGACAGGTCCAGGCCGTGCCGCAGCACCACGCACGCCCGCTTGCGGAAAGGCAGCATACGCAGCGCCCGGCGGACGTCGAGGACCGCGGCGACGTCCGGCCCGGCCGTCTCCGCGGGCTCACGGGCGGAGTACAGCGCGATCCGGCGGCGTTCGCGTACGGCGCCGCGGATCCGGCCGCGCGCCATGTTCGCCACCACGCCGCGCGCGTACGCCAGCGGATGCTCGGCGGAACGCACCCGGTCCCAGCGGTCCCAGACGGCGAGCAGCGCGTCGGCGGCGAGATCGTCGGCGGCCTCGCGTTCACCGGTGAGCATGTGCGCGAACCGGGCGAGCTCGACGTGGTGCGCCTCGAAGAACGCATGGAACTCCGCGGCAGAATCACCGGCGGCTGTGCCCACGGGCAGGCCTCCTTCCACGCTCTACGCTCCACCAGTCTCACCCCGCGACGGATTCCGCTCAATGCTCCACCGGCCGTGCCGGGTTGACGGCGGGGCGGTGAGCATAGCAATCGATCTGCCCTGGCAGGAGACCCGCGTCGGCCACTCGTCGGTGGCCGGTGGACACGGAATCGCCCCCTTCACGTCCGTGCTCCGTAACAGATCGTCAGTAAGGGGTGCGCGGGCGGCGGCGCGGACCACACAATCCAACGCGTGATCGCGTGCCCGCAGCGGGCCGCGACCGGCACACAACGGGGGATTCCGTGAACGCTCCTGCCCGCCCGCCCCGCCGCGGCGTCACCTCCGCCCTCCTCGCCGCCGCCGCGGTCACCGCGGTGCTCGCGACGTCGGCCTGCGAAACGTCCGGGAACGACGGCGCCGCCGCCGAGTCGAGTGCCCCGGCGGCGGACAAGCCGGCCGGGCAGGACCCGGCGGACGACAGCACCGCCGGCGACAGCGGCGAGATCCAGACCTGTGCGCCGGCCTCGCTCAAGGTCACCGTCACGAAGCCGGACCTCCCGGGCCTGGACGCCGAGCGGCACTTCCTCGTCACGGTACGCAACAACGGCGACGCCACGTGCACGGTCTGGAGCTACCCGTACATCAAGTTCGACGGCGCGCGCCGGCCGATCGCGGTGATCGACGAGACCTCCGGGGACCCCGTCGACCTCGCCCCCGGCGGACAGGCGTACGCCGGGCTGCAGTCCATGGGCGGCGGCATGGACACCATGGACACCAACGGCATCCCGGTCGACTTCATGAGCGAGTACGGCGGCGAGACCGAGAGCAAGCCGCTCGGTGAGCCGGCCGGGGTTTCCATGCCGGACACGACGCCGTTCGACGACGGCGCCCGCGTCACGTACTGGACCGGCGCGACGGGTTCCGCGCTGGACCCCCTGAAGAACCTCTGACACGACCGGACTCCGGCGGGGGTGCCCCGCAAAGGGCACCCCCGCCGTTCTCATGGCCTCAGCCCGCCACGCCCACCGGCGCCGGGGCGTACCCCAGCGGGCGGGTGGTGAACGTGCCCCGGCCCTGCGTGCGGCTGCGCAGCCGTGAGGCGTAGCCGAAGAGCTCCGCCAGCGGCACGGTGGCCGTGAGGACGCCCGTCCCGCCGCGCGCCGTCGAGTCGGTGACCCGCCCGCGCCGCGCCGCGAGATCGCCGAGCACGCCGCCGACGGCGTCCTCGGGCACCGTGGCGACCAGTTCGACGACCGGCTCCAGCAGCGCCATGTCCGCCGTGCGCAGCGCCTGCTGGAGCGCGAAGCGCGCCGCCGTACGGAAGGCGAGCTCCGAGGAGTCCTTCACGTGTGTCTGGCCGTCGGTCAGCCTGACCCGCAGCCCGGTCACCGGATGGCCGCCGAGGGGACCCTCGGCCAGCGCGTCCCGGCAGCCGGCCTCGACCGCGCGCACGTACTCCTGCGGCACCCGGCCGCCCGTGACGGCCGACTCGAACACGAAGCCGTCGTCGTGTGCCTCCACGTCGATGACCACGTGCGCGAACTGCCCCGCGCCTCCGTCCTGCTTGACGTGCCGGTAGACCAGCCCGGTCACCCCGCGGACGACGGTCTCGCGGTACGAGACCTGCGGCCGTCCGACCGTGGCCTCGATGCCGTGGTCGCGGCGTACCTTCTCCACCGCCACCTCCAGATGCAGCTCACCCATGCCGGACAGCAGCGTCTGCCCGGTCTCCGGATCGGTCCGGACCGTCAGGGACGGGTCCTCCTCCACCATCCGGGCCAGCGCGGTGGCCAGCCGGTCGGTGTCGAGGCTGCGGCGGGCCTCGACGGCCACCGAGACGACCGGCTCCGCCGTGGTGGGCGGTTCCAGCGTCAGCGGCGCGGCGGGGTCGCTCAGGGTCGCCCCGGCGCGGGCCTTCTTCAGCCCGACCACGGCGACGATGTCGCCTGCCACCGCCCGGTCCACCTCCGCGTACCGGTCGGCCTGCAGCCGCAGGATCCGTCCGACGCGCTCGGTGCGGCCGGCGCCCGTGTCGAGCACGGTGTCGCCGCGCCGGATGGTCCCGGCGTAGACGCGCAGGCTCGTCAGCCGCCCGGTGGAGGTCGAGTTGACCTTGAACACCAGGCCCGCGAACGGCTCCGCCGGATCGGCGGCCGTCCGCCCCTCGACCGCCGGTACGTCCAGCGGGGAGGGGAGGTAGGAGACCACCGCGTCCAGCAGCGGCTCGACGCCCCGGTCCCGGTAGGCCGACCCGCACAGCACGACGAGGCCCTCCCCGCCGAGCGTCAGCTCACGCAGCGCGGCGGCGAGCGTCGCACCGCCGATCGTGCCCTCGGCACAGAACTCCTCCAGCGCGCCGGCGTGCAGTTCGGCCACGGCCTCCTCGAGCAGCCTGCGTCTGCGGACCGCCTCGGCGGCCAGGTCGTCCGGTACGGGACCGTCCGTCATCCGGTCGCCCTGCCACGTACGGGCGCGCAGGTCGAGCAGGTCCACGACGCCGGTGAAGCCGTCCTCGCGTCCGATCGGCAGCTGTACGACCAGGGGCGCCGGATGCAGCCGGTTGCGGATGGAGTCGACCGCGGTGTCGAGGTCGGCGCCCGCGCGGTCCATCTTGTTGACGAACGCGATGCGCGGCACGCCGTGCCGGTCCGCCTGCCGCCACACCGACTCACTCTGCGGCTCCACGCCGGCCACCGCGTCGAACACGGCGACCGCGCCGTCGAGGACGCGCAGGGAGCGTTCGACCTCGTCGGCGAAGTCGACGTGGCCGGGTGTGTCGATCAGGTTGATACGGTGCTCGTCCCAGACGCAGCTGACGGCGGCGGCGAAGATGGTGATGCCGCGGTCGCGCTCCTGGGAGTCGAAGTCGGTGACGGTCGTGCCCTCGTGGACCTCGCCGCGCTTGTGGGTGGCGCCGGTCAGATACAGGAACCGCTCGGTGACGGTGGTCTTGCCGGCGTCGACGTGGGCGAGGATGCCGATGTTGCGGACGAGGCTGAGGTTCGTGGTACGCACGGCCCGGGGCCTTTCGTGAGCTGCGGGAACACAGGGGCGGGCGCGATTACGTGACGAGGCACCGCCCGCGGGCATCGCGGGCGTCAGGAATCTCCGACGAGAGCGGAAGGGCGCGTCAGAAGGTCGTCACAGCGTCCAGCGGCGGCCGCGCGGCCGTCACCGGGAGGACGGAGAAATCAGGATCACGTCGAACCGGGTGCGGGGGACGGCGACGACGGCGGTACGGTCACGCACGGCCGGTCTCCCCTCACTCGTCGAAAAGGCACGCGGCGGTCGTCCGCTGCGTGCGAGCCGAGTGTAGCCAGGGGTCGGGGTCATCGGGCAAGCGATTTACGGCAGTTGCCGACGGCCCGCAACAACGCGCGCGACTTACGCAAGATTTCGGCATCCCGAAGAAAATCATTGGCAGCTCCTCTTGTGGGCGGGGTCCGGCCGCCCTACTGTCGGCTCGCTCTCACCTCAACTCCGCCCAGAGAATCGAGTCCTGGATGACCCGGAGCATCACCGCCGCCGCACTGGCGGCGGCGACGTCCTGCGCCCTCGCCCTCGGTCTGCTCCTCGGCGCCCCCGCCGCCGGGGCCGACGCGGCACCGGGGCCCGTCGTGACCCGCGCCGGCCTGGATCCCGCGCTGGTCGCGGGCCGCGGCGCCGAGGTGCCGTTCGCCGAGCAGGAGGCGGAGAACGCGCCGACCACCGGCACCGTCATCGGCCCCGACCGCACCGCGTACACCCTGCCGTCCGAGGCCTCCGGCCGCGCGGCGGTGAGGCTGGAGCCGGGCCAGTACGTCGAGTTCACCCTGCCGTCCGCCGCCAACGCCCTCACCGTCCGCTACAGCCTCCCCGACGCCCCGGACGGCGGCGGGATCACGGCCCCGCTGGACGTGTCGGTCAACGGCCGCGGCGCCGCACGGATGACGCTGACCTCGCAGTACTCGTGGCTGTACAACCAGTACCCGTTCACCAACGACCCGGGCGCCGGACTGCTGCACCCCGACTGGTGGATCACGGAGTGCCAGTGCGTACCGGCCGCCACCGAACCGCCGCCGGTGATCGACACCCCGTTCCGGCCGTTCCACTTCTACGACGAGCAGCGCCGCCTCCTCGACCGCACCTACCGCGCCGGGGACCGCGTCCGGCTGACCATGCCCGCGTCGAGCAACGCGTCGTGGACGGTGATCGACCTGCTCGACACCGAGCGCGTCGCCCCGCCGCGCACCCGGCCCCCGGGCGCCGTGGACGTGCTGCGCTTCGGCGCCGACCCGACGGGCCGGCGCGACTCCGCCGGCGCGCTGGACCGGGCGATCGCGCAGGCCCGGCGCACGGGCCACCCGGTGTTCGTCCCGCCCGGCACGTACCGGGTCGACCGGCACATCGTGGTCGACGACGTGACGATCGAGGGCGCGGGCAGCTGGCACACGGTGTTCAAGGGCCGCGAGGTCACCCTCGACGAGCCCGCGCCGGACGGGTCGCTGCACACCGGCGTCGGTTTCTACGGCAGGGACGGCGGCAGCAGCCACGTACGGCTGTCCGACTTCGCGATCGAGGGCGACGTCCGCGAGCGCATCGACACCGACCAGGTCAACGGTGTCGGCGGGGCGATGAGCGACTCGGTGATCGAGGGGCTGTACATCCACCACACCAAGGTCGGCCTGTGGTTCGACGGCCCGATGAGCAACGTACGGGTGGCGGACAACGTGATCGCCGACCAGATCGCCGACGCGCTCAACTTCCACACCGGCGTCACCGACTCGACGGTGTCGGGGAACTTCGTCCGCAACACCGGCGACGACGGACTGGCGATGTGGTCCGACAAGACGGCCGACGCCCGCAACACCATCACCCGCAACACCGTCCAGTCCCCCGTCCTCGCCAACGGCATCGCCGTCTACGGCGGCACGGACAACACCGTCTCGGCCAACCTGGTCGCCGACCCGGTCCGCGAGGGCAGCGCGCTGCACGCGGGCACCCGGTTCGGGGCGGAGCCGTTCACCGGCAGGCTGCGATTCCGGGACAACACCACGGTGCGGGCCGGCGGGGAGGAGCTGAACTGGCGGATCGGGACGGGCGCGCTCTGGATCTACGCGCTGGAGCGGAGCATCGACGCGGACGTGCTGGTGGAGGGGGATCACTATCTGGACAACACCTACAACGCGATCATGCTGGTGAGCGAATTCGGCGTGAAGGACCTCTACTCGATCGACGGCGTCCGCTTCAAGGACGTACGGGTGGACGGCACGGGCACCTCGGTGCTGAGCGCCCGTACGAAGGGCTCCGCCTCGTTCGAGAACGTCGACGCCCGGCACGTCGGGGCGGTGGGCGTGAACAACTGCGGCGCCTTCAACTTCCCGGCCACCGGCTCCGAGTTCGCCCTCACGGATCTTGGCGGGAACGACGGGGGTGGCACGGCGGGCGCCTGGCTCGCGCCGTGGCTGCTGCCCAACACGATCACCTGCGACGACCGTCCCCCGGTCGTCCAGCCGCCGGCGCCCGCCCCCTGGTGAGGCGCGGGCGCGTCGGGGTGGCCGGAATCGGACGGCCGCCCCGACGCACCCCGTTGCCAGTCGTTGAAGCTGCAATGACCATGGGCGGCATGTCGAACGAGATCCCTGAGAACCCCGGAAGCACACACGGCACAAGCCGCCACCGCGGCACCGCCCGCCGCTCGGTCCTCTCGGCCGCCGCTCTCGGGCTCCCCCTCGCAGCCACCACCCTCCCCCTGACCACCGGCACCGCCGCGGCGGACGACCGCCCGTCCGGCGACGGCCGCCCGGCGACCGCACAGCAGCCGGACCGGGAACTGCGCGCCCTCCTGAAGGAGATCGACCCCCGCCGGATCGAGGCGACGATCCGCAAGCTCGTCACCTTCGGCACCCGCCACACCCTCTCCGTCCAGGACGACCCGGTACGGGGCATCGGCGCCGCCCGGGACTGGATCCTGGCCGAGATGCGCTCGTACGCGGCCGGCAGCGGCGGGCGAATGACCGCCGACCTGCAGAGTTACGTCCAGGAGCCCGCGAGCCGGATCCCGGTCGCGACCCGCATCACGAACATCGTCGCGACCCTGCGCGGCTCGGTCACCCCCGAGCGGGTCTACGTCGTCTCGGGGCACTACGACTCCCGCGTCACGGATGTCATGAACGCAACAGCAGATGCGCCGGGCGCCAACGACGACGCCTCCGGTGTCGCCGTCGCGATGGAGCTGGCCCGGGTGATGGCCAAGCGCCGCCCCGCCTCGACGATCGTGTTCGCGGCGGTCGCGGGCGAGGAGCAGGGGCTGTACGGATCCGGCCACATGGCCCGCGAGTTCAAGGCCGCCGGAACGGACGTCCAGGGGATGTTCACCTGCGACATCGTGGGCAGCCCCACCGCCGACGACGGCGAGCGCGACCCGTACACCGTCCGGCTCTTCGCCGAGGGCGTGCCCACCTCGGAGACCCCGGCGCAGGCGTCGACCCGGATGTCGGTGGGCGGCGAGAACGACTCGCCCGCCCGCCAGCTCGCGCGCTTCGTGAGGGACACCGCGGACAACGACGCGACGGAGATGCGCGTACGGGTGATCTACCGCCGCGACCGCTATCTGCGCGGCGGCGACCAGATCCCCTTCCTCGAGCAGGGCTTCCCGGCGGCCCGCTTCACCGAACCGGCGGAGAACTTCGCCCACCAGCACCAGGACATCCGGGTGGAGGACGGTCTGCAGTACGGCGACCTGCCGGAGTTCTGCGACTTCCCGTACATCGCCCGGGTGGCCCGGGTGAACGCCGCCGCGCTGTGGACCCTCGCCCAGGCGCCGGGCACGCCGCGCAACGTGCGCATTCGCACCAGCAATCTGACCAACGCGACCGAGCTGGTCTGGGACCGGGGCACGGAGCCGGACCTCGAGGGCTACGACGTCGTGTGGCGCGAGACCACCGCGGCGGAGTGGACGCACGTCATCGACGTCGGTGACGTGACGACCGTCGAGGTCGACCTCTCCAAGGACAACGTCTTCTTCGGCGTCCGCGCCCGCAACCACGCCGGCCACGCCGGCCCGGTGGCGTTCCCCGTGCCGAGGTCCTGACCCGGACGCCCCGGTGGGTCACGGCCCACCGGGGCGTCGCGTACGCCGGAGGTCTTGACAACGGAATTGGTCTGGACCAAGGTTCGGTCAACCCCCCAATCCCGGAGGCGCCCCGTGGACCGCACCAGACCCTTCAGAACCCGCATTGTCAGGCTCATTGCAATACTGTCCGCCGCGCTCCTCTCGGGCGCCCTGCTCTCCGCCGCCGGCCCCGCCTCGGCCGCCGACGGCGAACTCGCCGTCAACGGCGGCTTCGAGTCCGGCCTGAGCGGCTGGAACTGCTCCGGCAGCACGGGCACGACCGTCGGCAGCCCCGTACACGGCGGCAGCGCGGCCCTCAAGGCCACCCCCACCGCCGGCGACAACGCCAAGTGCGGCCAGACGGTGAACGTCCAGCCCAACTCCACGTACACGCTCGGCGCGTGGGTCCAGGGCAGCTACGTCTACCTCGGCGTCGAGGGCACCGGCACCACCGCCTCGTACGTCTGGACACCCTCCGCGACCAGCTGGCAGAAGCTCAGCCTGTCCTTCACCACCAACGCCACCGCCTCCACCGTGACGATCTACACGCACGGCTGGTACGGCGTGCCCGCCTACACCGCCGACGACGTCAGCCTGTTCGGCCCCGGCGGCGGCCCGGGTAACCCGCAGCCCCCGACCGCCCCCACCGGCCTCGGCGCCGGCTCGGCGACGGCGAGCAGCATCGCGCTGTCGTGGTCCGCGGTGAGCGGCGCGAGCAGCTACAACGTCTACCAGGACGGCGCGAGGATCAAGTCCGTGACCTCGCCCTCCACCACGGTGACGGGCCTGGCCGCGTCCACGGCGTACAGCTTCCAGGTCACCGCCGTGAACAGCGCCGGTGAGTCCGCGAAGTCGGCGGCCGTCACGGCGTCGACGACCAGCGACGGCGGCGGCAACCCGCCCGGCGGCGACCTCCCAGCGCACGCCCTGGTCGGCTATCTGCACGCGTCCTTCGCCAACGGCTCCGGCTACACGCGGATGGCGGACGTGCCCGACAGCTGGGACATCATCAACCTCGCCTTCGGCGAACCGACGTCCGTCACCTCCGGCGACATCCGCTTCTCCCTCTGCCCCCAGACGGAGTGCCCGGGCGTCGAGTCCCTCGCCGAGTTCAAGGCGGCGATCGCCGCCAAGCGGGCCGCCGGCAAGAAGGTCCTGCTGTCCATCGGCGGACAGAACGGGCAGGTGCAGCTGACCAGCACCGCCGCCCGGGACGCGTTCGTCAGCTCGGTGAGTTCGATCATCGACACCTACGGACTCGACGGGGTCGACATCGACTTCGAGGGCCACTCGCTGTCCCTCAACACCGGCGACACCGACTTCCGCAACCCGACGACGCCCGTCATCGTCAACCTGATCTCCGCCCTGAAGTCCCTGAAGGCCAAGTACGGCTCGAAGTTCGTGCTGACGATGGCCCCGGAGACCTTCTTCGTGCAGATGGGCTACCAGTTCTACGGCTCCGGCCAGTGGGGCGGGCAGGACCCGCGCTGCGGGGCGTACCTCCCGGTCATCTACGCGATGCGCGACGATCTGACGCTGCTGCACGTACAGGACTACAACTCGGGTCCGATCATGGGGCTCGACAACCAGTACCACACCATGGGCAGCTCGGACTTCCACATCGCGATGACGGACATGCTGCTCACCGGCTTCCCGGTCGCGGGCAACACCTCGCGGATGTTCCCGGCGCTGCGCCCCGAGCAGGTCGCGTTCGGCCTGCCGGCCAGCCAGAACGCGGGCAACGGCTACACGTCCCCGGCGGATGTGACCAAGGTGCTGGACTGTCTGACGAAGGGCTCCAACTGCGGTTCGTACGCGACGCACGGCAGATGGCCCGCGCTGCGGGGGCTGATGACGTGGTCGATCAACTGGGACCGCTACAGCGGCTACGCCTTCCAGCACAACTTCGACTCCTACTTCCCGTAGGAGATCCCGGACGTCACCTCCGTCGGTGACGGCCTCCCCGCGCGGCCGGGACGGGTGGCCCCGTCCCGGCCGCTGCTTGTCCGGGTGCCGTCTCAGTGGCCGAAGGTGAACCAGTTCAGGTTCAGATAGTCCGCCGGCTGACCGCTGGTGAAGGTGAGATACACGTCGTGCTTGCCCGTCACCGCCGCGATGTTCGCCGGGACGGTCCGCCAGCTCTGCCAGCCGCCGGTGTTGCCGACCGCGAAGCTGCCGATCGGTGCGCTGCTCCGGTTGTCGAGGCGGACCTCCACCAGGCCGCTGACCCCGCCGGGTGCTCCGCTCGCCACCCGGGCGGAGAACTGTCTCGCCGGATTCGTACCGAAGTCGACGCCCCGGTACAGCGCCCAGTCGCCGTTGGCGATCCAGCCGACGTCCTGACCGCCGCCGGTGTCGGTCGTCGCCTCGGTGGCGAGGCCGGACTGGCTGTCGTACGACTCGGCCTGGATGGTGCCGTAGGCGTCCCAGCCGCCGCCGGTGGGCGGCGGGGTGGTGGGCGGCGGTTCGGTGGAGCCGCCGCCGCCCGTCTGCCAGACGCCGACGTAGTCGACGACCATCGAGTGGCCGGGCACGGTGGCCCCGTCCGGGCCGCCACCGAAGGCGTCGACGAAGCCGCCGCCCATGGCCACGTTCAGGATGATGAAGTAGCCGTGGTTGGTGGCGTTGGTCCAGGTCGTGGCGTCGACCTGGTTGGCCCGCACGGTGTGGAAGACCACGCCGTCCAGCAGGAAGCGGATCTCCTCGACGGAGGTCGAGCGGTCCCACTCCATCCGGTACGTGTGGAAGGCCGCCTGGCAGGTCGTCGGCGAGCAGGGGCGCTGGCCGCCGATGCCGGAGGTCTCGTTGCAGGGGCCGCCGGGGGTGGTGCCGCAGTGCATGGTGGCCCAGGTGTTGTTCAGGCCCTGGACGTTCTCGAGGATGTCGAGCTCGCCGATGCCCGGCCAGTTCCACCAGTTGCCCCGGTAGGGGGTGCCGAGCATCCAGAACGCCGGCCAGTAGCCGCGCGCGGCGGCGCCGGTGACGTTGGGGAGCTGGATGCGGGACTCGACGCGCAGCGTGCCGCCCGCGGGGGGCCGGAAGTCGCCGCGGTTGGTCTCGATCCGGCCGGAGGTCCAGTGGCCGGAGGCGTCGCGCCGGGGGGTGATACGGAGGTTGCCGGAACCGTCGAGGGAGACGTTGCTGGTGCTGTTCGTCATCGTCTCGATCTCGCCGGTGCCGAAGTTGGCGGGGCCGCCGGGATAGCTGGTGCCGGTGGTGTAGCGCCAGTCGGCGGTGTTCACGCCGCTGCCCGCGGCGCCGTTGAAGTCGTCGAGGAAGAGCCGGGTCCAGCCGGACGGGTCCGGCGGGGCGGCGCCCTGCGCGGTCGGGCTCAGCAGGGCGGCGGCGGTGAGGCCGGTCAGCAGGGCGGTCAGCCCCGCGAGGGCGGCGCGGAATCTGGTGCGTCGGGCACTCAAGGGAGTCCTCTCTTCGGGCGGGTTGCCGGTGGGGGTTTCTGAGAGCGCTCTCAATCAAAGGGTGCGCGGATACTGTGCTCCGTCATGAGCATGACGGCAAGAGGTGTGCACGAACCTCTTCAAACGGTCTTCGCCCCTTCAACATCTGAACGGATAACCGAAGTTGATGCCAAACAGGTGAGAGCGCTCTCACGGGTCTGTGGCTACGCTGGCCCCGAAGCCCGCTCCCGGCCGGAAGGACCCCCCGCCGTGTCAGTCCCCCGCCCCACCCTGGAGGCCGTGGCCGCCCACGCCGGTGTCTCCCGCGCCACGGTGTCCCGGGTGGTCAACGGCGCGGTCGGCGTACGGGACGAGCTGGCCGCGCGGGTACGGGCGTCGGTGTCCGAGCTCGGCTACGTCCCCAACCAGGCGGCCCGCTCCCTGGTCACCCGGCGCCACGACGCGGTCGCCGTGGTGATCGCGGAGCCGGAGACCCGGGTGTTCAACGACCCGTTCTTCGCCAAGCAGCTGCGGGGCATCAGCAAGGAGCTCTCCGTGCACGACGCGCAGCTGGTGCTGCTGCTGGTCGAGGACACCCGCGACTACGAGCGGGTGGGCCGCTATCTGGCCGGCGGCCACACCGACGGCGCGCTGGTGTTCTCCCTGCACGACGCCGACCCGCTGCCGCAGATGACCCGCCGGCTCGGCGTCCCCACGGTGTTCGGCGGCCGTCCCGGCTGGGCGGGCGCGAAGGGCGACCGCCAGGTGCGGTACGTCGACTGCGACAACCGCGGCGGCGCCCGCGAGGCCGTACGGCATCTGCGGGGCCTCGGCCGGCGCCGGATCGCGCACATCTCGGGCCCCATGGACCAGACGGCGGCTCTCGACCGGCTCGACGGCTACCGCGACGTCCTGTTCGACGCCGACCCCGCGCTGATCGCCGAGGGCGACTTCAGCGCGGCGGGCGGCGAACGGGCCATGACCCGCCTGCTGGACCGGGCCCCCGATCTGGACGCGGTGTTCGCCGCGTCGGACCTCATGGCCTCCGGCGCCCTGCGCGCCCTGCGGGCGGCGGGCCGGCGGGTGCCGGAGGACGTGGCGGTGGTGGGGTTCGACGACATGGTGGAGGTCGCCGAATCCTGCGACCCTCCGCTGACGACGGTCCGCCAGGACATCGAGGAGATGGGCCGCCTGATGGTCCGCCTCCTCCTGGACCGCCCCCGTGCCTCTGCACCGGGCGTCCCGGCCGCGGCCTCGGTCATCACCCGTACGCGTTTCGTACGAAGGGCGTCGGCGTGATCCGCTTCAGGCTCCGTCCGCTGGACCGGATCGAGCCGTGGGGTGACGAGACGCCGAAGCTGCACTGGTTCGGGCTGAGCGACGGCTGGTACTGGCTGGAGGCCGGCAGCCACGAGCTGCTCCGGTACACGGGGCCGGACGATCCGCCGTACGTGGACTACTACGTCGCACGCCTCTGGGAGGACCTCCGCGAGATCCTCCCGACGGTGCTGGAGCCGGTCCCGGCGGATCTGGTGACCTTCATCGCCGACGATGTCCCTCCGTGGGGGGACGACGAGATCACCGACGCCGTGCTGGCGGCGTACTCGTGGCACGGGGAACACTGGCTCAACCTGGGCTATCTGAGCTCCGCCCCGCGGCTGCGTTTCTGGCGTACGACGGACGACGGCGACACGGTGACGCTGGACTGGCGGCGCTCTCCCGGATTCACCGGCCCGGCCACGGCACGTATCGCCGTCCCCACGGAGGACTTCCGGGCGGCCGTCCGGGAGTTCGACGACGCGTTCCTGGCGGCGATGGCGGAGCGGGTCCGCGAGGTGGTGGCGGCGGGTGGTGTCCCCGGGGTGGAGATCGACCTCGACCGGCTGCGGCGGGAACACCGGACGCGAGTGGCACCCGTACCGGAGCGGTCCGCTCGTACCGACTGGGAGCTGGTGCGGGCCGGGGTACGGGAGTTGCGTCAGAGGCGGGCGTAGTACGCGGTGACCGCCGGCTGGCCGGTGTAGTTCGGGCCCGTGGTGGGGTCCGCGCCCAGGGCGCGGAAGGGCAGGGTGACCGTGCGGGGGCCGTCCAGGGTCAGTCGGTGGTGGCGGGCCGTGTAGGCGAAGCCCGCGGAGCGGAGGGCCGCGAGGACGGGGCGGGCGGCGGGGCGGTCGTCGGGGAAGCGGACGGACGCCGGGTCGAAGTGGGCGGTGAGCAGGCCGCCGGGGCTGAGCCAGGCGGCGGCGCGGGTCAGGACGCCCAACGGGTCGGCGAGGTAGTGCAGCCCGTGCACGCACGTGATCAGGTCGTACGTCCGCACCGGACGCCAGTGTGCGACCGAGGCGGTGAGCAGTTCCACGGACGGCGGCACGGGCACGGGCGCGAGCGGGCCGACCAGGTCCACGCCGGTGAAGACGGCCGTGGCCGGAAGGCGAGCCGCCGCCTCCCGCAGGGCGCGGCCGTCGCCGCTGCACAGGTCCAGCCAGGCGGGGTCGGGCTTGGCGGCCAACGTCGCCGCTGGGTCGAGGCCCAGCTCGCGGGCGTAGCTGTTGACGCCGGTCAGCCCGCGTCCGCGGTTCATGGTGTTGTTGGCGACGACCGCGCGGGACTCGAGTTCGGTGGGGGTGAGCAGCCGGCGGACGGGGGTATCTGTCACGCCGTCGATTGTCACCCGTGCGCCCGTCCGGGCAGCGCCACCCGTGACGCAGAGCCGAACTGGGCTGAAGAGGTGATCAGTCCGCCGCCGGCACACCCTGCGCACGTGATGATCGTTGAGCCGGGCATGAGCGCACGAGCACGCGCGGCCACGGCCGCGGTCGACCAGTTGCCCGCCGATCCGGGACTGCTGGTGCTGGAGTACGAACTGGAGCGGGTCGCCCTGGGGGAGGCGGACGACGACGCGCTGGAGGCGTGGACGGTCACCGTGGTCCACCCGGGCAGCGACGAGGACGACGAGGACGCGGGCGGGATCGGCCGGCTGGAGCTGGTGCGGCTGTGCCAGGGCGGCGGGCACAGCCCGGCGCGGGCGGCGGACGACTTCGGTGACGCCGCGGCCCGGATCGCGGCCGTCGTCTTCGACGCGGCGAGCGGTCGGTACAGCGCGGCCTTCCGCTCCGCGGTCTCCTCGGCGGACGGCGATCTGCTGCTGGTGGGCGGTGTCGAGCTGGATCCGCTGTGGAAGGGCGCGGGTCTGGAGGCTGTCCTCGCGGCGGAGGCCATCGCCGTGCTCGGCCGGGGCTGCTGCGCGGTGGCGGTCACCGACGACGGGGTGGGCGACTGGACGGCGCTGGGCTTCACGGCGTTCCGCAAGGGGGTGTCGCTGCTGGATTTGGCGCGGGCCGGTGCGGCGGAGCTGCGGGCGGCCGGGCGGCGGAGGCTGGCGGAGCTCTCGGCGGCGTACGAGGGCTGAACCCCGGGCGCGGTGGCGGGTCGTCGCCGCGCCCTTCCGGTCCCGGCGCCTTCCGGATCGCCTGGGCCCGGGCCTCCGGCACCGTGTCCCACCTGCGGAAACCGTCGATGTCAGTGCCCTGCTCTACCTTCCTGGTATGACGACTTCGGCGATGACCTTGGCGTACCGGCGCGCGTCCGCGCTCGGATCCGGCCCGGACGGACGGCTGTTGGGGCTCGAGACCTCGGGCGGCTCCGGACCGCGCGGCGCGACGAGCAACCCGCGGTTCTTCGCCGGCTTCCTCACCCGGCCCCGGATAGCGGCGGCCGGCCTGCTCGCGGTGGCCGACGTGGCGGCGACGCGGTACTACCAGCCGGAGCGCCGGGGTTTCCTCGACCCGGTGGTGACGGGCAACGGGGACCGGCTGCGGTTCGAGTCGTTCTCCGCCTGCTGCGGGGTGCACGCTCGGCTCGACGTGCTCCAGGAGGGCCTGGACGGCGGCACGACGGAGCACGGCACGACGAACGTCGACGTCAACAACCCGCTGCGGGAGGCGCTGTCGCTGCTGGGCCCGGACGATCCGCTGCATCTGCGGGTCGGGCCCGACGAGATGGCCGTGACGACGCTCGACGGTCCGGTCGTCGAGAAGAAGGTGCCGCTGCCCGACCGCTGGGTGCGCGGCTTCGGCGAGACGCAGGTGCTGGCGTCCGCCTTCGACCTGCGGGCGGAGCTGAACGCCGCCCAGACGGCGCGCTTCCTGCGCTCGCTGTCCACCGGCACGTCCCGCGCCTCGGCCCCCGTGCGCTGGCTCGTCCCGGCGCCGGGCGGCGTGCTGCGGGCCACGTCCCGGGCCGTCCCCGGCGCGGTCTGCCTCGCCGGACCGGAGCGGCTGGGGACGCTGCGCCGGGTGCTGCGGCACGCGACGGGGCTGCGGGTGTACGGGCCGGGGGTGCGGGCCGGCAGTGAACCGGTCGCCTCCGCCTGGGAGATCACCCTGCCGGGGATGCGGCTGACGCTCACGCTCTCCCCCGCCGTGTCCCGCGGTTTCTCCGGCGAGGGGGCGGTGCTGGAGTCCCTGGCGGCCGAGTCCGCGGCGGAGGACGCCGATCTGCTGAGCGTGCTGCTGGCGTGGGAGCCGCGCGTGGACATCGCCGACCTCGCCGCGCGGGCGGGGCTGGACACCGCCCGGGTTCGGGCCGGTCTGACGCATCTGGGGACGTCGGGGCGGATCGGGTACGACGTGGCGGAGGCGGCGTACTACCACCGGGAGCTGCCGTTCGACACGAGCCGCGTGGAGCGCGCCAACCCGCGGCTGCGGGACGCGCGGGCGCTGGTGGCCGAGGGCGCGGTGCGGCTGGACGGGGCGACGGGGCTGGTCCGCTCGGGTGAGGTCACGTACCAGGTGCACGAGCGGGACGGGGAGCTGGGCTGCACGTGCCCGTGGTGGGCGAAGTACCGGGGCGGGCGCGGGCCGTGCAAGCACGCGCTGGCGGTGCGGCTGGTGCGCCGGGGTGAGGTCGCGGCGGTCGGGGAGGCTGTGCGGTGAGCGTGATCGCGCCCGGGGGCGGGCGGGGGCTGGTGGAGGCGGTGGCGGATCTGGGGAGGGTGTTCGTGGAGGCGGTCGTGACGGGGCTCAGGGCGGAGGACGTCGGGCCGGGGCGGACGGCCAGTACGCCGACGGCGCGGGAGTTCTTCCGCAAGCGGCTGCTGCGGGCGGTGCGGGCGGGGGCGCCGGCGGATGTCGTGGCTCAGCTGCGGCGGCTGGACGACGCGGGGCGCAAGGCCTGTGTGCCGGAGCTGAAGGAGCTGCGGGACAGGATGCGCGGTGGGGAGCGTTTGTGGACCCATGACGCGCAGACCGCGCGGCGGGCGCTGCGGATCGCCGGGTTCGGGTGCCTGACGGGTGCGGCGGCCGCGGTGGGCTGGCTGTCTTCCCGGGATCTGCGGACCTGGGGCCGGGTCGAGCCGGACCTGCTGCTGGACGCCGTCGAGCACCGGGATCCCGTCTGGCAGGCCGACGTGGCGCGGCGGCTGGCCGCGCGGACCGACGCGGACGACAACTTCGTACTGATCCACGGGCTGCTCGCGCGGTCGGGCGGGGAGCTGCCCGATTCGGAGGCTCTGGTCCTCGGCTGGCTGCGGACCGTGGCCAGGGGCGACTGGCGGCCGGCGGACTCGCTGCTGCGGAAGCTGCGGGAGGACCCGCTGACACCGCGGTTCCTGGTCCGCGCGGTGTCGGTGCCCGACGCCGCTGCCGTGTGGGCGCTGGACCAGGGTGACTTCCGCCCGTGGGGCGCGGCCATCCGCGCGCTCACGGACGAAGGGGTGGTGGATCGCGGGGAGTTGCTGGGCGCTGCGGTCGCCGCGCTGGTCAGGGGCGGCCGGCCGCAGGAGCTGCGGCCGACGCTGGCCCTGGTCCGGCTGCTGGAGCCCACGCCCTCGGAGTACCGGGAGCATGTGGCCGCGTGGGCGGCCCTCGTGGCTGACGCCCCGTCGCCGGTGGCCGGGTTCGCCCAGGAGCGGCTGGGGGAGCTGGCCCTCGCGGGCGAGCTCGACGCGGCCCGGCTGGCGGACGTGTCGGCGGCGGTGTTGTGCCGCCCGGAGAAGAAGCTGGTGCGGGGCCAGCTGAGCATGCTGGACAAGGCCCTGCGCCGCGCGCACACCGATGCGGGGGTCCTGCTGCCGTCCCTCGGCACGGCGTTCTCGCACGACGACACGGCGCTGGCCGAGCGTGCGGTGAAGCTGGTGGTGCGGGAGCTGAAGCACGCCGACGAAGCGGCCCGGGAGGAACTGGTCTCGTACGCGGAGGTGCTGCGTCCCGAGCTGCGGGCGCTGCTCGCCGGGCCGCTCGGGCTGGACGCCTCCGCGCCGGACGCGGGGGCGGAGGAGGACCTGTTGCCGGCGCCGCCGGTCGCGGAGCCGCTGGGCGCGGCTGCGGTCGAGCCCGCGGAGGTCGCGGCGGAGGTGGGCGCGGTGATGTCGTCAATGAAACCACCGGTCGCGGACCTCGAGCAGGCGCTGGACGCCCTGGTACGGGCAACCCACCGGGACCGGGCGGCGATGAGCACAGCGCTGGACCCACTGCTGCGCAGGCAGTGGTGGTCGAACGATCCGGAGGTGATGATCCGCTATGCGGAAGGCATCGGCATCGCCGTCTGGGCCGTCACCGGTGTGTTCACCCCGTCGTCCCTGACCACGGAGAGGGCCCACCGGGTAACATCGGAGAGTTCACACGCGACGCTGGACACGGTGTACCGGGCGCGCCTGTTCGAGGTCGCGCATGCGATCGTCCACAACCACCGGATCCCCTTCCTGCTGGCCACCCCGCAGACCCGGGACGGTTCGCTGGAGCCGGCAACGCTGATCGCGCGGCTGCACGCATACGCCGGGGCCGGTGTGACGCCGCTGCCGATCGACTTCGGTCAGGCGCTGCTGCGGGTGCGGGTGGCCGGTGCCGCGCCGGACGACATCACCGCGGCCCGGGCACTGGGTAGTGCCGAGGGAACCCGGCTCGCGGAGTGGCTCGTCTCCGGCGGCCTGCCGGAGAGGTCGCTCGAGTTGCGGACGGGGAAAGTCACGTACGGCTGGTACCAGGACGCCCCGGAGCTCACGATGCGCTGTTCGCTCGGGGAATCGCTCGCCCTCCAGCAGGACTTCCCGCCGGCGATCGCCCGGCTCGGGCGCCCCTACGACGGCCTCGCCAGCACCTCCGACTGGCACACCGAAAGGATGGACGCGGCGTCCGCCGTGCTGCCGCACCACCCCGAGGTCGTGGCGGCCTGGCGCCTGCTGTCCGTGGCTCAGTGCGCCGAGGTCGACCAGAAGGGCGCGGTGCAGGGTCTGGCGGACCTCGCCGCGGCGCCCGGCCTGCCGGGTCCGGTCGTGCATCTGGCCGTCGCCTTCGGGCTGGGTGCCCGTCAGGCCGAGGACCGGCTGGCGGCCGTCGACGCCCTGCTGGTGCTCGCCGCACGACAGGCCCTCGACCCGACGCAGCTCGGGGCGGATCTGGGCGAGCTCATACGCCACGGCGCCGTCAAGGTCACCCGTCTGACGGACGCCCTCACGCAGGCGGCGGCCACCGGGGTTCCGGGCGCGGTCTGGTCGGTGCTCGCGGCCCTGCTGCCGCCGGTGCTGGCGGCGGAGAAGCCGGTGAACGGGCTCGGGGGTCTGCTCGCCGTGGCCGCCGACTGCGCGGAGCGCTGCCGCCCAGGTGGTGCGGCGCTGGCCGGGCTGGACGCGTACGCGGACCGGGGCGGGAGCAGCGGGCTCGTCCGTCAGGCCAGGCGGCTGCGCACGGCGCTGGCGGTCACCGGCGGCTGAGACGAGCCTGCGCCCGGATCCGCGGGAGGGATCCGGGCGCAGGGCTCCTGCGAGCGCGTGCCGTCAGGCGTTGACGCCGTTACGCCGCCGGGTCGTCGTACCGCGTCGTGCCGGCGTCCAGCAGGGGCTCCTGCGACGTGCCCGAGGCCTTCGAGAGCCACCGCAGGGAGTGGAAGCCGGTGAGCACCAGGAGGGTGCCGAGGGCGATGCCGCTGAGCTCGAAGTTGTCGCTGATCTTCAGCGTCACGCCGCCGATGCCGACGATGACGCCGGCGGCGGCCGGGATCAGGTTGAGCGGCTGGCTGAAGTCGACCTTGTTGCGGACCCAGATCTGGGCGCCGAGCAGGCCGATCATGCCGTAGAGGATGACGGTGATGCCGCCGAGCACGCCGCCCGGGATGGCGACGACGAAGGCGCCGAACTTCGGGCAGAGGCCGAAGAGGAGCGCGAAGAGCGCGGCACAGGTGTAGGCGGCGGTCGAGTAGACCCGGGTCGCCGCCATGACGCCGATGTTCTCGGCGTACGTGGTGGTGGCCGGGCCGCCGGCGACGGTGGAGATCATGGTGGCGGCGCCGTCCGCGGCGATGGCCGTGCCCAGCTTGTCGTCGAGGGACTCGCCGGTCATCTCGCCGACCGCCTTGATGTGACCGGTGTTCTCGGCGACCAGGGCGATCAGGACGGGGAGGGCGACGACGATCGCCGACGCGCTGAAGGAGGGCGCGTGCATGTCGGGGAAGCCGATCCAGTCGGCGTTCTTGACCGGCGTCAGGTCGAGCCGCCAGTGGTCGACGACCTTTCCGCTGCCGTCCGCCGAGTGGATCTTCCCGAGGGAGAGGTCGAGGACCCAGGAGAGCACGTAACCGAAGACCAGGCCCAGGAAGATCGCGATACGCGACCAGAACCCGCGCAGGACGACGAGCGCGAGGCCGGTGAAGAGCATCGTGGCGAGCGCCACCCACTGGTCCTGCGGCCAGTACGTCCCGGCGGCGACCGGGGCGAGGTTGAAGCCGATCAGCATGACGACGGCGCCCGTGACCGCCGGCGGCAGCACCGCGTGGATGACCTTCGCGCCCAGCCGCTGGACCACGACACCGACCACGGCCAGCGCCAGGCCCACCACGAACAGCGCGCCGGTGAGCTGCGCCGGCCCGCCGCCCTGGCTGCCGATGACCGCCGCGACACCGACGAAGGAGAGCGACGACCCCAGATAGCTGGGGATCCGGCCGCGGGTGATGACCAGGAACAGCAGGGTCGCGACACCGGAGGCCATGAGGCCCAGACTCGGATCGAGCCCCATCAGCACCGGGGCGACGAAGCAGGCACCGATCATCGAGACGACGTGCTGCGCGCCGAGCCCGATCGTGCGGGGCCAGCTGAGCCGCTCGTCGGGCTTGACGACCTCCCCCGGTCTCAGCTGCCGGCCATCTCCGTGCAGCTTCCACCCAAAACCTGACATAAAACACTCTCCGTTCGTGTACTTGCCGAACGGAAAGTACAAGATCAGCGGTCGGTTCCACGCACCGCCCCGGCACCGGACCACCCGGACCGCCATCCACCTGACCTGGCCCGTTCACCTCGGGCCCACCGGGTTGCGCGTCCGCAATGATACGAGGCGCGGCGGCCGGCCCACCGC
Source organism: Streptomyces smaragdinus (assembly GCF_009604385.1). Classification (GTDB taxonomy): domain Bacteria; phylum Actinomycetota; class Actinomycetes; order Streptomycetales; family Streptomycetaceae; genus Streptomyces; species Streptomyces smaragdinus. Next base: position 457,659 of record NZ_WEGJ01000001.1, read on the forward strand.
CGCGCCCGCATCACGGACGGCTCAGCTGTGCACGCGGACCACCCGCAGCCCGGGTGAGCGCCGGATGTCCTTCTCGCAGAAGCGGGAGGTGACCCAGCGGCCCGCCGAGTACAGCTGGGTCTGGTCGCTGACGTGCGCGGACGCCGGGTTCGACGACTGCGAGTACGTCAGCAGCGTGCGGGCGACGGGGCAGCGCGTGCTGTCCCAGCCCACCGCCTGGATGTAGCTCGAGCCCGTCGTCACCTCCGTGTAGCCGCCCTCCCCCGGCGTCCAGCTGCCCTCCGTCTTGTTCCACACCCCGAGCCCCTCGGTCCCGCCCGGCACGGGAATCCGCCGCCCGTCCCGTACGACGAACTGGTGCTCCCCCAGCGGCGCGTCGAGCGCGATCCCGGCCCCGTCGAGCTCCGCGACGGCCTCGGCGAGCGCCCGCGCCACCCCCGGCGCCGCGGCGTTGAGCCCACGCGGCGTACGGACCGGATCGGCGGCATCGAACGGCACCGTCCACAGCGAGGCGCCCAGCCCCACCGCCCGCCGCCAGAACCGGTCGAAGAGCAGCGCCCCCCGACTCCCCGGCAGCGCGGTGCGATCCCACGCCGCGAGCACCGGACACGCCCGCGACACGTCGACCGAACGCCCGTCGCCCGTGGTCGCCGTCCCTCCGGGCAGCGCAGCGCACGCCAAGGCCAGGTCACCGGCGACGAGAGCACCCGCCGGCACCCGATTACCGGTCACGAACTGCTGACGCTGCAGATCAGCGACCCGCAGCCCGCCCCCGGAAGCCATCGCCGCCACGTCCTCCAGCCCACCGCGGGTGCGCAGCGACCGCGCCGTCCCGTAGTCACCGAAGACCCGCCCGTACCCGGAGAGCGGCCGCTCGGCGTTGGCCAGCCAAGCACTGTCATTCGAATTGACCGCGTACGGCGCATCCGTCAGCGAAGGCATCCGCGACGGCCCGAGGATCCCCGGCTGCACAGCGTCCGGATCGCTGCCCAGACCGCAGTCGGAGCGGGCGCCGTCGAGAACCGCCAGCCCCGAGGTGGGGTACACCGCGCGCCCGAGCGGGGTGGAGCAGCGCGCGACGAGGTCGTCGGTGATCCGGGGCAGCACCTGGGACTGGGTGAAGAGCGTGTGCCCGTACCGGTCCGCGGCGATCGTGTTCACCCACGGCAGCCCCTGCGTGCGGCGCAGCACGTCGCGCATCCCGGCGACGCTGCGGGCGCGGCTGAAGCCGAGGCCGGTGTCGGAGGCGCGGAGGTTGACGGCGTTGGGGTCGTTGAGGGCGTACGCGGTCGTGGCCGTCCAGGGCAGCGGGAGCTGGCGGCCGAAGGCGGTGACGACGGGGCCGTACCGGGTCCACCACTGGCTGCGGGTGACGGGCGGGCCGTCCTTGACCTCGACGGTCACCGTGCGTTCGGTCATCCGTTCGGGCTTGCCGTCGACGAGGTAGACGGTGGGGTCGGCGGGGTCGAGGGTCAGCTGGTGGAGGTTGGCCGGGACGCCGGTGGCGACGGTGTGGCTCCAGGCGATGTCGGCGTTGTGGCCGATGGAGATGCTGACGGAGCCGAGGAGGGAGCCGCCGGCGGCGTCGAGCTTGCCGGGGATGGTCTGCTGCGACTGCCAGAAGCGGCGCCCGCCCTGCCAGGGATAGTGCGGGTTGCCGAGGAGCAGTCCGCGGCCGTCGGCGGTGGTGGCGCCGCTGAACGCGACGGCGTTGGAGCCCATGTCCGGGTCGAGCAGGCCTCGAGCAGCCGAGGCGAGGGCGGAAGGGGCGGGCGCGGTACCGACAGCGGCGGGCCGGGCCGCCGTGATCCCGTCCACGTTCGCCCCCTGCCCGCCGAGGACGGCGAGCGCGTAGGCCCGCGTCACCACATCCGTCTCCGTCACCGGCCGCACCCAGGGAGCCCCCGCGCACGCGGGATCGGTGACCGTGTTCTGCGCCAGCCAGGCGTTGTAGCCGGCCGCCCAGCCCCGCGTCATCTCCCGCACCTCGCGGCTCGGCCCCGCCGGAGCCTTCTGCTCGTACAGCCGCTGCGGGGTCCCCGCCTCGCGTATGCCGCGGAAGTACAGGTCACCGGCCAGATTGGTGGACGCCGACGACAGCGCGCTGTCCGGCGGTCCGTCCGGCCCGAAGTACCGGGAGCGCTCCCCGCGCAGGGTGACGAAGGTGTCGGCGAGGTTGCAGATCTGGTCGGCGGCCTGCGCCCAGCCGTTGCCGAACCCCAGGTCGGCCCAGTCGCGGGCGGTGATGTGCGGGATGCCGTACTCGGTGTAGCGGATGACGGCCGAGTACCGGCCGTGGCTCGGGTGCGCCGAGGGGGCGGCCGCCGCGGGCGGGAGGCCGAAGACGGCGGTGAGCAGGGCGAGTGCGAGCGGGAGGAGCCGTCGTGTGCGGCGTCTCATCGGGCCTCCGACCGGACCGTTGGGTGCGGGTGTCGACGGTGAAGATCAGCAGATGCGGCCGGGCCCGTCAATGGTTCGCGCAGAGGTACGCCGTGCTGCGCCCGCGCGGTACATGAGGGAGGCTGGACGCGTACGCGGCGCCCGGCTGCCGTCGGACGCCCGAGGGCGACGTGCGAGCCGAGGAGGACGTTCATGCCCATCGCCACCGTCAATCCCGCCACCGGGGAGACACTGCGCACCTTCGATCCGCTGGACGCGGCGGGGATCGAGCGGCGCCTGGCCCTCGCGGACGCCGCGTTCCGGGGCTGGCGCACCACCGCGTTCGCCGAGCGGGCGCGGCTGCTGAACGCGGCGGCGGATCTGCTCGAGGCGGACCGGAAGGACATCGCCCGGACGATGACCACGGAGATGGGCAAGCCGATCGCGGCCGCGAACGCGGAGGCGGCGAAGTGCGCGAAGGCCATGCGCTGGTACGCCGCCCACGCCGAGGAACTCCTCGCCGACGAGCATCCGGACCGGTCCGACGTGACCGACGCCGGGGCCTCGCGGGCGTACGTCCGCTACCGGCCGCTGGGCCCGGTGCTGGCCGTGATGCCGTGGAACTTCCCCCTCTGGCAGGTCGTACGCTTCGCCGCCCCCGCGCTGATGGCCGGCAACGTGGGCCTGCTCAAGCACGCGTCGAACGTACCGCAGACGGCCCTGTACCTCGAGGAGCTGTTCACCCGCGCCGGCTACCCGCAGGGCTGCTTCCAGACGCTGCTCGTCGGCTCCGGCGCGGTGGAGGGCATCCTGCGCGACGACCGGGTGGCCGCCGCCACGCTGACCGGCAGCGAACCGGCCGGGCGCTCGGTCGCCTCGATCGCCGGCGACGAGGTCAAGAAGACGGTGCTGGAGCTGGGCGGCAGCGACCCGTACCTCGTGCTGCCCAGCGCGGACATCGAGGCGGCGGCGAAGACCGCGGTGACGGCGCGGACGCAGAACAACGGGCAGTCGTGCATCGCCGCCAAGCGTTTCATCGTGCACACGGACGTCTACGAGGCGTTCCGCGACGCCTTCGTCGCCGGAATGACGGCGCTGACGGTGGGCGACCCGATGGAGGAGTCCACGCAGGTCGGCCCGCTCTCCAGCGAGCAGGGCCGCACGGACCTGGAGGAGCTGGTCGACGACGCGGTGGAGCACGGCGCGGCGGTGCTGTGCGGCGGCGGCCGGCCCGCGGGCCGGCCGCAGGGCTGGTTCTACGAGCCGACGGTGCTCGCCGGGATCACTCCGGGGATGCGGATCCACCGGGAGGAGGCGTTCGGCCCGGTCGCCACCCTGTACCGGGTCGCGAACCTCGACGAGGGCATCGAGCTGGCCAACGACACCCCGTTCGGCCTGAGTTCGAACGTCTGGACGCGGGACGACGCCGAGATCGAGACCTGTGTACGGGACATCCGGGCGGGCGGTGTCTTCTTCAACGGCATGACGGCCTCCCACCCGGCCCTGCCGTTCGGCGGCGTCAGGCGTTCGGGCTACGGGCGGGAGCTGTCGGGCCACGGCATCCGTGAGTTCTGCAACCCGACCACGGTCTGGCAGGCGTAAGAAGCCTCACCGCGCCGCCCGCTCCGCCAGTGTCGACTGCCATACGGGAGCGGGCGTCGCCTCCTCGGGGGCGAGCTGCTCCCGGCGGCCGCCGCGGGCGAAGAAGTCGGCGAGCGGCAGGAGCGCGGCGCCGACCGTGACGGCGTCGGGGCCCAGCGTGCCCAGGCTGAGCTGGACGTGGCCGGCGGGATACACCAGGGAGTAGGCGGTGGCGTACTTCCGTACGGCGTCCAGGAAGCGGTCGCCGAGGAGCAGTCCGGCCCAGCCCCCGACGAGGATGCGCTCGGGCTGGAAGAGGTTGATGAGGTCGGAGAAGCCCGCCCCGACGTACTCCGCGGTCTCCTCCAGCACCGCCAGGGCCACCGGGTCGGGGTCCGGCGTCGTCCCGTCCGCGCCCGGGACGGGGTGGGCGGCGGCCAGCATCGCGGTCAGCGCGCTCTCCTCGTCACCGGCGGCGGGCGCCCGGCCACCGGCCTCCGCCCAGCGTTCGACGAGGGCCCCGGCCCCCGCGTACGCCTCCAGACAGCCGCGGGCGCCGCAGCGGCACCGGCGTCCCCGTACCCGTACCGTCAGATGCCCCCACTCCAGGCCCCGCCCGCGCCGGGTGTCGTCCACGACGCAGGCGCCGGAGCCGGAGCCCAGCAGCACCACGATGGCCGTACGGGCGCCGCGGCCCGCGCCGAACCACATCTCCGCCTGGCCGAGGGTCTTGGCGCCGTTGTCGATGAAGCAGGGCACCGACGCGGGCAGGTGCCAGGAGTCGCGCAGCAGCCGCTCGAGGCGTACGGCGTCCCAGCCGATGGTCTGCCCGTGTACCACGGCGCCCTCCTGGGGCGTCCGGACGACGATGCCGGGCACGCCGATGCCCACGCCGAGCAGCGCCTCCGTCGGGATGCCGGTGCGGTCCATGACCTCGGCGATGCCCTCGCGCACATGGCCGACGACCACGTCGATCTCGTAGCGGCCGGGTCCCTCGGCGGCCAGCGGGCGCTCCACCCGGCCGAACTCGGTGAGGGCCAGGTCGAAGAGCTCGATGCGGATCCGGGTCTCGCCGATGTCCACGCCGATCAGATAGCCGCTGTGCGGGCTGATACGCAGCAGGGTGCGCGGCCGCCCGCCGGCGGAGTCCACGCTGCCGGCCTCCTCCACGAGCCCCTCGGCGATCAGCTCGGCGACGACGTTGCTGATGGAGCCGGAGCTCAGTCCGGTGGCGGGGCCCAGCGCGTAGCGGCTGAGGGGACCGTCGACGTACAACCGCTCCAGCACCGTGGTGCGGTTCTCCCGCCGCAGGTCACGCACCGTACGACTGACTCGCGCAGCCACGCTGCCCCCTCACCTTGAAATATTTGTTGTCAAACATACATCTGCATGACCCCTTGACGGGACCTTCGACCACCGCTTAAGTCACGGTATAAATTAAGCCATGGGGCTCAGGGCCGGCCGCCCTGTCCACCACATGGCGCTCCCCCGTCGAAGGGCCCTGGAGCCATGCAGACAATCAGAGCCGTGACCGCCGGTGTCGCCGCCCTCACCCTCGCTCTCACGGCGGCCGCCTGTGGGGGCGGCTCCACTGGGGACGACGGCGGCTCCAACAAGTCGCCGAAGACCCTCACGTACTGGGCCTCCAACCAGGGCGCGAGCATCGCGATCGACAAGAAGGTCCTGCAGCCGGAGCTCGACAAGTTCGAGAAGCAGACCGGCATCAAGGTCAAGGTCGAGGTGGTCCCCTGGTCGGATCTGCTCAACCGGATCCTCACCGCCACCACCTCCGGCCAGGGCCCCGACGTCCTCAACATCGGCAACACCTGGTCGGCGTCGCTGCAGGCCACGGGCGGGCTGCTGGCGTGGGACGACAAGCAATTCGGCAAGATCGGCGGCAAGGACCGCTTCGTCGAGTCCGCCCTCGGCTCCACCGGCGTCCAGGGCCAGGACCCCGCGGCCGTACCGCTGTACTCGATGGCGTACGCGCTCTACTACAACAAGAAGATCTTCGCCGACGCCGGGATCGCGAAGCCCCCGGCCACCTGGGACGAGCTGGTGGCCGACGGCAAGAAGATCCAGGCCAAGGGCAAGCAGGTCCTGGGCGCCGAGGGCGCCAACGTGTCGGAGAACATCCACCACGTCTTCGTCTTCGGCAAGCAGCACGGCGCCGCCTTCTTCACGCCCGACGGCAAGCCCGACTTCACCTCCGACAACGCGGTCGCGGCGGTGAAGCAGTACGTGGACCTGATGGCCAAGGACAAGGTCATCCCGCAGGGCAACGCCGAGTACGCGCAGAACCAGTCCGTCAGCGACTTCGCCACCGGCAAGACGGCCATGCTGCTGTGGCAGTCCGCCTCGGCGAACCTGAAGTCCCAGGGCATGGCCGAGTCCGACTACGGCATCGCCCCCGTCCCGGTGCAGTCCGGCACGCCCGGCACCGACACCCAGACCAACTCGATGGTCGCCGGCATCAACATGGCCGTCTTCAAGAACACCGATAACCTCGACGGCGCGACGCAGTTCGTGAAGTTCATGACCAGCGACGAGGAACAGAAGATCCTCAACACCGCCTACAGCTCCATCCCGCCGGTCAAGGCCGCGCAGGAGGACGCCGCGTTCAACACGCCGGCCAACGCCGTCCTGAAGAACACCCTGGCCACCAGCGCCGCGGCGCTTCCGCAGGTCGCCGCCGAATCGCAGTACGAGACCGTGGTCGGCACAGCGGTCAAGGAGCTGTTCGCCGACGCGGCGGCCGGACGTCCGGTGACCGACGACTCCGTGAAGGCGGCGCTGGAGAAGGCGCAGCAGCAGATGCCGGCGAAGTGAGCGCGATGACCACCACGACCACCGTCAAGGTGGCCGGGCACCAGGAGCCCTCCGGGACGGCGAGCGGGAGCAGCCGCCGCCGTCCCGGGCGGCTCCGCCGTATCGGCCTGCCGTATCTGCTGCTCCTGCCCGCCCTGTTCTTCGAACTCCTCGTCCATCTGGTGCCGATGATCATCGGCATCGTGATGAGCTTCAAGGAGCTCACGCAGTTCTACATCCGCGACTGGGGGGCCGCCCCCTGGGCCGGTCTGGACAACTACAAGGTGTCGGTGGACATCGACGCCCCGGTGGGCGAGGCGCTGCTGCACTCGTTCTTCGTCACCGTCGGCTTCACCCTGCTGTCCGTCGGCCTGTGCTGGCTGATCGGCACCACCGCCGCGGTCTTCATGCAGGACGCCTTCCGCGGCCGCGGCCTGCTGCGGGCGCTGTTCCTGGTGCCGTACGCCCTGCCGGTGTACGCGGCCGTCATCACCTGGGTGTTCATGTTCCAGCACGACAACGGCCTGGTGAACCACGTCCTGTACGACCAGCTGCACCTCACCGACAAGCCGTCGTTCTGGCTCATCGGCGACAACAGCTTCTATGCCCTGCTCACGGTGTCGGTGTGGAAGGGCTGGCCGTTCGCCTTCCTCATCGTGATGGCGGGACTGCAGAACATCCCGAACGACCTGTACGAGGCGGCCGCCCTCGACGGCGCCGGAATGTGGCAGCAGCTGCGCCGCATCACCCTGCCGTCGCTGCGCCCGGTCAACCAGGTACTGATCCTGGTCCTCTTCCTGTGGACGTTCAACGACTTCAACACGCCCTACGTCCTGTTCGGCAAGTCCGCCCCGGAAGCCGCGGACCTCATATCCGTCCATATCTACCAGGCGTCCTTCGTCACCTGGAACTTCGGCACGGGGGCGGCGATGTCGGTCCTGCTGCTGCTGTTCCTGCTGGTCGTGACGGGCGTGTACCTGGCCGTCACCTCACGCGGACGGAAGGCCTCTCATGCCGCGTAAACCCGCGTCCCCCATGGCCGCGCCACGCTCGTTCCTGTGGTCCCGGCGGATCTTCCTCACCGTACTCACCGGCTTCGTCCTGCTGCCGGTGTACGTCATGCTCACCAGCTCCCTCAAACCCCTCGCGGACGTCACCCAGAGCTTCCGCTGGCTGCCGAGCGAGCTGACGATACGCCCGTACATAGACATCTGGTCCACCGTCCCGCTCGCCGACTACTTCGTGAACTCGCTGATCGTCGCGGGCGCGGCCACGGTGTGCTCGGTGGTGATCGCGGTCTTCGCGGCGTACGCGGTGAGCCGCTACACCTTCCGCGGCAAGCGGGTCTTCACGGTGACGGTGCTGTCGACGCAGATGTTCCCCGGCATCCTCTTCCTGCTCCCCCTGTTCCTCATCTACGTCAGCATCGGCAACTCCACCGGCATCGCCCTCTTCGGCTCGCGCGGCGGGCTGATCCTCACCTATCTGACCTTCTCGCTGCCGTTCTCGATCTGGATGCTCATCGGGTACTTCGACTCGGTGCCCAAGGATCTCGACGAGGCGGCGCTGGTCGACGGCTGCGGACCGCTCGGCGCCCTGTTCCGGGTCATCGTGCCGGCGGCGATCCCCGGCATCGTCGCCGTCGCCGTGTACGCCTTCATGACCGCCTGGGGCGAAGTGCTCTTCGCCTCCGTCATGACCAACGAGACCACCCGCACCCTCGCCGTCGGTCTGCAGGGCTACTCCACCCTCAACGACGTGTACTGGAACCAGATCATGGCCGCCTCCCTCGTCGTCAGCGTCCCCGTGGTCGCCGGCTTCCTGCTCCTGCAGCGCTACCTCGTCGCCGGTCTCACGGCCGGCGCGGTCAAGTAGCCCCACCCCTCGCACCCTCCGAGAGGCTCTCTGTGCTCAATCCGACGGATCTCGCCGCCTTCCCTCCCGACTTCGCCTGGGGTACCGCCACCTCCGCCTACCAGATCGAGGGAGCGGTCACGGAGGACGGACGCTCCCCCTCGATCTGGGACACCTTCTCCCACACTCCCGGCACCGTCGACAACGGCGACCACGGCGACACGGCGTGCGACCACTACCACCGCTGGCCGGAGGACATCGCCCTGATGCGGGCGCTGGGCGTCGGCACGTACCGCCTGTCGATCGCCTGGCCCCGCGTCGTCCCCGGCGGCGACGGCCCGGTCAACACGGCGGGCCTGGACTTCTACGACCGCCTGGTGGACGGCCTCCTCGCCGCCGGCATCACCCCGAGCGTGACCCTCTACCACTGGGACCTCCCGCAGACACTGGAGGACCGCGGCGGCTGGACGGTCCGCGACACCGCCGAACACCTGGCGACGTACACCGCCGCGGTGGCCGGCCGCCTGGGCGACAGGGTCACCCAGTGGGCCACCCTGAACGAGCCCCTGTGCTCGGCCTGGATCGGCTACCTCGAGGGCAAGATGGCCCCCGGCCGCACGGACCTGGAGGCGGCGGTACGGGCCTCGTACCACCTCCTGCTGGGCCACGGCCTGGCCACGCAGGCCCTGCGCGCGACGGCACCGGGCGCGCAGATCGGCCTGGTGACGAACCACTCCCCCGTCGAACCGGCGACCAGCCGCCCCGAGGACCTGGCGGCGGCGGTCCGCATGGACGGCCACACCAACCGCTGGTGGCTGGACCCGGTCTACGGCCGCGGCTTCCCCGCCGACATGCGCGAGCTGTACGGCGTGGACCTCCCGGAACGCCCCGGCGACGATACGACGATCGCGGCCCCCCTGGACTGGCACGGCCTGAACTACTACTTCCCGGTCACGGTCTCGGACGCCCCCTCGGAACCGGTCCCGCACGTCCAAGAGGTCCGCCTCCCGAACGTCCCCCGCACGGGCATGGACTGGCAGGTGGGCGCGTACGGCCTCGAATCCCTGCTCCTGCGCCTGACGGACGACTACGGAGTCCGCCGCCTGTACGTAACGGAAAACGGCTCGGCCTTCCCCGACACGGTGGCCCCCGACGGCACGATCAACGACCCGGACCGAGCCACGTACCTGGAACAACACCTCGCGGCCTGCGCCAGCGCCATCCGCAAGGGAGCCCCCCTGGCGGGCTACTACGCCTGGTCCCTTCTGGACAACTTCGAATGGGCCTACGGCTACGACAAGCGCTTCGGCCTGGTCCACGTGGATTTCCCGACGCAACGCCGCACGATCAAGACGAGCGGGCATCGGTACGCGGACATCATCCGGGCACACAAGGAGAGCTCGGTGACGGACTGAACCAGCTGCTTCACCGAAGAGGGCCCGTCGTCCGACGGTAACTGCACCACCGACCGATGACCGGTCTGCGGGCCCGAAGCCGTGCGCGGGCGGAGGATGTCAGGGCTTCCGCCCGCGCACGGTCTGGTACACAGGGTCAAGCTACGAACGTGGCCCACCCACGCACGCTGACCACCAGCCCCTCGGCCTGAAGCACCTTCACGGCCTTGTACGCCGTCGCGTTCGTCGTCTCGAAGCGGTTCGCCAGTTCGTTGGCGGACGGCAGTCGGTCACCCTTCGCCAGGGCCCCGGACTCGATCTCCGTGCGTAGGGCCGCAGCGATTGCCAGGTATGGGGGCAGGGGCGCAGTCATGGGGCAAGCGTCACCCGTTGAGGCACAAGTCGCATCCGCAGAATAAGTACCACTTCTGCAAGAAGGGCTATAAGCTGCGCATGAAAGTGCTCCGGCAGTGCGTCAACACCCCGGAGCGTGGCCGGATCACCGAAGGAGTGACCGACGTGGTGCATGCTATCTGCCGTCTACTCGAACTGTTGCTGCCATCCACGGGTGCGCACCGAACACCGCCCCTGACCGTGCGGCAGCTGGAGGCGCGCCTCCAGCGTGAGCGGCGACGCGCGGCCGTACTGGCCACGATGGGCCAGGTGGCCCGGTGAGCGAACTCCGGCGGCTTCCCTGGAAGGACGACGGCCGAACCGCGTACGCGACCATGGGCGACGGCATCGTGAACACCATGGCCGACGTCTACGAACTGGAAATCTTGGTGGGTGCGTCCCGGGACGCCGAACGCGCGGAGGACCTGGCCCGCCTCGCCGACACCTCGAAGGCTGAACTCCGGATCGCAGTGACGTACCTGGCCCATGCCCTGCGGGACGCCGTGGACGTGGCCACGATGCGCGGTGAGCGCCTGGCTGCCCCAGCCTCCGCGCGGCCAGGGGTCCTCACCGTGGCGGACAACCCGGACATCATCGGACCGGTCATCCTGGAGAAGCCGGCGGCGGACGACGGGGGCCGCTGACGGACAGCGGACTCAACGACAGAAGGGCCCCGGCCCCTCCCGGACAGGAGCGGTCAGGGGCCCTTCATCGTACGGACAGCCGGCCGGACAGATCTTGGCCGGACAGCGGCAGAAGGGTAGTCAGCGAGCTGGGCCAAGCGACCGCCGCCGTTCGGCCTTCGTCCGGACCTCCGCCAACGCGCGCTCATGGTCGACGGGCGGTGGCTGGAACTGTCCGGCGCTCGCTCGGACGTGCTCCTCCCAACGGTCCTCCCAGAACTCCACCGTCCAGCCGGGCCATCGCTGCGGCACCTCATACGCCTGCGCCGACGACGCCAGCACCCACCAGCCCACCTGATGCCGCAAGGAATCAACATGGATCCCGGCGTCGGCGGGCACCCGGCATACACCGTGCTCCGGACCGCCCGCCAGTCGGTTCAGCAGCGCGGGCCCTTTCCGGACCGGATGGTCGGCCACATTCGCCACCACGTAGCAGCGGTTCGCCCCAACCGTCACGACCGCGGCCATCGGCGCTGGTTCCCTCAGCCCCTCGTCGTCCGTTTCCAGCAGCCCTCCGAAGGAGGGACCGATATCGCGGTCACGAACGAGCTCCGGGTCCAGCCCCAGGTACGTTCGCAACTCTGCGAGCCCGTCGTACGTCCACCGCACGTCCCACCCCGCCCAAGCCTCCCGCAGCAACTCCAGGGTCGCGGCCCGGTACCGCATCACGGTGCTCGGCCCCTCCCAGGCGAACAACATCAGCACCTTCCGACCGAGGTCGATCAGCGCCGCTCCCTCGCAGAACACGTCGTCCAGCCACCGGTCGTCCATCCCCTGGCGCCGAACCATCGAGAGCGCCTCCGCCGGCCCTGCCAGCAGGTCGAGGTCAAGCCCCAACGCACCGGACCGGGAGTAGTACAACTCGTACTCACCGCTCTCGCGGACAACGACGAAGTTCGCGCGGTTACCCATCGCCCCAGAATGGCCAAATCCACAAGGGGGCCGCCAGCAATTTGACGTGCGTGTGTGACGCGACGCCCGGGTCCAGGGCCACGGAATGATCGCACTCGCGAGCAGCCGTGGAAGGCCAGAAGCCTGCGCGCCGTCCGACACCGCGAGCCGGACGCACGGTCTTGTGTGCGCCCGGCGCGGGGCAGGCTTACCGGAACGCCGGCAGGTTGCGTGACGCCCACGCGGCATAAGGGCTGGCCGGACGGTGGAGGACGGTCTCCACATCAGGGCTGACCTTCTGCTCTTCCGGGAGCGGAACACCGAGTACGTCGAGCGTGCCGGCGATGACCTGCTCCGGCATGAACTGGGCCATGTGGGCGTGGGCGTCCTCGCGGGACAGCTCCACGAAGGTCACTTCCTCGCCCAAGGCCTCCGAAAGGGCCGCCGCCTGCCGGCGCGGGCTGATCGGCTCGGGACCGGTCAACTCGTATACGTGGCCCGCGTGGCCGTCCTCGCGCAGTGCGGCTGCGGCGACCGCGGCGATGTCCGCCGGGTCGATGACGGGCAGGGCCACGTCGCCGAACGGGGCGAAGACCGTACGCCGGGTGCGGACCGTCTCGGCCCAGGCGAAGGTGTTGGAGGCGAACCCGCCGGGGCGCAGGATGGTGAAGTCGCGCCCGGACGCCCGTACGGCCGACTCGAACTCCCGCAGGCGGGCATGCGACGCCGCCTCGGGGCGGGTGGCGCTGACCTGCGACGAGAGCAGGACGATCCGCTCGACCCCGGCCTCCGCTGCCATGTCGAGCAGGGTGGTCGGGCTCTCGCCCTGGCTGTTGAGTTCGCCGCCCAGCAGGAGAAACAGGGCTCCGGCTCCTTCGAGGGCGGGTCGCAGGCCCGCAGCGGTCCCGATGTCGGCCTGGGCCCAGCGGACGCCGCCCTCCAGTCCGGCGGGCTGAGGTCGCCGCGACACTGCCACGATCTCTTCGCCCGCCCCCGTCAGCAGCTCCACCAGTGTCCGTCCGATGTTCCCCGTAGCACCCGTCACTGCGATCATCACGACTCCAGAAGTGAGTTAGTTGGCTAACTTGCACGAACGTAGCACACCTCTCCCAGCGGCTGTCTATAGTTAGTTGGGTGACCAACTCAGTGAATCGGCGGGTACGGGCGTCGCAGAAGCGTCAACGGCTGACCGCGGCGGCGGCCCGGGTTCTGCACGAGCAGGGGGTCGAACGCACCACCCTCAGCGACATCGCACGCGAGGCGGATGTCCCCGTGGGGAACGTGTACTACTACTTCAAGACCAAGGACGAGCTGGTCCAGGCGGCCCTGTCCGAGCACAGCGCGCACCTGGACGAACTCACCGGCCAGCTGGAGCAGCTGGCCGACCCCCGCGACCGCCTCAAGGCGCTGATCGAAGCGTGGATCGACCGGCGTGACGTCGCCGCCCGCTACGGCTGCCCCACCGGCACCCTGGCGGTCGAGCTCGACAAGCGCGCCGACGGCATCCTCGACGCCGAGGCCGGGGCGGTCATCCGGCGGCTGCTGAACTGGACCGAACGCCAATTCCGGGAGCTGGACCTGCCCAAGCCGGCCGACCTGGCCCTCACCCTCATCTCCGGCTACCAGGGCATGTCACTCCTGGCCAACGCCCTGCGCGACCCGGACATCATGACCCGCGAAGGCACCCGCCTCCTACACTGGCTCGACTCCCTCCAAGTTTCCGATGGACATCACTAGCCCATCGCGTGGCCGTCGGCAGGCTTACCCGCCCGTCGGCGACGCCAGTTGGGCCCGGCCTCAGGCTCCCTCGGAAATCTCAACGAGGGTGCGGCACGCGCCAAGGTCCTGAGGCAGTCCGGTCCTTCGAAACCAGGGCTGGACACTGGCGGCGCGCCACAATTCCTCGCGATCGAGTAGAGCAGACAGGTATGCACGCTGAGCAGGCGGGAGCACGTCGCCCGCGCGATGGAGGCGCGGGAACGCTGCGGTCACGAACGGGCACAGGTCCTCGTCGAGCGTGTGGACGCTGGCCAGGGCGAGTACGGCGAGGGCGGCAGGCAGCAAGTCCTCGAAGTCGTCAACACCCAGGGCGGCGGCCCGGATCAGATCAAATCGCAGCCATCCGTCCTGCCCGGGGAGATGTCCCTCGAACCAGTGGTCCGCCTCATGTGGAGTGAGAAGAGCGTCGAGGATTGCCCGGTTCGCGAACGGGTCACCGGCCAGCGAGGGTGCGAGTGCGGCACAGGCTCGGACTCCGGGATGTGCGTCGTGCAGTAGCGCCTCCGGATGTGCTCCGAGGATGCCGAGAAGCCGCGCCGCGGCCGCCCGTACTCCGGGTTCCGAACAGCTCACAGCGGCTTCCGTAAGGCGGTGCTCGATCTCGGGTCGGTTCATGACCAGGTTCTGGTGGCCGGACAGGTGGACTGCGGCTTCCAATGCTTTGGTCTTGACGCGGCCGTCGGGGTCGTCGAAGACCGCTGTGAGCCCGTTGAGAAGTTCGGGTGCGAAGGCTCTACAGGCCAGCATGTCTCGTGCGCTCATTGCCCGTGCGAACTCGTCGTCCAGAACTGCAGCCGGCAATCTGTCCGAACTCTGGGTGGTGTCGTCACCGGTCATGTCACGACGCCAGGCCTTTACCTCGGCTCGCATCCCCTCCAGTTCGGCCTCGTCGTAGCGGGCGGGATGTGCCTCGGCAAGCAGCATGGGCTCGTCCACGACATCGAACGCACACGACTCGGCGACGCGGGCGAGGAAGTCGACCAGATCCAGGCGCAGCGGTCGAGGTTCGACGTCCCGAGGCAGGACGTTCTCCACCAGCTCCGCGGTTCGGGGGTCCCGCAGCACCGAAGCGACAACACGAGCGATCGGACCGGTGGCCGAGTAGATGCTGCCTTGGTGCAGGACCGCGCTGTCGAGATAAGCGACCGCGGCACTGCGGTTCGTGATGTCAGCGCCAAGCAGGGCCAGAAGGTGGAAGGGAGCATCTGAGGCTGGCCCATAGGCGTGATCGAGCTCCGACCAGTCGGTCTCCGTCAGCAATCTGCTCATCGAGTCCACGGGGAGATCGTGGCAGGTACCCCGCCCAGGTCGACGCCGGGGGCCGGTCACCCGCCTCCCCCCGAGCGTCCCGCTTGGCACAGGCGTTCGACGCCCTGCTACACGTGATGCGTGACGAACTTTCGGGCCGGGGCCGCCGCCCTCTTCGCTGCCGTGTTCCTCGGGTCCGATACTGACGGGCCTCGCCGGCGGACACGGCCGTGCCGGACGCGGTGCCTGTGACAACCCCCTCCAAGCCTGATCACCAGCCTCCCCGTCACGGATGAGTCCCGTACCGGGTACGGCCGATCCTTGCGGAGGCACTCGATCGATGCCGACCGTGACGGCTGCCAGACCCGGGCGGAGGTGCTGCGGGACGAGGAAGCTGACAGCTCTGATCTCAGAGCCAGGTCACCTGGCGGATGTACACGCGCTCATGGCGCGGAACCACGAGGTAGACGAAGAATCCGCTGTCGACATGTGCGACGTCGCCCTTCGGGCTCGGGCCCTCGTACTGGGTGCCGTCGAGGTGGAACGCTTCGGCGGCGCGGACCAGTTCGTCGGCCTTCTTCTCGACCTCGGCGACGAAGGCCGGCGGGGTTCCGCCGATGGCGTACTGCTCACTGGGGTCGTATTCCCAGCTCCACTTCACGCGGACACCGCCCGCGCCGCCGTGTGCTCGACGGCCTGCAGTTCGTCCATGGCGGAGCGGAACGCCGGGTCGTTCCTGTCGGCCGTTCCGTGGATCGTGGCCAGGGCGTGGCTGCGGCGGGCGGAGAGATCAGGTCGGCGCTCGATCTCCACCTGCGCGGCCCAGTGCGCCAGCCAGTGCTGGAGGTGTCCGATCTTGCCGGTCCGGATGGCGGCGGCGAGCACTTCTTCCTTGTGCTTCTCCAGTTCGTCCAGACGGTGCGGGGCGATGCGGACGAGCGCCAGGCAGATGGCGGCGGGAGTGTATTCGGGACGGGCCAGCAGCTCAGCGCCGTGGTCTGGCCGTGTGCTCACGGCGTCCTCCCTGGGTACCCGGCCACCATAGCCAGCCGGGGTGACACAACGGATAGCGACACCGGAGGAGCCGAGAGGGACATTGGCCTCGTCTGCGTCGGCCTGAAGCCTCTGCTCGGCCTGTGCTTCCTGGGCGCCGGACAACCCCGACAGCCGGGGCAACCGCGCCCCTCGTACATCTCGGGCGAGCCAGCGGTCTTTGACTGACCGGCAGAGCCATGGGATGAAGCGCAGAGCCTTGGAACGGCCTGGTCCCAAGGCTCTGCCGGTCAGTGAAGGGCAGGGGCGGCAGGATTCGAACCTGCGGCGTGCGGGTTTGGAGTCCGCTGCTCTGGCCGGGCTGAGCTACGCCCCTTCGGTGGTCCTCAGGGTGGCATGGGGGTGAGGGGAGGGGCCAGCCAATATCTAGAGGCCCGGAGGGGTCTCGTCGTGCAGGATCTGCTGGAATATCGCGTGGTCTCGCCACGCGCCGTTGATGTGGAGGTAGTTCGGCGCCGTGCCGATGCGGTCGAAGCCGCAGCGGGTCAGGACTGCCTGGGAGCGGGTGTTCGTGAGGAGGGTTGTGGCCTCGATGCGGTGCAGGCCCAGGTGGTCGCGGGCGACCTTCGCCGCGTGGGCGACGCCCGTCGAGACGAGGCCCTTGCCCTCGTGGCTCGCCGCCACCCAGTAGCCGAGGTACGAGCTGCAGAACGGGCCCCGGGCGATGCCCGTCAGCGTGATGCCGCCGACGATTCGGGCGCCGTCCGTCAGGAGCCAGGGGGCCGCGCGGCCCGTGTTGTGGTCCATGAGGAGGCCGCCCAGGCGCGTGGCCTGGCCCTCTTCCGTGAAGTGGGTCTCCGGCCAGGCCGGTTCCCAGGGGGCGAGGTGGGAGCGGTTCTCGCGCAGGGCGTCGGCCAGGGGGGCGGCGTCGTCGGGGGTGGCTAGGCGCATCAGGACGCCGGTGGGCAGCTGGGTCGAGGGCAAGGTCATTCCGGCAGCCTAGTCGGCTGCGGCAGCGGCTGTTCGGCCCAGATGACCTTGCCCGTCGGGGTGTAGCGGGTGCCCCAGCGGTCGGCCACCTGGGCCACCAGGAAGAGGCCGCGGCCGCCCTCGTCCGTGCTCGCTGCCTGGCGCAGATGGGGTGAGGTGAGGCTGTCGTCGGAGACCTCGCAGATCAGGGCGCGGGCGCGGATGATGCGGACCTTGATCTGGCCGCTGGTGTAGAGCATGGCGTTGGTGACGAGTTCGCTGAGGATCAGCTCCGTGCTGAAGGCCTCGTCCGCCAGCCCCCATTCCGTGAGCCTGGCGGCGACCGCCGCCCGTACCCGGGCCACGGCGGACGGTTCGGGCGGTACGTCCCACTCGGCGACCTGGTCCGGCGCCAGCCGTCGCATGCGGCTCACCAGGATCGCCACGTCGTCCGCCGGGTGCTCGGGCAGCATGTCGGCCAGTACGTCGTCGCAGAGTTCCTCGGACGTACGGCACGGATCGCCGGAGAGCGTCGCCAGCAGCAGCGACAGGCCGACGTCGATGTCGCGCTGGCGGTCCTCGACGAGTCCGTCGGTGTAGAGCACCAGCCGGCTCCCCTCCTCCAGCACCACGTCCAGCGTTTCGAACGGCATGCCGCCCAGCCCCAGCGGCGGCCCGCCGGGCACCTCGACGAACTCGGCGACGCCGTCGGGGCGGACCACCACCGGGTGCAGATGTCCGGCGCGGGCCAGGGAGCACACCCCGGACATCGGGTCGTAGACGGCGTACACGCAGGTGGCGCCGATGACGCCGGCGTCGGGGCTGTCGGCGGGCTCGTCCTGGTCGATCCGGGCGACCAGCTCGTCCAGGTACCACATCAGCTCGTCCGGGGGCAGGTCGAGGCTGGCGAAGTTGTGCACGGCCGTACGCAGCCGGCCCATGGTCGCCGCCGCGTGCAGTCCGTGGCCGACGACGTCGCCGACGACGAGGGCGACCCGGGCGCCCGGCAGCGGGATGATGTCGAACCAGTCGCCGCCCACCCCTCCCCCGCCCCGTCCGGCCATCGCGGGCAGATAGCGCCAGGCGACCTCCACGGCGTCCTGCTCGGGAAGGCTGTGCGGGAGCAGGCTCTCCTGGAGGGTGACCGCCATGGCGTGCTCGCGGGTGTAGCGGCGGGCGTTGTCGATGCTGACCGCCGCACGGGTGACGAGCTCCTCCGCGATCGACAGGTCCTCCTCCTCGAACGACGCGGGGTGCCCGGAGCGGCGGAACACCGCCTCGCCGAGGATCACGCCGCGCGCCTGCAGGGGCACGGTGATCTGCGCCCCGCCCCCCTCCGCACGCCCGCTCTCCGCGACCCGCTCCATCGGTACGTCCCCGTCCGCCGCCGTGGGCTCCTCGCCGCGCAGGACGGCCGGGCGCAGGTCGACGGTGGCGTGGTCGGCGAACCGGGCCGCCGCGAAGTCCGCCAGCTCCCGGCAGGTGCGTGCCACGTCGAGGGAGGTGCCGACCTCCGACCCGGCGTCGTGCAGCAGGCGCAGCCGGCCCCGGGCGACCTCGGCGCGGCCGGTCTCGGCCTTCAGCTCGGTGGTGTCGCGCAGGGTGGTGACCGTGCCGGGCGGGCCGCCCTCGCGGTCGGTGGGGCGCTGGCTGACGGCCACCAGCCGGCCGCCGACCTCGTACACCTCGTCGGTGGCGGCGGAGCCGGACGTCAGCAGGGTGGACAGCGGGGAGGCGACGGGGAGGTCGCTGACGGGGGTGCCCTCGGCGTCGGGGGGCAGGTCGAGGAGCCGGCGGGCCTCGTCGTTGGCGAGGAGGACGCGGCCGCTGCCGGAGGCGATGACGACGCCCTCGCGGACGGCGTGCAGGACGGCGTCATGATGTTCGTACATACGTGCCATCTCGGTGGGGCCGAGGCCGTGGGTCATGCGGCGCAGTCTGCGGCCGACGGCCGCGGCGCCCGCGGTGGCCAGCAGCAGGGCGACACCGGCCGCGCCGAGCAGGAGGGGCAGTTCGTTGCGTACGGGCGCGGCAACGTGTTCCAGGGTGACGCCGGCGGAGACCATGCCCACGACATCGCCGTCGGAGTCCTTGACGGGGACGGTCGCCTGGACGAGCGGGCCGATGGTGCCGACGATCTGCTCGGTGACGGTCTCGCCCCGGCGGACGGGGCCGAGCTCGCCGACGAACTTCTTGCCGATGCGGTCGGGCTTGGGGTGGGTGTAGCGGATGCCCGCTCGGTTCAGTACGACGACGAAGTCGACCTCCGCGGCGATGCGGACGGCCTCCGCCCGCGGCTGGAGGACGGCGGTGGGGTCGGGGCCGTGCAGCGCCCTCTCCACCCCGGGTGCCTGGGCGAAGGTCTCGGCGACGGCCACGGAACGGTTGCGCGCCTCGCGTTCGCTGGCGGTGCGGGCCTGCAGCAGCAGGGCGGCCGCGGCGGCGGCGACGAGCGGCACGATGATCGCGATCTGCAGCAGGAAGACCTGGCCCGCCACGGTGCGGGCGCCCTTCGGCGCGGTGGGTCGCGACATCGTGGCTGCCTGCCTCCTTGCCTGAAGTCTGGCCCCTGGCTCCCGGGGCCGGTAGCCGGATTGCGCCGAGTGGGCGGCGCCGGCCGCACCCCGGCCGCCGGGCCCGGGTCAGTTCCCGGCTTCGGCCTCCCGCCGGGCCGTCGCACTGAGACACTGTCCCCGCCCATGCACGACATGTGACGAAAGTGGGTCCGAATGCAGGATGAACGCGACACCACCACCGTCATCCCGAACCCCGCGACCGGCGACGGCGAGCTGCGTGCCCTGCTCGCCGCCATGCGGGCGATGCGTGACGGGAACTTCCGGATCAGGCTGCCCGAGGACCGCGGCGGCACCGTCGGGGAGCTCGCCTCGGTGTTCAACCAGATCGCCGACCGCAAGGCCCATTTCGGCGACGAACTGGCCCGGGTGCGGGGCAGCGTACTGCGTCAGGGACGGCTGGACGAACGGGTCGCGGCAAGTCCCGGTCAGGGATCGTGGGCGACGGAGGTCTCGCACACCAATACGCTGCTGGACGCCCTGGTCGGGCCGGCGGCGAACGCGACCCGGGTGCTGGACGCGGTGGCGGGCGGCGATCTGACGCAGCGCGTCGACCTGCACGACGGCACCCGTCAGCTGCACGGGGACCTGCGCCGGCTGGGGACGGCGGTGAACAAGATGGTCGACCAGCTGTCCCTGTTCACCGGCGAGGTCACCCGGGTGGCCCGCGAGGTGGGTACGGAGGGCCGCCTCGGCGGCCGGGCGAAGGTGCAGGGCTTGTCGGGCAGCTGGCGTCAGGTCACCGAGGCGGTGAACATGATGGCCGCCCGGCTCACCGCGCAGGTCCGGGACATCGCGGTGGTGACGACGGCGGTGGCGAGCGGTGACCTGACCCGGACGGTGACGGTCGAGGCCACGGGTGAGCTGCTGGAGCTGAAGCTCACGGTGAACACGATGGTGGCGCAGCTCTCCGCGTTCGCCGACGAGGTCACCCGGGTGGCGCGTGAGGTGGGTACGGGCGGTCAGCTGGGCGGCCGGGCGCAGGTGCGGGGGGTGTCCGGGGTATGGAAGGACCTCACCGACAACGTCAACTTCATGGCCTCCAACCTCACCAGCCAAGTCCGTAACATCGCCCAGGTCACGACGGCCGTCGCCAACGGCGATCTGAGTCAGAAGATCACGGTGGACGCGCAGGGCGAGATCCTGCAGCTGAAGTCGACGATCAACACGATGGTGGATCAGCTGTCCGCGTTCGCCGACGAGGTCACCCGCGTCGCCCGCGAGGTGGGTACGGAGGGAAACCTCGGCGGACAGGCCCAGGTACGCGGCGTGTCGGGGGTCTGGAAAGACCTCACCGACAACGTCAACTTCATGGCCTCCAACCTCACCAGCCAGGTGCGGAACATCGCGCTGGTGACCACGGCCGTCGCCAACGGCGACCTCTCCAAGAAAATCGAAGTCGACGCCCGCGGCGAAATCCTCGAACTCAAATCCACCATCAACACCATGGTCGACCAACTCTCCGCCTTCGCCGACGAAGTCACCCGCGTCGCCCGCGAAGTCGGCACGGAAGGAAACCTCGGCGGACAGGCCCAGGTACGCGGCGTCTCCGGCGTCTGGAAAGACCTCACCGACAACGTCAACTTCATGGCCTCCAACCTCACCAGCCAAGTCCGCAGCATCGCCCAGGTCACCACCGCCGTCGCCAACGGCGACCTCTCCAAGAAAATCGAAGTCGACGCCCGCGGCGAAATCCTCGAACTCAAATCCACCATCAACACCATGGTCGACCAACTCTCCGCCTTCGCCGACGAAGTCACCCGCGTCGCCCGCGAAGTCGGCACGGAAGGCCAGCTGGGCGGCCGGGCCGAGGTGCGCGGGGTGTCCGGGGTGTGGAAGGACCTCACCGACAACGTCAACTTCATGGCCGACAACCTGACCTCCCAGGTCCGCAACATCGCCCTGGTGTCCACGGCGGTGGCACAGGGCGATCTGGGCAAGAAGATCACGGTGGCGGCGAAGGGCGAGATCCAGGAGCTGAAGGACACCATCAACACGATGGTGGACCAGCTCTCCGCGTTCGCCGACGAGGTCACCCGCGTCGCCCGCGAGGTCGGCACCGAGGGAAACCTCGGCGGACAGGCCCAGGTACGCGGCGTCTCCGGCGTCTGGAAAGACCTCACCGACAACGTCAACTTCATGGCGTCGAACCTGACCTCCCAGGTCCGCAGCATCGCCCAGGTCACCACCGCCGTCGCCAAGGGCGACCTGTCGAAGAAGATCGACGTCGATGCCCGCGGCGAGATCCTCGAGCTGAAGGACACCATCAACACGATGGTCCAGCAGCTGCGCGCGTTCGCCGACGAGGTGACCCGCGTGGCCCGCGAGGTGGGTACGGAGGGCCAGCTGGGCGGCCGGGCTCAGGTGCGCGGGGTGTCCGGGGTCTGGAAGGACCTCACCGACAATGTGAACTACATGGCCGACAACCTGACCTCCCAGGTCCGCAACATCGCCCAGGTCGCGACGGCCGTGGCCCAGGGCGACCTGTCGAAGAAGATCGACGTCGACGCCCGCGGCGAGATCCTCGAGCTCAAGACGACCATCAACACGATGGTCGACACCCTGTCCTCCTTCTCCTCCGAGGTCACCCGTGTCGCCCGCGAGGTCGGCTCCGAGGGCCAGCTGGGCGGACAGGCCCGGGTGGAGGGCGTGTTCGGCACCTGGAAGCGCCTCACCACGAACGTGAACGAGCTGGCGTCCAACCTCACCACCCAGGTACGCGCCATCGCCGAGGTCGCCTCCGCGGTGGCCGCCGGTGACCTGACCCGCTCCATCACGGTGGAGACCCGGGGCGAGGTCGCCGACCTGAAGGACAACATCAACCTGATGGTGGCCAACCTCCGCGAGACCACCCGCGCCAAGGACTGGCTGGAGACGAACCTGGCCCGCCTGGCCGGCCTGATGCAGGGCCACCGCGACCTGATGGAGGTCGCGGACCTCATCCTGCGAGAGCTCACGCCGCTGGTGAACGCCCAGTACGGCGCGTTCTTCCTGGCCGACCCGGACGGCGACGGGAGCCTCTCCGATCCCCCGGCCGCGACCAAGGGCCTGGCGTTCATCGCCGGTTACGGCTCCGCGCAGAGCTCCACCGTGGACACCGGCGGCATGCCCGGGCACGGTCTCGTACGGCAGGCGGCGCTGGAGAAGAAGCGGATCCTGATGGAGGAGGCGCCGCCCGACTACATCAAGATCAACTCCGGGCTCGGTGAGGCCGCCCCGGCCAGCGTCGTGATCATCCCGATCCTCTTCGAGGACAAGCTGCTGGGCATCATCGAGCTGGCGTCGTTCTCCCGCTTCTCGGACGTCCACCTGGCGTTCTTCGACCAGTTCGTGAACACCATCGGCGTCGCGATCAACACCATCATCGCCAACTCCCGCACGGAGTCCCTGCTGGGCGAGTCGCAGCGCCTGGCGGTCCAGCTGCAGGAGCGGTCGGACGAACTGCAGCGCCAGCAGGCGAAGCTGCAGCGCTCGAACGCGGAGCTCGAGGAGAAGGCGGCGCTGCTGGCGACGTCCTCGCAGTACAAGTCGGAGTTCCTGGCGAACATGTCGCACGAGCTGCGCACCCCGCTGAACTCCCTGCTCATCATGGCCCGGCTGCTCGCCGACAACCCGGACGGCAACCTCAGCGCCCAGGAGGTCCAGTTCGCCGAGACCATCAACCGCTCCGGGACCGATCTGCTCACGCTGATCAACGACATCCTCGACCTGTCGAAGATCGAGGCCGGCCGGATGGACGTACGGCCCAAGAAGCTGCCGCTGACGAAGCTGCTGGACTACGTCGACGCGACCTTCCGCCCGATCACCCTGGACCGGGGCCTGTCGTTCACGGTGAACGTGAGCGAGGGCGTGCCGCGGGAGATGTTCTCCGACGAGCAGCGCCTCCAGCAGATCCTGCGCAACCTGCTGTCCAACGCGGTGAAGTTCACCGCCTCCGGCGGCGTGACGCTGAACGTCGCGCCGGCCGAGGCGCCGGAGGACAAGGAGGGCGACGGCGATCTGGTGGCGTTCTCCGTCACGGACACCGGCATCGGGATCGCGCCGGAGAAACTGTCGGTGATCTTTGAGGCGTTCCAGCAGGCGGACGGCACGACGAGCCGCAAGTACGGCGGTACGGGCCTGGGTCTGTCGATCAGCCGGGAGATCGCGGGACTGCTCGGCGGCAAGATCGTCGCGCAGAGCGAGCCGGGCCGCGGCAGCACGTTCACCCTGTTCGTCCCGGCGGTCAGCCCCGGTCATCTGGGCGCCGAGACCGCCCCGGCGGTGTCGCCGCAGCTCGAGGCCGCCGCGGAGCCCGCGCCGCGGGCGGAGTTCGACAGCGACTGGCCGTCGACGACCAAGCTGGAGGAGTGGAAGTCGGGCCGCCCCGGCCAGGTGCTGCCGGGCCGGCGGGTGCTGATCGTCGACGACGACATCCGCAACGTCATCGCGCTCACCCATGTGCTGGGGCGGGTCGGGATGCCCGTGCTGTACGCGGAGAACGGCCGCGAGGGCATCGAGACGCTGGAGGCGAACGACGACATCCAGCTGATCCTGATGGACATCATGATGCCGGAGATGGACGGCTACGAGACGATCGAGGCGATCCGCTCCACGCCGCGCCGGGCGAATCTGCCGATCGTCGCGCTGACGGCGAAGGCCATGCCCGGCGACCGGGAGAAGTCCATCGCGAGCGGCGCGAACGACTACGTGCCCAAGCCCGTCGACCTGGACCGGCTGCTGACGGTGGTGTGCACGCTGCTGGACCCGGACCAGGGCGAGGACGGCCCGCTGATGCCCGGACAGCTGCCCGGCGGCCGCCAGGACGCCCCGGCAGGATGACGACAGCCCCCCGCCCGGCATCCGGGCGGGGGGCTGTCGGTACGGGCGTCAGGCCAGCGTCGCGAGGGCCTCGTTGAAGACCGCCGACGGACGCATCACGGCCGCCGCCTTCGCCGGGTCGGGCTGGTAGTAGCCGCCGATGTCGGCCGGCGAGCCCTGGACGGCGATCAGCTGGTCGACGATCGTCTGCTCCTGCTCGGCGAGGGTCTTCGCCAGCGGGGCGAAGGCCTCGGCGAGCGCGGCGTCGTCGGTCTGCCCGGCCAGCTCCTGCGCCCAGTACAGGGCGAGGTAGAAGTGGCTGCCGCGGTTGTCGATGCCGCCGACGCGACGGGTCGGGGACTTGTCCTGCTCGAGGAACGTGGCCGTGGCCCGGTCCAGGGTGTCCGCGAGGATCTGGGCGCGGGCGTTGTCCGTGGTGGTGGCCAGGTGCTCGAAGCTGGCGGCCAGGGCGAAGAACTCGCCGAGGCTGTCCCAGCGCAGATAGTTCTCCTTGACCAGCTGCTGGACGTGCTTGGGGGCGGAGCCGCCCGCGCCCGTCTCGAACAGACCGCCGCCGGCCATCAGCGGGACGACCGACAGCATCTTGGCGCTGGTGCCCAGCTCCAGGATCGGGAACAGGTCGGTCAGGTAGTCACGCAGCACGTTGCCGGTGACCGAGATGGTGTTCTCGCCGCGGCGGATGCGCTCGAGGGAGAACTTGGTGGCCTCGACCGGGGACAGGATGCGGATGTCCAGGCCCTCGGTGTCGTGCTCGGGCAGGTACTGCTCGACCTTCTTGATCAGCTCACGGTCGTGGCCGCGGGCCTCGTCCAGCCAGAACACCGCCGGGTCGCCGGTGGCGCGGGCGCGGGTCACGGCCAGCTTCACCCAGTCGCGGATCGGGGCGTCCTTGGCCTGGCAGGCGCGGAAGATGTCGCCGGGGGCGACCTTCTGCTCCAGCACCACGTCGCCGTTGGTGTGCACGAGGCGGACGGTGCCCGGGGCGGCGATCTCGAACGTCTTGTCGTGGCTGCCGTACTCCTCGGCCTTCTGCGCCATCAGACCGACGTTCGGCACGGAGCCCATGGTCGACGGGTCGAAGGCGCCGTTGGCGCGGCAGTCGTCGATCACGACCTGGTAGACACCGGCGTAGCTGGAGTCCGGCAGGACGGCGAGGGTGTCGGCCTCCTTGCCGTCCGGGCCCCACATGTGGCCGGAGGTGCGGATCATCGCGGGCATGGAGGCGTCGACGATGACGTCGCTGGGGACGTGCAGGTTGGTGATGCCCTTGTCGGAGTCGACCATGGCCAGCGCGGGGCCGTCGGCGATCTCGGCGTCGAAGGAGGCCTTGATCCCGGCGCCCTCGGGGAGGGCCTCGAGGCCCTTGAGGATGGTGCCCAGACCGTCGTTCGCGGAGAGGCCCGCGGCGGCCAGGACGGCGCCGTAGCGCTCGAAGGTCTTCGGGAAGAAGGCGCGGACCACGTGGCCGAAGATGACCGGGTCGGAGACCTTCATCATCGTGGCCTTCAGGTGCACGGAGAACAGCACGCCCTCGGCCTTGGCGCGGGCGATCTGCGCGGCGAGGAAGGTGTTCAGCGCGCTCGCGCGCAGCACGGCGGCGTCGACGACCTCGTCCTTCAGCACGGGTACGGACTCGCGCAGCACGGTGGTGGTGCCGTCGTCGCCGACGAGCTCGATGCGCAGGGAGCCGGCCTCGGCGAGGGTGACGGACTTCTCCGTGGTGGCGAAGTCGTCGGCGCCCATGGTGGCGACGTTGGTCTTGGAGTCGGCCGTCCAGACGCCCATGCGGTGCGGGTGGGCCTTGGCGTAGTTCTTCACCGAGGCGGGGGCGCGGCGGTCGGAGTTGCCCTCACGCAGAACCGGGTTCACGGCGGAGCCCTTGATCTTGTCGTAGCGGGCGCGGACCTCGCGCTCCTCGTCGGTCTTCGGGTCGTCCGGGTAGGCCGGCAGGGCGTAGCCCTGGGCCTGCAGCTCGGCGACGGCGGCCTTGAGCTGGGGGATGGAGGCCGAGACGTTCGGCAGCTTGATGATGTTCGCCTCGGGCTTCTTCGCCAGGTCACCGAGCTCGGCGAGGGCGTCGCTCACGCGCTGGCCCTCCTCGAGGTACTCGGGGAAGACCGCGAGGATCCGGCCCGCGAGGGAGATGTCACGGGTCTCCACCGCCACCCCGGCCGTCGAGGCGTACGCCTGGACCACCGGCAGGAAGGAGTACGTCGCCAGGGCCGGGGCCTCGTCGGTGTGGGTATAGATGATGGTCGAGTCAGTCACCGGGTGCGCTCCGCTCACATCGTCTGCGTCATTTGCTTGACATCAAGATATCTCGTCCCCGGGCAGGACTCGACGCCCCCCGCCATGCGAGGGGCGCCGGGGGATGAGCTATGCCACGTACCCCACATGGGCGAGGGCCTGCTTCAGCAGATGGCCCTGGCCGCCGGGCATCTCCTGCTGGACCAGCTCGGAGGCGGCCTCCTGCGGGGTGAACCACTCCAGGTCGATCGCGTCCTGGCGGGGCGCGCAGTCGCCCGTCACGGGCACCACGTAGGCGAGCGAGACGGCGTGCTGGCGGGGGTCGTAGTACGGGCTGACGCCCTGGGTGGGGAAGTACTCGGCGATGGTGAACGGCTGCAGCGAGGTGGGCACCCGGGGCAGCGCGACGGGGCCGAGGTCCTTCTCCAGATGCCGCAGCAGCGCGTCGCGGACCCGTTCGTGGTGGAGCACCCGGCCGGAGACCAGGGCCCTGCTGATCGATCCGTCGGCACCGATGCGCAGCAGCAGCCCCACATGGGTGACCTCGCCCGCGTCGTCGACGCGGACCGGGACGGCGTCGACGTAGAGGATGGGCATCCGGGCCCGCGCGGACTCGAGGTCGTCGGGGGCGAGCCAGCCGGGCGAGGTTTCCGTCAGATCAGCCATTCGCGCATCGTACGACGGGGTGCGGCCGGATACCGGCAGACCCCCCGAAGGGACTCCAACGGGCTGACGTGGAGTGTCCGTTGCGGGCACACTCGCGGTATGCGGACGCCGGTGAGCGACCCGCAGCGGATCGGGCCGTACGCCGTCGTCGGCCGGCTCGGGTCCGGCGGGATGGGGTGGGTGTATCTGGCACGGTCGCCGGCGGGCGAGGCCGTGGCGGTGAAGGTCGTACGCGCGGAGCTGGCGGCGGACGACGGGTTCCGGCGGCGGTTCGCGCGGGAGGTCGCCGCGGCGCGGGCGGTGGCCGGGGAGTACACGGCGGCCGTGGTGGACGCCGATCCGCTGGCCTCTCCCCCGTGGCTGGCGACGGAGTACGTGGCGGCGCCGTCGCTGGCGGAGGCGGTCGCGGCGTCGGGGCCGCTGCCGGAGCCGGAGCTGCGGCGGCTGGGGGCGGGGCTGGTGGAGGCGCTGCGGGCGATCCACGCGGCCGGGGTGGTGCACCGGGACCTCAAGCCGTCCAACGTGCTGCTCGCGGCGGACCGGCCCCGGGTGATCGACTTCGGGGTGTCGCTGCTGGACGGCACCGGACGGCTGACGCGGGCGGGGTCGGTGCTGGGCACGCCGGCGTACATGGCCCCCGAGCAGCTGACGGGCGCCGGGGTGGGGCCGCCCTGCGACATCTTCGCGCTCGGCGGCGTGCTGGCGTACGCGGCGACGGGCCGGGCGCCGTTCGGCGACGGCAGCGGGGTGATGTACCGCGTGGCGCACGAGGCCCCCGACCTGTCCGCCGTGCCCCCGGGCGTACGGGAGACGGTCGCCCGGTGCCTGGACAAGGACCCCCGGCGCCGTCCCGGGACGGCCGCCCTGCTGGGTGCCCTGGCCCCGCCCGGCACCCTGCCGTCGTGGCCGGCCCCGGTCACCGACCGGATCCGTGAGCGCGGCGAGGACCTGGCGCGCCGGCGCTCGGCGGGAGCGGCCGGGGTGTCGATGGCGCCGGCGCTGCTGCTGCACGCGCGGACCCTGCTGGACGCCGGGCTGACCGGCACCCTCGTACGACAGGCGGTGGACCGTGGCCGAAGCCGGTGACCTGGGCACCCACTGGCGCCGGCTCGCCGTCGCCTGGGGTGCGGGAAACGGCCGCCGGGCGCACGACGACGGGACGGCGCTGTGTCTGACGTGGGAGCTCGCGGAGTCCCGCCGGCAGCTCACCGTACGGCTGACGACCGCCCGCGGTCTGCTGGTCGCCTTCATGACCGACGGGCAGGTGCTGGACCACGGTCAGCTGGCCACCGCCGCCGCTGCCGCGAACGCCTGGAACACCGAGCAGCTCCTGCCGATGCTGGCCGTCTGGGACGTCCGGGGACCGGGGCCGTGTCTGGCGGGCGTGTGTTCGCTGCCGCTCAGCTGCCGGCTGACGGAGGAGGAATTCGCGCAGGTGGCCGATGAATGGCTGGCACAGGCGCGACAGATGTTTCTCAGGTGCTATCAGGTGTTCCAGTTGTAGGAGTTCCGCAAGGGAATTCCCGCGATGGCGTCAATTCCCGTCCGGAAAAGCCTTTCCCCTCATACAATCGTCGTGCTCTCGGCCCGCAGGGGGGTTCCATGGGTCGTCGACGGATCTTTTCCGCGGCCTTTCCGCTCGGAATATCACTTCTCTTCGCGCTGCCCGCTCCCGCGTCCGCCGACGCCGGCTGCCGGGACGCGACGGTCGCCTGCTGGGCGGACCGCGCCGCCGCCGGACAGCTCGTCGTCGTCACGCTCGACGACGCCCTCGGCGCGTTCGGCGACGGCGTCACCCGGCTGCAGCTCAGCCGGCTGCACGACGGCCGCCTCACCGTGGTCGTCCCGGAGGGGACCGCCACCGGCGCCGGCGGGACGACGCTGCTGGCGCTGGCCGACGAACGGCTCATCGCCCGCGACTCCACGGTCACGCCGCTGACCGACGCCCTGCGCCAACGGCTCGATCAGGCCGAGGCCTGCGACACCGCGAAGGCGGCCGCCCTGTGCGACCAGCTCGCCGACGACGGTGTCACCGGGGCGAAGCTGATCGCCGCCCGGCGGGCGACGGAGGCGGCCGCGTTCCGCGCCGCGCCCGGCGGGGGCGGATCCCCGCTCGGCCCGATCCTCGGCGGTGTGCTGGCCGTCCTCGTGCTGGGCGGCCTGCTGCTGATCGCCCTGACCCGCCCCCGCCACCCCGTCCCCGCCGCCGGACCGGCGCCCGGCGCGCCGACCACGCCCGCACAGCCCCCGCACCCGCCGCGGCGCCGCGCGGGCGGCGCCGCCCGAACCGCCCGGCCCGCCCCGCAGGTGCCGAGCGGACCGCGCCGTACCGCCACCGTCCGTACCGCGCTGCGCCCGCAGGGCTACGTCGAGATCGAGCACGGCCTCTTCCGCGCCGTCTGGGCGGATCCCGGCAGCCTCGCGCCGGAGCCCGGCGAGCCCGTGGACGTCGTGGGCCACCCGGGCAGAGAGCGGCTGACCGCCGTCCCGCCCACCTCCTGACCAGATCGCGTCCGATCCACCGCGAGGAGCCCTCATGCACGAACAGCACCCCCGGACGCTTCCGGTCCAGTACTCCGACATCGAGTTCGAGAACAACGCCCAGCGGCTGCCCCTCGTCCTGTGCCTGGACACCTCGAGCTCCATGAACGGCCGCCCGATCGACACCCTCAACGAGGCCCTGGACTCCTGGACGCACGAGCTGCAGCACGACGTCGGCCTCAGCTACAGCGTCGAGGTCGCCGTCATCACCTTCGGCGGCCACGGCGTCCGCGCCTGGCAGGGCCCCAACCCGCTGCAACCGGACACCCGCGTCAGCCCGTTCGTCCCCGCCCACGCCTTCCGCGCACCGCGCTTCACGGCCTCCGGGGTGACGCTCCTGACGGAGGCCCTGGAGCTGGCCATGCAGATCGTCGCCGCCCGCAAGACGGAGCTGCGCGCCGCCGGACTCCAGTACTACCGGCCGCAGATCTGCCTGGTCACCGACGGCCTGCCCACGGACGGCACCGGGCACTACACCGAGTCCTGGCGCCGGGTGGTGCCCGTCCTGGGCGACGAGCAGCTGGCGCGCCGCTTCCGGCTGTACGCGATCGGGGTGGGCGGCATCACCGACCAGGGCGAGGCCGTGCTGCGGGAGCTGGCGCCGAAGTTCAACGCCCGGCTGCAGGGCTTCCCGTTCAAGGAGCTGCTGCAGATGATGTCCGCCAGCGCGTCCGCCGAGCAGAAGGGCGCGGGCGACGAGGTGTTCGAGAAGATCTTCAGTCAGTTCCGTACGCAGCGCCCGGCGTGGGAGAGCTGATGTGGCGGGTGCACGGACTGAGCGTGCCGGGCTACCGGCACCGCCGCGACGGCGTCCCCTGCCAGGACGCGTGGGCGCACCGGCAGTCGGGCAGCGCGCAGGTGCTGGCCGTGGCCGACGGCGCCGGCAGCCGGCCGCGGTCCGACGAGGGCGCGCGGCTGGCCGTCGAGCTGGCGACGGAGCACTTCAGCCGGTGGACGTGGGCGAACGCCGGGGCACCGGCGGCGGCGCGGACGGTGCGGATGGAGCTGCAGATCACGTTCCGGGAGCTGCGCGCGGCGTTCCTGAAGCAGGTCGGGGACACGCCCGGGGACTTCGCGACGACGCTGACGGTCGTGGTGCTCACGCCTGAGTGGCTGGGGCATCTGTCGGTCGGTGACGGCTTCGTGGTGCTGCGGGCCGGTACGTCGGAGGAGGGCGAGCCGCAGTTCCATGCGCTGCCCCGGCCCGCGGCGCCGGGCGAGTACGGCAACGAGACGGTGTTCGTGACCTCCCCGGGCGCGGAGGAGTGGGTGCACACCGACTGTGTGCAGGACCGGGGGATTTCCGGGGTGCTGCTCTCCACCGACGGGCTGGCGCAGGCCGCGCTGTCCACCCGTCCGCCGGGACCGAACACGTCGTTCGTCTCCGCCGTGCTCCGCTCCCTCGACGAGCCCGGCCCCGACCCGGTCCGGGACACCGAGGCGCTGACGGACCTGCTGACCTCGGACCGGCTGACGGCGCTGAATGCCGACGACAAGACGCTGCTGCGGGCGGTGCGCACATGACCGGACGGATCGTCCTGCTCGGGCAGGAGGAGACCCGGCTGGCGGCGGAGCCGCTCAAAAGCGGCGGTCAGGCGGCCGTGTTCCCGGTGCTCGGGGCCGGTCACACCGTGGTCAAGCTGTACCGCGATCCGCCGGGGCCCGATCAGGAGCGGCGGCTGGAGCGGATGCTGGCGATGGCGCCGCTCGGCGGGCGCCCCGTGGAGGCCGCGCAGCCGCCGGAGCTGGCCTGGCCCACGGCGCTGGCCCGCGGCCCGCGGGGCGAGTTCCTGGGGTACGCCATGCGCAGCTTCGGCGAGCCCGGGCACGTACAGCTGGTGGGGCTGTTCACCCGGGCACAGCGGCTGCGGCTGTTCCCGCCGCGGACGGACTGGCGGTTCCTGCTGGGCGTCGCGTGGAACCTGGCGTTCATGACGGTGCGCATGCATCACGAGGGTTTGTTCGTCGGGGACTTCTCCGCCAGCAACGTGGTCGTCGACGCCAACGGCTTCGTCACGTTCCTCGACTGCGACTCTATCGCCTTCACCGACGCCGCGACCGGCGAGCACTTTCCGTGCACGATGCAGACGCCCGACTACTCCGCGCCGGAGCGCCAGGAGGGCGGTCCGGCGACGGCCGCCAGCGACGACTTCGCGCTGGCCGTGCTGGCGTACCAGCTGCTGACCGCGGGGAACCACCCGTTCGGCGGGGTGCCGCGTGACAGCGACTCGCAGTCGACGGTGAAGGACAACATCGCGTCCAGCGCCTCGTACGTCGTACGGCCCGAGGACATCGTGGTGCCGCGCGGGGTGGTCGACCCGTCGGTGCTGCCGCCGGCGCTGCTCGAGCTGGCCCGGACCGCCTTCGGCCCCGGGGTGCTGGACGTGTCCGCGCGGCCCTCGGCGGCGGACTGGCTGCGGGCGCTGGACGGGGAGCGCGGGCGGGTGCGGCAGTGCGGGGACCGGCCGCGGCACAGTTACGGCGGGCATCTGGGCGCCTGTCCGTGGTGCGCGCGGGCGCGGGCCACGGGACAGGACGCGTTCAACCCGCCGGCCGCCGCGCCCGCCGCCCCCGTCCCCGCCGCGGCGCCGGGTGCCACCGGGGCCGGGCAGCCGGTCCCGGTGGCGCTGGTCGCGGTGATCGTCGTGGCGGTGCTGGTGCTGCTGGTGGTGATCGCCGCCGCGTGACCCGGGGCGTCAGTGGGCCCCGTCCAGCCGGGCGCGCTGCTCGGCGGTGAGCTCCAGGTCGACGGCGGCGAGGTTCTCGTTCAGCTGGGCCACCGACGAGGCGCCGGCCAGCGGGAGGATCGGCAGCTCGTGGCCGATCTGCCAGGCCAGCACTACCTGGTTGGGGGTGGCGCCGCACTCCTTCGCCACCTCGCGCAGCGCGGTGAGGCGGCGTTCGTTGCCCGGGTGCTCGTAGTCCTCCCAGAGCTGCTTGTCCGCGCGGGTGTACGCCCCGGCCAGCAGCGGCGAGTACGCCACGAGGGTGAGCCCCGGCTCCTCCCGCAGATAGGTCAGGTGTTCGGGGCCGGCGCTGCCCAGATTGCCGTCCCGGAACAGCGGCTGCGGGACGTCGAAGCGCGGGCGCAGCAGGCTGTGCTGGTACTGCAGCACCTCGTACCCGGGCAGCCCCGCCGCCGCGGCGATCGCGCGGGCCCGCTCGACCCGCCACACGGCGTGGTTGCTGACGCCCAGCAGACCGACCGTGCCCTCCTCGACCAGGGCGGCGAAGCCCTCCACGGTCTCCCCCAACGGCACCGTGCGGTCCTCGATGTGCGCGTACAGCAGGCCGATCTTCTCCACCCCGAGCGTCTCGCGGCTGCGCTCCGCCGCCTCGCGGATCACCTTGGCGGACAGCCCCTCCGGGTTGTCGACGTAGCCGGTGCCGGGGGCGAGGGGGCGGGCGCCGAGCTTGGTCGCGACGACGATCTCGTCGCCGATGCCGCGGCTGCGGCGCCAGCGGCCGATCACCGCCTCGCTCTGGCCGCCCAGGCTGTCGTCGTGCCAGAAGGCGTAGTTGTCGGACGTGTCGACGAAATTGCCGCCGGCCTCGGCGTACCGGTCCAGCACGGCGAACGCCGTCTCCTCGTCGGTCTGCGTGCCGAAGAGCATCCCGCCGAGCGCCAGCACGCTCACCTCGAGCCGGGTCGCCGGGTCGCTGCCGATCGTGCGGTACTTCATACGGGCATCCCTCCCTGTCGGCCGCGGGGAGAAATCCCCGGGCAAGCCCCATGGTGCGGCCCGGAGTTGCGGGCCCTTACGGCAGTCTGGGCGCTGGAGCGCACTCGAACGCAAGCCCCATTTCCGGGTGGCACCGGGACAGGCAGTAGGTTGCGGGCGTGGCGAACGACAAACAACTGATCGGTTCGGTGGGGATCGCGGGAGCCGTCGGCGCGCTGGCCGGCGCCGCGCTGCGCGGTCACCGGGGGGTACGGGCGGGGCTCGGCGCGGCGGCCGTGGGGGCTCTGGGGCTGGCCGCGGGAGAGGTGGTGGCGCGGGTCCGGCAGCGGCCCGGGGAGATCCCGGCGCTGCCCCAGCGGATCGCGGTGAGCGGGGCGCTGACGGCGCCGCTGGGCTGGGCGGCCGGGAAGCTCACCGGCGCCGGGCCGGTCGCCGTGGGCACGGTCGCCGGGGCGGCGGCCGGGGCGCTGGGTGTGCGGCCTCAGAAGGTGGCGCTGGGGCCGGTGGTGGGCGCCGCCGTGGGCGGGGCGTACGCGCGCCGGTACGGGCGGGAGGCGCCGGCCGCGGCGGTGGCGGCGGCGTCCGTGGTGTCGTTCCGCGTGCTGTCGGCGCTGGTGTTCCGGGAGCCGCAGGTCAGCCTGGTCGCGGAGGCGGCGCCGGCGGAGCGGCTGCCGTTCGTGGTGCCGCTGGCGGCGCGCTCGCGGTACGTCGGGACGGGGTACGTGCGCGAGCTGGCGGCGACGCTGGGCGGGAGTTATACCGCCGCGGCGCCGGACGTGGGGATCGTGGCGTCGCTGGACGCGCTGGCGGGGCCCCGGTTCGATCCGGCGGGGGTCGATCCGCTGGTGCGGGAGTTCTACGAGCACACCTCGCGGTTCACCCTCGACATCACGCCCGAATGGCGGCTGTGGGTGCGGCCCGGCTATCTGCTGTACCGGAACTTCGTGGCGCGCCCGCTGGGGCAGGCCAACGTGCCGATGAACCAGCGCGAGACGCAGCGCGGGATGCGCAGCCGGATCGACACGATCACCCCGGCCGGCGGCGGCGAGGTGTCCGTGCGCGGGTGGATCCGTTCGTACGCCGACACCGATGATCCGATCTACGTCGGCATCTACACGACGTACCGGCACGAGGGCCAGGGCTACGTCAGCGTCGGCTTCCCGCTGCCCGGGTCCAGTTTCACGGCGACGCTGCAGCCGAGCGGACGGCCCGGCGGCGGGCTGGCGCTCAGCAGCCGGGCGGCGGACGGCAGCACGCAGCCGGGGCACTATCTGACGTACGTCGACGCGGAGACCGAGGAGCTGACCACGGTCGGCGTCCACGGGTTCGGCGAGGAGCTGGACGTGTACACGCGGGACGGCGAGCTCCGGGCCGATCACGCGTTCTCCGTGTTCGGTATCCCGTTTCTGGTACTCCGTTACCGCATGTCGCGTAAACCCTGAGGACAGTTGCGCCCCGGTTCGGGGGGCAGGGCCACGGGCGGGCCCGGGATCGGCCATACTTGCGCGCTGTGGACCAGAAACGAGGTCAGAACGTGACGCCCGTCAACGCAGCCGCCACCGATCCGGCCGCCCTGCCCGGCCTGATCGTTCCGGCGCCCCGGGAAGCCAAGGACGCCGAGGAGCCGGAGACGGCGGCGGCGGAGGCGCCCGAGGCCCCGGACGAGCCGGAGGAGACGGAGGCCGAGTCCTCCGAGGACGACGAGGCGGCCGGGGAGGCCGGGGACGGGGAGGCCGCCGAGGACAAGGCCGGCGACGAGGCCGGCGAATCCGACGCCGAGCCCGAGTTCGAGGCATCCGACCGGCGCGGCTCCGTCGTCGCGGACGAGTCCGGGGTGCGGTTCACCCTGGACGACACCGAGGCGGAGTTCGACTGGGACGAGATCGGCGCCGTCGAGTACGCCACGAGCCGCTGGGGCCGCCGTCTCACGGTGACGGTGCATCTGCGCGGCCGCCGGCTGTACGAGACGGACCTCACCGCCCCGGACAAGGCCACCCTGGAGCAGTGGACGACGGGCCTCGACAAGCTCATGGACGCCCACTTCGAGGACTGATCCACCGCTGCGGGACCCTCACGGCGCACAGCGGTTGATCCGTAAATCGACAAAACACCATAAAATGGGGCAATGCACCCCGTTGAGGTCCTCTCCGCCCTCGGCACCGGCGTCTGGCGCTGGTCGATCGGCGGCAGGATCACGCTGGACGCCGCCGCCGCGCGGCTGCTGGAGATGCCCGAGGACGTCACCGAGGTGTCGGCCGCCGCGGCGCGGTCCCGGCTGCACGGGCTGGACTACGTGCAGCTCTCCGGCATCGCGAACCTGGCCATGACCGAGGGCACCCTCGCCGAGGCGGTCGTGCGGATCGTGGACTCCGACGGGGCGGTCCTGCGCTGGGTGCGGGTACGGATGTCGGTCTCCGGCGAGGACGGCGCGCTCGCCGCCGACGGCACCGTGCAGGAGGTCGTACGCCCGGCCACGGGCACCCCGCCGAGCGACCGCAGCCTCTCCCGGGAGGCCTTCCTCCTCGACGCCGGCCGGTCCCTCGCCGAGGCCACGTCCACCGACGCGGTGCTGCGGGTGGCCGCCGCCCTGGCCATGCCGGGGTTCACGCCCGCCGGGCAGGCCGTCTTCGGCATCGAGAACGACCGGCTGCGGGTGATCGGCCACCACGGCTACTGGACGGGCGGGGTGCCGTTCGACGAGCTGCCGCTCAGCACCGACTCCCCGGCGTGCGAGGTGGCCCGTACGGGTGAACCGGTGTACCTGAGCAGCCCGGACGAGTTCCGCCGGCGGTTTGCCCCGACCTGGCACATGGCCGAGCCCCAGGGGATGACCTCCTGGGCGTATCTGCCGCTGGTCAAGAACGGCGAGGTCATCGGCGTCTGGATGCCGGCGTTCCGCACGCCCACGTCCTTCTCCCCCGAGGAGCGGGGGGTGCTGGGGACCATCGCCCGGATGCTGGCCCAGGCCCTGTCCCGGGCGTACGCCCACGACCTCGAGCGGGCGCTGGCCGCCGACCTGCAGCGCACCATGATGCCCGGCGAGATCCCCGACGTCCCCGGGCTGTCCCTCGCGGCCCGCTACGTGCCCACCAGCAAGGGGCTGCGGATCGGCGGCGACTGGTACGACGTGATCGCCCTGCCCACCGGCCGGGTCGCGATCGTCATCGGCGACGTGCAGGGGCACGACGTACGTGCGTCCCGGGTGATGAGCCAGCTGCGGATCGCGATCCGCGCGTACGCCTCCGAGGGGCACGAGGCGGACGGGGTGCTGCGCCGCGCGTCCCGCTTCCTCAGCCGGCTCAACGCGGGCGAGACGGAGGAACGGTTCGCCACCTGCCTGTACCTGGACACCGAACCGGCCACCGGCACCGTGTACGCGGCCCGGGCCGGCCACCTCGACCCCGCGGTGGCACTGGCGGACGGCACCATGCTCGTCCACCCCACGGCAGGCGGTCTCCCGCTGGGCATCCTCCCGGATCCCGACTACGAGGTCACCGAGCACGTCGTGGCGCCCGGCGAGACCTGGCTGCTGTGCACGGACGGCCTGGTGGAGAACGGCGGCCACGACCTCTACTCGGGGCAGGCCCGGCTCCAGCAGGCCTTCAGGGACACCCTCGGCCAGAACCTGGAGAAGGTCGCGGACGCCCTCGTCGACGCGGTCACCGGCCCCGAGTCGTACCGCACCCCGGGCCCGCACACCGACCGCCGCGACGACGACATCGCCCTCCTCCTGCTGCGCAGCGACACGCCGCCCGGCCACGCGCGCCGCACGGCCGTACGGCGGCTGCGGGTGATCGTCCCCCGGACGGAGCAGCACCGGATCGCCGACGTCCGCCACCAGCTGCGCGGGATGCTGTACGACTGGGAGCCCGCCGACCAGATCGACGCCGCGGTGCTGGCCCTCTCGGAGCTCGTCGCCAACGCCGTGACGCACACGGGCGGCGCGGCCGTGGTCGGCGCGGAGGTGGCCGGGCCGCCGGGGCGGCGCACGCTGCGGGTGACCGTCGAGGACTCCGGTCAGGGGCTGCCGCACCGCCGCCATCCGGGTGAACTGGCGTCGTCGGGGCGCGGGGTGCTGCTGCTCGACCTGCTCACCGGGACCTGGGGGGTGGAGCCGCGGGGGCAGGGCAAGGCGATCTGGTGCGAGTTCCGCGAGGGGGACGACGACTGACCGCACCGGGGAACCGATCTTCGGCCGCGCACGTCCGAGGGGCGAGGAGGTGGCCCTGGATGGTGTCACGGCGGATGGTGCTCGCGGCGGGACTGGCCCTGCTGGCGGCCGGGTGCGGGGACGACGGGAAGGACGGACCGCCGGGTGACGCCGGGCGGATCGACGCGGGTCTGGTGTCGGCGCTGAAACCCGGGGACGCGCAGGCCGTCGCCCGGTCGGTGAACGCGTTCGGGTTCGACCTGCTGCGCGAGACGGCCGGCGCGCGGCCCAACACCGTGATCTCGCCGCTGTCGGTGGCCACGCTGCTGGCGATGGTGCTCGCGGGCGCGGGCGGTGACACCGCGAAGGCGATGGCCCGGACGCTGCATCTGAAGGACAGCCGCGACGTGCGCGTGGGGGCGCTGCTGCAAGAGCTCGCCGACACGAAGGACGTCACGCTCGACGTCTCCGACGCCCTGTGGAGCGCGCCGGAGCTGCGGATGCACGCCGACTACCGGGACTTCGTCACCGGGAAGCTGGGGGCCACCGCGAAGGAGGCCGATCTGGCGGGGGCGGACGCCGCCCGGGAGATCGACGGATGGGTGAAGGAGCGGACGCACGGGCGTATCGACTCCATCGCGGAGGATCTCGGGCTGCCGTCGGAGGACGCGGTCCTGGTGCTGCTGAACGCCGTGTACTTCCTGGGGACCTGGACGACGCAGTTCGACCCGGACCGTACCGAGGACCGGCCCTTCGCGGTGCCCGGCGGGACGCCGGCGGACGTGCCGATGATGTCCCTGAGCGAGAAGCGGTTCGGCCACGCGCAGCGCGACGGGTACGCCGTGCTGCGGCTGCCGTACGGGAAGAGCAAGCGCTACGGCATGGAGGTGTTCCTCCCCGACCAGGGGGCGGACGGGCTCGAGGCGTTCCTCGGCCGGCTGGACGCGGCCGAGTGGCGGGTGGCGGTCGGGGCGCTGGAGGAGCAGGAGGTGTTCCGGACGGCGCTGCCGCGGTTCGAGCTGAGCTGGTCGCTGGGGCTGGGCGACGCTCTGACGAAGCTGGGCATGGGTGAGGCATTCGGCGGCGGGGCGGACTTCTCGCGGATGGTCGACGGCGGTGCGGCGCTGAACGCCGTGGTGCACAAGACGTACATCCGGGTCGACGAGAAGGGCACGGAGGCGGCGGCCGTGACCGGGGGTGCGATGACCACGGCGCTGCCCGCCGATCCGCTGGTGTTCGAGGTGGACCGCCCGTTCGCGTTCACGGTCTCCGACCGCGAGACCGGGACGGTCCTGTTCCTCGGCGCGGTGAACGATCCCCGGGGTTAGGCCAGCGCCGCGAGTGCGCCGCGGTCGACCTTGCCGCTGGGGGTGAGCGGCAGCTCCGGTACGACGACGACCTCCGCCGGCACCAGATGACGGGGGCTGCGCGGGCGCAGGAACGCCAGGACGTCGGCGGGCAGTCCCGGGTCGCCCGCCCCCGGCGCGGCCACCACGTAGGCGGCGAGGCTGGTCAGGCCGTCCCGGACGCGGCCGGTGACGGCGGCCGCGGCGACGCCGGGGTGGGCGCACAGCTGGGCCTCGGCCTCGCCGGGGTCGACGCGGATGCCGGAGACCTTCACCTGGTGGTCGACGCGGCCCGCGTGGACGAGGACGCCGGTGTCCAGCCGGCGCACCAGGTCACCGGTGCGGAAGAAGCGCACGGCGCCCCGTTCCGTACCGAGCACGGGGAACTTCTCGGCGGTGGCGGCGGGCAGCCCGCGGTAGCCGAGCGCGACACAGTCCCCGCCGATCAGCAGCTCGCCGTCCCGGGCCACACGCTCGACGACGTGCGGCAGCGCCCGCCCGATCGGCACCGGCCCCTCCGCGTACGCGCCGGACCCGCCGGCGAACGGGCCGTGCAGGTCGACGGCGTGGGTGACCAGGGTCGTCTCCGTACAGCCGTAGGTGTTGACCAGCCGCACCGACGCGGTGTCCAGCGCGCACCAGTCGGCGAGCCTGGCCGGGTGCGCGGCCTCGCCGCCGATGACGACGGTCCGCAGCGAGGGCGGCAGCGGGCGGTTCTCCCGTACGAGGTGGTGGACGAGTTCGTGCCAGTAGGCGGTGGGCAGGTCGAGGAGGGTGATCGCCTGCCGTTCGACGGTTTCCAGGAAGCGGTGGTAGGAGCCGGTGTGGGCCGCGTCGTCGATGACGAGGGCGGCGCCGGTGGTGAGCGCGGGGAGGATTTCCTCGAAGCAGGTGTCCCAGTTGAGCGACGCGAACTGCAGGACGCGGTCGTCCGCGGTGAGGCCGAGGAGTGCGCCGAGCGAGCGGACGGCGGCGGCGATGGCCCGGCGGGGGGTGCGGACGGGCTTGGCCGCGCCGGTGGAGCCGGAGGTGAAGAGGATGTACGCGGGCTCCTCCGGGTCGAGGGTGACCGGCGGGTCCAGGTCGAGGGTGCTCACCTCCGTGCCGTCGACGAGGGCGCGGGCTCCGGCGGCGCGCAGCAGGGCGTCGCGTCTGGCGGGCGGGCAGGCGGGGTCGACGGGGCAGTACGTGCCGTACGCGGCGAGCACGCCGAGCAGCGCGACGACGGTGTGGGGGGTCCGCCGGGCGGCCACCGCGACCGTGCCGGGGCGGGGGCCGAGTCGGTCGGCGACGCCGGCCACCAGGGCCTCGAGGGTGCGGTAGTCGACGACGGTGCCGTTGTGGACGAGCGCGGGGCGGGCGGGGTGGAGGCGGGCGGTTCGCCGGAAGCCCTCGACGACGTCGGGGGCGGCGAGGACGGGGGGCGCGACGGACATGGCTGATGCCTCTCTGTCGGGGTTGGGGTTCGTACTCACGCGGCGACGCGTTCCTGCTGCCGCCACCACAGCCGCCCTTGTTCGCCGAGGGTCCGCACCGGGTCGTAGTAGTGGTGGCGGCGCCCGAGCGCGTGCGGGTCGTCCCGGTCCAGCGCCGTGCGGTAGTTCTTCGTCCAGGTGGAGACGCCGCGTTCGCGGTCGTACGACTCGGCCTGGTGCACCCAGCGTTTGCCGACGAAGGGCACGTCGCACACGACGCGCGGCGTGGCGAAGCCCGGCAGATAGCCCATGATCGCCTGCTGCAGGTCCTGCGCCTCGTGGAGCGCGAGCCGCCAGTGCTCGGCATTGGGGATCATGTCGCAGAGGTAGAAGTAGTACGGGAGGACGCCCGCGCCGTCGAGCAGCGCGAAGCACAGGTCGAGGAGCTGCTCCGCGGAGTCGTTGACGCCCCGCAGCAGCACGCCCTGGTTGCGTACGTCGCGGACCCCGAGGTCGAGCATCGTGCGGGCGGCCTGCGCGCCGAGCGGGGTGAGCTGCTGGGCGGCGTTGACGTGGGTGTGGATCGCGAGGGCCACGGCACGGTCGCGGGCGGTCTTGGCGAGGCGTTCGACGCAGTTGCGGGCCTCGGGGGTGAGCCAGTGCTGCGGCAGGTCGATCAGGGCCTTGGACGCCAGCCGGATGTCCCGTACATGATCGATGTCGAGCAGGGCGAGGACGAATTCCTCGAGCCGCGGCCACGGAACGTTCGCGATGTCGCCGCCGGAAACCACCACATCGCGTACGCCCGGCGTTTCGGCGATATAGCGGAGCATCGCATTCAACCGGTCCGGTCTGCGTACGCTGAATTTCAGCTTCCGCACCTGGGCGGTGGAATTCCCCACCAGGTCCATTCGGGTGCAGTGACCGCAGTACTGGGGGCAGGTGGCGAGGAGTTCCGCGAGTACCTTCGTCGGATAGCGGTGGGTGAGTCCTTCGACCGCCCACATCTCCGCCTCGTGGAGCGAATCGCGGGAGGCGTGCGGATGCGAGGGCCACTCGGGGTCGCGGTCGGAGAAGGCGGGGAGCATATGGCGGCGGACTGGGTCGGCGTACATCGCGGCCGCGTCCGGGCGGGCCGCCGGCACCATCGTGTTCAGCACGTACGGCGGTAACAGCAGGGACATCGTGGCGAGTTCGGCCTGGTCACGGTCGATGTCGCGGTAGAACGAGTCCGGCAGCAGGGTCTCGTACACGGCGTGCAGCTGCCGGGTGTTCTGCACGCAGTGGGCCCGCTGCCAGCGCGCGTCGCGCCACTGCTCGACGGTCACGTCCCGCCAGCCCGGGAGCCTTTTCCAGTCCGGCTCGACTAGTTCCCCGCGCGTATAGGAATAAGGCTGATACGGCATGTCCATCCCCCCTGCCCGGTCGCCCCGGTGCGGGGGACTTATCGAACGTATCCGCAGACCCGGCGTATGGTCCAT
This sequence comes from Streptomyces smaragdinus, assembly GCF_009604385.1. Taxonomy (GTDB): domain Bacteria; phylum Actinomycetota; class Actinomycetes; order Streptomycetales; family Streptomycetaceae; genus Streptomyces; species Streptomyces smaragdinus. The sequence goes on from NZ_WEGJ01000001.1 coordinate 499,554, forward strand.
GCGTCTTCCGAATGTCCCGGGGCAGCTTGCTGTCACTGACAACAAGCGGTCAGTGGAATCGGCTCTTCGGGTCTGCCGGACGCCTCGGAGGCGGTGGTAGCGTCGCCGGCCGTGGGGAATCAATTAATTGCCGGAATTGCTTCAGGGGTGGCGGACATGGCTGTGATGGAATCCGGTGGGTTGTGGTCCGCCTCGGCCGCGCAGACGGGAATCTGGTTCGCGCAGCAGCTCGCCCCCCAGAGCCCGGCTTTCTCCATCGCGCACTACGTCGAGATCCGCGGTGCGCTCGACCCGATGCTGTTCGAGGTCGCGGTCCGCAAGGGAGTGCGCGAGACGCAGGCCCTGAACGTCCGTTTCGTCGCGGACGAGGAGAGGGGGCTCGCGCAGCTGGTGGAGCCGCTGGAGTTCTGGCCGTTCCCGGTGCTGGACCTGCGTGCGGAGAGCGATCCGCAGGCGGCGGCCGAGGACTGGATGCGGGCGGACCTGCGGCGCACGGTGGACCTGGAGCACGGGCCGGTGTTCGCGATGGCCCTGCTGCGGACCGGCGCCGAGCGGTTCCTGTGGTACCAGCGCTGTCATCACATCGCGATGGACGGCTTCGCCGGGACGATGCTCGCCGCCCGGGTCGCCGCCGTGTACACCGCGCTGGACGAGGGCGAATCCGGCGTCGAGGGGGCCTTCGGCTCGCTGCGGGTGCTGCTGGACGAGGACGCCGAGTACCGCGCGTCGCGGAGCCACGCCGACGACCGGCGGTACTGGAGCGAGCGGCTGGCCGGCCGGACGAGCGCCGTCGACTTCCCGGGCACCGGCTCCGGCGGTGACGGGTTCATCCGGCAGAGCGTCGCGGTGGCGGAGGGACCGGCCCGGCGGCTCAAGGAGCTCGCCACGGCGTGCGTCACCAGCGTCTCCGGGCTGCTCATCGCCTCGCTGGCGGGCGTGCTGCACCGGGTGACGGGAGCCACCGACCTGACCCTGGCCCTCCCGGTCACCGGCCGCACCAGCAAGGCGACACGGGCCGTCCCCGGCATGACGTCCAACGTGCTGCCGCTGCGGCTGACGGCCGACGCGTCGACGACGCAGCGGGAGCTGGTGCGTCAGGTCGCGGCGGAGGTGCGTCAGGCGCTGCGCCACCAGCGGTACCGCTACGAGGAGATCCGCCACGACCTCGGGCTGACCGGGCGCGACGGCCGGCTCACCGGCCCGTCGATCAACATCATGATGTTCGACGCGGGCCCGGTGTTCGGCGGTCTGCCGTCCACCGTGCACAACCTGACCAACGGTCCGATCGACGGCTTCGACATCATGGTGTACGGGTCCGGCGGCCTGGTGACCCGGATCGACTTCAACGCCAGTCCCGACCGGTACGGGCCGAACGACGTCACGGCCGTCCGCGAGGCGTTCGTGGCCTGGCTGGAGTCGGCGCCCGGACTCGGCCCGGACGCCCCGCTGAGCAGCCCCCGGCTGACCGGCGCCGACGAGCGGGACTGGACCCTGCTGACCGCGCCCGAGGCCACCCCGGAGCCGGCGGCCCCGCAGACCGTCACAACGCCCGAACCGGCCCACTCCCCCGCGCCCAGGTCCGCACGCCGCCCGGCGCGCGGACCCGAGGAGCAGATCCTGTGCGGCCTGTGCGAGAAGCTGCTCGGCCGCGAACACGTCACCGCCGGGGACAACTTCTTCGACCTCGGCGGCCACTCCCTGCTCGCCATGCGCCTGATCAGCCGGGTCCGCACGGAGTTCGGCGTCGAACTCGGCATCCAGGCCGTGTTCGAGGCCGCGGACATCGGCGCCCTGACGGCGCTGATACGCGACGCCGACCGGGCCCGTACACCCCTGCGGGCCGGCACCCGCCCCGACGTGGTGCCGCTGTCGCCCGCCCAGCGCCGCCTGTGGTTCCTCACCCGCGACGACGCCGGCCCCGCCACGTACAACCAGCCGACGGCGGTACGCATCGACGGCGCCCTCGACGAGACGGTCCTGGCCCAGGCCCTGGCCGACGTGGTCGCCCGCCACGAGAGCCTGCGCACGGTATATCCGGACGACCGGGGTGAACCGCGCCAGGAGATACGCCCCGCCGCCGGCGCCCGGCCCGTGCTCCTCCGGTCGGTGACCACCGAGGACGGCCTCGCCGAGGCGCTGGCCCGGGCGGCGGCCGAGGGCATCGACCTCTCGGCGGAACTGCCGGTGCGGGCCCATCTGCTGCGGCTGTCCGACACCGAGCACGTGCTGCTGCTCGTCGTCCATCACATCGCCACCGACGGCTGGTCCGCCGCCCCGCTGGCCGCCGACCTGCAGCGGGCGTTCACGGCCCGGGCCGCGGGCACCGCGCCCGAGTGGGAGACGCTGCCCGTCCAGTACGCCGACTACACGCTGTGGCAGCGCGCCCTCCTCGGCGACGCGGCCGACCCCGCCAGCCTCGCCCACCAACAGCTGGCGTACTGGAGGCGCGCGCTCGACGGGATCCCCCCGGAGCTGAACCTGCCCGCCGACCGGCCCCGGCCCGCCGTCGCGAGCCACCGCGGGGACACCACGCCGCTGCGTATCGACGCCGCCACGCACCGCCGGATCGTCGGGCTGGCCCGGGAGACCGGCACCAGCGCCTTCATGGTCGTACAGGCCGCCCTGTCGGGGCTGCTGTCCCGGCTCGGGGCGGGCCAGGACATTCCCCTCGGCACGCCCGTCGCCGGGCGGACGGACGAGGCGCTCGACAACCTGGTCGGGTTCTTCGTCAACACGCTGGTCCTGCGCGCGGACGTGTCGGGGAACCCGACGTTCGGCGAACTGCTGCGCCGCGTCCGGGACTTCGACCTGGCCGCGTTCGCGCACCAGGATCTGCCGTTCGACCAGCTGGTGGAGGCGGTCAACCCGGAGCGTTCGGCGGGCCGGCACCCGCTGTTCCAGGTGATGTTCGCGCTGCACGAGGACATCGGCGCCGGCTTCCGGCTGCCGGACCTGGACGTGCGGTTCGAGACCGTCACGTCGGGGACCGCCCGGTTCGATCTGGGCATCGAACTCGCCGAGTCCTTCGCCCCCGACGGCACCCCGGCCGGCCTGACCGGCACCGTCGGCTACGCACTCGACCTGTTCGACGAGCCCTCCGCCGCCGCGCTGGCCCGCCGGCTGGAGCGCTTCGTCACCGCCGCCGTCACCGACCCGGACCTGCCCGTCAGTGACATCGGCATCCTCGACGACGACGAGCGCCGCCTCGTCCTGCACGAGTGGAGCCGCACCGGGCTCCCGCCCCGCCCGTCCACCTTCCCCGCCCTCTTCACGGCCCAGGCCGCCCGCACCCCGGACGCGACGGCGCTCGAGTACGAGCAGGAGCGCGTCACCTACGCCGAGCTGGAGCGGCGCTCGCACGCGCTGGCCCTCGAGCTCGCCGGACACGGCGTCGGCCCCGGGCAGCGGGTCGCGCTGGTGCTGCCCCGGTCGATCGACCTGGTGGTCGCCCTGCTGGCCACGGTACGGGCGGGCGGGGCCTACGTGCCCGTGGACCCGGCCTATCCGGCGGACCGCGTGGCGTACCTCTTCGACGACGCGGACCCGGCGCTGGTGCTGACCACATCCGCGCTGCGGGCCGTGGTGCCCGGCCACCACACCGCGCCCGTGCTGGCCCTCGACGAACTCCGGGAGCCGGCCGCCGACGGCGTCGTCCTGTGCGCGCCGACGCCGCGCGACACCGCGTACGTGATCTACACGTCGGGGTCCACCGGCCGCCCCAAGGGCGTGCTCGTGCCGCACTCCGGCATCGGCCCGATGGCCCGGGGACTGGCCGACCGGTGCGGGCTGGGCCCGGGCGGCCGGCTGCTGCAGTTCTTCTCCCCGTCGTTCGACGCCGCGGTCGGCGAGATCACGATGTGCCTGCTCACCGGCGCGACCCTGGTCCTCGCCCCCGCCGATCGCCTCACCCCCGGACCCGCCCTGGCCGACCTGGTCCGCGAACGGCGCCTCACCCACATGCTGCTGGTGCCGAGCGTGCTCGCCGTCCTCTCCGACACGGACCTCCCCGCCGACCTCACCCTCGGCCTCGGCGGCGAGTCCCTGCCGCCCGAGATCGTCTCCCGCTGGGCGAACGGGCGCCGGCTGGTGAACGTCTACGGCCCGACCGAGACGACCGTCACCGCCACGACCAGCGTCCCGGACTCCCCCACCACCGACGGCGTGCCGCCCATCGGCCGCCCCCTGCCCGGCGCCCGCGTGTACGTGCTGGACGCACGGCTGCGCCCGGTGCCGCCCGGCGTCCCCGGCGAGATGTACCTCGCGGGCCCGGGTGTGGCGCAGGGGTATCTGGGCCGGCCGGGGCTGACGGCGGGGCGGTTCACGGCCGACCCGTACGGCGAGCCGGGCAGCCGGATGTACCGCACCGGTGACCTGGCGCGCTGGCGGCGGTCGGGGGATCTGGAGTTCCTGGGGCGGACCGACGACCAGGTGCAGATCCGGGGCTTCCGGATCGAGCCGGGCGAGGTCGCCGCCGCCCTGTCCGGCCATCCGGCCGCCGACCGCGTGGTGGTGCTGGCGCGGGAGGACAGGCCGGGCGAGCGGCAGCTGGTCGCGTACGCAGTCCCGGTGGCCGCCTCGGACCGGGACACCCTGTCCGCCCGGCTGCTCGAGTACGCGGCGCAGAGCCTGCCGGCCCATCTGGTGCCGGCGGCCTGCGTGGTCCTCGACGCGATGCCGCTGCTGCCCAGCGGGAAGCTGGACCGCGACGCGCTCCCGGCGCCGGACCAGCGGCCGCGGCGGGCCGGGCAGGCGCCGCGCACCGAGGTCGAGCGGGTGCTGTGCGAGCTGTTCGCCGAGGTGCTGGAGGTCGGGGAGGTCGGCATCGACGACAACTTCTTCGACCTGGGCGGCCATTCGCTGCGCGGGATGCGGTTCACCGCCCGCGTCCGGGCCCGCCTGGGCGCCGAACTCACCATCCGTACGCTCTTCCTGAACCCCACCGTCGCCGGACTGGCACCCCTGATATCCGCCCCTTCGGCCGACACCCGGGACCGGGTCGTGGCCCGGCAACGGCCCGAACGGATCCCCCTCTCCCCCGGGCAGCGACGGCTGTGGTTCATCCAGCGGCTGGACGGCGGGAGCACCGCGTACAACATGCCGATGGCGCTGCGGATCGGCGGCGCACTCGACCGGGCGGCGCTGGAGCGGGCGCTGAACGACGTGGTCGCCCAGCACGAGAGTCTGCGGACGGTGTTCCCCGACCACGACGGGGAGCCGCATCAGCTGATCCTGCCGGCCGGGGAGTGCGGGTTCTCCTTCCCGGTGACCCACACCGACGCGGAGTCGGTGGGCGGGCTGCTGACCGCGGCGGCGGACCACTGCTTCGAGCTCGCGGAGGAACTGCCCGTACGGGCGGAGCTGTTCGTCCTGTCGCCGACCGAACACGTGCTGCTGGTCGTGGTGCATCACATCGCCGGTGACGGATGGTCGTACGCGCCGTTCCTGAAGGACCTGGAGCGCGCCTTCGCCGCCCGGACCGCGGGCGTGCCCCTGGACCGGGAACCGCTGCCGGCGCAGTACGCCGACTACACCCTGTGGCTGCGGGATCTCCTCGGGGACCCGGACGATCCGCACGGCCGGGGCGCGCGTCAGCTCGCGTACTGGCGCGAGACGCTGGCCGGGCTGGCGCCGGAGGTCACCCTGCCGGGCGACCGGCCGCGGCCCGCCGTCGCCTCCCATCGCGGTGCGGCGACCCCGTTCCGTATCGACGCCGCCGTCCACCGCCGGATCCACGAGCTCGCGCAGCGGTCGGGCGCCAGCGCCTTCATGGTGCTGCACGCCGCCGTCGCCGGGCTGCTGGCGCGCCTCGGGGCAGGGGACGACATCCCCGTCGGCACGCCGGTCGCGGGGCGTACGGACGTGGCGCTGGACGATCTCGTCGGCTTCTTCGTCAACACGCTGGTCCTGCGCACCGATGTGTCGGGGGCGCCGACGTTCGCCGAGCTGCTGCGGCGGGTCCGCAACACCGACCTCGCCGCGTACGCGAACCAGGACCTGCCGTTCGACCGGCTGGTCGAGGCGCTGAACCCGGAGCGGTCGCCGGGCAGGCATCCGCTGTTCCAGGTGATGCTGGCGCTGCAGAACGACTTCGCGACCGCGGCCCGGCTGCCCGGACTGCGGGTGGAGGTCGAGGGAGCCGGCACCGACACCGCGAAGTTCGATCTGCTGGTGGACATCCGCGAGACCTTCGACGCGGACGGCTCCCCGGCGGGCGCCTTCGGTTCGCTCGAGTACGCGCTGGACCTGTACGACCCGTCGACCGCCGAGGCGCTCGCCCGCCGCCTGGAGCGGTTCATCGCCGAGGCCGTCACCCGTCCCGAGGCACCGCTGCACCACATCGACATCCTCGACGCCGACGAACGCCGCCGCGTCCTCCCCCCGGACTCCGGCACCGGCCCGTCGGCGCCGCCCACGACCGTCCCCGCGCTCTTCGGAGCCCAGGCCGCGCGCACCCCGGACGCGCCGGCCCTCACCCACGGCGGCGTGACGATCAGCTACCGCGAGCTCGACGCCCGGGCCAACCGGCTCGCCCGGCTGCTGTGCGCCCGCGGCGCCGGACCCGAACGCCTGGTCGCGGTGTCGCTGCCGCGGTCCGCGGACCTGGTGGTGGCGCTGCTCGCCGTACTCAAGGCGGGCGCCGCCTACCTGCCGGTGGATCCCGGATACCCGGCCGAGCGCGTCGCGTTCATGCTCCGCGACGCCGGACCGTCGCTGCTGCTCACCACCTCGGACGTCGCCGTACGGGCGGCCGGCGCCCCCGGGCCGACGGTGCTCCTCGACGACCCCGGGGTGGTACGGGAGCTCGCGCGGATGCCGGACGAGGACCCGTCGCCGTACCTCGACCCCGCGCATCCGGCGTACGTCATCTACACCTCCGGGTCGACGGGCAGGCCGAAGGGAGTCGTGATCCCGCACTCCAACGTGACGCGGCTGTTCTCGGCCACGGACCACTGGTTCGGGTTCGGGGAGAAGGACGTGTGGACTCTCTTCCACTCCTACGCGTTCGACTTCTCCGTCTGGGAGCTGTGGGGGCCGCTGCTGCACGGCGGCAGGCTGGTCGTCGTCGACCAGGAGATCAGCCGCTCCCCCGTCGATCTGCTGGAGCTGCTGGTACGCGAGGGCGTGACGGTGCTCAACCAGACCCCGTCCGCCTTCCACCAGCTGGCGCGCGCCGACCGGGACCACCCGGAGCTCGGCCGGGAACTCTCCCTGCGCCTGGTCGTGTTCGGCGGCGAGGCGCTGGACCCCGCCCGGCTCACCGACTGGTACGCCCGCCATCCCGACGGCGCCCCCGCGCTGGTGAACATGTACGGCATCACCGAGACCACCGTGCACGTCACCCACCTCGCGCTGGACGCCGCCGGCGACCCGGCCGGCAGCCCCATCGGGCAGGCCGTCCCCGATCTGCGCGTCCGGGTCCTGGACCGGTGGCTGAAGCCCGTACCGCCGGGTGTGCCGGGCGAGATGTACGTGTCCGGGGCCGGACTCGCCCGCGGCTATCTGCGTCAGCCGGCGCTGACCGCCGGGCGGTTCGTGGCCGACCCGTACGGGGAGCCGGGCGCGCGGATGTACCGGACGGGTGATCTGGCGCGGTGGCGGGCCGACGGGACGCTCGACTATCTCGGGCGCGGTGACGACCAGGTGAAGGTGCGGGGGTTCCGGATCGAGCCGGGTGAGGTGGAGGCGGCGCTGCGGACGTGCGCCGGGGTGCTGGACGCGGCGGTGCTGGTGCGCGAGGACGCGGTGGGCGACGCCCGGCTGGTGGCGTACGTCGTGCCGCGCGACGGCGCGGCGCCCGAGGCCGCCGGGCTGCGCAGGGCGCTCGGGGAGCTGCTGCCGGCGTGGATGCTGCCGCAGGCGTACGTGACGGTGCCGGCGATCCCGCTGACGGCGAACGGCAAGCTGGACCGGGCCGCGCTGCCCGACCACGCGGTGCGGCCGGGGCGGGAGGTCACCACGGCGCGGGACGAGCTGGAGCAGCGGGTCACCGACGTCTGGCGGACGCTGCTCGACGTGCCGGACGTGGGCATCGACGACGACTTCTTCGACCTGGGCGGCGACTCGTTCAAGGCCGTGGCGGTCGCGCGGCGCATCGATCCGCGGCTGCCGGTGATCGAGCTGTTCAAGCATCCGACGCCGCGGGCACTCGCCGCCCATCTGCGCGGGGCGGACGGGCATCCGCGGCGCGACAGCTGGCTGCACCGGCTGACCCCCGACCGCGGTGAGACCGAGCTGAGCCTGGTGTGCGTCCCGTACGGCGGCGGCAGCGCCCTCGCGTACCAGCCGCTGGCCCGGGAGCTGCCCGCGCATCTGGCGCTGTGGGGCGTCACGCTGCCGGGGCACGACCCGGCCGACCACGACGTCCCGCCCGCCGACTGGGGCGAGGCCGTGGAGGAGCTGGCCGCGCAGATCGCGGCGACGGTGACCGGCCCGCTCGCCCTGTACGGGCACTGCGCGGGCACCGTCCTCACGATGGAGCTGGCGCACCGGCTCACCCTGCGGGGCATCGTCCCGGCCGCCGTCTACCTCGGGGCGGCGCTGCCCGAGGAGGACGCCGCGCCGGACGGGGGGCTGCCGGGGTCGGACGAGCAGCTGGAGGAGTTCCTGCGCTCGCTGGGCGGCTTCGACGGCGCGCTGGACCCGGACGACACGGCGGGGGCCGTCCGGCTCGTGCGGCACGACATGGTGCAGGCGACGGCCATGTACGGGCGCTCCCTGCGGGATCCGGCGCCGCGCCGGCAGCTGCCGGTGTGTGTCGTGGTCGGTGACGAGGATCCGCTGACCGAGGGGTACGCCGGCTGGGCCCCGGGGTCGATGGAGCTCGAGGTGCTGGCGGGGGCCGGGCACTACTTCGTCAAGCATCAGGCCCGTGAGCTCGCCGCCCTCGTCGCCGCCCGCCACCCGTCCTTCGCCGCGCTCGCGCCGGAGGTCAGCCATGCATGACGTGATCGTGGTCGGCGCCCGGGTGGCGGGCGCGTCCACCGCGCTGCTGCTCGCCCGGGCGGGATACCGGGTGCTGCTGCTCGAGCGGTCGGCGTTCCCGAAGGACACGCTCTCCACGCTGTACATCCACCAGCCGGGAGTGGCCCTCCTCGGCCGCTGGGGCGTGCTGGACGCGGTGGCGGCGAGCGGCTGCCCGCCGGTCGACCGGGTGACGTACCAGGTGGCGGACGTACGGCTGGAGGGCTGTTCGCGGCCGGTGGACGGCCGGCGGGAGGCGTACGCGCCGCGCCGGACGGTGCTCGACCCGCTGCTCGTGGACGCGGCGGTGGCGGCGGGCGCGGAGTTCCGCGACGGGTGCGCGGTGGAGGAGCTGCTCTTCGACGGCGACCGGGTCACCGGGGTGCGCTGCGGCGGGCGGGAGGAGCGGGCCGTGCTCGTGGTCGGCGCGGACGGGATGCGGTCACTCGTCGCGGCGCAGGCGCGGGCGGCGACGCTGATCGAGGATCCGGAGCTGACCTGCGCGTACTACACGTACTGGGAGGGCGTGGCGGACCACTTCGAGCTGTACGAGGCGCCCGGCCGCTGGATCGGCGCGATCCCCACGCACGACGGGTCGACGCTGATCGGGGCGTACTTCCCGCAGTCGGAGTTCCCCCGGGTACGGGCGGACGCGCGCGCCGCGTATCTGGACGCGGTGCGTTCCGCGGCTCCGGCGCTGGCCGGCCGGCTGGCGGGGCTGAGCCCGCTGGAGCGGCTGTACGGGACGGGGACCCAGCGGAACTTCTTCCGCCGGGCGTCCGGCCCCGGCTGGGCGCTGGTCGGGGACGCCGCCCACCACAAGGACTCGATCACCGCCCGCGGGATCACCGACTCGTTCCGTCAGGCGCAGGCGCTGGCGGACGCGATCGGCACGGAACTGCACGCGCCCGGGCGGCTGAACGCCGCGCTGGACTCGTACGCCGAGGGACAGAAGGAGATGCTGATCGACGACTACCACAGCACCCTGACCGTGGCGGCGCTGGAGATCCACCGGGACCGGCTGGCGATGCTCCGCGCGGTGGCGGGCAGCGCGGAACTGCTCGAGCGGTACTTCTCGTCGGTGGCCGGTGTCATCCCGGTCGAGGAGCTGTACACGCCGGAGCTGCTCGAGGCGCTGTACGGCTGAGGCCGGGTTGTCGGACCCGTCCCCTACGCTCGCGGGATGGACGTCCACCACCTCTCCCGGACCGACGCGCGGCGGATCGCCGTGCGGGCGCAGCTGCTCGAGCGGACCCGGCCGGCGGGCCTGCTCGACGTGGTGCGGCGGCTGACGCTGCTGCAGCTCGACCCGACGGCCGCCGTCGCGCCCAACGCCCATCTCGTCGCGTGGAGCAGGCTCGGGGCAGCGTACCGGCGGGACGAGCTGCGGGCCGAGCTGGAGAAGCGGTCGCTGGTGGAGCTGCGGGCGCTGGTCCGGCCCGCGGAGGACATAGCGCTCTACCGGGCCGAGATGGCCCGGTGGCCCAACGGCTTCAAGGCCGCCGGGGACTGGATGACGGCCAACGACGCCTGCCGGCGCGACGTCCTCGCCCGGCTCGAGGCCTCCGGACCGCTGCAGTCGCGGGAGCTGCCCGACACCTGTGCGGTGCCGTGGAAGTCGACGGGGTGGACGAACAACCGCAACATGACGCGGATGCTGGAGTTCCTGTCCAGCAAGGGCGAGGTGGCCGTCGCCGGGCGCACCGAGGGCGGCGAGCGGCTGTGGGACCTGGCCGCACGGGTCTACCCGGACGACCCGGTGGTGCCGGCCGCGGAGGCCGAACAGCGGCGCAACGAGCGGCGCCTGGCGGCGCTGGGCATCGCCCGGGCCCGCAGGACGCAGGTGCCCGTCGAGCAGGCGGACGTCGGCACGGCCGGGGAGCCGGCCGTCGTCGAGGGCGTCAAGGGTGAGTGGCGCGTGGACCCGGTGCGGCTGGCGCAGGTGGGGCGGCCGTTCGCCGGGCGGACGGCGCTGCTGTCTCCGTTCGACCGGCTGGTGCACGACCGGGAGCGGGCGCTCGAGCTGTTCGACTTCGAGTACCAGCTGGAGATGTACAAGCCGGTCGCGAAGCGCCGCTGGGGGTACTTCGCGCTGCCGGTCCTGTACGGCGACCGGCTCGTCGGAAAGCTGGACGCGGCCGCCGACCGGAAGGCGGGCGTGTTCCGGGTCCACGCGCTGCATCAGGACACGCCCTTCGACGCGGCCACGACGGCGGCCGTCGAGGCCGAGATACGCGCGCTGGCCGACTGGCTGGAGCTCGACCTGCTGCTTCCGGCCGGCTGACGCGTTCGCCCGTTGCCGCCGCTCCCCCGGTCGGGTAGAACGTGCCCCGGGAGGGGGCTTCATGGGCGCGATGCTGCTGCGGGGAGGACGGGTCCGGGGCCGGGACGGGAGGAGTGACATCCTCGTCCGGGACGGGGTGATCCGCGCGATCGGACCGGAGGTGACGGCCGGGGACGCCGAGGTGGTGGACGTGCGCGGGCTGCTCGTGCTGCCCGGCCTCGTCGAGGCCCACTGTCATCTCGACAAGACGCTGTACGGCGGGCCCTGGGTCCCGCACACCGCCGGCGACGCCCTCGCCGACCGCATCGGCACGGAACGGCGCCGGCGCGCCGGGCTCGGTGTCCCCGACACCGGCCGGATCACGGCGCTGCTCGAGACGATGATCGCCGCGGGCACGTCGTACGTGCGCACGCACACCGACGTCTCCCCCGAGTTCGGCCTGGCGGGGGTCGAGGCGGTGCGGGCCGCGGCGGAGGCGGTGGCCGGGCGGATCGACGTGGCGCAGGTCGCGTTCCCGCAGTACGGGCTGCTCACCAATCCCGGGACCGCCGCGCTCCTGGAGGAGGCGCTGCAGAGCGGCGTCGGGACGATCGGCGGCATCGACCCGGCGGGCTTCGACCGCGACCCGGTGCGCCATCTCGACGTGGTCTTCGGCCTGGCCGAGCGGTACGGGGCCGGGGTGGACATCCACCTCCACGACGGCGGCACCCTGGGCGTGTGGCAGCTGGAGCTGATCGCCGAACGCGCCCGCGTCACCGGCCTCTCGGGCAAGGTCGCGGTCAGCCACGCGTACGCCCTCGGGCAGGCCGATCCCGCCACGCAGACCCGGATCGCCGGTCTCCTCGCGGAGGCGGGCGTGGCCGTGGTGACCGCCGCGGTGTACGACTTCCCGGTGCCGCCGGTGAAGACGCTGCGCGCCGCCGGTGTCACCGTGGCCTGCGGCCACGACGGCATCCGGGACCTGTGGGGCCCGTACGGCAGCGGCGACATGCTGGAGCGCGCCATGCATCTGGCGTACCGCAGCACCTTCCGCCGCGACGACGACATCGAGCTGGCCCTGCACGCCGCCACGTACGGCGGCGCCGCGCTCCTCGGCCTCGAGGCGTACGGGCTGGTCCCGGGGGCGCCGGCGGATCTCGTGCTGGTGGACGCCGGATCCTTTGCCGAGGCCGTGGTGACGCGACCGCCCCGGGAAATCGTCCTCAAAGCGGGGAAACGGGTGGCGGGGCGGGCCGGTGCGGCGGATGCTCGCGCACATGACTGACTACCCGAAGATCGAACGGAAGTTCGGATGGCGGGACGTGTGGGTGGCGCCCGACGAGGATCCGCGCAGCGACGGCGGGCTGACGGGTGAACGCGCCGTCCTGACGGGCTATCTGCGCGACTACCGCCTCACCCTCACCCTCAAGTGCGAGGGCCTGGACGCGGAGGCGATGGCCCGCCGCTCCGTCGAGCCGTCGAACCTGTCGCTGCTGGGCCTGGTCCGGCATCTGGCCGGCGTGGAACAGCACTGGTTCCGCAAGGTGATGGCGGGAGAGACGATCAGCCGTCACTACCGCACCGACGACAACCCGAACGGCGACTTCGAGGACGCCGCCCCGGACCCCGCGATGGTCGCGGAGGCCTGGGCGACATGGCGGGCGGAGGTCGGCTTCGCGGAGCGGGTCGTCGACGGGGCGCCGGACATGGACCTGCTCGGCACCGTCCACGGCAAGCCCATCGAGCTGCGGGAGGTGCTGGTCCACATGATCGAGGAGTACGCCCGCCACCTCGGCCACGCGGACTTCCTCCGCGAGCGGATCGACGGCCGGGTGGGTCAGTAGCCCCGCCGCAGCCGCCCCCCGCCGGTAAGATCGCCGGGGCGCGGCTGCGGAAGGGGGACGGGACGTGTTGCCGGAGGAACTGACCGGCGCCGAACGGCTGTTGTGGGAGGCCTTCCCCGAGGGGCGGCGGGTCGATCTGCGCACCGGGGACGCCGCGGCGGACGATCCGGCGGGCGCCGCCGGGTGGGGGCCGGAGCGCACCGTGCGGGCCGAGGTCGTGGCGGCCCTGCTGCTGGGGGCGCGGGAGTCCGTCGCCGGGCATGTCGCGGCGGTGCATCTGCTGGGCGCGCGGATCACCGGGACGCTGGAGCTGGACAACGCGGACGTGGACTGCCATCTGCGGATCCGTGGCTGCGCGTTCGACGGGGAGATCAAGGTCTACGCGGCGCGGCTGCGCAATCTCACGGTGCAGGACTCGGTGCTGCCGGGCGTCCTCGCCTCGTACGCGACGGTCGAGGGCAATCTGCGTCTGCTGCGCAGCCGGATCACCGGACGGCTGCTGCTGGAGGGCGCGAGGATCGGCGGCAACCTCAATCTGGGCGGCGCCCGCCTGGACGGCGGGCTGTCGGCGAACCGGCTCGCCGTGGAGAGCGACATCCTGTGCAACCTGGGCTTCACCGCCGGGCGGACGGTGCAGCTGCGCAGCGCCCGCGTCGGCGGCAGCGTGCAGCTGCGCGACGCCCGGCTGCGCGGCACCGACGGGCTGGCGCTGGACGCCGCCCGGCTGCGCGTCGAGGGGGACGTCTCCGGGTACCGGATGACCGCCCGCGGCGAGCTGGGGCTGCGAGGCGCCTCCGTCACCGGGGCGCTGTTCCTGCGCGCGGCGGTGCTGCTGCACGAGGGCGGGCGCACGCTCAGCGCCCCGGGGGCGCAGTTCGGGGCGGACGTGGTGCTGGACCGCCGGTTCCGTTCCGTCGGGTCGATCCGGCTGACCGACGCGTCCGTGGCCGGGCATCTGCAGCTGGACGGCGCGGACCTGCGCGTACCGGACGGGATGGCGCTCGAGGCGTACGGGCTGCGCGTCGGCGGCGATGTGGCGCTGCGGGACGTGAGGGCGGCGGGCGCGCTGCGGATATCGGGGGCGCAGATCACCGGGCGGGTGGATCTGACCGGGGCGCGGGTGGGCGGCGGGCGGGACGGCCTGGCGCTCTCGCTGCGCCAGTCGACCACGCGGGAGGTGCTGATGCGTACCGCCGTGCCGCCGGACGGCACGGTGGATCTGCGGTACGCGACGCTCGGGGTGCTGCACGACGAGGCCCGCACCTGGCCGGCGCGGATCCGGCTGGACGGCGCGGCGTACCAGATGCTCGACACGCCGCTGCCCGCCGTGGAGCGGCTGCCGTGGCTGAACCGGGACGCGGGCGCGTATCTCCCGCAGCCGTACGAGCATCTGGCCGGGATGTACCGGCGGCTGGGCCTGGAGCCCGAGGCACGGCGGGTGCAGCTCGCCGGGCAGCGGGCCCGGCGCACCCATCTGCCCTGGTACGCGCGGCTGTGGGGGCTGGTGCAGGACGTGACCGTCGGCTACGGCTACCGGCCGGCGTGGGCGGTGGGCTGGCTGCTGGGGCTGCTGGCCGCGGGGTCGGTGTTCTTCCATCTGCACCCGCCGCGCGAGCCGGCGTCACCGCCGAGGTTCGAGGCCGTGATCTACACCCTGGACGTGCTGCTGCCGGTGGTCGACTTCGGGCAGGAGAAGGCGCATGTGCCGCAGGGGAACGGGCTGTGGGTCGGCTATCTGCTCATCGCCGCGGGATGGATCCTGGCGACCGCCGTCGCCGCCGGTGTGGCCCGGGCGCTCAACCGTCCGTGACGGGGTCTCGGGGCAGGCCCTGAGACCCGCCGTCCGAGAACGGCCGGCTCCCGGGCCCGCCCGGGGGAACGGGCCTCACGGCGTTCTGCCCGGCACGTCGGACGTCTCGCGCTGACGCGGCAGGAAGGGCGTCTCCTCGTCCTGGTGCAGCATCACCTTGCGGACGGGGACCGCGATGTCGATGCCCTCGGCGCGGTAGCGGGCGTGCAGCCGCTTGATGAGCTCGTGCTTGATCCGGTACTGCTCGCCGTACTCCGTCGTCCGCAGGATCACGGAGAACCCGACGCGCGAGTCACCGAAGGTGTGGAAGCGCACGAGGGGCTGGTACGTCGGCACGCCGCCCTCCACCTCCGTCATCACGCTCTCCGCGGTCTCGATCGTGACCTTCTCGACCCGCGCCAGATCGCTGCCCAGACCGACGCCGGCCTGGATGATCACGGACATCTCCTCGGCGGGCCGGTGGTAGTTGGTCATGATCGTCCCGGCGAGCTTGTCGTTGGGGATGATCACGATGTTGTCCGACTGGGTGCGGATCACCGTGTTGCGCCAGTTGATGTCGGTGACGTAGCCCTCCTCGCCGCTGCTCAGCTTGATGTAGTGGCCGACCTGGACGGTCTTGGAGGCGAGGATGTGCACCCCGGCGAAGAGGTTGGCGAGGGTGTCCTGCAGCGCGAGGGCCACCGCCAGACCGCCCACGCCCAGGGCGGTGAGCAGCGGGGCGATGGAGATGCCGAGGGTCTCCAGCAGGATCAGCACGCCGATGGCGAGGATGGTGATCCGGGTGATGTTCACCAGGATGGTCGCCGAGCCGATGCCGGCCGAACGGGACCCGACGAGTTCGCCGACGATCCGGGCCACGGCGACGGTGATCGCGAGGATCAGCACGGCGACGACGACCTGCTGGGTGCTCTGCCGTACGACGGCCTTCAGGGGCAGCACCTCGGCGGCGATCGACACCCCGCCCGCGAGGGCGCTCCACGGGATGATGGTGCGCAGCGCGGCGACGATCAGGTCGTCGCCGCTCCAGGCGGTGCGGCGGGCGCCCTTGCCCAGCCAGCCCAGCAGCATCCGGAGCAGGAATCCGGCCACCAGGCCGCCCAGGACGGCCGATCCGGCGAGGATGATGTCGTGCAGTGTGAGAGCCCGGTTCAACGTGCCATCCGTCTCGAGTCGAAATTCAGTGCACGCGTCGGGGACATGAACGAGCCCGGCGCGGTGGGCCATCCTGCCTCATCCACGCCGGGCGGTCATCGGGGAGGTACGTCATCCGGCCGTTTCGTACGGTGTTGACCGGCCCCTGGCGTCAACCGGGCACCTTCCGCACCCGTTTGTCCGGGGGACCTCCCCTCCGGGGAAAGGGTTACTTGCCGCCGCCCGCCTCGAACAGCAGGTACAGGAAGGCGGCGAGGAGATGGCCGACGAGCAGATAGACGGTGAGCCGGATGACGAGGCCGCGGGGGAACCGCTCCTCGCGGGTGTTGGCGGGTTCGCGCTTCAAGGTCGTGCCTTTCCGTGGGCCGGTCTGCCGCCGAGGCACAGCTCGGAGGCGCCGCTCTGCAACAGGGTGTGGACGAACAGCAGTTCCGTGCCCGCGGTGGAGTCCGCCGCGAGCCGGTGCGGGGTGAGGGAGTCGTAGTGGGCGGCGTCGCCCGGGTCGAGGATCTCCTCGCTGTCCCCGAGGGCGAGCCGCAGCCGCCCGTTCAGGACGTAGATCCACTCCTCGCCGGGGTGGATGCGGACCAGGTCGCCCTGTGTCCCCCACGGCACCTCGACGCGCAGCGCCTGCATGGCCCGGCCGCCGGCCGCGCCGGCCGGGGTATAGCGCCAGCCCTGGGCCTCGGTGGTCTCCTGGCTGCCGGCCCGGACGACGGACTCGGGGGCGGGCGGGGTCTCGCCCAGCAGGTCCGAGACGGTCGTGCGGTACGCCTCGGCCAGGGCCAGCAGCATCGGCAGGGACGGCTGGCGCTGACCGGTCTCCAGGCGCGACAGATGGGCGGGGGACAATCCCGCGCGCCCGGCGGCCTCCTCGAGCGTCAGGCCTCGCCGCCGGCGCAGGTCACGCAGCCGTGGGGCGACGGCTGCGGAAAGGTCGACGGCGGGGCTCATGAGACCATTCAGCCACGCCCGACACCCCGTTGGCAAATCCCTTGCCTATGAGGCACATCACTCGTCCTGACCAGCCGGCGGAGACCAGTCCGCGATGCCGTCCAGGGCCTTCAGGGCGGCCCGCGGGGCGACGGTACTCGCCGCCCGCGCCGCCGTGTCGCGCAGGGCTGTCGCGACGGGGTTGCGCAGCATGGTGACGCGGCCGGCGCGCCGGGAGCGGCGTACGACCTCGGTGGTGCGCGGCAGCCGGTCGCGGGTGTAGCGCTCCAGGGAAGCGGCGGGGTCACCGGCCGGGCGGACGTGGTGGGCGAGGACGACGGCGTCCTCGATGGCCTGGTTGCCGCCCTGGGCCAGGTGCGGGGTCATGGCGTGCGCGGCGTCGCCGATCAGCGCCGTGCGTCCGTGGTGGAAGGCGGGGAGCGGCTCCTCGAGCCAGCTGATGTCGTTGCGCAGGATCCCCGCGGGCTCCGTGGCGGCGATGAGCCGGGGCACCGGGTCGTGCCAGTCGCCGAAGCGGCGCAGGAGTTCGCTCTTCTCGTCGTCCGGCGCGTGGCCGTGGCGGGGCGCGACGGCGGAGCCGTAGACGTAGACCCGGCCGTCCTTGAGCGGCTGGGAGCCCCACAGCGCGCCGCGCCCCCAGGTCTCGTGCGGCGCGAAGTCGAGCCCGGGGACCTCGACGACGGCGCGCCAGGCGGTGAAGCCGGAGTACGCGGGCCCCGGATGCGCGGGGAAGAGCACCCGGCGCACCCCGGAGTCGATGCCGTCGGCGCCGACCACGAGGTCGGCCTCGTACTCCCGCGTCCCGGCGCGCACCCGGGCGGGGCGCCCGGCGGTCCCGGGGTCGGCGACCTCGGCGGCGACGCCGGTACGCAGGGCGTCCGGCGGCAGTTCGCCGGCCAGCAGCCCGACGAGGGCGGCCCGGTGCAGCAGGACGACGGCCCCGCCGAAGCGCCGCTCGGCGTCCGCCGCGTCCAGCCGCGACAGCCACCGGCCGCGGGGCGTGCGCAGCCCGCCGGCCCCCTGCCAGGCGGCGAGCGCCCGCACCCGGTCGCCGAGCCCGACGGTGTCGAGGCAGCGCTGCGCGTTGGGGGCCAGGGCGATGCCCGCGCCGACCGGCTCGAGGGACGCGGCCTTCTCCAGCACGGTGACCTGCCAGCCGCGCCGCCCGAGCGCGACGGCCGCGGTGAGACCGCCGACTCCGGCGCCGATCACGACGGCGCTCGGTGCGTTCATGATTGCCGACCTCCCTGCCGTTACTACACCTGTAGTGTCCATACTACAGGTGTAGTAACGGCAGCTACAATCCCTCCCATGAGCACCCCCTCGACTCCGACCCGCAGGGACGTGGTCGGCGACGCGGCCCTGCGGCTGCTGGCCGAGCGCGGGATGCGCGGGCTCACGCACCGCGCCGTGGACGAGTCCGCCGGTCTGCCGCCCGGCTCGACGTCGAACGTGGCCCGCACCCGCGCCGCGCTGCTGGAGCTGGCGGTGCTGCGGGCCGCCGAGGGCGACACGGCCGCCATGCCGGCCGGTGTCCCGCCCGACCCGGCGGCCGGGGCGGACGCGCTGGTGGAACCCCTCGCGGGGCTGCTCCACGACTTCCTGACGCACCGCCGCACCCTGCTGCTGGCCCGCTACGAGCTGGCCCTGGAGGCCACCCGGCGCCCGGAGCTGCGCGCCGTCTACGACCGCTCCGGCCGCGCCTTCGCCGACCCCCTCCGCGCCTTCCTCACCGCCGCCGGCTCCCCCGACCCCGAGCGCCACACCCGTTCGCTGATCGCCTGGCTGGACGGGATGCTCTTCAGCAGCACGGCCGGCACGTACGCCTCGCAGCCCCTGGGCCGCGAGGAACTGGCGGCCGATGTACGCGACCTGCTCACGGGGATGCTGAGGCCCTAGCTCACCGCAGCGCCGCCGCGGCCGTCTCCGCCACCGCCTCCGCCACGGCGGCCAGTGCCGGGACGTCGAGCTTCCACTGCTGCCAGTACAGCGGCACCTCCAGCTCCCGCCCCGGCGCCAGCTCCACCAGCGCGCCCCGCCGCAGCAGCGGCCCGGCCTGCTGCTCCGGTACGAGACCCCAGCCGAGCCCCGCGACCACGGCGTCGGTGAAGCCCTCCGACGTCGGCACCTGGTGCCGCAGCGGGCTCGCGTCCGACCGGCCGCCGGTGAACGACCGTACGAAGCGGTCCTGCAGCTCGTCCCGCCGGTCGAAGACGATCACCGGCGCCTCCCCGATCGCCCGCGCGGGCGGCCGGCCGGCGAACCACCGCTCCGTGAAGGCGGGGCTCGCCGCCGGAAGGTAGCGCGCCAGCCCCAGCGGGCGCACGGTGCAGCCGGCGACGGCGTCGGGCGAGGAGGTGACGGCCGCCATCACCTGGCCGGCGCGCAGCAGCACCGCCGTGTGCGACTCGTCCTCCCGGTAGAGCTCGAAGCAGACCGGCGGATCCTGCGGCACCCGGGTCAGCGCCGGCAGGAACCAGGTCGCGAGGGAGTCCGCGTTCACCGCGATGGGCAGCCGGGCGGGCGACGGGCCGCCATCGGCGATGCCGAGCTCCGCCCGGGCGTCGCGTTCGAGCGCGGAGAGCTGCCGGGCGAGCCGGACGACGATCTCCCCGGACTCCGTCGGCCGCACCGGTTTCGTGCGCACCAGCAGCACCCGGCCGGTGCGCTGTTCGAGGGCCTTGACGCGCTGGCTGACGGCGGACGGCGTCACGTGCAGGGCCGCGGCGGCGGCGTCGAAGGTGCCCTCGTCGACGACGGCGAGGAGGGTCCGTACCTGGTCGAGCGGCAACTCGGGCATCACGTTCACTAATGCTACGTAAGAATCATTAGCTTCCCTAATGCGCCGTGGGTTTTCTACTGTCGACGCCATGACCAGCGGCATCCTCCCCACGGCCCTCGCCGGATTCGGCACCGGACTCTCCCTCATCGTCGCCATCGGCGCGCAGAACGCCTTCGTGCTGAGGCAGGGTGTGCGCCGGCAAGCGGTCTTCGCCGTGGTCGGCATCTGCGCCGCGTCCGACGCCGTCCTCATCGCCCTCGGGGTGGCGGGGCTGGGGGCGGTCGTCACCGCCTATCCCGACGCGCTGACGGTGGTCGCGGTCGCGGGGGGCGCGTTCCTGATCGGCTACGGCGTGCTCGCCGCCCGCCGGGCCCTGCGTCCGGCCGACGCCTCGGGGCTGTCGACGGCGGGGCGCACGGCGGGGTCGGTGCGAACGGCGGTGCTCACGTGTCTGGCGATGACGTGGCTCAACCCCCACGTGTACCTGGACACGGTGCTGCTGCTGGGGTCGGTCGCCGCCGACCGGGGTTCGCTGCGCTGGGCGTTCGCGTTCGGCGCGATGGGGGCGAGCGTGCTGTGGTTCACGGGGCTGGGGTACGGCGCCCGGCTGCTGAGCGCCACGCTGGCCCGTCCGGCGGCCTGGCGGGTGCTGGACGGGCTGGTGGCGGCGACGATGCTGGTCATGGGCGCGATGCTGCTGGCCCGCGCGGGGTCGGTGGCGGGCTGATCAGCCCGCGCCCAGCACCTCCGCGAGCCGGTGCCAGCGCGCGGCCTCCTCGCCGCGGCCCTGGCGCTCCAGGGTGCGCGCCAGCATCAGATGGGCGTAGGACTCCACGGGGTTGCGGTCGACGAGCTCGCGGAGCTGCTCCTCCGCCCGGCCGAGCTGCGCCGAGTGGTAGTAGGAGCGCGCCAGGAGCAGCCGCGGGCCGGTGAGCTCGGGGTGGTCGGCGACGATGCCGCCGAGCAGCCGGGCGGCCGTCGTGTAGTCCTTGGCCTCGAAGTACACCGCGGCCCGCCGCCAGACGTCGGCGGTGGTCTCCTCGGCGCCGGGCTCCGCGAACAGGCTCAGGGCGTTCGCCCAGCGCTCGGTGGTGGGCTCGCCGTCGGGCCGCTCGGCGTTGAAGTCGAATACGTCGAAAACGAGGTCACGGGGCACGCTGCACCTCCTGACGGGGCCGCAGGGCGGCCAGCTGCTGTTCGAACGGGACGACGGGGACGTCGTCTGTGGCGGGAACGGGGGCCGGGCGGGCGGACAGCAGCGCGGCCAGCTCCCCGCCGGCCCGCTCGATGCGGGCCGGGAGGGTGTCGGTCAGCGCGTCGCCCGTACCGCCCCAGTCCTCGGCGGCGGCGTAGACGGCGGTCGGCAGCACCACGGCCCGCAGATAGGCGAAGAGCGGGCGCATCGCGTGCTCCAGGACCAGCGAGTGCCGGGCCGTGCCGCCGGTGGCGCCGACGATCACCGGCTTGCCGGCGAGCGCGGTGCTCTCGCCGGCCGAGAGCACGTCGAAGAAGGACTTGAACAGCCCGCTGTACGAGGCGGAGAAGACCGGCGTGACGGCGATGAGGGCGTCCGCGCCGGTGACCGTCTCCACCGCCCGGGCCAGCTCCTTGCCCGGGAAGCCGGTGACCAGGTTGTTGGCGATGGGCACGGCGAGCTCGCGCAGCTCGACCACCTCGACGGTCACCTCGCGGCCGTCCCCGGCCAGCCGGGCGCGGGTGGCCTCGGCCAGCCGGTCGGCGAGCAGCCGGGTCGCGGACGGGGTGGACAGACCGGCCGAGACGACGGCCAGCTTCAGCGCGCTCATTCGGCCACCTCCTGGGTGAGCTGCTCGGCCACACGGGCCTCGTGGGTGGGACCGTCCGGCACCCCGGCCGGGCGGTTCTTCGCGAACTCCGCGCGCAGCACCGGCAGGACCTCCTCGCCGAGGATGTCCAGCTGCTCCAGCACGGTCTTCAGCGGGAGTCCGGCGTGGTCGACGAGGAACAGCTGGCGCTGGTAGTCGCCGAAGGACTCGCGGAAGGCCAGGGTCTTCTCGATGATCTCCTGCGGGCTGCCCACGGACAGCGGCGTCTCGTCCATGAACTCCTCCAGCGACGGACCGCCGCCGTAGACGGGCGCCTTGTCGAAGTACGGGCGGAACTCGCGGATCGCGTCCTGCGAGTTCTTCCGCATGAACAGCTGTCCGCCCAGACCGACCATCGCCTGCTCCTCGGTGCCGTGCCCGTAGTGGGCGTAGCGCTGCCGGTAGAGGCCGATCAGCCGCTGGAAGTGCTCCTTGGGCCAGAAGATGTTGTTCGCGAAGAACCCGTCGCCGTAGTACGCCGCCTGCTCGGCGATCTCCGGCGAGCGGATGGAGCCGTGCCAGACGAACGGCGGCACGCCGTCCAGCGGGCGCGGGGTGGAGGTGAACTCCTGCAGCGGGGTGCGGAAGCGGCCCGCCCAGTTCACCACGTCCTCGCGCCACAGCTTGTGCAGCAGCGCGTAGTTCTCCACCGCGAGCGGGATGCCCTGGCGGATGTCCTGGCCGAACCACGGGTAGACCGGGCCGGTGTTGCCGCGCCCGAGCATCAGGTCGACGCGGCCGTCGGCGAGATGCTGCAGCATCGCGAAGTCCTCGGCGATCTTCACCGGGTCGTTGGTGGTGATCAGCGTGGTGGCCGTGGAGAGGATCAGCCGCTCGGTCCGGGCGGCGATCCAGCCCAGCATGGTGGTGGGCGACGAGGGCACGAAGGGCCGGTTGTGGTGCTCACCGGTCGCGAAGACGTCGAGCCCGATCTCCTCCGCCTTGACGGCCATGGCGGTCATCGCCTTGATCCGCTCGTGCTCGGTCGGAGTCCGCCCCGTCGTGGGGTCCTGCGTGACGTCGCCGATCGTGAAGATCCCGAACTGCACCGTGCTCACCCTCTCGGCTCTTATTGAGAGCTCAACCATTGCATACGGGCGGTTCAACGGGAACGGAGGGACGGCTATTCCCCGGGACTCCCGCGGTGCGGCCGTGACGGAACGTAAACAATGTTAGCCCTACGTGACCGTCATGGGGGCGGAGCAGCGAAATCCCCGAATGACACCTGATCGGCCTACGTCTCGGGCCGCCCCGCACGCGGGCCCTTTATCCCGGTGTTACGACGGAGTGGAAGGTCTGGGCATTTCGGCCCGGGTCCGGAACAGCAGGGAGCACACCGTGTTCGTGGAACTAGCGCTCTCGGTCGACTTCGGCCAGGGCTTCACCGACGCCATATCGGCCGTCATCTCGTTCATACCCAAGCTGCTGGGCTTCCTCGCGGTCCTGGTCATCGGCTGGTTCGTCGTCAAGATCGTCGTCAAGGCCGTGGACAAGCTGCTGCGCAAGATGGGCCTCGAAAGACTGACCGAACGGGCGGGGATCAACCGGTGGCTGTCGGGGTCGAAGTACGACGGCACCGGCATCCTGATGAAGGTCGTCTACTACGCGCTGATGCTGGTCGTGCTGCAGCTGGCGCTCGGTGTCTTCGGGCCGAACCCGGTCAGCGACATGATCTCGGCCGTCGTGGCCTGGATCCCGCGCGCACTGGTCGCCTGCGTCATCCTCGTGGTGGCCTTCGCCATCGCCAAGGCGGTGCGTGACATCATCGGCAGCGCCCTGAACCAGATGTCGTACGGCAAGACCGTCGCGACCGTCGTCTGGGCCTTCATCGCCATGCTCGGTGTCATCGCGGCCCTCGGCCAGGCGGGCATCGCCACCGCGATCACCGGTCCGCTGCTCATCGCCGTGCTGGCGACTGTGGCCGGTGTCCTGATCGTCGGCGTCGGCGGCGGCATGGTCACCCCGATGCGCTCGCGCTGGGAGCGGTGGCTGAACACCGCCGAGCGGGAGACGACGAACGCCCGCAGCAGCGTCTCGGCGTACCAGGCGGGCCGGGCGGACGCCGCGGCCGGTCAGCCGGCCCCGGGCACCTACGCGGGGCCGATGGACGACGAGGGCAGCACCGGTATGCGCTGAGGCGGCCGGTCAGCGGCCGAGCAGGTCGTACTCACGGACGAGCCAGCACACGGCGGTCAGCCGGAGCGTGGCGTAGTCGTGGCCGACGGGCTCACGCCAGTCGTTCTCGGTGAGGACGTCCGTGAAGCCGAGTACGTAATCGGTCAGATCCTCGCGGCGCGGCGCGTGCCGTCTCGCGGGATCGGGCTCCGGGCGGCGGGGCGCGGGCACCAGTGCATCGCGCACCGCCGCCGCGTGCTGGTCGACGGCGGCGACCAGCCCCGGCTCGAACGCGAACTCGGACAGACGCGGCATGAACTGCGCCGTGACCTTGGTCAGGGGGCAGTCCACGGGTCCGTGGTCGGGAGCTTGGTTCACCAGAAGAGAGTAACCGCCCATTCCGGACGTTCCGCTGTGAAACGCGCCACCCCGACATCCCGCCCTCCCCGGCCGCGGCCAACGGCGGGGAGGGCGCGGGGTGTTCGGCGGTCAGCCCTCGGCCCACTCCCCCGCCGGGACCTCGCGCAGCGCCGCCGGGAGCGGGTCGCGGTGCAGGACGCCCAGGCGCTGGGTGGCGCGGGTCAGCGCCACGTACAGGTCGCTGGCGCCGAACCGGGCCGGCTCGACGACCAGCACCACGTCGAACTCCAGGCCCTTGGCCTGCCGGGGGTCCAGCAGGACGACCGGCAGGGTGAGGTCCGGCTCACCGCCCTCCCGTACGCCCTCCAGCCGGCGCGCGAGGGGCGCGTGCAGCTCGCGCGGGGCGATCACCGCGACACGGCCCTCCGCCGGGCGCTCCTCGGCCACGGCCCGCGCGACGGCCGCGGGCAGGTCGTCCGCGGCGCGCAGCCAGGGCCGTACACCCGTCGCGCGGATCGACTTCGGCGGCTCGAAGCCCGGGTCCCCGGCGCGCGGGACCGCCGCGGCCACGTCCATGATCTCGGCGGGGGTGCGGTAGTTCACGGCGAGGCGGGTGTGCTCCCAGCGGTCCTGGACGTACGGCTCGAGGATCTTCGCCCAGGAGCCGACGGCGCCCTCCTGCGAGGTCTGCGCGGGGTCGCCGACCAGGGTGAGGGAGCGAGTGGGGCAGCGGCGCATCAGCAGCCGCCACGCCATCGGCGACAGCTCCTGCGCCTCGTCCACGATGATGTGGCCGAACGCCCAGGTCCGGTCGGCCGCCGCCCGCTCGGCGGCGCTGCGGTGGTCGTCCTCCTCCTGGCGCTCGGCCATCCGCTCGGCGTCCATGATGTCGTGCGCGGAGAGCACCTCGGAGGCGTCGTCGTCGAGCTCCTCCTTGTCCTCGAACTCGTAGGTCCGGGAGGCGTACGACACGTCCAGCACGCCCTGCGCGAAGGCGATCCGCTGCTGCCGGTCGGCCTCGGCGGCGGCCCGCTCGGCGCGGTCGTCCTCGCCCAGCAGCTCGGCGGCCTCGTCCAGCAGCGGTACGTCCGCCGGGGTCCAGGCCCCGGCGGTGCGGCGGATCGCGGCGGCGTCCCCGTCGGGCAGATGGGCCGGGTCGGCGAGGAAGTCCGTGATCAGGCGCTGGGGGGTGAGGACCGGCCAGAGCTGGTCGATCGCCGCCCAGACCCCGGGGTTCTCGCCGAGTTCGTCGCGGATCTGGGTGATGTCGCTGGGGTCGAGGAGGTTGGAGCCGTCGTACGGGTCGGTGCCGATGCGTTCGGCGACCATGTCGGTGAGCGTGTTGAGGAGGTGTCCCTCGAAGTGCTCGCGGGCCACGTTGTGCGGCAGGCCCAGGGCGCGGGTCCGGTCGCGGGCCACGCGGGCGAGGCCCGCGTCGAGGAGGAGCAGGTCCCGGTCGTGCTCGATCGCGATCACCGGGTCGGGCAGGGACTGGCGGTCGGCGACGGCCTTCGCCAGCACGTCCGCCAGGTCGGCGCGCCCCTTCACCGCGGCGGCCCGCGGGGTGTCGGTGCCGGTGGCCCGGATACCGGGGTAGAGCTCGCCCTGGGTGGCCAGCAGGACGCCGGTCTCGCCGAGCGCGGGGAGCACCTCGCCGATGTAGCCGAGGAACGCCGGGTTGGGTCCGACGATCAGCACGGCGCGCTTGGCGAGGAGCTCGCGGTGCTCGTACAGCAGATACGCGGCCCGGTGCAGCGCGACGGCGGTCTTGCCGGTGCCGGGGCCGCCCTCGACGACCAGGACGCCCCGGTGGGGGGCGCGGATGATGCGGTCCTGCTCGGCCTGGATGGTCTGCACGATGTCGCCCATGCGTCCGGTACGGGCGGAGTTCAGCGCGGCGAGGAGGACGGCGTCGCCGCTCGGGTCCTCGTACCCGGTGCGCTCGGTGTCGTCGAGGTCGAGGATCTCGTCGTGCAGCGCGGTGACCTCGCGGCCCTCGGTGGTGAGGTGCCGGCGGCGGCGCAGCCCCATGGGCGTGTGCCCGGTGGCCAGATAGAAGGGGCGGGCGACGGGGGCGCGCCAGTCGACGAGGAGGGGGGTCAGCTCGGGGTCGTCGGCGCGGATGCCGATCCGGCCGATGTGGTGGTGTCCGCCCGCGGTGAGGTCGATGCGCCCGAAGCACAGGGAGCCGTCGACGGCGTCCAGCGCGGCGAGCAGCCCCGACCGCTCCGCGACGGCCACGTCCCGCTCGAGGAGTGCCTGACGCCCCCGGCCCACCGGGGCCAGCGCTCCGGCCAGGGATTCCGCGGCCCGGCCGCGCAGGACGTCGACCCGTGCGTAGAGCCGGTCGATGAATTCCTGCTCATTCCGCAATTCCTGGTTTGACAATTCCACTCCCACCCAGATATACTGTGTTCAGTGATTCGGTGCAGGTATTTTTTACTGCCGAAGTCACGAAGAATTCACGATACGCAAAGAAATCCCCCGGCGCAATTGCGCCGGGGGATTTCCGCTGTTTCGCGGGCGGGTCAGTCCACGGGGGCGGCCCACACCGACGCGCGGCGGACGACCGGGCCCACGGCCAGCGCCGCGCCCAGGAACAGCGCGCCGAGCACCAGCCAGCCCCCCGTGCCCCAGCCGATGAGCAGGGTCGTCATCACCAGCGGGCCCAGCATCCGGGCGATCTGCGGGCCCATCCCGAAGAACCCCTGATACTGGCCCTGCTTCCCGTCCGGCGCCAGCCCGAAGCCGATCTCCCAGGCGCCGGAGCCGTGGGTCATCTCGCCGAACACCTGGACGACGGCCGCCACCAGCAGCACGCCGACCGCCGCGACGGCGCCGAGGGAGGCGCCCGTGACCGCGTACACCAGGCAGGCGGCGGCCATCAGCAGCCCGGCCCGGGCGGTGGCGCGGACGGCCGTGGGCAGCGAGGTGACCGGGCGGGCCACCCGGACCTGGAAGAGCACGACGCAGAGCATGTTGACCACGAGCACCCCGGCGGCCGTCGCGGCGGGCGCGTCCGTACGCTCCACGATCCACAGCGGCAGACCCAGGCTGAGCAGCGGCATGTTCAGGTAGAGCACCGCGTTCAGCAGGGTCAGCAGCGCGTACGGCCGGTCACGCAGCACCGCCAGCCGCGGCTCGCCCGCGGCGGCGACGGGTGCCGGCGGCACCTCGGGAGCCTCGCGCAGGACATACGCGGCGGTGAGGAACGCGGCGGCGTCCAGGACGAAGACCGCCAGATACGCGGGCTCGCTGTCCAGGGCGAGCGCGACTCCGCCCAGGCCCGCGCCGAGGGCGAGCCCGCCGTTGAGGGTGGACTGCAGCTGCGCCCGGATCCGGGTGCGCTCGGCCGGCTCCACCAGCCCGGCGAGCAGCGCCTGGCGGGCCGACGTCAGACCGCCCTGGCAGCACGCGTAGGCGCAGAACACCAGCAGGAACGCCGGGAACGGACGGACCACGACGAAGGCCAGCAGCGTGGCCGCCGTGCACACCGCCAGCAGCCGCGCCGTGCGCCGCGGACCCCAGCGGTCGGCGAGATGCCCCAGCGGTACGCCGGCCAGCATGCCCACGCACCAGCCGAGGGTGAGGGCCAGACCGACGCGGGTGGCGGACAGGCCGGCGATCCGGGTGAAGAACAGCGCGGAGGTGGCGTAGAAGGCGCCGTCGCCGAGGGAGTTGGCGAGCTGGGCCCGCGCGAGGACGCGGGGCGGGCCGGGCGGGGGCAGGATCCGGGACAACGCCGACTCCTCGTGGCTGCGGGCGGGATGACGCCGTCAGCCAATCAGGGGAACCGGCCCCCGCCACAGGGCCACTTACGGGCGGAACAGCTGGGCCACTTGTCAGCGTGCCGCCTTCAGTTCGGCGTACAGCTCCGGACCCGTCCACTGACGCGGCGACCGCTCCGCCTCGTGGACCAGCTCGACGAGGCGGGCGTTCGCCGGGGCGCGCAGGCCGTGGGCGGCGGCCAGGGAGACGATCTCGCCCTGCAGGGTGTCGATCTCCGTGGCGCGTCCGCGCTGCAGGTCCTCCCACATCGACGAGCGCGCGTGCGCGTCGACGCGCAGGGTGGCCGCGGCGACCCGGCGGAAGATCGCGTCCGGCAGGCCCAGCACGTACGGCGTGACGCCGGGCCGGGTCGGTCCCAGCTGGGCGGGGCGGATGCCCGCGGCGCGGTACGCGGCGAGCGCCTCGCGCTGGCACAGGGCGAGGCAGCGCCGGTACGCGCGCTGTCCGAGCTGGTCGCGCAGGGGGATGCCGGAGAGGGCGTTGACGGCGTTGTTGAGGTTCATCAGCAGCTTGGCGTGCTGGACCTCGGCCATGTCGGTCCGCGGCACGATCGCCAGCCCCGCGGCGCGGAAGGCCGTCACCAGGGCTTCGTCGGGCTCGGTCATCAGCTTGCCCGCCGTGCCCTGGTGCACGGTGCCGGGCTCGGACTGCAGCACGTTGTACGGGACCATCCCGGCGAGCACCGTGTGCCCGGGGAGGGCGGCGCGCAGGGTGGCGGCGTTGTGCAGGCCGTTCTGGAAGCTCACGACGACGGCGCCGGGCGCGAGATGGCCGGCGAGGTCCTTCGCGGCGGCCTCGGTGTCATGGGTCTTGACGGTGACCAGCACGTAGTCGGCGCCCGCCACCCCCTCGGGGCCCGTGGCGAGGCGGAGGTCCCCGGGCTCGATCCGGCGGGGCGGGCGGACGGAGCTGCTGAGGGTGAGGCCCTTTTCGCGCAGGACGTCCATCGCCGCGGGGCGGCCGACGAGCGTCACCTCGTACCCGGCAGCGGCGAGGTGCCCGCCGAGGTAGCAGCCGATGCTGCCGGCGCCGAGGACGGCGAAACGGGACTGAGACACGGTGACTCCTCGCGCCGGCGGGGACGGGGGCTGGGCCGGCAGGGTCCAGCATGACCGGCCCCGGTCCGGGTGACCAGGGCCGTCGTCCCGCCGGCTGTTCGGTCAGACCGTGTCGGCGCCGTAGTGGACGCCGATCCGGTCGCGGACGGTGTCCAGGGTCGTCAGGACGTCCAGGGTGGACTGCCAGGGCACCAGGGGGGATTCGAGCAGGCCCGCGCGCAGACAGCGGCCGGCTTCCTCGATCTCGTGGACGTAGCCCAGTCCCTCGAACGGGACGTCGATCCGCTCCGGCTCGGCGTCCCCGCGGTGGAGGGTCAGACCGTCGGGGCGGTAGAAGCCGCCCGCCGCGAAGGGGGTGCCGAGGGTGATCGTGCCCTCGGTGCCGCCGATCACCGCGACACACGGGCTGAGGGACTCGATGCTGCAGGTCAGCGCGGCGACGGCACCGTTCTCGTGGCCGAGGAGGATCCCGGTGGTGGCGTCCACGCCCTCGGGGGTGAGGGAGGCGTTCGCCTGCACGGTATCGGGGGCGCCGAGGAACAGGTGGGCCAGCGAGACCGGGTACACGCCGAGGTCGAGCAGCGCGCCGCCGCCCTGGCGCGGGTCACGCAGCCGGTGACCGGGGTGCAGGGGGCCGGCGGCGAAACCGAAGTCCGCCTGCACCTGGCGGACGTCGCCGATGGCGCCGTCCTTCACGAGTTCCAGCGCGCGGCGGACGGCCGGGTTGGTGAACATCCACATGGCCTCCATCAGGAAGCGCCCGCCGTCCCTCGCCCGGTCCACCAGATCGCGGGCCTGACCGGCGTTGAGGGTGAGCGGCTTCTCGCACAGCACGGCCTTCCCGGCGGCCAGACACGCCGCGGTGGCCTCGTGGTGGGCGCTGTGCGGGGTCGCCACGTACACGATGTCCACCCCGGGATCGGCCGCCAGCTCCGCCCAGCTGCCGTGGGCCCGCGCGATCCCGTGCCGCCCGGCGAACCCCGCCGCGCCCTCCTCGGTCCGCGAGCCGACGGCCACGGCCTCGGCACCGTCGGTCCGCGCCAGGTCGCGGGCGAACTGGTCGGCTATCCAACCGGTGGCGAGGATGCCCCATCTGATCGTTTCGCTCATGCGGTGAATCTACGTCGGCGGCGGGGCGGGGGCCAACGAGGGTCACGGGGATCGCGTCGGACCGGGCTGGAGGGCCTTGACGGACAGGCTCGCCCGTTCGAACTCGAAGTCGACGTGGATGACCTGCGCCCGGATCGCCCGGCCGATGGGCGCCACGTCGTCGAGGGAGTCCCAGTGTTCCCAGGACATCTCGGGGACCCGCAGGAATCCCGCGTTTGCGCCCAGCGGATGGTCCAGGTCCACGTGTACGCCGACATCGTCCAGACCCGTCGCCACCACGCCCGTGACGATGTCGCCCCGTTCGAGCGTACGGAGGTACGCCCGGCGTTCGTCCGCCCTGGTGGCGTCGGTGCGCCAGCGGGCGCGCAGGACGCCGTCCGCGTCGGGGAGGGTCGCGGCGAGCATCGGCGTGCGCTCCTCGGCCACCAGGGGGACGACGGCGGCGGGGCCGGGGATCATGGGGTAGCGGTCGCGGTCGTCGAGCATCCACTCCTCGGCGAGGCGGATCCCCTCGCACCGGCCCCGGCGTACCCACACCAGCTGCTGCGGCTCCGGGTGACGCCTCATCGCCGCACGCAGCTCCTCACGGTCCTCCGTGAGGCCCGGCCAGAGCGCCAGCCGGGCGCGCGGCCCCAGGCGGGCGCGTACCTCCGTCACGTCGGTGGGGGTGGCGAGGGGGTGCCAGCGGCGGCCGTTGCGGACGTACTCCTCCTCCAGCAGGAGGGGTCCCCGGCGGGCGACGAGATCCGCCGTCTCCGTCCAGAACGCCTCGTCGGCGGGGCGCTGTTCGGGCACGGTGTCGAGGGCGGGGTCGTACGGCGAGCGGTCGACCCGTACGGGGAACAGGCCCAGCTCCCGGGCACGGGCCTCGTCCCGCTCGGTCCCGGTGACGTACACGTCGTACCGGTCGCCGACATGCACAAGGAAGCCCTCCGCCCGCAGCCGGCACCAGGGGCCGAGGCGCCGCAGCATGACGCGCAGGAAGGTGAGGCCGGTGGCGAGGGGGACGCGGGCACCGTCGTGGAAGCCGTGCAGGTCCGCCGGGAGGTGCGGGCGCCAGGGTTCGCTCGTGTACCCGAAGAAGCCGTCCAGCATCGGGTTGTCGACGGTGACCTCCGTGACGCCCGCCCGCTCCGCGATGCCGCCCACCAGCGCGGCGCACGCCTCCACCGTCTCCTCACGGGCAAACGTGGTGCCGTGCCCCGTCCCGACGCGCAAGATCACGTCCGCAGCCTACGGCTCGAGCCGCCCCGGAGGATAGGGTCGCCCGCATGGCGATGCGTGAGGCCGTGGTGGCCGTACTCCGACGGGACGGGCGGGTGTTGGTGATCCAGCGCGGCGCCGGGACGCACAACGGCGGTTACTGGGCGCCGCTCAGCGGGAAGATCGAGCCCGGCGAGGGGCAGGCGGAGGCCCTCGTCCGTGAGGTCCGCGAGGAGGTGGGGCTGGAGGTCACCCCGGGGCGGAAGGTGTGGGAGTGCCCCACGGACGACGGGCGGTTCGTCCTGCACTGGTGGACCGCGTCGATCGTCTCGGGCGAGGTGGTCCCGGACCCGGTGGAGGTCAGCGACGTCCGCTGGGTGACCGCGCGGGAGTTCGCCGAGCTCCACCCCACGTTCCGGGGAGACCATCCGTTCTTCGAGACCGTGCTGCCCACCCTCTAGGCGTCAGACGGGCGATACCTTGGGCATATCGCCCTCCATCGTGGCCAGATCGATCACCGCGAACGACGCGCCCTGCGGATCGCTCACCGTCGCGAAGCGGCCGAAGGGCGAGGTCATCGGCCCGAAGTGCACCGTGCCACCGGCCCCGGTCACCTTCCCCACCGCCTCGTCGCAGTCGTCGACGGCGAAGTACACGTTGATGTACGGCGGCACTTCCGCCGGCACATCCTCCGTCATCCTGAAGCGCCCCAGCGCCGGCTCCTTCGCGCCCGGGAGGGACCACAGATGGAAGTCGATCTTGTCGTCCTCCATCCGCTGCACCTTGTAGTCGAACACGGCGGGGAAGAAGGCGTCCGCCTTGGCCGCCTCACGCGTGGTGACCTCCGCCCAGGCGAAGGAGCCCGGTTCGTTCTGCTTCTCGAATCCCGGGTGGGTGCCGGGCTGCCAGACGCCGAACTGCACACCGCTCGGCTCCTTGGCGATGAGCATGCTGCCGAACTCACCGACCTGCATCGGCTCCATGTCCGTCGTCCCGCCGGCCGTGCGGATCCGCTCGGTGGTCGCCTTGATGTCGGCGGACGAGAAGTACAGCGTCCAGGACGGCGGTACGCCTTCCATGCCCGGCATCTGCGGTACGACGGCCGCGACGCGCTTGCCGTCGGAGAGGGCCTGGGTGTAGCCGCCGTACTGGGGGTCGCCGCCCTCGAAGGTCCAGCCGAAGAGGTCGCCGTAGAACCGTTTGGCGCCGTCGAGGTCCGGGAACATCGCGTCGGCCCAGATGGGGGTGCCGTCGGGGGTGGGGGCCATGGGATTCCACTTCCTCGCGATCTGGGGGGATGCGCGCGGCAGCTCGGGCACACGCGGCAAATGTCCGTTTTCACCGTAGCGCGACCTCCCCGCCCGCGCCCGGCCGAACGTGTGACGACCCCCTCCCCCGGCCCCTGTCCGTGCCCCCTGTCATGATCCTCCGCATGGATTCCACCCGCGCACTCGACGGCCTCGATCAGCGCCCCTGGCCCGGGCTGGAGCACGCCTACGGCACCGCCGAGGACGTCCCGGACCTGCTGCGCGCGCTCACCGGAGAGGACGAGGAGGAGGCGGAGGAGGCCCTGGAGGAGCTGTGGAGCAGCATCGTGCACCAGGGCACGGTGTACCCCGCGACGGTGGAGGCCGTGCCGTTCCTGGCCCGGCTGGCGGCGGCCGGGTGCTGTACCACGAGCCTGCTCGGGATGCTCGCCGTGGCGGCGGAGGGCAGCGACGACTGCTGTGCGGCGGTCGGCGCCCAGTTGCCGCTGCTGCTGCCGCTGCTGGAGGCGCCGGAGGCGGAGGTGCGCCGGGCGGCGATCTGGGCGGTGGGGCGTACCGAGGAGGCGGGGGCGGCGGAGGCCGTCGGGCGGCGGTATCGCGGTGAGCCGGACGGGTCCGTACGGGCCGAGCTGCTGTCCGCCCTGATCCGGCTGGACCCCGCGGGCGGGACGGAGCTGATCGCCGAGGCGCTGGATCCGGGCGAGCCGGCGGAACTGCGGCTGGCGGCGGTGCTCGCGGGGCTCGAGGCGGGAGTGCCGTGGTCGGCGGAGCAGCACGCGGCCCTGCTGGCCGTACTGCCGGCGAACGGGCTGCTGGAGCCGGGGCTGGACGAGGGCCGGGACGCACCGCTCGCGGCTGTCTGCTCGGCGCTGCTGGAGCGGGACACCGACAAGGATCGCGCCGCTGCTTTCGGCCTGCTGACGGCGGCTCTGGGCGACGCGCGGGAGGACGTGCGCGAGGAGGCGCTGTGGGCGGCCGACGACGCGGTCACCGCTTCGCGTTCCGCGCCGGGGGTGCTGTTGCCGCTGCTGGCTCCGGTGCTCGACGGTCCGACGCCGTCCGCGGCTGCCATGCGGTTGCTGCTCAGGCTCGCGGAGTCGCTGGACGATTCGCTGGTCGAGCCCCTGGTACGACTGGCGGCCGGCGAGGGCGACCTCGCGGACCAGGCGCTGACGGTGCTCGTACGGGCCGCGCCCGAGCGGGCGGCGCCGCTGCTGGCGGCCCGGCTCGCGGACCGGCCGGGGGCGCTGCGGACGGCGGCGGGGCTGGAGGGAGCGTTCCCCTTCTCCGGGGAGTTGCTGGCGGCCGTCCGGGAGTTGCTGGCGAGCACGCCGGAGCGACGCCCGGACGAGCCGCTGTATGCGATGACCCAGCGGCACAACCAGCCCATCCACCTCGCCCTGTTGCTCGGGCAGTGGGGCGAACGGGCGGCCCCCGCGCTGCCGGAGCTGCTCGCCGCGCTCGGTCGGGCGTCCCTCGTGGTGCCGAAGGTGCTCGCCGGTCTGGCGCTCGAGGGGGCCGCTCGTACGGCGGCGGTCGACGCCCTTCGGGCGGCCGCCGGTTCGGGCGGGACGGACGAGCGGCTGGCCGCCGCCCGGGCGGTATACCGGATCGACGGCGACCCCGCCCCTTTGCTTGCGGCCCTTGAGGAGGCGCTGGCGGGCGAGGATCCGTACCGGCTGCGGGCGGCCGTCGGTGTCGCGGGGGAACTGGGTTCCGCCGCGCTGCCGTTGCTGCGTGGGCTGGCGGACGACGGCGGGCGGGAGCTGACCGCGCCGGCGTTGCGGGCGGATCTCGCCGTGGCCGTCGCCGAGGCGTTGTGGGAGCTGGACGGCGACGAGGTGCGGGCGGTGCGGTTGCTGGGGTCCGCCTTTCCGGCGGCGGACGATCTGCTGCTCCCCTGGTCGGCTGTGCACGCCGCCCGTCTCGTGGCGCGGATCGGGGCTCCGGCCGCCGGGCTGCGTCCCGTACTGGAGGGGCTGCTGGAGAAGCCGGAGCAGGTGCCGGCGGCTGTCGTGGGTCTCGCCGGGCTGCTGCGCCGGGAGGAGCTGGACGGTGGGCTGCTGGCCGATCGTCTGCTGGACGGTGTCGAGGTGCACTGGCGGCCGGAGACCGTGCTGGATGCCCTGGAGGCACTCGGCCCCCTGGACGGGGAGCGGCTGGGGCGGCTCGCGGCGCTCGCGGAGCGGGACCGGCGGGTCGTGCGCTCCGGGGCGGACGTCGATCTCGTGGTGCTCGACGAGCGGTTCAGGGATCGGGTACGGGCCCTCGTCCAGGCGTTCGACCGCCCCCGCGGCGCGAAGGCGGACGACGATGCGGCATCGTAGAACTCACGCACCCCTCACCCGCGCCGCATCGGAGGCCCCGTGAAGAAAATCGTGGCCGCCGTGTGGCACCGGCTGCGCGGCCGGTTCCAGTGGCGGATCCTGTGGCTGGCGCACGCCAAGTTCATGATCGGCGTGACCGGCGTGGTCCGCGACGACCAGGGGCGGGTGCTCGTACTGCACCACCGGCTGTGGCGCCGCGACACCCCGTGGGGGCTGCCCACGGGGTGCGCGAACAAGGGCGAGTCGTTCCCCGAGACCGTGATACGCGAGGTCAAGGAGGAGACCGGCCTCGATGTGACGGTCGGCCGGCTCGTCCGGCTGAACAGCGGCTACCGGCTGCGCGCCGAAGTCGCGTACGAGGCCCGGCTGGTCGGCGGCGACCTCAGGATCGACCCGTTCGAGATCCTCGAGGCCCGCTGGTGCGCCCCGGACGAGCTCCCGGACGGGCTGCTGGCCTCGCACCGGGAACTCATCCACGCCGAGCCGTGACGGGCGCCCCTCAGGACACGATGTCCTTGCGCCCGAACCCCCGGTAGGCCAGCGCCAGCAGCACCACCGCGTACGTCACGGACACCGACGCCCCCTGCGCCATCCCGCCCCACTCCAGCTGGGGCTGCAGGGCGTCGGCCCACGCGAACTGCCAGTGCGCCGGCAGCACGTCCCGCCACCCCTCCAGCGCGGTGACCGCGTCCAGCACGTTGCCGACGATCGTCAGCCCCACCGCCCCGCCGACCGCCCCCAGCGGGGCGTCGGTGCGCGTCGACAGCCAGAACGCCAGCGCCGCCGTCACCAGCTGCGACACGAAGATGTACGCCACCGCGATCCCCAGCCGCCCCAGCGCCGTCCCGGCCGCGAGGGAGCCGCCGGTGGGCAGCTCCAGCGGCCCCCACCCGTACGCGACCAGCCCCACGGCGAGGGCCGTCACGGTCAGCAGCAGCATCGCCGCCGCGCTGAACGCCAGCGCCACCGCCAGCTTCACCGTCAGCAGCCGCCCCCGCGGCACCGGGGCGGCGAGCAGATAGCGCAGCGACGACCAGCTCGCCTCGGAGGCCACGGTGTCCCCGCAGAACAGCGCCACCGGCACCACCAGCAGGAACCCGGCGGACACAAACAGCGCCGTGGCGGCGAAGTTGGCGCCGGACGCCGTGGCGGTGTCCATCAGCGTCACCTCGCCGCGCCGCCCGCCGGGACCCCCGGCGATCGCGAAGGCGCCGGCCAGCACCAGCGGCAGCGCACCCAGCAGGGCGGCCATCACCAGCGTGCGGCGGCGGCGCAGCTGGCGGACGGCCTCGACGCGCAGCGGCAGCGTGCGGCCGGGACGGTAGCCGGCGGCGGTGTCGACGAGCGCGGTCATGGCGTCGTCCCTCCGATCAGGGTCAGGAAGGCGTCCTCGAGCCGCCGGTTGGGGCCGAAGGACGTCACCGGGATGCCGAGGCCGACGAGTTCGGCCAGCAGCCGGTCGGGCGTGGTGCCGTCGAGCCGTACGACGAGACCGTCGGCGCCGGCGGTCGCCGAGGCGACGCCGGGCAGCGCGGCGACCTTGGCGACCAGTTCCCCGGAGACCGTGTCGACGTGGCCGACGAGCAGCGTGTCTCCGGAACCGACGATCTCCGCCACGGGACCGGCCTGGACGAGCCGGCCGCGGTCCATGACCACCAGATGCGTGCACGACTGCTCGACCTCGGCGAGCAGATGGCTGGAGACGATGACGGTGCGGCCCTCGGCGGCGTACCGGATCATCACCTCCCGCATCTCGCGGATCTGCGGCGGGTCGAGGCCGTTGGTGGGTTCGTCGAGGATCAGCAGGTCGGGCAGGCCGAGCATGGCCTGGGCGATGGCCAGGCGCTGGCGCATGCCCTGGGAGTACGTGCGCACGGCACGCTCCAGGGCGGTGCCGAGTCCGGCGATCTCCAGGGCCTCGTCGAGGTGCGCGTCCTGTTCGGGGCGGCCGGTGGCGCGCCAGTAGAGCTCGAGGTTGGCGCGTCCGGTCAGATGCGGGAGGAAGCCGGCGCCCTCGACGAAGGAGCCGACGCGCGACAGGACGGGCGCGCCCGCGCGGACGGCGTGGCCGAAGACGCGGATCTCGCCGGCGTCCGGTGCGATCAGGCCCATGAGCATGCGCAGGGTGGTGGTCTTGCCGGCGCCGTTGGGCCCGAGGAGGCCGAGGACCTGGCCCTTCTCCACCCGGAAGGAGAGGTCCTGGACGGCGTAGCGGTCGGCGGAGCGCGCGTACTTCTTGGCGAGCCCGGTGATCTGCAGGGGTACGTCCGCGAGCGCCGGGTCGGGGGCGGGGGTGCCGCCCCGGCGGCGGCCGGTGAGCAGCAGGACGGCGGCGAGCAGGACGCCGCCCAGCGGCAGCGCCCAGATCCAGGCGGGCAGCGCCGCGGGCTGGGTGTCGAGGCCGGGGGCGGTGGGTACGGCGAGGCCGCCGGCCAGGGTGACGGTGTACGTGGCGGGGGCGGCCGGCGAGGCGTACCCGAGGTCGGTGGCGGCCAGCACCAGGCGCAGGCGGTGCCCCTTCTGCGCGGTGTGGTCGACGGCCGGGAGGGTGAGGGTCACCGTCCGCCCCCGGTCGGCGCCGGTCACCCGGACCGGGGCGACGAGCTGCGAGGGCAGTACCTGCTGGCGTCCGTCGGCGCTGACGTCGTACAGCTTGGCGAAGAGCACCGCGTCGGCGGTGTCGGCCTCGACCCGTACGCGCACGGTGGGCGCCCCGGTGATCTGCACGGTGTCGGGCAGCGGGGCGGACTCGAAGCGGGCGTACTGGCCGGGGACGTCGAGGGAGATGCCGACGCCGAGGGAGGACGACAGCCCGCCGAGGGCACCGCCGAGTCCGGGGACGGCGGAGATGCCGGGCGGTGCGCCGCCGGGCGGGTTGGCGAAGGTCTGCGGGGGACCGGCGAGGGGCAGCGTGCGCGTGGTGGCGGTGAGGCCGGGGTAGCGGTCGGCGGTCGCGCCGCGCAGCTGGGCGGCGCCGTCGGTGGAGTCCACGCCGCCGGTGCGGGTGACGCGGAACGCGGGTCCGGTGCCGGTGTTCTTCTCGCCCTTGAGGTAGTGGTCGAACCAGGCGGTGGTACGGGCCCGGATCCGGTCCTTCTCCATGTCGCCGCCGTCGTGGCCGCCCTGGATCCAGTCGACGGCGACGGGCGCGCCGTTCGCGGAGATCGCCTTCGCCATGGCGTCGGCGTGGCCGAGGGGGAAGAGGGAGTCCGACTGGCCCTGCACGATCAGCGCCGGTACGTCGATGTCCTTCGCGACGGCGGCGGGGCTGCGGGCCTCGAGCAGGGCGCGGGCGTCGGCGTCGGGGGTGCCGCTGACGGCGATGCGTTCGTACATCGCGCACAGTTCGGCGGTGAACCGTCCGCAGCCGGAGGCGGCGGTCGGCTGGTTCGAGGAGCCGCCGGCGGGCGGACGGGGGGACGCGGCGTCGAGGGAGCCCGTCGTGAAGAAGAGACCCGTCCAGAGTTTCTTGAACACGCCGTCCGGGAAGAGCGCGTCGGCCAGATTCCAGTACGTGATCTGCGGCGCGACGGCGTCGACCCGCCGGTCGTGCCCGGCGGCCAGCAGGGCGAGGGCCCCGCCGTACGACGCGCCCGCGATCCCGGCGCGCGGGTCGCCGGGGGCGTCGAGCCGTACCTCCGGGCGCTCGGCGAGCCAGTCGAGGAGCCGGCTGACGTCGGCGATCTCGGCGTCCGGGTCGTTGAGGCCGATCCGCCCGGTGGAGCGGCCGAAGCCGCGCGCCGACCAGGTCAGGACGGCGTACCCGTCGCGCGCCAGGTCCTGCGCCTCCTGCGTCAGGTCGTCCTTGCTGCCGCCGAATCCGTGCGCCAGCAGCACGGCGGGGCGGCGGCCGGCGTCGCCGGCGGTGAAGAAGGACGTGTCGAGGACCGCGCCGGGGACGGTGAACCTGCCGTCCGTCCGGTGCACGGGCGGGTCGCTGTCGTCGGCCACGGCCGTCCAGGTGCCGGCACCGGCCAGCACGGCGAGGGCCGCCGCGACGGCCGCGAGAACGCGGCGCCTGCGGGGCAGTCGGAGTTCCATGCCGTGAACCCTACGGTCACCCGGCGGCGGCGCTGTCCGCTGCGGGACGGAAGCGGGTGTCCTTCCGGTGCGGTAGCCGCGGTCGCGCGCCTACTCCCGATGGAGTAGCTCAGGGAGCGCGCAGGGGGTTGGGCAGCGGCCGGTAGCGGGCGGCGGCGCCGTCGGCGGAGGTCCAGCGCAGCAGGAGGTTCGTCTTCGCGGGGACGGTCGGCGCGGCGAGCAGGGCGTGCACCTCCGGTACGTCCCCGGCCCAGCGGGCGAACTCGCGGCGCGCGGCGGGCCACAGGGCGTCCGCGCAGGACGGGTGCCGGTCGGCGAGGGCTCCGGCGATCTCCATGAGGTGGTTGACGAGGAGGGTGTAGACGAGCCGTTCCCAGCCCTTGGCCCGGCCGACGGCGTCCACCGTCCGTACGCCCTCGACGTCGCGGAAGATCGCCTGGACGGGCATCCCGTCGGGGTCGACGGCGATCAGGCAGTTCTGCAGATGGGCCTCGAGCGCGACGCCGTGCCCGGCGAACGCCCGCAGCGCGGGCGGCAGGACGTGGCTCAGATACGCGGTCCACCAGGCCAGGGGGTCCGGCGCGGTGTCCAGGGGGTTGCCGTCGAAGCCCTCGGCGAGCGCGGCGGCAAGGACCGGCCGGGCGCCCGGGAGGAGGTGGGGGCGCAGTCCGTCGCGGACGACGACGGCGAACTCCTCGTGGAGCCCGGACACGGTCCGGTAGCCGCGGTCGGAGAGCCAGACCCCGGCCTCCCCGGCGAAGGCGGCGGCAACCCGCGTATCCGTGGCGCGCAGTTTGCGCAGGTCGTGGCGCCACAGCCGGCGGATGTCGTTGGTGATGCGCACGTCGAGGCTGAACTTGAGGAACAGGTCCTCCTCCGCCAGATGCACGGTGCGCACCGAGGCGGTGGCGGCGGCCGGTCCGGTCGTCGCGTCCAGGGTGATCAGGCGGCCGTCGGTGAACGCCCGGCGGGTCTCGGGGTGCTGCTCGAGGAGGGCCAGCTGCCACGGGTGGGCGGCCAGCGGCACATACCCGGGGGGCGCGGTGCCCAGGGCGTCCAGCGCGCTCGTGTCGCCCTCCTCCGCGACGGCGTCGGCGCGTACGCCGAGCAGGGTGAGGGGGAAGGCGGC
Organism: Streptomyces smaragdinus; assembly: GCF_009604385.1. GTDB lineage: Bacteria > Actinomycetota > Actinomycetes > Streptomycetales > Streptomycetaceae > Streptomyces > Streptomyces smaragdinus. The sequence goes on from NZ_WEGJ01000001.1 coordinate 539,564, forward strand.
GTACGCCTCGGGGGCGTAGCGCAGCCAGGTGTCGGCGGGGGCGCCGCCGCGGGACTTGGGCGCGGGGTGGTGGGGGTGGCCCATGACCAGTGACTGCTCGGAGCGCAGCCACAGGTCCGCGGGCGGTGCGGTGCGGGCCCGGGCGGTGAGCATCGCGGCGACCGCGTCGCGGCTGTCGATCATCTCGGCGGGGAGGGCGTCGTTGACGACGCCGGTGAGGAGGGTGAGTTCGTCGACGACGAGTTTCACGATCTCGGCGTGGCTCAGCCGCTGCCAGCCGTGGTCGGTGCGCAGGTCCGCCGTGCGGGGGCGGTGTTCGCGCGGCACCCGCAGCAGCAGTCCGCCCGCGCGGGTGCGGTGCAGGGTGTCGCCGGCGGGGTCGGCGGCCTCGCGCAGGAGGCAGCCCAGCAGAGGGGCGGTGGCCAGTTCGTCGGCGGCGGCTGAGATGGTGTCCATTAGAGATCAGTATGGGTGGCGTCGTCACGTCACGTACACGTGGGGGGCAATGTGCCGGAAAACGTCGCCGAACGAGCCGTTGCCGAGCAGCTGTCCGATGTGCGGCCCGAGCTGGCCGGACGATACGGGGCGGAGCTGCCGGACGCGCGGGCGGCCGTGCTGCGGCGTTTGTGGCGGGGATTGACGTACGACCCGTTGCCGTGGGTGGCACGGCGGTCGGGCGGCGAGCTGGAGTTGACGGACGGGCGGCGGCTCTCGGGGCCGGTCTGCGATCCGTTCGCCACCGACGCGCCGGTCAAGGCGGTGGAGCTGGACGGGTCGGTGTACGCGCATCCGGCGGAGCTGATGCGGGCGCTGGGGTTCGCGGGGTTCGCGGCGGAACTGGCCGGCAGTGTGGCGTCGTTGGCGCTGTCGCGGGCGGGTGCGCCGGCCGGGCCGGGGCCGTGGGAGCAGCGGGTGGTGGACGGGCATCCGTACCATCCGTGCTGCCGTTACCGGCCGGGGTTCAGTGTCGCCGAGGAGCTGGCGTACGCGCCGGAGCACCGGCCGGTGGTCCGCCTCGCGCTGGCCCCGGTGGCGGACGCGCGGGTCACCGGGGAGTGGCCCGAGCGGCTGCGGGACGGCGGGCGGGTGCTGCTGCCGGTGCATCCGTGGCAGGCGGAGCATGTGCTGGCGGGGCGTGAGTTGCAAGGCGGGTTCGACGCGCGCCCGCTGATGGCGCTGCGTACCCTCGAGCCCGACGCCTGGCCGGGGGTGCATGTGAAGACGGCGCTGAGTACGCGGCTGACGTCCTCCGTGCGGGACATCTCGGAGTACTCCGTACGGGGCGCCGCCGTCGTGTCGGGGCTGCTGGCGGACGTCGCGGGGCGGCTCGACGGGCGGCTGCACGTCACGCGGACGCTGGCGGCGGCGAGCGGCGGGTCGGCGGATCTGGCGGCGGTGCTGCGGGAGTCGCCGTCCGTCCACGCCGACGCGTCGGCCGGGGAGGAGGCGATCCCGGTCGCCGCGCTGGGGCGGCGGGACCCGGCGTGGGTGGCGGAGTTCGCCCGGCTGGCGCTGCCCGTCGGGCTGCGGATGCTCGAGCTGGGCGTCGCGCTGGAGGCCCACGGCCAGAACCTGCTGGCCGTCGTCGGGCCCGACGGCCGTCCGCGCCGGCTGGTCTACCGCGATCTCGCGGACGTCCGGATCAGCCCCGCCCGGCTCGCGGCCCACGGCATCCCGGTGCCGCCGCTCACGGGCCGGATCGTCACGGACGACCCGGTGGCGCTGCGCCGCAAGCTGTTCGGCTCCCTCGTCTCCGGCGCCCTCGGCCCGCTGGCGGGCAGCGGCCCGGCGCTGGCAGCTGCTGTGGGCCCCGTAGTCGACGCCCTCCCGCCGTCCGCGGACACCGAGGCGCTGCGCTCGGCGGAGCTGCCGGTGAAGGCGCTCACGCTGATGCGGCTGCGGGACGAGCCGGGCGACGCGTGGGCCGTCCTCCCGAACCCGCTGCGCTGACTCACACGGTGTCGGGCCGCACCTCGTCCAGCATCAGCGCGGCGCGGTCGGCGAAGTCGTCCATCTCCGAGTCCAGGGGGTAGACGGACGCCTTGGTGAGCGTGAACGACACGAGCGTGCCCCCGTCCGACCACACGCACGTGTACTGCACCACGGGGTTGCCCTGCTCCTGGGCGGTGGCGCCCTGGCAGAGGAACTTCTCGCCCTCGCTCGCCCCGGCGTCGCGGGGCTGGATGCTCACCTCCCCGATGCCGGCCAGGTCCGCCAGATATTCCTTGGCGTCCAGGTCCTCGTCGTCCTGCAGCCCCTCGTAGCGGACCCAGCCGTTGCCGAGGGTGTCGGCGCCGTACTTGGCGGACATGACCGTGTCCACCGACGGGTGGTCCTTCTTCGCGTCGTCCGTCAGCTCCTTGTCGAGGAAGAGGTCACCGCCCTCGAGGTCCGGCGGAATGGTGAGGTTGTACTCACCTCCGCCGCCACCCTTCGTGCTGCCGCCTCCGCCGTCGTCGTCCGTCAGCAGCAGCACTCCGGCCACGGCCCCGGCGACCACCAGACAGCCGGCGAGCGTCCACCCCACCAGCACGCCCGTCGAACGCCGTGGAGGCGCCGGGGGCATGCCGTACGGCCCGGGCTGGGGGTAGGGGCCCGGCGGCGCGTACGGGGGCAGGGGCGGGAGCGTCGGGGGCAGGGGCGGGAACTGGGCGGCGACGGTGGGTGGCTGGTCGGCCGGGGCGGGCGGCGGCTGGTAGCTCACCTGCGTCGGCTCGTGCGCCGCGTACGGGTTCCGGTCCTGCTGCGGGACGGGCGGCTGTCCGTACGGCGATGGACTGCCGTACCCCTGCTGCGAGTCACTCATCTGCTCGTCCCCCCTCGGGAGCGCCTGCGGTCGGTGCGGGGATCCTAGCGGCGCCGGCGGACATGCGTTCGCACGCAAGGTCCGGCAGGGGCGGCCGGGGACCCACTACGCTGCCTCAGTTACGGCAGTACGGGGAACGAACGGCACGGGGGCGGACAATGGGTACGGGGGACGGCGGCGGGCGGGTGCTCGCCGGGCGGTACCGGATCGTGGCACAGCTGGGCCGCGGCGGCATGGGCACCGTGTGGCGGGCCGTGGACGAGGTCCTGGGCCGCGAGGTCGCGGTGAAGGAGCTCCGGTCGTACAGCGACGCGGACGGCACGGAACTGGCGGCGCTGGGCGTACGGATGCAGCGCGAGGCGCGGGCGGCGGCGCGGGTGCGGCACACCGGTGTGGTCGCGGTGCACGACGTGGTGGAGCACGAGGGCCGGCCGGTCATCGTGATGGAGCTGGTGGACGGCCCGTCGCTGGCCGACGTGCTGCGGCGGGAGGGCCCGCTGGACCCCGTGGCGGCGGCGCGGATCGGGGCCGGGGTGATGGACGCGCTGGCCGCCGCGCACGCCGCGGGGGTGCTGCACCGGGACGTCAAGCCCGGCAACGTACTGCTGGAGCGCGGCGGCCGGGTGGTGCTCACGGACTTCGGCATCGCGGCGATGGACGATCCCGGCGACGACGCGGGGACGCGGCTGACGGGCAGCGGGGAGATCGTCGGCTCGCTGGACTACCTGGCGCCGGAACGGGCCCGCGGCGACGCGCCGGACGCGCCCGCGGACGTCTGGGCGCTCGGGGCGACGCTGTACGCGGCGGTCGAGGGCACGGCGCCGTTTCGCCGCACGTCCACCTGGTCGACGATCACGGCGATCGTGGTGGAGCCGCTGCCCGAGCCGAAGCGGGCGGGCGCGCTCGGCCCGGCGCTGCACGCGCTGATGGCGAAGGACCCGGCGGCCCGCCCGGACGCGGCGGGGGCGGCGCGGATGCTCACGGAGATCGCCGAGGGGGGCGCCGGGCTGCCGCCGTCCGCCGCGGACACCACACGGCTGCGCGCCCCGGCGCCCCCGGCCTCCCCGGCGGTCCCGGTGGTCGCGGACGTCCCGACCGTCCGTACGACCCCGTCCCCGGCGGCCCCGCACACGCGGACCGAGCTCGACGCCGCCGCCCCGCTCGGCACGTTCGGCCCCCCGCACCCCGGGCCGGAGCCTTCGCCCGGGCGGCGGCTCCGCCCCCTGCTGATCGCCGCCGGGGTGGTGGCCGTGCTGCTGGCGGGCGGCGGCGCGGCGTACCTCGTCGGGCGCGACGGCGACGACCCGACGGGCCCGGTGGCCGCCTCCCACACGCCGAGCGCCTCCACCGCCGGAGAGCAGCCGGCGGGCGGCGGCGCCGCGAGCGAGGGAACCGACGACCGCCCGAAGGGTTCCGAATCGCCGTCCGCCGAGGCGTCGAAGAAGGCCCCCGCAGCCGCGGCCGGCACGTCCGGCGACAGCGGCGGCGGATCGGACGGCGGCTCCGGCGACACAGGCGGTACGAGCGGCAGCGGCGGCTCCGGCGACGGCGGCGACAGCGGCGGGACGAGCAGCACGGGCGGGACGGGCAGTACGAACGGCGGATCGACGGACGGCAGCAGCACGTCCGGTTCCAGCACCGGCGGCTCCAGCCCGAAGCCCTCCTGCACCTCCATCGGCGGCGGCAAGTACAACTGCACGGTGTGGGGCACCGCCGACTCGTACGACTCCGCGCATCGCAAGGTCGGCGTCCTGTACACGGGCACGAACTACTTCTACTGCCAGGTCAAGACCGGCTGGCGCGAGACCTACGGCGAGTGGACGAACGTCTGGTGGGCGAAGACGGACGACGACAGCGGCAACGCGAACGTGTACATCTCCGACGTGTACATCGACATCGGGGAGAACGACTCCCCCGTCCCGGGCCTCCCCGTCTGCTGAGCGGGGAGACCCGGGGACGGTTCACCGGACGAAGGCGAGGAGCAGCGCGAACCGCTCCTGCGGATCCGTCCACCACCTGCGTACGGTGAGTCCGGCGGCGGCCAGTTCGTCGGTGAGGGCGGAGCGCCGGAACTTCACGGAGATCTCGGTCCGCAGATCCTCGTCCCGTTCGAAGTCGACGGCCAGGTCCAGCGCCTTGACCTTCACGGTCTGGGCCCGGTCGGAGCGCAGATGCATCTCGACGCGCTCCTCGACGGCGTTCCACACCGCGCGGTGGGTGAAGGTGTCGGGGTCGAAGTCGGCGTCCAGTTCGCGGTTGAGGACGTGCAGCACGTTCTTGTTGAACTCCGCCGTGACCCCCTGCGCGTCGTCGTAGGCCCGGCGCAGCACGCCGGCGTCCTTGACCAGGTCGGCGCCCAGGAGCAGCGCGTCGTCCGGTCCCAGCGCGGCGCGGACGGCGGTGAGGAACGCGGCCCGCTGTCCGGCGTCCAGATTGCCGATCGTGCTGCCGAGGAACGCGAGGAGATGCGGCCCCGGGGTGTCGGGCAGGGTGAGGGCGGACTCGAAGTCGGCGACGGTCGCGGCGACGTCCAGCCGCGGGTAGTCGCGGATCAGGGCTTCCCCCGCCTCCCGCAGCGCGCTGTCGCTGACGTCGAGCGGGGCGTACGAGCGCAGCCCCGGGCCGAGGGCGTCGAGGAGCAGGCGGGTCTTCTCCGAGGAGCCGGAGCCCAGTTCGGCGAGGGTTCGGGCGCCGGTGAGCGCGGCGATCTCCTGGGCGCGGGCCTGCAGGATCTCGCGTTCGGCGCGGGTCGGGTAGTACTCGGGGAGGCGGGTGATCTCCTCGAACAGGGCGCTGCCGCGGGCGTCGTAGAACCATTTCGGCGGAAGGGTCTTGGGCGTGGCGGTCAGTCCGGCGGCGACGTCCGCGCGCAGGGTACGGGCGGCGTGGTCGGCGGCGAGGCGGCGGGTGAGGGTGAACCGGGGGCGTGCGGGGGTGTGGAGGGCGCTGGGGCGGCGGGTCATGAACGGAGGGATCCTTCCGGGACGCGGGCGGTCAGCGGGGTGACGGTGACGGAGTGGCGGGTGGCGAGGAGTACCGAGTGGTCGGGCACCTCCTGCCAGGGGGCGCCGGGCGCGTCGTCGGGTTCGGAGGCGACGAGGACCTCCCCGGCGCCGGCGCGGTACCAGAGGGTGTCGCCCCACCGGGTGGCGGCGATCCGGTCGCCGTCGGTGAGGAGCAGGTTGAGGCGGGCGGTGGGCCGTACGGCCGCCGTGTCGCGTACGACCCGGGCGAGCGCCTCGTCGGGCTCTGCGCCCGCCGCGAGCTGACCGTCGGCGGCGGCCCACAGCAGGGCGGCGTCGCAGCGGGACTCCAGCCGCAGCAGCCGCTCGGCGGTGAGCGGGAGCCCGGCGTCGGCGGGCAGCCGTTCCCAGTCGGGTACGGCACCGTTGTGGCTGAACAGCCAGGGTCCCGAGGTGTACGGGGCGGCGGCGGACTCGTCCTGGCTGGTGCCCGCGGTGGCGTCGCGGACGGCAGCCAGCAGGGCGGTGGTGCGCAGGGTACGGGCCAGGTCCGGCAGATTGCCGTCCGCCCAGACGGGCACCGCCCGCCGGTAGCGGGCGGGCGGTCCGGCCGGCGGGTACCAGCCGATGCCGAAGCCGTCGGCGTTGACGGTGCCGTGGCGCTGCCGGCGCGGCGCCCACGACTGCTCGTACAGCCCGCGCGGCGGGTCGGTGAGCAGTTCGGCCACGCCGCGGGGGTGTTCGCCGAGCCAGGCGATATGACGGCACATCAGGCGTCCCGGGCGGTGCGGAAGCCGGCGAAGATCTGCCGCCGGATCGGGTAGTCCCAGTTGCGGAACGTGCCGCGGACGGCGACCTGGTCGGCGCCGAAGGAGCCGCCGCGCAGCACCTTGTACCCGGGGCCGAAGAACACCTCGCTGTACTCGCGGTAGGGGAAGGCCCCAAAGCCCGGGTAGGCGGTGAAGTCGGAGGACGTCCACTCCCACACGTCGCCGATCAGCTGCCGCGCGCCGCTGGGCGCGGCGCCGGCCGGGTAGGCGCCGGCGGGGGCGGGAGCGAGGTGGCGCTGGCCGAGGTTGGCGTGCCGCGCGGTGGGCTCGGCCTCGCCCCAGGGGTAGGTGCGGGAGGTGCCGGTGGCCGGGTCGTGGCGGGCGGCCTTCTCCCATTCCGCCTCCGTGGGCAGCCGCCGGCCGGCCCAGCGGGCGTAGGCGTCGGCCTCGTACCAGCAGACGTGCACGACGGGCTCGTCCGGCGGTACGGGTTCGGTGCGGCCGAAGCGGCGGCGCAGCCAGGCGTCGCCGTCGCGGCGCCGGAACAGCGGCGCGTGGATGCCGGTGCGGCGGACGTGCGCCCAGCCGTCGGGGTGCCACCAGCGGGGCTCGTCGTAGCCGCCGGCGGCGATGAACTCCTGGTAGGCGGCGTTGGTGACGGGTGTGGTGTCGAGGTGGAAGGCGGGGACTTCGACGGTGTGGGCGGGGCGTTCGTTGTCCAGTGCCCAGGGGTCGGTGGAGGTGCCCATGGTGAACGGGCCGCCCGGCACGAGCACCTCGTCGGGCAGCGGGTGGCCGCCGGGGGGTGCGGGGGCGTGCAGGACGGGGGTGCCGCGGCGGAGCTGGTGGGTGGCGAGCATCGTCTCGTCGTGCTGCTGCTCGTGCTGGGCGACCATGCCGAAGACGAACGCGTCGGCCAGCAGCGGATCGTCGCCGTGGGGGTCGGATCCGGCCAGTACGGCGAGCGCCCGGTCGCGGACCTCGCCGAGGTAGCGCCGCGCCTGGGCGGGCGTCAGCAGGGGCAGGGCGGGGCGGTCGGCGCGGGGGTGCTGGAACGCGTCGTACATGTCGTCCAGGTCCGGGCGCAGGCCGGGGCCGCGGCCGGCGGCCCGCAGCAGCCAGATGTCCTCCTGGCTGCCGATGTGCGCCAGGTCCCAGACCAGCGGGGACATCAGCGGTGAGTGCTGGGCGGTGAGTCCGTCGTCGTCGAGGCAGTCGGTGAGGGCCAGGGTGCGGCGGCGGGCGCGTTCGAGCGCCGTGCGGGCCCGGTCGCGGAGGTCGGTCCGCAGGTCGGTCGTCATCGGGTGGTTCCTTCCAGCAGATCGTCTGCGGGGCAGCGGCCGCGTTCGGCGTACCGTTCGGCGAACTGGGCGACCGCGCGGCGCGGTTCGCCGGTGAGGGCGGCCTCGGCGGCGCTCACGCAGGCGCGTACGGCCTTGCCGAGGGCTGTGTCCGCCGGGCCGTGCCGGGCGGCGTGCAGCCAGAGCTCCGGGGGCGGCAGTTCGCCGCCGCCGGTGAGGGGTTCGGTGGCCTCGTACGCGGCCTCGGCGGCGCACGGGTCGTCGAGGAGGGTGGCGGCCACCGCGACGGCGGCGGCCCAGCCGGGGCCGGGCTGGGCGTCGATCATGCGCAGCTCGAGCCAGCCGCGCGGGCGGACGGGCGGGAAGAGGGTGCTGAGGTGGTAGTCGAGGTCGTCGGGTTCGGCGCCGCGGCCGTCGGCCGGCTCCGCCAGCCAGGTGCGGAAGGTCAGTCCGTCCGGTGCCGTCCATTCCTCGGGCGGCGGGCGGCGGATGCACATCACGGGTGCGTCCAGGGCGTAGCGCGCCCAGTCCGTGTGCGGGTCGCCGCCGTCGGCGGCGGCCGGTCTCGTACGGTCCGGGTCGGCGCGCGCCCAGACGGCCTGGCGGGTGGAGCGCCAGCCGGTGGGCCGGCCCCGCCACAGAGGTGAGTTGGCGAAGGCCGCCAGCAGGACGGGGCCCAGGCGGTGCGCGAGGATCCAGCGGTGGCGGAAGGCGGCGGGGTCGTCGCCGGCCTCCAGATTGATCTGGACGGCGGCGGTGGAGCGCATCATCACCCGGCCCCACGGGCCGATGCGGTCGAAGTGCCGCTCCATCGCCCGGTAGCGGGGCTCGTCGAGGATGCGCCGCTGGACGCGGAACGGGTCGAGTCCGCGGCCCGTGGCAAGGAGCCCGGAGCGGGCGAGGACCTCGTCGAGGGCCGCCTGGTCGGCGGCGAGGTCCTCGACGCAGCCGGCGACGGAATCGGCGGGGCGTGAGCTCAGTTCGACCTGGCCGCCGGGTTCCCGGGTGAGGCTGCTGCCGCCGGGCAGCGCGCCGGGTTCGGTGAGGGGGGCGAGTGCCTCGGTCAGGCGGCGCTCGGTGAGCGGGCGGCGGGGGTGGGCGCGGTCGTGGACGAGCCATTCCAGTTCGGCGCCGGTGCGTCCGGGCGGTCCGGTCTTGAAGCAGATGCCGCCGATCCGCGTCTCGGCGTCCTGCTTGCCCAGCTGTGCCTCCACGGGTCCTCCTCCGGTCGGGTGGGACCAGAGGAACCCGGTGGGGCGGCGCGGGTATTCCACGCCGCCCCGGCCGGAGGGGGTCAGGCCGTCGGGGTGCCGTCCGGTTCGTCGCGCAGCAGGGATTCGGCGAAGGCCCGGACCCGGGCGAGGGCCTCGCGGTCCACGGGGTCGCGGCGGGCCAGCGCGTTCTTGATCTCCCGGTAGGTGGCGGCCTCGTACGCGCACCAGGCGCAGCAGCCCAGGTGTTCGGTCACCCGGTCCCGGGTCCGCGGCCGGGTCTGGCCGTCCACGTAGGACTGGAGCACCAGGGCGACCTCGGAGCAGCCCATGGGCCGCCGGCGCCCGAGCGGGGTCCTCATGACACGCCTCCCTTCGGGGCCAGCCCGACGGCGGCCAGCTGTTCGCGGATACGGGCGCGGGCCCGGTGCAGCCGGCTCATCACCGTCCCCTTGGGGACGCCGAGCAGCTCCGCGGCCTCCCCGTAGCTGAACCCGTCGATGTCCACCAGGCGTACCACCTGTCGGTGCTTGACCGGCAGTCCGCTGTACGCCGTTTCCACCTCCTCGTCGAAGACCTCGCCGAGCACCACCGCCTCGGGCGTCGGCTGCGCGTCGCCCAGGGCGGGCGTCAGCCGGTCCAGTTCGGCGTCCGGGTCGTCCAGCAGATGAGGGCGGCGACGCCGGTGCCGGTTGAGCTCGGCGCGCCGCATGATCGTCAGCAGCCAGGCCCGCGGATGCCGGCCGTCGAACCGGTCGGCGGACCGGTAGGCCCGGATCAGGGTCTCCTGCACCAGGTCCTCTGCGTCGGCGGGCTGGGGGGTGAGGGTGGTGGCCGCCCGCAGCAGCACCTCCACCTCCGGCACCACGAATCTGGCGAACGCCTCGCCACGTGCCGCGTCCTTCGCCGAGTACACCACTCGCTCCTCCACGGCGCCGGAAACCCGGTGACCCCACCGGACGATTCCATTCTCCGCGACCCAAACCGCACAGGCGTTTGAACATGGCCGGGAGTCGTCGTCCGGTTGAACAGGGCCGGTGACCGAGGGCACTTGGTGCTCGCCTTAGGCTAGGCCCGCTTGTCGCAGTCGCCACAGCTAGGGGGAGCCCGTATGCAGCCGCTGGAACCGGACGATCCGACGGAGATCGGCGGCTACCTGCTGCGGGGCAGACTGGGCGCCGGCGGTATGGGCGCGGTCTATCTGGCGAACACCCCGGCCGGGCGGCCGGTGGCCCTGAAGGTGATCCGGCGGGAGTACGCGCAGGACCCCGAGTTCCGGCGGCGGTTCGCGCAGGAGGTCGAGGCGGCGCGGCGGGTGCACGGGCTGTACACCGCGCAGCTGCTCGACAGCGACACCGAGGGCCCCCAGCCCTGGCTGGCGTCGGCGTACGTGCCGGGACCCTCGCTGTCCCAGGCGGTGTCCGAGCACGGGCCGCTGCCGCTGCGGACGGTGCTGCAGCTCGCCGCCGGCGTCGCGGAGGCCCTGGCCGCCATCCACGCCGCGGGCGTGGTGCACCGGGACCTGAAGCCGTCCAACGTGCTGCTCGCGGAGGACGGGCCGCGGGTGATCGACTTCGGGATCGCGCGCGCCTCCGACGCGACGGCGCTCACCGGCGCGGACGTGCGGCTGGGCACGCCGGGGTTCATGGCGCCCGAGCAGATCCGCGGCGGCGGGCAGCCGGGGCCGGCGATCGACGTGTTCGCGCTGGGGCTGGTGGCGCACTTCGCGGCGACGGGCAGGCACCCGTACGGCGAGGGCGCGAGCGAGGCGATGCTCTATCGTATCGTCGCCGAGGACCCCGACCTCACGGACACCCCGGCGGGGCTGCGTGACCTCGTCGGCCGGTGTCTGGCCAAGGAGCCCGCCGAACGCCCCGCGCCCGCCGAGGTCGTCGCCCTGTGCCGGCGCGCGGCCGGGGGCGAGCTGTTCGACCTCGGCGGACCGGGCTGGCTCGCCGGTACGCAGGTCACCCCGCCGTCCGTGCCCGAACCCCTCGACGCCCTGTCGACCGGCTTCGGCCCGCCGCCGGTGTACCCGGAGCCCACGGCGCCCTCCTACCCGGCCGCGGTGACCCACGCCCCGGCCTCCCCCGCCGCCCCCACCCGCGTCCCCGCGCCCGGCGGCCGGCGCCGCACCGGGCGGATCGCGGGCGCCGTGGCGGGGGCGCTGATCGTGGTCGGCGGAACGGTGTTCGCCGTCGACCGCTTCGGCGACGACGGCGGGCAGGGCGGCGGCACGCCCCCCGGCGACGACGGACACGCCGCGGTGGTGGGGCTCGGCGACATCTACGTCGACCACAAGCCCGTCACCGGCTCCGAGGGCGAACCGTTCCGCCGCACCTACACCGCCGGGCCGCTGTACGCGCCCGTCACCGGGTTCCGCTCGCGGGCCTTCGGCGACAGCGGGCTCGAGGCCGTCTACCGCAAGCAGCTCACCACGGGCCGCAACCAGGTGCTGACCACCATCGACCCCGCCGTCCAGAAGGCGGCGTTCGAGGGCCTCGGCGACCACAAGGGGGCCGTCGTCGCCCTCGACCCGCTCACCGGGAAGATCCGGGCGCTGGCCTCCACCCCGTCGTACGACCCGGCCCGGTTCGCGGGCAACGCCTCGGCGGACGAGGCGGCGTGGAAGGAGCTCAACGACGACCCGGACAAGCCGCTGCTGAACCGCGCCCTGCACGAGACCTACCCGCCAGGGTTCACCTTCTCCCTCGTCACCGCGACGTCCGCGGTACGGGAGGGGCTGGTGAAGGACGCCGGTTCGGCGACCGACTCCCCCGAGCCGTACACGCTGCCCCTGTCCGCCACCCAGCTGCGGAACCCGCAGCCGGGCGCGTGCGAGAACGCGTCGCTCACCACGGCGTTCGCGTACTCCTGCAACACGGTGTTCGGGAACCTCAGCGACAAGCTGGGCAACGGTGAGCTGCTGCTGAAGGCCAGCGACTACGGCTTCGGCAAGGAACTGAACGTCCCCGTCCGCGCCGCGGACAGCACCTTCCCCGGCAACGCCGGACGGCCGCAGAACGTGCTGGCCGGCATCGGCCAGGGCGACACCCGGGCCACGCCGCTGCAGATGGCGATGGTCATCGCGGCGATCGCCGACGGCACCTTCATGACGAAGCCCAATCTCGTCCAGGAGCTGCGCCGCGCCGACGAGTCGGTGATCAAGCGGTTCGAGACGGGCGAGCTGGACTCGCCGGTCGACGACGACACGGCCGCCGTGCTGCGCGAGGCGCTGGAGGGCGCCGTCGAGGAGTCCGGCTCACCCGCCGCGATCCCCGGCATGAAGGTCGGCGGGCTCGCGGCGAGCGTGCAGGAGCGTACGGACGGCGCACAGATCTCGCCGTACCAGTGGTTCGTCTCGTACGCCGAGCACCAGGACGGGCGCAAGGTCGCGGTGGCGGTGATCGTGGAGGGGAAGGACAGCCTGCCGGCGGCGCAGATCGCGCGTGACGTGATGAAGGCGTCGCTGCCCGACGACTGAGCGTTCACCGGGGGGTGGTCCCGTTTTCGCCCGGCGGCATTGACGCGGTCACAACTGTCGCCGAGATTGCGGGCGTTGACTCGACCGAGATTCCCGCGGAGGGAAACGCATGAGAGCGACCGCACCAGTCCACCGCACCCGCCTCGCCGTCCTGACGACCGCCCTGACGACCGCCCTGTCCGCCGCACTGGCCGTGCTCGCGCCGGCGACGACCGCCGCCGCCGTGCCGGGCCACCGGGACTTCGACCTGCAGGCCCACCGGGGCGGGCTCGGGCTGGTCGTCGAGTCCACCCTGGCGTCCTTCGCCAACGGCCTGTCGGTGGGCGTGACCACCCTCGAGCTCGACGTCCAGATCACCGAGGACAAGCAGGCGGTCGTCACCCACGACCGGAAGATCACCGGCGCCAAGTGCCTGGACACGGGACCGGCCTTCCCCGGCGACCCGGAGTATCCGTACGTCGGCAAGTTCATCACGAACCTGACGCTCGCCCAGGTCCGTACGCTCGACTGCGGTTCGCTCCCCCAGGCCCAGTTCCCGGGCCAGCGGCCCAGCCCCGGGGCCCGGATCCCGCTGCTCACCGAGGTGTTCGACCTGGTGAAGAGCAAGGGCGCCGAGAAGGTCTGGATGAACATCGAGACGAAGGTCGAGGCGGGCGCCCCGCAGGAGACCGCCCCGCGCGAGGACTTCGTACGGATCGTGGCGCGCCAGGTGCGGGCGTCGGGGCTGGGCGAGCACGTGACGATCCAGAGCTTCGACTGGGGCTCGCTGATGCGGATGCATGAGGTGGCCCCCGAGCTGCCGATCGTGGCGCTGACCAACGGCAACCAGTTCCTCCAGCCGGGGCAGCCGGGCGCCTCGCCGTGGCTGGGCGGGATCGACATCGACGACTTCGACGGCGATCTGATCGCCGCGGTCGACTCCTTCGGCGCCGACGCGCTGTCGCCCGTGCACGGCGACCCGCAGGCCGGGAAGATCACCGACCCGGACTACGTCCCGTACACCACGGCGGAGATGGTCCGGTCGGCGCACGCCCGCGGCATCAAGGTCATCCCGTGGACGGTCGACGACGTGCCAACCATGAACAAGCTCATCGACGACGGCGTGGACGGCCTCATCACCGACCGCCCCGACGTGCTGCGCACGGTGTTGAAGGACCGCGGCTTCCACCTGCCCAAGCGGTACAGGTAAACCGGCCGTCCCCGGGGGAGCGAGTCCCCCGGGGACGCTCTACGCCGCCGCCAGGGCCTCCGTCGGAGGCAGCCGGGCGGCACGCAGGGCCGGGTAGAAGCCCGCGAGCCCGCCGATGACGAGCGTCGCCGCCAGCCCGCCGGCCATCGCCCACGGCGGTACGACCGTGGGCCAGCCCTGGTAGGCGGCGTACCCGGCGGTGACCCCGATGCCCAGCACGACGCCGCCCGCCCCGCCGAGGGCGGACAGCAGCAGCGACTCGCAGAGGAACTGCGTACGGATCTGCCCCCGGGTGGCCCCCAGCGAGCGCCGCAGCCCGATCTCCGCGCGCCGCTCCAGTACCGAGATGACCATGGTGTTGGCCACCCCCACCCCGCCGACCAGCAGCGCCACGGCGCCCAGCCCCAGCAGCAGCCCGGACAGCGCGTCGTCGGTGGCCTCCTTCGCGGCGAGCGCGTCCGACGGCCGCGACACCTGCGTCTCGCCCGGGTTCTCCGGGTTGGCGGTGGCGCCCAGCAGTTGCTGCGTCCCGGTCACCGCGTCCGGCTCGGCGCGCGTGTACACGGTCGTCGGGTAGCCGTCGAACCCGAGCTCCTCGGTGGCCGCCCGCCAGCCGACGAGGGCGGCGGAGTCCAGCTCCGGCGCGAGGGCGTTGGCGCCAAGGAGGCCGACGACGGTGAACCACCGGCCGCCGAGCCACACCTGCGCCCCCGGCTCGTACACCCCGAGCTCGGCGGCGGCCCGCGAGCCGAGGACGACCGTCGGGTAGCGCCCGCCGGCGGAGTTCAGCCAGCCGCCGGCCACCAGTTCGCCGCCGACGGTGCGCGGCAGGTCCGTACGGGCGGCGTAGACGCCGAGGCCGGAGGTCTGCTGCACGGGGATGTGGTCGTTGCGGTAGACCTTGGCCCCGGTCAGGCCGACGGCGGACACCGACGTGACGCCGTCCAGCGCGCCCACCATCTCCACCGACTCCGCCGGCAGATGCGCGGCCTCGCCGGTGAACGACGTGCCGGGCGAGACGGTGAGGAGGTTGGTGCCCAGCTCGTCGAGCCGGCGGTTCAGCTCCTCCGTGGACGAGGTGGAGATGCCCACCACGCCGGTCATCGCCGCGATGCCGATGGCGATGCCCAGCGCCGAGAGGAACACCCGCATCGGGCGCGACCTGAGCCCCGATCCGCCGACGCGCAGCACGTCGGCGGGGCTCAGCCGGGCGGGCCGCGGGGGCGCTGCCGCGACGGTCATACGACCACCTCGAGCCGTGAGTCGTGGGCGATGCGGCCGTCCTTGATCCGCACCTCGCGGGGCAGGGACGCGGCGATGTCCCGGTCGTGGGTGATGACGACGACGGCCGTGCCGCCGCCGTGCAGCTCGCGCAGCAGCTCCATCACCGCGGCGCCGGAGCGGGAGTCGAGCGCCCCCGTCGGCTCGTCGGCGAGGAGCAGCGCCGGCTCGCCGGCCACCGCCCGGGCAATGGCGACGCGCTGCTTCTCGCCGCCGGAGAGCTGGTGCGGCTCGTTGTACAGCCGGTGGCCCAGGCCCACCCGGCGCAGCGCCTCCTCGGCGAGGCGGCGGCGCCGGGCGCGGGGCCGGCCGCCGTAGAGCAGTCCGTCGGCGACGGCGTCCAGGGCGGGGACGCCGGGAGCGAGGTGGAAGGACTGGAAGACGAAGCCGATGTGCCCGGCGCGCAGGGCCGACAGCCGGCGGTCGCCGAGGCCGTCGATGTCATGGCCGTCGACGAGCACCGTGCCCGCGGTGGGGCGGCCGAGGGTGCCCATGATGTTGAGCAGGGTGGACTTGCCGGACCCGGACGGGCCGACGATCGCGAGCAGTTCGCCGCGTTCGACGACCAGGTCCGCTCCGGCCAGCGCCGTGACCTCGCCGTACGTCTTGGACACGCCGCGCAGTTCGACGACGGGCGGGATCACGCGGGCACCCCCACGGTCAGCCCCTCGGTGATGCCGTCCCCGGTGATCTCGACCCGGCCGCCGGCGAACATGCCGAGCTCGACGGGGCGGTACGCCACCGTGCCGTCGGCGGCGACGGCCTGCACCGCGTAGCCGCCGTCGGGCCGGGCCACCAGCGCCTGCACGGGCACCGCGAGTACGTCCTCGCGCTTGTCGGCGCTCAGGGTCACGTCGACGGGGGCGGCCTGGTAGCGGCCGAGCTTCTTCCGGTCGGTGACCGTCAGTTCGACGGGGACGGTGGCGTCCGCCGCGTCCGCGGAGCCCTCGCCGCCGGCGTCGGGGCGGGCGGTGGCGGCGTTGCCGACGTCGGTCACCTCTGCGGCGGCCTCGGTGCCGTCGGGCAGCTCTACGGAGGCGGTGGTGCCCTCGCGGACCAGGTCCTCGTAGCGCACCTCGAGGTCCACGGTGACCAGGCGGTGGGTGCCCGTCCAGGTGAGGATCCCGCCGGCGGGGGCGGTGCCGATGGCGGCGGTGACCTCGGCGACGCGGCGGGCTCCCGCGGCCACGACGGCGTCGCCGGGGGCGACGGTGCCGGTCTCCTCGCGGCCGAGGTCGTCCTGCCAGGCGCGGACGGCGGTCGCGGTGCCCGAGGTGTAGGTGTCGTCGGGGTCGAAGCCGGTGTAGCCGAGGGCGGCGAGGTTCTTCTCCAGCATCGCGACGTCCTTGCCCTCGGCGCCGGTGTCCAGGGCGCGGTAGAGGGGGGTGGTGCCGTACAGCAGGGGGACCTGTTCCTCGTTGAGGCTGTAGACCGTCTCGCCGCGTTCGATCACCGCGCCTTCACCGGGGAGCTGGGTGAGGATGCCGGCGCCGGATCGCCCGGGGGATCCCGCCTGGACGGGCGCCGGTTCACCGTAGCCGAGGGTGCCCTCGACGGTCTCGGTGCGGGTGAGCGTGGTGCGTTCGACCTTCGCGGTCTTCGCGGGGCCGGAGGGGGCGGCGCCGGCGGTGGCCTCGCTGTCGGTGCCGAGGACGCCGGTCGCGGCGGCCGCCCCCGTACCGGCGACGGTGAGCGCGGCGAGGGAGATGAGGAGGGCGCGCACCGGCCTGCGGCGGCGGGGCTCGTCCCGTGGGGTGTCGGGCTGTTCGGTCACTTGGGCGCGCCCTTCATGATGATGCCGCCGCCCGGGCTCTTGTCCCGGCAGGCCTGCATGGCGCCCTGGAACTCGTCGCTGTCGGGTTCGACGCCGAGCTTGCTCATGTCGATCTCCATCGCCCCGTTCTTCACCTCGGGGTCGGGGAAGTCCTTCAGGCCCTCGGCGCGGATGCAGTCGGCCCAGACGGCGACCTTCGCGGGGTCGAGCTGTCCGCCGGGGCCGGCGTCGCCCTGCGGGGAGAGGTCGCGGCAGGCCTCCTGGGCCTGGGTGAAGGTGTCGGAGTTCATGTCGATGCCGCTGTCGGGGGTGAGTTTGATGCCGCCGTCGGTCGGGTCGGGGAAGTTCTCCACCCCGTTCTCGCGCATGCATTCGGAGAAGGCGAGGGCCTTGTCCTTGGGATCGGTCGGCTTCGAGGAGGAGGCGCTGTCGCCGGAGGTGTCGTCGCCGTCCCCCGAGCAGCCGGTGAGGAGGGCCCCGGCCAGCAGGACCGGTGCGAGGGCGAGGAGGGCGCGGACACGTGCCGCGTTCTGCGTATGGGTCATGCCCCGCAGCCAACGCGCCCGCCGGTTACACGAGGGGAACGCGCGCTGTTACGGCGCTGTTATGCCCGCTGCCGCAGACTGTCCCCCATGCGCGTGCTGATAGCGGAGGACCATCGCGAGCTGGCCCGGACCGTGGCCACCGGGCTGCGCCGGGACGGGATGGCGGTGGACCTCGCCTTCGACGGGCAGGACGCCCTGGATCTGGCGGACCTGCACGACTACGACGTGATCGTGCTGGACCGCGATCTGCCCCGGCTGCACGGCGACGACGTCTGCCGGGCGCTGGTCGCGCGCGGCGGGCGGGCCCGGGTGCTGATGCTCACCGCGGCGACGACGATCGCCGACCGGGTGGACGGCTTGGGCCTGGGCGCGGACGACTATCTGCCCAAGCCGTTCGCGTTCGCCGAACTCATCGCCCGGCTGCGGGCGCTGGCCCGCCGCTCGCGGCCCGCCGTACCGCCCGTCCTCACCCACCGCGACCTGGTGCTGGACGCGGGGCAGCGGATCGCCCGCCGCGGCGGGCGGCGTCTGGATCTCTCCCCCAAGGAACTGGCCGTACTGGAGCTGCTGCTGGCGGCCGAGGGCCGGGTGGTGTCGGCGGAGGAGCTGCTGGAACGGGCCTGGGACCAGGCGGCGGACCCGTTCACCAACACGGTGAAGGTGACGGTCAGCCGGCTGCGCCGCAAACTGGGCGAGCCGCCCGTGATCGAGACGGTGCCGTATGCGGGCTACCGCGTCTGACCGGGGCCGCGGTCTGCGATGGACCGTCCGGCTGCGGATGACGCTGCTGTACGGCGGGCTGTTCCTGGTCTCCGGGGTCGCGCTGCTGGGGATCACGTATCTGCTGGTCGCCACGGCCGACGGGCCGAAGTTCGTGATCAGTCGGCAGCGGGCGCCCGGCGACCTGCCGCTGCCCGCCCTGGACCGTGAGGCGCTGGAGGCGTGGGGCCGGGCCCACGCCGCCGAGGACCGGGCGCGCCGGCTCAGCGAACTGCTCAACCGCTCGGCGGTCGCCCTGGCGCTGATGTCCACCGTGTCCGTGGCCCTGGGCTGGGTGATGGCCGGGCGGGTGCTGCGGCCCGTACGGACGATGGCCGACAAGGCCCGCCGGATCTCCGAACGCAACCTCCACGAACGGCTGGCGGTCACGGGACCGGACGACGAGCTGAAGGACCTCGGCGACACGTTCGACGGTCTGCTGGCCCGGCTGGACAGCGCCTTCGACGCGCAGAAGCGCTTCGTCGCGAACGCCTCGCACGAGCTGCGCACCCCGCTGACCTTCCAGCGGGCGATGATCGAGGTCACCCTCGGCGACCCGGACGCGGACGCCGCGACGCTGCGCGAGCTGTGCGAGAGGCTGCTGACCGCCGGCGAGGAGCAGGAGCGGCTGATCGAGGCGCTGCTCACCCTGTCGAGCAGCCAGCGCGGTCCGGAGCACCGCGAGCCCACCGACCTCGCCGGGCCGGCCGGAGACGTGCTGCTCGCCTCGCCGCCGGACGCGCTGCCGGTCGAGGCGGTGCTGCGGCCGGCGCCGGTCACCGGCGATCCGCGGCTGCTGGAGCGGCTGGTCGGCAACCTCGTCGACAACGCCCGCCGCCACAACCGCCCCGGCGGCTGGATCCGGCTGACGACCGGCGTCCGGGACGGCCGGTCCGAACTGCGGGTGGTCAACAGCGGGCCGGTGGTGAACGCGGCGGACATCGACCGCCTGTTCCAGCCCTTCCAGCGGCTGCACCCGCGCACGGCCGGCCCGCCGGGACACGGTCTCGGGCTGTCCATCGTGGCCGCGATCGCCGCGGCGCACGACGCGGACGTCGAGGCCGACCCCGGCCCGCGGGGCGGCCTCGACGTCCGGGTCAGGTTCCCCTGAGGCTCACGCCTTGTTCCGGTCGCCCCGGTCGTTCCGGTCGCGGGCCGGGGGCGGCGGGGCCAGATACCTCGCCCAGCCGTCCGCCGGCGCCTGGCCGACCTCCAGGCCGCGGAGCTTGTCCAGCACCTGCGGGTCCTGGGCGTCCAGCCAGTCGGCGAGCTGCCGGAACGACACGCAGTGCACGTCGGCGCGCGGGCAGAGGGTCTTGATGGTGTGCTCCACGGCCCGCATGTACGCGCCGCCGCCCCACTGCTCGAAGTGGTTGCCGATGATCAGGGGCGCCCGGTTGCCGGCGTAGGAGCGGTCGAAGCCCATCATCAGGCTGCGGTACATCTGGTTCTCCGCGGTGGCCGGGGTCACGCGCGGGTTGACGCTGTAGTTGTAGTCCATGGTGAGCTCCTCCAGGTCGCTGCCGGGGAAGGGCACCGTCTGCATGGACAGGTCCCACACGCCGTGCTCCTTGCGGGGCCAGACCTGGAGGTTGACGCCGCTGGTGTCGTAGCGCCAGCCGAGTTCGCCCGCGGCCTTCACGAGGTTGTCGCGGCCCTCCAGACACGGGGTGCGGGCGCCGACGAGCTCCTTGTCGTAGTCGAACGGCAGCGGGGCGGCCCTGGTGAGGCCGGTGGTGGTCTTCCAGGTCTTCACGAACCGCTTGGCCTGGTCGATCTCGCTCTTCCAGTCGGCCACCGACCAGCTGTCGCCGCCGGTGGGCCCGCAGAAGTGGCCGTTGAAGTGGGTGCCGATCTCGCTGCCGTCCAGCCACGCGGCGCGCACCTGTTCGATGGTCTGCCTGACGTGCAGGTCGTTGAGGAAGCCGATGTCCGAGGCGCCGGCCTCGTGCCCGGGGGCGTGGTAGTCGCCGCGCCTGGACTCCGGGAGCACGTACAGGCCGCTGAGGAAGTACGTCATGGTGGCGTCGTACTTCTTGCCGACCTCGCGGAAGTGCCGGAAGAGCCCGGAGCCGTCCTCGCCGGCGCCGTCCCAGGAGAAGACGACGAACTGCGGGGGCTTCTGACCGGGCCTCAGCTTCCCGAACTTCGGCTGGTGCGGCTGCAGTCCGGTCCAGGCGGTGGAGCCGTCGCCGATGAGCCGCAGGGGTTTGCCGTTGCTGATGACGGGAAGCGCCTGATTCGCCTTCGCGTCGTTCTTCGCCTCGACGTCGCCGCCGCTGGAACAGCCCGCCGCCGCGGTCAGTGCCGCGGCGATGCAGGCTGCGAACGTCAGGCGCAGGGATTTGTACACGGGGCCACCTCTCCAGTCGACCGAACCTATGGAGAGATAACCCGACAATTGGACAAATCAGACTTATTCACCCGTTCGCCGCGAGGGCGTGTCGCGCTCCCTCAGACCCCGGACTGCGCCTGTACGAGGACGTCCCCCGCCGTCGTGCGGTAGTACAGGACCGACCGCCCCGACCGCCGGCGCGCGATCAGCCGGGCGTCGTACAGCAGCTTCAGATGACGCCCCACCGAACCGAGCCCCTGCCCGGTGACCGCCACCAGCTGGGTGGTGCTCATCGGCGTCCCGAGCAGCGCCAGCACCGCCGCCCGGTGCGTCCCGAGCAGCCGCCCCAGCGCGCGCGGCGCGGCCTGCGTCCGGTCGGTGTCCGCCAGGACCCCGTGGCACGGGTAGGTGAGGGCGTACAGATCGCTGTCGTCCCAGGCCACCCAGCCGCGTTCGGCCGCGGTCACCGGGATGAGGAGCAGCCGCCGGCCGGAGATGTCCCGGGGCGGGTTGTCCTGCTTGTTGATCTGCAGCCGCCCCTCGCCGAGCCACCGCATGCCCGGCCGGATGTCGTCCAGCGCCGCCGACCAGCCGCCCTCGGTGAGATGCCGGGTGCGCGCGACGATGTCGGCCTCGAGGATCCGCCGGCGGCGCGGCCAGTACGGCAGCACCGTCTCGGTCCACACCCAGCGCAGCACGCCCGCCAGCAGCTCCGGCAGGTCGTCGCGGTCGAGTACGGGCGGCAGCGGGCCCGGGCGGGACACCACGAGGTCGGCGCGGGCCCGGTCCGGGGCGGTGGCCCTGATGCGCGCCAGTTCCTCCTCGAAGGACCGCCCCGGCTCGTACGCGGAGGCCGGGGTGAGGAAGTCCGCCAGCCAGTTCCGGTGGCCCACGACCGCGTCCGTGAGCGGGCCGAGCGCCGGGTCGGCGGCGAGCAGGGCGCGGTACGCGGGCAGATGGCGGGCCAGCCACGCCCGGTGGCCCGGATGCCCGCCCGCGCCGTAGTCGAGGGCCAGGAACGCCGACGTCGTCTCGGCCAGCGCGGACACGCTGAACCGGCTGCCCGCCAGCGTGTCGGTGTCCAGCAGCCACAGCCCCACCCCGGACTCCTTTCGCGCAGCCGCGAAACTCTAACGCACGCCCGCCGGACCGCCGGAGACTCCCCCGCATGCGTACCTACGGGGAGTTGTTCAAAACACCGCAGTTCACCTCGCTCTTCGCCACCGCCGTGGTGCAGAGCGCGGCCATGACCATGAGCGGACTGGCCCTCGGCACCTACGTCTACGGGGCCACCGAATCACCGCTGCTGGCCGCCCTCAGCATGTTCGGCGCCGCGTTCGCACAGGTCGTCGGCGCGACGGTGCTGATGTCGGCGGCGGACCGGCTGCCGCCGCGCGGGGCGCTGGCGGGAATCTCACTGTGCTTCGCCCTCGGCACGGCGGTCATCGCGCTGCCGGGGCTGCCGATCTGGGCGATCTTCGTGGTGATCCTGGCACAGGGGATCGTCGGTTCGGTCGGCGGCGGCGTGCGGTACGGGCTGCTCACCGACGTACTGCCGCCGGAGGGCTTCGTACTGGGCCGGTCGGTGCTCAACATGGCGAACGGCACCATGCAGGTGTGCGGCTTCGCGCTGAGCGGGGCACTGCTGCAGCTGCTGTCACCCCGCCAGACGCTGGTGATCTGCGCGGTGCTGTTCGCCGTCGCCGCCGGGGTGACCCGGTTCGGGCTGACCCGGCGGCCGCCGCGCGCGTCGGGGCGGCCGTCGGTGGCCGAGACCTGGCGGGTGAACACCCTGCTGTGGTCGTCGGTGCCCCGCCGCTACGTCTTCCTGGCGGGGTGGGTGCCCAACGGGCTGATCGTCGGCTGCGAATCGCTGTTCGTCTCGTACGACCCGGACCACGCGAGCGTGCTGTTCGCCGCCGCGGCGGCCGGCATGCTCGCCGGGGACACGGTCGTCGGCCGGTTCATCCCGCCGTGGCTGCGGGACCGGCTGGCCGCACCACTGCGGCTGCTGCTCGCGGTGCCGTACCTGGTGTTCGTGCTCGACCCCGCGCTGCCGCTGGGCGCGCTCGCCGCCTTCACCGCGTCCGCCGGCTTCGCGGCGTCGCTGCTGCTGCAGGAGCAGCTGATGCGGCTGACGCCCACCGAGCTGAGCGGTCAGGCGATGGGGCTGCAGACGGCGGGGATGCTCACCATGCAGGGGGTGGGCGCGGCGCTGGCCGGTACGGTCGCGCAACTGCTGTCGCCGGCCGCCGCGATCACGGTGATGGCCGTCGCGTCGGCCGCCGTCACGCTGGCGCTGGCGCCGGGGCTGCGTCCGGTCCCGGCTCAGGAGGTCTCGCGCTCCAAGGCCTCACGGGTGGCGGGTCCGTAGACGCCGGGCGGGTCGGCGGTGATGCCGCGGGCGTTCTGGTACGTGCGGACGGCCTCGTAGGTGTCGCGGTCGTAGACGCCGTCGGCGTCCTTGTCGTACAGCCTCAGCTGCCCCAGCCGGTGCTGCAGTTCGGTCACCTCCGGTCCCTCGTCGCCCCGGCGCAGGGTGGACGGGGCCGAGGTCGGGGCAGGGCTGCTGGGGGCGGGGCTCGAGGGCGGCGGGGAGGTCGGCGCGGGCCGTCCGGCTCCGCCGGGGGCGGTGTGGTCCGGGCGCGGGGAGCGGGAGGGCGGGTAGGAGCGCGACGGGGCCGGGGTCGCGGTCGCGGCGCGGGGTTCGGTGCTCGGGGAGGCCTTCGGCTTCTTCGCGGAGGGCTTCGGCGTCGGGGTTTCCTCGTCGTCCGGGGCCAGGTCCGGGGCCGAGCGGGTGGGGTCGGGCAGTACGCGGGTGGGGTGGTCCGTGTCGTCGAACGCCTTGAGGCCGAGGGTGACGACGCCCGCCGTGGCGGCGGTCGTGACGAGGGCGAAGAGGGCGGCCGTCAGATTGCGGCGGCGGGTGGGGGCGCGGTGCGAGCGGCGGCGGGACGGGCGCGGCGGCCCGAGCTCGCGGGGATCCGGGCGGTCGGGGGCGAACAGGCCGAGGTCGATGGGGTCGTCGTCGTACGGGAGCGGTGGGGCGGCAGTGGGGGGCGGGTAGGAGCCGTACGGGGCCGGGAGGGTGTCGGCGGGCGGCGCGTAGGGGCGGACGGTCAGGGGCGGGCGCTCCTCGTCGGTGAACCAGGCACAGGTGCACGGGCCGATAGCACGGCATCGGCCACATGGTCGTCGTATGTCAGACTCCACCGGGCTTTTCCCCCTTCGTATCGGACTCTAGTGGAGAAACGCGGGACCCACGGATGCCTCCGGAAATCCCGTACGACTCCCTCACCCGCTACCGTGATCGCCGATGTCCACTCCACAGGGCCCCACCTTCCGCGAACTCGCCGTCCAGGCGCTGTCGTCCGTCGAGCACGGCTACGACCTGCTCGCCCCGAAGTTCGACGCCACCGCCTTCCGCACCGGCGAGCGGGTGCTGGCGGCGGTGGCGGACGCGCTGCGGGAGCTCGGCCCGTTCGCCACGGGCCTCGATCACTGCTGCGGGACGGGCGCGGGCGTCGGGGTGCTGCGCGAGGTGTGTACGGACCGGGTGGTGGGCGTCGACTTCAGCGCCGGCATGCTGGCCCGGGCCCGCCGCGCGTTCCCGGCCGGGGCAGAGGGGCCCGCGGTGCGGTGGGTACGGGCGGACGTGCGCCGGCTGCCGTTCGCCCCGGCGTTCGACGTGGTCACCGGCTTCGGGGCGTTCGGCCACTTCCTCCCCCGCGAGTTCCCGGCGCTGTTCGCGGAGGTGCGGTCGGTGCTGCGCCACGGCGGGGTGTTCGCGTTCCCGGTCGTGGCGCCGCCGCGGGTGGGGTCGCGGGCGTACTGGACGCTGTGGGGCTTCGACGCGGCGATGCGGCTGCGCAACACGGTGTGGTGGCCGCGGTTCGTCATGTACTACCGCACGTTCCGGCTGGCGGACGTCACCCGGGATCTGGCGGTGGCGGGGTTCGACGTGTCGACCACCGCGCTCGAGGCCCTGGGCCGCCGCGCGGACGGCAGCCCGCGGTGCCGGCTGGTGGTCGCCCGGCGGCGGTAGGGGATGGGGAAGGCGGGGGCGCGGGCGGGTCCGCGCCCCCGCCGGTATCAGGCGCCCCTGATCCACCTGAGGACCGACTGCCACCACGACTGCCGTCCGGTGCGCGCCGGGGCGGCGGCGTCCGGGACCGGGACGGGGAGCCGGGACTGCTGGGCGGACGGCTCCGTATGATGCGCGACACGGCCCGCGTCGCCGACCACGGCCGGGTCCAGGGGGGTGAACGCGACGGGCAGCGCGACGAGGTCCCGGGACAGCAGCGACGTACGCCACCGCACCTTGTCCTCGTCCACGGCGAGGCGCAGATCGGGGAGCCGGGCGAGGAGCGCGTCGATGCCGGTGTCCGCTATCGCCCGGCCGATGTCCTGGCCGGGGCACTCGTGCGGCCCGCCGCTGAACGCCAGATGCGAGCGGTTGCCGTGGACGGGCGCGGACATGTCGGGCCGGATCGCCGGGTCGGTGTTGCCGGCGGCCAGGCCCAGCACCAGCATGTCGCCCTCCTTGATGTGGTGCCCGGCGAGCTCGGTGTCCCCGGTCGCCCACCGCCCGTAGACGGCGGTGAACGGCGGAGCGTCCCACAGCACCTGCTCCAGCGCGTCCGGCAGCGTCATGTGACCACCCGCCAGATTGCCGCGGAACCGCTTGTCGGTGAGCACCATGTGCAGCGTGTTGGCGATCAGGTTCGCGGTGGTCGAGTAGGAGGCGATCAGTACGAGGCGCAGATGCTCCGCCAGCTCGTCGTCCGACAGCTGGGACTCGTGTCCGATGAGCCAGCTGGCGAAGTCGTCACCGGGCTTGCGCTTCTTCTCGGCGACCAGGGCACGCAGGGTGTCGATGATGAAGGCGTTGGAGGCGATCGCCGTCTCGGAGGCCTTCACCATGTCCCGCGCGGCGTCCAGCAGCCGGGGGCCCTCGCTGTCCGCCATGCCGAGGAGCTTGGTCGACACCAGCATCGGCAGGATGCCGGCGAAGTCCGCCACCAGGTCGGCGTGGCCGGCGGAGGCGAACTCGTCGATGAGCTGGTTGGCGTAGCGCGTCACGTAGCGGCGGACGCCGCGGCGGTCCATCCGCTTCATGGAGTCGGTGACCGCCGAGCGCAGCCGTTTGGCCTCCTCGCCGTCGAGGAACGCGCACATCGGCTGCCACATGGTGATCGGCAGCAGCGGGTTGTCGATCGCCACCCGGCCCTCGTGGGCCTCGCGCCACAGCCGCGAGTCCCGGGTGAAGCGGGTCGGGTTGCGGGTGACGTCCAGGTTCTCCCGGTAGCCGAGGACCAGCCAGGCTGGTACGTCGCCCTGGACCAGGACGGGAGCGACCCCGCCGTGTTCGGCGCGCAGCTTCTCGTACAGCGCGGGGGCGTTGTCCTCCATCTCCGGGCCGTAGAGCCGGGTCAGTCCCTCCGCGGACATGCCGTGGGCCGGGCAGCCGGGTGGTGGTACTTGACCACCGTCTGCGGAGTCTTGCGGGGTTGTGGTCACCTTGCCTCCAGGGGCTGAGCGAGATCGTGCAGATGACGCAGCAGCGCCAGCAGTACGTCCTTGCCGGAGTCCCGCCGGCGCACGTCCGCGCCCACCAGGGGGATGTCCGGAGCCAGATCCAGGGCGGCACGGATCTCGTCGAGAGGGTGTACGGGGGATTCGGGGAACTGGTTGACGGCCACGATGAACGGCACGCCGGCCTCCTCGAGCCGGCCGAGCACGTCGAAGCTGGCCTCGAGCCGGCGGGTGTCGACCAGGACGACGGCGCCGAGGGCGCCGTCGAAGAGGCCGTTCCACAGGAACCAGAAGCGCTGCTGGCCGGGGGTGCCGAAGAGGTAGAGGACCAGCCGTTCGTTGAGGCTGATCCGGCCGAAGTCCATGGCGACGGTGGTGGCGTCCTTCTCCTCCACCCCGAAGAGGTCGTCGACCCCGGCGCCGGCCTGGGTCATCGTCTCCTCGGTGGTGAGCGGCGAGATCTCGCTCACGGCGCCCACCAGGGTGGTCTTGCCCACCCCGAAGCCGCCGACCACGACTATCTTCACGGCGACGCTGGCCGAGTCGGGGAGCACGTCCTGAGGCCGCGGTCCGGCCATCGCGTCAAAGCTGTTCGAGCCCACGGATGACTTCCTTGATCAGTCCCATGTCGGCGACGGGGGGGACGGTCGATCGGGTCACGACCAGCTCCTCGGCGAGCAGGTCGCCGAGGAGCACACTCACCACGCTGAACGGGAGCCCGAGATAGGCCGCGATCTCGGCGACGGAGATCGGCGCGGTGCACAGCCGCAGGATCGCGGCCTGCTCCGGCTGCATACCGTGCGGCGGTCCGGAGCGCGCGATCACCAGCGTCACGAGGTCCAGCGGTTCCTTGGCAGCCTCGCCCGAGCGGCCGCCGGTGATGACGTAGAGCCGCTCAGGTCCTGCTTCGTGCCATGCGTGGTCCTCGTCGCTCATATGGCCGATCCGTCGACGGTACTGCGGGGTGGGCTCGTCAGATGCGCGCCGATACGGGCCACCAGATCCCGCATCCGCCGGCCCATCAGGCCCGCGTCGACGCCCTCGTCCGCCGCCACGGCCAGATAGGCCCCGGCACCTGCGGCCATCAGATAGAAGAAGCCGCCGCTCACCTCGATCACGATCATCTTCAACTGCCGGGTACTGCCCGGGAACACGTCCGAGATCGACCGGGCCAGGCTCTGCAGTCCGGCACACGCGGCCGCCAGCCGGTCGGCGGTGTCGGGCTCCGTGTCGTGCTGGGCTATACGCAGCCCGTCCGACGACAGCACGACGACGTGGCGGGTCTGCGGAACGCTCTCGGCGAGTTCCTTGAGCATCCAGTCCATGTCCGCTCGACGCACCACGATTACTCCCTCTTGTCGCGCTCGTCCGTTGACTCGTCACCACTCTGCGGGAACGGCACGTCGGGTGCACCATCCCTTCCGGCCAGAGCATCGGTGAATTCGCCCAGCCACATCCCGGGTTCGCTGCTGCCCTCCGGCTTCGCGGTGGCGGTCGCGGCCGGGGCAGCGGGGCCTGCGGCCGGGGCCGCCTCGCTGGTCTCCGCCGCCGTCGCGAGATGCCGGCGGCGGCGCTGCGGCAGTCCGTTGGCCGACGGGTCGGCGCCCAGCTCCACGGGCGGCGAGGCCTTGGGCCCCGCAACCCGGCGCCGGGTTCCGGCCTCCGCCAGGGGGCGGGGGCCGAAGGTGGTGCCGATGCCGTGCGCGGCGCCGGTCGCGGGCGTCGACGTGATCAGCGTCGCGGGGACGATGAGCACGGCCCGGACACCGCCGTACGCGGAGGAACGCAGCGCCACGGTGAGGTCGTACGCCTGGGCGAGCCGGCCGACGACGGCCAGTCCGAGGCGCGGGGTCTCGCCGAGGTCGTGCAGGTCGATGCCGGCCTGCGCCTCGCGGAGCATCCGCTCGGCGCGCTCGCGGGCCTCCTCGCTGAGGCCGACGCCGCCGTCCTCGATCTCGATGGCGACGCCCGACTGCACCTCGGCGGCGGTGAGATGCACCTTGGTCTGCGGGGGCGAGTAGCGGGTCGCGTTGTCGAGCAGCTCCGCGATGGCGTGGATGAGCGGCTCCACCGCGGGGCCCACGACGGCGACCTCGGAGACGGGGTGCAGTTCGACGCGCTGGTAGTCGATGATCCGCGACATGGCGCCGCGCAGCACGCTGTACAGCGGCACCGCCCTGCCCCACTGGCGGCCGGGACGGTCGCCGCCGAGCACCGCGATGGAGTCCGCGAGGCGGCCGACCAGGGCCGTGCCGTGGTCGAGCTTCAGCAGGTCGGCGAAGACCTGGTGGTCCTGCCCGTGGCGCTGCTCCATCTCCCGCAGGCTCTGCGCCTGCTGGTGGATGATGGCCTGCACCCGGCGGGCGATGTTGACGAAGCCGCGCTCCGCCGATTCGCGCAGGTCCTCGGCGTTCTGGATCGCGTCGACGACGGCGCGCAGGGCGGCCTCGTGGGCGAGCTGGAACTCGTGGGCCAGCGCGGGGTCGTAGCGCACTTCGCTGAGGACGTCCTCGGCGAACTCGCCCTTCTGCAGTCTGTGCACCGCCTCGGGGAGCAGCGCGGCCAGCCGCACCGTCTCCGCCTCCTGCTGCGCCAGCCGGCCGCGGGCCGCGGCCTCCTGTCCGGCGTAGTCCGCCCGCAGCGCGGCCAGGGTGCTGCTGCGCTGGTCCACCACCAGGGCGACGAAGGACACCACGAGTGTGGCGAAGCCTCCGACCCAGGCGACGGGCACGCGGGCGTCCGTGCCGATGACGAGCAGGGCGATCAGTGTGCCCAGGGCGACTGCTATGGGCGGTATCACCCAGGGCGACACGGCGCGGTCGCGCCGCATTCCGGTGGCCGGTCCTGTGGGATCCATCGGCATCCTCGGTTGGTCCATTACGTCAAGCCGTGTGAACAGGCACGCAGCGTAGCCCCTCCAGGAGTGCGGTGTGCCACTTCTTGGCATATTCACCTGAACGACAACTCACATGATATGGAGGGGGGTTGTCCGCTTGTGCAGGGCCGTAACGGGACCTTCGCTACGCCTGTGTGCTCGGCTTCCAGGGCCGCGCGGCCTCCAGCTCGAAGGCGATCTCCAGGAGGGTCCGCTCGTCGCCGTGGGCGGCGGAGAACATCACTCCAACGGGTAGTCCCCCGGCGGTCGTTCCGCCCGGGAGGGCGAGCGCCGGGGTCCCGGCGACGTTGGCGAGGGGGGTGAAGGCGACGTAGGAGGTGAGCCGGTCGACGAGCTCGTCGTAGGGGACGTTGGGGCTGAGGTGGCCGAGCTCGGGGGTGGTATGGGCCAGCACCGGAGTCAGGACGAGGTCGTGTCCGTCGAGTGCCGCGCGCGAGGATTCCGCCGCGGCGCGGCGCAGACGGCGCAGCACGGCGGGGGTGGTCGTCAGGTGGCGGCGGAAGCGGGCGCGCAGGCCCTGGCTGAGGCCGTCCATCCGGCGGGCGTCGAACCGGCGGTCGAACAGAAGGCGGCCGCCGGCTCCGCAGAGGAACGCCAGCAGACCCCAGTAGGTGAGGAAGTCCGGCTCGAAGCGGGGGTCGAGGGGCAGGGTCATCGGCTCGACGGTGTGTCCGAGGTCCGCCAGGGCGTTCGCGGTGGCGGTGACGGCGGCGCGCGTCTCGTCGTCGGTGGCGGCGCCGGTGGGTGACTCGAGGACGAGGCCGATGCGCAGCCGTCGCTCCGACGGTCCCCCGACGAGTCCGAGGGGCGGCAGTCCGGCGGCCGGGCGGTGGGCCTCCGCGGCGGCGAAGAAGGCGGCGGTGTCCCGTACGGTCCGGGTCAGGACGCCGTCGGTGACCACGTCGATGGGGAGCCTGCGGCCCTGTTCGCTGGGGACGAGGCGGCCGCGGGTCGGCTTGAGTCCGACGAGGCCGCAGCAGGCGGCGGGGATCCGGATGGAGCCGCCGCCGTCGTTGGCGTGCGCGAGGGGGACGGCGCCGGACGCGACGAGGGCGGCGCTGCCGCCGGAGGAGCCGCCCGGGGAGCGGCCGGTGTCCCAGGGGTTGCGTACGGGCGGCTCACCGGCGTATTCGGTGCTGGCGTTGAAGCCGAACTCCGGCAGCCGGGTCTTGCCCAGGACCGTCATCCCGCCGCTGAGGAACTGGCGGGTGAAGGGTGCGTGGCGGCGGGCGGGGCGGGCGGTGAAGGCGGCGCTGCCGTGGCCGGTCGGCAGTCCCTCGTAGTCGGTGTTGTCCTTGACGAAGGTGGGCACGCCGGCGAGCGGTCCGCTGTCCTGGAGGGCCGGGCTGGGCAGCCGTACGGCCACCGCCCGCAGGTCGCCGTCGACGTGCTCGACGCGGCGGAGGGCGGCTTGGGCGAGCTCGGCGGCGCTCACCTCGCCGTCGCGTACGAGGGCGGCGAGGGCCACGGCGTCGTGGCGGTCGAGGACGTCGTCGGTGGGGGCGTGCACGGCTGTCATCGCGTCAGTATCCGCGCGGTCGGGGGCGGGGCCAAGGTGTGTGCCGTGACCGGGCGCTCGCGGGGATCGCCCGGCCACGGCACGGCCGGTCAGGCCTTGGACTCGAGCACCGGGTAGTAGCCGCCGGAGTAGCCCGCGGCGGTGGGGTGGTACGACTCACCGATGTTGAAGATCTCGAGGCTGTGCAGCCACGAGCTGCCGGAGCAGATCTCGTGACCGGTGAACGTCCCGCGCACGTCGCCGTAGGTGAAGCCGTGCGCCGCGGCACGCGCGCTGATGACGTTGCTCAGCGCGTCCGAGGCACTGTTGATGGCGGCGCGGGAGGTCTCGCTGAGGCCCACGATGCAGGAGCCGTTGAGCTGGTAGAAGCGCGGGTAGCCCATGACGACGACCTTCGCCGAGGGGGCCTTGGCGCGGATGGCGTTGTAGACCGCGTCGAGCCGCGCGGGGAGGGTGTTCGCGATGTAGGTCTTGGCGGTGTTGATCCGCGTGACGCATCCGCTGGTGCCCTGCAGGATGCAGGTCGTCATCGCGTCCGCGAAGCCCGCGTCGTTGCCGCCGATGCTGATCGAGACCAGCGTGGTGGAGGAGTTCACCGGGCCGAGCTGGTTGTTGATGACGTCGGTGGTGATGGCACCCGAACAGGCGGTGAAGTTGAAGGTCGCCGGGGCGTTGGCGTTCTTCCACAGCACCGGGTAGGACTTCGAGCTGCGCTTGCAGCTGGGGCTGGCCGAGTCGTACGAGCCGGCACCCGTGCCGGAGGAGTACGAGTCGCCGAGCGCGACGTAGTTGCCGCCCGCGGCGTGCGCCTCGGAGGTGCCGAACAGGACCGCCGTGGCGGCGAGCAGGAGTCCCAGCAGGGCTGAGACGGAGCGGGACGTTCTCATGGAACCCCTTCGGTTAGTGTGCGTTAACTCACAGGTAACAACGGAGTCTACGCGTGTCCATGCCAACATCAAGTGACTGCGACGACAAAGTTTTTGGGCCATCGGACGACGGTGCGCCGGTATGCCGGAGAGCACCCTTTTTGCACGTGGCGCGGCTGTTCGGCGGCACATGACGGTGCGCGCCGCCGCGACACGCGCACTACCGGCGGGGCGCCGTTCGCGCGGGGAGCGCGCTTAGCGTGGAGGGGGCCCGGTCGTGGGCCGCCGGCCACCGAAAAGGCTCGTCATGAACGACTTCACGACCACCGCGGTCGTCGTCCTGGCGGCGGTCGCCGCCCTCTTCCTCGTCCTCGGGATCGTGGCGCTGGCACGGCTGTTCCGGGTCTGGCGCGAGCTGCGGGACGCCGGCGTGCCCGGCGGGGCGAAGCTGTGGTTCTACGCGGCCGTCTGCTACTTCTTCTGGCCGGTGGACCTCCTCCCCGACCCCGTGTACCTGGACGACCTGGGGGCGGTGCTGCTCGCCCTGCACAACCTGCGCGGACGGGCCCGGGAACTCCGGGGCGAGCAGGGCGAGTCCGATGGATCGTCCACAGGTCGTTGACACTGTCAGATCGACACTGTCACTATTGCAGTATGAGCGAGACGACGTGGACCATCGGGGAGTTGGCACAGCGGGCGGCGCGGGAGCTGCGCGCCGGGTCCGCCTCGGCCGGCGGCCGGGTCCGCGAGGTGCCGAACGAACGGCTGATCCGCTGGTACGCGACGATCGGCCTGGTGGATCCACCGCTGACCAGGCGGGGCCGGGTGGCGCTGTACGGACGGCGCCATCTCCTCCAGCTCGTGGCCGTCAAGCGGCTGCAGGCGCGGGGGCGTTCCATCGCCGAGATCCAGACGATGCTGGCCGGGGCGACGGACGCGCGACTGCGGTCGGTGGCCGGGCCGTCCGGTGACGACACGCCGGAGCCCGAGGCTCCCGGGTCGTCGCCCGCGCCTCGGGGCCGCTTCTGGGCGGCCGAGGGCCGGGCCGACGCCGCCGTGGTCCGGCCCGACACCGACTCTTCCGACGGGCCCGTGGAATGGGCGTTCACGCCCACCGTCCACCCCGCGGTGCAACTGGCCCCGGGCGTGACCCTGCTGCTCGCGGAGACGGCCCCTGGCCGGCCCTCCGCCGACGACCTCGCCGCGCTCACCGAGGCGGCGGGCCCCCTGCTGGCGGCTCTGGGCCGCCGCGGACTGCTGCCGCCGGCAGCCACCGACACCACACCGGGACCGGCCCGCACGGACTCGGGAAGGAGCCCACGATGACCCTTTCGATCACTCCCCTGGCGCCCGGAGAGGGCGCCCCGCTGCCCGACGCCGGTCTGGGGGCCCTGTGCACGGACCGGGGCAACCTGCCGCTGGAGAGCCTCGGCGTCCGGGCCCGGATCACCGGGCTGACGGCGGGCGTCGAGATCACGCAGGGGTTCCGCAACGCCTATGACCTGCCCCTCGAGGCGACGTACATCTTCCCCCTCCCGCCCCGGGCGGCGGTCACGGCCTTCCGGATGGAGGCCGACGACCGGGTGATCGAGGGGCAGTTGAAGGAGCGCGGTCAGGCCCGCGCCGACTACGACACGGCCGTCGCCGAGGGCCGGCGGGCGGCGATCGCCGAGGAGGAGCGCCCGGACGTCTTCACGATCCGGGTGGGGAACATCGTGCCGGGCGAGCGGGTCCGCGTCCGGCTGACGCTGGACCAGCCCCTGGCGTACGAGGACGGGGCGGCGGAGTTCCGGTTCCCGCTGGTGGTGGCGCCGCGCTATGTCCCCGGTGCTCCGCTGGCGGTCGACCCGGCGGGCAGCGGCACGGCGCCGGACACGGACGCGGTGCCGGACGCCTCGCGGATCACTCCCCCGGTGCTGCTTCCCGGGTTCCCCGACCCGGTGCGGCTGTCGCTGGAGGTGGAGCTGGATCCGGCCGGGCTGGAGCTGCGGGGGATCCGGTCGAGCCTGCACGAGGTGACGGACCTGGAGCGGACGGGTCCGGGCGCGGCGCGGACAGTCCTGCGCCCCGGGGAGCGGCTGGACCGGGACTTCATTCTGCGGCTGGACTTCGCGGCGTCCGACGCGCTGGTGCTGGTCCCCGACGAGGGGCCGGCCGGGGACGGCTCGGGGACCTTCGCCCTGACCGTGGTGCCGGGGGCCGAGGAGTCGGTGCGGCGGGCGCGTGACGTGGTGCTGGTGCTGGACCGTTCGGGCAGCATGGGCGGCTGGAAGATGGTCGCGGCACGCCGGGCGGCGGCGCGCATCGTCGACACCCTCACCGTGCACGACCGCTTCGCGGTGGTCTCCTTCGACCATCTGGTGGAGCGGCCGGAGACGCTCCCGTCGGGACTGGCGGAGGCGACCGACCGCAACCGCTTCCGGGCGGTGGAGCATCTGGCAGGGCTGGAGGCGCGCGGCGGCACGGAGATGCTGCAGCCGCTGCGGCAGGCCCTGGGACTGCTGTCCGCCGGGACGGCGCGGACCGAAGAGGCCGCCCGGGAGCAGGTGCTGGTGCTGGTGACCGACGGCCAGGTGGGACACGAGGACCAGATACTCGAGCAGACCGGGGCGTTGATGGCCGGGGTGCGGGTGCACACGGTGGGCATCGACCGGGCGGTCAACGCCGGTTTCCTGGGCCGGCTCGCGGCGCTCGGGGCCGGGCGGTGCGAACTGGTGGAGTCCGAGGACCGGCTCGACGAGGCGATGGAGCACATCCACCGGCGCATCGGGGCCCCGCTGGCCACGGGACTGTCCCTGGACGCGGAGGGGCTGGAGCTCCGGACGGTGACCGAACTCGGTTCGTTCTTCCCGGGCGTTCCGCTGCGGGTCCAGGGGCGTTATCGGCGGACGTCGGGAGCTCCGGCGGTGACGCTTCGGGGGCTCACGGGCGACGGACGGCCGATGGTGCGCCGGGTGAGCGGTACGGAGGGCACGGGTGCGGCTGTTCGGTCGACGTGGGCCCGGGCGCGGCTGCGGACGCTGGAGGACCGGTATGTCATCGGGGAGCTCGCCCTGGAGAAGGAGATCCTCGAGACGTCGCTGCGGTTCGGGGTGTTGTGCCGGTTCACCGCGTTCGTCGCCGTCGACACCCGGGTGGTGACCGAGGGCGGGGAGCGGCACCGGGTGACGCAGCCGGTGGAGATGCCGAGCGGGTGGGGTCCGGCGACGCCCCCGTCGGCGAGGCCGCGACGGGCGATGGCCGCCCCCCGGACGGGCATGATGCCGAGGACGGGGACGTACGGCGCCGTCCCGCCCCCGCCCGGCGGGGCCCCGGTGCCTCCGGGCTCGGTGCCGCCGCCGGCGCCCTCCGCCGCGGTGCCGCCGGCGCCGGGTCACTACGCGGCGCCGGCCCCCGGCGGGCCCGCGCCGACGAGCGGTCCGGGGATCGGCGCCGGCCCCGGTGGCCACCGGCGCCGGCTGTCGGGCGGGCTCGGATCCGTGGCCCCCGACCGGCCCGCCGGCCTCGACCTGCGCGCGCTGCTGACGCGGGAGCTGGCCCGGCTGAGGGCTGCCGAGACCTCGTCCTCCGCCGAGCGGCGCCAGGCCCTGGCCGACCTCGGCACCCGCCTCTCCGCGCTCCTGGCCCCCGGCGCGCGGATAGCCGACGGCCACCGCTACACCGACCTGGCGGTGCTGGCCGGCGAGTTGAGGGACGCGGAGCGCCCGGAGGCGGATCTGCCGGGCCTGTGGAAGCGCACGATCACCCTGCTGACGGCCCTCACGACGGACGGCGGCCCCACACCGCCGGCGGCCACCCCCGCCGACGAGACCGCCGGTCGTCCCTTCTGGAAGCGGGGCTGACGGACGCCTCGGCCTCCGGGTCACGGGACCCGGGGGCCGGGGGCCGGGGGCCGGGGGCCGGCGTCAGAGGATCTTGCGGCGGATCAGCATCCCCAGGAGCAGCGCGCCCGGGATGAGGGGGAGCCACAGGGTGATCATGCGGAAGCCCAGGACCGTGCCCGTGGCCAGCGCGAGGGGGCAGCCCGCCGCCGCCAGGGCCAGGGTCAGCGCGGCCTCCACCGAGCCGATGCCGCCCGGGGTCGGGATGCCGCCGGCCACGACGCTCGCGGCGAGGTAGGCGATCGCCACGTCCATCGACGCCACCGGGACATCCATCGCCGTGGCCACCGCCATCAGCACCGTCGCCTGCGCCGCGGGGAACGCGAACGCCCCGCCCCACAGCGCCAGCAGCCGCGGCGGGCGGGAGTGCACCGCCCGCGCGTCCGTCAGCGCGATCCGCAGAAAGCCGCCCACCCCCCGGCGTACCGCGGGCACGGCGAACACCACCGCGGCCACCAGCCCGGCGACGACCACCACCGCGCCCAGCGTCAGGGCCAGGACGCCCCCGTCCGGCAGCAGACCGGCCGGCCGCAGGGACTCCGGGTACACCGCGATCAGCGCCAGCAGCAACAGCACCCGCGCCGCCGGTTCCACCAGCGAGTACAGCGCCAGCGACGCCGCCGCCCGGGCCGGCGGGATCCCGCGCCGGGTGAGGAAGCGCAGGGTCACGGCGTGGGCGCCGAGGCCCGCCGGCAGCACATGGTTGGCGGTGCCGGCGGCCACCTGGGTCGCGAACAGCCGCCCGAACGGCAGCGGTTCCAGGGTCGCGCCCTGCCGCGCCACGCACACGGGCACCCAGCAGCCCACCATCAGGACGACCGCCGCGGCCAGCCAGCCCCGGTCGGCGGCGACCAGTTCACGGCAGCCGTCGACCAGGAGCGACCGGTTGGCGACCGCCCAGCCCGCGATGAGGAGGAGTGGGACGAGGAAGATCAGCCGACGCAGCACCGGCCGTTTCGCGGAGCCCTGTCCGGTGACCGGGTGTTCGTCGCGGTGTTCCGTCGACGGCGTGGCAAGTGCCATACGGCGCTGTCCTTCCTGGCCGGTGCGGGACCCCCTCAAGAGGTATGCCCGCTCCGCAGGACTTTCCGGTGTCAGGAACGCGACCAATAGGGGGAACCTACAGGTCGAACTTGCTCCGCTTGTCCTCCGGCACCAGGTCCAGATAGTCGGGGTGCTTGGCGATCCAGCCCCGGAAGAACGGGCAGTACGGCAGCACCGACAGGTTGTCCGCGCGGGCGGCGTCCAGCGCGGTGCGGGCCAGCTTGCCCGCCAGACCGCGGCCCCCGAACGCCTCGCCGATCTCCGTGTGGGTGAAGGCGATCTGCGCCGGCGTGCGGCGGTAGTCGGCGAAGCCCGCCAGCTCCTCGCCCTCGAAGATCTCGTATCGGGACTTGTCCGTATTATCGATTACTCGCGTCTCCATGCCGCCAGAATACGTCCCGGCGATCAAGGTCACCGTGCCCCCGCCCCCGGGCGCCCGGAGGCGGTTAGGGTCGGGCGTGTGAACACCATCTTCGGAGTGGACATCGGCGGCTCGGGCATCAAGGGCGCCCCGGTCGACCTCGACCGGGGCGATCTCGCCGACGAACGCCACAAGGTACTGACGCCCCATCCGTCCACGGCCACAGCCGTGATCGACAAGGTCAGGGAGGTGACCGACCACTTCGGCGGACCGGGCGGCCCGGTGGGCGTGACGTTCCCCGGCGTCGTCACGCACGGCACGATCCGCACCGCCGCGAACGTCCACAAGAGCTGGATCGGCGTGAACGCCGAGCAGCTCCTCGGTGAACGGCTCCAGTGCCCCGTCACCGTGCTCAACGACGCGGACGCGGCGGGGATCGCCGAAATGGCCTTCGGTGCCGGGCGCGGCCGCGGCGGCGTCGTGATGATGCTGACCTTCGGCACCGGCATCGGCAGCGCCCTGTTCACCGACGGACAACTGGTGCCCAACACCGAGCTGGGGCATCTGGAGCTGCACGGGCGCGACGCGGAGAGCCACGCGTCGGCGAAGGCCCGTGAGGACGCCGACCTCAGCTGGAAGGACTGGGCGCACCGGGTGCAGAAGTATCTGGCCCATGTGGAGATGCTGTTCTCCCCCGAGCTGTTCATCATCGGCGGCGGGGTGAGCCGCAAGGCGGAGAAGTTCCTGGACGACATCCACGACATCCGGGCGGAGATCGTCCCGGCGGCCCTGCAGAACAACGCGGGCATCGTCGGCGCGGCGATGGCCGCGGCCTCACGCCACACCTGAGGATCGCCCAACTCCCGTACGCACCCGGCAAGTTGGGCGCACATGCCCCCGGCAAACGCGGCGCCCGATCAGGCGTAGACCGATACATTTGTGCGATGGCAGAACCGATCGAGCTGCGCCCGGGCCGTCCCGACGACGTGCCCGTGGTGGCGGACATCTGGCGGACCGGCTGGGCCGACGGGCACCTCGGCAACGTGCCCGATGAGCTGCTGGCGGTCCGCACCGCGGAGTCCTTCGACGTCCGTGCCGCCGAACGGCTGGCGGACACGGTCGTCGCGGTGGTCGGCGGCCGGCTCGCCGGTTTCGTGATGGTCGTGGCCGACGAGGTCGAGCAGATGTACGTCGCCCGGGAGCAGCGGGGCAGCGGAATCGCGGCCGTCCTGCTGGCGGAGGCGGAGAGCATCGTCGCCGCCCACGGCCACAAACGCGCCTGGCTGGCGGTGGTCGCCGGCAATGTCCGCGCCCGCACGTTCTACGAGCGCAACGGCTGGTACGACGAGGGCCCCTTCGACTACCGGGCGGCGAGCGCCGAGGGCCCGGTCACCGTGCCGTGCCGCAGGTACGTCAGGAAACTCCCGCTGTAGACCGAATACCCGTCCCGAGGGCCGCCCAGCAGGTGTGCCGCCGCCGGGCGCCCCGGCCCGCCTCGGCATAATGAGCCGGTGAACTTCTGGTCGATCTATCAGCACGGTTTCGCGCGGGTCGCCGCGTGCACCGGCCACGCCGCCATCGCCGATCCGCTCACGGCCGCCGACGCCGTCCTGACCCAGGCGCGGCGCTGCGCGGACGACGGTGTCGCCGTCGCCGTCTTCCCGGAGCTGTGCCTCACCGGGTACTCGATCGAGGACCTCCTGCTCCAGGACGTCGTGCTGGACCAGGTGGAGGAAGCCCTCACCACGATCACCCGGGCGTCCGCCGACCTGCTGACGGTCCTCGTCGTCGGCGCCCCGCTGCGCCACCGCAACCGGGTCTACAACTGCGCGGTGCTCGTGCACCGGGGCCGGATCCTGGGCGTGGTGCCGAAGTCGTACCCGCCGAACTACCGCGAGTTCTACGAGGCCCGCCAGCTCGCCTCGGGCCACGACGAGCGCGGCGGCACGATCCGCGTCGCCGGTACGGACGTGCCGTTCGGCGTGGATCTGCTGTTCGCCGCCCGCGACGTGCCCGGGCTGGTGCTGCACGCGGAGATCTGCGAGGACATGTGGGTGCCGGTGCCGCCGAGCGCCGAGGCGGCCCTGGCCGGTGCGACGGTGCTGCTCAACCTGTCGGGCAGCCCGATCACCGTGGGCCGGGCGGAGGACCGCGAGCTGCTGTGCCGCTCGGCGTCGCAGCGCTGTCTGGGCGCCTACGTATACGCGGCGGCCGGGCAGGGCGAGTCGACCACGGACCTGTCGTGGGACGGCCAGACGATGATCTACGAGAACGGCGCGCTGCTCGCCGAGACCGAACGCTTCCCGCAGGACGACCGGTACGCGGTGGCCGACATCGACCTGGACCTGCTGCGCCAGGAACGCGCCCGGATGGGCACGTTCGACGACAACCGCCGCACCCACGCCGCCCGCGCCGGCACCTTCCGCCGGATCCCGTTCGACCTCGACCCGCCGGTCACCGACCTGGGCCTGAAGCGCCGGGTGGAGCGCTTCCCCTTCGTACCGGCCGACCCCGAGCGCCTGGCGCAGGACTGCTACGAGGCGTACCACATCCAGGTCGCCGGACTGCAGCAGCGGCTGGCGGCGATCGGCGGGCCCAAGGTCGTCATCGGGGTGTCGGGCGGGCTGGACTCCACGCACGCGCTGATCGTCGCGGCGCGGGCGATGGACCGCGCGGGCCGGCCGCGCAGCGACATCCTGGCGTTCACCCTGCCGGGCTTCGCGACCAGCGACCACACCAAGGGCAACGCCCACAAGCTGATGGCCTCGCTCGGCGTCACCGCCGCCGAACTCGACATCACGCCCACCGCGCGGCTGATGCTGAAGGAGATGGGCCACCCGTTCTCGGCCGGCGAGCCGGTGTACGACGTCACGTTCGAGAACGTGCAGGCGGGGCTGCGCACCGACTACCTCTTCCGGTTCGCCAACCAGCGCGGCGGCATCGTGCTGGGCACCGGCGATCTGTCGGAGCTGGCACTCGGCTGGTGCACGTACGGTGTGGGCGACCAGATGAGCCACTACAACGTCAACTCCGGGGTACCCAAGACCCTCGTCCAGCATCTGATCCGCTGGGTGGTCAGCAGCGGCCAGTTCGACGAGGAGACCGGTGAGACCCTGACCGCGATCCTCGACACGGAGATCAGCCCGGAGCTCGTCCCGGGCGAGGAACTGCAGTCCACCGAGTCGAAGATCGGCCCGTACGCGCTGCACGACTTCACCCTCTTCCACGTGCTGCGGTACGGCTTCCGCCCGTCGAAGATCGCGTTCCTGGCGTGGCACGCCTGGCACGACCGGGACGGCGGCGCCTGGCCGCCCGGGTTCCCCGAGGCGAAGCGCACGGCGTACGAGCTGCCGGAGATCCGGCGGTGGCTGGAGACGTTCTGCCGCCGGTTCTTCGCGTTCGCGCAGTTCAAGCGCTCGGCGATGCCGAACGGGCCGAAGGTGTCGGCGGGCGGCTCGCTGTCGCCGCGCGGCGACTGGCGGGCGCCGTCGGACGGTACGGCGGCGGCGTGGCTGCGCGACCTCGCCCGGGTGGACGAGAGCGCCTGAGACGGGCGGCGCGCCCCGGCGCCAATCCAGGCCGGACGGCGGGACCGGGCTGCGGGTGACCGTCGGTCTCGGGGAGGCGCTCGGGGAGGCGTGAGTCCGGCTCGCGTTTACACGTTACGCCATCGGGATGACAATGAATACGTCTCCTGATTGGGAGTGTGAGTCATGCTGGAAATCAAAACAACCGACAAGGCGGACGAGCGTCGGGACTTTCCTCGTGGCCACATCGAAGCCCTGCATATGAGTGGTCTGGACTTCGCTGTCGCCACCTTCGAACCGGGCTGGCGCTGGTCCGAATCCGTCAAGCCCATCGCCGGGACCGACAGCTGCCTGGTCCACCACAACGGATACATGGTCCAGGGACGGATGCACATCCGCATGGACAGCGGAGAAGAAGGCGAGGTGGGCCCCGGTGACGTGTTCGTGTGCCCGCCCGGGCACGATGCGTGGGTCGTCGGCGACGACCAGGTCATCGTGCACGACTTCGCCGGTCCCATGGCCGCCGGATACGCGAAGGGAGGCTGAGCAATGACCTTCGTACAGATCATTGAATACGAAACCGATCGCCCCGAAGAGGTGAACGCCGTTTTCGACGAATGGCTGAAGAAGACGGAGGGTAAGCGCACGGTGACCCGTGAGTCGCACGGCCGCGACCGCGAGGATTCGCGGCATTACGTGGACATCGTGGAATTTCCCTCGTACGAGCAGGCGATGACGAACAGCAATCTGCCGGAGACACAGCGCACCGCCCAGCAGTTGCGCGACCTGTGCACCGGCGAACCGCGCTTCGTCGACCTGGACGTCGTCGGCGAATTCTGACGCCCCTCTCCCGCGTCCCCTCCGCCCCCGCCGGGGCGGAGGGGACGCTTTCGTCCGATGGCGCCGGTGCTCTTGGGTCACGGGCGCAACCCTGCGAGGATCGGTCGCCCGGATCATCCGAGAGGGAGGCGCCCATGCCGTTCGCCTTAACGGTCAGAGCCCGAACGATCGCACCGGTCGTCGCCGCCGCCGCGCTGGCCGCGTCCGCCGTCACCGCCCCGCCGCAGGCCCATGCGGCCGCCCCGCCGCCCAAGTCACCGGTCGCGATCGGCCACGGCGGGGCCGTAGCCAGCGTCGACGCCGACGCCACCGCCGCGGGCATCGAGATCCTGCGCCGCGGCGGCAACGCCGTGGACGCCGCGGTGGCCACGGCCGCCGCGCTGGGCGTCACCGAGCCGTACTCGGCGGGGGTCGGGGGCGGCGGCTACTTCGTGTACTACGACGCCCGGACGCGTCAGGTGCACACCATCGACGGCCGGGAGACGGCGCCGCTCTCCGCCGACGCGGGCCTGTTCCTGGAGAACGGCGCCCCGCTGCCCTTCGCCGACGCCGTGACCAGCGGACTGTCCGTGGGTACGCCCGGCACGTCGGCCACCTGGGACCGGGCGCTGCGCCAGTGGGGCAGCCGGTCGCTGGGCACGGTGCTGAAGCCGGCGGAGAAGCTGGCCGACGGCGGGTTCACGGTGGACCAGACGTTCGCCGACCAGACCGCCGCCAACGAGGCCCGCTTCCGGGACTTCCCCGCCACCCGCGAGCTGTTCCTCCCGGGCGGCGCGCCGCCGGTCGTGGGGAGCACGCTGCGGAACCCCGATCTGGCGGCCACGTACCGCGAGCTGGGCCGCGAGGGCGTACGGGCGCTGTACGACGGCGACATCGGCGCAGACATCGTGTCCACCGTCCAGCACCCGCCGCTCGACCCGGCGTCCACCCGGGTGGCGCGCCCCGGCAGGCTGGCCGCCGAGGACCTCGGGTCGTACTCGGTGCGGCTGCAGAAGCCGACGCGGGTCGGCTACCGCGGGCTGGACGTGTACGGGATGGCCCCGTCGTCGTCCGGCGGGACGACCGTCGGCGAGGCGCTGAACATCCTCGAGGGCACGGACCTGTCCGACGCGTCGCAGACCGCCTATCTGCACCGGTACCTGGAGGCGTCACGCATCGGGTTCGCGGACCGCAACCGCTGGGTGGGTGACCCCCGGTTCGAGGACGTCCCGACGCAGGGTCTGCTGTCCCAGGCGTACGCCGACTCCCGCGCCTGCCTGATCTCCGACGACCGGGCGCTCACCAGCCCGCTGGCCCCGGGCGACCCGACGCGGCGGCCGTCCGACGGGTGCGAGGCGGCGGGCACGGCGGTCCCGGAGGGGCACGAGGGGCCCAGTACGACGCATCTGACGGTCGCCGACAAGTGGGGCAACGTCGTGTCGTACACGCTCACCATCGAGCAGACCGGCGGCAGCGGCATGACGGTGCCGGGACGCGGGTTCCTGCTCAACAACGAGCTGACGGACTTCAACTTCGTCCCCCTGGCCGCGGGCGTGCCCGACCCGAACCTGCCCGGCCCCGGCAAGCGGCCGCGGTCCTCGATGTCGCCGACGATCGTCCTCGACCACGGCCGTCCGCTGCTGGCCGCCGGCTCCCCGGGCGGCGCGACGATCATCACGACGGTGCTGCAGATCCTCACCGGCCGCCTCGACCGGGGCATGTCCCTGCCGGAGGCCATCGCGGCGCCGCGCGCGAGCCAGCGCAACACGGCGCTCACCCAGGCCGAGCCCGGCTTCGCCCCCGAACAGGGTGCGCTGGAGGCGCTGGGTCACGGCTTCGGCGCGACCCCGGAGATCGGCGCCGCGACCGGCATCGAACGCCTGCCGGACGGACGCTGGCTGGCAGCGGCCGAGCCCGTCCGCCGGGGCGGCGGCTCGGCGGCCGTCGTACACACGCGTTGACCCCACGGCGGCGCAGACGGGCCACCGTCTGCGCCGCCACCCCAGAAACACGATCCCCACAACAGCGAACGCCCCGACGGCTC
Organism: Streptomyces smaragdinus; assembly: GCF_009604385.1. Classification (GTDB taxonomy): domain Bacteria; phylum Actinomycetota; class Actinomycetes; order Streptomycetales; family Streptomycetaceae; genus Streptomyces; species Streptomyces smaragdinus. Next base: position 582,474 of record NZ_WEGJ01000001.1, read on the forward strand.
CCCTAACAGCAGGAGTTGTCCTGGGCATGACTTAACAGTGGCGTAGACCAATCACGGCGTCAAGCATTGACGACTTGGTACGTACCAATTACGGTGCGAGTGACCCCAGTTACGGCACCGCCGCACGGACACGATCCCCGACGCACCTCCCATCACCCCCCATCGCGTCAGGGAGCACCAGTGAAAAGACCTCCCGTCCGACCCAACCACGCAGCCCGCACACGCCTGCTGTCCCTCCTGGCCGCCCTCCTTCTTCCCCTCGGCCTCCTCACGGCCCTGGCCCCCCAGGCCCAGGCCGCCCCCGGTGTCACCGCCACCTTCAGCACGCAGGACAACGGCAGCTGGTGGAAGGGCACCTTCGTCATCAACAACGGCGGCACCACCGCCATCAACGGCTGGACACTCGAGTTCGACCTGCCCGCCGGGATCACCATCACCGGCAACTACAACGGTGAGGTGACCACCAACGGCCGGCACCTGACCGTCCGCAACGCCTTCTACAACGGCACGGTCGCCGCCGGCCGCACCACCGAGCCGTACTCGTACTGGTTCGTCGCCAACGGGCCGATCGCCACCCCGACCGGCTGCACCCTGAACGGCGACAAGTGCGACGGCAGCGCCGACACGCCGCCGTCCGCGCCCGGCACCCCGCGCGCCACCTCGGTGGCCGCCCGCTCGATCATGCTCGACTGGACGCCCGCGACGGGCGGGGACTATCCGGTCACCTCGTACGAGGTGCTGCGCGCGAGCACCGTCGTCGCGTCCAGCACCTCGACGTCCGCCCTGGTGGAGGGGCTGACCCCGGCCACGTCCTACACCTTCACCGTCCGCGCCGTGGACTCCCACGGCAATCGGGGACCCGAGAGCCCGCCGTTCACGGTGTCCACGTACGACCCCTCCACCGACCCCACCCCGCCGGGCGCGCCGGGCAATCTGCGCTCCACCGCCAAGACGTCCACCTCCGTGACCCTGGCCTGGGACGCGGCGTCGGACAACGTCGGGGTGGTGGCGTACGACGTCTACAAGGGCTCGGCCCTCTACCGGACGGTGGACGCCGCGACCCGTACACTCACGGTGAGCGGGCTGTCGCCCGTCACCGCGTACACCTTCACGGTCAGGGCCCGGGACGCGGCCGACAACGCCTCCGCCGCGTCGAACGCGCTGACCGTCACCACCGACGACCTGTCGGCGGGGCGGCATCTGCGCGTCGGGTACTTCGCCCAGTGGGGCATCTACGGCCGCCAGTACTTCATCAAGAACCTCGACACCTCGGGCGCGGCGGCCAAGCTCGACGTGATCAACTACGCGTTCGAGAACATCGACCCGACCAATCTGACCTGCCAGGCCGGCGTCACCCGGGGCGTGTCGACCAACCCGCAGGACCCCGACCAGGGCACCGGCGCCGGTGACGCGGACGCCGACTACGCCCGGCCGTTCGCCGCGTCGCAGTCCGTCGACGGCGTGGGCGACACCGGGTGGGAGAAGCTGCGCGGCAACTTCAACCAGATCAAGAAGCTCAAGGCCAAGCACCCGAACCTGAAGGTCGTGGTGTCGCTCGGCGGCTGGACGTACTCGAAGTTCTTCTCCGACGCGGCCGCCACCCAGGCGTCGCGGGAGAAGTTCGTCCGCTCCTGCATCGACATCTGGATCAAGGGCAATCTGCCGGCGTACAACGGTGCCGGCGGCGAGGGCACCGGCGCCGGTGTGTTCGACGGCATCGACATCGACTGGGAGTGGCCGGGCTCGCCCGACGGGCACCCGGGCAACCACTACAGCGCGCAGGACAAGGCCAACAACGCCGCGCTGATCGCCGAGTTCCGCAAGCAGCTCGACGAGCTGGGCGGCACGCACAAGCTGCTCACGGCCTTCACCCCGGCCGACCCGGTGAAGATCGGCCAGGGCTGGGCGCTGGACCAGATCTTCACGTCGATGGACTACGCCATGGTCCAGGGCTACGACTTCCACGGCTCGGGCAGCGACAACTCGTGGGAGCCGAACCGCACCGGGCTCCAGTCGAACCTGTACACGGACACGCAGGACCCGTACAGCTTCCACTTCAGCATCGAGAACGCGGTGAAGCCGTATCTCGACGCGGGCGTCAACCCGCGCAAGCTGACCATCGGCCTGCCGTTCTACGGACGCGGCTGGCAGGGGGTCACCGACGGCGGCGTGCACGGCGAGTGGCAGGCCGCGAACGGGGCGGCACCCGGGCAGTTCGCCGAAGAGGCCGGGGTCCGGGGGTACTCCAACATGCTCGCGATGGTGCCGGGCATGACGGTGTACCACGACGAGCAGTCCGTCTCGACGTACGGCTACACGGGACCGGGCGGCCAGTTCTGGTCGTTCGACGACGCGTGGTCGATCCAGCGCAAGACGGCGTGGCTGCGCCAGCAGGGGCTGCTGGGCGTCTTCATCTGGGAGATGTCCGGCGACACCTCGAACGGCACGCTGATGACGGCCATCGACCAGGGCCTGACCAGCTGACCGCCCACTGACCGGACCCGTCTCCCGCGTGCCTTTGGCATGCGGGAGACGGGTCCTTCCACGTGCTCAGGGCTGGGTGAGGATCACCGAGCGGGTGAGATGACGGGGCGTGTCGGGGTCCAGGCCGCGGGCGTCGGCGACCGCGAGGGCCAGGCGCTGGGCCCGTACGAGCTCCGCCAGGGGGTCGAGGCCGCCGGCCACCCAGAGCGCGCCGGTGGCCGCGACCTGTTCGGCGAGGCCCTCGGGCGCCTCGCCGAACATCATGGTGGCGGTGCCGGCGGTGGAGATGCTGATGGGGCCGTGGCGGTACTCCATGGCCGGGTAGGACTCGGTCCACGACAGGGAGGCCTCGCGCATCTTCAGCGCGGCCTCGTTCGCCAGGCCGACGGTCCAGCCGCGGCCCAGGAAGGTGAACTGGCCGCACTCCACGAGCCCGTCGGGCAGCGGCTCGGCCAGCGCGGTGCGGCCGTCCGCCACGACGGCGTCGGTGTGCAGTCCCAGGCTCGCCCGCAGCAGGGTCAGGGCGGTGGTGGCGAACCGGGTCTGCACGACGGAGCGTTCGTCGGCGAAGTCGAGGACGACGACATCGTCGGCCGAGGACATCACCGGGGTGTCGGGGTCCGCGGTGATCGCGGTCGTGGGTGTACGTCCGTGCAGGTCCTCGAGCAGCCGCAGCACCTCGGTCGTGGTGCCGGAGCGGGTCAGGGCGAGCACCCGGTCGTAGCGCCGCCCGGCGGGGAACTCGGAGGCGGCGAACGCGTCGGTCTCCCCCTGTCCGGCGCCCTCGCGCAGGGCGGCGTACGCCTGGGCCATGAAGAACGACGTCCCGCATCCGACGACGGCCGTGCGCTCACCGGGGGCGGGCAGTCCGGCCGCGGTCCCGGCCAGGGAGGCGGCGCGCGTCCAGCACTCCGGTTGGCTCGCCAGCTCGTCCGCTACGTAGGTCATGTGGGTCCCCTCGTTTTGAAACTGCAGTTTTATGCAATCTACAGTGAGGTTTCGCGCAGTTTCAAGCACATGGATTCCGGGTAGAGCAGGATGCCCGGCTCGAGGGCCGACCTCCCGCTTGTCCGGCCGGGGGGTTCGGAGGCCGCCCCCCGAAAAATGGCAGTAGTGTGCGCTGACCGGAGAGAACGGAGCGCCCCACACATGTCCCGCGACGCCCGCTGGAAGGCCCTGCTGGAACTGCTCGTCGAGCAGGGCCGCCTGGACGTGGAGGAGGCCGCCAAGGCCCTCGGCGTCTCCGCCGCCACGATCCGCCGCGACTTCGACCAGCTCGCGGAGCAGCAGATGCTGGTCCGCACGCGGGGCGGCGCCGTGGTGCACGGCGTGTCGTACGAGCTGCCCCTGCGCTACAAGACGGCCCGCCGGGCGACGGAGAAGCAGCGCATCGCCCGGGCGGTGGCGGAGCTGATCACCCCGGGCGAGGCCGTGGGCCTCACCGGCGGCACGACGACCACCGAGGTCGCCCGGGCGCTGGCGACCAGGCCGGAGCTGGCGCAGGGCAGTCCGGCGCTGACCGTGGTCACCAACGCCCTGAACATCGCCAACGAGCTCGCGGTGCGGCCCCAGTTCAAGATCGTGGTGACCGGCGGGGTGGCCCGGCCGCAGTCGTACGAGCTGATCGGCCCGCTCGCCGACGGCGTCCTCAGCCAGATCACGATGGACGTCGCGGTCCTCGGCGTCGTCGCGTTCGACGTCGTGCACGGCGCCGCCGCGCAGGACGAGGCCGAGGCGGCGATCAACCGGCTGCTGTGCGAGCGGGCGGCGCGGGTCGTGGTCGCGGCGGACTCCTCGAAGCTCGGCAAGCGCGCGTTCGCCGACATCTGCGCGGCCGGCCAGGTCGACACCCTCGTCACCGACACGGGCATCGACCCGGAGACCACGGCCCGCTTCGAGGACGCCGGCGTCACGGTCGTCGCCGTCTAGACGGCCGACAGTTCGCTGATCGGGCTCAGATGGGCCCCGGCGAGCCGCCAGCCGCGGCCGTCGACGCGGGTGAGGAACTGCGTCATCCGGAAGTGCCCGTCGGCGTCCGTCCCGTTGTACGTCGACTGCTGGCTCTGCACCCCGATGACGATCGCCGTGCTCCCGTACCGCCGCACCTCGATCTGCCGCCATTCGAACAGGTCGTGCAGCAGCAGGTCCTCCCGGTACCGCCGCAGCCAGCCCTCCTTGTCGAGGACGAACCCGCGCGGCCCCACCGCCCGGAAGTCCTCGGTGAGCAGCTCCTCCAGCGCGCCCACGTCACCGGCCAGCTCCGCCGCCGCCCACCGCCGGGCGAACTCCGTGATCTGCCCGTCCATACGCCGCCTCCCTGCGTCTTTCCGTCCCAGCGCATCAGCCTGGCCCGTCGCCCGCGTTGCCGCATCGGCCGTAAGGAGTTCATCCGGCTACAACCGCGGGAGTACACGCGGCCCGGGGACCCGGCTCTGGTGAGGTCTAGACAACCCGGGTAACGTCCGATGTCATGCGTACCGACCTGGCCCTTGTCCCCCGTCCCCAGCAGATCGACTTCCCCGGCGACAGCACCCTGCCGCTGTCCGCCCCCGTCCGCGAGACCCGCGTCGGCACCCTGCCCGCGCAGGGCTTCGAGATCGAGATCAGTGACCGCGGCGCGGAGCTGCGGCACGCCGACGACGCCGGGCTGCGGTACGGACGGGCGCTGCTGGCCCAGGTGCGGCAGCAGTCCGAGGGCACCTGGCCGGCGCTGCGGGTGCGGGACTGGCCGGACTTCCCCGTACGCGGCTACATGCTGGACATCAGCCGGGGCCGGGTGCCGACCCGGGCGACGCTCGAGCGGATCGTGGGGCTGCTCGGGCTGCTGCGGATCAACCAGCTGCAGCTCTACACCGAGCACACCTTCGCGTACGAGGGCCACGAGACGGTGTGGCGGGACGTCTCCCCGCTGACCGCCGACGACATGCGGTGGCTCGACGGGCTGTGCGCGGACGCCGGGGTGGAACTGGTGGCGAACCAGAACACCTTCGGGCACATGGAGCGCTGGCTGGCCCACGAGCCGTATCTGGAGCGCGCCGAGCTCCCCGAGGGCTTCGAGCTCTTCGGCCGGCACCGCGGCCCCTCCACCCTCGCGCCCACCCAGGACAACGCGGACTTCGCCCTCGGCCTGGTCGAGGAGCTGCTGGGGCATGTCACGAGCCGCCGGGTGAACATCGGCTGCGACGAGACGTGGGAGCTGGGGCGCGGCGTCAGCGCTCCGGACGCCGAGAAGCGCGGCAAGGGTCAGGTGTACGCGGACCAGCTGCGCCGGCTGCTGGTGCCGCTGCTGGAGAAGGGCTACGAGCCGCAGTTCTGGGGCGACATCATCTCCCACCACCCGGAGCTGGTCGCCGGGCTGCCGGCCGGGGCGACGGCCGTGGCCTGGGAGTACGAGTCGCCCGACATCCGCGCGACGTGGGGCCCGTGGCCGCAGTCGGTGCACGACCGGCTCGCGGGCGCAGGCAACAGCGCCGACCGGCTGGCACCCGGGTTCGCGGAGGTCGCCAAGCCGTTCGCCGAGGCGGGCTACCCGTTCTGGGTCGCCCCCGGCACCTCCACCTGGAACTCCCTCACCGGCCGGCTCGACAACGCCCGCGCCAATCTGCTGGACGCCGCCGAGGCCGGCCGGTCGGCGGGCGCCGGCGGCTATCTGATCACCGACTGGGGCGACAACGGGCATCTGCAGCCGCCGTCCGTGAGCTTCCCGCCGCTGGTGTACGGCGCCGCGGTCGGCTGGGCCACGGACGCCAACCGGGACCTCGAGCTGGGCCCGGTCCTCAACCGGTACGTGTTCGACGACGCCTCCGGCCGGCTGAGCGCCGCGCTCGACACCCTGGGCCACGCCTGGCGGCGCACCGGGCGCCAGGCGTTCAACGCCAGCCCGCTGGCGGCGGCGGTGGTCCCGGCGTCGTATCTGCAGGGCGGCGAGCCGGACGCCGGACGGCTGACGGAGCTGCTCGCGGACCTGGACGCGGTGCTGGCGGACATCGCCGCCGCCACCCCCGGGTGCGCGGACGGCGCCGTGGTCCGCCGGGAGCTGACCGCCGCCGCGCGGCTGGTACGGCACGGGGCGTGGCGGCTGCTGCGGGAGGCGGGCGGCGCGGCGCCGGACGCCGGTGCGCTGGCGGCGGATCTGGCGGAGGCGACCGGGCTGCACCGGGCGGCGTGGCTGGAGCGCAGCCGCCCGGGCGGGATCGAGGCGGGGCTCAAGTCGCTGGCGGCCACGGCGGCGGAGTACGGGGAGAGCTGAGCCGGCGGGCGTCAGGCCCCCTCCGGCGGCTTCCCGTCCACCAGCTCCAGCGCCCCCGCCCCGCCCTCCCGCCGGGCGGTGAGGATCGCCGTCAGGCGGGCGTGCAGGGTGGGCCGGACCAGGGTGCGGGCCTCCTCCGGGGTCGCCAGCCGCCAGCCGGTGAGTTCCAGGGGGTCCAGCCGGATCGCCGCCAGCCGCGCGGCGTCCAGGACGCCGCCGTCGTACACGTGGATCACGGTGTCCGGCATCCCGTCCGCCCGCCGCCAGTCGACGGCGAGCAGCGCGCCGGGGGTGAGCTCCAGGCCCAGCTCCTCCGCGGCCTCCCGCGCGGCGGCCTGCCGCGGGTGCTCCCCGGTGTCGGCCTCGACGCCGCCGCCGGGGAGCTGCCAGCGTCCGTCGTCGGTGTACGCGGGCCGGACGAGCAGCACCCGGCCGTCGCCGTCCGTGCACAGCACGCAGGCCCCCGCGAAGACCTTCGGCCGCCCGGCGAGGTACGACGCGTAGTCCAGCTCCCCCCGCAGCTCCCGCCCCGCCCGGACCACGGGGTCCTGCGCGGCGGCGGACCCGGGCTGCACCACCCCGCCGACCAGATGCGCGACGGACCCCGCCGCGCGGGCGGCGAGCGCGGCGCGCAGCCGGGCGGCCAGCGGGGGCGGCAGCAGCCGTACGGCGTCGGCGGGTTCGTACCAGCCGGCGTCCAGGATCTCGCCGTCGGCGAACCGGATCGCCGCCGCCTGCGCGGCCGTGAGCGGGCCGACGTCGTGCAGATGCGCCACCAGGGCCCGCCCGCGCCCGTCGTCGGGCCGCGCGTCCACCGCGAGGAGCCGGCCGACCGGGACCGTCAGGTCCAGCTCCTCCGCCAGCTCGCGGGCCAGGGTCCGCTGAGGCGTCTCGGCTGCCTCCATGAGCCCGCCGGGGAGCTCGAGGTGGTCCTTGTACGCGGGCGTCAGCACCAGCACCCGCCCCTGCTCGTCGTGCACGATCCTGGTGGCCGTCATCAGCGGCGCCGGGTGGGCGCGGTAATACGCCGCCGCCTCGTCCGCGCCGAAGCGCCGGGGCACGGCGGCCGACCCGTGCCCCGTCAGCAGGGCGGCGGCGAACGCGCGGCGCAGGCCGGGGTTGTCGCGGTACCACTGCCCCAGATGATGGGTGGCGTCCTCGTACACCAGCCGCGTGAACCGCGACCGCTCCCCCAGCGCCCGCGCCACCTCCTCCGTCACCGCCGGCGGGATCACCGCGTCCGCCGCCGGTACGGCCAGCACCGCGCGGCCCGCGAAGTCCCGGTAGGCGTCCAGGGCGGCCGAGTCGCGCCAGCTGTCCGGGGTGCGGATGACGCCGGTGAAGCCGTCGCCGAAGCGCAGCGGCCAGGCCCGGCGGGCGTACACGGCGGGCGCGCCGAGGCCGATGGAGCGGACCCGGGGGCCGTAGTGGGCGGTGAGGTCGGCGACGGTCTGCCCGCTCATGCTGAAGCCGACGAGCACCAGCCCGGCGTCGCCGGCGATCCGTTCGTCGATCACGGACCGCGCCTGTGCGAAGCGGCGTTCGAGGCTGAGCCGGGAGAGTTCGCCGGAGCTGTCGCCGTGGCCGGAGAAGTCGAACGCGAGGGCGTGCACGCCGCGTTCCGCGAGATCGCGCAGCAGCCCGGTGAACCGGTCCTTGCTGCTCTGCCCCGCCCCGTGCATCAGCACCGCGGCCGTGCCGCCGGAGCCGGTCTCCACCCCGCTCAGCCGTTCCCCGTCCGCCTCCACCACGAACCGTTTCACCGGACTCCTTCCGCCGCCGCGCCTCTTCCGGCAGCGTAGACGCTGCTCGGTGACACAAGGGGGCGCCTGGCCCGAGCAGACCCGCGGCGGAACGTGTGGCCGCCCTGGCTATCGGGGTACCTGAGAGCTGTCCGCACACTTACGCTCTACGCGCGAAGAAGTGGGTTCGCGGACAGCTCTCAGCGACATCGGGCACCACCACCGGCTGCGCCACCGCGCACGGACACGACGAGAGGAATTGCCGTGGCTCACCCCCCTGCCGGGATCCCGGGGTTCGAACTGGACGCACTGTGGGACGAGTTCCACCAGACCGTGAACATGACCGCGCGGGAGCTGGCCTCCTGGCTGCTGTCGACTGCCGCGCACGAGACGGACGGGGAGGAGGTGTCCCGGCACACCGGCCGCCATGTGCTGAGAATCCTGCGCAAGCGCCGCTCCGAGCTGACCGCCGAGGACGTCGACGTGATGTACGTCGTGGTCGACACGGTGACCGCGCAGCGGCGCGCGCAGGTGCCGGCCGGCGGCCGCGAACAGTGGCGGAGCCGGCTGATGTGCCTCGGCCACGACCCCGTCAGACAGCTCTGACGGGGCGCCGGTCTCAGCCCCGGCGCAGGAACGCCCTCAGCCGGGTCAGGGTCCAGGTGTTGATGACCTCGGCCTTCGTCACCCAGCCCCGCCGGGCGGTGCCGACGCCGTAGCGCAGCTGTGCCAGATCGGGTACGGAGTGGGCGTCGCTGTCGATCGAGAACAGCACGCCGTGCCGCCGGGCGCGCAGGATCAGCTCGTCCGGCAGGTCCAGCCGGTGCGGCTGCGCGTTGATCTCCAGGGCGGTGCGGGAGTGGGCGCAGGCCTCGAAGACCTCGTCCCAGTCGGCGTCGATGCCGCCGCGTTTGCCGAGCATCCGCGCGGTGGGGTGGCCGATGACGTGCACGTGCGGGTTCCCGGCGGCCTTCACCAGCCGCCGGGTCATCGCGGCCCGCGGCAGGTCGAAGTGGGAGTGCACGGAGGCCACGCACAGGTCGAAGCCCGCCAGGAAATCGGCGGGCCAGTCCACCTCGCCGTCCGGGTCGATGTTGAGCTCGGTGCCGTGCAGCAGGCGCAGTCCGCCGCGCCGCTTGCCGAGCGTGCCGTCGAGGGCGCGGACCTGTTCGCGCTGGGCCAGGATCTTGGCCTTCGTCATCCGCTGCATCCGCAGGTCGGGGGCGTGGTCGGTGACGGCGTAGTAGGTGAAGCCGCGGTCCGCCGCCGCCCGCGCCATCTCCTCCAGGGTGCCGAGTCCGTCGGTGAGGTCGGTGTGGGTGTGCAGATCGCCGCGCAGGTCGCCCTCGGTGACGAGCTCGGGGAGTTCGCCGTCCCGGGCGGCCTCGATCTCGCCGCGGTCCTCGCGCAGCACGGGCGGGATCCAGGGCAGGCCGAGGTGTTCGTAGACGTCCTCCTCGCGTTCGGCGGCGACCCGGCGGCCGGACTTGACGCGCGAGAGGCTGTACTCGGAGAGCTTGAGTCCGCGGCGCCGGGCGATCTCGCGGGTGCGGATGTTGTGTTCCCTGGAGCCGGTGAAGTACTGCATCGCCGCGCCCCACGAGTCGGGGGCGACGACCCGCAGATCGACCTGGATGCCGTCGGTCGTACGGATGCTGGTCTTCGTCGTGCCGCGCGCGATGACCTCGGCGGTCACCGGCAGGGCGACGAAGGCCTCCATCAGGGGTCCGGAATCCTGCGCGGCGGCCAGGACGTCGATGTCGCCGACGGTCTCGCGCATCCGGCGCAGGGACCCGGCGTACGCGCACCGTTCGCAGCCCTCGACCCCGGCGAGCGCGGCCGTGATCCGCTCGGCGAGTTCGGTCGCCGTGTCGAGGGGGGCGCGTTCGCCGGAGGCCTTCAGCAGGCCGATGCCGTGGAGCAGTTTCTCCTCGGTCTTCGGTCCGAAGCCCTTCAGGCCGCGCAGCCGCTGCCCCTCGATGGCCTCGGCGAGTTCGTCGACGGAGGAGATCCCGAGCTCGTCGTGGAGGAGCAGCGCCTTCCTGGGGCCGAGCGCCGGTACGCGGGTGAGCTCGCGGACCCCGGCCGGGATCCGTTCGCGGAGCTCGTCGATCTCCGTGACGGTGCCGGTGCGCAGGTATTCGGCTACCTTCCCCGCGATCGACTTCCCGACGCCTGGGATGTCCGTGAGCGCCTTCGCTCCGAGTCCGGCGAGCTCGGCGGGGTGGCCGCCGACCGCCCGGGCGGCGCGTTCGTACGCGCGGGCCTTGAAGGCGTCGCCGCCGGTGATGGCGAGGAGGTCGGCGTACTCCTGGAGCACGGCCGCGATGTCCTTGTTGCCGGTGGCGGCCATGGGGGTGCTCGCTCTCGTGCGGCGGCCGGTGGTACGGCGAAAGCTACCGGGAATCGATCCGTGCGCCGTCTCACCACTCCGGATCTTCCGTAACCGGTGGGACTCCTGATACATGAGTGAGTCATGCCAAGAATCTCGCGTGTCACCCCGGGAATCCCCCGACTGCTGGGCGCCCTCGCGCTCCTGGCCGCCACCCTGACCGCCGGGACCGCCGTCGCGCCCGCCGCGGTCGCCGACCCCGAGCCCAAGGCCCCGCAGGAATTCGTCGCGCTCTCCGACGTCGACCCGACGATCCTGCACGACATCCGCTACCTCACCCGCCACAACTTCATCGGCGACCCGGTCGACGGCTACCGCCAGCCTCTGTGCGTCGTCACCCGCTCCACCGCCGACGCCCTGCACCGGGCCCAGACGGAGCTGCGGAAGGACGGCTACTCGCTGAAGGTCTACGACTGCTACCGCCCGCAGCGCGCCGTCGACCACTTCGTGGCCTGGGCGAAGGACCTGGACGACGAGCGGATGAAGGAGGAGTTCTATCCGCATGTCGACAAGAGCGTGCTGTTCGACGACGGGTACATCGCCGAGAAGTCCGGGCACAGCCGCGGCAGCACCGTCGACCTCACGCTGGTGAAGCTGCCCGCCGCGACGACCCGCCCGTACGTGCCGGGCGAGGAGCTGGCGCCCTGCTTCGGCGCGAAGGAAGACCGCTTCCCCGACAACTCGGTCGACATGGGCACCGGCTACGACTGCTTCGACACCCTGTCGCACACCCTGGACCCCCGGATCCAGGGCGAGCAGCTGGCGAACCGGCTGCTGCTGAAGGACGCGCTGGAGCGGGTCGGGTTCGTCAACTACGCGTACGAGTGGTGGCACTTCACCCACCAGCCGGAGCTGTTCCCGCAGACGTACTTCGACTTCCCCGTCCACCGCCGCTCGCTCAGCGGCCGCTGACACCTCCCGCGTATGGGCACGCCGGCTCCTCGTCCCGCTCCGGCCGGGCGGGGGGCCCGGCGGCGGGCCGCGGGGCGGCGGCGGTGCGCCGGCGCAGCCGCAGGGTGAAGCCCTCGGGCTTGACGGTGAGCAGTTCGGTGACGCGCAGTTCGTACGCGGGGTCGGGGATCAGCTCGTAGCGGTGCAGGAGCAGCGCCAGGACGAGGGTGGCCTCGTGGATCGCGAACTGCCGCCCGATGCAGGCCCGCTCCCCGGTGCCGAACGGCTTGTAGCTGTGCGCCGGCCGCTCCCGTACCCGCCCCGGCGCGAACCGGTCCGGGTCGAAGGACTCCGCGTCCGGCCCCCACACCGCCGGATCGCGGTGCACGCCCGGTATGAGCACGAACGCCCAGTCCCCGGCGGACATCGGATAGCGCCCGCCGAGCATGGTGTCCTCGCGCGCCACCCGGGCGTACGCGGGGGCGGTGGGCCACAGCCGCAGCGACTCGTCCAGCACCCGGCGCACGTAGCGGAGCTTGGCGACCTCCCCGTACGCGGGCTTCGGGTCGCTCTCCTGGCCCCAGGCGGCGTCCACCTCGGCGCGGGCCTTTTCCAGTGCCCCGGGGTTGCGGGAGAGGTAGTACAGGGCGAAGGACAGCGCCCCGGACGTCGTCTCGTGGCCGGCCACCAGGAACGTGATCACCTGGTTGCGGATGTTGAGGTCGCTCAGCTTCTCGCCGGTCTCGGGATGCGGTTCGTTCAGCATCCGCCCGAGCAGGTCGTCGCCGCCGGCGCCGGACTCGCGCCGGGTGCGGATCACCTCGTCGACCAGGTCGCTCATGTACGCCAGCTGCACGTCGTTGCGCCGGTCGGCGCGCCGGGCGCCGAGCAGCCTGCTGATCACCGGGAAGCGGAAGCTGCGCAGCTGGGCGTGGCGCAGGGCGGCGACCATCGCGGCGACGAAGGGATGGGGGCGCTCGCGTTCGAAGGACTGGAAGCTGTAGCCGAAGCCCGTCCGGCCGATGGTCTCCAGCGTCAGCTTGGTCATGTCGGCGGCCACGTCCACCGGCGGCCCATCGGCTTTGGCGTCCCAGTCGGCGATCAGCTCGCGGGCCACGTCCAGCATGACGGGGTGGTAGCTCTCCATCGCGCCGCGGGCGAACGCCGGCAGCAGGATGTCGTGCGCGAGCTGCCAGTTGGGTTCGCTGTTGTACGCCGTGAACAGCCCGTCCCCGGCCAGCCGGCGCAGATTGTCCACGCCCAGGCCGACGTGCTTGGCGAAGCGGGTCTCGTCGGAGAGGTCCGCGGCGAGTTCGGCGCCGGCCACGAGCAGGATCTCGCGGTACAGGAACTTCCGTACGAAGATCGGCCCGAGGCGCCGCGAGAGGGCGATCGAGGTCTGCACCGGCCGCGAGGGCCGGGCGCCGAGAATGTCCCCGAGCAGCGGCAGCCGGTACGGCGGATGCGGGATTGCCTGGGTCTGCACGGCCGTTCTCCCACTCGCCGTTGCTGACAGTGCTTCTACCGGCCCCAGCATCGCGCCCCTATTGAACCGACGTCAAGTAGTGGGCGTTGTCCCGTACGGTCCCCGGACGGCGGGCATGATGGAACCGCGCCACCCGCCGGGAGCCGCGGGGGCGGGGGGACAGGGGGAGAGCATGAGCGTCACACGTCAGCTGCCGGTCGTCTACGTCCGGGGCTTCGCCGGCGGCGCGTCGGGGATCAACTCGGCGGTCGACGACCCGTTCTGCGGGTTCAACGAGGGGTCGGTGCACGTCCGGGTGGGCGCGGGGCGGCGGCCGGTGTTCCACCAGTTCGAGTCACCGATGCTGCGGCTGATGACCGACGAGGGCTATCAGGTGATCGTCCAGGGCAACCAGCGCGGCTATCTGCTGGCGCAGCCCGACAAGTCGGTGCCAACCGCGACCGTGTGGGTGCACCGGTTCTACGACGCCTCGGCGTCCACGTTCGGCACCGGGGGCGAGGCGTTCGTGCTGGAGGACGCGGCGCTGGACCTGTACCGGTTCGTGGAGCTGGTGCTGGCCAAGACGGGGGCCGAGCGGGTGCATCTGGTCGCGCACTCGATGGGCGGGCTGATCTGCCGCTCGATGATGCAGCGTGTGGCGCCGGAGCTGGACGCCCGGCAGCGGCCGGACGCGGCGGCGGATCTCGTGGACCGGCTGGTCACGTATGCGACGCCGCACGGCGGGATCGAGTTCGCGGTGGGCTTCGGGATGCTCGAGCGGATCCGTGACTTCTTCGACATCGCGGGCGCGGAGATCTTCGGCCCCGACCGGATGTACCAGTACCTCACCCCGGACCTGCCCGGCGCCCCGCGGCTGCCCGCACGCCCCGACGGCTGGCGGGCGGTGCGGATGCCGGCGGACGGTTTCCCGGTGGAGCGGATCATGTGTCTGGTCGGCACCGACGCCGCCGACTACACGGTGGGCCTCGGGCCGCCCGCGAAGGCGGTGGGGGTGCGCAGCGACGGGCTGGTGCAGATCGAGGACGCCGCGGTGCGGGGGGCGCACCGCGCGTACATCCACCGCAGCCACAGCGGGCGCTACGGCGTGGTCAACTCGGAGGAGGGCTACCAGAACCTGCGGCGGTTCCTCTTCGGCGATCTGCGGGTGGCGGTCGATCTGACCGGGCTGGAGCTCGCCGGCGAGGCGGACGACGACGTGTACTGGCAGCTCGAGACCCAGCTGGCGGTGCGCGGGCTGCCGGTCGTGATGCACGAGCAGACGGCCGCCCACCACTGCCCGGTCCCGCTGCCGCGGCGCCAGGCCACGGACACCGGGCCGCGCGAGGTGCGGCTGCTGACGACGTTCCTGTCCAGTACGGCCCCGCGCCCGCGCGCGGGTGAGGCCCCGCTGGCGACCCTGCGGCACGCCCTGCGCGTACGGCTGCTGTCGGTGCGCGAACACGACGGGATCCTGGGCTTCGGGGACCATCTGGAGCAGACGGCGGACTTTGACGACACCCTCGTCGTGGACATCGCGCCCGGTTCGGGGACGGACAAGCCGCGGGCGTGGGCGAGCTGGAACTCGGCGATCGGGGGCGCGCTGCGGGACTGGGTGCCGGACGGCGCCCCGCTGCCCGACGCGAACCCGGCGCCGGAGTGCTGGGAGGGCGTGGTCCGCGTCCCGGCGACCGCCCGCCCGATCCTGGGCGAAGGCGCCGCGATCCGGCTGCGGGTGACGCCGCAGAGGTGAGTTCCCGCTACTGTGCATCCGTGCGCCGCACCCGACTGACCAGCGAACAGCGCCGCGAGCAGCTACTCGCCGTCGGCGCGGGGCTGTTCGCCGAGCGGCCGTACGACGAGGTGTGGATCGAGGAGGTCGCGGAGCTCGCGGCGGTCTCGCGGGGGCTGCTGTACCACTACTTCCCCACCAAGCGGGACTTCTTCGCGGCGGTCGTACGGGCGGAGAGCGAGCGGATCCTGGCGCTCACCGAGCCCGATCCGGCGCTGGGAGTGCTGGACCAGCTGGTGGCGGGCCTCGACGCGTATCTGGAGTACGTCGAGGCCCACCGCACCGGCTATCTGGTGATGCACCGGGCCGCCGTCTCGGTGGACGAGGGCATCCGCGCCGTCTTCGAGGAGAGCGTGGCGGTCCAGCAGCAGCGGATCGTGGACGCGGTGACCGCCCTGCGCGAACCGGACGACACGGTGCGCGTCGCGGCCCGCGGCTGGCTGATGTTCGTCATCTCCGTCTGTCTGGACTGGCTGGAACGCGCCACGGTCACCCGCGCCGAGCTGCGCGACCTGTGCGCGCGCACCCTGCTGGCGGCCGTCGGGGTGGACGCGGACGGGCGGCCGCTAGGCGCCCAGCACTTCGGGCAGGCCCCACCGGCGTAGCACCTCGGGGACGGTGACCGTGCCGTCGGGGCGCTGGTGCTGCTCCAGCAGGGCCGGGACGAGGCGGCTGGTGGCCAGGCCCGAGGCGTTGAGGGTGTGCAGGTACTCCGCCTTCGCGCCGGGCTCCGGGCGGTAGCGGATGCCGCCGCGGCGGGCCTGGTAGGCGCGGGCGTTCGACACCGAGCTGACCTCCGCGTACGCGCCGAGGCCGGGCAGCCACACCTCGACGTCGTACGTGCTGGCCATCGCGCCCGAGATGTCCTCGCCGGCGAGCTTGGTCACCCGGTGGTGCAGACCCAGGCCCGCGACGAGTTCCTCCGCCCGGGCGAGCAGCTCCTCCTGCACGGCGGCCGATTCCTCGGGGCGGACGAACGCGAACAGCTCGACCTTGTTGAACTGGTGTCCGCGCAGCGTCCCGCGGTCCGCCGCCCGGTGGCTGCCGGCCTCCTTGCGGTAGCAGGGGGTGTACGACACGTACTTCAGCGGCAGTTCGGCGCCGTCGACCGTCTCGCCGCGGTGCAGGTTCACCAGCGCTGTCTCCGCCGTGGGCAGCAGGAACCGCTCGCCGCCGTCCAGCAGGAAGACGTCCTCCTCGAACTTGGGGAACTGGCCGGCCGCGTACCCGGCCTCGCGGGTGAGGAGGTGCGGCGGGAGCACGAACTCGAAGCCGGCCCGGCGGTGGGCGTCCAGGAAGTGGTTGAGCAGCGCCCATTCGAGGTCGGCGCCCGCGCCCCGGTAGACCCAGTGGCCGCTGCCGGCGAGCTTCGCGCCGCGCCGGTAGTCGATCAGGCCCAGGTCCTCGGCCAGCTCCACGTGCGCCTTCGCGGGGAACGTGAAGTCCGGCGGGGTGCCGTGGGTGCGCAGGACGCGGTTGTTCTCCTTGCCGCCGGCGACGACGTCCTCGTCGGGGAGGTTGGGCAGCGCGGCCAGGAAGGTGTGGTGGCGGTCGGCGAGGCCGGTGAACGCGGCCTCTGCCTCCTCCAGCCGTCCGGCGAGGGCCTTGGCGGCGGCGCGCAGCTCCTCGGCGCCCTCCCCGGCCCGGCTCGCGGCGGCGATCTCCCCGGCGAGGCGGTTGCGTTCGGCGCGCAGCCCCTCGGTGGTCGTACGGGCCCTGCGGTAGGCGTCGTCCAGCTCGAGGAAGCCGGTGAGGTCGATGTCCAGCCCCCGTTTGCGCAGGGCGCGGTGGACGCGTTCGGTGTCGGTTCGGATCTCGTTGATGTCCAGCACGGCGGGTCCATTCCTGCGTCCGGAGCACACGCGCTCCGGGGTGGATCCCTGGGAGCGTGGGCGAGAGGGTGCTCGCGGTGCCACCACGCCTTCACCGCCCTGCGGCGGTCTCGTCTCGGCCCGGTGACGGGGGCCGGCCGGCAGGGCATCGGGCCGCCGGGGCGGCGGCCGTTCCTCCCCGCACTCGGGAGGGGATTCGCCCCGGGTCGTGAGGCTGCCTCACAGCGAACGGCAGCTCTCTCGGCTCACGGATCCCGGGCTACTTGTCTCCGTCAACGCGTTGTCCCGGAGTCTAGGCGTCCGGCGGGAAGGCGTCAGCCTCATTTTCCCGCGCGTCTTTCATTGGTCTGGACATGGCAAGCCGTCGGGGTCTACCGTCGGACTTGGTCTAGACCTGCACGCGCACCAGATCCCGCCCGCTCTCGCGGCGGGACGACCCCCCACGTCATGGGAGCGCCTATGCGCCGAAAGATCGTCACCGGACTGACCGCCCTGGGCCTCAGCTGCATCACGCTCTTCGCCACCGGCGGCAGCGCCAGCAGCCACGGCCAGACCACCGCGCCCGTCAGCCGGCAACAGCTGTGCTATCAGCACACCGTCAGGAACTGCGGCCAGATCCAGTGGGAGCCCTGGTCCGTCGAGGGCCAGAAGGGATTCCCCACCCGCGGCCCGGCCGACGGGCATCTGTGCAGCGGCGGCATCGGCCGCTTCGGGGAGCTGGACAACATGCGCGGCGGCGCCTGGCCCGCCACGAGTCTGCGCTCCGGCCAGAGCTACGACTTCGTCTGGCGGCTCGACACCCCGCACGCCACGAGCAAGTTCCACTACTACATCACCCGTGACGGCTGGGACCCCACCGCCCCGCTCACCCGGGCCGCCCTGGAGCCCGCGCCGTTCCTGACCGTCCAGTACGGCGGCCGGATGCCCACCCGGTCGACCATCCACCCGGGCACCATCCCGGCGGGCAAGTCCGGACGGCATCTGATCCTCGCCGTCTGGGACGTGTACGACACGGCCAACGCGTTCTACGCCTGCTCGGACGTCCAGCTCGGCTGAGGACACGGGCCCGCGCGGGTTGCGCCCGCGCGGGCACCGGCTGAGCGAGACTGACGGCATGCTGCTCGCCGACGTGGCCCGCACCTCCCTCGAGATCTCCGCGACCTCCTCGCGCACCGACAAGACCGCGCTGCTGGCCGACCTGTTTCGCGCCACCGAGCCGGACGACGCCCCGATAGTCGTCACTTATCTGGCGGGCCGGCTCCCCCAGCGGCGCATCGGTGTCGGCTGGGCGACGCTGAAGGAGCGCCGCCCGCCCGCCGCCGAGCCGCGGCTGACGGTGCGTGAGGTGCACGAGGCGTTCGACGAGATCGCCGCCGTGTCCGGCAAGGGCGCGCAGACCGAGCGCAGACGGCTCGTGCACGGGCTCATGGACGCCGCGACCGCCGGCGAGCAGGAGTTCCTGCTGCGGCTGCTCGGCGGCGAGCTGCGCCAGGGCGCGCTGGACGCGTTCGCGGCGGACGGGCTGGCCGGCGCGGTGGGCGCGGCGCCCGCGGAGGTGCGGCGGGCGGTGATGCTGGCCGGTGACCTGGGGACCGTGGCGCGGGCGGTGCTGGAGCACGGCCCGGCGGCGCTGGCGGAGTTCCGGCTCACCGTGGGGCATCCGGTGCAGCCGATGCTGGCTCAGACGGCGAAGGACGTCGACGAGGCCCTCGACCGGCTCGGTCCGTGCGCCGTCGAGGAGAAGCTGGACGGCATCCGCGTCCAGGTCCACAAGGACGGCGACACAGTACGGGTCTACACCCGCACCCTCGACGAGATCACCGCCCGCCTCCCCGAGGTGACCCGCACCGCCGCCGCCCTCCCCGCCGCCGCACTGGTCCTCGACGGCGAGGTGCTGGCCCTCGGCCCGGACGGCACACCCCGCCCCTTCCAGGAGACCGCGAGCCGCGTCGGCACCCGCACCGCCCGCCCCGACGTCCCCCTGTCCCCCGTGTTCTTCGACGTCCTCGCCGTCGACGGCCGGGACCTGCTCGGGCTCCCCGTCACCGACCGGCACACGGAACTGGCCCGGATCGTCCCCCAGGAGGCCCGCGTACGCCGCCTCACGGTCACCGACCCCGCGGACGACCGCCAGCGCGCCGCCGCCCGCGCGTTCCTCGACGAGGTGCTGGACCGGGGACACGAGGGCGTGGTGTGCAAGGCCCTCGACTCGGCGTACGTCGCCGGAAGGCGCGGCGCCTCCTGGCTGAAGGTCAAACCGGTGCACACCCTCGACCTGGTGGTCCTGGGCGCCGAATGGGGTCACGGGCGGCGCACCGGGAAGCTGTCGAACCTGCATCTGGGCGCGCGGCGCCAGGACGGCTCGTACGCGATGCTCGGCAAGACCTTCAAGGGTCTCACCGACGCGCTGCTCGCCTGGCAGACGGAGAAGCTGCGGGAGCTGGCCGTCAGCGACGACGGTTGGCTGGTGCGGGTGCGGCCGGAGCTGGTGGTGGAGATCGCATTCGACGGCGTGCAGCGTTCGTCGCGCTATCCCGAGGGCGTGACCTTGAGGTTCGCCCGGGTGTTGCGTTATCGCGAGGACAAGCCGGCGGCCGAGGCGGACACCGTACGGACGGTGCTGGGGCTGCTGCGGGGACGATCCCAGGAGGACCGTTGAGTATCGAACAGGCCCGGCTGCACGCGGCGCGACTGTCCGCCGAGGGCATCCGCGGCATCGCCCTGACCTGGGTGGACAACGCGGGCATCACCCGCGTCAAGACGGTCCCGGTGGCCCGGCTGGCGCAGGTCGCGACCAGCGGGGTCGGCATGTCGCCGGTGTTCGACGTGTTCGTGGTGGACGACTCCATCACCGCCGGCGAGCTGACCGGCGGACCGGACGGTGACCTGCGGCTCTTCCCCGACCTGGACCGGCTGACGGTGCTGGCCGGGCAGCCCGACTGGGCGTGGGCGCCGGTGGACCGCTACGACCAGCGGGGCGTCCCGTATGCGGGCTGCCAGCGCCGTTTCGCGCGGCGGATGACGGAGCTGGCGGCGGGGCGGGAGCTGTCGCTGCGGATGGGCTTCGAGACGGAGTGGGTGGTCGTACGGCCGACGAAGGGCGACGGCCTCGAGTACCCGTGCACGGGCGCCGCCTACGGGATGGCGCGGCTGGCGGAGCTCGCCGGGTATCTGGGTGACGTGCTGGACGCCCTCGCGGCGCAGGGCGTCGAGGTGCTGCAGCTCCATCCGGAGTACTCCCCCGGGCAGTTCGAGGTGTCGGTGGCGCCGGCCGACCCGGTGCGGGCGGCCGATCTGGCGGTGCTGGTACGGGAGACGATCCGGTCGGTGACCCTGGCGCACGGGCTCACCCCGCTGTTCGGCCCGGCGGTGGAGGCGGACGCCGTGGGCAACGGCGGGCATCTGCATCTGAGCGTGTGGGAGGGCGGGCGCAATCTGCTGGCGGACGGGATGACGCCCGTCGGGGAGGCGTTCCTGGCCGGGGTGCTGCGGGAGCTGCCCGCGCTGCTGGCGGTGGGTGCGCCGTCGCCGGCGAGCTATCTGCGGCTGCGGCCGTCGCGGTGGGCGGGCGTGTACCAGTGCTGGGGGGTGGAGAACCGGGAGGCGGCGCTGCGGTTCGTCCCCGGGTGGCACGAGGATCCGGGGGCGGCCAACGCGGAGGTGAAGTGCTTCGATCCGGCGGCCAACCCGTATCTCGCGGTCGGCTGTGTGATCGCCGCCGGGATGGCGGGGGTGGCCGAGGAACTGCGGTTGCCGGCGCCGGTGGCGGGTGATCCGGCGCGGGAGGACACCGAGCGGCGGCTGCCGGACACGCTGGACGAGGCGCTCGCCCGGCTGACCGGGTCGACGGTGCTGCGGGAGGCGATGGGGGCGCCGCTGTTCGACGCGTTCACGGCGGTGCGGCGGGCGGAGATCGAGCTGTTCCGGGACGCGGAGCCCGAGCACGTCGCCGCCGCCACGCGCGGGCGGTACTGATGGACCTTCCGCCGCTGGTCGACCACCACTGCCACGGGGTGATGGACACCGACCCCACGCCGGAGGAGTTCGCGTCGTGTCTGACGGAGTCCGCCGAACCCCCGGCGCCCGGCGCGGACTTCGCCGACTCCCAGCTGGGCTTCGCCCTGCGCCGGTGGTGCCCGCCGGTGCTCGGACTCGAGCCGCACTGTCCGTACGGGGACTATCTGGCCGGCCGCGGCGCCCTGGGTCCGGCGGAGAGCGGGCGGCGGCTGCTGGCCGCCGCCGGGATCGGCACGTTCCTGGTGGACACCGGGCTGCCCGGCACCGGCCCCGGATCGTACGGCGGCGGGACCGAGCGGGAGGTCGTACGGCTGGAGCGGCTGGCGGAGGAGGTGGCACGCACGGCGGCGGACGCGCGGGGCTTCACGCAGGCGCTGGGCGAGGCTATCGCGGCCAAGTCCCGTACGGCGGTGGGCTTCAAGTCGATCGCCGCCTACCGCCACGGACTCGACTTCAACCCGGCTCCCCCGGCCGCCGGCGAGGTACGCGGGGCCGCCGCGCGCTGGCTCGACGCCGGCGCCGGACGGCTCACGGACCCCGTGCTGCTGCGGCATCTGCTGTGGTCGGCGGTACGCACCGGACTGCCGCTCCAGCTGCACACCGGCTTCGGCGACCCGGATCTGGCGCTGCGCCGCTGCGACCCCCTGCTGCTCACGGACTTCGTCCGGGCGGTGCACCCCACGGGCACGCCGCTGGTGCTGTTGCACGGCTACCCGTACCACCGGAGCGCCGGTTATCTGGCCCACGTCTTCCCGCACGTCTACGCCGACGTGGGGCTCGCGCTCAGCCACACCGGGGCGCGGGCCGAGGCCGTGCTGGCGGAGATGCTGGAGCTGACGCCCTTCGGGAAACTGCTGTTCTCCACCGACGCGTACGCGCTCGCGGAGCTGTACGTCGTGGGCGCGGAGCTGTTCCGCACCGCGCTCGGCCGGCTGCTGCGGCGGTGGACGGACGACGGCGACTGGGCGGCGGCCGACGCCGACCGGGTGGCGTACCTGCTGGCGGCGGGGAACGCCCGCCGCGTCTACCGGCTGTCTCCGTGACCGGTAGACGCGGCGGGCGTCCGCTCTCACGGCTGTGCGGCCGGGATCAGGTCCTGTTGCACGCCGCGTAGTCGCCGGAGGGCGACAGGATGGTGAGCGGGCCGGTCCAGTCCCACGGGAGCAGACAGACGTTGTTCAGGACGCCCATCGTGTCTCCGCCGGCGGTCCCGGTCTGGTTGCACGCCGCGTAGTCGCCGGAGGGCGAGAGCGCGGTGAGCGGGCCGGTCCACATCCAGGGAGCGACACACAGGTTGTTGCCGACGCCCATGACGTCGCCGCCGGGGGGGTCGATCTGCTGCGGGGCGGCCGCGAACGTCGGAGCGGCGGACAGGGCGACGGTGGCCGCGGTGAGGCCGATGGCCGTCAGGATCTTGCGCACGGGGGGTCCTTCCCTCGAGTCTGCGGCCCGACCGGATCGCTGCCCGGTCAGGCCCGTACTCGACGAAGCTAGACAGACCGTGCGATTCCGGAACCGTGGTCCGCGGCCGACACGCCGTGCTTCATGCGGATGCCGTACACCGTCCGCCACCTGCGGCGGAGCAGGTCACACCGGCTCCTGCGGTCCACCCGTGAGATCCCGCAGGATGGCCTCCCCGGCCGCCCGGTGGGTGTCGGCGGTGTCCGGGTCCGTGGCCTCCAGGACGGCGGCGATGCCCTCGTGGGCCAGCGCCTCCTCGTACCGGTAGCCGATCCGGGGGGCCAGCTCCAGGGCCTCGCGGTGCAGTGCCAGGGCCTGTTCGGGCAGGCCGGCGAGGCGGCAGGTCTCGCCGTAGCCGTTGAGGAAATGGATCTTCCAGTGTTCCTCGAACAGCTCCTCCAGCAGCGCGAACGCCCGCCGGTGGCTGTCCAGGGCCTCCTCGTGGCGGCCCATGTGCCGCAGGGCGACGCCCAGACAGTTCAGGCACCACGCCTCGTTGTGCCGGTGGCCGTCCTCGCGGGCCAGCTCCAGCGCCGAGGTCAGCTCGGCCACGGCCGCGTCGGGTTCCTCGTCGGCGAGGGCGACGCCCAGGGTGATCCGGGCGGTGAGCGTGTGCGGCCAGGCGGGGTCGGCGTGCGGGATGTCCAGCGCCGCGCGCGCCAGCCGCGCCGCCTCGCCCCGGTGGCCCAGCTGCAGCATCGCCCAGGCCTCGTACGCGGTGGCGTGGGCGGTGCCCAGGGGGAAGTCCGCGTCGGCGTACAGCTTGCCCGCGTGCCGGAACAGCTCGAGGGGCTCCTCCACGTAGCCCTCGTCCCAGCGCAGGCTCGCGCGGCGCATCGTCAGCTCCGCCTCGGCGCGGGTGTCCCCGGTGGCGGCCACCAGGGGGGCGGCCGTGTCGTACGCGGCGCCGGCCTCCGCCATCCGGCCGGCGTTGTAGCGGGCGAAGCCCAGGTCGCTGTGCGCCTCGGCCAGTCGCAGCGGGTCACCGAGGCGTTCCGCGGCGGCCAGGGACCGTTCGAAGAGGGCGTTGAGGTGGGTCGTGCCGCAGCGGCGGGCGAAGTACGCCCGCATGAAGCGCGGCAGTTCGGTCACGTGCGTGTCCGCCCCGACGGCCGCGGCGACCTCGAAGGCGCCCATCAGGTTGCCGTACTCGGTGGTGTACCAGCCGAGGGCGGCGTGCTTGTCGGCGAACCGCGGCAGCTCGCCGGGCGGGCGCCCCGCGGTGGGCGGGCGGCAGGGGGTCAGCGCCGGCATCGCGGCGTCCGCGGCGGCGGCCGCGTGCACGTAGTAGTCGAGCACCCGGCCCAGCGCCTGCTGCCGTTCCGCCGGGGTGTCCTGCTCCTCGCCGGCCCGGCGGGCGTGCTGGAGCACGAGGTCGTGCAGCCGGTAGCGGCCGGCCGCCGGCTGCTGGACGAGGTGCGCGTCCAGCAGGTCCTCGAGCATGGTGCGGGCGGTGCGCAGCGGTACGTCCGCGAGCGCCGCCGCCACGTAGTCGTCGAACGCCGACCCGGGCAGCAGCCCCAGCAGCCGGAACATCCGGCGGCCCGCGCGGTCGAGCTGCCGGACGGACATGGCGAACGCGGTGTCGAACTCGTCGGCGCCCTCCGCCAGCCGGTCGACGAGGACGCCCACCGTCCAGCCCGGCCGGTGCCGCAGCCGGGCGGCGGCCAGCCGCAGCGCCAGCGGCAGCCGCCCGCACAGGCGCAGCACCTCGGCCGTGGCCTCCGGGTCGCGGTCCAGCCGTCCGTCGGCGCCGCTGGCGGCGGCCAGCAGCGCGGCGCTCTCCTCGGTGCCGAGGACGTCGAGGGAGAGCGGGGGCACCTCGTCCAGGCCGAGCAGCCGGGTGCGGCTGGTGATCACGGCGACGGAGTCGCCGGCGCCGGGCAGCAGCGGGCGGACCTGGTCGGCGTCGGCGGCGTTGTCGAGGACGATCACGGCCCGCCGGGCGGCCAGTTCGGACCGCCAGCAGGCGGCCAGGGGTTCGATGCCGCCCTCCTGCGGGATCCGTTCGGAGGGGACGTCGAGCGCGGCGAGCAGGGTCCGCAGCGCGGGGTCGGGGCCGAGCGGTTCGCGGCCGTCGGTGAAGCCGTGGAGGTCCAGGTAGAGCTGGGCGTCGGGGTAGCCGGCGGCGAGCCGGTGCGCGGCGTGCACCGCCAGACAGGTCTTGCCGACCCCGGCCATGCCGTCGACGGCGACCACCCGGTGCGTGTCCACGGCGGCCAGCAGCGCGGCGAGGGGGGCCTCGCGGCCGGTGAAGTCCGGGACGTCGCGCGGGAGGTCGTTGCGCGGCGGGCGCGGTGCGCCGGCCGGGGGCGCCGGGGGATGGACCTGGCGGCTGGTCTTCGGGGGCGCGGGCAGGGGGTTCGCGGCCCGTTCCCACAGGGGGCGCAGTGGGCGCGGGTCGCGTTTGACGAGCCGGCACAGGGCGATCACCGTCGGCCAGGGCGGTACGGTCTGCCCGCTCAGATAGCGCGACAGCGACGACGAGCTGAGGCCCGCGTCCCGTGCGAGGGCTCGTACGCCCAGGCCCGACACCTCCCGCAGCAGCCGCAGCCGGGCCGCCAGTTCGTCCTGCGGATGCGCCGTCCTCGCGCGCTGTTCCCCCGCCATCGTGCTTCCCCGCTTCCCCGTCGTCCCGCCCCGAATCGCCCTGCGGACGCCGAGTCGCCCCAGTTCAGAGCGGCTCCGGCTGTCCCACGGTGTCCCATCTGTCTCGTAAAGGCAAGCGTGTTCGGCTGTGCTGGGGTCGTCCGACGTACCGTGATCCCCGTCGAAGGAGGCACCGTTGACCGCCACCACCGTCACCGAGTCCGCCGCGAACCGCTCGTACCGTGTCGTCCTGCGGCGCAATCCGCGGCTGGCCTGTCTGCTGCTGGGTGATCTGCTGGCGAACGCCGGCACCGGCATGCTGATCGTCGCGATGCCCGTGCAGACCCTGGCCGTGCACGGGGCGGTGGATCCGGCGCTCGCGATCGGTCTGGTGGAGGCGGCGCCGTTCCTGCTCTCCACCGTGCTGGCCCTGACCCTGAGTCTGGGGCGCCTCGCGGTGCCGCCGCGCCGGCTGCTGCTCGCGGACTGCGTGCTGCGGGCGGTGTCGTTCACCGCGCTGGGTGTGCTCGCCGTGACCGGACGGCTGACGCTGCCCGTGCTGGTGGGGGTGCTGCTGCTCGGGAGTACGTTCCGGCTGGCGGGGTCGAGCGGCCGGCGCCTGCTGGCGACCACGCTGGTGGACGACGCGGACCGGTTCGCCGTCAATGGGCTGCTGGGGCTGGGCGGCAGCCTCTCGCTGTACGTCCTCGGGCCGGTGGCCGGCGGGCTGCTCGCGGCGTGGGCGGGCGCGGGGTGGGCGCTGTTCGCCGACGTGTGCGGGGCGCTGGTGCTGCTGGCGGCGGTGCTGCGGTGCACGCCGCGCACGGTGGCCGCCGCGGCGGCGGGCGGGGAGCGGGCGTCGGGGTGGCGGATCCTGCGGCGGCGGCCGGTGGCGGGGCGGCTGCTGGTGGTCGTGTTCTTCTTCAACTTCCTGTACATGCCGGTCGAGGTGGCGCTGCCGCTGTACGTACGGGACTCGCTGCACGGCGACGCCTCCGCGCTGGGGTGGCTGTGGACGGCACTGGGCGCGGGCGCGCTGGTGGGGGCGGCGCTGGTCGACCGGCTGCGTCATCTGCCGCAGCGGCCGCTGCTCGTGACGGTGATCGCGCTGTGGGCGGCGTGTCCGATCGCGCTGGCGTGCGTGGGTACGCAGCCCGCGGCGATGGTGGTGTTCGCGGTCGGCGGGCTGATCTGGGCGCCGTTCACGCCGCTCGCGTACAGCTTCGTGCAGTCGGGCCTCGCCCCCGACGAGCAGCAGCCGGTCGTCACGCTGTGGACGACGGGCTCCACGCTCGCCTCCCCGCTGGGCCTGCTGGCGGGCGGCCCCCTGGTCTCGTGGACGGGCACCACCGCGAGCCTGGTCGTCTCCGGCGGCCTCACGGCGCTGCTGGCGCCGCTGGCCGCGTGGGGCGTACTGGCCCGCGACCAGCGGTGAGACACATGACGGGGCCGGTACGTCACGGGTTGTCCGCGTGCGTCAGGGTCTCCCAGGCCACGAACAGGTCGTCGGTGCCGGCGGGGCGCTGGTGGACGGCGAGGCGTTCGGCCTCGGGCACCTTCAGGCCCATCCGGTTGCGCAGATGGTTCACCGCGACCTCGACGTCCGGGCCCATGTTGGTTTCGATCCTGCCGCCGCACAGCCACGGAGGGGCCTTGTCGCCGAGCTGGTAGCCGGCGTGGAAGTCCAGCGCCGCGCGGACCCGGTCGCTGTTCTCCGACCACAGGTCCACGCCCTGGTGCCAGGCGGTCTCGGCGATATGGGCGGTGGCGGCCAGCGCGTACCCGACGTGCATGAAGTTGCGGCAGGTCTCCTGGCCCAGGCCGTCGACGTAGCGGTTCTGGTCGAACCAGTACGTCCGCAGCTGGGCGGGGGTCTTGAGGGTGCCGCCGGGCGGGGCCTGCGGGACGGGTCCGTCGGAGGCGAGATAGAAGTACGCGGGGACACGGCCGCGGAAGCGCTTGACCGCCCGGTCGAACGCGGGCCGGTCGTCGAGGAAGACGGCGATGCCGATGGCGGCGTCCGTCATGGCCAGGTCCCAGTTGCCGTTGCGGTCGGGCCAGGCGTGCTCCACCTCGGGAAGGTAGGCCGTACGCAGCATCGTCCGGAAGCGGCGCACCTGCGGCCGGCTCCAGCCCTGGTAGGTGTACCGGACGAGTTCCGCGGCGCGCGCCCAGCTGGAGCCCGACCAGGCGGTCTGCAGTCCGGCGTTGTCGTCGGAGTGCCGCTCGATGGTGCCGGACCAGGCGTCCATGATCTGCACGGCCTTCTCGGCGTGCGCCTCGTCGCGGGTGAAGTACCACATCAGCGCCTGGGTGTAGGCGGCGATGGCGTCCTCGCGCTCCTCCGTGCAGCCGCGGCCGGGCTTGCCGTCGAAGGGGCACTTGACGTCCGCGACGGGTTTCGCGGTGTAGCCCATGGAGGCGTACTTGCTCGCGCGCATCGCGGCGTACGCCTCGGTCCACGGCTCGTCGCCGGCGGCCAGATGGCGGCGTACGGCGTCGAGCTGCGCCCGGGTGTCGAGCACGCCGGGGTGGTGGAAGGGCCTGCCCGCCTGTGCCCGGGCGCGGGCGGGCGTGCCGCCGCCGTGCAGCGTCGCGGCGAGGGAGCCGGTCACCGTGGCGGCGGCCGCCAGCGCGACGACCAGCCAGCGGACCCGCTTGCCCCGGCCGTCCTTGCCGTGCCGCCCGATACTCCTGCTGCGCCCCATGTCCGCCATGGCCCACCTCCAGCCTCAAGGCTCGGCCCGCGCGACCGTGTCCGCAGTGCGGCCTGGGCCGAGCGGGTGAGCGGCGGCCGGCGGCGGGTCAGCCGGCGCCCGGGGTGACGAGGCCGGACTCGTAGGCCAGGACGACGAGTTGGGCGCGGTCACGGGCCCTCAGTTTGGTCATGGCGCGGTTGACGTGGGTCTTGGCCGTCATGGGGCTGATCACCATCCGGCCGGCGATCTCGTCGTTCGACAGTCCGCGGGCGACCAGTCCGACGGCCTCGCGTTCGCGGCCGGTGAGCTCGCCCAGCGCGTCGGTGCCGGCGGTGGCGGGCGTCTGGGTGACGTAGCGATTGATGAGCTTGCGGGTGATAGACGGGGCGAGCAGGGCGTCGCCGCGGGCTGCGACCCGTACGGCGTGCAGGAAGTCCTCCGGCACGATGTCCTTGACCAGGAACCCGGCGGCGCCGGCGCGCAGCGCGTCCAGGACGTACTCGTCCATGCCGTAGTTGGTGAGGATGACGATGTGCACCCGGGACAGGGCGGGGTCGGCGGCGATGCGGCGGGTGGCCTCGATGCCGTCGACGACGGGCATCCGGATGTCCATCAGCGCGATGTCGGGCAGATGCGTACGGACCAGCTCCAGGCCCTCGCGTCCGTCGGCGGCCTCGGCGACGACCTCGATGTCGTCCTCGAGGTCGAGGAGCGCGCGGAATCCGCTGCGCAGGAGGGGCTGGTCGTCGACCAGCAGGACCCGGATCACGCGGACCGGTCCACGGGGAGTTCGGCCTGGACGGTGAAGCCGCCCTCGTGGCGCGGTTCGGCGAGGAGCCGGCCGCCCAGGGCGGTGACCCGTTCGCGCATGCCGAGGAGGCCGACGCCGGGCACCGGGGCGGTGCCGGGGGCCGCGCGGCCGTCGTCGTCGACGCGGACGGCGAGGGCGTCGGGGCGGCAGTCGATGCGTACGGAGGCGGTGGCGGCGCCCGCGTGCCGGGCGATGTTGGTGAGGGACTCCTGGACGATGCGGTACACCGTCCGGTCGACGGCGGCCGGTACGTCGTGGCGCTGCCCCTCGATGGTCAAGGTGGCGTCCAGGCCGATGGTCCGGGCCCGCGCCACCAGCTCCGCGACGTCGTCGAGTCCCCGGGGCGGGCTGGTGGTGTCGTCGCGCAGCGCCTCCAGCGTGGCGCGCAGCTCGCGGTTCGCCTCCCGGCCGGCCTCCTGGATCGCCAGCAGCGCCGCCGGGACCTCCTCGCCGCGTTTGCGGGCCACGTGGACGGCGACCTCCGCCTGCACCTTGATGATCGAGATCTGGTGGGTGAGCGCGTCGTGCAGCTCCCGCGCGATGTGCAGCCGCTCCTCGTCGGCGCGGTGGCGGGCGGTCTCCTCCCGGGTGCGTTCGGCCTCGTCGGCCCGCCGCTCGGCCTGGCGCAGCGCCTCGCCGGCCGCGCCGGCGGCGATCAGCCAGGCGAACTGCAGGGCGCCGCGGCTCTGCGCGAACGCCTCGCCGGCGCCGTCCGCGCCGGCGGCCAGCGCCGCGAGGGGCAGGGTCAGCAACATCGCCACGCTGGCCACGACGGTGAGGGCGCGGTGGCCGGCGCGGACGGCCGCGTAGACGGCGAAGAGGTACGCGACGGCCGGCAGGTCGAAGCCGGTGGCCTGGTAGCCCACCGCGGACAGCCCGGTGACGGCCAGGACCGGTACGGGGGCGAGGCGGCGTACGGCCAGCGCCAGGCCGCCGGCGGCCGCGAGCGCGTAGCCGAGCGGGTCGAGCCGGGAGCCCGCATGGTCCGCGGACAGCGCCGTGACCAGCAGGATCACCGCCATTCCGGCGGCGATCCCCCAGTCGGTCGCGCGGATCCGCCCCAAGTCCATGCGGGCACCCTAACGGGCCGCGGGAAGGCGGCGAGTCCTCCGCGGGAGCGAGTGCCCGGCTACCGCGGGCGTGGTAGCCGGGCCGCTCCTGCGGCGTGCGCGGTAGCGCGAAGTGTCCTCCCCGGGCGGACGCGCGGACGGGGGTGCGGCGGGCACGCTGAAACCCGTCCGATCGAAGCGAACCCGAGGCAAGAAGAAAAAGGAGTCCTCCCATGTCCGTCCGCTCACTGTCCGCCGAGGCCGTGCACTCCCCGGTGGTCTCGGCCGCCGCCGAGGCCTACGACCTGACGGCCGGCCGCGTCGGCTCCGTCGCCGCCGCCCTGCTCGGGGTGGCCGCCGTGGCCATCGGCGTACTGGCGCTGCGCGCCCGGGACGGCGCCTCCCCGACCCGCGCCCGTACGGCGCTGGGCCTCGGGCTGGCCGGCGCCGCGGCCGGCGCGGTGCTCGCCGCGACCGCCGACGGGGGTCCGGGCTCCGGCAGCGGGATCGTCGGGTCCGTGGTGGCCGTGCTGGTGGGCCTCGGCGGTGCCGCCCTCGGCTGGAGGGCGCTGGCCCGTACGCGGCGCGCCCGGTGACGGCTCAGGGCCGCCCGGCCAGGAACACGAACTCCCGGCCGGGCCGGTCCGGCGCGTCGCGGATCTCGCGCAGCACGTAGCCGTGGGCCGCCAGATCCGCCTCGACCTCGTCCCGCTCCCGGAAGCGCAGCGTCGAGTCCGAGGTCAGCGTCTCGCCGTCGGCGAACACGAAGGTGCCGCGGAACGTCACCAGCGGGAGGGTGACGTCCAGCAGATCGGTCCAGCACTCCACCACACCGACCCCGGGGACGTCCGTCACCTGATGGGTCGCCGGACGGTTCCACTCCTCCCAGGCCCGGCGGGCGGGGTCACGGGTCTCGAACACGAGGAGTCCGCCGGGGCGCAGCGCCGCATGGGCGCCGGCAAGGGTGGCCGACCAGTCCGCGGGGCCGGCGATCGCCTGCGCGACGTTGGCGGTCATCGTCGCGAGGTCCGCCGTGAGCGGCGGCAGGGCCGTGATGTCACCGTCGATCCAGCGCACCCGGTCCGCGCCGGGCTTCGCGCGGGCCACGTCGACGGAGCCTCGCGCCGGATCGAGTCCGGTCACCTCGACGCCCCGGTCGGCGAGCAGGAGCGCGAACACCCCGGTGCCGCAGCCGATGTCCAGCACCCGCAGCGCGCCTTCCTCCTCCGCGATCCGCAGATACGCGTCGAGGTCGGAGCGGTCGGTGTCGAGCGGGTCGTAGAGGGCGGCGAGCCGGGGGTCACTGAACTGCGCGTCGGACATGGCCGTGACCGTAACCCCCGCCACCCCACCCCGGCCAACGGGTTTACCCCGCGCACAGAATCGTCCGCCGCAGCCGCTCGGCGAGCTCACCGTCCGGGACGACCCCCGCCAGCAGGTCCCCGTACAGCATCGACTCCCCCACCCGGACCAGCGCGTACGCCGACTCGTCCACCCCGAACGGCAGCTCGGCCAGCTCACCGCTGCGCCGGGCCTCGCGCAGCAGCCCCGCCCAGGCGTCGACCATCCGCTCGTGCACCCGGCCGGAGCCGGTGAACAGCACCCGCAGGGCGTCCACGGGCTCCTCCCGGAGCAGCCGCTGCACCGGGGCGAACCGGGCGACCGCCCGCTCGAAGCGGTCCGCCGTCCCCAGCAGCAGCTCCACCCCGCTCGCCCCGGCGCCCCGGGTCTCGTGCACGGCCATGTCGAGGGTGCGCCGGGCCAGTTGCCACAGCACGTCACCCAGCAGCAGATCGCGGCTGCCGACGACGCGGTACAGAGTGGCCCGGCTGACGTTCAGATCGCGGCAGACCTCGTCCATCGGCAGCCCGCCGGTGGCGACGAACCTGCGCCGGGCGGCCGTCAGCGCCGTGTCGTGATCGATGACCCGGCGGGCTGAGGGCATGTGATCCAGGATGCACCCGCCGGCCGCGCACGGCGACAGGGCAGGCGCCGGAAGCTGAGACGGCATCTCACGTTCCCCCGCGCGCCCTTCCGCCCCCGCGGCGGCCGCAGTTCGCTGCGGAAGACCGCACCTCACCGCCCCGAGAGGAGCCCCATGCCCGCGCGTCTTCGGACAGGACGTACGGTCCTGCTCGCCGCCGCCCTGTCGTTCGCCGTCCTCCTCACCCCCTACCGAACGGCCGCCGGTTCGCCCCGCGACGAGGGGCGCGCCACCGTCGAGGGGCCGATCCCCGGCACCGTGCCGGGCGACCCTCAGGCCGGGGACGTCGCCGACACCTACCCGTTCTTCTCGACGCCCGTCGACCTCGCGGCAAAGGGCTACGTCGAGCAGGAGTTCTACCTGTCGGGCCGGGCGGACGGCTTCTCCGCCACCGGCGAGCAGGTCGCCGACGACGTGCCGTACCGGACCCGGATCGTGGTCCGCCGCCCCGTGGCGGAGCGCGACTTCAGCGGCACGGTGCTGATGGAGTGGCAGAACGTCACCGCCGGCTACGACCTCGACGCCCTGTGGAATCCCGACCACGTGATCCGTCGGGGGCATGTCTGGGTCGGGGTGTCGGCGCAGCGCGTGGGTGTGGACCAGCTCGCGGGGTGGAGCCCGGCGCGTTACGGGGAGCTGGACGTCACCGGCGAACGGGCGTACACCGGTGACGAGTTGTCGTACGACATCTTCGCCCAGGCGGCGCTTGCCGTCCGCGATCCACAGGGCGCGCGACCGCTGGGCCGGCTGGACGCGGAGCGGGTGCTGGCGCTGGGCGCCTCCCAGTCGGCGGGGCGGATGACGGTGTACTACGACCGGATCCTGCCGTCCGCCGCCGAACCGCCCTTCGACGGCTACGCGTTCGTCGTCGGCCAGGCGCCCGCCCGCGAGGGCGCGGAGCCGGTGTTCCACGTGCTGTCGGAGACCGATGTACGCACGCCCGTGGGCCGGCGGGCGGACACCGACCTCTACCGCCGCTGGGAGGTGGCCGGCGCGGCGCACTCCGGGTGGGAGGGGCAGGTGTACCGGGCGCCGGTCTCGGAGCGTGATCTGGGCGCCGCGCCGCAGTACGAGTGCACGGCCCCGCCGTTCAGCCGGGTGCCGATGAGCCAGGTGACGACCCGGGCGTACGACCTCCTCGACGCCTGGGTGCAGGGGCGCACCCCGCCGCACGCGCCGTATCTGGAGTTCGCCGGCACCGAACCGGTCCGCAACGAACTCGGGCTGGCCCAAGGCGGCATCCAGCTGTCGCAGGTGGCCGTGCCGACCGCGCTCAACACCGGGCGGAACACGGGCCAGTCCTTCTGCACCCTGTTCGGCACCCACGTCCCGTTCGACGGGTCCGTGCTGGACGCGCTGTACCCGAACCCGGGCGGCTACATCGGCGCGGTGGCCCGTACCGACGCGGCCAACGTCCGGGCCGGCTACCTCGCCGCCGCCGACGCCCGGGAGAACCTGCGGGAGGCCGTGGGGTCCGGCGTCGGACGCTGAACGTCCGCGACGAGGGGGCGGCCCCCGCCGGGCGCCGCCCCCTTTCGTACGCCCGATCGACCTGCCCGAACCCCGGGGAAAATGCCGACCACGCCGTCTGGGCAGCCCAGTGATCCCGTCCTAGAGTGACGCGCATCCCAGCCGTATGACGGATCACCCACCCGTACCGGGGAGGGCACATGCACCGCATCTCGCTGAAAGTGGACGGCACCACCTACGAGGACCACGTCGAACCACGTCTCCTGCTCATCCATTACCTGCGTGACCGCCTCGGCCTGACGGGCACCCCCATCGGCTGCGACACCGGCAACTGCGGCGCCTGCACCGTGGATCTCGACGGGCAGAGCGTCAAGAGCTGCTCCGTCCTCGCCGTGCAGGCGGACGGCAGCGAGGTGACGACCGTCGAGGGCCTCGCCTCCGACGGCCAGTGGCACCCGCTGCAGCGGGCGTTCCACGAACGTCACGGGCTGCAGTGCGGCTACTGCACGCCCGGCATGCTGATGGCGGCCCGCGACCTGCTGGCCGAGAACCCCGACCCCACCGCCGATGAGGTGCGCCACGGGCTGGAGGGCAACCTCTGCCGGTGCACCGGATACCAGAACATCGTGCGCGCCGTCCTGGCCGCCGCCCGGGAACAGCGCGAGCAGCCGGCGCCCAGCGGTGAGGAGGCGTCCGTATGACCACCGAAGTGGGCCGCTCCCGGCTCCGCAAGGAGGACGCCCGTCTGGTCACGGGCCGCACCCGGTGGACGGACAACATCACCGCCCCCGGACTGCTGCACATGGCCGTCCTCCGCAGCCCCATGGCACACGCCCGCATCGACCGCGTCGACGTGTCGGCGGCGCTCGGACGCCCCGGTGTGGTCGCCGCGTTCACCGGCGCCGACCTGGGCGCGGAGCTGGGCTCGCTGCCCTGCGCCTGGCCGGTGACCGAGGACATCGTGCTGCCCGACCATCCGCCGCTCGCCCTGGACGAGGTGCGCCACACCGGCGACCCGGTGGCCGTCGTGATCGCCCGCGACCGGTACGCGGCCGCCGACGCGCTCGAGGCGATCGAGGTCGACTACACCCCGCTGCCGCCCGTCCTGGACCTGGAGGCCGCCCTCGAGCCGGACGCGCCGCTGGTGCACGCGGACAAGGGCACCAACAGGTGCTTCGTGTGGCCGCTGGAGAGCGGCGACTACGAGGCCGCCCGGGCGCAGGCGGACGTGGTCGTCAAACGCCGCTACCACCAGCAGCGGCTGATCCCCAACGCGATGGAACCGCGCGCCGTGGTGGTCACCCCGCTCGCGGAGTTCAACGAGTACACCGTCTACTCCTCCACCCAGATCCCGCACATCCTGCGGGTGCTGCTCGCCGCCCAGACGGGCATCCCCGAGCACCAGCTGCGGGTCGTCGCCCCCGACGTGGGCGGCGGGTTCGGCTCCAAGCTGCAGGTGTGCGCGGAGGAGGCGATCACCCTGGTCGTCGCCAAACGCCTGGGGAAGCCGGTGAAGTGGACCGAGTCCCGCTCCGAGGGCTATCTGGCCACCCACCACGGCCGCGGTCAGATCCAGGACGTGGAGATCGCCGCCCGCCGCGACGGGACGCTGCTGGGGATGAAGGTCGATCTGCTGGCCGACATGGGCGCGTATCTGATGATCGTGACCCCGGGCGTGCCGCTGCTGGGCGCGTTCATGTATCCGGCGATCTACAAGATGGACGCCTACTCCTTCAGCTGTACGGGCGTGTTCACCACCCGCACCCCCACGGACGCCTACCGCGGCGCCGGACGGCCGGAGGCCACGTACGCCGTAGAGCGGCTGATGGACGACCTGGCGGTGGAGCTGGACCTCGACCCGCTGGAGTTGCGCCGCCGCAACTGGATCCAGGCGGAGGAGTTCCCGTACACCTCGATCGCGGGTCTGACGTACGACAGCGGTGACTACGCGGCGGCCACCGACAAGGCGCTGGCCCTCTTCGGCTACGACGAGCTGCGCGCCGAGCAGCGCAAGCGCAACGAGAGCGGCGACAGCGTGCGTCTGGGCATCGGCGTGTCCACGTACACGGAGATGTGCGGGCTGGCGCCGAGCCGGGTGCTGCGCGATCTGCGGTACGGGGCGGGCGGCTGGGAGGCGGCGCAGATACGGATGCTGCCGACCGGGAAGGTGCAGGTCGTCACCGGGTCCAGCCCGCACGGGCAGGGGCACGTGACGTCCTGGAGCCAGATCGCCGCGGACGTCCTCGGGGTGCCGTTCGACGACATCGAGGTGGTGCACGGCGACACCCGGGCGGCGCCGCTGGGCATGGACACCTACGGGTCGCGGTCGCTCGTCGTCGGCGGGACGGCCGTGCACCGGGCGGCGGAAAAGGTCGTGGACAAGGCGCGGCGGGTGGCGGCGCATCTGCTGGAGGTCGGCGAGGACGACCTGGAGTTCTCCGCCGGGGCGTTCTCGGTGCGCGGCGACCCGGAGGCGAAGAAGACCATCCAGGAGCTGGCGTACGCGACGTTCACCAGCCACGATCTCCCGGACGGCATGGAGGCGTCGATCAACGCCGAGCACGTCACCGAGCCGGAGAACTTCTCCTATCCGCACGGCACGCATCTGTGCGCGGTGGAGGTCGACACGGAGACGGGCGCGGTGCGCATCCGCAAGTACGTCGCCGTGGACGACGTGGGGCGGGTGGTCAACCCGCAGATCGTCGAGGGCCAGGTGCACGGCGGACTGGCGCAGGGCATCGCCCAGGCGCTGTACGAGGAGGCGGTGTACGACGCCGACGGGAACCTGGTGTCCGGCACCATGGCGGACTATCTGGTCCCCGCCGCCCCCGACCTCCCCGACTTCGTCACCGACCGCACCGAGACACCGGCGACGTCCAACCCGCTCGGCGCGAAGGGCGTCGGCGAGTCCGGCACGATCGCCTCGACGCCGGCCGTGGTCAACGCCGTGGTGGACGCGCTGCGTCCGCTCGGGGTGACGGACATGCGGATGCCGTGCTCCCCGGAGCGCGTGTGGCGGGCCGTACAGGAAGCAGCGCAGCCGGCATCGCAGCCGAAGGAGCAGGCGTCATGATCCCTCCGTCCTTCGAGTACACGGCGCCGCGCTCCGTCGAGGACGCGGTACGGGCCCTCGCCGAGGGCGGTGAGGAAGCGAAGGTGCTGGCCGGCGGGCAGAGCCTGATGCCGCTGCTGCGGATGCGCCTGGCCTTCCCCGAGCTGGTCGTCGACGTCGGCGGGATCCCGGAGCTGCGCGGGGTGCGCGAGGACGGCGACACCCTGGTCATCGGGGCCCTGACGACCCATCACACGGTGCTGCGCGATCCGCTGGTACGCCGCCACGCGGGCCTGCTCGCCAAGGCCACGGCGACGGTCGCCGACCCGGCGGTACGCCACCGGGGCACCCTCGGCGGGGCCCTGGCCCACGCCGACCCCGCCGGTGACGTGCCGACGGCGATCGTGGCCCTGGACGCCGAGCTGGTCGCGCAGGGGCCGGACGGGCGGCGGAGCATTCCGGCGGCGGAGTTCTTCACCGACTATCTGCAGAGCACCCTCTCCCCCGACGAACTGCTGGTCGAGGTACGGCTGCCGAAGCCGGGCGACGGCTGGGGCTTCCACTACGAGAAGTTCCGGCGCGCCACCCAGGAGTGGGCGGTCGTCGGCGTCGCGGCGGCCGTACGGCGCACCAACGGCCGGATCGAGGAGGCCCGGGTCGCCCTCACCAACATGGGGCCGACACCGGTACGGGCCCGCGCCACGGAGGCGGCCCTCGCCGGCGCCGACGTCGCCGGCGACGCGATCGCCCGCGCGGCGGCAAGCGCGGCGGAGGGCACCGCGCCGGGCACCGATCTGGCGGCGTCGGCCGAGTACCGCGCGCACCTCGCCCGGGTGCTGACCCGGCGCGCGGTCACGGCGGCCGCGGGCTGAGGCAGCGGCGGGGGCGGCCGGCGTCAGCGGGCCGCCCCCGTACCACCCCCGACCGGCATCACCGGAGCAGCACAGGAGCCACAGCATGGAGTTGCAGCACGAGTTCACCGTCCCCGTCCCGGCGGACCAGGCGTGGGAGGTCCTTCTCGACATCGAACGGATCGCGCCCTGCATGCCCGGCGCGACGGTGGAGTCGTACGACGGCGAGACCGTCGGGGGCGCGGTGAAGGTGAAGGTCGGCCCGATCACCGTGACGTACCGGGGCACGGCCGTCTTCGAGGAACGCGACGAGAAGATCCGCCGGATGGTGCTGGCCGCCTCCGG
Source organism: Streptomyces smaragdinus (assembly GCF_009604385.1). Classification (GTDB taxonomy): domain Bacteria; phylum Actinomycetota; class Actinomycetes; order Streptomycetales; family Streptomycetaceae; genus Streptomyces; species Streptomyces smaragdinus. The sequence goes on from NZ_WEGJ01000001.1 coordinate 619,646, forward strand.
CCGCGAGACGCGCGGTCAGGGCACCGCGCGGGCCCGGGTGACCGGGCAGCTGACCGAGCGGGACGACGGCGGGACGCAGGTGTCGGTGATCACCGATCTGACGATCACCGGGCGGCCCGCGCAGTTCGGGCGGAGCCTGATGGCCGACGTCGGGGAGAGGCTCATCGGGCAGTTCGCGGGCTGTCTGGCCGAACGGCTCGCCGAGCGGGAGCGGGAGGACCCGGTCCCGCCCCTGATCCCGGCCGACGAGCCGCTCGACCTGCTGCGTACGGCCGGGGCGCCGGTCGCCCGCCGGGCCGGGTGGCCGGCCGCGGTGGCCGCCGCCCTGGTCCTGGTGTTCGCGGCGGCCCGCAGGCGGCGCAGGCGGAAGGTCAGGGGCAGGAGTACGTGAACTCGGTGGCGGCGGCGGTCCGTCCGGGACTCGTGACCACCAACTCGGCCCGGGCCGCCACCGTGCCCTCGCCCCGGAACTTCCACAGCAGATGGATCCGGGCCTCCTCCTGACCCCGGCCGAAGTGCTCCGTCAGCACCCCGGAGCCGGTACCGTCGCTGCGCTCCCAGCGGTACGTGACACTGCCGCCGCGGCCGTTGGTGCGGACGGTGGCGACGATGTCGGCGGTGCCGTCGCAGGCCGGGCCCGCGGGGGCGGTGGTGACGGTGACGCCCTTGACGTCGAGGCCGGTGCCGAGCCACTGCCAGACGGCGTAGGCCAGGGAGCACAGGAGGACGAACCCGGCGAGCAGATACCCCCGCCAGGCGGGCCGCCGGCGCGGGGGCGGCTCGGGGGTCAGGAGGCCGTGCCAGACGGCGGAGACGGTGCCGGTGTTCGGGGGGACACCGGGGCCGAAGTGCAGCACGTGGTCGCCGGTCGCGAAGCGTGCGGTGGGGGCGGTCGCCGGCGGGCGCCGCCGGACGGTGGTCGCCGGGTGGGCCGCCTCCGGGACGGGCTCGCGGACGGTGTCGGGCGGGGTGAGGCCCGTCGACGAGGAGTACGGCGGGGTCACCTCCAGCCAGGGCGTGGGCGCCGGGGGCCCGCCCCAGTCCAGGCGGGTGGCGCTGTAGTCGGGCTCCTCCGGCGCCGGCGGTGCGGCGTCCTGCTTACGCAGGCGGCGGGTGGATTCCTCGGGTCTGCGGTCCTCGGGGTCGGTCATCCGATGACACATCCCTGGGTCTGCGTCTTGGCTTCCTGGGGCTGGGAGGGGGCGGCGGGACTCGTCGTCACGGAGACGGTGACGACGCCGCCGCGGTTGCAGAAGTCCTTCTCGCCGAAGGTGTAGCTGTAGGCGCTGGACGACGTGGTGCTCACCGACGCCGTCGTGGTGTACGTGTGCGGGGGCTCGCCCTGGGCGTTGGTGAACGTCCACTTGAGGTTCAGGGTCACGGGCCCCGGCCCGGTCATGCTCACCCGGACCTGCACCGTCGCCGTCTGCCCGCTCAGGCTGAGCCCGCCCAGCCCCATGGCCGTCACCACCGTGCCCTCCGGCGGATCCGTAGTCGGCGGCGCCGTCGTCCCGCCGGTCGTGCCACCCCCCGTCGTCCCGCCCCCGGTGGTGCCACCGCCGGTCGTACCGCCCCCCGTCGTGTCACCGCCGTCCGTACCCCCGCCGGTCGTGCCGCCCGTCGCCGGCGCCGTGGCGGACGCCGACGGCGAACCGGACGCCGAAGGCGACGCGGAGTCCGACGGGGACGCGCTCGTGGCCGACGGCCCGGGCGAACCGCTCGCCGGCCCCCCGGAGTCCGGCACCGACGGCGACGCGTCGGTCGTGGCCACCGCCCGGGTGGGTTCCCCGCCCCCGCCCTCCGTCGCCACCGACGTCACGGCGAGCGCACCGAGCAGGACGACCGCCCCGACCCCGGCCATCAGCCCCCGCCGCCCGGCCAACGCCCCGCGCCCGCCCCCGGCGATGACGGTCCGGGCCAGCGACGTCACCCCGCCGGACGCGCCGGACGCGGAGGGGAAGAGCAGCGGCAGCAGGGCGGCCAGTGCGGCGAGCCGGCGCTGCCCGCGCTCCTCCCAGTCCGGCCCGTACGCCGCGCCGGCGACCAGGTCGAGCTCGGCGACGAACAGGTCGGCGCTGGCGGGCCGGTCGGCCGCGTCCTTCGCCATGCCGTGCCGGATGAGCTCCTGGACGGGCAGGTCGACGTTCTCCGCCGGGATGGGCGCGGTGATGTGCTTGACGGCGAGTTCGGCGAACGTGTCGCCGGTGTACGGCCGCTGTCCGGTGAGGCACTCGTAGAACGTGGCGGTCGCCGCGTACACGTCCGTGGCGGGCGAGGCGGGCGCGCCGTTCCACTGCTCGGGCGCCATGTACAGCGGCGTACCGGCGACGTCCGGCGTGGCGCCGCTGCGTACCGCGATGCCGAAGTCGACGAGCTTGGACGAGCCGTCCGCCGCGACCAGCACGTTCTCCGGTTTGTAGTCCCGGTGCACGATGCCGCTCGCGTGCGCGGCGGCCAGCCCCAGCAGCGAGCCCTTGAGGACGACGAGCGCGGCCTCCGGCCCGGTGGCGCCCTCCTGCTTGAGCAGGGCGCGCAGCGCGATGCCGTCGACGACCTCCATCACGATGGCGGCGCCGGACGCCGACTCGACGTAGTCGTAGAGCTTGACCACGTACGGCGTGTCGAGGGCGCCGAGGAGTCCGGCCTCGTCCCGGAACTCCTGGAGGAAGTTCTGGTCGGCCCACAGCTCGTCGCTCAGATACTTGATCGCGACCGGTGTCCCGGTCGCCTCGTGCACCGCGAGGACCACCCGGCCGCTCGCGCCCGATCCCAGCTCCCGGGCCTCCCGGTATCCGGGAACCGTCCAGCCGTTCATCGCCCCACCCCCCGGTACGGGCTCCATCCGCAGCGCGGATGCCTGTCGTTTCAACGATGGGACAGACACGGCCGTGCGCCGGCCGGTTCCACCCGGGACGACTTATATCGGAACTTCCGCCGGAGGGCGATGAGTCCGCACATAACGGCTGCATTTTCCGGGGGACAACCCCCGGCCCCCCGGCCGACAGTCAGGTCGGCCGGGGGCGCCCGGGTGAGTAACACGTTTCCCTAACACGTTTCCCCGACGCCGGACGAGGCCGAGCCCGTCGGGGCGAGGTGTCAGCTACGGCCGCCGATCTTGTGCGACCGGAAGAACCACGCCTGCTTCTCCAGATCCGCCGTGATGCCGATGAAGAGGTCCTGCGTCACCGGGTCCGCCGTCTCGGTGTCCGCGACCCGCTCGCGCATCCGGGCCACGGCCTTGTCGAGCAGGTCCGTCACGTCGTCGATGACCTTCTGGTCGGACAGCTCGCCCGGGCCGACGTCGGGCAGGACCCGCTGCTCCGCGAGCGTCGTCGCCCGGCCGTCGGGGCTGGCGCCGAGGGCCGCGGCCCGCTCGGCCACGGTGTCGGCGTGCTCGCGGACGACACCGACCACTTCGTCGAGCTGAAGGTGCAGCTCCCGGAAGAGCGGTCCGCTCACGTTCCAGTGCGCCTGCTTGGCTTCCAGGGACAGGTCCAGCAGATCCACCAGGGCAGACTGCAGCGTCTCGTGCACGGTCTTCTGGGCCTGCCGGTCGAGCGTGGTGCTCATCACGAACTCCTTGCTTCAGCGATCTCTGATCTTCGCCTTGATGGATTCCATCCTAGCTTAGACATTGTCTAAAATCATCCCGGGGTCACGCCTCAGCCGGCCAGGTCGGCGAGCGCGTCGAGCATCCCCCGGTGGAAGGTGGGGTACGCGTAAATCATGTGCCGCAGCCGCTCCACCGGCACCTCGGCCTGCACGGCGACCGTCAGCCCGTACAGCACCTCGCCGCCCATCGGCCCCACCGACGTGCCCCCGACCAGGACCCCCCGGTCGGCGTCCTCGACCAGCTTGATGAACCCCTCGTTGCCCGCCTTGTGGATCCACCCCCGGGTGGACGCGGGCACCTGCCCCGTCCCGGTCCGCACCGTCAGCCCCGCCTCCCGGGCCGCCCGCTCGGTGAGCCCCACCGCGCCGACCTCCGGGTCGGTGAAGGTCACCCGCGGCACCGCGCGGTAGTCGGCCTCCGGTCCGGGCTCGCCGAGGACCGCCCGCGCCACGATGTCCGCCTGGTACATCGCCATATGGGTGAACGCCCCGCGCCCGGTCACATCGCCGACCGCCCAGAGCCCCGGCCGGACCAGCAGCTGCCCGTCGGTGTCCAGGGAGCGCGCCTTCGGGTCCAGGCCCACGGTCTCCAGCCCCAGGCCGGCGAGGTCGTTGTGCCGGCCGGTGGCGACCAGCAGCCGCTCGGCGGTCAGCGCCCGGTCGTCGCCCTCGACGGTCACCGTGAAGCCGTCCGCCCCGTGGGCGACGGCGGCGGCGCGCGCACCGGTACGGACGTCCACGCCCTCCTTGCGCAGGGTCGCGGCGATCAGCTCCCCGGCCTCCGGCTCGTCCAGCGGGAGCAGCCGCTCCTGCGCCTCGACGACGGTCACCCGGGTGCCGAAGCGGGCGAAGGCCTGGGCGAGCTCGACGCCGACGGCGCCGCCGCCCATCACGATCAGCGACGCCGGGGCCTGCTTGGCGGAGACGGCCTGCCGGTTCGTCCAGTACGGGGTGTCCGCCAGCCCCGGCACCGGCGGCACGGACGGCTTCGAACCGGCGGCGATCACCACCCCCCGCCGCAGCCGGAACGTCTCCCCGCCGGCCTCGACGAGGCCCTCCCCGGCGAGCCGGCCGCGGGCCCGGACCAGGGTGCCGCCCTTGCCGGTGAAGCGGTCGGCGGCGACCTGGTCGTTCCAGTCGTCGGTGGCCTCGTCGCGGATCCGGGCGGCCGCGACGGTGAAGTCGGGCATGACGTCGGCGCCCCCGGCCATCCCGGGGATCCGGTAGGCCTCGGCGAGCAGATTCCCGGCCCGGATCAGCATCTTGCTGGGGATGCACGCCCAGTACGGGCACTCCCCGCCGACGAGTTCGGCCTCGATGCCGACCACGTCCAGCCCCGCCTCCGCCAGCCGGCCCGCGACGGCCTCACCTCCGGGCCCCAGCCCGATGACCGCCACGTCCGCTTCCCGCACCATGCGTCCTCCTCGTTCGCCGATGTGCCCACCGTAGGCACGGCGGGCGGAAATCGGCCGGACGACGTACGCGTCGGTGCGCGCAGGGTCACCGATCCGTGCGCCGGGAGTACGACCGCCGCACCATCGGCACAGGTCGCACATGCCCGGCCACAGCACGACACGACGCCCTCTTGTGGGATGTCATGGACGCACCTATCTTGCAGTCCGATACCGCCCACGCGCGGGAGAGGACTTCCCATGCCCGATTTAAGTGAGCGCGGCCGCCACCGCCGGCCCCGCCCCGCCTCCGTGTCCCGCACCACGCTCACGGTGACGGCCGGCAGCGCCGGACTCGCCCTGCCGCTGCTCACCGCCTCGGGCGCCACCGCCGCGCCGGTCCCGGCACCGGCCGAGGGCCACCACGGGGCACCCGCGCCCCGTACCGACGCCGGGACCCAGACCGTACGGGCGGCCGTGATCACGCTCCCCGCGAAGTCCAAGCCGGACAAGCGGGTCACGCACTACACCGTGCGCGCCGGCGACACGCTCTCGGCGATAGCCGACGCCCATGAGGTACGGGGCGGCTGGCCGGCGCTGTACGAGCGCAACCGGCAGGTGATCGGCGCCGACCCCGACCTGATCATCCCCGGCCAGCGGCTGAAGCTGCACGGACAGCGGGCGGCGGCCCCGCCCGCAAAGGAGAGCGGGAAACCGAAGTCCGCGGCGAAGCCCAGGACCAAGGACTCGGGCAAGAAGGACTCCGGCAAGAAGAGCTCCGGCTCCCACACCGACTCGGGCAAGAAGGCCTCCCACACCGACTCCGGCAAGAAGACCCGGACCACCACCGGCTGGACCACCCCGCTGTCCGGCGCCCACACCGGCACCGGCTACGGCGTGAGCGGCAGCTCCTGGGCCAGCGGCCACCACACGGGGGTCGACTTCCCCGTCGGCGTGGGGACCGGGGTGCGGGCCGTGTCCGGCGGGACGGTCGTGTCGGCGGGCTGGGGCGGCTCGTACGGCTACCAGGTGGTGATCCGCCACGGCGACGGCCACTACTCCCAGTACGCCCACCTCTCGGCGCTCACCGTACGAGGCGGCCAGCACGTCAACGCGGGCCAGCGCATAGGCCGCTCCGGCTCCACGGGCAACACGACCGGACCCCACCTGCACTTCGAGATACGCACCGGACCGGACTACGGCTCCGACATCGACCCCCTGCGCTACCTCCGCTCGAAGGGCGTCAGGGTCTGAGGAACCGTCACGGCGGGCAGATGCAGCGGACCCGGCCGCAGCGCGGGCAGACGGGGACGCGGCGCAGGCGGGCGAGGACGCTGTGAGCTGCTTCGAGGTGGATCTGTCGCATACCGTGTACTCCGCTCGTTCTGTGAGAGCCTCGGGCTCCTTACATCTATGACGCGCTGAGGAGCGATTTGGTTTATGGACAGCCGCGACTGGGATGACCGCTACGCCGCCGCCGACCTCGTCTGGGGCGGTACGCCCAACCGCTGGGTGGCTCAGGAGACCGGTGAACTGCCCCTCGGCCGGGCCCTCGACGTGGCCGCCGGGGAGGGCCGCAACTCCATCTGGCTGGCGGACCGCGGCTGGCGGGTGACCGCCGTGGACTTCTCCGCCGTGGCCCTGGACCGGGGCCGGAAGCTGGCCGCCGCGCAGGCGCCGCAGGCCGCCGGGCGGATCACCTGGGTGTGCGAGGACGTGCTGGCGTACACGCCGGAGAAGGAGGCGTACGACCTGGTCGTGCTCTGCTATCTGCAGCTGCCGGCCGCGGAGCGTGCCACGGTGCTGCGGGCGGCGGCGGCCGGGCTGGCGCCCGGGGGCAGTCTGCTGGTCGTCGGGCACGACACGACCAACCTCACCGAGGGCACGGGCGGGCCGCAGGACGCCCGGGTGCTGTTCACCCCGGCGGACGTACTGGACGACCTGGCGCAGGCGCGGCTGGATACCGTACGGGCCGATCAGGTCCGGCGTCCGGTGGAGCGGGCGGACGGCACGACCGCCGACGCGATCGACGCCCTCGTACTGCTGCGGCGGCCTCCCGTCTGAGTCAGCCCTTCAGCGGGTCCGGGTGCTCCGCCGCCAGGCGCGGCGGGGCGGCCTGGCGCCAGGAGTCGACGACGATGGCCCGCAGCTCGTCGAGGTCGTCCAGGGCGGCGATGCGCACCCGGATCCAGGCGAAGGACGCCTCGTGCGACGCGATCCAGAACTTCTCCGGCTCCGCCAGCACCAGTTCGTCGCGCTCGAGCATGGGGCAGCGGACGGCGAAGGACGTCTCGTCGTCGGGGATCGTGAGGAACATCTTGCCCGCGACGCGGAACGTGGGCATCTGCCACGCGGTCTTCTCGGTGGTCTCGGGAAGGGACAGCGCGATCTTGCGGACGTCGTCCGATGTGCGGGCGGTCATTCCATGACCGTAGCGCGCGGGTGTGACATCGGGCTCAGAGGCTGACGTTCAGCATGTCCTCCAGGGGGCGGTAGCCCAGGCGCTGGTACAGGGCGTTGCTGGTGGGGTTGGCGAGGTCCGTGAAGAGCAGGAGTTCCTTCACCCCCGCGTCCAGCGCCGCCCGGCTGGCGCTCGCGGTGGCCTGGGCGGCGTAGCCCCGGCCGCGGGACTCCGGCGGGGTGTAGACGGGGCCGATCCGGGCCATGCCGTCGACCTGCGGATAGCGGGCGGCGAGGGACACGGGGCGGCCGTCGTCCTCCCACAGGACGGCGAGCCCGTCGGCGGTCATCCGGTCGATGAGGCGGTCGGGGTTGCCCAGGATGGTGCCGGTCTCCGCCACGAACGCCGGGAGCCACGCCTTGAGCAGCGCCCGGTCGCCCTCGTGGACGAAGCGCGCGGCGCCGGGGGCGGGGCGCTCCGGCGGGACGAGGCCGTCCAGGCGGTACAGCCGGCTGCGCAGACCGTCTCCGGCCGGTGCGATGCCCGTGAGGCGCGTCCACTCGGCGGCGAAGGCGCGGGCGGCCTGGACCGGCCCGTTCACGCCGGGGGTGGACAGCTCCTCCCCGGCGTGGACGCGGGCCAGCTCCGCGGCGGCCGTCTCGGGCATGGTGGACAGCAGCGGCGGGAAGGGCGGGGTGCACAGGTAGGCGCCGCGGACCGTGCCGTCGGGCGCCGTCCACCAGCCGAACCGCGGCGGGTCGTCACCGAAGCGGTCGGCGTCCCGGCGCAGCCCCTCGACCACCGTCAGCAGCACGGTGTGGCGTACCACGTCGCCGCGCAGGAACGCGCCGGCGGCGGCTTCGTAGTCGGGCAGCAGGTCCGTCGTCGTCCAGGTCATGCCCCGCACTCTGCCGGAAAACGATTGCACCGCGCACACGAATACCGGGCACGGGCGGCCCCTCGGGGGCCGCCCGCCCATGTCACCGCCCGGCCTCCGCGATGTCCTGGAAGCGGTCGAGTACGGCTCTGGGGTCGCCGTTCTTCGCGACGGCGGTGCCCAGTTCGGTGCCCATCGTCCCGCTCAGCTCCGCCCAGACGGGCTCGGCGGTGGGGTCGAAGCGCGCCTTCGGCATGAGCTTCACGTACTCGGCGGTCTCCGGGTCCTTGGCGAACTCGTCGGCGCCGGACTGCGTCGTGGGCAGCAGGCCCTCCACGCGCAGGTACTCGACGTAGTTGGCCGGCTGGTAGAAGTACTCGAGGAACTGCTGGACGAGCTCGCGGTTGCCGTCCTTCCGGAACGCCATGAGGTAGTCCTGCACGCCGTGCGTCACCGGCTCGGCGCCGTGCGCCGTGGGATGGGTGCCGATGCCGTAGTCGATGTCCGCCTTGCGCACCGGGTCCATGAAGGCGCGGGTGCCGAACGAGCCGTACACCATGGCCGCCTTGCCCTGGGCGAACAGCGGCCAGGTGCCGTCGGCGCGGTTGGTCTGGCCGGGGTTGGGCTGGGTCCAGCCGCTCGCGGTGAGGTTCTTGAGGAACCCGAGGGTCTCGACGTTTCGGTCGCTGTTGATCGTCCACTTGCCGCCGGTGCGCCAGTCGCCGCCGTTGGAGCGGGCCCAGGTGCCGAACTCGTAGGTGCCGCCCTCGGTGCCCAGGGCGAGGGCGTAGGGGATGTAGTCGCCGGGCAGTGCGGCGATCTTCTTGGCGTCGGCGGTGAACTCGTCCCAGGTGGCGGGCGGCTGTTCGATGCCGGCCTTCTTGAAGATCGTCTTGTTGTAGTAGAGCCCGTTGACGGTGGCGACGAAGGGGAAGGCGTACTGCTTGCCGTCGAAGTCGGCGTTGCGCGCGAACGCCGGGAGGAAGTCGCCGAGCTTGTCCTCGGACATCACCTCGTCGGCCCGGTAGAGGAGGCCGGACTCGGCGAAGTCGGCGAAGAGATTGGAGTTGAAGATGTCGGGCAGCCGGTTCGTCTGCACCATGGTGTTGATCTGGCTCTGCAGGTTCGACCAGTCGATGACCTGCAGTTCGACCGACTTGCCGGGGTGGTCGGCCTCGAAGGACTTGATCAGTTTCTTCCAGTAGGGCTGCGTGCCCTCGGTGTACTGCGCGACGACCAGCTTGATCGTGGACTGGTCCGCGCTGTCACCGCCGCCGGTTCCGCAGCCGGCCGCGAGAACCGCGAGGACCGCGGCGCCGGCGACCATGGATCTGGTGATCTTCATGTCTCCCACCTCATCGTGACCGTGGTCGGGTTGGGGTCGTCCGGGGTTACCGCTCACCGCCCGTCGTCAGGCCGCTCACCAGATGGCGTTCGATGAGCGAGAACAGGATCACGGCCGGGACGATCGCCATCAGGGCCGCGGCGAAGAGGTACTGGTAGTTCGTCTCGTACAGGCCGACGAACTGCTGGACGCCGACGGTGAGTGTCACCCGGCCGGCTCCGGGGTCGTTGAAGACGGTGAGGGCGATGACGAACTCGTTCCACACCTGGATGAAGGTGAAGATCGTCACGGTGATCAGGCTGGGCGCGATCATCGGGACGATCATCCGGCGGACGATCGCGACCCGCCCGAGCCCGTCGAGCATGGCAGCCTCGTCGAGGTCCACGGGCACGGTCGACACGTGCGCGTGGAGCATCCAGATGGCGAAGGCCAGGTTGAACGCGGTGTTGATGGCGATGATGAACCAGTACGAGTGCACCGCCTCGAAGAACAGGGCCTCGCGGAACAGCCCGATGAGCAGCGCGACGCCGGGGAACATCTGGGTGACCAGGACGAGCCCGAGGAACGCGGTGCGGCCGCGGAAGCGGGTGCGGGCCAGGATGTACGCCGTGGGGGTGGCGATCAGCAGCACCGCGGCGGTGGCGACAAGGGCCACGGTGAGGCTGACGCGGAGGTAGTCGGCGAGGGGGATGCGCCGCCAGACGTCGGCGTAGTTCGACCAGGCCCAGTCCTTGGGCAGGTAGTCGGCCGGGACGGCGAAGAGTTCGGCGTCGGTCTTCAGCGAGCCCAGGAGCATCGCGACGTAGGGGGCGAGGAAGAAGGCGGCGATCAGCAGCCCCGCCGCCGGGAGGCCCACGGGCCGTATCCGCCGCCAGCCGCGGGCGATCGCCGTCGTCGCCGGGCGGGCCGCGGCGGCGAGCCGTCGGGTCGCCGTGTGCCACCGGAGCGCCCAGGCGTCGGTGCGGTTCGCGGGGCGGGCGAAGCGGGTGCGGCCGCCGCCCTCGTCGGCGGGGCGCAGGAGGCGTACGTACGCGGCGATCAGCAGCAGGAGGAAGGTGACGTTGACGACGGCGAGGGCGGCGGCCTCGCCGGAGTCGAGCTGGGCGGTGAAGGCGATCTTGTACATCCAGGTGACGGTGGTGTCGGCGTGGGTGCCGGCGGTCTTTCCGGCGATCACCCAGATCACCGTGAACGCGTTGAAGACGTGGAGCATGTTGAGCACCAGGGCGACGAGCAGTGACGGGCGCAGCAGCGGGAGGGTCACGTGGCGCCAGGTGCCCCAGGGTCCGGCGCCGTCGATGCGCGCGGCCTCGAGGACGTCGTGCGGAATGGCCTGGAGGCCGGAGAGGAGGACGTACGTGGTGAAGGGGACCGAGGTGACGATGCCGACGAACATGATGGAGAAGAAGGCGATGCCGGGGTCCTTGTACCAGTCCACGGGCGAGGAGATCAGAGAGAGGTCCATCAGGAGGCGGTTGAGGAGGCCGTTGCCGCCCTCGTAGATGAACCGCCAGACGGTCGCCGTCATGACCAGGGAGGTCGCCCACGGCACGATGAGGGCGAGGCGGACGAGGCGGCGGCCGGTGAACTCCTTGGAGAGGAACTGGGCCAGCGGCAGGGACACCGCGACGGTCACGCCGACGACCACGGCGAGCCACAGGAGGGTGTTGCCGATGATCTGGCCGAGGGCCTGTTCCGCGAAGAGGCGGCGGTAGTTGTCCGGTCCGGCGAAGCCGTCGATGCGGCCGATCCGGTTCACGTCGAGGAAGGACACCCAGACCATGTAGACGGCCGGGAAGACGACGACGAGGGCGATCAGCGCGGTGCTCGGGGCCAGCCAGCGGGCGGGTAACGACCGCTGCCACAGGCTTCGCCGGCGCCCTTTTACGGCCGTCGGGGCGGGGGCCACGGTCTCGTCCGGTTTCCGCTGGGTGTCGATCACCGGTGATCCCCTTCCCGGCGGCGGGCGTGGTGTGCCCGTCATGGTCGAAGCAGGGGTGATCGATGTCAAGTGGTCCTGCCTGCAATTGAGCAGAAACAATCAAGCGGGGGTGGGCGCGGGCCGGTTCAGAGGCCGTCGAGGTCGTGCCAGTGCTGCTGCCAGCGCCAGTCGATGGGGTCGCCCGCCCGCTGGTAGCGGATGTCGGTGGACAGCCGGATGATGCCGTCGGGGTCGGTGTTGTCCAGGGAGGCGTGCACCAGGTACGGCGAGTGGACCATGACGTCGCCGGCGGCGAAGCCGGTGACCAGCCAGCGGGCGTCGTGCTCGTCCGCCAGCCGGGGCAGGTCGGCGGTCATCGACGCTGCCGGGAGGGCCTGGCCGGCGCGCTCGCGTTCGGTGAACACCCGGTGGCTGCCCTCGAGGTAGATGAGCGGTCCGCGGGGGACGGGGCAGTCACCCAGGGGGATCCAGGCGGACAGCAGCCGGTCGGTGCCCTCGCGGAGGTAGACGAGGTCGTAGTGCGCCTGGGTGGCCGTGCCGACGCCGCGCTCGCCGGGGCGGACATGCCGGATGATCTTCCGGCGGTGCAGGAAGACGGGGTCGTCGTAGAGCCGGGCGAACCAGCCACGCAGCGCGGGCTGGGAGCAGAACCGGGCGTAGGCGTCGCCCGGGACGACGTCGCGGTACAGGATCCGGCGCAGGACGGCGAGGTCCACCTGACCGCCGCTGTCGCGGCCGGCGGCGGGGTCGGTGGCCGGGTCCAGCAGGCCGGCCGCGGCGACGGCCTCGAAGTACGTGCGCCGGAAGTCCCGTACGACGTCGGCGTCGAGGAGCCCCGGGAGGTACAGGTAGCCGTCGCGGCGCAGCCGGCGCCAGAGCTCCGCCCGGTCGTCCCGTACGCGCTCGGGGACCGGGCGGAGTTCGCCGAGGCGGTGCCGTGACTCGTCGAGGACGTGGCCGTTGGACGTCAGCATGGCGGCACCTCCGCGTGGGTCAGAGCTCGAGCGTCGTCCGGTGCTCGTGGTCCAGCCCGTGCTCGGCGCACGGGCCGCCGTCCCGGGGGCAGATCACGGAGTACTCCGTGACCCGCGCCCGGTACATCCGCCACTTCCCCGGCGCCCGCACGGCCTCCGGGGCGGGCGGGCGCCCGCCGCGCGACGGATCGCCCGGGTAGACGCGCAGGGCCTCGGGTATGCCGTCCCCGTCGAGCTCCTCCGCCCGCGCCGACAGATACAGCGCGAGCGGGGCGGCGGTGCCCACCTTGGCCGTCGAGTCGTGGAGCACGATGCTCACGCGCGGCTCGTGGGCGACGTTGCGGGAGTGGGTGACCTCCGGGGAGGACATCCAGTAGAAGTCCCGCCCGTCCTCCGTGGCGTAGAAGACGGGCGAGGCCCAGGGGGCGCCGTCGGGGCCCACCGTGGCGAGCACCATGTACAGGTTGCCGTCGATGACCGCCCGCGCCCGCGCGCGGAGTTCCTCTTTCATCCTGCCGCCCTCCCCTGGGTCCAGGCCTCCACCCTAACGGGGGGCTATGACAGCGCACTTCCCTTCACCCAGGCGTCCCAGTCCACGTTCCAGTCGCCGTAGCCGTTGTTGGGCTGCACGACGTCGGTGGAGTGGAGCACCGTCACCGGGTCGCCGACCTTCACCTGGCTGTAGAACCACTGCGCGGTCGACGTGCTCATCCCGATGCAGCCGTGGCTGCCGTTGACCCGGCCGAACTTGCCCTCGTTCCAGGGCGCGGCGTGCACGTAGGTGCCGGAGGTGGTGAGCTGGACGTCCCACTTCACGGCGCCGAGGTCGTAGGCCTCGCTGCCGAATATGCCGACGGACTCGGAGTTCATCCGGATCGTGGGGACCTTGCTGAGCACGACCATCGTGCCGTTCCACGTCTCGAAGCCCGGCTTGCCGCTGGAGACGGGCACGGTGCGGACGACCTTGCCGTTGCGCTCCAGGGTGAGGGTCTTCTTGTTCACGTCCATGGTGGAGGTGACCGCGTCACCGATGCTGAAGTCCACGACGCGCTCCTGCGTGCCGTAGACCCCGCCGCCGGCGTCCACGCCGGCCAGATGCATCGTCAGGGTGACCTTGGTGTGGGCCTTCCAGTACTCCCGCGGCCGGTAGTCGATCCTGTCGCGGCCGTCCCAGGCCTTCAGCCAGCTCCACGAGCCCTCGACGGCCGGCTCGGCCTGCACGGACAGGGCGCGCTCGACGGCGGCCTTGTTCTTGACGGGCTTGCTGAAGGTGACGGACACCGGGTGGGCGACGCCGACGGTGACGCCCTTGTCGGGGTAGTACTCGCCGAAGAACGTCTTGTCCTTGCTGGGCGCGGCCGTGCTGAACTCCGCGGTCTGCGTCTGCTGCTTGCCCTTGTCGTCCATACCGCGCGCGGTGATGGTGTACGAGGCCCCCGGCGCCAGCGCCGCGCTGGACGTCCAGGAGGTGCGCTGCCCGTTCAGCTTGCCGGCGAGTTTCCCGGGGCCGGGCGAGGCGACCTCGACGGAGACCAGTTTGCCGCCGCGTACCCCCACGGTGACCTTCTTCGCCACGGGGACGTCCTTCTTCCCCGCGGCGGGGGCGAGGGTCATGGCGAAGGGTTCACTCTTCTTGTCGCCCCCGCCGGACCCCGATTCGGTGTCCGCCTTGCCCGTCCCAGTGCAGCCGGCCAGCAGCAGCGCCGCCACGGCGGCGACCGCCGCCCCCGCCACGCGCCGGCGCTTCCCGTACATCATGAATTCGTCCCCCTGGGCGTGCTCGTCCGTCCTTGCCCGTTACTCCCCCGGTGCAGGTGCCCTTATCCCCGACTCGCCGGGTTCAGGCGCCTGTTCAACCCGGTGGTACGGGTGTTCCTGTCTCTAGGACGTCATGGGTAGCACGTTCGGTTTCGCCCCCGGGTGACGATTCGATCACCGTCGCAAGGTGATCGTCCGCGCATGGGTCAGGCCAGGACGCGCAGGGCCCCCGGCAGGACCCGCGCGGTCACCGGCAGCGAGGCGTCTATCTCGCCGTCGGCGCCGTACGGCAGCTCCCGGTCGGCCTCGATGCGCACCTCGGTCCCGGTGAGCACCTCCACCTCGGGGCGCTTGACGTGACTGCCGTCCTTGAGTTCGTTCATGACGGCGAAGAACATCCGCCGCGGCACGTGGTGGAGCACCACGACGTCCAGCACCCCGTCGTCCACCTTCGCCGCCGGGGCGATCTGCCGGCCGAAGCCGTAGTAGCCGGAGTTCGCGACGACGACCGTGTAACCACGGCGTTCGTACTCCGTGCCGTCGACGGTGAGCCGGTAGCCGGCCGGGCGCCAGCCGGCGACCGCCCGCAGGGCGCCCATGTAGTACGAGGCGGAGCCGCGCAGCAGCCGGGAGTTGTTGGCGTTCTGGTTGGCGACGGCGTCCACCCCGGAGTAGACGCTGCCGAGGACCGCGGTGTCCTTGTGTACGGCGGACGTCAGCCGGATCGCGTCGACGGCGCGCGGTTCGCCGTTCAGCAGCAGTTCGGCGAGCGGGCCGGGCTCGGTGGGGAGGCCGAGGGCGCGCGCGAAGTCGTTGCCGCGGCCGGCCGGGACGATGCCGCAGACGGTGTCCGTGCCGGCCAGGGCGCCGCCGATGCGGCCGGTCATCCCGTCGCCGCCGACGGCGAGCACCGTCCGGCCGGCCTGCCCCGCCTCGAGGGCGAGCTCCGCGGCGTGGTCCAGGCTGCGGCTGTACGAGACCTCGACCTCCGCGCCGGCCTCGCGCAGCAGCCGGGCGAGGGGGTGGAGGACGGCGGCACCCGCCGAGCCGCCCGCGGCGGGGTTGATGACGGCGGTGTACTGGCGCATGGCGGCGGCTCGCTTCTCGTGACGGGATCGCGACAGATGATCTGTACGGGATACGGGCGGTGTTTGGGAAGGTCCGGGACCGAATCGTCAGGGTACGAGGACGCCGGGGTTGAGGATCCCCTGGGGGTCGAGGGCCGCCTTGACCGCCCGCAGCGTCTGTGTGCCCAGGTCACCGGCCTCCCGCTCGTACCAGGGGCGGTGGTCCGTGCCGACGCCGTGGTGGTGGCTGATGGTGCCGCCGGCCGCGAGGATCGCGTCGTTCGCCGCCCGTTTCGCGGTGTCCCAGTGGGCGAGGGGGTCGTCCTTGCCCTGGGCGCACACGACGGTGAAGTACAGGGAGGCGCCCGTCTCGTACACGTGGGAGATGTGGCACATGACCAGCGGCGGGGTGCCGGCGGCCGTGAGGGTGGCCGTCAGCGCGTCGCGTACCGCCGTGTAGAGGGCGGGGATGTTCGACCAGAACGTGGCGGTCTCCAGCGTCTCGGCGAAGGCTCCGGCGCCGAGCAGGGAGTCGCGCAGGTACGGGGCGTCGAAGCGGCCCTGTGCCCACTGCTCGCCGGGTTCGTCGCCGAGCGGTTCGCCGCCGAGGCCGCGCAGCGCCTCGTGGGTGCGGGCGCGCAGGTCTTCGGTGCGGGCGGCGTCGCCCTCGTAGCCGGCGAGCAGCAGACAGCCCGCCGCCCCGGCGGACTCGGCGATGGACTGCGGGCGGGCGAGGCCGACCATGGTCTCCGTCTCGTCGGAGAGGCGCAGCACGGTGGGCAGCGGGCCGTCCTGGGCGAGCGAGCGCATCGCGCGGGTGCCCTCGGCGAAGGAGGCGAACCGCCAGCCCTCGTAGCGCCGCTCCCGCGGCAGGGGGCGGACGCGGACGGTGACGGAGGTGATGACGCCGAAGGCGCCCTCGGAGCCGAGCAGCAGCTGGCGCAGGTCCGGTCCCGCCGCCGAGCGGGGGGCGCGGCCGGTGTCGAGGGTGCCCCGGGGGGTGGCGGCGGTGAGGGCGACGACCATGTCGTCGAAGCGGCCGTAGCCGGCGGACGCCTGGCCGCTGCCGCGGGTGGCGGCGAAGCCGCCGATGGTCGCCCATTCGAAGGACTGCGGGAAGTGGCCGAGGGTGAAGCCCTCCGCCGCGAGCAGCCGCTCCGCCTCCGGCGCGCGCAGTCCGGCCTGCAGGACGGCGGTCCGCGAGACGGGGTCGAGGGACGTCATCCCGTTCAGCCGCCGCAGGTCGAGGGCCACCCGGCAGCCGGTCGTCCGCGGGGTGAGTCCGCCGACGACGGACGTGCCGCCGCCGAACGGGACGACGGCGACTCCGTGCTCGGCGCAGACGCGCAGGGCGGCGAGCACCTCGTCGTGCGAGGCGGGCAGCAGGACGGCGTCCGGGGCGTCGGCGGCCTCTCCGTCACGCATCCGCATCAGGTCGGGCGTCGACTTGCCACGGGTGCGGCGGACACGCGTCTCGTCGTCCGTACGGACCTGCGTCACGGCCGTGAGGGCGGCCAGCAGCCCGTCGGTCAGCCGGCTCGGCGCGACGGCGACGTCCGCCAGCGCCACCGGGGGGTGCGCGGCGGGCTCCACGCCCAGCAGCTCGCGCAGCAGGCCGGCGACCGCCTGCGGCAGGGGCGTCGCCCGCTCCGGATCTCCCCAACCGTTCCACAACATGTTCAACGGGCTTCCTCCTCGGCTGGTTACACTGTGACATGTGAAGCCCAAACGTCACAAGACTTCGGTGGACGACGCGGTGCTCGACGCGGTCCGCGACTGTGTGCTCGCCGTCGGCGTGCGCCGTACGACCCTCACCGACGTGGCCCGCCGCGCCGGGGTGTCCCGGATGAGCGTGTACCGGCGGTGGCCCGACGTGCGGGCGCTGGTCGGCGATCTGATGACCCGTGAGTGGCTCGCCGCGGCGGCCGGGGCCCGGCCGGCCGACGACGATCCGCGGCCGGCCCGGGAGCGGCTGGTGGAGGGGCTGACGGACGGCGCGCGGGCGCTGCGCGCCCATCCGCTCTTCCGCAAGATCATCGACGTCGACCCCGAGCTGCTGCTGCCGTACATGCTGGACCGCCGGGGCGCCTCCCAGGACGCGCTGCTGGAGCAGCTGGCGGACACGCTGCGCGTCGGCCACGCGGACGGTTCGGTACGGACCGACGACCCGGTGCGGCAGTCGCGCGTGGTGCTGCTGATCGTCCAGTCGTTCACCCTCTCGCTGCGCACGATGACCGACGACTCCGACCCCCTCCTGGCCACCGAGGCGTTCGAGGACGAGCTGCGGTTGGTGCTGGAAAGGACGCTCCTGCCATGAACTCCTCGCTGACAGCCGAACGCCGCGCCCGGGAGCTCGCCGAACTGGCCTCCGGTACGGCCGTCGACGTCCTCGTCGTCGGGCTGGGCGCGACCGGCGCCGGGGTGGCGCTGGACGCCGCCTCCCGGGGGCTGACCGTCGCCGCGGTCGACGCGCACGACCTGGCCTTCGGCACCTCCCGGTGGAGCTCGAAGCTGATCCACGGCGGGCTGCGCTATCTGGCCTCCGGCCAGTTCGCCATCGCGCACGAGAGCGCCGTGGAGCGGGGCGTGCTGATGGAGCACACCGCCCCGCATCTGGTGCAGGCCCAGCCGTTCGTGCTGCCGCTGACGCCGCTGACCTCCCGCAAGGACGCGGCGCTCGGGTGGGCGGGGCTGCGCGCGGGCGACGCGCTGCGGGCGGCGGCCCGTACCTCGCGGCGGACGCTCCCCCGGCCCCGCAGGCTGTCGGCCGTCGAGACGCTGCAGCTGATGCCCGGTCTGCGCCGCGAGGGGCTGCGCGCGGGACTGCTGTCGTGGGACGGCAAGGTGTCCGACGACGTCCGGCTGGTGACCGCGCTGGCGCGCACCGCCGCCGGGCTCGGGGCGCGGGTGCTGACGCGGGTGCGGGCGCTCGAGCTCGGCGACGGGGGTGCGGCGGTACGGGACGAGCTGACGGGCGACCGGTTCGCGATACGCGCGCGTGCCGTCGTCAACGCGACGGGGGTGTGGGCGGACGGGCTCGTCGACGGCATCCGGCTGCGCCCCTCGCGGGGCACGCATCTGGTGCTGCGGTCGGCGGACCTCGGGGGGCCGTCCGCCGGGGTGCACATCCCCGTGCCGGGGCACTACGGACGGTTCGCCCTGGTGCTGCCGCAGGGGGACGGGCGGGTGTACGTGGGGCTCACGGACGAGCCGGTGACCGGGCCCGTACCGGACGAGCCGCAGGCGCCGGAGGCGGACATCGGGTTCCTGCTGGACCTGCTGGACTCGGCGCTGGAGAAGCCGGTGCGGCGGGAGACCGTCGCGGGGGCGTTCGCCGGGCTGCGCCCGCTGCTGGAGGCCGAGGGGGCCAGCGCCGACATCTCCCGCCGCCACGCCGTCCGCACGTCGCCGGACGGGGTCGTGACCGTGGTCGGGGGCAAGCTGACGACGTACCGGCGGATGGCCCAGGACGCGGTGGACGCGGCGGTGGCGGCGCGCGGGCTGACGGCCGGCGCGTGCCGTACGACGCGGCTCCCGCTCGTGGGGGCGGCGGCGCCGGAGCGGCTGGCGGCCCTGGACGCGCCGTGGCGGCTGGTGCGGCGCTACGGGACGGAGGCGCCGGCCGTGCACGCCCTCGGCGCGGCGCCGGTGGTCCCGGGGCACGCGACGACGGTGGGCGAACTGCTGTGGGCGGTGCGGCACGAGGGCGCGCTGGACGAGGCGGACCTGCTGGACCGCCGCACCCGGATCGGCCTGGTGCCGGACGACCGCGAGGCGGCCCTGCCGGCGGCCCGGGAGGCCCTCGCCGCGGCCCTCTGAGCACTTAATCGGTTGCCCCCCGGCTCCGCCTCTGGTGGAGTCGGGGGGTCATCAGTCAGCGATACCAGGAGCGTGACATGCGAGCTGCGTCGGAGTCCCTCACGGAAGGAATCACCTCCTCTGCAAAGGACCTGACGCTTGGAACGCACGCTCAACCTGGGAATTCTCGCGCACATTGACGCCGGCAAGACCAGCCTGACGGAACGGCTGCTGCACGACGCCGGAGTGATCGACGAGATCGGCAGCGTCGACGACGGCAGCACCCGGACGGATTCACTGGCGCTGGAACGGCAGCGCGGCATCACCATCAAATCGGCGGTCGTGTCGTTCGTCGTGGACGGCGTCACCGTCAATCTGATCGACACCCCCGGCCACCCGGACTTCATCGCCGAGGTCGAACGCGTCCTCGGCGTCCTCGACGGCGTGGTGCTCGTGGTGTCCGCCGTCGAGGGCGTCCAGGCGCAGACCCGGGTGCTGATGCGCACCCTGCAGCGGCTGCGCATCCCCACGCTCGTCTTCGTCAACAAACTCGACCGCCGCGGCGCCCGCGGCGACGAGCTGCTGGCCGAACTCGCCCGCCGGCTCACGCCCTCCGTCGTCGCGATGGGCACCCCGCACGGCCTCGGCACGGCGGACGCCGGTTTCACCCCGTACGAGCCGGACGGCGCCGACCGGCCGGAGCTGGCCGAGCTGCTCGCCGGACAGGACGACGCGCTGCTGGCGGCGTACGTCGACGAACCGGCGTCCCTCACCCCGCGACGGCTGCGCACCGCCCTGGCCGGACAGACGGCCCGCGCACAGGTCCACCCGGTGTACTTCGGCTCCGCCATCACCGGAGCCGGGGTGGCCGAACTGACCGGCGGCATCAGGGAGCTGCTCCCCACCGCGCCCACGGACGGCGAAGGGCCGGTCGCCGGGACGGTGTTCAAGGTGGAACGCGGACCGGCCGGGGAGAAGATCGCCTGGGTCCGGATGTTCTCCGGGACCGTACGGGTACGGGACCGGGTGACGTTCCGCGGCACTCTCGAGGCCAAGGTGACGTCCGTCGGCGTCTTCGAAGAGGGCTCCGTCCGCTCCCGGGACGCGGTACCGGCCGGGCGCATCGGCAAGCTGTGGGGCCTGGACGACGTCCGGATCGGCGACGCGATCGGCGATCCCCCGGAGCGGACGGAGGAGCACTTCTTCGCGCCGCCGACCCTGGAGACCGTCGTCGTACCGGACGTACCGTCCCGCAAGGGGGCGCTGCACGGCGCGCTGGCGGTGCTGGCGGAGCAGGATCCGCTGATCAACCTGCGGCAGGACGATCTGCGGGGCGAGCTGTACGTGTCGCTCTACGGCGAGGTGCAGAAGGAGGTCATCCAGGCCACCCTCGCGGACGAGTTCGGGCTGACGGCGGGCTTTCGCGAAACGACGACCCTCCACATCGAACGGCCTGTCGGCAGCGGACACGCGGAGGAACGCATCAAGGAGGACGGCAATCCGTTCCTCGCGGGCCTCGGACTGCGCGTCGAGCCGTCACCGCCCGGCTCGGGGGTGTCGTTCGGGCTGGACGTCGAACTCGGGTCGATGCCGTACGCGTTCTTCGCCGCCGTGGAGGAGACCGTCCGCGAGACCCTGCGCCAGGGGCCGCACGGCTGGGACGTACCGGACGCGGCGGTAACCGTCACGCACACGAAGTACTACCCGCGGCAGAGTCACGCGCACGCCACGTTCGACAAGAGCATGTCGACGACGGCGGGTGACTTCCGCGGGCTGACACCCCTGGTGCTGATGGACGCGCTGCGGCGGGCGGGCACCCAGGTGCTCGAACCGATGCACCGCTTCCGGCTGGAGATCCCCGCCGACACGTTCGGCACCCTCCTGCCGGTGCTGACGCGGCTGCGGGCGGTGCCGCAGGCGCCGTCGCTGCGCGGGGCGGTGTACGTCCTGGAGGGCGTCGTCCCGGCCGCCCGGGTCCACACGCTGGAGCAGCGGCTGCCGGGGCTGACGCGCGGCGAGGGGATCCTGGAGGCCGGCTTCTCCCATTACGCGCCGGTCAGCGGCCCCCCGCCGGCCCGGGCGCGGACGGATCACGATCCGCTGCACCGGAAGGAGTATCTGCTGCGCGTCCTGCGACGGGTGTGACCGGCCGCCGCCCCGCCAGGCGGTGGCCGAGCCACCAGAGGGCGGCACCGGCGGCGTACCAGAGGACGTCGGGGGCGTTGAACGTCGTGCCGAGCACCAGCCGGGCGAGCACGCTGCGTTCGGCCAGTGTCGCGGGGAGGTCCGTCAGCTGCAGCAGCTCCACGGCGCAGCTGACGCCGAGGCCGGTCAGTGCCGCGGCGGCCGGCCTCGCCCGCGGGGCGGCGACGAGCGCGAGGGCGCAGACGAGCACGGTGTACAGCGCGTCCCCGGCGTACTTACCGCTCGACCCGGTGAGTACGGCGCGGCTGCCGAGCCCGGCGGCGACCACGAGCAGGGCGACCGCGACGGCGGCCGGGCGCCCGGTCACGCGGTCACCGGGTAGGCGGCCTGGAACGCCAGCCGGGCGTCGGCGTCCGCGGCGATGCCCGTCAGGGCGTCGTCCAGGGCGAGGAACTCCGCCCAGGCCTCGCGGCCGCGGGCGGCGGCCAGCCTGTGCACCACCAGGTCCTCCAGTTCGGGTACGCGTCTGTTCTTCCAGATCTTGTCCGCGAGGCTGACGAGGAGGTCCTCGGTCGTGGTGCCGGACGCGGTCCAGGACGCGTGCGTCCCCGCGTAACGCGCCAGCCGGGCCTCGACGCCCCGCGCGAGCAGCAGTTCCCGGCCGGCCTCCTCGTGCGCCGAGCCGGGACCGGAGAGTTCCGCCGGGTGCAGGGCCTTGCCGATGTCGTGGGTGGCCGCGCCGAAGAGGACGGCCTCGCGGTCCACGTCGAGCGCCGGGTACTCGCGCGCCAGCCAGTCGGTGAGCGTCGCCGCCACGTCGTGCACCAGCCGCAGATGCGCGGCCAGTCGCGGGGATGCGGGGAGCTCCAGCAGCAGTTCGGGCACCCCCGGCGGGAGCGGGCGCAGCGGCGGTTCGCCCGGGTCGTGGAGGGCGCTCAGCAGCGCGGCGGGGGTCGGCACGGGCGACACGCTAGCCGACGGCCGGAAGGCGGGGCCTACTCACCGTCGTCTGAGTACGCGCACTCATGCGGCACGCCTGTGACCCCCGACACACTCGTCGTATGACCACACCGCAGCCGCCCGCCGAGGAGCTACGGCACATCGACGCCGAGCTCGCGATGCTCGACGCCCGCCGGGCGCAGCTGGTCGCCCGGCGCGCCTGGCTCCTCGACGTGCTCCGCACCACCGCGGGCCCCGCCGGCCCGCCCCCGTTCCGGCCGTCGTGGCAGCCCCGGCCTGCCACGGCGGCCCCCGAAGTGTCGCCGCCCAGCGCCCAGAACGTGCTCCTCACCCTGGGCGGGGTGCTGCTGGCGATCGCCGCGCTGGCGTTCACCCTGGTGAGCTGGGGCTCGATGGGGACCGGCGGCCGGGCCCTGGTGCTCGGCACCGTCACCGCCGTCACGGGCGGCATACCGGTGCTGCTGACGCGGCGCGGTCTGACCTCAAGCGCGGAGGCCGTGGGGGCACTGGCGCTGGTGCTGACCCTCGTGGACGCGCTGGCCGTACGGCTGGTGGCCGATCCGGCCGACGAGACGGGCTTCTGGGCGGTCGCCTTCGCCGTGCTCACCGCCGGGTGGCTCGGGTACGGACTGCTGCTGCGGGGGCTGCGACTGCCGCTGCCCGCGGGCGTCGTGGCCGGACAGGCGGTGCTGCCGCTGCTGGCCGCGACCGCCGGGGGTGACGAGAGCGTGCTGTGGGCGCTGGTCGCCACGGCGGCCGCCGATCTGGCGGCGGTGCTGTGGATCACCCGCCCGTCCGTACGGCGGACGGCCGTCGTCGCCGCCTGGACGGTGGGCGGTTGCGGGCTGCTCGGTGGGCTCGCGCTGTCGCTGTCCGCCCAGGGTGCGGCCCTCGCGCTGCGCTCCGGGGCGCTGCTCGTCGCCGGCGGCGGTGTCGCGCTGTACGCGGCGTGGCGGGCGCGGTGGACGGCGCCGTCCGTGGTCGGCGCGCTGGCGGTGATCGGCGCGGTGGGCGGGGTGATCCGGGTCGCCGTGCCGGACGACTGGGCGGTGCCGGGGTATCTGCTGCCCGCGCTGCTCGTCGCGGCGGTCGCCCTCTCCGTACCGGAACAGTTGCGCCGGGGGCTGGCCGCCGGCGCGGCGGTCGTGCAGGCGATCGCGCTGTGGTGGGCGGTTCCGGTGCTGGCGGCCGCGGTGCTGGGGCCTGTGCGGTGGACGTCCGAGGTGTGGTCGGGCGCCCCGGACGACATACGGGGCTCCTCCTCCTTCGGTGAACTCCCCTGGGGCGAGGGGCTGCAGGTGCCCGTCACGCTCGCCGTCTCGGCCGCCGCCGGGGTGTTCGTCGCGCGGGCCGCCGCGGGGCGCGCCCGGGACGTGGCCGCCTGTGCGGCGCTCGCGCTGGCCGGCGGCGCGGCGCTGACGCTGCCCGCGACGACGGCGCTCGCCTATCCCGCGGCGCTGGTGCTGCTCCTGTGCGTCACGGGGGCCGCGCTCACCACCGCGGTGGTGCTGGAACGCCGGGGCGGGGCCGACGCCGGCCGGACCCGTCCCGGGCTTGTGACGACCGCCCTGTGCCTGGGGCTCGTCGCCGCGGCGGACGCCACGCTGGCGGCGCTGGCCACGGAAACGGCGACCCTCGCCGTGTGCGCCGCCGTCCTCGCGGCGACGGCCGGCGCGACGGCGGCGCTCCGGCACCCCGCGTACCGGGCTGTCGTCGCCGCCGCTGCCACCGCCTGGGCCACCGGGCTGGCGGTGGCCGCGCCCGCGGCGGCCGGGCTGCCCGCGCATCAGGTCGCGCCCGTCGTGCTGCTGGTGCCGGCGCTCGCCTCGCTGCTCGCGGAGCGGCTGAAGGAGCCCGCCGTCGGCCCCGCGATCGAGGCGACGGGCGCCGCCGCCGGGCTGCTCGCCCTGGCCCTCGCCGCCGGTGACGCCGCGTGGCTGGCCGGGGCGCTGGCCCTCGCGGGCGTCGTGGCCGCCGGCACGGCCCTGCGCGCCGAACGCCGCTGGGCCGGCTATGCGTCGGGGGTGCTGTTCGTCTGCTCGCTGTGGGCGCGGCTGGCCGCCTCCGGGGTGGACACCCCCGAGGCGTACACGCTGCCCGCCTCCCTGGTCGCCCTCGCGGCGGGATGGCTGCGCCGGCGCCGGGACGCGGAGTTCAGCTCCTGGGCGGCGTACGGGCCGGGGCTGGCGGCCACCCTGCTGCCGAGCCTGGCCGCGGCGTGGGGCGACCCGCACTGGCAGCGCCCGCTGCTCCTCGGGCTCGCCGCGCTGGCCGTCACCCTGCTCGGCGCCCGCCACCGGCTCCAGGCGCCGCTGCTGCTCGGCGCGGGCGTCCTCGCCCTGGACACGCTGCACGAACTCGCCCCGTACGTCATGCAGGTGGTCGGCGCCCTCCCCCGCTGGCTGCCGCCGGCGCTCGTGGGGGTGCTGCTGCTCGCGGTCGGGGCCACGTACGAGCAGCGGCTGCGTGAGGCGCGGCGGGTGCGGGCTTCCCTGGGGCGGATGCGGTAAGTGCCCGGGCGGGTGCGGGTCTTGACGCGCCCCGGCTCCGGGGGGTGAGCTGGGGGCCGCTCAGAGCGGTCCCGGAAGGCGGTGAGGGGCGTGGCTGCTCCGCTGGTGGTGGGTGTCGACGGTTCGGACGCGGCGCGGCGCGCGCTGGAGTGGGCGGTCGACGAGGCGGTACGGCACGGGGCGGCGCTGCGGATCGTGTACGCGTCCCTGTGGGAGTACTACGACGGCTCGCTGCCCGCCGGTTCACCGCCCGTGCCGGCGGGGCGCGGTCAGGCCGAGCACATCGTGGCGTCGGCGGCCGAGCTGGCGCAGGCCCGCGGCCCCCGGCTGAAGCTGACGGCCGACATCCTCGCGGAGGACACCGTGCCGGGGCTGCTGCGCGCCGGACGGGACTCGTTCGCCGTGGTCGTCGGCGACCGCGGCCGGGGGCGGCTCCCGCTCCCCCTCGGCTCGACGGCGCTGGCGGTCGCGTCCCGCGCACAGGGGCCGGTGATCGTCGTACGGGGCGGCGGGCGGAACACGGCCGGCGGCTTCGACCGGGTGGTGCTGGGCGTCGGTGAGACCGGTGAGCGCGGTGCGGCGGTGGGGTTCGCGTTCCGCGAGGCGTCGGTACGGGGCGGACGGCTGGACGCGATCCGGGCCTGGCGTTCGCCGGAGCGCGGCGTCGCCACCCACGCGCACACCCTGGCCGGGGCCGCCGACCCGCGGATGCGGGACGCGGAGTGGGCGTTGCAGCACGCGGTGAAGGACAGCGTGCAGCGCTTCCCCGACGTCGACGTCCGGCGCGTCACGGCGGAGGGACCGGCCCGTAACGCGCTGCTGCTCGCGAGCGACGAGGCGGACCTGGTGGTGGTCGGCGCGCGGCGCCGCACCGGCCAGTCGGGCATCCATCTGGGGCACGTGAACCACGACGTCCTGCAGCACGCGAGCTGCCCGGTGGCGGTGGTCCCGGAACGCTGAGGCCCCCCACCTGCGGGAATCCCGCCCGAAAGGCGGTTGCCGGCGGCCGCTGCCATGCTGGAGGGGCCCGGATTTCCCACGCTGGGAGGAGCGACGATGCTCACCACAGATCCGCCCGAGGGGGCACCCACCTGGGTGGACCTCGCCAGTGCCGACGTGGAGGGTTCCACCGGCTTCTACCGGGAGCTCTTCGGCTGGGAGTTCCAGCCCGCCGGCTCCGGCGCGGGCGGCTACGGCTTCCTGACGCTCGACGGGAAGATGATCGGCGGGGTGGGCCCGCTGATGTCCCCGGAGCAGCGGACCGGCTGGTCGGTCTACTTCAGGTCGGCAGACGTCGACGCCACCGTGAAGGCCGCGGAGCAGGCGGGCGGCACCGTGGTCCAGCCGCCCGCGGACGTGATGTCCGTCGGCCGCTCGGCGATGCTGCGCGACCCGGCGGGTGCGGAGTTCGCGCTCTGGCAGGTCTTCGACCCGGGCATGGCCGGGATGC
This sequence comes from Streptomyces smaragdinus, assembly GCF_009604385.1. Classification (GTDB taxonomy): domain Bacteria; phylum Actinomycetota; class Actinomycetes; order Streptomycetales; family Streptomycetaceae; genus Streptomyces; species Streptomyces smaragdinus. The sequence continues at coordinate 645,876 of NZ_WEGJ01000001.1, forward strand.
AGGTCGTGGACGAACCCGGCGCACTGTGCTGGATCGAGTCCCATACGACGGATCCCGGCGCCGCCGTGGCGTTCTACCGCAAGGTGTTCGGGTGGGAGACCGACGAGATGCCGACGCCCGCGGGCCCGTACACCGTGGTGCGACCGGCCGGCGGGAACGAGTCGTCCGGCTTCGGCGGTCTGCACGGGCTGGCCGAGGAGAACCGGGTCGCGGGCGCGACCTCCGAGTGGCACCCGTACTTCGAGGTCACCGACCCCGACGCGATCGCCGGCAAGGCCGCGGGGAAGGGCGCGACGACGCTGATGCCCCCGACGGACCTGCCGGACGTCGGCCGGATCGCGATGTTCACCGACCCGTACGGCGGCATGTTCGCGGTCATCCGCAGCGCGACACCGGCGGGCGGCTGAGGCACCGGACGGGTGTTTGTGATTCAGGTCACAAACGTCCCGCCGATGTCACATTCCGGCCGCCGCCGTCCATCCCATCTGTGTCACGCACCCCTCGCACCGGATGGAGGCGCCAGACACATGGCCCGCATCTCGCTCAGCCCGCCCCGTACCCCGTTCGTCCGCCTCATGGAGTGGTACTCGAAGCGCACGTACGGCAAGGTGCTCGAGCCGGGCGCGGCTCTCGCCCACAACCGCCGGGTGCTGATGGCCGACGTCGGCTTCGAGCGGAAGGTCGCCAAGTTCGACGCGCTGGACCCGCAGCTGAAGGACCTCGCGGTGATGGCGACGTCCGCCGCGATCGGCTGCAGCTGGTGCATGGACTTCGGGTACTGGGAGAGCCGCGCGCACGGCACGGACCACCGCAAGCTGCAGGACATCCCGATGTGGCGCGACAGCGCCGCCTACACACCGCTGGAGCGGGACGTGCTGGAGTACGCCGAGGCGATGACGGCCACTCCGCCGGAGGTGGACGACGTCCTCGCCGCCACGCTGCTCGACGAACTGGGCGAGGCGGCGTTCGTCGAGCTGACGACCATGGTGGCCGTCGAGAACCTGCGGTCGCGCATCAACGCGGCCCTCGGCCTGACGAGCCAGGGCTTCAAGGACTCCTGCGACATCCCCGGCGTCTCACCGGCCGGCGAGACCGCGGCGCCCCCGAAGGCGGCGTGACGGGAACACCTTCGCCGGCGGGTCCGTCACCCGCCGGCGACCCGGCTCAGGTCTCCCGCTCCGGCTGATACGTCTCCGAATCGAGCCCGAACGTCCACGCCACGCCCTGCCGGGCGGTGCGGGTCGTCGGCGGCACGCGCAGCCAGTACGTACGGCTCGTCCCGTCCGGCTCCGGCGTGGAGTTGATCACCTCGACCATCACCACCGGCTCGTCGTCGTCGAGCTCGATGCGCCACAGCACCCCCGTCGCGTCCCGGTGCACCGGCTGCGCGCCCTCCGCCTCGAGCCAGCGCTCGTAGCCGTAGTGCTCCAGCATCACGCGGCGCAGCTCGGCGTTCTCCTCGGTGCGGATCCGCTCCGGGGTCAGCCCGCCGAGCTCGTCCAGGAACGCGGCCGGCACGGGCATCCCCCGCCAGGCGTACAGCGCGAACCCGTCCGGGAAGCCGATCGCCGGGCCGTCCGACCGGTCCAGCCGCCCCGCCTCGTCCCGGTGCAGCGCCTCGGGCCGTTCGCAGATCACGGCCACCTTCTCGTACGGCCACCACCAGCCGGCCGACCCGGCGACCGCCGCCAGTCCCGCCAGCTCCGGCGCCTCGCCCTCGAACGCGGCGAGCCAGGGCGCGTCGTGCTGCCCGAGGACGGCGTCGAGCAGCACGAGCCGTATCGCGGGCTCCTGCGACGCCTCCGCGGCGAGGTCCTCCACGACCCCGCGCCGGATCCGCTCCGCCAGCATCGCCGTGGTCCCCCACAGCTGCTCCCCGGTCACCGCCCAGCGCTCCGCCCAGCCGGCCGCGCCGAGTTCACCGTGGATCCGCTCGCGCGCCGCGGCCCACGGCAGCGTACGCACCCGGTCCAGGACACTGCGCCCCCGCCCGTCACCCGGCTCCAACACGGCCAGCGCACCCGCCCGGGGCGAGGCCGCCCACTCGATCCGCTCCGGCTCGGCCAGCCCCGCCAGCCGGTACGCCAGCCGCACCCCGGCCTCCGCCGCGTCCCGGTCCGCGGGTCCGGTGGCCGCCGCGACGGCCCGCCAGCGCCCCACCACATCGACGACGGTGCCCATCAGTCGGCCACCACCCGGACCGCGCCCGGCACGTACTCCCGCTGCCTGATCACCCGATACCACCCCTTGGGCAGCGCTATCGCCCCGTGCTCCTCGTGCACCACCCGGCCACCGTCCGGCAGATGCAGCGTCATCGGCGCGAACGGCCCGGGCTCACGCACCAGCCGACCCGGCCCGACCACCGCGTGCGCGTGTCCCGTGACCTCCCCGAGCGCCAGCACCATCCGCCCCCGCCCGTCGCGCGGCTCGCCCGGCGCGCCCGCCACCTGCGGCGGAACCTCCTCCTCCGCGACGGGCACGATCAGCACATCCCCTTGCCGGTACACGGCGTCTCCCCTCCTCGTCGGCCCGGCCGCACCTGGCCCGACCGGTAGAAATCACGCTACGCGGGGGGTCTGACAACGGGGCTGTCGTACCGGCTTGGTACAACTCTCCGCATGTCTGGAGTCGAGCACCTCACCGAACTGCACGGTCTGCCCGTCCACGAATTCGGCCCCGAGGACCGCAAGGAACCGCTGCCCGCGGCCGGCGACGTCGCCTGGCGGCTGTCCGTCGACGCGTACGAGGAGGAAGAGGAGTTCCTCGAGCGCTACGACCGCTTCGTCGCCGCCATCGACCCCGCCGGGGTGCGCGGCCTGGTGATCGGCCAGTGGGGCGAGTCGTACGAGGGCGACTCGTCGGAGATCGTGGAGCGGCTCGTCGCCGACGCCGGCCGCTTCCCGGCGCTGCGGGCGCTGTTCGTCGGCGATCTGGAGCAGGAGGAGGCCGAGATCTCCTGGATCGAGCAGTCGGATCTGACGCCGCTGCTCAAGGCCTACCCGGCGCTCGAGGAGTTCGGCGTGCGGGGCGGCACGGGGCTGGTCCTCGAGCAGTTCCGTCACGAGATGCTGCGGACGCTCACGTTCGAGGCGGGCGGTCTGCCCGCCGCCGTGGTGCGGGCGCTGGGCGCCAGTGAGCTGCCGGCGCTGAAGTATCTGGAGCTGTGGCTCGGCGTGTCCGAGTACGGCGGCGACGCGACGGCCGCCGATCTGGCGCCGCTGCTGGCCGGCGGCCGCTTCCCGGCCCTGCGCCATCTGGGCCTGCGGAACTCGGAGATCCAGGACGAGGTGGCGTCGGCGGTCGCCGCCGCCCCCGTCGTCGCGCAGCTCAACTCCCTCGACCTGTCGCTCGGCGTCCTCACCGACACCGGCGCCGAGGCCCTGCTCGGCGGCCAGCCGCTGACCCATCTGCAGTGGCTGGACCTGCACCACCACTTCCTGTCCGACGCGATGACGGCCAGGGTCCGCGAGGCCCTCGAGCCGCACGGCGTGGAGGTGGACGTGTCGGAGCAGGAGACCCCCGACAACTGGGACGGCCGCGAGTGGCGGTACACGGCGGTCTCCGAGTGAGTGCCCCCCGGCTCACGGTCGTCGGCAACCCCGAGAACCGCCGCGTGCGCCTGTACGCCGAGGCCACCGCCCGCGCCGGTCTGCCGGCACCGCACGTGGTCCCGTGGCTCGACGTCCTCACCGGCGCCGCCCCGCGCGTCGCGGGCGACGTCGTACGAATCGACTCCCCCGGCGAGAACGCCGCCGTGGACCGGATCCTGCGCGGCGCCGCCGCCCCGGAGCGGGTCGAGGGCACCGCACGCTGGTACCGGCGGTTCCTGGCCGCCGTACGCTCCGTGGCCGACGCCATGGATCCGGGCGCCCGGCTGCTCACCGACCCGGACGACCTCGCCGTCGTGTTCGACAAGCGGCGCTGCCACGCCGTGCTGCACGCCGCGGGCGTCCCGGTCCCGGAGTCGCCGACGTCGGGCGGTGCGGACCCGGTCCGGAGCTGGGACGACGTGCGGCGCACGGGGCTGCGGCGGTTCTTCGTCAAGCCGGCGCACGGGTCGTCCGCGTCCGGTGTGCTGGCCGTGGAGGCGGCGGGGCCGGGCCGGGTGCGGGCGACGACGTCGGTGGAGCTGGCGCCGGACGGGGCGCTGTTCAACTCCCTGCGGGTGCGGCGCTACACGGACGAGACGCAGATCGGCGCCATCGTGGACACGCTGGCGCCGGACGGCCTGCACGTCGAGCGCTGGTTCCCCAAGGCGTCCCGTCACGGGCGGGCGGCGGATCTGCGGGTCGTCGTGGTGGCGGGACGGGCCACGCACGCGGTGCTGCGCACCAGCGGCTCCCCCATGACGAACCTCCATCTGGGCGGCACCCGCGGCGATCTGGACGCGGTGCGGGCGGCGATCGGTCCGGAGCGCTGGGCCCAGGCGCTGTCCGTCTGCGAACGGGCCGCCGCCTGTTTCCCGCGCACCCTGTGCGTGGGCGTCGATCTGCTGCCGGGCATCGGCTGGCGGCGGTTCGCCGTGGGCGAGGTCAACGCGTTCGGTGATCTGCTCCCCGGCCTCACCGGCCTCGCGGGCGGCGGCGCGGAGGGGCTGGACACGTACGACGCGCAGGTGGCCGCCGTCCTGCGCGGCGCGTACGGGGAGACCCGCCGTGTCTGACGTCGACATGACGCGGGTCGTGGGCACCCACGACCTCCTCCTCGTCACCCTGGACACGCTGCGGTACGACGTGGCGCGCGAGCTCGCGGCGGCCGGCCGGATCCCCGTTCTGGCGCGTCATCTGCCGGGCGGTGTCTGGGAGGAGCGGCACGCCCCGGGCAGCTTCACGTACGCCTCGCACCAGGCGATGTTCGCCGGCTTCCTGCCCACCCCGGCGGCCCCGGGACCGCATCCGCGGCTGTTCGCGGCGCGTTTCGCGGGCAGCGAGACCACCGCCGAGGGCACGTTCGTCTACGACACGCCGGATCTGGTGTCCGGTCTGGCGGCCGAGGGCTACCGGACGGTGTGCATCGGCGGGGTGGGGTTCTTCAACAAGGGGGGCGCGCTGGGCGGCGTGCTGCCGGGCCTGTTCCAGGAGAGCCACTGGGAGCCGGAGTTCGGGGTCGCCTCGCCGACGTCCTTCGAGGCGCAGGTCGACCGCGCCGAGCGGATCGTCGCCGGGCTGCCGGCGGACCGCCGGCTGTTCCTGTTCGTCAACGTGTCGGCGCTGCACCAGCCGAACTGGTTCCATCTCCCGGGCGCCACCCGGGACGACGGCGACTCCCGGGCCACCCACGCGGCGGCCCTGGAGTACGTCGACCGGCACATCGGCCGGCTGTTCGCCGCCGCGAGCAGCCGCCGCCGCTGCTTCGCGATCGTCTGCTCCGACCACGGCACGGCCTACGGCGACGACGGCTGGACGGGTCACCGGCTGGCACACGAGTCGGTGTGGACGGTGCCGTACGCACAGTTCTTCCTCGAGCCCGAAGAGCACGGAGAGCACAGAGAGCACGGACAGCACGGACAGCACGGACAGCACGGAGGCGCCGGATGAACACCCCGTACGAGTCGTACGTCTACGCCTACCCGCACAAGACGGCGTACCGCCCGCTGACCGACCCCAGACCGCGGCTGGCGGACCTGTGGGCGGGCGAGCGGCAGGACGCCCTCTCGCTCTATCTGCACATCCCGTTCTGCGAGGTCCGCTGCGGGTTCTGCAATCTGTTCACCCGTATCGGCGCCCCCGGCGAGATGACGACCGCCTATCTCGACGCGCTGGACCGCCAGGCGACGGCCGCCCACGACGCGCTGGACGACGGCGCGCGGTTCGCCAACGCGGCGTTCGGCGGCGGCACGCCCACCTTCCTCACCGCCGCCGAGCTGGAGCGGCTGTGCGACATCGCCGAGCGGCGGATGGGCGCCGATCTCCGCGCCGTCCCGCTGTCCGTCGAGGCGTCTCCGGCGACCGCTACGGCCGACCGTCTGGCGGTGCTGGCGGAGCGCGGTACGACGAGGCTCAGCCTCGGCGTGCAGAGCTTCGTCGAGTCGGAGGCCCGGGCCGCCGTCCGCCCGCAGCGGCGCAGGGACGTCGACAGTGCGCTGGAGCGGATACGGGCGGCGGGGATCCCCGTGCTCAACATCGACCTGATCTACGGGATCGACGGCCAGACGGAGACGAGCTGGCGCACGTCGCTGGACGCCGCCCTGGCGTGGCGGCCCGAGGAGCTGTACCTGTATCCGCTGTACGTCCGCCCGCTCACGCCGCTGGGCCGCCGTCCGGCGGACGACCGCGAGGCGTGGGACGAGCAGCGGCTGCGGCTGTACCGGGCCGGACGCGACCATCTGCTGGCCGCCGGGTACGAGCAGGTCTCGATGCGGATGTTCCGCCGCCCCGGCGCCCCGCGGACGGGGGACGACGATTACGCGTGCCAGACGGACGGCATGATCGGACTGGGCTGCGGCGCCCGCTCGTACACCTCCCGGCTGCACTACTCCTTCGACTACGCGGTGGAGATGCGGGAGATACGGGGGATCATCGACGGCTATCTGGCGACGGAGGACTTCTCGAGGGCCGAGGTCGGCTACCGCATGGATGACGACGAGTCGCGCCGCCGCCATCTCATCCAGTCGCTGCTCCAGGCCGAGGGCCTGGATCCGCAGACGTACCGCAAGCGGTTCGGCACGGACCCGGCGGACGACTTCCCCGCCGAGCTGGCGGAGTTCGCGGACCGCGGCTGGCTGGACACCTCGGGACTCACGCTCACCCCCGAAGGGCTGGCACACTCCGACGCCCTGGGCCCCGCCCTGTTCTCCCCCGCCGTCCGGGCGCGGATGGCCGCGTACGAGGTCAAATGAACCTGACCCTCCTCTACCGCGGACCGCTCGCGTCCTGCGACTACGACTGCCCGTACTGCCCCTTCGCCAAGCGCCGCGACAGCCGCGAGCAGCTACGGGCGGACCGCGGCGCGCTGGAGCGCTTCACCGGCTGGGTGGCGGACAGCCACGACGACCGGCTCTCCGTGCTGTTCACCCCGTGGGGCGAGGGCCTGACCCGGTCGTGGTACCGCCGCGCGCTGGTGGGGCTGTCGCGGCTGCCGCAGGTGGGTCGGGTCGCGATCCAGACCAACCTCAGCTGCCGCACCGACTGGCTCGCCGACGCCGACCTCACCTCCCTCGCCCTGTGGTGCACGTTCCACCCGGGCCAGACGCCGTACGACCGGTTCCTGGCCAAGACCCGCGAGCTGGCGGACGCCGGCGTCCGCTTCAGCGTGGGGATCGTCGGTCTGCCCGAGCATCTGGACGCCGCCCGCCGGCTGCGCGCCGACCTGCCGCCGCACGTGTACCTGTGGGTGAACGCAGCCGAGGGCCGTACCTACACGGACGCACAGGCGGCGCCCTGGGAGCGCCTGGACCCGCTGTTCCCGTACAGCCGCCGGCCCCACGCCAGCGGCGGGCTGCCGTGCCGCACCGGCGAGTCGGTGATCTCGGTGGACGGCGACGGCACGGTGCGCCGCTGCCATTTCGTACGGCAGGAGCTGGGGAACCTCTACGACGGCACGTACCGCACCGCGCTGCGGCCGCGGCCGTGTCCGCTGGCGACCTGTGACTGCCACATCGGATACGTCCATCTGGAGTCGCTGCCGCTGTACGACGTCTTCGCCGGAGGGGTGCTCGAACGGATCCCGGCGGCGCCGGTCGTTGACACCCCGTCTGCCTGAACCGACACTGAACCGCCATTCAGTAACCACCACCCGCTGGAGGCCCCGTGACGACCATCCCGGCTCCCCGTACGGGCGGCGAGGCGCTGGTCCGCGCCCTCGCCGCGCACGGCGTCGACCTCGTCTTCGGCATCCCCGGCACCCACAACCTCGAGCTGTACCGCCACTTCCCCGCCCACGGCATCCGCCATGTCGCGCCCCGCCACGAACAGGGCGCCGGCTACGCGGCCGACGGCTACGCCCGTACGACCGGCCGCCCCGGGATCGCCGTCACCACGACCGGCCCCGCCCTGCTCAACATCACGGCCGCCGTCGGCCAGGCGTACTCCGACAGCGTGCCCCTCCTCGTCGTCTCCCCGGGAATGCCGCTGCGGCATCCCGTCCTCCCGACCGGCCTCCTCCACGAGACCCGCAGCCAGACGGCCGCCCTCTCCGCGGTGGCCGCCGTCAGCCACCGCGTGTCGTCCGTGGCCGAGGTCGGGGAGGCCGTGGCACGGGCGTTCACCCTCTTCCGCCACGAGCGCCCCCGCCCGGTGCACCTCGAGATCCCCCTGGACCTGATGGAGTCCCCCGAGCCCACCGGCCCCCCACCCCTGGCTCCCCCCGCGGCACCGCGCCAGGCCGCCCCCACCGCCCTCCGCAAGGCCGCCGCCGCACTCTCCGCCGCCCGAACCCCAGCCCTCGTCCTCGGCGGCGGCGCCCGACGAGCCGCCGCCGAATGCCTGACCCTCGCCGAAAAACTCGGCGCCCCCGTCCTCACGACCGCGAACGGCAAGGGCATCGTCCCGGAGGACCACCCCCTCTCCGCCGGCGTCAGCCTCCACAGCCCCTCCGTACGCCGCCGCCTCTGCGCGAGGGACACCGTCCTGGCGATCGGCACGGAGCTCGCCGAATCCGACCTCTGGACGACGGAACTCCCCCTCACCGGCACCCTGATCCGCATCGACCTCGACCCCGCCCAGACCTACGCCACAATCCCCGCCGCCCACCCCCTCGTCGGCGACGCCCGCACCGTCCTGCGCGCCCTCCTCCCCCTGCTCGACGGCCCCCCGTCCCCCGACGGCCCGCGGGACGTACGCGACCTGCTCGAGGAACGCAACGCCGAAACCGCCGCCCGCGACGCCCGCTGGCTCCCGTACCTGCGCACCCTCCGCTCCATCCTCGCCCCCGACGCCGTCATCACCTCCGACCAGGCCCAGTGCTGCTACTACGGCGCCCTCCCCCACCTCCCCCTCGGCCCCGCGGGCCGCCTGCTGCACCCCACCGGCTTCGCCACCCTCGGCTACGCGCTGCCCGCCGCCGTGGGCGCCAAGTGCGCCGATCCCGGCCGGCAGGTGATCGCCCTGTGCGGCGACGGCGGACTGCAGTTCACCGTGCAGGAGCTGGCGACCGCCGCCGCCCTCGGCCACCCGCTGCCCGTCGTGGTGTTCGACAACGGCGGCTACGCCGAGATCCGCGACGGCATGCGCGCCCGCGGCGACACCCCGTACGCCGTCGACCTGCCGCCCGTCGACCTGCCCGCCCTGGCCCGCGCCTACGGCGGCCACGGCGTCCGGGCGGACACCCCCGCCGCACTGGGCGACGCCCTGCGCACCGCGCTGACCGTCCCCGGCCCCACCCTGATCCACGTCCCCGAGGAGGGCGCCCCATGACCGCCCCCATGCTCTGCGTCACCTGGACGGACGAGGTCACCGGCCGCCGCGGCCATCTGGTCGTCGACCGGCTGGTGCGCGGCGTGTCCAGCGGCGGGCTGCGGATGCGCGCGGGCTGCACGCTGGACGAGGTCGCGGGCCTCGCCCGGGGGATGACGATGAAGGAGGCCCTGCACTACGACCCTTCGGCGCGCTACGTGCCGCTCGGCGGCGCCAAGGGGGGCATCGACTGCGCGCCGTCGGACCCGGACGCGTACGGCGTGCTGGTGCGCTATCTGCGCGCGATGCGGCCGTACATCGAGCACTTCTGGACGATGGGCGAGGACCTCGGGCTCACCCAGGAGACCGTGGACCGGGCGGTGGCGGAGGCCGGGATGGTGTCGTCCATCCAGGCCGTGTACCCGCTGCTGGACGACGAGCCCGCGGCCCGGCGGCGGCTCGCGGACGCCTTCGCCGTACGGGTCGGCGGGATCGGTCTCGGTGAGCTGGCGGGCGGCTGCGGGGTGGCCGAGGCGGTGCTGGTGGCGCTGGAGCGCGACGGGCGGCCGTACGCGGGCACCCGGGTCGCGCTGCAGGGGCTGGGGACGATGGGCGGGGCCACGGCGCGGTTCCTGGCGCAGGCGGGGCTGACGGTGGTGGCCGTCGCGGACGTGCGGGGGACGATCGCCAACGACGCGGGGCTGGACGTCGAGTCGCTGCTCGCCGCCCGGGACGCGCACGGCGGGGTGGACCGGGCGGCGCTCGGCCCCGGTGACCGGGAGCTGGACGCCGGGGCGTGGCTGGCGGCGGACGCGGAGGTGCTGGTGCCGGCGGCGGTGTCGTACTGCGTCGACGCGTCCAACGCGCACCGGGTGCGGGCGCGGTGGATCGTGGAGGCCGCCAATATGCCGGTACGGCCGGAGGCGGAGGTGCTGCTCGCGGCGCGCGGGGTGACCGTACTGCCGGACGTGGTGGTCAACTCGGCGACCAACGCCTGGTGGTGGTGGACGCTGTTCGGCGACATCGGCGCGGACACCGACGAGGCCTTCGGCCACATCCGCCGCTCGATGCGGGCGCTGGTCGGCGAGGTGCTGCGCCGGGCGGCGGACGCCGGTACGACACCGCGGGCGGCGGCGCACGCGCTGGTCGAGGAGCGGCTGCGGGTGCTGCGGGCACGGTACGGCACCCACCGCTGAACGGAGGGTCCGAACACGCCGCCGGACGGATAGGGTTCGGGGCGTGGCGAGGACCAGACTGGCCGTCGGGGAGCGGCGCGAGGAGCTGCTGCGGGCGGCGGTCGGACAGATCGGGGAACGCGGCATCGCCGCCCTGCGCATCTCCGACGTGGCGGCCGCCCTGGGCGTCAGCAACGCCCTCGTCCTCTACCACTTCGCCACCAAGGAGAAGCTGGTCGCCGCGTCCTTCGCCTACGCCGCGGAGGCGGACCTCGCGCAGCTCCACGCCATCGTCGCCCGCCGCGAGCCGGCCCTGAAGCGGCTGCGCGCCGCGATCCGCTGGTACGCGCCCACCGGCCCGGCGAAGGGCTGGCGGCTGTGGATCGAGGGCTGGGCGGCGTCCCTGCGCGAACCGGCGCTGCGCGAGGTCGCCCGTGACCTGGACGCCCGCTGGAAGTCCGCGCTGGCGGACGTCATCGCCGAGGGCACCGCGGCGGGCGAGTTCCGCTGCGCCGACCCGCGGGCGACGGCGTGGCGGCTGACGGCGTTCCTGGACGGTCTGGCGGTCCAGCTGACGAGCTACCCGGGGGCCCTGCGGCCGGCGACGATGCGGGCGTGGATCGACGAAGCGGTCACCCGCGAACTAGACCTCTAGGGGTGCCAGGTCCGGCCGCTTCGCCGTCAGTCCGTCGCCCGAGGACTCCCCGCGCAGCCGCCGCCCTATCCACGGCACCAGATGCTCGCGTGCCCAGTGGATGTCGTCCCGGCGCACCTCCATCGTGCCGCGGGGCGGCAGCGGCGGCCAGGCCTCGTCCGGGTCGGCGGGCGGGGTGAGGCCGAGGACCTGCGCGGCGCGCAGCGAGACCCGGGTGTGGCCGTCGGGCGAGAGGTGCAGCCGGTCCGCGTCCCAGGCCCGGGGGTCCTGGACGGAGCGCAGCGACCACAGGTCGAGGACGGGGCACTCGTAGCGGTCCGCGATGGCGCGGACGTGTGCGGTGTACGTGGCGATCTTGCCGCGCAGATGCTTGAAGACGGGCACCCCGCGGGTGTCGAAGCCGGTGGTCACCAGCACGGTGCCGATCTCGGACGTGAGCTCGGCCACCGCCGCCTCGAACCGCTCGGCGACGTCGTCGGGGTCGGTGCCGGGGCGGATGATGTCGTTGCCGCCGGCGCAGAAGCTCACCAGGTCGGGGCCGAGTTCGACGGCCCGGGGCACCTGCTCGGCCACGATCTGGTCGAGGAGCCGGCCGCGGACGGCGAGGTTCGCGTAGCGGAAGCCGCCGCCGCGCGCTCCCCCGGCGAGCAGTGCCGCGAACCGGTCCGCCCAGCCGACGAGGGACCCGTCCGGTCCGGGGTCGCCGACGCCCTCGGTGAAGCTGTCACCGATCGCCACGTAGGACGTGATCTCGGAGGAAGGGAAGGAACCCGCGAAAGAAATCGAACCATCTGCCACGTCGGCCCATGATTCCCCCTCGGATGTGACCTACGCGACCGTAGGGAGGGGTTGACGGCGGGTGAGAAACGCCACGCGCCGCCGGCCCCCGGCCCGGGAATACGCGTCAGGTGAGCTCGTAGACGGCGTACACCGTGACCGTGCTCGTCACCTCTCCGGGCGCGACGGGCACCGTCTCCCCCGCGCCGGACGGAGGCAGCCGGAACGCGGGCGGGACGAAGGCGCCGTCCTCGCTCACGGACACCAGGCGGCCCACCTCGCCGCCGGCGAGGACGGCGTACTGCTCGGCCTTGGCCCGCGCGTCCGCGAAGGCCTCGACCCGCGCCCGCGCCTCCAGCGCGTGCCGGTCGGCGACGTCGAAGGAGATGCCGTTGATGTGGCCCGCGTTCCCGGTGGCCTCGCTCACCGCGGTGATGACGTCGCCGATCCGGGCGATGTCGCGGACGGTGACGGTGAAGGACTGCCCGGCCCGGTAGCCGGTCGTCGAGCCGTCAGGGTTGAACGGCGGGTCGACGCGGCCGAGGAACATCCCGTCCGTCCGGACGTCGCCGTCCGCGATCCCCTGCGCCGCGACGGCGTCGAGGAAGGCCCGCGCGGCGGTGTTCTGCGCGGCCATGGCCGCCGCGACGGTCTCGCCGGTGACCTCCACTCCGGCGTTGAGCACCGCCGCGTCCGGGGGGCTGGTGGCGCTTCCCTCACCGGTCACGGCGACGGTGACCGGTTCGGGTGCGCGGGGTGCCGCGACGGCGGTGGTGGCCGTCGGGAGGGCGAGGAGCAGGGCGCCGAGGACAAGGGTGACGATTCGTCTCACAGGGGGCATGGCCGTATCCCAGCATCCGCCGCGCACGGGGCGCGGGCGCCACTCCCGGGGGATCACCGGTTCAGCGGCGGGGCGCCTGTGGACATCGTCACCGGCCTCGAACTGATTGACCGGGGAACGTATGTCGTATCGTCGACAACGCCCCGACGGCCCTGAGGAGCAGCAGATGACGCAGACGACCGAGCCCGAGCTGACCGGTGTGCGCAACTTCCGTGACGTGGGCGGTCTGCCCACCGCGGACGGCCGGCAGACCAGGACCGGGGTCCTCTACCGCAGCGGCCATCTGGCACACGCCACGCCCGAGGACACCGCGTTCCTCGCCTCGCTCGGCCTGCACACGATCTTCGACTTCCGCAACGCCGCCGACATAGCCCTGGAGGGCCCCGACGTCTCGCTGCCCGGGGTACGGAATCTGAACGTCCCCCTCGACGACCCGGCGGACGGCAAGGAGTTCTGGCGCCTGGTCCGCCACGGCGACCTGTCCACCCTCAACGAGATGCTCGGCGACGGCAGGGCGGCCGCGCGGATGGAGGCCACGTACCGCGGGCTGGTCGCGACGCGGACCGCGGACCAGTCCCGCGTCCTGCGCACCCTGGCGAACGACGCGGTCCCCTCGCTGATGCACTGCGCCGCCGGCAAGGACCGGGCCGGGATGACGATAGCCGTCACGCTTCTCGCGCTCGGGGTGGAGCGGGAGGCGATAGAGGCGGACTATCTCGAGTCCAACGCCAAGCACCGCCGCTACCGGATGCACCGCGCCAAGGACGCGGCGGAGGGCATGTCGCCGGAGGTCGTGGCGCTGCTGAGCCCGCTGTTCGAGGCGCGCACGGCATATCTGGCGGCGGCGTTCGACCAGATGGAGCTGACCTGGGGCTCCCCGGAGAACTACCTCACCGAGGGCCTGGGCCTCGACGAGCCGACGCGAACCCGGCTGCGCGAAAAGCTGCTGGTCTAGTCCTCCCACCCGGCGAGCTCGGCGGCCACGTCGTACTCGTCGGGCGTCTCGACCCAGCCGGCCGCGAGAATCAGCTTCGACCGGCGGTGCACGGCGAGGAAGCCGAAGGGGCGCAGGAAGCGGACATCGACGTGCTTCACGATGTACGGCTGCCGCGGCTCGGCGGGCACCCCGCCGGCGACCATCGCGACAGCCGTGACCGCCCCCGCGCGAAAGCCCAGCGGGCCGAACGTGGCGGAGGCGTGCTGCGCCGCCGCGCCGACCGCGAGGGGGCGTGAGCTGATGCCGGGGAAGTGGCCGTGCCCGGTGTCCGCGGCGGCGGACAGCCCGAACACCTCGGGCAGCCCCACCAGATCGTGCGACGCGTCGACGCCGAACTGCACGGTCTCGAGCAGGAGCCGGTCCTCCCGCCGCTCGCTGCGCACATGGCTGACCTCCACCCCCGGCCCGGCCTCCCCCAGCGGCAGCGCGCCGCCGGGCGTACGCGGCCACCGCCCGGCGATCGCCTCCGCGCCGGCGGCCAGCACCTCTCCGGGCGGTGAGCCCTCGGGGCCCAGCACCAGATGGACGTCGGTCCCGTTGTCCCCGACGACCTCGACCATGGTGTGCGGGCCGCCGGACGTGCGGATCACCCGCAGGCGGTCGAGGACCGACGTGACGCGGTGGAGCAGGTGGAGGTCCCGCCCGGCCCACGGCCCCTCCTCCGTGCCGCCCCAGGCCTCCTGGAACGGCCGCAGCCAGGTCGTGCGCAGCAGCAGGGCGGAGGCCAGGACGAGTTCGGTGTCGTCGGTCACCGGTACGGGCATCGCGGGTATCAGCCCGTCGGTACGCGCCGCCGCCCACGCGTCGAGGGCGTCCTGGTCGGCGGCCGGGTCCCCGCTGAGCGCGCCGCGTACCCCGGCCGGGAGTCCCGCCTCCCACTCCGGGCGCAGCCGCAGCAGGTCCTCGCGGATCCACAGCCCGAGCGCCGAGTCCACGCCCGCGGCGTCGGCGAGGGTGTCGAGCACGTCCCAGGAACGCCGGGCGGCCTCATGGGCGGGCACGCCGAGCGCGCCCTCCAGTTCGGTCCGGGCGGGGCCGTCGGCGGCGCCGGCCAGCAGGCCGATCAGCGGCCAGGCGCCGGGAGCGGCGAACACGCTGCCGCTCCCGGGCTCCCAGCCGGTACGCGCCCAGCGGGCGGTCATCGCGTTGACGGCACGGACGGTCGTCGTCGAGATCATCCGCGCAGCCTAGACACCACGAGCCGTCCGGGGCCACGGTTTTGTACCACCTCAGCGGTTGGCCACCGCCTGTTTCACCAGGGTCTTGCCGAAGTCCCAGATCAGCCCGCCGCCCGCGTGCGCGTCGTCCATCACCTGGGTGAAGGCCTCGACGAACCGGTCCGCGTCGGCCTCCGTCACCACCAGCGGCGGGATCAGCTTGATGACCTCCAGATGGTCCCCGGAGACCTGCGTCAGGATCCTGTGCCGCTGCAGCAGCGGGACAACGACCATCTGCGCGAACAGCCCCTTGCGGGCCGCCTGCAGCATCGTCCAGCGGCTGCGCAGCTTCAGGGACTTCGGCCGGCCGAACTCGATGCCGATCATCAGCCCCCGGCCGCGTACCTCGTACAGCAGCTCGTACGTGTCGACCAGCGCCGCGAGCCGGCCGCGCAGCAGGTCCCCGACGTGGCGGGCGTTGGCGACGATCTCCTCGTCCTCCATCACCGCCAGCGTGGCCAGGCCAGCGGCCATCGCGGAGGCGTTGCCCGCGAAGCTCGCCGAGTGGACGAGGACCCGGTCCATCGAGGAGTAGACCTTCTTGAACACCGCGTCGCGGCCCAGCGTCGCCCCGACCGGCACATAGCCGCCCGACAGCGCCTTGGCCACACACACCAGGTCCGGCTCCACACCGTCCTCGTGCTGGTACGCGTAGAAGTCCCCGGTGCGGCCGAGTCCCGTCTGCACCTCGTCGGCGACGAGCAGCGCCTTGTGCTTGTGCAGCAGCTCCTGCGCCGCCCGCAGATACCCGGGCGGCGCCGCGTGCACGCCCTTGCCCTGGATCGGCTCGACGATGAGCGCCGCCACGTCACCCTTGCGCAGCTCCCGCTCCAGCGCGTCGAGGTCACCCAGCGGCACCGCGGTGTCCGGCAGCAGCGGTGCGAAGCCGTCGCGGAAGGACGCCTCGCCGTTGACGGACAGCGAGCCCGTCGTCAGCCCGTGGAACGCGTGGTCGCAGTACAGCACCCGCGTCCGCCCGGTGTAGTACCGGGCGAACTTCAGCGCCGTCTCCACGGCCTCGGTGCCGGAGTTGCTGAAGAACACCCGGTCCAGATGCGGGGTGTACGTCAGGAGCTTCTCGGCGAGGAGCCCGGGCAGGGGCTGGCAGTCGAACCGGGTCAGGTCCGCCAGCCCCGCGTCCAGCACGTCGTGCAGCGCCTTGCGGACCACGGGGTGATGGCGGCCGATGCCCATCACCCCGAAGCCGGCGAGCATGTCGAGGTAGTCGTTGCCCTCCTCGTCGAAGAAGTGCGCGCCCTCGGCCCGGACGTACGTCTTGTCGAAGCCGATGGTGTGCAGCATCCGCGGCAGCTGGTGGTTGACGTGGCGGCCGTGGAGTTCGTAACGCTCCCCGCCCCGCTCGTCCAGCAGCTTCCCGAGGTCGAACGTCATCTCTTCCCGTTTCCCTTCGCGCCCTGGACCCGGACCGCGACCGCGGCCGGTGCGGTGTCGTCCGCGGCCCTGTCGTCCAGCCGCGCCAGCACCCCGCCGATCGATCCCGCGAGCTCCGCCGGCGTCAGCCCCAGGTCGGCCAGCAGCTCACCGCGCTCGGCGTGCGGCAGGAACCGCTCGGGCAGACCGTAGCAGCGCACCGGCATGTCGGCGTCGGCG
Source organism: Streptomyces smaragdinus (assembly GCF_009604385.1). Taxonomy (GTDB): domain Bacteria; phylum Actinomycetota; class Actinomycetes; order Streptomycetales; family Streptomycetaceae; genus Streptomyces; species Streptomyces smaragdinus. The sequence continues at coordinate 662,481 of NZ_WEGJ01000001.1, forward strand.
TCGCGCAGCGCCCGCTCCACCGCCGAACCGACGCCGCCGTTGCGGCTGTTGTCCTCGGCCACGGCGACCATCCGGTGCCGCCGGGCCAGCGGCGCGAGGGCCTCGTCGACCGGCTTGACCCAGCGCGGGTCGACGACGGTGACGCCGATCCCCCGCTCGGCGAGCAGCGCCGCCGCCCCCGTGCACGCCTCGGCCAGCGACCCGACGGCGACGAGCAGCACGTCCTCCCGCTCCCCCCGGTACAGCACGTCCATGCCCCCGACGCGGTCCACCGCCGGCACCGCCGGCCCGACCGACCCGCGGGCGAACCGCACCACCGTCGGCGCGTCGTCCACCCCGACCGCCTCGCGCAGCTGCAGCCGCAGTTGCTCGGCGTCGCGCGGCGCGGCGATCCGCAGACCGGGGACGACCTGGAGGATCGACATGTCCCACATGCCGTGGTGGGACGCCCCGTCGGGTCCGGTGATCCCGGCCCGGTCCAGCACGAACGTCACCCCGCAGCGGTGCAGCGCGACGTCCATCAGCAGCTGGTCGAACGCCCGGTTGAGGAACGTGGCGTAGATCGCCACCACCGGATGCAGCCCGCCCGTCGCCAGACCGGCCGCGGAGACCGTGGCGTGCTGCTCGGCGATGCCGACGTCCCACACCCGCTCCGGATAGGCGTCGGCGAACTTCTTCAGCCCCACGGGCTGCAGCATCGCCGCGGTGACCGCGACGACGTCGTCCCGCTCGGCGCCCAGGCGCACCATCTCGTCGCCGAACACCGACGTCCACGACGGCGGCCCCTTGGGCCCGACCGGCTCGCACGTCAGCGGGTCCATCTTCCCGACCGCGTGGAAGCGGTCCGCCTCGTCCTCCAGCGCCGGCCGGTAGCCGCGGCCCTTCTCCGTCAGACAGTGCACCAGCACCGGCCCGTGGAAGCGGGCGGCGCGGCGCAGCGCCGACTCGACGGCGGCCGTGTCGTGTCCGTCGATGGGGCCGACGTACTTCAGCCCCAGGTCCTCGAACATGCCCTGCGGGGCGAAGGCGTCCTTGAAGCCCTTCTTCGCGCCGTGCAGCGATTCGTACAGCGGCCGGCCGATGACCGGCATCTCCTGGACGACCCGCTTGCCCCAGGCGAGGAACTGCTCGTAGCCGTCGGTGGTGCGCAGCGTCGCCAGATGGTTGGCGAGGCCGCCTATGGTCGGGGCGTAGGAGCGCTCGTTGTCGTTGACGACGATGATCAGCGGGCGGTCCCTGCCGGCGGCGATGTTGTTCAGCGCCTCCCACGCCATGCCGCCGGTGAGCGCCCCGTCGCCGATGACGGCGACGACGTGGTTGTTCTCGCCGCGCACCTGGCCGGCCTTGGCCAGTCCGTCGGCCCAGCCCAGGACGGTCGAGGCGTGGCTGTTCTCGATGACGTCGTGGTCGGACTCCTCCCGGGAGGGGTAGCCGGACAGGCCGCCCTTCCCGCGGAGTTTGGAGAAGTCCTGCCGGCCGGTGAGGAGTTTGTGGACGTAACTCTGGTGGCCGGTGTCCCACAGGATGCGGTCCGCCGGTGAGTCGAAGACCCGGTGCAGGGCGATGGTGAGCTCCACCACGCCCAGGTTCGGGCCCAGATGGCCGCCGGTGCGGGCGACCGCGTGGATCAGGAACTGGCGGATCTCCTCCGCCAGTTCGGCCAGTCGCTCTTCGGGCAGTTCCTTCAGGTCGCGCGGTCCGCGGATGGTCTCCAGCAGGGTCATGTCCGGCCCCCCTTCCCTTGCCTGATGTACGGGGTCACGCCGTGTCTCGGCCGCGTCAGGAACCACCCAGGGTCTCGCGGGCGGCCCGCAGCGACTCCTTGAGCGACCCCAGGGTCGCCAGCACCGCGGTGGGCTCGTAGCCGCAGTGCGCCATGCAGTTGGCGCAGCGCGGGTCCTTGCCGCGGCCGTAGCTGTCCCAGTCGGTCTCCTCCAGGAGCTCCTTGTACGTGGTGACGTAACCGTCGCTCATCAGATAGCAGGGCCGCTGCCACCCGAACAGGGAGTAGGAGGGAATGGCCCACGCGGTGCACGGGAAGTCGACCTTGCCCTCGAGGAAGTCGAGGAACAGCGGGCTCTGGTTGAGCCGCCACTTCTTCCGGTTCCCCCCGGCGAAGGCCTTCTTGAACAGCTCGCGGGTCTGCTGCACGCCCAGGAAGTGCTCCTGGTCGGGAGCCTTCTCGTAGGCGTACGCGGGCGACAGCATCATCTCGTCGACCTTCAGGTCGTCGTTGAGGAAGTTGAGGACCTCGATGATGGTCTGCGGTGTGTCGGTGTTGAAGAAGGTGGAGTTCGTGGTCACCCGGAAGCCGCGGCGCTTGGCCTCCTTGATGGCCTCCACGGCCTCGTCGAAGGTGCCGTCCTTGGCCACCGACGCGTCGTGCCGCTCCTTCAGGCCGTCGATGTGGACGGCCCAGGCGAAGTACGGGGACGGGGTGAATTTGTCCATCTTCTTGCGCATCAGCAGGGCGTTGGTGCACAGGAAGACGTACTTCTTCTTCTCCACGAGCTGGCGCACGATCTCGTGGATCTGCGGGTGCATGAGCGGCTCGCCGCCGGCGATGGACACCATCGGGGCGCCCGCCTCCAGCACCGCGCCGACGGCCTGCGCCACGGGCATCCGCTGCTTCAGGATTCCGGCCGGGTGCTGGATCTTGCCGCAGCCCTCGCATTTCAGGTTGCAGGCGAAGAGCGGTTCCAGCTCCACCAGGAGCGGGAATTTGTCGCGCCTGCGAAGAGTCTTCTGCTGAAAGAGATAACCAGCGACCTTGATGGTCTGACGAAGCGGCATGGCCATCGGGCTCACCTCCTGGGGAGCAAAGTGCGGTGCCATTCGAAGAAGGCGGGTAGGACTGTGCTGAGCACGCGGTAGGCCCTGAGGCCGCCGCGCAGCGTTCCGATTCGCAGTAGTTCGTGGCCGGGTGCGTCCACCACCACGCGGACCGCGGCGACCGGCCGCGGGCCGGTGCGCAGGGATTCGCTGAGGGTGGCCGCGGATTCCATGTCCACGGCGGCGGCGCCCTTGGCCCGCAGCTGTGCCCGTTCGTGCGGCCGCACGACGTGGTCGGAGCCGGCCAGGGTGCCCCGGTGGACGGTGAGGCCGAGCAGGCCGATGGCTTCGGCCAGCACGGCGGCGGATTCGCACGCAATGCGCTCGTCGTCCACTTCTGCGGTTGTAGCGACAATGACGTCCCCGGGACGCATCCCGGTTTCGAGTCCGGCGCAGAATCCGGTGGCCAGGACAGGTGAGCGGCGGAACTCGTCGGTCCGCAGCCGGTCCGCGACGCGGCGCCGGGCGGCCGCGGGACCCATCCCGGTGCGCAGGACGGCCACCTCCCCGCCGGTGTCCCCGGGGAGCCCGCCGCGCAGCGCCCGGCGCTCGATGCCGAGCGCGCAGGCGAGTACGAGCGGACCGTCCGCGGCCCCGGCGGGTGGCGGCATCAGCCCTCCCGCCGGCGTTCCAGCGCGTCCGCACCGCCGTGCAGATAGCGCCCGAGCGCGGTGAGGGGGAACACGTGCCGGTACAGGTGGTAGTTGATGGAGAAGTCCCAGGGGAAGCCGGTGCCGGTGAACTCCGGTTCGTCCCAGGTGCCGTCCGCCCGCTGGGTGCGGGCCAGCCAGCGCACGCCGCGCTCCACGGCCGGGGAGGCGTGCTCCCCGGCGGCGAGCAGCGCCAGCAGCGCCCACGCCGTCTGGGAGGCGGTGGAGGTGCCCCGGGCGATCCACTCGGGGTCGGGGTAGGAGCGCAGGTCCTCGCCCCAGCCGCCGTCGTCGTTCTGCACGCCCTCCAGCCAGGTCACCGCCCGCCGGATCGCCGGGTGCGTGCCGGGCAGTCCGGCGGCGACGAGCGCGGGGACGGCCGAGCCGGTGCCGTAGACGTAGTTGACGCCCCAGCGCCCGAACCAGGCGCCGGACGCCTCCTGTTCGGCGAGCAGCCAGCCGACGCCGCGGCGGGCGTGCGGGTCCTGGGCGAGGCCCTCGTACGAGAGCATCTCGACCACGTGGGCCGTGACGTCCGCCGACGGCGGGTCGATCACCTCGCCGAAGTCGCAGAACGGGAGCTTGTTGGGCAGGGGCGAGGTGTTGTCGGCGTCGAACGCGCCCCACGCCCCGCCCTGGGACTGCATGCCGGCCGTCCAGCGCACGGCCTTCTCCACCGCGGTGTCGACCCGGGCGGCGTCGGGGTGCTGGACGCGGCGCAGGGCGAGGATGACCTCGGCGGTGTCGTCGGTGTCGGGGTAGTTGTCGTTGTGGAACTCGAACGCCCAGCCGCCGGGCGGCAGTCCGGGACGGCGCACGGACCAGTCGCCGTCGGCGAAGACCTGCTCGGCGAGCAGCCAGTCGGCGGCCTTGATGAGCCGGGGGTCGTCGGCGGCGACTCCGGCGTCGGCGAGGGCGATCATGGAGAGACAGGTATCCCAGATCGGGGACTGGCATGCCTCGATCATGCGGGTGTCTTCGTCGGGCCAGACGGCGAACTCGTCGAGCGCCTTGAGCCCCGCTCGTATCACCGGATGGTCCAGACCGTAGCCGAGGAGCCGCAGCGCGATGATCGAGTAGACGGCCGGGGGCTGGATGCCGCCCCAGCAGCCGTCGCTCTCCTGCCGTTTGACGATCCACTCGGCGGCGCGTCGTTTGGCGGCCCGGCGCAGCGGCTTCAGGGCCACCTTGTGGTAGACGTGCAGGGCCTTGTCCAGCCGCTGGAAGACGCCGTCCCAGCTGGCGGCTCGGGCGAACCGGCGCGGCGGGGCGGGATTCCCCGGGTCCGTGTGGAGCTCGTCCAGGGTGAAGGGCGCCTCGTGCACGGGCCGTTCGGCGGAGACGATGGTGAGCGGCACGATGGTCTGGCGCGCCCAGCAGCCGAAGTCGTAGATGTTGAGCGGGAACCACTTCGGGAAGTAGATGAGCTCCGGCGGCAGGACGGGCAGGTCGTCCCACTTCCACCAGCCGAAGAGCGCGAGCCAGATCCGGGTGAAGACCCGGCTCGCGGCGATGCCCCCCTGCTCGCGCACCCAGGCGGAGGCCGCCGCCATGTGCGGCGCCCCCGGATCGTCGCCGGCCAGGCGCAGCGCGACGTACGCCTCGATGGTGGCGGAGAGTTCGGGCGGGCCGCCGTGGAAGGTGTTCCAGGTCCCGTCGGCCTGCTGCTGCGAGCGGATCCAGCGGGCGGCGGCGGCCGTGGTGCGGTCGTCGCCGATGCCGAGGAACTCGCGCAGCATCAGGTCCTCGGCGTCCATGGTGACGTTCGTCTCCAGGTCGCCCTTCCACCAGCCGGCCTCGTCCTGGCGGTCCAGGAGATACGCCGTGGCCCGCTCGGCGGCGGTCTTGGCGGCGCTCGAGGCCGGTTCCGCCGCCGGATCGGCGGCGGTCGCGGCGGAGTCAGATGTGTGCCGGGGGTGCACCGGTCCGGTGCTGTCGTCGGTTGTGGCTGTCACTGTCTGGCACCTTCTTCCCCTTGTCCGGGCGGGTCTGGTCGAACCCGTCAGGCCGGTCAGCGTCTGCGGACGACCACGAAGTCGGCGAGCTCCGTCAGTTGGTTCCGTACGGCCTGCGGCATGGCCACTCCCGTCAGCGCGGCGAGCGCGGTGGCGTGCTGCCGGCGCGCCTCCTGCGTGGTCCACTCCCGGCCGCCGGATTCCTCGATCAGCGCGGCGCGAGTGGCGAATTCTTCCTCACTGAACGCGTCGTCCGCCTCCGGATTTTCCGTGCCGGTGGCCTTGGCGTCGGCGGCGAGGACCTCGGCGAGCCGGTCGGAGGCCGGCCCTCCCGCCGCGAGCGCCGCGCACACCGGCAGCGACTTCTTGCGCTGGCGCAGGTCGCTCCAGGTCTGCTTGCCCGTGACGGCCGGCTCGCCCCAGATGCCGAGCAGGTCGTCGACGGCCTGGAACGCCAGCCCCAGGTGGTAGCCGTACGTCTCCAGCGCGTCCGCGGTGGCGTCGTCGGCGCCGCCCAGGACGGCGCCGATGGAGCAGGCGCAGGCGAGGAGGGCGCCCGTCTTGTTGCCCTCCATCTCCAGGCACTCCCGGACGGTGACCCGCTCACGGCCCTCGAAGGAGATGTCCTGCGCCTGGCCGTCGATGAGCTTGCGCGTCGCGGTCGTCAGCCGGCGCGTGGCCCGGCCGGCCTCGGCGGTGCCGAGCTCCAGCAGCACCTCGTTGGCCAGGGCGAACAGGGCATCGCCGACGAGGATCGCCTGGGCGGGGCCGTGCACCTTCCACACCGTGTCGCGGTGGCGGCGCTGTTCGTCGCCGTCCATCAGGTCGTCGTGCAGCAGCGAGAAGTTGTGCACCAGCTCCACGGCCACCGCGCCGGGCACCCCCGCCTCGGGGGGCGCGCCGGCCGCCTCGGCGGAGATCAGCGCGAGCGCGGGGCGTACGGCCTTGCCGCCGTCGCCGTCGGCCGGGTTGCCCAGGGCGTCGATCCAGCCGAAGTGGTAGGCGGCCACGGTGTCCATGGGCGGCGCCAGCCGGTCCACGGCGGCGCGCAGCAGCGGCAGGGACAGGGCGCGCCCGCGTTCGAGCAAGGCCTCCGTCGTACCACCGCTGTGGTTCGAGTCGATCACGGCCACGCTGTCTCCTTCGGTACTGATACTCATGCCGCCTCCGTCGCGGTCGCCGGCGACGTCCTCGCGGCCGTCGGCAGAGGTCTGGTCCGGGTCCGCGCGGTCAGCCTGCGGCCGAGGCCGCCCAGCACGCCGTCCGCCGCCGAAAGGCCGCTGAGCACGGCACCCTCCATCGTCGCGGGCCACCCGGTGTCGGTCCACGCGCCTGCCAGCGCCAGTCCCGGCGCGCGGGTGCGCGACGGCGGACGCAGGCTCGCGACACCGGGGGCCGGCGCGAAGGTCGCCGTGCGCTCCCGGGTCACGAAGAAGTCCCGTACGACCGCGTCCCGGGCGCCGGGCAGCAGCCGCTCCAGCTCGGGGAGATACCGCGTGCGCAGCTCCTCCACCGGCCGGTCGATGTCGTCCTGCGCGGCCGACTGCGACAGCGCCAGATACTGTCCGCCGCCCTCGAGCCCGGAGGTCTCCGTACGGTCGAAGACCCACTGCACGCGGGTGCCGAGCGCGGCGAAGAACGGCCGGCGCAGGAGCGTGCGGTCGTACACCACGTGGACGTTGAGGATGGGCGCGGTGCCGATCCGCAGCAGCCGGTCCTTGCCGTCGATCGCGCCGTCGGGCAGCAGTCCGTGCGCCTCGCGCTGGGGTACGGCGAGCACCACGGCGTCGGCGTCCAGCTCGGCGCCCTGCCCGGGGCCGGCGGTCACGGTGACCCGCCAGCCGGTGTCGGTGCGGGTCAGGGTCCGGGCGCGGGTGCGCAGCCGCGTGCGGACGCCGGCCTTGTCCAGCTCCTGGCGGGCGAGGGTGTCGTGGAGTTCGCCGAGGGGGACCTGGGCGAAGCCGATGTCGGCGGCGCCGGGCTCGCTGAGCAGGCCGGTCTTGAACACCATGGCGGCCAGCGCCAGGGACGACTCCCCCGCGACGGCGTTGAGCGTGGCGACGCCCACCAGGTCCCACAGCGCCTCGACGGTCCGCGGCGACTGCCCGTGCCGGGCCAGCCAGCTGCCGAAGTCCTCCCGGTCGAGCGCCGGGTCGGCGAGGTCGAGGCCCTTGAGCGCGAGCGCCGCCCGGCCGACGGAGGCCCGTTCGGCGAGCGACAGATGCGGGTAGCGGGCCAGGCTGGCGGCCAGATGCAGCGGTACGGGCAGTCCGGCGCGCCGCAGCCGCCCGAGCCTGCGGTTGCCGGCGTCCAGTACGGGTACGTCCAGCCGGCGTTGCAGCGGTGCGAGGTCGAGGCCGCCGACGCGGTCCAGGAACCACTGGTACGCGGTGCAGCAACGCAGGTACACGTGCTGGCCGTTGTCGACGGTGAGCGGCCCGGCGGCCGACTGGCGTTCGAAGGAGAACGCGAGTCCGCCCAGGCGCGGCCGGCCCTCGAGGAGGGTGACGTCGACCCCGGAGTCCGCGAGCGCGAGCGCCGCCGTGGTGCCGGCCAGCCCGCCCCCGATCACCACGGCCGACGGCCGTGCAGCGGCTGTCATCCGCCCGTCGTTCAAGATCGCACAGCCCCCTTGGTCATCAGGCGGGAGGACGCGATCTTCCGGCGGAAGGTTGCCCGCCGCCGGCAGACCCGCATCCTCATCCCTGGCCCGTCCGCGGCCGGCGCAATCATGGGCGCCGCCCGCGTGCCGTCTGGCGGGCGTCGTATCCCGTCAGCCCGCGCACCGCGACGTACGCCTTCTCCCGCCCGGGGAGCGAGACCCGGCCGCGCAGGATCGCCCCGGGGTCGGCGGCGATCCGGCCGAGCAGCCGGTGGTAGATGCCGGCCATGGCGGCGACGCACGCACCGCTGCGCCGGTCGAGCATCGGCAGCAGCCGGAAACCCTCCGCGAACAGCGCCCGGGCGCGGCGCACCTCGAAGTGCACCAGGCCGGCGAAGTCGGAGCCGGCCGGCGGTACGGGGCCGTGGAACCCGGCGGAGCAGCCGAACTTGGCGAGGTCCTCGGCGGGCAGATAGGTGCGCCCGTTGTCCGCGTCCTCGCGGACGTCGCGCAGGATGTTCGTCAGCTGCAGGGCCAGGCCCAGGGTATCGGCGTACTCGGGGGCGCGTCCGGCGTCGCGGGCGCCGGGAACGGTGCCGAAGACGCCGAGGGAGAGCCGGCCGATGGCGCCGGCCACACAGCGGCAGTAGACCTTGAGGTCGTCCCAGGTCTCGTACTCCTCGCCGCGGACGTCCGCCAGCACGCCGTCGATGAGTTCGTCGAGCCCCTCGAGGGGGATCGGGAACACCGTCGCGGCGTGGCCGAGGGCCACCGCCACGGGGTCGGTGTCGTCCTCGGTCACCTCACCCGCGCGGACGAGGGCGAGCACTTCACGGGTCTGTTCGAGCCTGGCCAGCTTGGCGTCGGGCGCCAGCTCCCCGTCACCGATGTCGTCGACGCGCCGCGAGAACGCGTACAGGGCGGACATCGCGCGGCGCTTGTCGGCGGGCAGCAGCCTGATGCCGTACGCGAAGTTGCGCGCCTGCAGTCCGGTGACCGCCTCGCAGTAGCTGTACGCGGCGAGTACAGGAGAACTCGGTTCCACGTATCCTCACCTCTCTTTTCGCAGAGCCGCGCCCACCTCGCGCAGCAGCGCGGGCTTGGTGGGCTTGGGAGGACCGGGGAGAGTGTCGTGGCCCGCCGCCGCGATCGCCTTCAGCGCGGCACGCCCCCCGGCCACGAATCCCGCCAGCAGGAGCCTCAGCCTGCCGTGGACGCTGCGCACGAGCGGAGCGCCCTGATCGAGCAGTTCGTTCGCCCGTTCGACCTCGAAGGCGATGAGCGCGCGGACGTCGTCGTTCGCCGCGGGCAGGGCGAGGTCGCCCTCGCCGACGGAGAAGCGCTTCATGTCCTCGGCCGGCAGATAGATCCGGTCGCGGACCAGGTCCTCGGAGACGTCCTGGAGGTGTTCGACGATCTGCAGTCCGCTGCAGATCGCGTCCGACCAGGCCACCCGCTGCTCGGTCGACACCCCGGCGAGCGCCAGCACGAGGCGTCCGACCGGGTTGGCGGACAGTTCGCAGTAGTCGAGGAGTTCCTGGTAGGTGGCGTACCGGCGGACCAGCTGGTCCTGCCGGTTGGCGCCGATGAGCCCGAGGAACGGGGCGCGGTCGAGGCCGTGCCTGCGGACGGTCGGCTGCAGCGCCCGCAGGAGCGGGTGGCGCGGTTCGCCGTCGAAGACGCGGTGCAGGTCGTCCTCGAACGCCTGGAGCAGGACGAGCCGGTCGCCCGCGCGCTCCGGGGCGACGCCCAGGGCCCGGGCGTCCGCGCCGCCGGGAGCGAGGTCGCCGTCGCCGATGTCGTCGACGAGCCGGGCATAGCCGTAGACGGCCATGAGATCGGTGCGCCATGCCTTCGGCAGGAAGAACGGCGCGACAGGAAAATTCTCGTCACGGGCCTGGTCCAGAACGGCTTGTGACGGATCTTTACGGTTGTTTCCCCCCACCCTGCCGGAGACGGCTTTCGGCCCTCCGCGGTTGCCGGCGGTCACCGGAAACTGCCCGGGGACCGCTCCGCGGGGGTCCGCGGGGCCGCCGCCCACCGCACTGTGGCGGCGGCGGCTGGGTACCGGGACAAATCCGTGGCCACTGCCGTCACGCCTCCCGTTCTACACTGCCGACCCAGACCAACTCATTCCGGACACGCCGCACACGGGCGTACGCCCCTGAGCTGCGACGCTGCCGGGTCAAGACCGGCAGCCCGGGTGCCGAACCAGCCCGTCTCGGGACGAATCAGCACCGCAACAGCGTACGCCGTACAGAACTGGCATGTGCGCCGGGGTACGCCCTCCGTCTCACAACATCCGACGATCCCCGAAACTTCCGTGTCCTGCATGAACTTGACCGGAATGTGATCGCAGACGTGACGCCCCGGCACGAGGGCGGACATCGGCCGCCGCGGCTCAGTCCACCGTGAGGCCGGTGATGACCATCCGCAGCGTACGGTCGATCGCCTGCTCCAGGGCGGGCTCCGGGAGGACCGCGAGGGATCCGTCCAGGATCAGCATCGCCAGCCCGTGGACGGCGGACCAGGCGGCGAACTCGGCGCCCTCCCGCAGACCGGGCCGCAGCACACCGGCGGACTCCAGCTCGTCGAGGACCCCGACCAGCAGGTCGAACGCGCTGCTCATGTCGCCACCCCCCTCCCGCGAACCCTGCAGGGGGGCGACGGAGACGTGGCAGAAGGCGGTGCGGTAGAGCCCGGGCTCCTCGACCGCGAAGCGCACGTACCCCTGCCCCAGCCGGTAGAACCGCTCGCGCGGACCGCCCTGCGCGCCCAGCCCCTCGGCGAGGCCGGCCATGGTGCGCGCGAGCCGACGCTGACCCTTGGCCTTGACCGCGTGCAGCAGGTCGGCCTGATTGGCGAAATGCCGGTACGCGGCGGTGGGCGACACGCCGACGCGCCGGGCGGCCTCACGCAGGACCACGGCTTCGGGACCGCCCTCGCGCGCCAGCTCCGTGGCGGCGGCGACCAGCGCGTTCTCCAGATCGCCGTGGTGGTATCCGGTCCGTGTGCCGCTGGGTTCCCGCATGATTGCATCATGCCCGATGTTGACAGCATTAACATCCACTGGCACCTTCAGTGTTAACGACGTAAACATTGGAGGGGGAACCCATCGTGCTGACCCGGATCGCCGGCCTCACCGCCCGCAGACCCCGACTGTTACTGCTGATCACCGCCCTCGCCGTCGCGGCGATGGCGGTCCTGGGAGTGGGCGCCTTCGGCAAGCTCAGCGGAGGCGGCTTCGACGATCCGAGCGCCCCCTCCAGCCGGGCCCGTGCCCTGATCGACGAGAAGTTCGGCGGCGACACGAACTTCGTCCTCCTGGTCGACGGCGCCGGCACGCCGGCCGGCCGTGAACGCGGCGAGCGCATCACCGCGGGACTGCGCGCCGACGACACCGTCGCCAACGTCCTGTCGTACTGGGACGACGGCGGCGCCGGCCTGCTCTCCCGCGACGGCGAACAGGCCCTCGTCCTCGCCCACGTCAAGGGCGGCGACAAGGACGAGGGCACCAACGCCGAGGCCCTCATCGACACGTACACCGGCACCGAGAACGGCATCACCGTCCGGGCGGGCGGCGCCGCGGCCGTGAACCACGACGTCACGGCCCAGGTCGGCGCCGATCTGGCGGTCGCCGAGTCGATCGCCGTCCCGCTGACGCTGATCCTGCTGGTCATCGCCTTCGGCTCCCTGGTCGCCGCGCTGCTGCCGCTGGCCATCGGACTGATCGCGATCCTCGGCACCTTCGCCGAGCTGTACGTCCTCGGCAGCTTCACGGACGTGTCCGTCTTCTCCGTGAACCTGACCACCGCCCTGGGCCTGGGCCTGGGCATCGACTACGGTCTGCTGCTGGTCAGCCGCTTCCGCGAACAGCTGGCGCACGGCGACAGCGTCCCCGGCGCGATCCGCCGCACGGTCACCACCGCCGGACGCACCATCGCCTTCTCGGCGGCCACCGTCGTCGCCGCGCTGGCCGCGCTGCTGCTCTTCCCGCCGTACTTCCTGCGCTCCTTCGCCTACGCCGGCATCGGCGTGGTGGCCGTCGCGGCGGTGAGCTCGCTGATCGTCGTCCCGTCGCTGCTGGCGGTCCTCGGCCACCGGGTGAACAAGGGGCGTCTGCCCGGCTCCCGTACGGTACGCAGCGCGGACTCGCGGCTGTGGGGCCGGATCGCCGGCACCGTCATGCGCCGGCCCGCCCTCACCGCGCTGCCCGTCCTGGCGGTGCTGCTGCTCGCCGCGAGCCCGCTGCTGGGCGTCACCTTCGGCACGCCGGACGAGCGGGTGCTGCCCGGGGACGCCGGCAGCCGTGAGGTGTCGGCGGCCCTGCGGCAGGGCTTCACGGCGAACGACGAGTCCGCCCTGCACCTCGTCACCACCGGCCCCGTCGGCCCGGCGGAGCTCGGTTCGTACGCGGCGAAGGTGTCGTCCCTCGACGGCGTCCAGCGGGTCGACACCAGCGCCGGCAGCTGGCGGACGGGCCAGCGGTCCGCACCCGCGCCGGCGGCCGCCGCCCTGGGCCGGCCGGACGCCCAGCGGCTCACGGTGATCAGCCGGCTCGAGAGCAAGTCCGCCGCCGCCCGCGACCTCGTCGGGCAGGTACGCGGCGTACCGGCGCCGCGCGGGAGCGAGGTGCTGGTCGGCGGGAACGACGCCCGGCTCGTCGACTCCCGGCACTCCATCGGCGAGCGGCTGCCGTACGCCGTCGTGTGGATCGCCGCCACCACGTTCGTCCTGCTGTTCCTCTTCACCGGCAGCGTCGTCCAGCCGCTGCGCGCCCTGGTCCTCAACGGCGTCAGCCTGATGGCCGCGATGGGCGCGATGGTGTGGGTCTTCCAGGACGGGCATCTGAGCGGGCTGCTGGGCTTCACCCCGCAGCCGATGGACACGGCGATGACGGTGCTGATGTTCTGCATCGCCTTCGGTCTGTCGATGGACTACGAGGTCTTCCTCACCAGCCGGATGAAGGAACTCCACGACGCCGGCGCTGCCCCCGCCGAGGCGGTCGTCCAGGGACTGGCCCGTACCGGACGGATCGTCACCATGGCGGCCGGGCTGCTGGCGGTCAGCTTCTTCGCCTTCACCACCAGCGAGGTCAGCTTCATCCAGATGTTCGGTCTGGGCAGCGGGCTGGCGATCCTCGTCGACGCGGTGGCGGTACGCGGCGTCCTCGTCCCGGCGGCGATGCGGCTGCTCGGCCGGGGCGCCTGGTACGCGCCGCGCGGCCTGCGCCGGCTGCACGGCCGCGTCGGGCTGCGGGAATCGGCCGTGTCACCCGACGCGGAGCGGGTACCCGCGCGGATGTGAGTCCGTTCCGGACCCGTACACGGCACCGCCCCGCCCCTTGTGACGAGGGGGCGGGGCGGTGTCGTACCGGACGGGGGACGGGTTACTTGCCCGTCTCCTTCTCGTACGCCCTGACGACTTCCTCGGTGGGCCCGTCCATGACGAGCTCGCCCTTCTCCAGCCAGAGGACCCGGTCGCAGGTGTCCCGGATCGACTTGTTGCTGTGGCTGACCAGGAAGACCGTGCCGGCCTCCTTGCGCAGCTCGCGGATCCGGGCCTCGGAGCGCTTCTGGAACCGCTTGTCACCGGTCGCGAGGGCCTCGTCGACCATCAGCACGTCGTGGTCCTTGGCCGCGGCGATGGAGAACCGCAGCCGGGCCGCCATACCGGAGGAGTACGTCCGCATCGGGAGGGTGATGAAGTCGCCCTTCTCGTTGATGCCGGAGAAGTCGACGATGCCCTGGTACCGCTGGCGGATCTGCTCGCGCGACATCCCCATGGCGAGACCGCCGAGGATCACGTTGCGCTCACCGGTGAGGTCGTTCATCAGGGCCGCGTTCACGCCCAGCAGCGACGGCTGGCCGTCGGTGTAGACCCGGCCGCGCTCGGCGGGCAGCAGCCCCGCGACGGCCTTCAGCAGCGTCGACTTGCCGGAGCCGTTGGTGCCGATGAGACCGATCGCCTCGCCCTTGTACGCGGTGAACGACACCCCGCGCACCGCGTGCACCTCGCGGATCCGCCCGGGCGACGGCTGGCGCCGGATTATGCGGTTCAGCGCGGCGGTGGCCGAACCGCGTCCGCCGCCCGCGTTGACGCGGTAGACGACGTGCAGACCGTCGCAGATGACGGTGGGCTGGCGGTCGCCGCTGTGCCGGGTCTCGGCGGGGATGTGCTCAGCCACGGCCATATCGCTCCTCGGCCTTCCAGAAGTAGACGAACCCCGCGACGAAGAACAGCAGCGCCCAGCCGCCCGCGAGGAACCACGCGTGGGGGGCGATGTCGCTGAACCTGTAGTCCTCGATGAGCAGGTACCGCATGAGGTCCATGAACACGGCGACCGGATTGGCCTCGATCAGATCGACGACCCAGTTCGGGACATCGCTGTGCTTGGCCAGCATCGCCCGCATCGGGAACATCACGCCCGACGCGTACATCAGGGTACGCAGGATGAACGGCAGCAGCTGGGCCAGGTCCGGGGTCTTCGAGCCCATGCGGGCGAAGATCAGGGCCAGCCCCGAGTTGAACAGGAACTGCAGCACCAGGACCGCCGGGACGGCCAGCCAGCGCCACGTCGGGTACTGGTTGAAGGCCAGCAGCACAATGATCATCACGATCATCGAGTAGAGGAGCTGCTGGAGCTGCTGGAGGGCGAAGGACAGCGGCAGCGAGGCCCGCGGGAAATGCAGCGCCCGCACCAGGCCCAGGTTGCCGGAGATCGCCCGGACACCCGACATCACCGACTGCTGGGTGAAGGTGAAGGTGAACACTCCGATGACCAGGAACGGCACATAGTTGTGCTTGCCGCCGGGCACACCGTCGCGGGCGCCCAGGATCAGGCCGAAGATCACCCAGTACACGAACGCGTTCAGCAGCGGCGTCGCCACCTGCCACAGCTGTCCCAGCTTCGCCTGGCTGTACTGCGCCGTGAGCTTGGCCTGGGAGAACGCGAGAATGAAGTGCCGCCGGTCCCACAGCTGCCGGACGTATCCCCCCAGAGAGGGGCGGGCTCCGCTGACGGACAGTCCGTACTTCGCCGCCAGGTCGGCGGGCGAGAGGGCGTCGTCGGGGTGGCTGCCGGGCGGGGCACCCATTGCCGTATCGCTCACAGTCGTAAAACTTCCGTCCTCGGGCCGGGGGGCCGGGGATGTCCCCCGGAAAACTGGTAACGCAAGCTTGTCAGATGACCGGCGGGCGTCCCAGCCGGGTCAGCCGCCATACCGTACGCCACTTCATGGGGTGCCGTGGACCACAGGGGGTCCGCCAGCCCTCCTTGAAGCCGCCGAGCCACGCCTTGAGGGCGGTGGCCGACGGTCTGCGTACCACGGTCAGCAGGAACCACACCCCCAGATAGACGGGGATCAGCACCGCGGGGAGATTGCGCCGGGCCAGCCAGACGCGGTTGCGGGCGACGTTGTGGTGGTACGTGGCGTGCCGGCTCGGCGGCATCGTCGGGTGGTGCAGCACCATGTCGGAGCGGTAGTCGATGGACCAGCCGGCGTCCAGCGCCCGCCAGGCCAGGTCGGTCTCCTCATGGGCGTAGAAGAACTCCTCGGGGAGCGCCCCGACCTCCTGGAACACCTTGGTGCGCACGGCGTTCGCGCCGCCCAGGAACGTCGTCACGCGCGAGGAGCGCATCGGGTCGGAGGAGCGCAGCCGCGGCACGTGCCGGCGCTGCGTCTCGCCCGTCTCGGGGTCGGCGATCCGGAAGCTGACGATGCCGAGCCCGGGGTCCGCCGCGAAGGCCTCGCGGACGAGCTGTCCGGTGTCCTGGTTGGGCAGCAGCCCGTCGTCGTCCAGGAACAGCAGGACGTCCACGTCCCGCCCGCCCGGGCCGAACTCGAGGATGCCGACGTTGCGCCCGCCGGGGATGCCCAGGTTCTCGGGCAGGTCGACGGTACGCACCGCACCGGGCATCGGGGGAAGCTCGGGGACGGGGGCGCCGTTGCCGACGACCGCGACGTCGATGGGCGGGCCGTCCTGCTTGGCGATCGATTCCATGAGCGCCCGGAACTCGACGGGCCGGTTGCCCATGGTGATGACGACGGCCCCGACCCTCAGTTGTTCAGACGCCATTCCACTCACCGCAATCTGCTCGAGGCCAGGATGCTGACGAGATGCAGGAGCGTCTGCAGGACGGCGATACCCGCCATCACCGCCACAGCGAGCCGGCTGAAGAACAGGTCGTCCCTGATCATGTCCAGCACCGCCATGACGAGGATCACGAACGACGCCTCGACCCCGAGGATCAGCCGGTGGAACTTCAGCGCCGCGGCAGCCCGGCGCGCGAAGGCCATGCCGGAGGACCGAGGCTCGGCGGCCGCCTCCTGGACGGGCGGCAGCCCGCCCTGGTGCCGGGCGACGCCCACCAGGTCCGTCTCGGCCTTGATCAGGATCGCGCCGAGCGCCGCGAGCGTACCGAGGAACGCCCACAGCCAGTCAATGCGGCCCGTCCCCCACAGATCGGCGGCGCGCAGCCCGAAGCCGACGAGGACGGCGGCGTCGCACAGATAGGCGCCGACGCGGTCCAGATAGACGCCGCCGAGGGAGAACTGCTTCTTCCAGCGGGCGATCTCGCCGTCGACACAGTCGAGCAGGAGGTACATCTGCACCGCCAGCACACCGAGCACCGCACCGGGGATCCCCGGCACCAGCAGCGCCGGAAGCGCCAGGGCTCCGGCGACCGTCATCAGATAGGTCAGCTGGTTGGGGGTGACCCGGGTGTTCACCAGGTGCCGGTCGATGCGCAGCGACACCTCGCGCATGTAGAGCCGGCCGGCCCAGTGCTCCCCGCTCCGGCGGTCCTTCACACCCGGCGGGTGGACGACCGGACGGAGCTCAGCTACTGATGGCTTTGACATAGTCGGTGTATTCGTCCCTGATCTCATCTGCGGACAGTTTGCGGTGCTCAAGAATGGTGAAGCGGCCGGGGCGGGTCTGCGGGGCGAACCGCACCGCCTCGACGAGGTCCTGCTCGCTGAAGCCCATCTCACCGGCCAGTACGGGCAGGCCGTGCCGGCGCAGCGTCCCCGCCATCTCGCGCGCGGTGTCGTGGTCACCGCGCAGATAGGTGGCGAAGGCCCCGCCGAAGCCGCACTGCTCGCCGTGCAGCGCGTTGCGCTTGGGGAAGAGCAGGTCGAACGCGTGGGAGATCTCGTGGCAGGCGCCCGACGCCGGCCGCGAGTCACCGGCCACGGACATCGCCAGCCCGCACATCACCAGGGACTCGGCGAGGACGCCGAGGAAGTCGTCGTCGCCGATGCCGCCGGGGTGGCGCAGCACGGCGTGGGCGGACTGGCGGGCCATGGCGGCGGCGAGACCATCCACGGTCTCGCCCTCCTCCTGGTGCGCCAGCTCCCAGTCCGCGACCGCGGAGATCTTGCACACGACGTCGCCGATTCCGGCCCGGACGAAGCGGGCCGGGGCGTCACGGACCACGGCCAGGTCGATGATCACGCCGATCGGGCTCGGCACGCCGTACGAGCCGCGGCCGGCGTCGTTGTCGAGCGTGGCGACCGGCGAGCACAGGCCGTCGTGGGCGAGGTTCGTGGCGACGGCGACCAGCGGCAGTCCGACGCGGGCGGCCGCGTACTTGGCGCAGTCGACGACCTTGCCGCCGCCGAGCGAGACGACGGCGTCGTAGCGGCCGCCCCGCTTGATGGAGTCGGCCAGCCGGACCGCGCCGTCGATGGTGCCGTCGGCATCGGCGAACCAGTCGGCGTTCCGGAAGGCGCCGGCGAAGCGCTCGCGCAGCAGCTTGCCCGAGCCGCCGTTGCTGAGGGCGAACGCGAGCTTGCCCGAGGGGGCGATGCGCTGGTCGGTGAGAATCGCGGCCAGGTCATCCAGCGCGCCGGCGCGGATGTCGACGACGACCGGGCTCGGCATCAGCCGGGTCAGTACTGGCACGCGATCTCCCTGCCCCTGGCGAGGTCGTCGTGGTTGTCGATCTCGACCCACGTGACGTCCCCGATGGGCGCCACGTCAACCGTGAAGCCACGGTTGACGAGCTCCTGGTACCCGTCCTCGTAGTACAGGTCGGGGTCGCGCTCGAAGGTGGTCTTCAGCGCGTCCGCGAGCTCGTCGGCGGCCTCGCCCTCGATGAGGGTGACGCCGATGTACTCGCCGGTGGCCTCCGCCGGGTCCATCAGCTTGGTGATGCGCCGGACGCCCTTGCCGGGCTCCACGACGACCTTCATCTCCTCGTCGGCCAGCTTCTTGACCGTGTCCAGGGCGAGGATGATCTTCTTGCCCTCGCCGCGGGCGGCGAGCAGGGTGCGCTCGACGGAGACCGGGTGGACGGTGTCGCCGTTGGCGAGGATCACCGTGTGCTTGATCGAGTCACGCCCGCACCACAGGGAGTAGGCGTTGTTCCACTCCTCCGCCTTGTCGTTGTCGATCAGGGTCAGCTTCAGCCCGTACGTGGCCTCGAGGGCCTCCTTGCGGGCGTACACCGCTTCCTTCTTGTACCCGACGATGATCGCGACCTCGGTGAGGCCGATCTCGGCGAAGTTGCCGAGCGTCAGGTCGAGGATGGTGGTGTCCCCGTCGACGGGCACCAGCGCCTTGGGGAGGGTGTCCGTGTAGGGGCGCAGACGCCGTCCGGCGCCGGCCGCGAGCACAAGGCCGATCATGCGGGTTCTCCTGACTCTTCGTGTACTGCGGGCGCTCCGGAAGAGACCCAGAAACGGATGCTCTCGACGAGCACGAGCACCGCCACGACGAGGGCGACGGCTGTGAGCGCGAGGGTGAGGTCCGCACCGCCGAGCAGCGCGGCGGCGGCCACGGCCACCAGCGTCCGGCCGTCATGGCCGCCGGTCGCCCGCACCAGCCAGGGCGCGGCGGCCCCGGCACCGCCGCGTATGCGGTATTCGGTGTCGTAATGATGGTACGCAACGGCGGCCACCAGGCCGAAAGCCGCGGGCAGCGCCCCGTCGGCGTCCGAGCGGGCGGCGAGGACGAGGAAGGTCGTGTACTCGGCGACACGGAAGACCGGCGGGATCAGCCAGTCCAGCCGCCCGGTCAGCGGCCGGGCGACGGCCAGCCCCGAGGCCACGACGTACACCAGCGCGCCGATCAGCGGCCAGCGGCTCCCGGCCGGCGTGAACAGCGCCGTGCCGATCACGGCGAGCCCCCCGATCGCGGCGGCGACGGGTCCGGCGCCGGCGGGCAGCCGGCCCCGGCCGAGCGCCGCGACACCCTCGGCGAGGGGGCCCGTGTCGGCGAGGGCGGCCAGCGCCTGTACGGCGCGGTCGGTGCGGCTGTCGCGGGTGCGCAGGGAGCGCAGGACGCGGCCGGCGGTGGTGTAGAGGGCCGCGAGGGCGCAGCCGGCGAGCAGGGCGTAGAAGACGATCCGGGGGGTGGTGAGCGCCGTGAGGACGGCGATCATGGCCCAGCGTTCGCCGATGGGCAGCACGATCATCCGCCGGACCCAGACCGTCCAGCCGACGCTGTCGAGCCGGGCGGAGATCGCGGCGTTGGTCCGGGCGTTGCCGCTCGCGTCCTGGTTCGCCTCTATGAACGCGAAGTCGACCATGTGCCGGCAGGTCTGCAGCACCATCGCGCCCAGCGCCAGCGCCCACACGTCGTCCCCGTTACGCGCGGCGCCGAGCGCCAGACCGGCGTAGAAGGCGTACTCCTTGGCCCGGTCGAACGTCGCGTCCAGCCAGGCGCCGAGCGTGGAGTACCGCAGGGAGTAGCGCGCGAGCTGGCCGTCGGTGCAGTCCAGGACGAAGGAGAGGATCAGCAGCACGGCGGCGGCGATGTAACCGGGCCGGGTGCCGGTGGCGGCGCAGCCGGCGGCGATCAGCGCGGTCAGCAGGCTGGCCGTGGTGACCTGGTTGGGGGTGAGGCCGCGGCGGGCGCACCAGCGGGCGAGGTACTTGGAGTACGGGCTGATGAAGAAGGTGGTGAAGAACCCGTCGCGGGACTTCACCGCGGAGTTCAGCCGCACCTTCTCCTCGTCCACGGCCGCGACGGCGTCCTCGGCCTTGCGGCGTCCGGCGGCGTCCTGCGGCACCTCGGCCACCAGGGAGCCCAGCTCCGGTCGTACGAGCCGGTCACCGTCCGCCTGCAGCTGGGTGTCCAGCTGTACGGCGAGCGCGTCGAGGTCGTGGCTGCGCATGGTGGCGCGGGCCAGGGCCGCGCGCGCCCCGGTGTGCGCCGCCACGGCGCCCGGCACGGCGGACGCGGTCCAGCGGGGGTCGGTGAGGGCCAGCCGGAGACTGTGCGTGTGCCCGGTGAAGCGGCTGTCGACCAGGGCGACCGATCCCGCCTCGGGCAGCAGGGCCAGCACCGTGGCGGCGTCGGCCACGTCGGCCGCCGTACGGATCTCGTCGTAACCGAGCGCCCTCAGGTCGCCCTCGAGCGGCGACTCCGGGACGGACGGGCCGATGAGGATTGCGGTCCGCAGACGAACTCACTCCTTGGCTCAAGGTTCCGGGTACCGGCGTATGCCGCCCTGTCCCCCGTTCGGTGGGGAACATGTCGGCAGAGGTTAGCGGATCCCTGGAACCCGGGGTTCACCGCCCGTTCGCCCGCGCGACGGCGCGATCATCATCGTCCATGGCCGGGGAGCGCGACAAACCGCGTCGTCGGGGGTCCCCGGCCTCTGCTGCGTACGCGGGGCGGCGGGTAGGGTCGGCGCATGACTTGGATGATCACTGGCGGTGCCGGGTACGTCGGAGCCCACGTGGTGCGGACGATGCTGGACGCGGGTGAGAGCGTCGTCGTCCTCGACGACATCTCCTCCGGTGTCCCCTCGCGGCTGCCGGAGGGCGTCCCCGTGGTCCGCGGCTCGTATCTGGATCGCGAGGCGCTGCGCAGGGCCTTCGACCGGCACGGGGTGACGGGCGTCGTGCACTGCGCGGCGAAGAAGCAGGTCGGGGAGTCCGTCGAGCAGCCGATCTGGTACTACGAGACGAACCTGCACGGGCTGGCCGTCCTGCTGGACGAGGTCGTCGGCGCCGGCATCGGCCGCTTCCTCTTCTCTTCCTCCGCCGCCGTGTACGGCACCCCGCCGGGTGACGACGTCATCACCGAGGACACCCCGTGCGCGCCGATGAGCCCGTACGGCGAGACCAAGCTGGCCGGCGAGTGGCTGGTACGGGCGGCCGGGCGGGCGCACGGCCTCGCGACGGTGTGCCTGCGGTACTTCAACATCGCCGGCGCCGAGCGGCCGGAGCTGGCGGACACCGGTGTGTTCAACGTCATCCCGCTCTTCTTCGACGCGCTCACCCGCGGGGACGCCCCGAAGATCTTCGGCGACGACTACCCGACGCCGGACGGCACCTGCATCCGTGACTACATCCACGTCGAGGATCTGGCGGAGGCGCACCTCGCCGCCGCCCGCCGGCTCGCGCAGCCCGGGGCGTCGGGCGATCTGACGGTCAACCTGGGCAGCGGCACCGGTGTCTCCGTCCGGGCGATGGCCGACATGATCGCGGAGGTCACCGGGCACCGGGAGCCCGCGGTGGTGGTCGCCCGGCGGGAGGGGGACCCGGCGCGGTCGGTCGCCTCGTACGCGCTGGCGCAGAAGGAGCTGGGCTGGACGCCGCGGCGGGATCTGCGGGACATGGTCACCTCGGCGTGGGAGGGCTGGGTGCTGCGGCATCCCGAGGCGCGGGCGGCGGGATAGCGTTTCCGCAGGTCAGACGATGACAACGGTGTTCAGTGCCGTGTTGCTCCATACCCCCTCCCCGTAGTTCACTGTGGGGCCCGGGCGTTTTACCCGCCCGGCCCCCACCGTCTGGAGGATCCGCCATGGGTGCCGGTCACGACCATGCGCACGGCCTGCCCCCGGGTGCGGCCGGGACGGTGTCGGCCGCGTACCGGGGCCGGCTGCGGATCGCGCTCGCGCTGACCGTGACGGTGCTGGTGGCGGAGCTCGTCGGCGCGGCACTGTCCGGTTCGCTGGCGCTGCTCGCGGACGCGGGGCACATGGCGACGGACGCGGTCGGCCTGACGATGGCGCTGCTGGCGATCCACTTCGCGAACCGCCCGGCGAGCGGTCGCCGCACGTACGGCCTGGCCCGGGCGGAGATCCTGGCGGCGCTGGCGAACTGCGTGCTGCTGCTGGGGGTCGGCGGGTACGTCCTGTACGAGGCGATCGCCCGTTTCGTGGAGCCGGCGGACACGCACGGCGGGCTGACGCTGCTCTTCGGCGCGATCGGCCTGGTGGCGAACCTGGTGTCGCTCGCGGTGCTGATGGGGGGCCAGCACGAGAGCCTCAACGTCCGCGGCGCGTTCCTGGAGGTCCTGGCGGACGCCCTCGGCTCCCTCGCGGTGATCGTCTCGGCCACCGTGATCATGATCACAGGCTGGCGCGCGGCGGACCCGATCGCGTCCCTCGTCATCGGCGCGATGATCATCCCCCGCACCCTGAAACTCCTCCGCGAGGCCCTGGACGTCCTCCTGGAGGCGGCCCCCCGCGACGTGGACATCGCCTCGGTCCGCGCCCACATCCTCGCCCTCCCGGGCGTGGAGGACCTCCACGACCTCCACGTCTGGACGATCACGTCGGGGATGCCGGTGCTGTCGGCGCATGTGGTGGTGTCGCGGTCGACGCTGAACGCGGTGGGCCACGAACAGCTCCTGCACGATCTCCAGGGCTGCCTGGGGGAGCACTTCGACGTGGAGCACTGCACGTTCCAGCTGGAGCCTCGGGGGCATGCGGAGCATGAGGCGCGGCTGTGTCATTGACGTCGGCCCCCAGTGAGTTTGCACAACTCAGGGTGCATGGGTTCGGTTTTTCGACGCCGAGGTGCTTCGCGACGGGGAACTCCTCAGAAAGGAGGCTCCAGATCGCCGCGACCATCGCTGTGAGGCTCCCAGTCGTGCGGTTCCTCTTCCCAGGGGTCCGCCTCGGGAACGTCCTGCCCCCATGCTTTGAGTGCCCTCCAGGCGACATGCCTGTCGGCGTCGTTGTTGCCGTTGGCCAGGATGCGGCGGGCTGACGGGACGAGGTGCTCGCGATGCCCGGCCAGGGCCGGGTGCTCGGCCAGGAGGATCGCGGTGACGGCGGCAGCGTCGCTCACGTCCTCGTCCGTCTCCCGCAGAAAGGACGCGACGGCCTGGTACAGCATCGGCCGCAGGTCTCTCTCAGGGCCGCCACAAAGCTGCCGGGTTCGCCGAAGCCAGGGGCGTACTGCTGATTGCGGGCGACGATCTCGTCGGAGGCGTCGTAGATGGTGTTCTGATGGTGGACCAGCTCACCAGCTGGTCCAGGGTGGTGACCTGGACCTTGGGATCGGAGTGGCCAGGCGTCATGGGCCCAATCCAAGCCGCACGTCTGACATCGCTTGATCCGAACGTACGGGCTCGCGGGCCGCGGATTCCCCCGCAGCGCGACATGTACGCAACTGGGTTCCGCGGAGGCGCCGTCTTGGCACGGCCAGATGCCGGTGTTCAGTGAGCCGAGGCCCGTTGAACTCAGGCGGGAGTCACGCTCCGGCGTGATCGTACGCAGTACGGCGCCGTCGGCGTTCCCCCGTCGTCCAGGCGTCAGCTTTTCGAGGGCCCGGCAATGGGTTCGAAACTTTTCGGAAGGTGTGGACCGGGAAGCTTGCGCGCTTGATCCGTCGATAACCGTCTTCCGGCATCCAGACCAGGGCAGAAGCCATCTCTGGTTCCGAATTAGTTTCGGGATTGTTGCGGGAACTGTTGACAACCACCCCGCCAGGCCCGACTGTTGTGACGCTCTCACCGATGTCCCCTCGTCGATGAACGCCGACCCCACTCGGCGTGGCTCCCGGTCACCGACGGTTCCATTCGCGAGGAGGAAACGCACGCATGAGCGACGCCCCCGAAAGCTCGAACCCTCAGCCCGTCAGTCGTAGAAAGCTCCTGATCGGCGGTGCCGGGGCGCTGGTGGCCGCCGGTTCAGGGCTGCTGCTGCCCGGTACGGCCCGTGCCGATCAGGTGCTCAACAACAACGCCACCGGTACCTACAACGGGTACTACTACTCCTTCTGGACCGACTCCCCCGGCACCGTCACCATGACGCTCGGCGCCGCCGGGGCGTACCGGAGTCAGTGGAGCGGGACCAACAACTGGGTCGGCGGGCTCGGCTGGAGCAACGGCAGCCGGCGGACCGTGACGTACTCCGGGACCTTCAACCCGGGCAGCAACGGGTATCTGGCGCTGTACGGGTGGACCTCGAACCCGCTGGTCGAGTACTACATCGTGGAGGCGCACGGGCCGTACAACCCGGGCTCCGCGGGCTCGCAGCGCGGCACGGTCAACGCCGACGGCGGTACGTACACGATGTACGAGTCCACCCGGGTCAACCAGCCGTCCGTGGAAGGCACCAAGACCTTCCAGCAGTACTGGAGCGTCCGCAACAACCAGCGGACCAGCGGCTCCATCAACACCGGCACCCACTTCGACGCCTGGAACGCCGCCGGGATGCGGATGGGGGCCTTCAACTACTACATGATCATGGCCACCGAGGGCTACCAGAGCTCCGGCAGCTCCAACATCACCCTGGGCGGCGGCGGGACCACTCCCCCGCCGGGCAACGGGGGCACCACGCCGCCTCCGTCCGGGTCCGGCGCCTGCACGGCCCGGTACGCCACCACCACCTCGTGGAACGGCGGCTTCAACGGCGAGGTGACCATCACCGCCGGCAGCGGCGGCGTGCGGAACTGGCGGGTCCCCGTGACCTTCGGCAGCAACCAGACCGTCAGCGCCGTCTGGAACGGCACCCCGAGCTGGAGCGGGAACGTCATGACCGTCACCCCGGCCGGCTGGAACGGCACCCTGAGCGCGGGACAGACGGCCAGCTTCGGCTTCACCGTCAACGGCTCCAACACCGCCGCGCCGTCGGTCGGCAGCTGCAGCGCCTCGTAGGACCCCCGGCGCGGCACCCCGCACGGGTGCCGCGCCGCGGTACGGCCGTACGAGATTGTTGATCACCGACGCTTCCCACGGCGGCGGTTCATGGGCGAACGTGGTTCCGATCATCCACCGGCCACTACCAGCCCTGGAACGCGCCCCTATGACCGATACGACCCCCCTGCCCCGTACCGTACGCGTCGGCTACGGGCTGGGCTCCTTCGCCACCGGCACCTTCGGCACCGTCCCCGGGCTGATCCTGCTCTACTACCTGACCGACGTGCTCGCCGTCCCGGCCGCCGTGGCCGGCGCCGCCGTCTTCCTGCCCAAGGCATGGGACGTGCTGGTCAACCCGCTGATCGGCGCCGCCGCCGACCGCAGCCGGGCGCACGGCGGCTCGCGCCGGCCGTTCCTGCTGGCGGGCGCGACAACCCTGCCCCCGCTGTTCGCCCTGATCTTCGCCGCCCCGCCGCTGCACGGCGTCGGCGCCGCCGTCTATGTGGCGGTGCTCTTCCTGCTGGCGGCCACCGCGTACGCCGTGTTCCAGGTGCCGTACGTGACGATGCCCGCCGAGATGACCGAGGATCCCGTGGAGCGGGGGCGGGTGCTGGGCTGGCGGGTCGGTTTCCTGGGCGCCGCCATCCTGGTGTCCGGGGCGCTGGCGCCCGCGCTCGCGCAGCGGGACGGCGACTCGACGGCCGGCTACCGGACCATGGGCGTCGTGATCGGCGCGCTGCTCGCCGCGGGGATGTTCGGCGCCTGGCGTGCCACCCGCCGGGCGCCGGTGGTGGCGCGCAGTGAGGCGGAGGGGTCGCTGCGGGCCCAGCTGGCCGCCGGGCGGGAGAACAAGGCGTTCGCCGCGCTCGCCGGGATGTACGCGGTGCAGGCCGCCGCGGTGGGCGTGATGCTGGCGGGGACGCAGTACTTCGCGACGTACACCCTGGACTCGGCCGGGGCCGTCACACCGCTGTTCGCCTGCATGATCGGGCCGCTGGTGCTGGTCATGCCGCTGTGGAACCGGCTCGCCCGGGCCCGGGGGACGGTGTACGCGCAGTGGTGCGCCTCGCTGCTCTTCACCGCCGCCGCGGCGCTGCTCTTCCTGACGCCCTACACCGCGCCCGCCGTCGGGTACGCGGCCGTGGCGCTGGTCGGGGTGGCGTACGCGGGGCTGCAGCTGCTGCCGCTCACCATGCTCGCGCACACCCTGGCCGCGGACACCCGGCGTACCGGGCGGCGGCGGGCGGCCACCTTCACGGGGCTGTGGACCGCGGCCGAGACGCTCGCCATGGCGCTGGGTCCGGGGGTGTTCGCGCTGGTCCTGGCCTTCACCGGGTTCCGTTCGTCCGACGCCGACGAGCATGTGGCGCAGCCCTCCGCCGCCCTCACCGGGATCGCCGCGGGGATGAGCCTGCTGCCGGCCGTTCTCTCGCTCGCCGCGCTGCTGCTCCTGGCCCGTTACGGGCGCGAGTCCGCGCGCCTCGAGGCCGCGATCCCCGCACAATCCACCACCCGTACCGAAGAAAAGAGCCACCATGCCGGCTGACCCCAAGTCCGACGAGTCCGCAGCCCTCCCCTCGGCCGGCCGCCCCACGGGCGAGCTGCTGGCCGCGCTGCGTGAGCTGCGCGCCGCCGACGCCCCGACGCGCGGAGGCAGGACCTTCGCCTACGTCTACGACCCCGGCCTGCCCGAGGTGGACGAGCTGGCGGCCGCCGCGTACCGGGAGTTCGCGACCGTCAACGGCCTCGACCCGACCGTCTTCCCGAGCGTGGCCCGGCTGGAGAACGACGTGGTCGGCGCCGTGGCGGCGGTGCTGGGCGCGCCCGGGGCGCAGGGCACGTTCACCAGCGGCGGCACGGAGTCGATCCTGCTGGCCGTGAAGACCGCCCGCGACCACGCCCGCGCCGTACGCGGGGTGACCGCGCCGCAGCTGGTACTGCCCTCCACCGCCCACGCCGCGTTCCACAAGGCGGCCCATTACCTGGGCCTGGAGCCAGTGGTCGTCCCGGTCGACCCGGTGACGTTCCGGGCGCTGGCGGCGGACATGGCGGCGGCGGTCACCGACCGGACCGCGCTGGTCGTGGCGTCGGCGCCGTCGTACGCGCACGGCGTCATGGACCCGGTCGCCGAGATCGCGGCGGCGGCCTCCGAGCGGGGGGTGCTGTGTCACGTCGACGCCTGCATCGGCGGCTGGTTCCTGCCGTTCCTGGCCCGCGCCGGGCACGCGGTGGCGCCGTTCGGGCTGGCGGTGCCCGGGGTGACGTCGCTGTCGGTGGACCTGCACAAGTACGGGTACGCCGACAAGGGCGCGTCCGTGGTCCTGTACCGGGACGCGGAGCTGCGGCGGCACCAGTACTTCGCGCACGCCGGCTGGCCGGGGTATCCGGTCGTCAACCCGACGGTGCAGGGCACCAAGTCGGGCGGGCTGCTGGCCCAGGCGTGGGCGGTGCTGCGGCATCTGGGCGAGGACGGCTACACGGACCTGGCGCGGCAGATCGCGGACGCCGCCGCGGAGCTGGTGCCGGGGCTGCGGGCGGCCGAGGGGGTACGGGTGCTGGGTGAGCCGGCGGGCAGCCTGGTCGCCTTCACGGTGACCGGACCCGGCGGTGAGCCCGACCTGAGCCTCGTGCTGCACCTCGCCGACGAGATGCGCGAACGCGGCTGGTACCTCCAGCCCCAGCTCTCCTTCGACGGCCTCCCGCCCAACCTGCACCTCACGCTCACCCCCGCGACCGTCGACCGGGTCGGGGCCCTGCTCGCCGACCTCACCGACGCCCTCTCCGCCGCGCGGACCCTCGAACCGGCCGTGGTGGACCCGGGGCTGGCCGAGCTGGCGGCCGGCCTCGACCCCGACACCCTGTCCCCGGAGGACGTGGCCGGTTTCCTGGCCTTCGCCGGGCTCGGCGGCGAGGGGGGCCAGGGTCTGCCCGCCCGGATGGCACCGGTGCTCGCCCTGCTGGACGCGCTGCCGCCGCGGCTGAAGGAGCGGCTGCTCGCGGAGTTCATCGGATCGGTGTTCCGCGTATGAGCCGGCCGCACCGTCCCGGATCGTCCAACTCCGCACTGTTTGGTGATCGTTGAATTACCCGGCCGACGTGTACGCCCTCTTACGCCAGGGGGTTACCCGAGCGTAGCGTGCGGGGGCGCCATCCCAGTGCCCCCACGAACGAAACCGGGAGACCCCTGCGTTGAAACCGTTCAGCAACCGCTTTCGCATCCGCCGCCGGGGCAGATCCCGGTCCGTCGCCACGCTGGTGACCGCCGCCGCGCTGCTGGCGTGCACGCTGTCCGGCACCACCGGTGCCACCGACGCCTCGGCGACGTCCGATCCGCAGCCGGGCGCCTCGGACCCGTGCCTGGGCCAGTGCCTGGACATCCTCACCCCCGGTGAGAACGGCCACGCCACGCTGGCCGGGATCCTGCTGCACCGTACGATCGGCACCCGCCCCGCGCACTCGAACGACCAGATCGAGAAGTACGACAACCTGCTCCACGACTACTCCGGTCTGACCGAGGACCAGCTCGCCAACTACTTCGTGGACGCCTCCTTCGGTGTCGCCCCCGACCAGGTCGACTCGGCGTACGCACCGCGCTCCGGCGTCACCATCACGCGGGACAAGGCCACGGGCACCGCGCACATCAAGGGGACCACCCGCTCGGACACCGAGTTCGGCGCCGGCTACGCGGCCGGCGAGGACCGGCTGTGGCTGATGGACCTGCTGCGGCACGTCGGCCGGGGCCAGCTGTCCTCGTTCGCGGGCGGCGCGGCGGGCAACCGGGACCTGGAGCAGAGCCTGTGGGCGGTCGCCGCCTACCAGGAGCCGGATCTGCAGGCCCAGCTGGACCGTATCCGGGCCTCGGGCTCGCAGGGTTCGCAGGCGGTGCAGGACATCGGCGACTACGTGGCGGGCATCAACGCGTTCATCGACGACACGGTGGGCGATCTGACGTACCCGGGCGAGTACGAGCTCACGGGTCACGGCAGCTCCATCGCCGACTTCAAGCCCACCGACGTGGTCGCGATCGCCTCCGTCATCGGCGCGATCTTCGGCAGCGGGGGCGGCGGCGAGGTCGAGAACGCCCTGGCCAAGATGGCGCTGCAGAAGCAGTACGGCGCCACGGCCGGCGCGACCGCGTACAAGGCCTGGCGCGCGCAGAACGACGCCGAGGCCGTGACCACGGTCTCCGGCGCCTCGTTCCCGTACGCCGCGAGCCCCGCCTCGCCGGTGGGTGTCGCCACCCCTGACAGCGGCTCGGTCACCGCGTACAACCACATCTCGAACGCCACCGGCACGGGAGCGACGAGTGCGGCCAAGACCGCGGAGGGTGTGCTTCCCGGAGACCTGATCTCCGGCAAGCACGGGATGTCCAACGCCCTGGTGGTGTCCGGTGAGCACACCGCGTCCGGCAACCCCGTCGCCGTGTTCGGTCCGCAGACCGGGTACTACATGCCGCAGCTTCTGATGGTGCAGGAGCTGGACGGTCCGGGCCTGCGGGCGCGCGGCGCGTCCTTCCCCGGCATCAGCTTCTACGTGGAGATCGGCCGCGGCATCGACTACGCCTGGAGCGCCACCTCGGCCAACCAGGACATCACCGACACCTTCGCCGTCCAGCTGTGCGAGCCGTCGGGCGCGACGCCGACCGTCCGGTCGCAGTACTACCTGCTGCGCGGCGTCTGCACCGCGTTCGACAAGCTGACGGTGCACAACTCCTGGTCGCCGACTATGGCGGACTCGACGGAGGACGGGTCGTACGACCTGACGTCGCTGCGTTCGGCGTACGGCATGGTCACGCACACCGGCGTCAGCGGGGGCGTCCCCGTCGCGTACACGGCGCTGCGGTCCACGTATCAGCACGAGCTGGACTCCGTCATCGGGTTCCAGAAGTTCAACAACCCCTCGGTGATCACGTCCGCGTCCGCCTTCCAGACGGCGGCCCGGGACATCGGCTACACCTTCAACTGGTTCTACGCCGACTCCAGGCACACCGCGTACTACAACTCGGGGGTCAACCCGGTCCGGGCCGCCGACACCGACCCCGACCAGCCCATCTGGGGCAAGCCGGCGTACGAGTGGCAGCACTGGAACCCGGCCGTCAACACCTCCGACGTCACCGCCCCGTCGGCGCATCCGCAGTCCAACGACCAGGCGTACTACGTCAGCTGGAACAACAAGCAGGCCGCCGGCTACGCCTCGAACTGGGGCGACGGCGGCGCGGTGCACCGTGTCGACCTGCTGGACAAGCGGGTCTCCGACCTGGTGCGGGCCGGCGGGGTGACCCGGGCGAAGCTGACGCAGGCGATGGAGGACGCCGGCGCCACCGATCTGCGCGCGGAGCAGGTGCTGCCGGTGATCCTCGACGTCATCGGCACCGCGCCGATCAGTGACCCGGCGCAGGCCGCCGCGGTGGCGGATCTGCGGGCGTGGCTGGCGGCCGGGTCGGAGCGGCGGGAGGCGGCGAAGGGCGACAAGGTATACCGCAACGCCCGGGCGATCCAGACGCTGGACGCCTGGTGGCCGCTGCTGGTCGAGGGCGTCTTCAAGCCGAAGCTCGGTACGGAGGCGTACCAGGCGCTCACCGCGGTGGGGACGATCAACGAGTCCCCGTCGGGCGGGCAGAACGGCTCGGGTGCCGTCGACACGGGCATCGCCGCCGGGGCGCACCGGGGGTCGGCGTTCCAGCACGGGTGGTGGAACCACCTCGACAAGGATCTGCGGTCGGTGCTGGGCCGGAGCGTGGCCTCGCCGCTGGACCGCACGTACTGCGGCAGCGGTACGGTCGCGTCCTGCCGGACGATCCTGCTGAACACCCTGGCCACGGCCGCGGCCCAGCCCGCCACCACGGTCTACCCCGCGGACGACTCCTGCGACGCGGGTGACCAGGTGTGCGCGGACGCCATCGTCCACAAGGCGATGGGCGGCATCACGGTCCAGCGCATCGCGTGGCAGAACCGGCCGACGTACCAGCAGGTCGTGGAGTTCCCGGCCACCCGCTCCGACAACCTCACCAACATGGCCCGGGGCGCGGCGGTCACGGCCTCCGACTACCAGGACGCGATCATTGTCTCGTACCCGCCGGCCAAGGCGATCGACGGCGACCCGGACAGCCGCTGGGCGAGCAAGACGGAGTCCACGGCGTGGATCACGGTCGACCTCAAGGCGGTCCGCAAGGTGGGCCGGGTGAACCTGGACTGGTCCGACCAGTACGCGATCAAGTACACCATCGCGCTCTCCTCGGACAACGCGACCTGGACGACGGTCCACACCACCACGGCAGGCTCCGGCGGCAACGAAAACCGCTCCTTCACCCCGAGGGACGCGCGCTACGTCCGCATCAATCTGCAGACGAGGGGGACGGACAACCGGTACTCGCTGTATGAGATCGGGGTGTACGCCCAGTAGTCCCCGGCACCACGATGCCGCCGCCGTCCTGTACGGCGGCGGCATCGCCACGGTTATCCGACGTGCGCGGCGATCGTACGGGCGCACTCCAGGGACTCCGTGTGCGTCGTGTCCACCTTCACGTCGTACGTCACTCCCTCGTGCACCGTCAGGGCCTGGGCCGCCGCCATGCCCCGGGTGCGGTCGCCTCGGGCGATCTCGCGGGCCGCCGCCGTGTCGGGGGCGCAGTGGACCGCCACCCAGAGGGTCGGGACGTCTCCCAGGGCCTTCTGCCAGCGTTGTTGGGAGCGGGCGCCGCCCAGGAAGACGTCGTCGATGATGATCCTCGCGCCCGCGCGGGCCATCGTGACGATGCCCTCCGTCCAGGCCCGCTCCAGCGTGGCGAAGTCCTCGCCGACCTCGACCGTGCCGTCCGGCGCGATCGTGATTCCCGCGTCCGCGTCCTGGAGGTTCGCCGGGAGGGCGTCGACGAACGAGTCGCAGCCGAAGGCCAGCCAGGGGTCCGGGAGTACGGCCTGCAGGCAGCGTACGATCCCGGACTTCCCCGAGCTGGAGCCCCCGTTGAGGATGATCATCTGTGGCGTCACGGGCGCCACGATAGGCGTCGCGCCCGGCGCCGCGCGAGCAGGATTACAGCGCCGGCGGCCCCTGCTCGATGCGCCGCATCACCGCCGGGAGGCTGTCCAGATCCGGCCCCGACTGCAGCTGACGCTCGTCCCACCACGTCGCCCCCGCGTCCCGCAGCGGCCCGATCACGTCCGCGGCCCGGCCGGGGTCCCCCGGCGTGGCGCCGCCCAGCACGATCTCGAACGGTTCCGTGCCCTCCCGCTGATCGCGGAGGTACGCGACCAGCGCCCGCACCTCGTCCAGCGGCGGCACCACCCCGTGCCGCGCGGACAGGAACAGCGGCACCGCCCCGTCCCAGCGCGCCGCCCGCCGCATCGGCCGGCGGTTCGGCCAGAACCCCGCCACCCACACCGGCGGACGCGGCTGCTGCACCGTCGCAGGATTCAGCGTGACGTCCGCCACCCAGTAGTGCGTCCCGGAGTGGGTCACCGGCGAGCCCGACCAGAAGCGGCCGAGCAGCTCCAGCCCCTCGTCCAGCCGCCCGGCCAGCTCCACCGGGTCCGTGACGTCGCCGAAGGCCCCGTACTCGTCCTCGACCGGCCCGCCCAGGCCCGCGCCGAAGGTCACCCGGCCCCCGCTGAGGTGGTCGAGGGTGGCGATCTGACGCGCCAGCTGCTGCGGGCGGCGGCGGGCCACCGGGGTCACCAGGGTGCCGAGCCGGATCCGCGAGGTGGCCAGCGCGGCGGCGGTGAGCAGCATCCAGGGGTCGCCGAAGGGGCGGTCGCCGTGCCGGCGGTGCAGCAGGTGGTCCCAGACGAACAGACCGTCCCAGCCGGCCTGCTCGGCCGCCTCCGCGACCCGGGCCACGGCACGTGGATCGGCGAAGTCCCCGAAGTTGGGAATGTTGATCGAAAAGCGCATCCGCGCATTCTCTGCCGCTCACGCCCCCCTGACAACACCGCGCCCCGGGGAGATCTCCGGCGGAACCGGACACGCGAAACCGGGAGTCTGCTCCTGCGCGGGCTTCCCGGTGGGGCAGACTTAAGCCACGCCGACCGACGCCGTAAGGAAGTAAATGCCGACCTCACCCAGCGACACCATCATGCTCGAACTCGTCGACGAGACCGGCAGGACCATCGGCACCGAGGAGAAGCTGGCCGCCCATCAGCCGCCCGGCCGGCTGCACCGCGCGTTCTCCGTGTTCCTCTTCGACCAGCGCGGCCGCCTCCTCCTCCAGCAGCGGGCCCTGGGCAAGTACCACTCCCCCGGCGTCTGGTCGAACACCTGCTGCGGCCACCCCTACCCGGGCGAGTCGCCGTTCGGCGCCGCCGCGCGCCGGGTGTACGAGGAGCTGGGGGTCTCGCCGGTGCTGATGGGCGAGGCGGGGACGGTGTCGTACAACCACCCCGACCCGGCCTCCGGGCTGGTGGAGCGCGAGTTCAACCATCTCTTCGCCGGGCTGGTCGAGGCCGAGCCGGAGCCCGACCCGCAGGAGGTCGCGCAGACGGTGTACGTGACCGCCGAGGAGCTGGAGAAGCGGCACGCGCAGGACCCGTTCTCCGCCTGGTTCATGACCGTACTGGACGCCGCCCGGCCCACGATCCGCGAGCTGACGGGCCCCGCGGGCGGCTGGTAGTCAGCCGGACCGCGGTGTCCGCAGCGGCAGCGAGGCCCAGATCACCTTCCCGCCGGTGGCGGTGTGCTGTACGTCGCACACCCCGCCGGCCTCGGCGGTGATCGTCTTCACCAGCAGCAGCCCGCGCCCGCCGGTCTCGTCGCCGTCCGTCTCCAGCGCCTTGGGCCGGTACGGGTGCTGGTCCTCCACGGAGACCCGGACCCGGTCGGCGGTAACGGCGACCTCGACCCCGATCTGGGGGGAGAGGAGCGCCGCGTGCCGGACGGCGTTGGTGACCAGCTCGGAGACGATGAGCAGCAGACCGTGGATCAGCTCGTCCTCGACGGGGACCCGCTGGCGGTTCAGGAGGTCCCGTACCGCGTGCCGGGACTGGGGGACGGACGAGTCCAGGGCGGGTGCGGTGAATCTCCACACCCCTTCGTACGGCGCCGGAGCTGCCGAGCCCGGCTCGGCGGGGATGCTCCCGAGCTCGTTCATCGACGGCTCCTGCCTTCGCCTCCACTCACACCCCGAAGTGTTGGGAATCATGGGAGCTCAACCGTCTGTCGAGCAGAAGTTGGCCATCTTTGGACGCCTTCCGACCGGATACGCATATGCCGGCGAGTGTTGAGATCGAATAAATGCGTTGCTGAGGCCGTCCCGGGTGCCGTACCTTCAAATGTGCCCTGCAGTCGTTGACAGGAGAAGGCAGTTGCTCGTCTGAGGTCGAAAATGCACCGTTGCCCCGCGGCTCCATCAGCCGTGTGCCGGCACGTGCGACCTCCGGCTGGAGCAGCCACTCCCGTCCCTGCAGGGCACCTCGTCCTGACCCGGACCTCTCTCGTGTGGCACCTCCCGTAACGCCGGCTGGTCGCGTTTCCCCCAGCCCCGCGACCTCCGGGAGGTTCGTCCCTTATGTCTACCCCGACTTTCGTCACCTGCTCGCAGCTCGTCTTCCACTGGCCGGACGGCGGCATCGTCCTCGAGGACTTCGACCTCGCCGTGGGCCCGGGCCGCACCGGCCTGATCGGTCTGAACGGCTCCGGCAAGTCGACGCTGCTGAAGCTCATCGCCGGTGAGCTGGCGCCGGCGGCGGGTTCGGTCCGTATCGCCGGCGACATCGGCTATCTGCCGCAGACCGTGGTCCTGGACACCGGCGTCCGCGTCGACGAGGCGCTGGGTGTCGCCGCCGCCCGGCGGGCGCTGCACGCCATCGAGGCGGGCGAGGCGACCGAGGAGAACTTCGCCGCGGTCGGCGACGACTGGGACGTCGAGGAACGCGCCCGCGCCGCCCTGGACTCCCTGGGCCTGGAGCACATCGGCCTGAACCGCACCGTCGGCGAGGTGTCCGGGGGCGAGTCGGTCCTGCTGCATCTGGCGGCGCTGCTCCTTTCCCGGCCCCAGGTGCTGCTGCTGGACGAGCCGACGAACAACCTCGACCTCGAGGCCCGCGAGCGGCTGTACGCGGCCGTCGCGTCCTGGTCCGGGGTGATGATCGTCGTCAGCCACGACCGGGAACTCCTCGACCTGGTGGACCAGATCGCCGATCTGCGCGACGGCGAGGTGCACTGGTACGGAGGGAACTTCACGGCGTACGAGGAGGCCCTGGCCACCGAACAGGAGGCGGCGGAGCGGATGCTGCGGGTCGCGGAGGCGGACCTCAGACGGCAGAAACGCGAGCTCGCCGAGGCGCACGACAAGCTCGGCAAGCGCAAGCAGTACGCCGACAAGATGTACGCCATCAAACGCGAACCGCGGGCCGTGATGAAGCTGCGGAAGCGCTCAGCCCAGGTGTCCGCCGGCAAGCACCGCATCATGCACGAGGAGAAGCTGAGGGAGGCCAGGGAACGGTACGACGAGGCGGAGCAGTTCGTACGGGACGACGACGTGATCCGCGTCGACCTCCCGCACACCGAGGTGCCGTCCGGGCGGACGGTGCTGACGCTGCGGGATCTGCGGCTGCGTCACGGCGGGTCGGTGAAGGGCTTCGACGTGTACGGGCCTGAGCGCGTCGCGCTCACCGGGCGCAACGGGGCGGGGAAGTCGACCCTGCTGCGGACGATCGCCGGGCAGCTGGCGCCGGTGGCGGGTGAGGCGACGGCGCACGTGCCGCTGCGCTATCTGCCGCAGCGGCTCGATGTGCTGGACGACGCGCTGACGCTGGCGGAGAACGTCGCCCGGTTCGCCCCCGGGGCCACCAACAACCAGATCCGGGCCCGGCTCGCGCGCTTCCTGTTCAAGGGGGCGCGGGCGGAGCAGCCGGTGGGCACGCTGTCGGGCGGGGAGCGGTTCCGCGCCACGCTGGCGGCGGTGATGCTCGCCGAGCCGGCGCCGCAGCTGCTGATGCTGGACGAGCCGACGAACAACCTCGACATCGCCAGCGTGCGTCAGCTCGTCGACGCGCTCTCGGCGTACGAGGGGGCGCTGGTGGTCGCCAGCCACGACACGGCGTTCCTGCGCGAGATCGGCATCACCCGGTGGGTGCGGCTGGACGGGGAGCTGACTGCCGTCGAGCCGCTGTGACCGCGCCTCCTAGGATGCGGCCATGAGCACAGGTGAGCTGCGGGTGGCCAGGGACGGGGCGGTGGCGACGGTCGTCATCGCCAACCCCGCCAAGCGCAACGCGATGACGACCGGGATGTGGCGGGAGCTGCCCGTGCTGCTGGAGGGCCTGGCGGCCGATCCGGCGGTACGGGCGCTCGTGCTCACCGGGGAGGGCGGCACGTTCTGCGCGGGGGCGGACATCGGTTCGCTGCGCGAGGGGGCGGAGGATTCCCGGGGGCTGGCCGTCGCGGCCGAGGAGGCGCTCGCCGCGTTCCCCCGTCCGACGGTGGCGGCGGTGCGCGGTTACTGCGTGGGCGGCGGCTGTCAGTTGGCCGCCGCGTGCGATCTGCGGTTCGCGGCGGAGGGAGCGCGGTTCGGTGTCACTCCGGCGAAGCTCGGCATCGTGTACGGGGAGAGCTCGACGCGGCGGCTGGTGCGGCTGGTCGGTCCGGCCACCGCGAAGTACCTCCTTTTCTCCGGCGAACTGGTCTCCGCCGCGCGCGCGGAGCGGACGGGGCTGGTGGACGAGGTCGTACCGGAGGGGGAGCTCGGCAAGCGGGTGGCGGAGTTCACCGCCCTGCTGGCGCGGCGGTCGCTGCTGACGCAGGCCGCCGCCAAGGAGTTCGCCGACGGCCGGGCGGACGCCGGGCGGTCCGCGTACTGGGCGGCGCAGATGCGCGACAGCGGCGACACCTCGGAGGGGGTCGCCGCCTTCCTGGAGCGGAGGGAGCCGCGCTTCACCTGGCCGGCGTGAGGTCCGTCAGTCCCGCTCGCCCCCGATGAGGGCGCCCTCCCGGGCGGTGAACGCCGCATGCACCTCGGGTGCGGCCTTCGCGGGAGAGCCCGCGTCGTACGGGGGCTGCGGGTCGTACTCCACCGCCAGCTGGATGGCCTGGGCGTCGGTGTCCCCGGCGATGCGGCCGGCGAGGGTGAGCGCCATGTCGATGCCGGAGGAGACGCCGGCGGCGGTGATGTACTTGCCGGCCTCCACCACCCGCTCGGACGCCGGCTCCGCGCCGAAGAGGGGCAGCAGTCCGGTCACCTTCCAGTGGGACGTCGCCGGGCTCCCCTTCAGGAAGCCGGCGGCCGCGAGGACGAGTGAGCCGGAGCAGACGGACGTGGTCCAGGTGGTGTGCGGGTCGACGGCCCGGAGCCAGCGGACGAGCGGACCGTCCGGTGCCAGCTGTTCCTTGGTGCCGGGCCCGCCGGGCACCAGCACCAGGTCCGGGTGGGTCACCTCGTCGAAGGACGCGGTGGCCAGGAACGACAGCTCCCCGTTCTCGTTCGGTACGAGTCCGCGCTCCTCGGCGACGAAGACGACCTCGGCGCCCGGCAGCCGGCCCAGCACGTCGTACGGTCCGGCGATGTCGAGGGCCGTGAAGCGGGGGTAGAGGACGACGACGATCTGCATACGGGTGGCTCCTTCGGGTGGGCGGGTCAGACGGACGCCGGGCGGAAGCGGCGCCGGTATTCGGCGGGGGCGGTGCCGAGGGTGCGCAGGAAGGCGCGGCGCATCGCCTCCGGGGTTCCGTAGCCGCAGGTGCGGGAGATGCGTTCGACGCCGTCGGTGGTGTCCTCCAGCAGCCGGCGGGCGCACTCCAGCCGTACGCCGTCGACATAGCGTCCGGGAGTCATGCCGGTCTCCTCCCGGAACGCGCGGGCGAAGTGGCGCGGCGAGAGGCCGGCGCGGGCGGCGAGCGATTCGACGGACAGGTCGGCGGCGGGGTGTTCGGTGATCCACGTCTGGAGCTCGCGCAGCGGCTCGCGGCGGGCGGTCTGGGCGGTGAGCTGGACGCTGAACTGGGCCTGGTTGCCGGGGCGGCGCAGGAAGACCACGAGGTGGCGGGCGACGACGAGCGCCGTCGAACGGCCGAGGTCCTCCTCGACGAGGGCCAGCGCCAGATCGATGCCGCTGGTCACGCCCGCGGAGGTGTAGACGTCGCCGTCGTGGATGTAGATCGGGTCGGCGTCCACCTCCACCCCGTCGTACGCCCGCAGCCGGTCGGCGTGCGCCCAGTGCGTCGTCGCCCGCCGTCCCCGCAGCAGCCCGGCCTCCGCGAGCAGCAGGGAGCCCGTGCAGACGGACACCACGCGGCGGGAGCGGGGGGCGTGCTCGCGCAGCCAGGCCACCACGCGGGGGTCGGGCTCGAGGGCGCCCTCGCCGCCGGGGACGATCAGGGTGTCGGGCGCGGGGGTGGCGGCGAGGTCCTGGTCCGGGGTGAGGCGCAGGCCGCTGAACGTCTTCACGGTGCTTCCGCCGGGGCTCGCCGTACGGATGTCGTACGTGGCACGGGGGTGGCGGGACGCTCCGGCGAAGACCTCCAGGGGGCCGGTCACGTCCAGGCCCTGGACGCCGTCGTAGAGCAGGAACAGGACGGTCGTCGACGTCATGCGGCCATCGTCGCGGGACGCCCGCGATGGCCGCAATGACGAATAACCCACCTTTCCTGCCATCGCCGCCGATCCACCGGGGTACCGAACTAAGCGCCCGCTCAGTAGCCTGCCGTTCATGACCGACGCCCGCGCCGGACGGCGCTGCCACCACGTCCTGAACCCGCTGAACGCCGTGCTGTACTTCTCGCCGGAGTTCACCCAAGCGATGCGCGGCATCGGCCTGGACACGGACGACGACGCGCCCGGCTCGTTCTTCGGGATGCGCGGCTACTTCGCCGCCCGCTCCGCCGCCATGGGCGCCGTCGGCCCCGGTACGGTCACGGCGACGTTCTTCAACTTCAGCCACGAGCTGATCTCCCGCCACATCCCCCACGCCTGGGCCATCGCCTCCCCCGCGCAGGTGCTCGCCGCGCGGCTGGCCGCCGCCGACCTCATGCTGCGCCGGCTGCTGGGCGACGAGGCGGTCGGGTCCAAGGAGATGGCCGAGGCCGCCGAGCTCGCCGTACGCGCCGCCGAGGGCGCCGGCCGGTCCGGGCGGCCGCTGTACGCCGCCGAGGCGGACCAGCCGTGGGCGAAGGCGCCGCATCTGGCACTCTGGCAGGCGGCGACGATGCTGCGCGAGCACCGGGGCGACGGGCACATCGCGCTCCTGTCCCACGCGGGTCTGGACGGGATCGAGGCGCTGGTCTCGCACACCGCGTCCGGCCGCGGCTTCACCACGCGGGCCGCGCAGACCATCCGCGGCCACTCGGCCGGGGACTGGGCTGCCGCCCAGGAGCGGCTGCGCGAGCGGGGACTCCTCGACGCCGACGGCGAGCTGACGCCGCGGGGCGCCGAGCTGCGCAAGGAGCTCGAGTACGAGACGGACCGGCTGGCCGTCGGCCCGTACGAGCGGCTGGGGGCGGAGGGCACCGAGCGGCTCACCGGACTCGCCGGTGTGTTCGCGGGCGCCGCGGTGGGCGCGTTCCCGCAGGGTCTCTTCGGGAAGTAGCCGCCCGCCGATCTCGCGGGGCCCGCCCCCGGCTGTCGGTGGCACCTGCCACAATGCGTTGCGCACGGCAGAGTAGAAAGCGGGGCCAGTTGTGACGGTGTCCATCGAAGGCAGGATCGCCGGGGAGCTCGGTGTACGGGACGGCCAGGTCAGGGCCGCGGTCGAGCTGCTCGACGGCGGCTCCACGGTCCCGTTCATCGCGCGGTACCGCAAGGAGGCGACCGGGGCGCTGGACGACGCGCAGCTGCGTACGCTCGAGGAGCGGCTGCGCTATCTGCGCGAGATGGAGGAGCGGCGGGCCGCGATCCTGGAGTCCGTCGACAGCCAGGGCAAGCTGACCGACGAGCTGCGGGCGCAGATCCTGGCCGCGGAGACCAAGGCCCGGCTGGAGGACATCTACCTCCCGTACAAGCCCCGGCGCCGCACGAAGGCCCAGATCGCCCGCGAGGCCGGTCTGGAGCCGCTGGCCGACGGCCTGCTGGCCGACCCGACGGTCGAGCCGCTGGCCGCCGCCGCTGCGTTCGTGGACGCGGAGAAGGGCTTCGCGGAGCCCGCCGCCGCGCTGGAGGGCGCCCGCGCGATCCTCACCGAGCGGTTCGGCGAGGACGCCGACCTCATCGGCGAGCTGCGCGAGCGGATGTGGACGAAGGGCCGGCTGGCGGCGAAGGTCCGCTCCGGCAAGGAGGAGGCGGGGGCGAAGTTCGCCGACTACTTCGACTTCGCGGAGCCGTTCACCCAGCTGCCCTCGCACCGCGTCCTGGCGATGCTCCGGGGCGAGAAGGAGGAGGTCCTCGACCTCGAGCTGGAGCCGGACGCCGACGAGCAGCCGGAGGGGCCGACGGCGTACGAGCGGGCCATCGCGGCGAAGTTCGGCGTGTCCAACCAGGGCCGCCCGGCCGACCAGTGGCTCGCGGACACCGTCCGCTGGGCCTGGCGCACCCGGATCCTGGTCCACCTGGGCATCGACCTGCGCACCCGGCTGCGCACGGCGGCGGAGGACGAGGCGGTGAACGTCTTCGCGGCGAACCTGCGGGACCTGCTGCTCGCGGCCCCCGCGGGCACCCGCGCCACGATGGGCCTGGACCCCGGCTTCCGTACGGGCGTGAAGGTCGCCGTCGTCGACGCCACCGGCAAGGTCGCCGCGACCACCGCGATCTACCCGCACGTCCCGCAGCAGAAGTGGGACCAGTCCCTGGCGACGCTGGCCGAGCTGGCCCGCGAGCACGACGTGGAGCTGATCGCCATCGGCAACGGCACCGCCTCGCGCGAGACGGACAAGCTGGCCGCCGATCTGATCGCCGCCCAGCCGGAGCTGAAGCTGACGAAGGTGATGGTCTCCGAGGCCGGCGCCTCCGTGTACTCCGCGTCCGCGTTCGCCTCGCAGGAGCTGCCGGACATGGACGTGTCGCTGCGCGGCGCGGTGTCCATCGCCCGCCGGCTGCAGGACCCCCTGGCGGAGCTGGTGAAGATCGACCCCAAGTCGATCGGGGTCGGCCAGTACCAGCACGACCTGTCCGAGGTGAAGCTGTCGCGCTCGCTGGACGCGGTGGTGGAGGACTGCGTGAACGGCGTGGGCGTCGACCTGAACACCGCGTCCGCCCCGCTGCTCTCCCGCGTCTCGGGCATCGGCTCGGGGCTGGCGGACAACATCGTGTCCTACCGGGACGCCAACGGCCCGTTCTCCAGCCGTTCCGCGCTGAAGAGCGTGCCCCGGCTGGGCCCGAAGGCGTTCGAGCAGTGCGCCGGCTTCCTGCGGATCCGGGGCGGTGACGACCCGCTGGACGCGTCGTCCGTGCACCCCGAGTCGTATCCGGTGGTGCGTCGGATGGCGAAGAGCAGCGGCACCGAGGTGGCGGCGCTGATCGGCAACTCCAAGGCGCTGCGCTCGCTGCGGCCGGAGAACTTCGTCGGCGAGTCCACCGGTGTGCTGACCGTGACGGACATCCTGAAGGAGCTGGAGAAGCCGGGGCGCGACCCGCGGCCGGCGTTCAAGACGGCCACCTTCAAGGAGGGCGTCGAGAAGATCTCCGACCTCACCCCGGGGATGATCCTGGAGGGCGTCGTGACGAACGTGGCCGCCTTCGGGGCGTTCGTCGACGTCGGCGTGCATCAGGACGGGCTGGTGCACGTGTCGGCGATGTCGCGGACGTTCGTGAAGGATCCGCGTGAGGTCGCCAAGTCCGGCGACATAGTGCGGGTGAAGGTCCTCGAGGTGGACGTGCCGCGCAAGCGGATCTCGCTGACGCTGCGGCTGGAGGACGAGCCGGGCAAGCCGGACGCCGCCCAGGGCGGCGGCGGTGGCGGCCGGCGCGGTGGCGCCCCGCGGCAGCAGCGCCAGGGCGGAGGCCGCGCCCAGGGTCAGGGCGGCGCCGGCCGACAGGGGGCCGGCCGACAGGCGGCGCCGGAGAACAGCGCGATGGCGGACGCCCTGCGCCGTGCGGGGCTGCTGGGCAAGGGCGACCAGGGGAAGGGCCGGCGCTGAGTTGATCGCGGAGGGGGACGCAGGCGGTGTCCGGCTGCTGCTGGGGCTGCTCGACGGGGAGACCGGGCCGGTGTACGAGCGGCTCGGTCTCCGGGAGGGTGAGGTGGCGCCCCGGCAGCGGGACCCGTGGTACGTGACGCGGCTGCTGAACGAGACGGCGGCGCCGGCCTCGGCGCTGCTGTGGATGCTGGAGACGGACGATCCGGACGTCCGGATCTCCGCGTACCGGGCGCCCAGGATGTCGGACGGCCTGCGCCGCGAGATCATGGCGGGCCGCTCTTTCGCGCCCGGCGCCACGGGAAGCGTGAGGCCGCCGAAGACGGACCGCTGGGACCGGCCGCCGGAGCCCGTCGACACTGCGGAGTACGACCTGCTGGCCGAGCTGTACGCGGTCCGCACGATGGCGCACGGCCGCGCGGCGGCCGGCACCGTCACCCGCGACGACTGGCCCCGGATCGCCGCCGCGGACCACGACGCCCCACTGCCCGGCTTCGCCCGCTGGAGCCTCGCGATCCGCATCGACTGCCCGCCGGAGCTGCGCGCGCAGTTCGGCGACCACCCCAAGTTCCGCCACCGCCTGCGCCAGGCCGGCATCGTGAGCGGCCCCGCCGAGTACGTCGAGACCTACCGCCCGGCCCGCCGCGTCCTGTCCCTGCTGGCCCTGG
This sequence comes from Streptomyces smaragdinus, assembly GCF_009604385.1. Lineage (GTDB taxonomy): Bacteria > Actinomycetota > Actinomycetes > Streptomycetales > Streptomycetaceae > Streptomyces > Streptomyces smaragdinus. The sequence goes on from NZ_WEGJ01000001.1 coordinate 705,010, forward strand.
GCGCCTGGGCCTTCCCCCCGTCCCGCCAGTCGGAGGCCGCCTCGGTCCTGCGCCCCCTGGCCCAGTCCCTGGGCCCGTCCCCGGAACCCTGGGCGATCCTCACCCAACTGCTCCCGACATTCACGGGCACCCTCCCGGAGCTCCTCAGGACGACCCGGGCGGTCAGCGGGGTCTGAGCCTTGGCTGTGCGATGGGGCGGGGCGGCTGGATTCGAACCAGCGTAAATTCCGGATTGGGAGTCCGGTACGTCTGCCTCTGCGTTACGGCCCCGCCTTGGGCGTGATCTTAGGCCGTTCGGGGGGTGTGGCGCAGGTGGTCGTGGGACTGCGCGGCGGGGTGATGCGGCATATCATCCGGAAATGTCCGGTCTATTTCTGAGGGGCTCCCGTGGTGCGTGACGACTCCCCCGGTTCCCGTCCGCTGGGCGTGCACTCCGAGGTCGGCAGGCTGCGCAAGGTGCTGGTCTGTTCGCCGGGGCTCGCCCATCGGCGGCTGACGCCGTCGAACTCCGGGGATCTGCTCTTCGACGACGTGATGTGGGTGGAGAACGCGCAGCGCGATCACGCCGACTTCGTCGGCAAGATGACATCGCGCGGGGTCGAGGTCGTCGAGCTGCACGATCTGCTGGCGCAGACGATGGCCGTACCGGGGGCGAAGGACTGGCTGCTCGACCGGAAGATCACTCCGAACCGGGTGGGTCTCGGGCTGCTGGACGGGACGCGGTCCTTTCTGGAGACCCTGGAGCCCCGGCAGTTGGTCGACTACCTGATCGGGGGGCTGGCCACGAACGATCTGCTCGACGAGTTCCGGCCCGCGTACGCCGCGCTGCTGCGGGGCGACTCGGGTGCCCGCGAGTATCTGATGCCGCCGCTGCCGAACATGCTCTACACCCGGGACACGACGTGCTGGCTGTACGGCGGTGTCACGCTCAACCCCCTGTACTGGCCCGCCCGGCACGACGAGACGCTGCTGATGAAGGCGGTGTACACGTTCCACCCGGACTTCGCCGGCTCCACCGTCTGGTGGGGCGACCCGGAACAGGACTGGGGCCAGGCCACGTTCGAGGGCGGCGACGTCATGCCCGTCGGCAACGGCGTGGTGCTGATGGGCATGAGCGAACGCACCTCGCGGCAGGCGATCAGCCAGGTCGCGCTGGCCCTGTTCGAGAGCGGCGCCGCGAAGCAGGTGGTCGTCGCCGGGATGCCGAGGCTGCGCGCCGCGATGCATCTCGACACGGTGTTCACCTTCGCCGACCGCGACATCGTCACCGTCTACCCGCGGATCGTGGACGAGATCCACACGTTCACCCTGCGCCCGGACGACCGCCCGCCCGGCGTCCACGTCACCGACGAGGGCTCCCGCGCCTTCCCCGAGGTCGTGGCGGAGTCCCTCGGGCTGTCGAAGCTCCGGCTGATCGAGACCGGCGGCGACGTGTACGCCTCCGAGCGCCAGCAGTGGGACAGCGGCAACAACGCGGTGGCCGTCGAGCCCGGCGTGGTCTTCACGTACGACCGCAACACCCAGACCAACGCCCTGCTGCGGGACGCCGGCGTCGAGGTCATCACGATCGTCGGCGCCGAACTGGGCCGGGGCCGCGGCGGTGGCCACTGCATGACCTGCCCGCTGATCAGGGAGCCCGTCAGCTTCTGACGCCCCGGTCCCGCGCGAAAATTGTCAGCGCCTCCTGATACCAATGAGTCAAGCTGGATCACGGGGGGTGTCGGGCATGGCTTACGGTGACGAGCGCGTGGTGCGCCGGCGTGTCGTGGATCTCGCCGACCGACGGGCGCTGGAGCAGTGGCGGCCCGCCGATCCCGCGGTGGTGGCGGAGGCGACGCGGCTGAAGGAGGCCGCGCTGCTGGACTTCGGCATGACCACCTCGGCGGTCACGTCGTGGCTGTACTCCAAGTGCCGCCACCACATAGCGACGACGGCCGTCGGCACCGCCGCCGTGGTCGCCTCCGGCGACGGCAGCTGTCTGCTGCTCTTCAACCCGGGGTTCTTCACCGGACTCGGCCTGGACGGCGTGAAGTTCGTGCTGTTCCACGAGGCCCGGCATCTGGTCCACCGGCATCTCTTCGCCGAGCCGGAGCTGCGCGAGGACCCGGTGTTCACCGTCGCCGCCGAGGTCGCGATCAACCATGTGGCGCTGATCCGGCTGGGCCGCACCGGGCTGCCCCTCCTGGACGGCGAGCCCACGGGCATCGACCCGCGCGTGGTGTACGAGGACTACCGCGAGGACCTCCTCGGCCAGGGCCTGGAGCCGCTCGGCTACGACCACTTCGCCGAGACCGACATGACGATCTACGGCGAGCTCAAGCGGATGAAGAACCCGCCGGTGCCCCCGCCCCTGTGCGTCCATCTCACGGAGGACGGCGTGCCCGCCGACCAGGAGACCGTGGACGCCGTCTGTTCCTCCGTGCTGCTCAACTCCCTCCTGGCCGCCCGCCGGGGCCACCCCGCCGCCGAGGGCGAGCTGCTGGACCTGATGGACCGCACCGACGGGGCGACGGACCGGGCAAGCCGGATCTGGGGACGGCTGGGCGCGGGCCGGCTGCGCGGGCAGACGTCCGCGACGCGGCGCGTCGACTGGTGGCAGCGCTGGCTCGTCGACGTACTCGCCTCGAAGCTGCGCGAGGGCGAGCGGCTGGTGTACCCGAAGAAGCGCGGCGCGCTGCTGGCCGCCCTCGGCCAGGACCCGATGCTCTCGCGCCGGGGTGCGGAGCGGACGAAGGTGCTGGTCGTCGCGTACGACACGTCCGGCTCGATGCCCGGGCACGTGGTGGAGTGGCTGACCGACCTCGTCGGCCGGATCGACGGGGTCGAGGCGCACTGGCTGTCGTTCGACGGCTGTGTGATGCCGTTCAAGGCGGGCGAGCGGGTGTACGGCGGCGGCGGGACGAGCTTCCAGGCGGTCGCCGACTACGTCGAGGGACGCACGGCGGTGGACGGGGAGTTCTTCGACGAGAGACCGGACGCCGTGGTGATGCTCACCGACGGCTACGCCCCGCACATCACGCCCGCCGAGCCGGACAAATGGATCTGGCTGATCACCGAGTACGGCGACGACTGGCCGGAGGCCCACTCCCCGCCCATGGCCTGCCACCGCGTCACGACAGGAGACCGATGAGCACGACCGGCAGCACCACGCGGCCCCCGCGCACCCTCTCCAAGCTCGAGGCGTTCATCGACGCGATGATCGAGATGGGGCAGACGGGGCAGGTCTTCGGCGAACACGGCATCGGCAAGACGTCGACGTTCTTCTCGCACATCCCGCGCGCCCACCCGGACGCGGAGCTGGTGTTCGTCCCGGCGGCGAATCTGACGCCGGACGATCTGCTGGTCAACGCGCCGGTACGGGACGCGGAGTCCGGTGCGCTGGTGCTGCGTCAGCTCGTGATGCGCCAGCTGACGCCGGGGCGGCCGTTCGTCCTGCTCATCGACGACTCGCTGCAGGCCGGTGAGACGATCCAGTCGCAGCTGATGCAGATCGCCTGCAACTGGACCCTCGGCGAGCACGATCTGCGGGCGCTGGGCTGCATCGGTGTGTTCCTGACGGACAACGAGTCGCTGGCCGAGACGTCCGCGCGGCGCAGCGATCTGGCGATCCTGGACCGGATGGTGACGCTGCGGATCACCGCGAACGACACCTCGTGGCGGAGCAAGCTGAGCGCCGTGTTCCGCCCGTGGGACCTGAGCGGCGTGTTCGCGGTGTGGGCGTCGCTGACGCCCGGGCTGCGGGAGCTGCTGTCGCCGCGCACGCTGGAGCACGTCCTGGCGTGTGCCCGCGAGGGGTTCCCGCTGCGCTGGGGGCTGCCGCTGGTCAACGGCGAGCGGCTGCGTCTGGTGGAGGACGCGGGGGACGGCCGCAGGGCGCCGGACCGGACGGCGGAGATCCTGGACCGGATCGCGAAGGCCCTCGGCGTGCCGAATCCGGCGCGGGTGGCGGACCCGGTACGCCGCGTGGTGCGCGCGGCGCTGCGCAACCGGTGGTCGGTGCTGCTGCAGGGGCCGCCCGGCTGCGGGAAGACGGAGCTGGTCCGGCAGGAGGTGCGGGACGGGCTCGGCGCCGAGCCGCTGTACTTCTCGCTGCCCGTGACGAACGTCGAGGACCTGTGCGCCCCGATCCCGGCGGCGGACGGCACGCTGGACAATCTGCTGGCGCTGCCGTTCACCGGCGCGGCACCCAAGGCGATCGTGTGGGACGAGTACAACCGGCCCAAGGACAAGGCGGCGTTCGCCAAGCTGATGGAGATCACGCAGGAGTGGTCGCTGGCCGGCCGCCGGATCGAGAACCTGCGCGCCCAGATAGCCATCCAGAACCCGCCCTACCACCTGGGCCGCAAGCTGCTGGTCGCGCGCAACAACATCGCCCAGGCGACGCGGTTCACGATCTCGCTCGAGGTGCAGCCGGAGGACATCCCGGCGAACGAGTGGCTGATCGACAGGTACGGTCCGGTCGCCGAGACGGTGCTCGAGTGGTGGAAGCACGACATCGACGAGGACGGGCGGGCCTGGATCACCAAGCGGACCATCGAGCGGCTGATCCGGCTGCATCGGCAGGGGCTGCCGCTGGAGCTGGGGACGATCTATCTGGGTGACGGCGAGTACGCGCCCGTACCGCTGACGGCGCTCGTCGACCGGCTGGACAACCGGCCGGTGACGGGGCTGCGGGAGCTGGCCGCGAGTGTCGGGGCGTGGGAGGTGCGGCTGCGGCGGGCGGCGGCGGAGTCGGCGGAGGGCGGTGATGACAGCGATGTGGTGCACCAGGTGCTGGCCAACGCGGAGCTGTCGCAGCTGAAGCGGCATCGGAAGGCGGTGGTGCGGCTGGTGGCGCTGCTGCCGCCGAAGCTGCGGTCGACGTATCTGGTGGGGGCGTCGGAGAAGGCGCAGCGGTTCTGGATCGAGGTGTTCGCGCAGATATCGCGGTGAGGGGGTCCGCCCGCCCCGACGCTGCGTCGTGTCCGGAGACCGGCTCACGGCCTGGCCTGCGGGTCCGTCGGGGTGTCCGGGGCTCACCCGGGGAGCGGCGGGGCGCGGTGCACGCTGCGGATCGCGGCCACGTCGTCCGGGACGGGCGGGAGCTCGGGCAGGCCGGCGGCGAGGGTGTCGAGGCGGCGGCGGACGCTGGTCGCGATGCCCTTGCCGAGGAGGTAGCGGGTGGGGGTGGCGGCGCGTTCGGCGCCGGCGAGGAGGGGGAGCGCCTGGCGGCTGCGCAGGCCGGTGTTGGACAGGACGAGGTGGCCGAGGCGGTGCTCGCGCGCGGCCAGGGCCTGGGCGACGGCGGCGGTGGCGGCTTCGTCGAGCCGGTTGTCGGCGGCGCCGAGCGTCCCCGCCGCCCGGACCCGGCCCAGGTCCAGCACCTCGACGCCCGCGGTGACCGCCGCCTCCACCAGGCGGACGGCGGCCTCGGGCCCGATGCCGTTGCTGGCGGCGGAGAGCCGCCGCAGGCTGCCGTACGGGGCCTGCCGGAGCGCCTCCGCCAGCGCGAGGGCCCCGGTGTCGCCCAGTCGGGCCGCCGACAGGTACAGCTCGCCCAGCGCCCCGGCGCCGACGGCGGGGGCGATCGCCGCCGCGCCCGCCGGGCCGAGGGAGTTGCCGCCCGCGTAGAGCCGCTCGATGCGCCGTCCCGCGCCGGCCGCCGCGATCAGGGCGTCGCCGAGCACCGCGAGCCCCTGCGGGGTGAGGCCGGTCTGCACCAGGTCGAGGGTGCGCAGCGAGCGCGCCGCCTCGATCAGCTCCGCCGCGGCGTCCCCGCCGCCCGCGCCGAGCGGGTTGCGCTTGAGCCAGACGCCGCTCACCGCCTGCGGGGAGCCGCGCAGTTGGCCGGCGATCCGGCAGGCGCCGTCGGCGGAGATGCCGTTGCAGCCGAGGTAGAGGGTTTTGACGTCGGCCTCGACGGCCTTGTGGGCGACGGCGTCGGCCCCGTCGTCGCCGAGTCCGTCGGTGCCGAGCAGCAGATGGCGTACCGGTCCGGGGCGCAGGGCGTCGGCCACGAGGGCGGCGCCGTCGGGGCCGAGCTGCTGTTTGCACAGGTCGAGGCGGCCGTCGGGCAGGGCCGTGCCGGCCGGGAAGTCGGTGCGTTCGGTGACGCCGCGGCCCTCGCGCAGCCAGGCCAGCAGCGGGGTGAGGTCGGTGGTGGGGCGCGGGGTGACCGGGCCGATGCCCGCGAAGGGTTCAGGAGGTTCGGTCACCACGCCGCCTCCCGGTAGTCCTTGAGGAAGACCCCGGCGACCGGGTCGCCCGCCTCGCCGCGCACGATCGGGTCGTAGACGCGCGCCGCGCCGTCCACGATGTCCAGCGGGGTGCGGAAGCCGGCCGCGGCGATCCGGTCCTTCTTCGGCATCGGGTTCTCGTCGGTGATCCAGCCGGTGTCGACGGCGCACATGTACACGCCGTGCTCGGCCAGGGTGGGGCCGCTGGTGCGGGTGAGCATGTTGAGCGCGGCCTTCGCCATGTTGGTGTGGGGGTGGCCGGGCATCTTGTTGCGGACGGTGAACCGGCCTTCGACGGCGGTCACGTTGACTATGTACCGGCGTTCGCGGGGCGCGGCCAGCAGCAGCGGCAGCAGCCGGTCGCACAGCAGCGCGGGGGCCAGGGAGTTGACCAGCTGCGTCTCCAGCACCTCGGCGGGGTCCAGCTCGCCGAGCTGCGCGGACCAGGAGTTCTCGGGGGCGGTGTCGGGCAGCAGGCCGGCCTCGTCGATCTCGTCGAGTACGAGCGCCAGTGCCCCGGCGGCCGGGGCGCCGGCGGCACCGTCACCGGCAAGGGCGGCCATCGGCCGGAACCCCGGTGCCGCGAGCACTTCGCGCGGCAGTCCGTCGCCCTCCCCGGCGCTGAGCGCGGCATACGACTCGGGCGGGCGGCGTACGGTCTGCGCGGCGTTGTTGACGAGGATGTCCAGCGGCTCGCCGCCGCGGCGCAGGTGCTCGCACACCCCGAGCACCTGGCGGGGGTCGCGCAGGTCGACGGCGATGACGCCGAATCGGTCGAGCCACTGCGCGGAGTCCGGCTGGGTCTCGAAGCGGCGGCGGGTGTCGTGCGGGAAGCGGGTGGTCACCAGGACCTCCGCGCCGTCGCGCAGCATCATGAGGGCGAGCTGGAAGCCGATCTTCACCCGGCCGCCGGTGATCAGCGCCCGGCGGCCGCGCAGGTCCGTACGCAGGGCGCGGCGGGCGGAGTTGTCGGCGGCGCAGTCCGGGCAGAGGCGGTGGTAGAAGCCGTCGAGGCGGCGGTAGATCTGCTTGCACACGTAGCACCGCTGCGGGCGCAGCAGCTCGCCGCCCTCACCCGTCTCGCCGGGCAGCGGGGCGTCCTCGCGCCTCGCCGTGCCGCCGGTCGCGGTGGCGGCGACGAGCGCGGCGTCGGCGGCGGCCGTCCCGTCGCGGCGGTCCTTGCGCCGCCGGACGCGTCCGTCGCGGGCGAAGGACGCGGCCACCTGCTCGGCGCGCAGCCGCACGGGGTCGTCGGCGGGCAGGGCGCGCAGCCTCGCGACCGTGCGGTCGAAGGCGGCCAGTTCGTCGTCGGTGATCCCCTCCACGCGGTCCCGGCCGGATTCGAACCGGCGTATCCGCCCTGACAAGGCGGCGCGCCTGCCTCTGCGCTACGGGACCCCTGCGGCCGTCCGGTCACGGGACGGCCCGTCAGCTGCCCCCGCGGCCGGATTCGAACCGGCGTGTTCCGCTGTGCAAGCGGCGCGACTTCCTCTGCGCTACACCGGGGCATTGCGCCGGATCGTACCCGATCACCGCTCACCCCCCGGCGGCCAGCCGGTCGGCGATCCGCCGCATCCCGTCGCGCACCACGTACTGCCCCGGCAGCCCCGGTATCTCCACCGGCCGCCCGGGCCTCCGCGGTGGGTGGCGGATCAGGTACGCGAGGACGCGCGCCGCCTGCGCCGGATCGTCGGGCGGCTCGCCGAGCTCGTAGTAGTAGGCGTCCTTGGCCCGCCCCGGATAGGCCTCGGTGACACCGAGGATCAGCGCGGGCGGACGCTCCCGGTAGGCGCCGTAGGGCTGGTCGTACAGGCTGGTGCGACGGCCCTCGGCGGTGTTGCAGGCGCCGCACAGTAACCCGCGTATCAGCCCGGACACATGATGGTGATCGACGACGAGCTCCCCGCGCAGCCCGCAGATCGCACAACGCCCGTCCTGCCACCCCCGCATAACGGCAAGCGGCGCCCGCCCCCGCGCCACCTCGCGCGGTAACGCCCACTCATGACACACCGGAACCGCCTCGAACCTCCCCATGCCCTTCACGCTAACGCCGGCCACTGACAATCGGCGTCACGCGCTGTCGACGAGGAGCTCCCGCAGGGCGGCGGCCCGCCGGGTCACAGGAGACCCGCCTTCTTGTAGAGGACCAGGGATCCCGCCACCGCCACATTCAGGCTGGCCCCCGTGCCCACCATCGGGATCTCCACGGCCTCGTCCAGGAGGTCCAGGGCCTCCGGTGGGATGCCCGTCTGTTCGTGGCCCAGGACGATCACCGTGGGGTTGCGGGCCGGGGTGAGGTCGGCGAGGCGGGTGGCTTCCTCGGCGAGTTCTACGCCGAGGATGTGCGCGCCGCGTTCGCGTTGGCGCGTGAGCCAGCCGAGGGGGTCGCCGGTCCAGTGCACGCACGGCTGTCTGCGCAGGGTGTTGCCGCGGGCCAGGGCCTCGGGGACCCAGGGGAAGCGGGGGACGGTGAGGCAGGCGCCGACGGCGTCGCACGTGCGGAGCAGGGTGCCGAGGTTGGCGCCGTGCAGGGGCCACAGGGGGGCCGCGTAGAGATGGTCCCAGCAGGAGTGGCCGCGGGGGCGGCGGTCGCGGCGGAGTTCACGGGGGCTTCGGGTGCGGATCCTCGCTCCGCTCCGGTCGCCGCTCATCGTGTGTGAGGCAGAGCCTCCAGGTCACAGGTCATACCCCCAGCTTAGCGATCAGATATGCGCATGGGCCAGACTCGAACCATGACAGATGTGATCGTGATCGGAAGCGGCATCGTGGGTCTGACCTCCGCCGTACGGCTGGCGGAGGCGGGGCACGACGTGGCCGTCTGGACCCGGGAGCCGGCGGAGGCGACGACGTCCGCCGTGGCCGGCGGGCTCTGGTGGCCGTACCGCATCGAGCCGGCCGGCCTGGTCACGCGCTGGGGCCTGCGGGCGATGGACGTCTTCCGGGAGCAGGCCGAGCGGCCGGAGGAGACGGGCGTGCGGATGGTCGTCGGCACGGAGGCGGGGGCCGGCTTCGAGGACACCGGGCCCTGGGCGCGGGAGCTGGAGGGGCTGCGCGAGGCGCTGCCGGAGGAGCTGCCGCCGTCGTTCGGGCGGGGCCTGCGGGCGCGGGTGCCGCTGGTCGACGTACCGTTCCACCTCGGCTGGCTGCGGCGGCGGCTGGAGGCGGCGGGCGGCCGGGTCGAGGACCGCATGGCGGCGTCGCTGGCGGAGCCGCGCGCGTCGGTGGTCGTCAACTGCGCGGGCCTGGGCGCCCGGGAGCTCGCCGGGGACGAATCCGTGGCGCCGGTGCGCGGGCAGATCCTCGTGGTGGAGAACCCGGGGGTCGAGGAGTGGCTGGTGGCGGCCGACCCGCGGGAGACCGAGACGACGTATCTGCTGCCCCAGCCCTACGGTCTGGTCCTGGGCGGCACGGCGGACGAGGACGCCTGGGACCGCACCCCGGACCCCGCCACCGCCGAGGCCATCGTGGCGCGCTGCGCCCGCTTCGTGCCCGAGGTGGCTTCGGCCCGGGTGCTGGCGCACAAGGTGGGGCTGCGTCCCGCCCGGCCGGCGGTGCGGCTGGAGGCGGAGGACACGGCGGACGGCACGCGGGTGGTGCACAACTACGGGCATGGCGGGGCCGGCGTCACGGTGGCGTGGGGGTGCGCGGACGAGGTCGTACGCCTGGTGGGCTAGCCCCTCAGGGGCAGCGGCGCAGCGGGACCGCGGCCGCCAGGGGGTGGGCGGCGCGGGCGTCGAGGAGCAGCGGTACGAGGCTGCGCAGCGGCTGGCGCAGGGGGACGAAGGCACCGTCCTTGCGGGGGTGCACCTCGATGCCGTGCAGCGCGAGGCGTTCGCTGGCGCGGGCGTACTCGGTGGGGTCGAGGCGGTACCCGCAGGGCAGGTCCGTGATCGTCTCGCCGCGCCTGGGCGGTGCGTTGTCCGCGCCGCCCACGGCCAGCGGCCCGGTGCCGCCGTCGCCGGCGCGGGCCGCGGTGGTGGCGGCCTCGACGGCGGTCACGTTGCGGGTGGTGAACGCGAGTGCCCCATGGAGCGCCGTGAGCTGGGCGCGGACGCGGCGGCGGTTGGTGGCGGGGCCGGGCGGGGCGGGGTTGACGCGGGTTTCGGCGAGTACCCCGAGGGCGTGTTTCAGGCCCACGGTGTTGCGCAGGATCCGTTCCTGGCCGTCGCCGGCCACCTGGCGGACGGGGACGCCGGTCCTGGGGTCGATCCAGATGCCGTAGTCGCCGGTCGTGAAGCCGGCCCGTTCGGCCGCCGCGCGGACGTCTGTTCGGGCGAGGGACTTGGAGGCCGCGCGGACGGCCGGGTCGACGCCGGGGTGGCGGGGCCACAGGGTCAGCAGGTCGCGGGTGTAGTACGGCTCGTCGCCGAGGAATTCGTGCAGGTCGTACACGATGTCCGGCTGCCGGTCACGCAGGACGGCGGCGATGGCGCGGGCCTCGGCGGTGCGCAGCACGATGTGGTCGCGGTTGATGTCGGCGTTCTCGGAATTGCCGCGGGTGCCGGCGGCCAGGCCGTCGGGGTTGGCGGTGGGCACGACCAGCACGGTCGTCCGGGCCAGGAGCCGGCGGGTGGCGGGGTCCTCGCCGAAGGCCAGGTCGCGGATGGTGGTCAGGCAGGCCTCGCGGCCGGCGGGTTCGTCGCCGTGCTGGGAGCAGATCAGGAGCAGCACGTTCTCCCGGGGCTCGCCGACGCGTACCAGGCGCAGGGGGCGGCCCTTGCGGGTGGTGCCGATCCGCTCGACGGCCACCCGGCTGCTGCGCTGCCGGACGGTGGTGAGGAAGCTCGTCTCCTCGGCCTCGGTGGTCCAGGACGAACCGGCCCGCTGTTCGAATCCGGTACGGGGTGGGATGCGGGCACTCGCCGGGGCACTGGGGTTGATGCCGATCAGCACGGCGGCCGCGGCCAGCACCAGGGCGGTGTTCCGCGCGCGCGGACGGGCGATCGTGCTCACCTGAACGTCTCTCCGGGGGCATACGAGCGTTATGCGTGGGGAGAACGTAGCGCAGGGTGATAGTCCGTGCACAGGGTTTCGGGAAAGCTCACACCGGTTCAGAGCCGCGTGGTGAGCAGCCAGGTCATGTAGCCGATGTACGTGGCGACGAACGCGCCGCCCTCGACGCGGGTCAGCCGGCGGCGGGTGACGATGACCGGCACGCACACGATCGCGGCGGCCACCATGACGATCAGGTCCAGCGCGAGCACGTCGTCGGGCACGGGGACCGCGCCGGGCGCCACCAGGACGGTGGGCCCGAGGATGAGGGCGATGTTGAAGACGCTGGAGCCGATGAGGTTGCCCAGCGCGATGGACCGGTCGCCGCCGCGCACGGTGGCGACCACGGTGGTGACGAGCTCCGGCGCCGAGGTGCCGACGGCGACGACGGTGAGGCCGATGAGCGCGTCCCCGGCGCCCAGGTCACGGGCGATCTCCACCGCCCCGTCGACCAGGAACTCGGCCCCGGCGACGATGACCGCGAGCCCCAGCAGGAGCAGCGGCAGCGCCAGGGCCACCGGCCGCGGGCGGGTCTTCGCCGGGGCGGGGCCACCGCCGCTGTCCCGTACGAGCCGAACCCGGCGGGCGTCCCGGCGGGCGAGCTCGATCATCAGCGCCAGATAGGCGGCGCCGTACGCGCACATCCACCAGCCGTCGGCGGTGGCGAGGCTGCCGTCGCGGGCCAGCACGTACAGCAGCAGCGCCGCCCCGGCCATCGCCGGCAGGTCCACGCGCAGCGTCCGCAGCTCGAAGTCGATGGGCCGTAACAGCGCGCTGAGCCCCAGGATCAGCAGCACGTTGACCACGTTGGTGCCGACGATGTTGCCGACCGCGAGCCCGCCGTTGCCCTGCTGGGCGGCCGTGATGCCGATGGCCAGCTCGGGCAGGCTGGTGCCCAGCGACACGACGGTCATGCCGATGACGAGCGGGCTCAGGTGGAAGCGGGCCGCCAGGGCGGACCCCTCGCGCACCACCATGTCGGCGCCCACCACCAGGGCGGCAAGCCCCAGAAGCAGTGCCGGCACCGGGCCCACGACCGAACCTCCCGCCGCCGGCGCTTTCCCCGAAGTCAAACCCCGGTCCTGATCCGCCGCAACTCGGACGCGAACCACCCCTCGCCAGCCCCGCCGGCGGGCATCCCCAGTAGGCTCCCGCGCATGCCGTACATGGACGAGCAAGGACGCCCCAAGCCCCCGGTCGCCGGCGGCGAGGCCGAGACCCTCCTCGGCTATCTCGACTTCCTGCGCGCCACCATCGAGTGGAAGTGCCGCGGCGTGGACGCCGAGGGCCTGCGGACGACCGTGGGGCCGACGTCGATGACGCTCGGCGGGATGCTCAAGCATCTGGCCTGCGTCGAGGACACCACCCTCGCCGAATGGCTGCTCGGTACGGAGGTCGGTCCGCCCTGGAGCGAGGTGGACTGGGACTCCGACCCCGACTGGGAGTGGCGCACGGCCGCCAACGACAGCCCGGAGGAGCTGCACCGTATGTGGCGCGACGCCGTGGCCCGCTCCGACAAGACGATCGCGCACGCGCTGGAGAACGGCGGGCTCGAGCAGCTCGGCAACTTCACCAACAGCCGCGGTGAGTCCCCCACCCTGCGCTACATCGTCATGGCGATGATCGAGGAGTACGCGCGCCACGTCGGCCACGCCGACCTGCTCCGCGAGGCGGTGGACGGCGCCACCGGCGAATAACCGTCCGGCTCAGCCGTGGTCGTACACCGTCACCGCTATCCCGCGGCCCGTCAGGGCACGTTCGACCAGCGGCTCGACGCGCGACCACACTCCCCCGGCCAGCCCGCAGCCGATCCGCGGCATATGGACGGAGGCCTCCAGCTCCAGCGCCCGGTCGCCCACCGCACCGAGCGCGGCGCCTATCGCCTCGTACCGGACCGGCGGCCCCTTGCTGCCCGTCCGGATGCCGTGCTGCCCCACCATGTTCGCCACCCACGTCCACTCGCCGACCCGGACGAACTGCGCGGCCCCCAGCCCGAAGTCGTTCCCCGCGCGCTCGCGGTGCCAGCGGCGGTACGCGGCCTCGGGCTCCGGCCAGCGGCGCGACACCGCCAGCACGAAGCCCTTGCCCCAGCCGCCCAGGTCGTTGCAGACATGCGCGATCAGCTTGACGCCCTTGGCCTGCGGGGCCGTCGCGTCGCCCCGCAGATACGTGATTTCCCCCATGTCACAGACGGTAGCGCGGGGCACTGACAGCGCCCCGCGCACCGCTCAGCGGGCCAGCCGGAACAGCAGCTCCGTCTCCCAGCTCGAGGGGTCCGGCTCCTCCCGCGGATCCGTGCGGTAGCTCTCCAGCCGGCACCCCCACCGCTCGCCCTCGGAGGTCGGCGTCATGTCCCACTCCAGGCCCCGCTCCCGGGCCCACACCAGCAGCGCCTTGATGACATGGATCAGCTGGTCGGGATGGCCGCGATGGACCAGGGACACATACCGGCCCCCGGGCAGGACCCCGGCCCGGACGCCGTCGTCCGTCCCGTCCCCCGCCACGGCCTCGGCGACGGGCCAGCCCGCCTCGACGACCAGCTGCTTGTCCATCTCGATCAGCTCGTACCGCAGGAACGGCGGTCCGGCCGGGGCGATCCCCCGCCGGGTGAGCCAGCCGAGCACCTCCGGGATCCGGTCGGCGATCTCCCCCATCGAGCGCATGGTCACCGTGCGGCGCATCGTGACGCACGGTGTTTCGGGCAGTTCGAGGACGGTGGGCGGCGCGGGCGTGTGAAGTGTCATGCCGGGTTAGACCTGCACGGGAGCCGAAACTCATCGCCCGATCAGGGAAGTTGACGAAGCTCCGGTACGAACGCGCAGATCACGCCAGTGGCCTACACCAATTATCGAGCCGGGAACACCTACCGAACCCCTCGCCGACAGTGTTTAGTGGCGTTCGCGTTGACCCACGTCCGACCCATTCTCCCAGGGGAGTTACCGCATGCCCGGAACCGCCTCCCGACGCACCGTGCTCGCCGCCGCCCTCGCGGCCGCCGCCGCCGGAGCCACCGTCTCGACACCGGCCTCGGCCGCCCCGCGCGCCGGTGCGCCGGCGCCCGGCCGCGTCGGCGCGCTGTCCGACTACCACGGCTGGGCCACCGCCCCCGCCTGGCTCAGCGGCCGGCACGAGGGCACCAAGCTCGTCGGAGGGTTCCGCCCGGGGATAACCGTCCGCCGCCCGCAGGGCAGCGTCGAGTACACCGACCCGCACACCGGCACCACCGCCACCTGGGACTACGCGACGTGGACCTCGCCGTCGTACACCCTCGCGGTTCCCGCCACGGAGATCGTCCCCTCGTGGAACGCCGACACCCCCGCGGGCACCTGGATCCAGGTCGAGCTGCAGGGCACGTACAACGACGGCACCGCCACCCCCTGGTACATGATGGGCCGCTGGGCCGCCGGCGACGGCGACATCCGCCGCACCTCGCAGGACGACCAGAGCGACGGCAAGTCGAGCATCTGGACCGACACCTTCGCCATCGACGACGCGGCGACCGGCCTGCGCCTGGTCGACTACCGGCTGCGGGTGACGCTGTACAGCAAGCCGGGCAGCGGCGCCGCGCCGACCGTGTGGCGCCTGGGGGCCATGGGCTCGGACGTGCCCGACCGCTTCGAGGTGCCCGCCTCGCAGCCGGGGCTCGCCCGCGAGCTGCTCGTCCCGCGCTACTCGCAGAACGTGCACGTCGGCCAGTACCCCGAGTACGACAACGGCGGTGAGGCGTGGTGCAGCCCCACCTCGTCGGAGATGATCATCGAGTACTGGGGCCGCGGCCCGTCCGCGTCGGACGTCTCCTGGGTGAACCCCGACTTCTCGGACCCGCAGGTCTGCCACGCCGCCCGTCACACCTTCGACTACCAGTACGACGGCTGCGGCAACTGGCCGTTCAACACCGCGTACGCCGCCACGTACAGCGGCATGAACGGCGTCGTCCACCGCATCGGCTCCCTCACGGAGGCGGAGCTCCTGGTCGGCGCCGGGATCCCGCTGATCACGTCGCAGTCCTTCCTCGCCAAGGAGCTGGACGGGGCCGGGTACGGCACCTCCGGCCATCTGATGACGGTCATCGGCTTCACCGAAGAGGGCGACGTCGTCGCCAACGACCCGGCGAGCCCCAGCAACCCGGCCGTGCGCCACGTGTACAAGCGGCGCCAGTTCGAGAACATCTGGCTCCGTACGAAGCGCATCAACGCGTCGGGCGGCGTCAGCGGCGGCACGGGCGGCGTCTGCTACATCCTGTGGCCGAACGAGGCGACCCCCCGCCAGCGCGCCGCGCTGGCGGCCGTCGGCATCCGCTGACGCCCTCGGGGTACGGTCGCCCCGCTTCCCGCGCGGGGCGACCGTACCCCGGATCGCCTGAGTCAAACCCACTCGAAACGGTCAGGCCGTAAGCCGGAATGCGATGGTCCGCATAGACTTCCGAAGGCGCGTGCGATGCGGCCGGCCGGTGGCCCGAAGCGGTCCCCCCGTGCCGTAGCGTGCTGCTTCGACAGCGACGAGAGTGGGAATCATGGAGCAGTCCGTCTTCGGCAGGACCGGTCAGCGGGTGTCCGTCTGCGGTGTGGGCACCTGGCAGCTGGGGGCCGACTGGGGCGACGTACCGGAGGCCGAGGCCTTCGCGGTGCTGGACGCCTCCCTCGAGTCGGGGGTGACGTTCTTCGACACCGCCGACGTGTACGGGGACGGGCGCAGCGAGCAGCTCATCGGACGGTTCCTGAAGGAGCGCCCGGACGCCGGGGTGCTGGTGGCGACGAAGATGGGCCGCCGGGTGGAGCAGGATCCCGCGCACTTCACCCTCGACAACTTCCGCGCGTGGACCGACCGCTCCCGCCGCAACCTCGGCGTGGACCGGCTGGACCTCGTGCAGCTGCACTGCCCGCCCACGCCGGTGTTCTCCTCCGACGCGGTCTTCGACGCCCTGGACACCCTGGTCGAGGAGGAGCGGATCACGGCGTACGGCGTCAGCGTGGAGACCTGCGCCGAGGCCCTCGCGGCGATCGCCCGCCCGGGGACGGCGAGCGTGCAGATCATCTTCAACCCGTTCCGCCTCAAGCCCCTGGACGAGGTGCTTCCGGCCGCCGCCGAGGCCGGCGTCGGGATCATCGCCCGCGTACCGCTGGCCAGCGGTCTGCTGTCCGGGCGGTACACCAAGGACACCGTCTTCGCGGAGAACGACCACCGTACGTTCAACCGCCACGGCGAGGCGTTCGACCAGGGCGAGACGTTCTCCGGCGTCGACTTCGCCACCGGTGTGGAGGCGGCCGTGGAGTTCGCCGCCCTCGCCCCCGAGGGCGCGACCCCGGCGCAGACGGCGCTGCGGTGGATCATGCAGCAGCCGGGGGTGTCGACGGTGATCCCGGGCGCGCGCAACGCCGCGCAGGCGCGGGCGAACGCCGGGGCCGCGGCGCTTCCGCCGCTGCCGGAGTCGACGCTGGAGGCGGTGCGGGAGCTGTACGACCGCCGGTTCCGGGCGGAGATCCACGACCGCTGGTGACGCCATGGTGCCGCCCGGGCCACCGGGCGGCACCGTCTGTTTTGAGGGGAGGGGCTGCGTGGATCTGTCGGGGCGCACGGTGGTGGTCACGGGAGCCGGGCGGGGGCTCGGGAGGGCGTTGGCGCTGCGGGCGGGGCGGCTGGGGGCGCGGGTGTTCGTGTCCGCGCGGGACCTGGGGGCGGCTCGTGGGGTGGCCGATGCGGTTACGGCGGACAGTTCCGCCGCGGCCGATGCGTTCGCATGCGATCTCGCCGATCCGGTCTCCGTCCGGGAGTTCGCCGAGGCGGTCGCTGCCCGTACGGACCGTACCGACGTCCTGGTCAACAACGGCGCCCGCTACCTGGCCTCCCCCGGCCTCGAGGACGCCGGCGACGACGCGATCGGCGACACCATCGCCTCCGGCGCGACCGGCACACTGCTGACGGTCAAGCACTTCCTGCCGCTGCTACGGGCCTCCGCCGCGGCGGACATCGTCAACCTGATCTCCTCCGCCGCGGAACCTCGCGACCACCGCTCCGAGGCCCATCCCGCGTTCTACGCCGCCAAGGCCGCCCAGGCAGGCTTCGCGGACATCCTGTCCCACCGCCTCCGCCCGGAGGGCATCCGCGTCATCTCCCTCTACCCGCCGGACTTCACGGACGGAGACCCGCTCGACCCGTCCTGGGACGAGGCCTCCCGAACGGCGAACGACCCGCTGACCGCCCAGTCGGTCGTCGACTGCGTCCTGTTCGCGATCACTCAGCCCCGGGACTGCTTCGTCCGCTCCTTCCACTTCGAACAGCTGCGGTAGCCTGACCGGCCAGGCGTACGATTCCGAGGTGGTCGCCTACGACGTCTTCCTCGCCGACTGCCCGGCCCGCACCACCCTCGGCCTGATCACCGACACCTGGTCGGTGGTCGTCGTGGTCGCATTGGGGCGTGGCCCCGCCCGCTACACGGAGTTGCGTGACACGGTCGGAGGCATCAGCAAGAAGATGCTGACGCAGACGCTCCACCGGCTCGTCGCCAACGGCCTCGTCGAGCGGCGCGCGCTACGTACCGCCCCACCCGGCACCGAATACCGCCTCACCGAACTCGGCCACAGCCTCCTCGAACCCCTGGCCGCACTGTCCCGCTGGGCGGAGGACAACACCGACGCGCTGCTCGACGCTCAGGCCTCCGCGTAGGGCACCGCCGGGTTCCCCACGGCTTTCTACCGTTCTTCACAGAACCTCGAATTCAACAGGAGGACTGTCATGAAGATCGGTGTACTCGGGGCCGGAATGATGACCGAAGCGCTGGCGGCCGGCTGGATCCGGGCAGGCCACGACGTACTGATCGGCGGCCGCACACCCGACAAGACGGCCGACCTCGCCAAGCGAATCGGCGCCCGGGCGGGCACCCTGCGCGAGGCCGCGGAGTTCGGCGACGTCGTGCTGCTCGCCGTCCGCCTCGAAGGCTTGGAGAAGACGCTGCGGGCGGCCGGCGCGCCGCAAGGCACGCTCGCAGGAAAGACGGTGATCGACTGCGGCAACGCGGTCGACGTATCCGACTTCTCGCAGATCACCTACGAGAACGGCACCTCGATGGCAGAGGAGATAGCCCGCCTGTCGCCCGGCGCCCACGTGGTCAAGGCCTTCAATCAGGCACACGCCTCGGTCTGGCGGATGCAGCCTCCGGCGTTCGACGGCCGGCCGCTCACGGTTCCGATGGCGGGCGACGAGGCCGGCAAGACAGCGGCACGCACCCTGATCACGGACCTCGGCGCGACCCCGCTGGACACCGGCGACCTCACTCAGGCCCGCCACCTGGAGGCCATGGCGATCATCGTGATCCGCCTCCTGTTCTCGGGCCACGACCTGCTGTCGGCCTTCACCTTCACCGGGCCCGCCGAGGCCTCCACCTCGAGTTGATGTCCACGCCACCGGAAACTCCCGGGGAACGGCGCCGGTGTTCCTCCCACAGCCGTACGAGTTGGTCCTCCGGCTGGGCTCCGCCGGTGTCGGCATCTGCCTCTGGCCACGAACGAAGGAGAAGGGAGACGTCGTCGAAGACGGCACGCACCAGGTGGCCGGCGGCGCTGGGATGCTCACCCGTGCATTCTCGCCCCGCGAACATCGCGGTGGAACGTCGGAGGCCGGGCTGTCGCAAGGCGTGCGCCATGCGGCAGCCCGGCCGGGTGATCAGTCCTGGATCTCCACCCAGAACGGGTCGCTGTTGTACAGGATCCGGTCCGCGAAGAGGTACCACCGCAGCAGCCCGCCCGCCGCGCGGTTCTGTTCGCGGGGTACGGCGCGGACCGAGAAGTTGCGGGACGCGGCGCCCTCGTTCGTGACCGCGAAGGGGTACTCGTCGCAGTCGTGGGTGCCGGTGTCGTACGGGGGCAGGCCCCAGGCGTCGCCGTAGGGTTCCCGGCGCTGGCAGGCGCGGTTCTTCCAGTCCTCGTTGGCGCTGTAGACGATCCCCTGGTACGGGACGCGGGTCAGGCCTCTGCCGTCCCGGACGCCCGTGTATTTCCCGGGGATGTCCTTCCGCTCTTCGCCGATCTCGACCGGATAGGTGCGCGTGGGGTCGTCCTGCGCGAATCGGATGTGGCGGGCCACGGCCTCGACCCGGTCGTCGCTCACCTTGTAGATCAGGTGCGGAATGACGTTGTAATTCACGCACGCCTTGGCGTAGTCCACGCCGAAATACGAGAAGTAGTTCGCGGAGTCACAGCGGATCTGCCAGCTGTCGGTGCGCCCTTCGGGCCCCTTGTACTCGTCGTCGTCACCGCCCCCGAAACGGAAGAACCAGTTGTGGTAGAGGACTCGGTCCGCTCCGGTGGCGGCGTCTTCGTGGGAGTAGATGTCCCAGTACAGCCATTCGTCCCTGTAGTCCCAGTCAGACCAGGTGTGTTCGACGCCGCTGCCGCTGCCGTGACAGCGGTCGGGGGTGCCGTCGCAGTCGGAGAGGATGTACATGTGGAGGTCGGGAGCGGTGAACCACCGGTCGAACACGTCCCAGTCGTCGTACGAGACCGAGCCTTCCTCCGCCCGCAGGTAGGTGCGGATTCCGCGCTCGACGCCGCTGCCCACGGCCGCGACGTCGGCGACGAGCGAGTTCGTGCCCTCGTACTCGACCGGGATACCGCGTCCGTCGACCTCCCAGTACTGGAAGCCGATCCGCATCCGGTGGCACCAGGTCCACCGGTTGAACGTGAGTCCGCCGGACTGGTTGGCCCTGTCGCGGCCGAGGCACGTCTCGGCGTCGGGCGTCGGTGTGGTGCTCCATGAGGTGGGTGGCGCCGCCATCCGGGGCGAGGGCGCCCGGACGCCGCTTGATGCGGACCGCAGCGGGACCGCGGAGGTGTCCCCGTAACTCTTGTCGACGGCTCCCGGCGCCTCGGCCAGTTCGGCGTTGGCCCGGTCCTCCGTGAGCGGTTCACTCTTCACGGAGGCTGAGTCGACGACCGTCCAGTCGGATCTGTCGAGAGTTCCATCGGCCTTGTTCGCACGGTACTCGGCGTCGTCCATGACGACCGGCTTCATCAGAAGACGAGGCTCGGTCTTCTCGGTTTCATCCGCTGCCGCACTCGATCCGGCCAGCACGACTGGTAACAGAAGCGCGACCAGCATTGATCCGACGAGACTATTACGCGGGCCAATTCTCTTCGTCCTCATCGCCAACTCATCTCCTTTGACTGGCCGGGATTACGGAGCGGGCGCGAGGGAAACTATCACCGCGCAAGATGGAGACCCCACGCGTATCCATGCGTGTCTGACCTAATGCACCTGATTACCGAGGGACATATTCGTCACATGCCGAAGTACAGCTGAAGAGGAGCGTCAATTGATGGCCGAAACCGCGCGGCAGACCAACGAGACCTGGACCCGCATCGAGAACTGGCTCGCCCACCACGCCCCCCGCATGAGCGCCGCCCTGTGCCCCC
Organism: Streptomyces smaragdinus; assembly: GCF_009604385.1. Classification (GTDB taxonomy): domain Bacteria; phylum Actinomycetota; class Actinomycetes; order Streptomycetales; family Streptomycetaceae; genus Streptomyces; species Streptomyces smaragdinus. Next base: position 725,624 of record NZ_WEGJ01000001.1, read on the forward strand.
CGGCCCCGGAAGCGACCCTCCGCCGCGTCGAGCACCTCACCGGCACGGACCTGCCCCCCGACCTCGCCGCCTGGTGGCGCCGCCGCCACGGCCTGCGCCAACCGTCGGGCCCCGGCGCCCTCTTCCCGGACAGCTGCCACCCGCTCCCCCTGGACGACGCCCTCCGGCACCAGGCGGTCTTCCTCGAAACCCCCCGCCGCATCTGCCCGGACACACTCCTCGACGACCTCGAGGCCTTCCTGGAGCGCTGCGCCCACGACCCCGCCGGCACCACCTACCCGCACGAAGCCACCGCCGTCTGGCTGCCCGCCTGGATCCCCGTCGCCCACGACACCGGCGGCGCGGGCCTGTTCGCCGACCTCCGCCCGGGACCCCGCCGCGGCTGCCTGATCCGCTACTCACGCGACGGACACGCCGCCGAGCCGGCCTGGCCGAGCCTGGCGGCACTGCTCACCCACGTGGCCGACCACCTCGAAGCCGGCGTCCGGACCCCCCTCGGACACTGGACGGTCCCCGGTCCCTGAGTCCCGCCCGGTGATCTCTGCGCAGGACCCGAGGTCAGGGCTCTGTTGCGACAGTCTTGGTGAGACAGTAATACTGTTGCACCATGACGCAGCAGGTGGAGGCCGCCGGCCTGACCGTGGACGAGCTGGCCGCGCGGGCCGGTGTCACCGTGCGGACCATTCGGTTCTACAGCACCCGCGGTCTGCTGCCGCCGCCCGTGATCGGGCCGCGGCGGGTGGGGCGGTACGGGCCCGAGCATCTGCGGCGGCTGGAGCTCATCGAGGAGCTGCAGCATCAGGGGCTGACGCTGGCCGCGATCGAGCGGTACGTACAGCAGCTGCCCGCCGGGCTCAGTCCCGACGATCTGGCGCTGCACCGGGCTCTCGTGGCGACCTGGCAGCCGGATTCCGAGCGGACGATCGCCCGTGCGGAGCTCGAGCGGCGGGCCGGGCGGGAGCTCGGCGAGCAGGATCTCGACCGGCTGGTGGCGATGGACGCGCTGGGCCGTACCGAGGATCCCGACGTCTTCCGGGTCGACGCGGGGCTGCTGCGGCTCGGGGTGCGGCTGCTGGACGTGCCGATCGCGCTGAAGACGATTCTGGCCGCCCGGGACGTGGTGCTCACCCACACCCGGGAGGCGGCGCGGGAGCTCACCCGGCTGTTCCGGGACGAGGTGTGGGAGCCGTACCGCGAGGGCGGGCCGGATCCGGAGCAGGTGGAGACGATGCGGTCGCTGTCCGCCCATATGCAGCCGATGGTCGTGCAGGCCCTCGTGACCGCGTTCCAGCGGTCCATGCGCGAGGAGCTGCGGGCGTCGTTCCCCGCGGACGACGAAACGGCCTGACTACGTCCGCACCCACAGGCAGAACGGGTGCCCCGCCGGGTCGAAGAACACCCGCGTGTCGTCCTGCGGCTGGAACTCCGCGCGCCGGGCGCCGAGTGAGACGGCGTACGCCTCCGCCTCGTCCAGGTCCGTCACCTCGACGTCCAGGTGCATCATCATCTGCTGCTCGCCGTCGGCGGCCGGCCAGACGGGCCGCCGGAAGCGGGGCTCCTCGCTGAAGGAGAGGCCCGGGCCGCCGCCGGGCGGATCGAGTTTCACCCAGTCCGGTTCGTCGGTGGTGATCTCCCAGCCGAGCAGGTCCCGGTAGAACGCGGCAAGAGCCCGGGGATCGGGGCCGTCGAGCACGGTGGCGGTCAGTCTGGTCTGGGGTTTCCCGGTCGTCGCCATGGGTGCGAGTGTGCCATGGGCGTACGGGTGGTCCGTCGGCGTCGTGCCAGTTGTTGTAGCCCTCTTGCCACCCTGTCGCACCAATTGTCATGCTTCCGGAGGGAGATAGGCTTTTCGACGAACGGGGGTACGGGGATGCGCGCGCTGAGAATCCGGGGGCGTCGGTGGGTGCCTCCCCTCCTCGCGGTGGCGCTGGCCGCCGCCGGCCTGCTGGCCCCCTCCGCTCCCGCGTCGGCGGCGACCACCGAACGCGGCGACGACTTCAGCCTGGTCGGCGTCTCCTGGCCCGCCTCCGCCGGCCCGCTGCCGGGTACGCCCCAGGTGCGTACCCGGGACGCGAAGTCCGGTGACTGGTCCGCCTGGCGGACGCTGGAGTCCTCCCCGCAGCAGACCGAGGAGGGTGCGCGGGCCCGCGCCCGCCGTTCGACAGAGCCCCTGTGGGCCGGTCCCTCGACCGCGGCGCAGGCGCGGCTGCGTCATACCGACGGCACGGTGAGCGCCCTCCCCGCGAACGCGCGGCTCGAACTCGTCTCCCCCGGCCCCCAGCCGGCCCGGACGGCGACCCCCTACCTGGAGAGAACACCCCTCGCCGCCTCCGGCGTCCCACAGCCGTCGATCCGCTCGCGCGCGAGCTGGGGCGCCGACGAGTCGCTGCGCCCCGATCCGCCGGAGTACGGCACGAGCGTGAAGGCGTTCTTCGTCCACCACACGGTGGACAGCAACAGCTACTCCTGCTCGGAGGCCCCGGCGATCATCCGCGCCATCTACCGCTACCACGTGCGGACCAACGGCTGGAACGACATCGGCTACAACTTCCTGATCGACAAGTGCGGCCAGATCTACGAGGGCCGCTACGGCGGCATCACCCGCCCCGTGATCGGCGCGCACTCCATGGGCTTCAACACCAACACCGCCGGCGCCGCCGTGATCGGCGACTACTCCAGCGCCGCGGTGCCGGAGAAGGTCACCGCCGCCTTCAGCCGGCTGGCGGCGTGGAAGCTGGGCCTGTCCGGGGTGAAGTCCACGAGCAAGGTGACGCTGACCGCGGGCGTCGACAACGGCACGTACAAGAAGGGCCAGACGGTCAGCCTCTACCGGGTCAGCGCCCATCGCAACGTGTACGCGACCGCCTGCCCGGGGGCCAAGCTGTACGCGAAGGTGGCGACCATCCGGACGTACGCGGCGGACTCGGCGGCCCCCACCTTCACGAAGGGGCCGGACTTCTGGGCCCGCAAGGGCTACGTACAGCCGGACTTCGTGCCCGTCCAGCTCTACTGGAACGCCCACGACGACACGGGCGTCCGCTACACCTCGTCCGTCTCCCCGCGCGCGGAGTCGTTCTCCGGCTCGACGACCTCGTGGAACACCGGGGTGAAACCGGCCGTGTCGACGACATGGACGATGAAGACCGTCGACTGGGTGAACCGGGTGGCGAACGGCTCGAAGACCCGTACCGGGACGATCGTGCAGGAGACGGCGGCGGCCAGGACGGGGACCTGGAAGGTGAAGTCGAGCACCAGCTATCTGGGCGGCAAGTCCCTGACCAGCTCGAGCACCGGGGCGTCGCTCAGCTGGACGTTCACGGGGACGTCCGTCGGCTGGGTGGTCTCGCGGGCCTCCGGCTCGGGGCAGGCCGCGGTGTATCTGGACGGCGTGAAGAAGGCGACGGTCGACCTCAAGTCGTCGGCGGTCGCCTACCGCTACGCGATATGGGCGGCGCACTGGTCGACCGCCGGGACCCACAAGCTGACCATCAAGGTCGTCGGCACCTCGGGCCGCCCGACGATAACGACGGACGGCATCACGGTCGTCCGCTAGCGCAGGGCCCGCGGCCGCCCTCCCCCCGGAGGGCGGCCGCGGACACCGTCACGCGTCGGTGAAGGCCTCGCCCTTCTCCGCCTTGGCCACCAGCAGCGCCGGCGGCTCGAAGCGGGAGCCGTACGTCTGCGCCAGCTCACGCGCGCGGGCGACGAAACCGGGCAGGCCGCCCTCGTAGCCGTTGATGTACTGCAGCACGCCGCCGGTCCACGGCGGGAAGCCGATGCCGAGGATGGAGCCGATGTTGGCGTCCGCGACGGACGTCAGCACGCCCTCCTCCAGCAGCCGCACCGTGTCCAGGGACTCGGAGAAGAGCATCCGCTCCTGCATGTCCTTGAACGGGATCTCGGTGTCCGCCCTGGTGAAGTGCTCGCGCAGCCCCGGCCACAGCCCGGCCCGCCTGCCGTCCGCGTAGTCGTAGAAGCCGGCGCCGCCGCTGCGGCCGGTACGCCCGAACTCGTCGACCATCCGGTCGATGACGGGCTCCGCCGGGTGCACGTCCCAGGTGCCGCCCTCGGCCTCGATCGCCTTGCGGGTCTCGTTGCGGATCTTGCGGGGCAGGGTGAGCGTCAGCTCGTCCATCAGGGAGAGGACCTTCGCCGGGTAGCCGGCCTGGGCCGCCGCCTGCTCGACGGACGCCGGTTCGACGCCCTCGCCGACCATCGCGACGCCCTCGTTGATGAAGTGGCCGATGACGCGGGAGGTGAAGAAGCCGCGCGAGTCGTTGACGACGATCGGCGTCTTGCTGATCTGGCGTACGAGGTCGAAGGCGCGCGCGATGGCCTCGTCGCCGGTCCGGTCGCCCTTGATGATCTCGACGAGGGGCATCTTGTCGACGGGCGAGAAGAAGTGCAGCCCGATGAAGTCGGTCTGCCGCTGCACGCCTTCGGCGAGGACGGTGATCGGCAGGGTGGAGGTGTTGGAGCAGAGCAGCGCGTCGGGGGCGACGACGCCCTCGATCTCCTGGAACACCTTGTGCTTGAGCGCCGGGTCCTCGAAGACGGCCTCGATCACGGCGTCGCAGCCGGCCAGGTCCTGCGGGTCGGCTGTCGGCGTGATCCGGGCGAGCAGCGCGTCGCGCTTGGCCTCGGTGGTACGGCCCCGGGCGAGCGCCTTGTCGAGCAGCGCGACGGAGTACGCCTTGCCCTTGTCGGCGGCCTCCTGCGAGACGTCCTTCAGCATCACGTCGATGCCGGCGCGGGCGCAGGAGTACGCGATGCCGGCGCCCATCATCCCGGCGCCGAGCACGGCGACCTTGGTGACCTTGCGCGGTTCGACGCCGTCGGGGCGGCTGCGGCCGGCGTTGACGGCGTTCAGGTCGAAGAAGAACGCCTGGATCATGTTCTTCGCGGTCTGGCCGGTGACCAGCTCGGTGAAGTAGCGGGCCTCGATGACCTGCGCGGTCTCGAAGTCGACCTGGGAGCCCTCGACGGCCGCGGCGAGGATGTTGCGCGGGGCCGGGTAGGGGGCGCCGTTGGTCTGCTTCTTGAGGTTCGCGGGGAACGCCGGGAGGTTGGCGGCGAACTTGGGGTGGGCGGGCGTGCCGCCGGGGATGCGGTAGCCGGGGACGTCCCACGGCTGCTTGGACTCGGGGTGGGCGTCGACGAAGGCGAGCGCCTTGGCCCGCAGGTCGCCGGCGTCGGCGGCCAGCTCGTCGACCAGGCCGTTGTCGAGGGCGCGCTTCGGGTTGTACTGGGTGCCCTGGAGGAGCACCTTCAGCAGGGCGTCGGTGATGCCCAGCATCCGCACGGTACGGGTGACGCCGCCGCCGGCCGGGAGGAGGCCGAGAGTGACCTCGGGGAGGCCGATCTTGTAGCTGCCGGCGTCAAGGGCGACGCGGTGGTGGGAGGCCAGGGCGATCTCGTAGCCGCCGCCGAGGGCGGCGCCGTTGATCGCGGCGACGACGGGGACGCCGAGGGTCTCGATGCGGCGCAGGGCGCGCTTGACGCGCATGCCGGTGGCGAAGACGTCGGCCGCGTCGTCGGGCGTGGCCTTGATCATGTCCTTCAGGTCGCCGCCGGCGAAGAAGGTCTTCTTGGCGGAGGCGTAGATCACGCCGCGCGGGGTCTCGGCCTCGAGGCGGTCGGCGGCGGCCTCGAGGGAGGCGATGAAGTCGGCGTTCATGGTGTTCGCCGACTGGTTGGGGTCGTCCAGGACGAGGGTGACCACACCGTTGTCGTCCTGTTCCCAGCGGATGGTGTTCGTAAAGCTCATGCTGTTCGGCTCCGTATGCGAGATCCGTCGGGAAGGGACGTCAGATGCGTTCGACGATCGTGGCGATGCCCATGCCGCCGCCCACGCAGAGCGTGGCGAGGCCGTAGCGCTGGTCGCGGCGCTCCAGTTCGTCGACGAGGGTGCCGAGGATCATGCCGCCGGTGGCGCCGAGGGGGTGGCCCAGGGCAATGGCGCCGCCGTTGACGTTGATCTTGTCGAGGGACAGGCCCATGTCGCGGGCGAAGCGCAGGACGACGGCGGCGAAGGCCTCGTTGATCTCGACGAGGTCGATGTCGTCGATGGTCAGTCCGGCCTTGGCGAGGGCCTTGCGGGCGGCAGGGGCGGGGCCGGTGAGCATGATGAGCGGCTCGGAGCCGGAGACGGCGGCCGAGACGATGCGGGCGCGGGGGGTGAGGCCGTAGCGGTCGCCGACCTCCTTGGAGCCGACGGCGACGAGGGAGGCGCCGTCGACGATGCCGGAGGAGTTGCCGGCGTGGTGGACGTGGTCGATCTTCTCGACCCAGTGGTACTTCTGCAGCGCCACGGCGTCAAAGCCGCCCAGGTCGCCGATGTCGGCGAAAGAGGGCTTGAGCTTGGCCAGGGAGTCGGCGGTGGTGCCGGGGCGCATGTGCTCGTCGTGGTCGAGGACGGTAAGGCCGCTGCGGTCCTTGACGGGGACGACGGAGCGGGCGAAGCGGCCGTCCTTCCAGGCCTCGGCGGCGCGCTCCTGGGACATGGCGGCGTACTCGTCGACGTCGCGGCGGGTGAAGCCCTCGATGGTGGCGATGAGGTCGGCGCCGATGCCCTGGGGGGCGAAGCCGGTCTCGTAGTTGGTCATCGGGTCGGCGAACCAGGCGCCGCCGTCGGAGGCCATCGGCACCCGGGACATGGACTCGACGCCGCCGGCGAGGATCAGGTCCTCCCAGCCGGAGCGGACCTTGGCGGCGGCCAGGTTGACGGCCTCCAGACCGGACGCGCAGAAGCGGTTCTCCTGGACGCCGGCGACGGTGTCGGGCAGTCCGGCGGCGATGGCCGCGATCCGGGCGATGTCCGAGCCCTGGTCGCCGACGGGGCCGACGACGCCGAGGACGATGTCGTCGATGGCGGCGGGGTCGAGGTCGGGGAAGCGGGCCCGGATCTCGTGGATCAGGCCGACGACCAGGTCGATCGGCTTGGTGCCGTGCAGGGCGCCGTTGGCCTTGCCGCGGCCGCGCGGGGTGCGGATCGCGTCGTATACGTACGCTTCGGTGGTCACGATGGGTGTGCCTCTCGGGGTGAGGGTTCAGGCGAGCAGGGAGCGGCCGATGATCTCTTTCATGATCTCGGTGGTGCCGCCGTAGATGGTCTGGATACGGCCGTCGGTGAAGGCACGGGCCACCGGGAACTCCGCCATGTAGCCGTAGCCGCCGTGCAGTTGGAGGCAGCGGTCGGCGACGCGTTTCTGGAGTTCAGTGGCCCACCACTTGGCCATCGAGGCGTGGACCGCGTCGAGTTCGCCGCGGTCGTGGTCCTCGACGCAGCGGTCGACGAACGTGCGCGTGACGGCGCACTCGGTGGCCATCTCGGCGATCTCGAAGCGGATGTGCTGGAACGTGGCGATCGGGCGGCCGAACGCCTCGCGGTCCTTGACGTACTGCGTGGTGATCTCGAGGAGGTTCTCGGCGGCGGCGATGCCGGACACGGCGATGGTGAGGCGTTCCTGGGGAAGGTTGGTGACCAGGTGCAGGAACGCGCCGTTGAGCTCGCCGAGGAGGTTGTCCTTGGGCACCTTGACGTCGTTGAAGAACAGTTCGGCGGTGTCCTGGGCGTGCTGGCCGATCTTCTCCAGGTTGCGGCCGCGTTCGAAGCCTTCCATGCCGCGTTCGACGACGAGCAGGCTGAGGCCGCGGGAGCCGCCCTCGGGGGTGGTCCTGGCGACGACGATCACCAGGTCGGCGAGGATGCCGTTGGAGATGAAGGTCTTGGCGCCGTTCAGCAGGTAGTGGTCGCCCTTGTCCTCGGCGGACGTGCGGATGCCCTGGAGGTCGGAGCCGGCGCCCGGTTCGGTCATGGCGACGGCGGTGATGATCTCGCCGCTGCAGAAGCCGGGCAGCCAGCGCCGCTTCTGCTCGTCGGTGGCCAGGTTGGTGAGGTACGGGCCGATCACGTCGTTGTGCAGGCCGACGGCGAGGCCGGAGGCGCCGGCGCGGGTGAACTCCTCGGCCAGCACCACCCCGTAGCGGAAGTCGGGCGTTCCGCCGCCGCCGTACTCCTCGGGGACGGCGAGGCCCAGCAGGCCCTGGCGGCCGGCGGCCAGCCACGCCTCGCGGGAGACGATGCCGGCCTCGTTCCACCGGTCGTAGTGCGGGACGACCTCCTTGGCCAGGAAGGTCCGGACGGTCGCGCGGAACGCCTCGTGCTCGGGGGCGAAGAGGGTGCGCTTCACTGCGGGGCCTCCTGGGGGTCGGGCCGGTCGGTGGGGACGCCCCAGTCGCGGGCCACCCCGGCCGCGTCGGCGCCGGGGCGGGCCGGGGGGCGGCGCAGGGTGCCGGGGGTGCGGGAGAGGCGGGGGGCGGG
>NZ_WEGJ01000010.1 GCF_009604385.1 Streptomyces smaragdinus
CCAACGGCAACGGGCGGCGTGTGGGTGGGCATCCCCCGCGCCGAAGGCGCGGCAGGCCGACGGACCCCGGGACACCCCGAAACAAAACCCCACCCCCGCCGGAAGCGAACCACCACCCCCGCCGGAGGCGAACCGCCCCCCGGCAGGGGGCCGCGTCACCCCTCCGCCAAAGGCAGCAACGCCGGAAGGCGACCGTCATGCGCCAAGGCCACCTCCGTGCGGGCCGGAGGGACCGCCCCGTACAGCGTCGTGCGCGGACGCGCAGGCCGACCCGCCGACGCCGCGATCGCCTCGAGGTCCGCGATCGTCCGGTGGGAGCCGTACGCCGAGCCCGCCATGCGCGAGATCGTCTCCTCCATCAGCGTGCCCCCCAGGTCGTTCGCCCCCGCCCGCAGCATCGACGCCGCCCCGGAGGGGCCCAGCTTCACCCAGCTCGTCTGGATGTTCGGGATGTGGGGGTGCAGGAGCAGGCGGGCCATCGCCGTCACCGCCAGGTTGTCCCGGTGCGTGGGGCCGGGGCGGGCGATCCCCGCGAGGTACACGGGAGCGTTCGTGTGGATGAACGGCAGCGTGACGAACTCCGTGAAGCCCCCCGTCTCCTGCTGCAAAGAGGCCAGCAGCCGGAGGTGGCCCAGCCAGTGTCGGGGCTGGTCCACGTGGCCGTACATCATCGTCGAGGAGGAGCGCAGGCCCAGCGAGTGCGCCGTCGTCACCACCTCCACCCACGTCGACGTCGGCAGCTTCCCCTTCGTCAGGATCCAGCGGACCTCGTCGTCCAGGATCTCCGCCGCCGTTCCGGGGATCGAGTCGAGCCCCGCCTCCTTGGCGGCCGAAAGCCACTCCCGGATCGACATCCCCGTCCGCGACGCCCCGTTCACCACCTCCATCGGCGAGAAGGCGTGGACGTGCATCCCCGGCACCCGGTCCTTCACCGCCCGCGCGATGTCGAAGTACGCCGTCCCGGGGAGGTCCGGATGGATACCCCCCTGCATGCACACCTCCACCGCGCCCACGTCCCACGCCTGCTCCGCGCGGTCCGCGACCTGCGACAGGGACAGCGTGTACGCGTCGGCATCCGTGCGGCGCTGGGCGAAGGCGCAGAAGCGGCAGCCCGTGTAGCAGACGTTCGTGAAGTTGATGTTCCGCGTGACGATGTACGTCACGTCGTCACCGACCACATCCCGGCGCAGGGTGTCCGCGATCCCGCACAGCGAGTCCAGCGCCGCACCGTCCGCGTGCAGCAGCGTCAGCGCCTGCGCGTCCGACAGCCGCTCCGGGTCGTCCGCCGCCTGCGACAGCGCCGAGCGCATGTCCGCGTCCAGCCGCGACGGCACCATCCCGGGCGCCGCCGCCTCACGGAGGGCCGACCAGTCGCCGTACACCGAGTCGAAGTCCTCCCGGCGGTCCGCCGTACGGCCCTCCGTGTCGATCGTCCGGTGCAGGTCCGTACGGCCCGACGCCTCGAAGCCGCCGTCCGGCTCCTGCCACGGGAGGCCCTGCACCGGGGCGTCGGACAGAGCGAGTCCCGTCAGAGGGTCCGCCAGCGCCGTCACGTGCGGCAGCAGGCGCGGGTCCAGCCAGGGCTCGCCCCGCCGGACGAACTCCGGGTACACGCACAGCCGTTCACGCAGCGAGAAACCGGCGTCCGCCGAGCGCGCCGACAGTTCCTCGATACGCGGCCACGGGCGTTCGGGGTTTACGTGGTCGATCGTCAGGGGAGACACCCCGCCCCAGTCGTCGATCCCCGCCCCGATCAGCCGGCCGTACTCCGCGTCCACGAGGTTCGGCGGAGCCTGGATACAGGCCGACGGTCCCATGATGTGACGGGCCACCGCGATCGTCGCCACCAGGTCGTCCAGCTCCGCGTCCGGCATGCCGCGCATCGCGGTGTCCGGCTTGGCGCGGAAGTTCTGGATGATCAGCTCCTGGACGCCGTGGTACGCGCGGGACACCCGGCGCAGCGCGAAGAGCGAGTCCGCGCGCTCCTCGTACGTCTCGCCGATGCCGATCAGCAGCCCGCTCGTGAACGGGACGGACGAGCGGCCCGCGTCCTCCAGGACGCGCAGGCGGACGGCCGGTTCCTTGTCCGGGGAGCCGTAGTGCGGGCCGCCCTTCTCGCTCCACAGCCGGGTCGCCGTCGTCTCCAGCATCATGCCCATCGACGGGGCGACCGGCTTCAGCCGCTGGAAGTCCTGCCAGGACAGGACGCCCGGGTTGAGGTGCGGGAGGAGGCCCGTCTCCTCCAGGATGCGGATCGAGATCGCGCGGACGTACGCCAGGGTGTCGTCGTAGCCGTGCGCCTCCAGCCACTCCCCGGCCTCCGGCCAGCGGTCCTCCGGTTTGTCGCCGAGGGTGATCAGCGCTTCCTTGCAGCCGAGCGCGGCGCCCTTGCGGGCGATGTCCAGCACCTCGTCCGGCGACATGAACATCCCGTGCCCGTCCCGCCGCAGCTTGCCGGGGACGGTGACGAACGTGCAGTAGTGGCACGTGTCGCGGCACAGCCGGGTCAGCGGGATGAACACGCTCTTCGAGTACGTGATGACGCCCGGCCGCCCCGCCGCCTCGAGTCCCGCGTCCCGCACTCTCGCCGCGGACGCGCACAGGTCGGTGAGATCGTCGCCGCGCGCCCGCAGCAGCACGGCGGCCTCGGCGGTGTCCAGGGCCACCCCGTCACGGGCGCGCCGCAGCGCGCGGCGCATGGCGTTGGCGGTGGGCGGTGTGGAGGTCATCGTCCGAGGATACGGCGGCGTCCTCGAGCCTCCCGGGGGCGGGCCGTCAGCCGCCCGCGTCGTAACGGAGGACGGCCGGGCGGGTGAAGCCCTTCCTGCCCGTACGGCCGATGCTCGCGGCGGCCAGGACGTGGCGGGTGCCGGGGACGTGCGCGAGCTGCGAGGGGTACACGCGCTGGGTGCGGTCGCCCTTCGAGAGGGTGGGGTAGTGGCCGAGGACCAGGGGCGGTCTGCCGATTTTCGACGGCTTCCCCGCGCCCGCCGGCCAGTGCCACCAGCCGAGGGCGACCGCTCCGCCGGCGCCGTCGGAGGTGACGCTGTCGTTGAACGACGTCTGCCGGGGTATGCCGGGCAGTTGCGTCCAGCGGACGCCGTCCCAGCGCAGCAGGAGGGTCTCTTCGGGCGGTTCCACGATGTCGGGGTCCTCGCCGTGGTTGTACGAGTGCAGGCCCATCGCCAGCGCCTCGCGGGGGCCCACGGCGGCGACCGTCCGCAGTCCGGTGGCCTCCTCCGGCGGGGCGGGCTCCGGGTACGTGAACGACGGCGTCTTCGTCAGCTCCCAGGTGCGGCCGTCCCAGTGCATCGCGGCGGCCTGCGGCGTCCCCTCCGTCACCGCCTCCGTGCCGACGGCCCAGACGTCGTCGGGGGCGCTGCCCGCGACCGCGTCCACCCAGATGGGGAGCTTGTGTTCGGTCCAGCGCGCCCCGTCGTACCGCCACACGCTCCGCCGTTGGTTACTCATCGCCCAGACGTCGGTGGGGCCGACGGCGGTCCGGAAGAGAAGGCCGGGCGGTAGGTCGACGGTCCGCCAGCGGGCGCCGTCCCAGTGGGCGCCGCCCGCCCCGGTCAGCGCGAACAGCCATACGTCGTCGGGTGCCGACGCCCCCAGCGACAGGGCGTTCTCGCCCCGGGCGGCCGTCATCGCCGGGGGCAACTGCTCCGGGCGCCAGCCGTCCGCGTCGCGGTGGAGCAGCGTGTACGCGCCGGTGTGCTCCATCTCCAGCGCCCAGGCCTCGTCGGCGGACACGGGCACGACGTGCTGGATGCCGGCCGAGCGGGACTCGCCGGTGTAGTCCAGCCGCCAGGCGGAGGGCGGGGGCGCCTTCTTCTCTTTGCGTACGGGCGGCTCCGCCGAATCGCACGCCGCCAGCAGGACGGCGGGCACCGCCGCCAGCAGCGACCGGCGGCGTATCACAGGAACTCCGCGTACGAGTCCAGCGCCCGCAGCACCTCGTCCGGCCCCGCCGCCGGGAGCTGGACGATCACCTCCCCGACCCCCAGGTCCGCGAAGTGCGCCAGCTTGCCCGCCGAGGGGCGCACGGCGTACGGGACGACCGTGAGGTCCTTCGCGTCCCGCCCCGCCTCCTCCCATGCCGTACGCAGCAGCGGCAGGGACTCCGTCAGCCCGCCCCCGCCGATCGGCAGCCAGCCGTCCGCGTGCTCCGCGATGTGCGCGAACAGCCGCGGCCCCGCAGCCCCGCCGAGCAGCGTGCGCGGCCCGTACAGCGGACCGGCGGGAGTCTCACGCGGGGCCTGCACCGGCTTGGGGTGGGCCTCGCTGGCGCGGACGGCGCCGAACGGGCCGTCGTACGCCGTGGGCTCCGGCGCCCACAGCGCGCGCATCAGCGCCAGGCGGTCGCGGCCGAGCCGGCGCCGGGTGCGCCAGTCGACGCCGTGGTCGGCGGCCTCCTCGACGTTCCAGCCGAAGCCGACGCCGAACGTGAAGCGGCCGCCGGAGAGGTGGTCGAGCGTGGCGACCTGCTTGGCCAGGACCACCGGGTCGTGCTGGGCGATCAGCGTGATGCCCGTACCGAGGCGCAGGCGTTCGGTGACGGCCGCCGCCTGGGCGAGGGCGGTGAAGGCGTCGAGCGTGCGTCCGTACTCGCGCGGCAGCGGCTCGCCCATCGGGGCGGGGGTGTCGCGGCTGACGGGGATGTGGGTGTGCTCGGGGAGGTACAGCGCGTCGTAGCCCCGCTGCTCCAGCTCGCGCGCCAACGGCACCGGGCGGACGGTCTCGTCGGTGAGGAAGATGGTCACGCCGATCCGCATTGCAGGGCCTCCACAGGTCGCGCCGTCGCGTCGGGCCGCCCACTCTGCACGGCCGGGGCGCAGATTTCCAATGGCCCGCGGGTGGTGTCCCCCAGCGGTGCGGGGGCGACGGATCCGGCATGATCGGCGGCTCGCGTACGCTGACCAGGTGTTCGAGACACGGCGCCTCCCGTAGCAGGGGCGCCGCGGGGGTCACAGTGGTATCCGGCGGGACCGCCGGGGCAACCCCGTCCGTACTCCGGCGGTCTCACCAACCACAGGAGGGGAACCACGGGGGCTCCCCCGGACGGGAGTACCCAGGTGAAGATCGTCTTTCTGCTCAACAACGCCTACGCCCTGGGTGGCACCGTCAAGGCCGTCTTCCACCTGGCCACCGCCCTGTCCGACGACCACGACGTCGAGATCGCCTCCCTCCGCCGCCACCGCGCCAAGACGACCTTCGCCCTCGACCCACGCGTCAAGCTGCACCCCCTCGTCGACGACCGCAAGGGCAGCGACGACCGCGCCGACCCGCTGTACGCCTCCCCCTCCCGCCGCTTCACGGAGGCCGACCGCACCTGCCGCCAGTACACCGCGCTGCACGACGCGCGGGCGGCGGCATACCTGACGGACTGCGGCGCCGACGTGGTGCTGGGCACCCGCGCCGGGATCAACATCCACCTTGCCCAGTACGGCCCCGCCGACGCCGTCCTCATCGGCCAGGAGCACCTCCACCACGACGGCTACGGCTACCGCCTGTGGTCCCGGATGGCCCGCAGCTACGCGGCCCTGGACGCCGTCGTCACCACCACCGAGGCCGACGCCGCCGCGTACCGTGTCGGGATGCCGCTGGCCGGCGCGCATGTGACCTCCGTACCGAACATCGTCCCCGCCCCCTCCACCACACCGTCGCGCGGATCGGCCAAGGTCATCGCCGCGGCCGGGCGGTTCATCCCGGACAAACGCCACGATCTGCTGCTGCACGCCTTCGCCCGGGTGGCCCGCCGGCACCCCGACTGGGAGCTGCGGATCTACGGCGAGGGCGCCGAACGGGGGCGGCTGGAGGCGCTGGTGACCGAGCTGGACCTGACGGGGCGGGTGCGGCTGCCCGGCGTGCTGAGCCCCATCGAGCCGGCGTTCGCGGAGGCGTCGCTGGTCACCGTGACGTCCGATGTGGAGCCGTTCGGGATGACGATCGTGGAGGCGATGGGGGTGGGCGTGCCGGTGGTGAGCACCGACTGCCCGCTGGGTCCCGGCGAGATCATCCGCGACGGGCACGACGGGCGGCTGGTCCCCGTCGGGGACGCGGAGGCGCTGGCCGCCGCGCTGTCGCAGCTCATCGAGGACGAGCCGGCCCGGCGCGCGATGGGCGCGGCGGCCCTGGACAGCGCCCGCCGCTACGAACCCGCCCCGATCGCCGCCCGCTACTCGGACCTGTTCACCGACCTCGCCGCCCGCCGCCGGGGCCGCCGCAGACCGCCCGGGCGGACGGCGTATCTGCGCAAGGCGGCACCGCGGTTCGTCCGGGCGGCGGCCACGCGGGTGCGGCCCTCGTAACGGGGTGCCCAGGTGGGAAACAACACATGATCACGTCGTGAATCCGCCGACTGGCACAGCAATACGTACGTATCGGGACGGCAACCGTCCGGAAGGCGTGCTGACGAAACCGCTCCCGGCAGGGCAGACTGATCCGATGCGGAATGCCTCGGGGAGGGGGACGGCCATGACCGGGCACAGAGGTGGTACGAACGGCGAAGGCCACCGGGGCGAGGCTGCGACGCACGACGGTGAGCTGACCTTCTCCGTCCTCGGCCCGGTACGGGCGGAGCGTGGCGGGGAGCAGCTCGCCGCCGGATCGCCGCAGCAGCGCGCCATGCTCGCCGCACTGCTGCTGCGCAGTGGACGTACGGCCACGGCACAGGAGTTGATCGACGCCCTGTGGGGCGAGGAGCCGCCGGAGAAGGCGACGGCGACGATCCGTACGTACGCCTTCCGGATGCGCAAGGCGCTGGGCACGGACGCGCTGCGGTCGGAGGCCGGGGGGTACTCCGTCCCGCGCGCTGCCGGGAGCCTGGACACCGAGCGGGTCGATGCACTGGCCACACAAGCGGAACGCGCCGCCGCCGAGGGCGACATCGCCCGCGGGCGCGCGCTGTACGCGAAGGCGCTGGCGCACTGGGACGGCGAGCCGCTGGCCGGCATCCCCGGCCCGTACGCGGAGACGCAGCGGGTGCGGCTGGCGGAGCTGCGGCTGACGCTGCTCGAACACCGGGTGCAGCTGGACCTGAAGGCCGGTGGGCACGCGGACGTCGTCGCGGAGCTCACCGCGCTGACGGCCACCCATCCGCTGCGGGAGCGGCTGCGGGAGCTGTTGATGCTCGCGCTGTACCGCAGCGGGCGGCAGAGCGAGGCCCTGGCCGTGTACGCAGACACCCGCCGCCACCTCGCGGGCGAGCTGGGCGTCGACCCGCGGCCCGAACTCACCGAGCTGCAGCGGCGGATCCTCCAGGCCGACGAATCCCTCGCCGCCCCGGCGGAGGCGGACGTCGCGGCGCCCCGCATCCTGACCCCGGCCCAGCTGCCCGCGACCGTCGCGGACTTCACGGGCCGGCAGGAGTACGTGGAGCAGCTGTCGAAGGAACTCGCCACCGCCGAGGGCTCCGTGATGGCCGTCTCGTCCGTCTCCGGCATAGGCGGGGTCGGGAAGACCACCCTCGCCGTCCACGTCGCCCACGCCGCCCGGGACCACTTCCCGGACGGCCAGCTGTACGTGGACCTGCAGGGCTCGGGCTCCCCGGCCGAACCCGGCGCGGTACTGGCCGCGTTCCTGCGCGCGCTGGGCACGCAGGCCTCCGCGATCCCCGAGGGCGTCGCCGAACGCTCCGCCCTCTTCCGCTCCACCCTCGCGGGACGGCGCGTCCTCACCCTGCTGGACAACGCCCGCGACGCCGCCCAGGTCCGCCCGCTGCTGCCGGGCACGGAGGGCAGCGCGGCGCTGGTCACCAGCCGGGGCAAGATGATGGACCTGGTCGGGGCGCACCACGTCGACCTGGACGTGATGAACCCGACGGAGGCGCTGGACCTCTTCATCCGCATCGTCGGCGAGGACCGCGTCGCCCCCGAGAGGGACGCGGCGATGGACGTCGTCGGCCGCTGCGGCTACCTCCCGCTCGCGATCCGGATCGCCGCCTCCCGCCTCGCGTCGCGCCCCACCTGGACGGTGTCGACCCTGGCGCGCAAGCTGGACGACGAGCACCGGCGGCTGGACGAGCTGCAGGTCGGTGATCTGGCGGTGAAGGCGACGTTCGAGCTGGGCTACGGGCAGCTCCTGCCGGAGCAGGCGCGGGCGTTCCGGCTGCTGAGCCTCGCGGACGGGCCGGACATCTCGGTGCACGCGGCGGCGGCCGTGCTGGACCTCGATCCGGAGGCGGCGGAGGATCTACTCGAGACGCTGGTCGACACCTCGCTCATCGAGTCCGCGGCTCCCGGCCGTTACCGCTACCACGACCTGGTCCGGTTGTACGCCCGCGGCTGCGCGGAGCGTGACGAGCAGCCGCCGACGGAGTGCGCGGAGGCGTTGTCGCGGTTGCTGGACTTTTATCTGGCTACCGCCGCGGGCGCGTACGCGCTCAGCCGACCCGGTGACCGGCTGCCCCACCACGTGGGGCCGTTCGGGCGGCCGGGGCTCACGTTCGCAGACAGCACGGCGGGGCAGAACTGGCTGTTCACGGAGGCAGACTGCCTGCTGGCCGCCGCCCGGCAGCACACCCGGGACGGTGCGCTGGGGCGGGCAGTGAACCTGCTGCTGGCGACCAACGACCTCGCCGAGTCCGGCACGTATTCCGACCAGTTCTTCCAGGTGACCACACTCGCGCTGGAGACCGCTCAGCACACGGGCGACGCCCGCACTGAGGGCCGCGCACACACGGAACTACTCCTCGCCCACAGCTTCTCCGGACGCTTCGAACAGGCTGACGCCCACGCCCAGCGGGCGATGCTGCTCGGCCGCGCCTGCGACGACATCTACGTCTGCGGCGTCGCGGCCAACAACCGCGGGATCGCCTGCTTCGTGCTCGGTCGGCGCGAGGAGGCCGGCGAGTATCTGCAAACCGCGCTGGAGGCATTCCGCGAGGACGGCAACGTCCCCGGCGAGGCAAGCGCGCTCAGCAACCTCTCCCGGGTGTACGTCCACACCGGCCGGATGGACGAGGCAATCCGTCTCGCCGAACAGTCGGCTGAGATCCACCGGCAGCTGGGGTCGTCGCTGCGGATGGCCAACGGCATGTACGCACTCGGCATCGCTCTGACGGGCGCCGGACGCGCGGACGAGGCGCTCGTCCGGCTGGAGGAGGCGCTGCAGGTCTTCCGGGCCAACCGGATGCACCTGTGGCACGGGATGACACTCCTGCGGATGGCCGAGGCCCACCTCCGGACGGGTCGGCCCGCGGACGCGGCGGCCGGCGCCGACCAGGCCCTCGCCCGGCTCCAGGGCATCGGCGGCGACTGGCACCGGGCACAGATCCTGGTCGTCCTCGGCCGGGCGCTGGAGCAGGTCGGCCAGCCGGGCCGGGCCCGGGCCTGCTGGACCGAGTCGCTGACCATCTACGAGCGGATCGGCGCAGCGGAGGCCGTGGAGGTGAAGGGGCTGCTCACGCCGCTGGCGACGGGCTGATTCCGGGGTGCTCGGGCCTCCGGCGCCGGGAGTGGACGAAGGCGTTCATCAGTCGTTTATCGTGATGCGTCATGCTCATATCCAGCAGCCCGTCACGCCGGGGGGTAGGGCGAAGCTGCTGCAGGTCGCAGGGGGACACCGTCGAGGTGAGCGACCGCCGAATGCCCGTCCGGCAACCCGCGGGGGAGTTGCTGGGCGGGCGCCCGACTTGTTCGACACACCGCTTATGAGGAGTACGGCTATGGCCGATGAGAAGGAACCGGTGTACGGGACGGACGACCACTACATTCCGGCGCCTCCCGCGGAGGAAGAGCCGACGAAGGAATCGATCGCGCCGACCGTGAAGCCGGACGACGACGGGGACATCAAGCCCCTCGATCACTACATTCCCTGAGCACGTAACACCCGGGGGACGGGCCGGCCGCGGCGACCAGAGGGGGGTCGCCGCGGCCGGCCCTTTTTCGCGTGCCATGGCCCCAGGGTGCATACGTAACAAACCGGGCGTAGCGTCGGAACTGGAGTGGGCCTACAGGGCCCCGACCGAGCTATCCGGAGGCGAGCGGGACCATGTCGGACAACGCGGCATCCACGATGCGCTACGTCATCGGGTCGGCCCTGGCCCTCCTAGGAGCGGCGGCCGCCGTCTACAGCCCCTTCCGTCCGTGGTACGACGGCCGCCTCGGGCGGCAATACGGTGTCGACGACATCTTCGACGGCATCACCGGCGTGCATTCCTCCCTGATGGCGTCGGTCTTCCTGCTGATGCTCGCCGCCGCCGTCGTCGCCCTCGTCGGCATCGTGCTCAGATCGCGGCTCGCGATCCTCCTCGCCGGGCTCATCGTGCTGGGCACCGCCGTGCTGTGGATGATCCGGCAGAGTCAGGTCTCCGACGGGCTGGTGGTCGGTGCCAGCGGCGAGAGCCTGGGCATCGGCGTCGCCAACGCCTTCGCCGGTGCGGCGCTGTTGCTGCTCGGCGCCGCGGTCATGGGCCGCAAGGAGAAGGCCGTCGCCGTCGGCAGGCACCGGCGCGGGGACACCACGTACGAGGCGCCCGTGGGCCGACGTACGGACGAGTGGGCGGACGAACCGGTGGAGAGCACCGGGCCCCGTCCGATGGCACCGACCGCGCAGACGCACGCCCCGCAGACGCAGACCCCGCAGCCCTCCGACACCCGCCTCATCGGCGTCGCCCCCGTCCGCGAGCCGGAGCACGAGCCCGTGCCGGACAACGTGGTCCGCCTCCCCGACGGCATCCGCCGCGTGGACACCAGGCGCGAGGGCGAGCCGGACTGGCGGCAGACCGCCGACGGCGGCGCCCCGGAGACCGACCGCCGGGACGCCGCGTAGGTCAGCTGCCCGAGCGCCCCGTCCCCTCGGCGGCGTCCAGCGCGTACACGCAGCGGTCCTTGCTGCAGGCGTACACGACCCCCCGGTCCACCACCGGCGACCCCGTGATCTCGCCACCGGTCTCCAGCTTCCACCGCAGCTGACCGCCCACCGCGTCCACCGCGTACAGCCAGTGGTCGGCCGAGCCGAAGTGCACCCGTCCGTCCGCCGCGACGGGGGCACCGATCAGCTCACCGCGGGTGGCGAAGCGCCACTTGGGCGTCCCGGCCACCGCGTCCAGCGTGTACAGCGCCGACCCCGAGCCGACGTGCACCGCGCCGCCCGTGACCAGCACAGGCTCGATGGAGTTACGCGCCTCCGTGGCGATCCGCCACCGCTCGCGCCCGTCGGCGGCGTCCAGCGCGTACACCGTGCCGAGGTAGTCCGCGAGATACACCCCGCCCCCGCCCACCGCCGCCCCCGGCGCGAACGCCGGCGGACACAGCATCACGGCCGGCGCCTCGAACGACCACCGCAGCATCCCGTACGCCGCGTCCAGCGCGAACAGCCGCTTCCCGGCCGCCACATACACCGCCCCGTCCGCCGTCGGCAACAGCCGCACCGGCACACCGCCGCACGCCGCCGCGTCACCCACCGGGTACGACCACCGCTCGGCGCCCGTGCGCGCGTCCAGCGCCCGCAGCCGGCCCTCCCCGCACACGTACACCGAGCCGCCGTGCACGACCGGCCCGGCCTCCTGCGTCTCGAAGTCCGACTGCGCCCCGCCGATCTCCCACAGCGACTCCCCGGTCAGCGCGTCGCGCGCCTGCACGCCGCCGCCGCGGGTCCCGGTGACGACGACGCCGCCGTCGACCTTCAGCGCGTACACCCAGCCGTCCGTGGCCCGCCGCCAGCGTTCGACGCCGTCGGTGGCGTCCAGGGCGTAGAGGCTGGGGCCGTCGGAGGCGTGGATCCTGCCGTCCGCCACGGCCATCGACCACGCGACCTCACGGGTCTTGAACTGCCGCCGCCCGCTGGCCACATCCAGCGCGTGCACCTCGAACGACGTCACGTACAGCAGGTCCCGGACGACCGCCGGGGTGCCCCATACATCGTTGGACATCCGGAACCGCCAGGGCCGCCAGCCGCCCCGGGGCTTGGTCTCGTCCGGCTCCGGGCGGGCCTGCGGGAGCGACGTCTGGACGCCGCCGCCCGGCGGGCGGACCCAGCCGGCGACGGGATGCGCGTCGGGAGTCATCCGCAGCCGTGCCGCCGTCGCGTCCTTCACCCGGGGGCCGGGGCCGATGGGGACCGCGGCGCCCGCGAGGCGCACCACGCCGCCGGGCTCCTCCACGGCGACGGGCGCCGGGGGCTGCTGCACCTGGACGGCGGAGGCCGGGGGGTGGCCGGGCATGGGCGGGGGCTGGACGGGCGGCTGGTGGGGGTGGACGCCGTTGGGCTGAAGGTGCGGGCCGCCCATGGTCCGGCCGCCGCCCCGGCGCTTCTCTATGAGCTCGACGGCGGGCAGCGGCAGCCACGCGGACGCCGTGCCGGTGTCGTCGTCCTGCCCGGAGCTGAAGAGGTGCGGCGCCAGCTGCGACTGCAGCTCCGCGGGGCTCGGCCGGTGCTCGGGCGACATCTCCATGCACGCCTCGATGAGGGGACGCAGCTCGTCCGGCAGGCCCTCGAGGTCGGGGCCCTCGCGCAGCAGCATGAACACCGTCTCGACGGGGTTCGCGCCGTGGAAGGGGGCGTGGCCCGTACCGGCGTACACGAGCGTGGACCCGAGCGAGAACACGTCGCTCGCGCCGGTGACACTGCGCGAGTCGCGCGCCTGCTCCGGGGACATGTACGCGGGGGTGCCGACGGCCACGTTGGTCATCGTGAGCCGGGTGTTGGACACCCCCGAGGCGATGCCGAAGTCGATCACGCGCGGGCCGTCGTCGACGACGAGCACGTTCGACGGCTTGAGATCGCGGTGCACCAGCCCCGCCCCGTGGATCGACTGCAGCGCCTCCGCCATGCCCGCGGCCAGCCAGCGCACGGCCTGCGGCGGCATCGGCCCGCACTCGCCCACGATCTCCTCCAGGGAGGGCGCGGGGACGTACGCGGTGGCGAGCCACGGCACGGCGGCGCGCGGGTCGGCGTCCACCACGGCCGCGGTGTAGAACCCGCTCACCGAGCGGGCCGCCTCCACCTCGCGCGTGAAGCGCACCCGGAACAGCTGGTCCTCCGCCAGCTCCGTGCGCACCGTCTTGATCGCCACCCGGCGGCCGGACGCCGAACGCGCGAGATAGACCAGGCCCATGCCGCCGGCACCGAGCCGGGCGAGCACTTCGAACGGGCCGATCCGTCTCGGATCGTGCTGCGTCAGCTGCTCGACCACTTCCCTGCCACCTCCCCGTCGGGGCTTCGTACCCGATCCGATACGGACAACCCCCGTGCAGCCTCTCATTGTGGGCGCGCAGCCGTCAGTCCCGGGGGCGTCCGCGTGTTCTTTCCCACCTGGGGCCACCCGGGCCCGGACCGCTGGTTCCCTCCGCGCCGGTCCCGATTCTCCCCCGCCGCGGGGCCCGCACGCGAACTTCCCCGGATCGAACCGGCGGCGGGCGGTCACAGTTTCCTCACGCCGCCGAACGGGAGCGGGGCAGGGGCGGGGTCACGCCCGGCCGGGCCCCGCCGCCCGGGGCCCGGCCGGTGCGCCCCTCGATCGGCGGCGGGGGCCGTGGTCGCCGCCTCGGGGTCTTCGGAAAACCCACTCAACGTATCGGGTGATCACGGACTACGCTCCCGAAACGACTCGAACATACGGTCAATAGTGTTCGAGTTTTTGGTCATCCACGCGGCCGTACCGGGGCCGCCCCTCGTTTGCCCGCCGCCGGATGCGCGCTGGTCAGGCGTCGGTAAGCTGACGTCATGACAGGTCAAGTCCGCACGGTCGACGGCCGCGTCGCGGGACGTCGCGGCCAGGCCACGCGTACGAAGCTGCTCGAATGCCTGGGCGAGATGCTGGACTCCTCGCCCTACCGCGACGTCACGGTGATCGACGTGGCCCGCCGGGCGGGCACCTCACCGGCGACGTTCTACCAGTACTTCCCGGACGTCGAGGGCGCCGTCCTGGAGCTCGCCGAGGCGATGGCACGCGAGGGCGCGGGCCTGACGGACCTGGTGGCCGGCCGCTCCTGGGTCGGCAAGTCGGGGGCGCGGACGGCGGAGGAGCTGGTCGAGGGCTTCCTGTCGTTCTGGCGGCGCAACGAGGCGATCCTGCGGGTCGTGGACCTGGGCGCGGCGGAGGGTGACAAGCGGTTCACCCGGATCCGGCTGCGGATCATCAGCGCCGTGTCGGGCTCGCTGGCGGACTCGATCAAGGACCTGCAGGCCAAGGGGAAGGTCGACGCCTCGGTCTCCCCGCCGGCGGTGGCTGCCTCGCTGGTCGCGATGCTGGCCGCGGTGGCGGCGCACCAGAAGGGCTTCCAGACCTGGGGCGTCAGGCAGGCGGAGCTGAAGCCGAATCTTGCGCTGCTGGTGCATCTCGGCATGACGGGTCGTAAACCGCCCAAGTAAGTAAGTCTGGGGGCTGGTCGGGCATCGGCGCAAGCGCCGTCCGATCGCGTTGACGGGTGTTCTACTCTCGGCGCATGTCCATGCCCGGTGACCTCACCCACGTCACGCCCGTCTACGTCATCGGCGGCGGCCCCGCCGGCCTCGCCACCGCCGCGGCGCTGCGCGCCCGGGGGGTGCGGGCCGTCGTGCTGGAGAAGGGCGCCGGGGCCGGGACCTCGTGGCTCGGGCACTACGACCGGCTGCGGCTGCACACCACGCGGGCGCTGTCCGGGCTGCCGGGGATGCCGATTCCGCGGTCGTACGGGCGGTGGGTGCGCCGGGACGACGTGGTGCGCTATCTGCGGGAGTACGCCGAGCACCACGAGCTGGAGATCGTCGCGGGCGTCGAGGTCACCCGGATCGAGCGGGACGCCGACCGCGGCTGGCTGCTGCACGGCACCGGCGGGCGGGTCCTCGCCTCGCCGACGGTGGTGGTCGCCACGGGGCACAACCACACGCCGTACGTCCCCGACTGGCCGGGCCTGGACACCTTCCCCGGCGAGGTCCTGCACGCCTCGCGCTACCGCGACGCCGGGCCCTACGCCGGGCGCGACGTCCTCGTCGTCGGTACGGGCAACACGGGCACGGAGATCTCCGTGGACCTCGCCGAGGGCGGGGCGTCACGGGTGCGGATCTCCGTGCGCACGCTGCCGCACATCGTGCCGCGTACGACGCTGGGCTGGCCGGCGCAGCGCAACGGGATCCTGTGCCGGCGGCTACCGGTGCGGCTGGTCGACCGGGTCGCGGCGCGGCTGGACCGGGTCGGCACGCCGGACCTCGGCGAGTACGGGCTGCCGCGGCCGGCAAGCGGGCTGTACACGCGGGTGCGGGAGGGGGCGATCCCGGTGCAGGACGTGGGCTTCGTGGCGGCGGTACGGGCGCGGAAGGTGATCCCGGTGGCGTCGGTGCACTCGTTCGTCAAGGACCGGGTGCTGCTCAACGACGGTACGGAGATCACCCCCGACGCCGTGATAGCCGCCACGGGCTACCGCCGCGGCCTCGAGCCCCTGGTCGGCCACCTCGGCGTCCTCGACGACCGCGGCACCCCCCGCGTCCACGGCCCCCGCACCCACCCGGACGCCCCCGGCCTGCACTTCACCGGCTACACGAACCCGATCAGCGGCATGCTCCGCGAAATCGCCCTGGACGCCCGCAAGATAGCCCGCACGGTCAGCCGGCAGCGCTGACCAGCTGCCCCTCCCTGCTCCCCCGGCGGATCACCAGCGCCATCATCGCCGCCAGCGCACACAGCCCGCCGGACGTCAGCCACACCGTGTCGTACGACCCCGTCACATCCCGTACGAGACCGCCCAGCCAGGAAACGATCGCCGCACCGACCTGGTGCGACGCCAGCACCCAGCCGAACACGATCGCGCTGTCCGACCCATAGTGCTCCCGGCACAGGGCGACCGTGGGCGGGACCGTGGCCACCCAGTCCAGGCCGTAGAACACGATGAAGAACAGCATCGGCGGATGCACCGAGTCCGCGAGCAGCATCGGCAGGAACATCAGCGACAGCCCGCGCAGGCCGTAGTACACGGCGAGGAGGCGGCGGGAGTCGAAGCGGTCCGTGAGCCAGCCCGAGGCGATCGTGCCGGCGATGTCGAAGATCCCGATCACCGCGAGCAGTGACGCCGCCGCCGTCACGGGCATGCCGTGGTCGTGGGCGGAGGGGACGAAGTGGGTGCGGATGAGGCCGTTCGTCGATGCCCCGCAGATCGCGAACGTCCCGGCCAGCAGCCAGAACGGCCCCGTCTTCGCCGCGTCCCGCAGCACCCGCAGCGTGCGCAGCGCGGCACCGGACTGCGGCGCGGGCTTCTCGACGAAGACGTCCGAGCCGTACGGGGCCAGCCCCACGTCCGCCGGATGGTCGCGCAGCAGCAGCCAGACGAACGGCACCGCGATCGCGGCGGTCAGCGCGACCGTCACCACCGCCGGCCGCCAGCCGTGCTCCTCGACGATCCACGCGCACAGTGGCAGGAACACCAGCTGCCCGGACGCCCCGGCCGCCGTGAGCAGCCCGGTCACCAGCCCGCGCCGCTCGACGAACCACCGGTTGGTGATCGTCGCCGCGAAGGCCAGCGCCATCGACCCCGTACCGAGACCGACCAGCACGCCCCAGTAGAGGATCAGCTGCCAGGCGGCGCTCATCCACACGCTGAGCAGCGACCCGGTGGAGATGACCGTCAGCGCCGCCACGCACACCCGCCGGATGCCGAACCGGTCGTGCAGCGCGGCGGCGAACGGACCGGCCAGCCCGGACAGCGCCACGGTCAGCCCGACCGCCAGGCCGATGGTGCCGCGCGACCAGTCGAACTCCCGGTGCAGCGGGTCGATGAGGAGCCCCGGCAGGGAGTTGAAGCCCGCTGCCGCGAGGAGCGTGACGAAGGAGACGGCGGCGACGAACCAGGCCCGGTGGATCCTCGGGCGGCCCGGCCGGGGCCGGCCGGGCGGCGACTGCTGCTGGACTGCGGTCTGCGACATGGACATGAGCTTCGCCCACGGGCCTCGAGAACGACGAGTGGCCCGACGGACACGATGTGAAAGAATCGGGCCATGGCCCCAGTCTTCTCCCACCCCGAGCGCCACCGCGTCGCCGTCCTCGTCCGCGACGGGCTGCTGCCCATCGAGCTGGGCATCGTCCACCGGGTCTTCGGCATGGCCCGCGACGCCGCCCGCGAGCCCCTCTACGAGGTCGTGACCTGCTCGTACGAAGCCGGCCACGTCCGTACGGACGCCGACTTCACCATCAACGTCGACCACGGCCCCGAAGCCCTGGCGGAGGCTGACACGGTGATCGTCCCCGCGTCGCACGACCAGCACCAGTTGGAGTCGCGCGGCATCCTCAGCGCCCGCACCGCCGAGGTGCTGGCGCACATCCGGCCCGGCGCCCGGATCGCGTCGATCTGCACGGGGGCGTTCGTGCTGGCCGCGGCAGGGATGCTGGACGGGCTGCGGGCGACGACGCACTGGATGTACTGCGACTCGTTCGCCCGCCTCTTCCCGAAGGTCACCGTCGACCCGGACGTCCTGTACATCGACGAGGGCCGCATCCTCACCTCCGCCGGCGTGGCCTCCGGCATCGACCTGTGCCTGCACATGGTCCGCCTGGACCACGGCACGGCGGTGGCCAACGACGTGGCGCGGCGCACGGTCGTGCCGCCGCACCGTGACGGCGGGCAGGCGCAGTACATCCGGCGTCCGCTGCCGGAGCCGCAGGTCGCGGCGACCGCCAAGGCCCGCGCCTGGGCGCTGGACCGGCTGCACGAGCCGCTGTCGCTGCGGGATCTGGCGCAGCGGGAGTCGATGTCGGTACGGACGTTCACCCGCCGGTTCCGCGACGAGGTGGGGATGAGCCCGGGGCAGTGGCTGATCCGGCAGCGGGTGGAGCTGGCGCGGGAGTTGCTGGAGGGCACCGACCGCTCGGTGGACCAGGTCGCGGAGGACGCCGGCTTCGGTACGGCGGTGTCCCTGCGCCAGCACCTCCAGACGGCGCTGGGGGTGTCCCCGAGCGCCTACCGCCGCACCTTCCGTACGGGCGAGGCGGCCTGACGCGCCGCGGGCGCCGGCTCCACGGGCCGGCGCTCGCCCCACTCGGCGACCGCGGTGAACGCCAGCGTCAGCCCTACGCCGACCAGCACGGTGACGGAGGGGCTGGCGACCGTCAGCAGCACGCCGGAGAGCACCGCGCTGGCGCCGTAACCGGCCCCGGACGCCGCGTACATCACCGAGTACCCGGCCCCGTGCGCCGATACGGGCACCCGCTCCCGCAGCCGCAGGTTCCGCGTGATCAGCACCCCCGACTGCAGCCCCCCGGCGACGGTCAGGGCGATCCCGATGCCCACCGCCCCCGGCACCAGCGCCATCGCCGCCACGCAGCCGATCACCCCGAGCAGCAGGACCAGCCCCTGCGTCCGGGGCCGCCCCGGCCAGACCCGCACCCCGTAGCCGAACGCCCCGACCGCCGACGCCAGCGCGAACGACGCGAGCAGCGGACCGCTCCAGCCCACCGCGACCCCCCGCTGCTCCAGCAGCGCGGGCAGCACCAGCTCGGCCAGCGCCAGCAGCGTCATCGCCGCGCAGCCGGTGACGAACACCGGCCAGGCCCGCGCGAGCAGCCGGCCGACGGAGGCGCCCGCGCGGTCGGCGTCGTCGGCGTGCCACCCGGCGGGCAGCGCCCACAGGCCCGCGGCGGCGGCGAACATCAGCAGGGCGGACAGCAGTTGCGGCGCCTGCGGGGCGACCTGCAGCGCGAGCGCGGCGGTGACCGCCGGGGCGAGCGCCCAGACGCCGGAGTTGAGCATGGTCTCGTACGAGAGGGCGGGCGCCATCTGCCGCTCGTCGAGCTGCGTCTGCAGCAGCATCCGCAGACAGCCGGAGGCGGCGGCGGGCAGCAGCCCGGCCAGCACGGCGAACACCCCGAGCACCACGGGATGCGCCCCGGGCAGCAGCCCCAGCCCGGCGTACGAGGCGGCGCCCGTCGCCAGCCCGAGGGCGAGCTGCCGCCGGGCCCGCCCGGGTCGGACGCGCGGCCCGAGGAGGGCGGCGCCGGCCACCTCGCCGAAGACGTACAGCGCGGCGAGCACCGCGCCGAGCCCGTAGCCGCCGGGCCGCTCGCGGACCAGGAACACCACGGCAAGGGGCGTCATCGCCACCGGCAGCCGGGCGGCGACGGTCACCAGGGACCAGATCAGGACGGGGCGGGTGGCGAGTTCGCGGTACGACACCCGGGGACCGTAGACCATCGCCCCGGCGGGGGCGCCAGCGCTTTTCGGCCTGGGCGAATATGCCGGACACACGTCGGCGGCCCGCGTCCCCGGAGCGTGTCCGGGAGCGCGGGCCGCCGTCTGCCGTCCCCCGCCGGCCCGGTGTCCCGGACCGCCTCATCCGTGCCGCGTCAGCGGGTCACTTGTCGTGCGCCACCGGGCAGCCGCCGGTGAACGTGGCCAGGAAGGCGTTGTTGTCGTAGTAGTGCTCGACCTCGAGCAGCCGCAGGTCGTCGGTGACCTTGGCGACGCTCACGCCGAACATCTCGACCGTCTCGCCGGTCGGCTGGAAGCCGTTGTACTCGCCCTCGAAGGCGCCCCAGTGCCGCCACTTGAAGGTGACGACGGGCGGCGGGGACAGCACCTCCAGGACCTCCCAGAAGAAGCCCCGGGGCATGGCCTTGTGGAACACCTTGTGCGAGGACTCGAAGCTCTCGTCCTGGCGGTAGAAGGGGCTGTCGCCGATGAGCACGTTGTAGCTGCCGCGCTCGGCGATGTCCTGGGCGGACGCCCAGGGGCCGCCGTTGGCGTTGGTGCGGAAGTGCTCGGTGACCATCGAGACCCAGGTCGCGGGGTCCTTCTTGTGCGAGACCTCCATCTCGAAGACCTGGACGATGCTCTCGACTATCGCCTCGAGCGAGCCCTCGTCGAACTTGGTCGTCCGCTCCTGGTCCATGTACTCCACGGACTTGTCGTAGCCGGGGGCCTTGTCGCGCCAGGCGTCGGGCGCGGCTGCGGCGACGACGGCGGCTCGGCCCTGCAGCCAGAGCGGGGTTTCCTGCATGGGACAACACCTTCCACGGATGTTCTGGGGATGGGGTGGAGGGCGATCGTTACGTACGCAATGCTCCGGCCACAAGTGAACGCCGAGTAGGCAGCATTCAGTCTCAACTGCGCCACTAATTTTCAGACTTGTTCAAATTCCTGAGAAAGCGCGTACTTCACTTTAGAAACTCCAGTAACACCCGTATCAACGGCGGACGATCCCGGCCCCAGGTCTCAGCAGCTGAGAACCGCGCGGGCGTCCCGTCCCCTTTCGGCCACTTCGGCGAAATCGCCGAACTCCGCGTCCGGACGGGCCCACTGGCCGGTTCGGGTGCATCGGGGACGAACGGGCCAGAAGGGCGAGCCGTTCTTTGGCTGGATTCGCACCCGGGCCGGCGCGGCCGAACAGGGTTCGGGGACAGAGCTGTTGGGGAGAGGCCCGGCGAGGTGGCGGTGCGCCGGCGCACACCCCGAGCGTGCCGCCCGCGAACCGCCACCCGACGTCCGGCAGCCTCCGTCGGCGCGGGACTGCCGGCCGTACGACCCGTGTCGCCGAGGTACGTCCGCCCGCCGGCGGTACGGTCCTCGGCGTCCCCTCGCAGACGAATCGCCGCATCCCAGGGTGTTCACCGGAAAACGGCGCGTCAACAGCCGGGCAGGATCAACCGTTCTGCACGGCGGCGCGCGCGTGCTCGCACGCGCCTCCCGCCGCGGCGGCGACCGGCACCGGCGCGGCGGCGGCCGGCGAAAGGCGGTCCACCTCGCACCAGATGCGCTTGCCCGAGCTCTCCACCTGCCACCCCCAGCGGTCGGCGAGCACCTCGACGAGCTCCAGCCCCCGCCCGTGCGTCTCCTCGGCGGCGGCCTGCCGCGGCCGCGGGGCGCGGGCGCTGCCGTCCACCACCTCGACGCGCAGGGTCCCGGCCGCACCGACCGGTCGCGGCAGCCGCAGCATCAGCTCGGCGGGGCGGCCGGTGTGCACGACGGCGTTCGTCACCAGCTCGGAGATGATGAGAATAAGCGTTTCCGCACTCGGATCGTCCGCCGTCACCCCCACCCATGCCAGACGCGCACGCGCCCACCTCCTCGCTCTGCCCACCTCCACGGGGTCGGGCCGGACCACGAGCTGAACCTGGAGCTGCTGCACCGCTCACACCACCCGGATCGTCACACTGCGTGACCTCATTGCTGTACAGCATGATTGACGTAGCGTCACACCTACAAGCGCTTCGGGCATATTCCAGCGCGAAGGAGTACCCCTGCGGCATACTGTGCGACACATCTGCCCCGCCGCCGAACACCCCGTAACGGCAACGCCCCGGCGCACCGCGGCCGCCGCAGAGACCCGATCGGCCCCCACGGCGTCGTGACGCCTGTGGACGACTCGCACCTTACGGAGCGTACCGGAGGCTGCGGCCGGCTCCCGGCCGCGACGGGACGGCACGTTTGAACGACCACGGTGGGTGACGAGCCCCGCCCCGCACATCCGTTGCCGATTCCCCGCCCCTGCCTCACTGTTCCAGCACACGGCCCCCGCGCTGCACTACATTCGAAGGGACGCACGGGGGGACGCGTACGCAAGGGGGGACCGACCGATGACGCACCCGCAGGACGTGCCGCAGCGCTGGGACCGGAAGATGCAGCAGCGGCTCGCCCGGGGGGAGGCCGCCGCGCTCGGCGAGTTGTACGACCGCCACGCGTCCCTCGTGTACGGCCTCGCCCACCGCGTCCTCGGCGACGAGGAGGCCGCCGACCAGATCACGGCCGACGTCTTCGCGTATCTGTGGCAGCACCCCGACGCGTACGACCCGCGCACCGAGCCGCTGCGCGCCTGGCTGGCGCGGATAGCCCACAAGCGCGCCGTGCGGCGGCTGCGCTGGGACGAGATCAACGACCAGAAGGAGCGCGGCGTCACGCCCACCCCGCAGCAGGAGGCGGCGTCCGAGGAGCGCATCCAGGCGCTGGCGGCCGACGCCCGCGCCGACTACATCGTGCAGTCCATGCCGGCCCCCCTGCGCGCCGCGCTGGAGCTCGCGTACTTCCGCCGCCGCGACTACCGGCAGACCGCCGTCGAGCTGGGCATCACGGAGGCCGAGGCGCGGCGCCGGCTGCGCCTGGGCCTGCAGCTGCTGTCGACGGCCGGGCGGATGCCCGACGGGCGGCCGGCATGAGCATGGGCCCGTACGACCACGCGCTGCTCCAGTCCCTCCTCGGCGCCTGGGCCCTGGCCGCCTGCTCGCCGGAGGAGACGGCCGCCGTGGAGGCTCATCTGACGGACTGCGGCACGTGTGCCGAGGAGGCGCTGCGGCTGCGGGACGCCGTGACGATGCTGCATCCGCAGGAGGGCCTGGACCTGGCGCCGACGCTGCGCGCCCGGGTGCTGGACTTCGCTCGGCTGCGGCGCCGGCCCCAGGTGCCGGTGCCGGGCTGGGCCGCCGCGTACGACGCGGAGACGGCGCGGCTGGACGCGCTGCTGGAGGACATGGGCGAGTCGGAGTGGGCCGCCCCCGTCACGCTGACCTGGTACGACGGTGACGCCACGGCCACCCGGGAGACGTCGGTGGCCGGGGTCATCGGCCATCTGGTCGCCGTCGACGGACTCCCGGCGCTCGCCCTGGGCCTGCCCGACCCGCTGCGCCTGGGCGGCGGCCCGCCCGGTGCCCCGCTGACGTCGCCGGTGGAGCGGACGGAGGCGATCTGGAAGCAGGCGGGCTCCGAGCACCGGGTGCAGCAGGCCCTGACGCCCGAGATGCGCCGCCGGCACGCGGGGACCGTCCGGGGGGTGTGGCGGGACCAGAACTACCAGCTGATCCGCCGCGCGTCGTACGGCGCGGCCACCGTGGCGGACCTCAATGTGCCGTACGGGCCGGGGCTCGCGCTGCCGATGCGCGACGCGTACGCGGACCGGGCGTTCGAGACGTGGGTGCACGCCTCGGACATCGCCGACGCCGTCGCGTACCCCTACGACGACCCCGAGCCCCGCCACCTCCACCGCCTGATCGACCTGGCCGTACGCCTGCTGCCCGGCGCTCTGGCGGACCGCCGCCGCGCGGGCCGCGCCGACCCGCCCGCGGAGCTGCTCCCGGCCGGCGAGGAGGGCCGCAGCCTCCATCTGGAGATCGAGGGTGAGGGCGGCGGCGACTGGTTCATCCCGCTGGACTCCCCCGCCGCCGCGGCCTCCCGCAAGGGCGAGGTCGCCCACGTTGCCCTGGAGGCGGCGGAGTTCTGCCGCATAGCCGCCGGCCACCGCGCCCCCGAGGAGGCCGCGGCGGGCAGCGACGGCGACAGACGCGCGGTACGCGAGGTGCTGTACGCGGCGGCGTCGCTCAGCCGGCTGTAGGGCTTACGCGAAGACGACCGTCCGCGTCCCGTTCAGCAGCACGCGGTGTTCGCTGTGCCACTTCACCGCGCGGGCCAGCGCCTGGCATTCGACGTCGCGGCCGATCGCCACCAGCTGCTCCGGGGTGACCTCGTGGCCGACGCGCTCGACCTCCTGCTCGATGATCGGGCCCTCGTCGAGGTCCGCCGTCACGTAGTGGGCGGTCGCGCCGATCAGCTTCACGCCGCGGGCGTGCGCCTGGTGGTAGGGCTTGGCGCCCTTGAAGGACGGCAGGAAGGAGTGGTGGATGTTGATGATGCGGCCCGACAGCTGCTTGCACATGTCGTCGCCCAGCACCTGCATGTAGCGGGCGAGCACCACCAGCTCGACGTCGTGCTCCCGGACCAGCTCCAGCGTCCGCGCCTCCGCCGACGCCTTGGTCTCCGCCGTGACCGGGATGTGGTGGAAGGGGACCCCGTACGAGCCGACGAGCTCCTCGAAGTCCGTGTGGTTGGACACCACCGCGGCGATGTCCACCGGCAGCGCCCCGATCCGGGCGCGGAACAGCAGGTCGTTCAGACAGTGGCCGAACTTGCTGACCATGAGCAGGACCCGCATCCGCTCGCCCGCCCGGTTGATCGCCCAGTCCATCGACCAGGAGTCGGCGACGGCCTCGAAGGAGGCGCGCAGCCGGTCCAGCGTGACCTGGGTGCCGGCGGCGAAGTGCACCCGCATGAAGAACAGGCCCGTGTCCGGGTCGCCGTACTGCTGGCTGTCCACGATGTTGCAGTCCGTCATGAACAGATAGCTGGACACCGCGTGCACGATGCCCTTCTTGTCCGGACACGACAGGGTCAGAACGTATTCGACCGACTGCTCGGCGGGCTGCTCGGCGCTCATGGCCCTAGCCTTCCACAGGTGGGGTACGGCTCACGCCGCGCCGGTGACGATCGCGAGGACTTCCAGGGACTTCGGCGGGGTGTCCGGGTCCTCGCCGTCGTTCTGGGCGAGCCGCACATGGGCCTCGCGGGTGGCGCGCAGCGCCTCCGGCCAGCCGTGGTGCGCGAGGTACGCCGAGTCGGGGGCGTCCGCGCCGACCTGGTGCATGATCCGCAGCACCCGCAGTACGGCGACGTCGACCAGCGCGGACTCCTGCGAGTCCCGGAAGATCGTCCCGACGTATTTCTCGGCCGACCAGTTGTCCAGCCAGGTGTCCTCCACCAGCCGGTAGACCGCGTCGGTCACATCCCCGTAGCCGGGCACCCCCGCCGCCCAGTACTCCTGCTGGAAGACGGGGTCGGAGAGCATGTGCAGCGCGGAGCGCACATTCGCGCGCCAGCGCCACCAGGGCACGTCTTGAATGGGCATGCCGCCCATCCTGCTGGAGCGGCGCCCGCCTCGGGAAGACCTTTCGGAACCTTGCATGGGGTCGATCGTATGCGCGTCAATCAGACACGCCGTGCGAGCCGGGTCACAGATCGGAGGACTGCCGGGTCGGCAGACCGTACTTCTGGGCGGTCGGATTCCACAGCTTGGCGGCGTTCTGCTTGGCCTGCGAGGCGGTCCCGCTCTGCCGGTCGCCGGCGCGGCTCTCGGACGTGCCCCGGACGCCGTGCCCGCCCGCGCAGCCGCGCTTGCTGCGGGCCATCTGGTCCGCCCAGTTCGCGTAGTGCGCGTCGGCGCTGGCGGAGGCCTTCCAGGCGTTGGTCAGGGCCTGCGAGAGCTCGCCGCTGTCCGGCACCTTGTCGATCGTCAGCTGCTGGAGCTGTGTGACCAGATTGTTGCGCTGCCGGGCGGCGGCGCGCAGATCGCGGGCGGCACCGGCCAGGTTGTCGCACTTCTTGATGTTGTCGACCGCGCTGATCACCGACGTCCGGCTGTCGTTGCTGGTCTCCAGCAGCTTGCTGAGCTCGCCGGCCTGGGCCTTCGCCGGGTCGGCGGCCGGCTGCAACTCCTCCTGCGACGGCTCGGCGCTCGTCGAGGCGGTGCCGCCTCCCGTCGGCTCGTCCTTGCCGCCGTCGCTGCCGCCCATCAGCCAGCCGGCGGTGAGGCCGATCACGACGCACGCGGCGGTGCCGAGGGCGACCAGGGCCCAGCGGGGGATCCCGGGGCGGACGTCGTCGTCGTAGTAGCCGTCGTCGTAGCCCCCGCCGTGGGGCGGCGCCGGGTCGTAGCCGCCGCCCTGGTGCTGCGGCTGGAAGCGGGGGATCGGCTGCGTCTCGGCCGGGCCGGCCGGGGCGTCGCGGTAGAGGGCGTCGAAGTCGTTCGCCGCGTGGCGGGCGCGCGGGGACTCCTCGTACGCCTCGTGCGACTGCATGCGGTACTGCTCGTCCGGCGCCGGCTGCGGGGGGACGCCGGGGAAGCCCTGGCCGGGGACGGGCGGCAGGTACTGGGTCGCCTCCGCGTCGCCGCCGGGGGGCTGGTGCGGGGGCTGCTGCGGCTGGGGGGCCTGGGCCGGCCAGGCGTCGCCGACCGGTGGTATGTACTGCGTGGCCTCCGGGTCCTGGCCCGGGGCCTGGGCGTACGGTGCCGGTGTCGAGCCCCAGGGCTCGCCGCCGACGGGCTGTACGCCCCCGTGCTCCTGTGCCTGCGGCTCACCGCTGGCTCCGCTGTGGGACACCCGGCTCTCCTCGTAACGCACACTTCTACGTCCGGACACCACCCGGACCCGGGGTCCGCCCCGCGGCGGAGCACCCCGGCTGACCTGCCCTCGTCCGGCTGGGGGCCCGGGGGTCGCCCCCCGGGGTAATGCGGCAGTCCGGTTACGCTACCTGCTCCCCGCGCCCTCGGGCGACGTAGCCAGCTCAGCGAAGTGCTGCTGGAACTCCCGCACCGGTGCCTCCTGGCTGTACGGCTGCAGCAGCCGTGCGAGTTGCGTCACATCCGCCGTGGCGCGCGCCGAGCCGATGCCCTTGAGCAGTTCCACCGCCTTCATCCCGGTACCGCACGCCTGCTCGATCTCGCGCTGCTCCGCCTGCGCCGCCGCCAGCAGCGCCAGCGCGCTCACCCGGCGCCGCACCCGCCCCGGCGGATGCCCGGCCAGGGCCTCCCGCGCGCGCCGGGCGGCGGCCGCGGGCTGGCCCAGATCGCGGTGGCAGTGGGCCAGTTCGTCCGCGAGGTACGCCCGGTCGAAGTGCGTGATCCACGGCGGCTCCGGCCCCTTGCCGTCCTCCGCCCGCTCCATCGCCTTCAGCGCCCGCCGGGCGGCGTCCTGGCAGCCGTGGGCGTCGCCGTCGGCCGCCGCGGCGCGCGCCTCCGCCGCGTGGAAGAGGGCCAGCGCGCGGGGCACCGCCCGCTCCCGGGTGCCCTCGATGGCCGTACGGGCCAGCTGGCGGGCCTCCCGGGGGCTGCCGATCCCGGCGGCGAGCCGGCTCATCCCGGCGCACAGCACGAACCCGCCCAGCCCCCGGTCGCCGCCCGCGTCCGCCAGCCGCAGCGCCTGGATGTGGTACCGCAGCGCCAGCCCCGGATGCCCCGAGTCCACCGCCATACAGCCCGCCAGCTCGGTGAGCCGCGCCGCGCACACGTACAGCTCCCGTACGGCCGGCTCCGGCCCGGGCCCGCCGAGCAGCCCGGCGACCACGGTGTTGAGGTAGTGCACGACCACCGGGCGGATCGGCATCCCGCCGTGCCGCTGGTCCAGCCGTACGAACCCCTCGGTGGCCGTGCGCACCCCGGCGACGTCGCCCCGGCCCAGGCGCGGTCCGGCCGCGCGCAGCCGTACGGGCTCCGCCCCGGCGCCGATCAGCCAGTCCCGGCTCGGCTCCACCAGCGCGGCGGCCACCGGCGGCGACTCGACGAGGAACGCCCGCCGCGACACGTCGCTGCGCCACAGCTCCCGCACCTGCTCCAGCGCCTCCGCCAGCCCCGACGCGTACGCCAGGCCCACCGCTCCGCCGGCCCGGCGGCCGTCGGACATGCCGATCTCGTCCAGGCTGACGGCCCGGCCCAGCTTGCGGCCCAGCGCCTCCGCGATCATCGCGGGCGCCCGGCCGCGCGGCTGCTGTCCGCGCAGCCAGCGGGCCACGGAGGTCTTGTCGTACCGCAGGTCCACGCCGTGCTCCGCGCCCACTATGTTCACCCGCCGGGCCAGTCCCGCGTTCGAGCAGGCCGCCTCCTGAATCATGTGCTGCAGTCGTTCGTTCGGCTGGCGCGTGATGATCGGCCTCGCGGCCATGCACGACCCCCTGAGGGACGGAGAGTCACGGAAAAGCGGCGAATCGCCACTCATGGTGATCATTGCCGGGGAGACGGCGCGGAAACGCGTGCCCCCCTCTCTGCGCCTATGCGCCCCGGACTGTCGCACCAGCCCGTAACCCCGCCCGTAACCCCAGCTCACGGCCGAAGTTGTGATGAGCGTGAATGACACAATCGGAGTAGCGACCGCCGTTCAACTACCCACCCAGAAGCGCGCCTCGAGCCGTTTGGCCAGCGGTGAGCTGCTGGATACCGCGCTGCGCTATGTCGAGGAACGGCACTGGGACGTGATCCCGGGGACCTGGCTCGAGCGCTCGGACGACGAACGCCGGGGCGGAGTGCAGCGGTGCTCGTGCGGCGCACTCGACTGCGAGGCGCCCGGCGCGCACCCCGCGCGCCGGGACTGGCGGGCCGCCGCGACGGCCAGCCCGACGACGGTGACCCGGCTGTGGGGGAAGTCCCCGCGGGCGTCGATCCTGCTGCCGACCGGGCGTACGTTCGACGTGGTCGACGTGCCGGAGACGGCGGGCTGTCTGGCGCTGGCCCGGCTGGAGCGCACGGGCACGGCGCTGGGGCCGATCGCCGCGTCGCCGGACCGCCGGATGCTGTTCTTCGTCCTGCCCGGCGCCGCGGTCAAGGCGGCGGGGCTGGTGCGCAAGCAGGGCTATCCGCCGGAGTCCGTCGATCTGCGGGTGCACGGGGAGGGCACCTGGATCGCGGCCCCGCCGACCCGGCTGGGGACCCGGGGGTGCGTGCAGTGGGTGCGTAAACCCACGGTGGCCAACGCCTGGTTCCCGGATCTGGACGATCTGATCAGCCCCCTCGCGTACGCGTGCGGGCGCGACCGGGCGATCGGGGGGTAAGCGGGGCCACCTATCGTGGCCGCATGACTGAACTCCCCGCCGTGCGGGTCGAAGGCCTGTGGAAGCGGTTCGGTGAGCAGGTCGCGGTCGGCGGGATCGACCTCGACCTGCCCGCGGGCCGCTTCATCGGGCTCGTCGGGCCGAACGGCGCCGGCAAGACCACCACGCTGTCCATGGTCACGGGGCTGCTGCGGCCCGACGCCGGGCGGGTGCTGATCGGCGGCGTGGACGTCTGGGCCGACCCGGCCGCCGTGAAGCCGCGGATCGGGGTGCTGCCGGAGGGGCTGCGGCTGTTCGAGCGGCTCTCCGGGCGGGAGCTGCTCGGCTATCTGGGGCGGCTGCGCGGGCTGCCGGGCGACGAGGTCGACAAGCGGGCGGGGCAACTGCTCGACGTACTGGATCTGTCGGCGGCGCAGCACAAGCTGGTCGTCGACTACTCGACCGGTATGCGGAAGAAGATCGGGCTGGCGGCCGCCCTGCTGCACAATCCGTCGGTCCTGTTCCTGGACGAGCCCTTCGAGGGCGTCGATCCGGTCTCGGCGCAGATCATCCGGGGCGTGCTGGAGCGCTATACGGGGTCCGGGGCGACGGTCGTGTTCTCCAGCCATGTGATGGAGCTGGTGGAGTCGCTCTGC
Organism: Streptomyces smaragdinus; assembly: GCF_009604385.1. GTDB lineage: Bacteria > Actinomycetota > Actinomycetes > Streptomycetales > Streptomycetaceae > Streptomyces > Streptomyces smaragdinus. The sequence continues at coordinate 28,904 of NZ_WEGJ01000010.1, forward strand.
GACTGGGTGGCCGTGATGAGCGCCGGCCGGATCCGGGCCCAGGGGCCCCTCGAGGAGGTACGGGGCGAGGCTCCGTCGCTGCAGGCGGCGTTCCTCGAACTGGTGGGCGCGCAGGGGCGGGACGCGGGGCAGAGCCTGGACTGGCTGGGCGGGGCGCCCCGATGACGGACGGCGGGCTGCGGACGGCCGCGCTGACCGGGGTGTTCGCCCGGCTCAAGCTGACGCTGCTGCGCAACGGACTGCGGCAGTCCACCGGGCGGCGGGCGCTGTTCGTCCTCGGTGCCGTGCTGGTGGCGCTGTTCGCGGCCGGGCAGCTCGTGGGGCTGGTCCTGCTGCGGGGGCACGCCCACGCCGGGGCGCTGTCCGTCTGTCTGGCCGCGCTGCTCGCGCTGGCGTGGGCGTTCCTGCCGCTGTTCTTCCCCGGCGGCGACGAGACGCTGGACCCGACCCGGCTGGTGATGCTGCCGCTGCGGCCCCGGCCACTGATCGTCGCGCTGCTGCTGACCTCGGTGATCGGCATCGGCCCGCTGTTCACGGTGACCCTGGTGGCCGGTGCGGTGATCGCCGCCGGTGAGGGCGCGGCGGCGGCCGTGGTCGCTGTGGTGGCCGGGGTGCTGACGGTGCTGGTGTGTCTGGCGCTGGCGCGGGCGGTGGCGGCGGCCAACGTGCGGCTGCTGACCAGCCGGCGGGGGCGGGACCTGGCGCTGCTGAGCGGGCTGGTGGTCGCCGTCGGGATCCAGGGGGTCAACCTCGCGGCCACGAAGCTGACCGGGCTCGGTGAGCTGGAGCCGGTGGCCCGGGTGCTGCGGTGGGTGCCGCCCGCGTCGGCGGTGGACGCGGTACGGGCCGCCGGCGCCGGTGAGTGGGGGCGCGCGGCCGTGGGGCTGGCGCTGGCCGCCGGGGCGCTGGGGGCGTTGCTGTGGTGGTGGGCGCGGGTGCTCACGCGGCTGATGACGGCGCCGGACGCGTCGACGCCGGAGGCCGCTTCTCCGGCGGCCGTGCGGGGGGCTCGGGGCGGGCTCGGGGGCCGGTTCCTGCCCGCCGGGCGGGCGGGGACCGTGGCGCGGCGGACGCTGCTGTACGCGTGGCGTGATCCGAAGACCCGCACGGCGTGGGTGACGGCGATCGGGGTGGGGCTGCTGGTCCCCGTGGTGTCGGGGGTGCAGGGCGGGGGCAGCGTGTACACGGCCTGCTGGGCCTCGGGGCTGCTGGGGCTGCAGGCGTACAACCAGTTCGGGCAGGATTACTCGGCGTTCTGGATGGTCGCCGCGACGATCGGCGGGCGGGACGACGCGTATCAGGAGCTGCGGGGGCGGGCCTCGGCGCTGCTGCTGGTCGCGGTGCCGTACGTGACCGCCGTGGTCGTCGGCGCGGCGGCGCTCTTCGGGGAGTGGGGGCGGCTCGCGGAGGCGCTCGGCATCGCGTTCGCGCTGCTCGGGGCGCTGGTGGGGACGGGGGCCCTGGCGTCGGTGGTGGTGCCGTACTCCATTCCGGCGGACAACGGTTACAAGAACGTCGCGCCCGGTCAGGGGGTGATCGCGAGCGTCAGCATCATGGGCGGGATGGTCGTGGGTGCCGTGCTGTGCGCGCCGGTGCTGGTGGCGGTGATCTGGCTGCATGTGGCCGATCTGCACGGGTGGCTGTGGCTGACGCTGCCGGTGGGGGTGCTGTACGCGTGGGGGCTGGCGGAGGGCGGGCTGCGGGTGGCGGCGCCGCGGCTGGTGCGGAGGCTGCCGGAGGTGCTGGTGGCGGTGAGCCGGGGGTGACGCGCGTGAAGCCGCACCTGGAGGGGTGCGGCTTCACTTGGTGCGTGCGGGGTCAGGTCACCAGTCGTGGTCGCACGACGGCACGAAGTCGACGTTCTTGACCCAGCGGGCGCTCACCCAGCCGTCCTCGACACCGGACAGCTTGAACCAGACGTCGTTGCCCAGGACGAACGGACCCCAGGTCTTGCACTCGATGTCGACGACGACGCCCCTGCCGATGATCCCGCGCCAACCCGCGTTCGTGGTCGGCGCCGAGCGGATGTTGACCCCGCCCCTCGCGATCACCACGCCCTGCGCCGCGCTGTCGTCCCACCAGGTCTTCATCGATCCCGGCTGCGACGCGGCGGCCGTCGGCGCGGCGGCGAGGGCGCCGAGAACCATGGCCCCCGCGGAAGCCGCGACCAGTACTTTCCTACTCTTCAGCACAGTTGCCCCTTGACAGTCCATTCGACGGGATCCGTACTCCGCCGTTTTGTATGACTATCTGACCAATCGCACCGAAGACTTCGCCGCCGGCCGTGTTTTTCACGCGTTCGGCAGACGCCGATCACACGGACGGCGGCGGACGCGGCTCAGCCGACCGGGGCCACCACGTCCTCGTAACCGTCGATGGTCTGCGGCGACCGCGTCCCCGGGCCGATGTAGCGGGCGGAGGGGCGGACGAGGCGGCCCGTGCGCTTCTGCTCCAGGATGTGCGCCGACCAGCCGGCCGTCCGGGCGCAGGTGAACATGGACGTGAACATGTGCGCCGGGACCTCCGCGAAGTCCAGCACGATCGCCGCCCAGAACTCCACGTTCGTCGCCAGCACCCGGTCCGGGCGCCGCGCGTGCAGCTCCGCCAGCGCCGCCTTCTCCAGCGCCTCCGCCACCTCGAACCGCGGCGCCCCGAGGTCGCGGGCCGTGCGCCGCAGCACGCGGGCGCGCGGGTCCTCCGCCCGGTACACCCGGTGGCCGAAGCCCATCAGCCGCTCGCCTCGGTCCAGCGCGCCCCGGACGTACGCGTCGGCGTCCCCGGTGCGCTCGATCTCCTCGATCATCCCGAGCACCCGGGACGGCGCCCCGCCGTGCAGCGGCCCCGACATGGCGCCCACCGCGCCGGACAGCGAGGCGGCGACGTCGGCGCCGGTGGAGGCGATGACGCGGGCGGTGAACGTGGAGGCGTTCATGCCGTGCTCGGCCGCGGACGTCCAGTACGCGTCGACCGCCGCCACGTGCTTCGGGTCGGGCTCGCCCCGCCAGCGGATCATGAACCGCTCGACGACGGTGCGCGCCTTGTCGATCTCCCGCTGCGGCACCATCGCGAGCCCCTGGCCGCGGGCCGACTGCGCCACGTACGACAGGGCCATCACGGCCGCGCGCGCCAGATCGTCGCGGGCCTGGGCCTCGTCGATGTCCAGCAGCGGCTTGAGGCCCCAGACGGGCGCCAGCATCGCCAGCGCCGACTGCACGTCCACCCGGATGTCCCCGGAGTGGACCGGGATCGGGAACGGCTCGGCGGGCGGCAGCCCGGGGTTGAACGCGCCGTCGACCAGCAGGCCCCAGACGTTCCCGAAGGACACATGGCCGACGAGGTCCTCGATGTCGACGCCGCGGTAGCGGAGCGCGCCGCCCTCCTTGTCGGGTTCGGCGATCTCCGTCTCGAACGCGACGACTCCCTCGAGTCCGGGTACGAAGTCGGACATCAGGCGGCTCCCCTTTGTGAAGGTCGGACCTATGAAGGTCGGATCTGCTCGAGCGGCGGACTCACGGTCCGCGGCATCGTCAGCTCGCGTTCGCGTCCGCCGTACAACTGGGTCGTTCCCCGCGCGGGCGGGTATCACCCGACCGCAGGCCCCGCAACGATATCCCGGACCTGTCCGGAGTTCACAGAGTCACGCGGTCGGATTTTGGTGAGTTGCACACATGCGCGCGGCCGTGACATGAGGCACACTGTCCGCCTTTGTCATCCGGGGATTACCGGACCCTCCGGGCGGGCAAACTCAGCCATCAACCCGTACGGGCACTGGCGTTCGTACGGCAAGATATGCGGCGTGCGACACGTTGACCCCGAGCCGGACCGGGAGCCCGCCGGCGCCGAGCGTTCCCTCGACCCCGCCGGCATGCGCGAGCAGTACCGCTCCGAGGGGCTGCTGGAGGCGGAACTCACGGCCGATCCCCTCGAACAGTTCGACCGGTGGTTCAAGGAGGCGGCGTACGGCGGGATCTACGAACCCAACGCCATGGTCGTCTCCACGGCCGACGCCGAGGGCCGCCCCAGCTCGCGGACGGTGCTGCTGAAGCAGTACGACCACCGCGGGTTCACGTTCTTCACCAACTACGGCTCCCGCAAGGGCCGCGAGCTGGCCGAGAACCCGAACATCTCGCTGCTCTTCCCGTGGTACCCCCTCGCGCGCCAGGTCATCGTCTGCGGCACCGCCGAGCGCGTCCCGCGGCACGAGTCGGTCGCGTACTTCCGCGTCCGGCCGCACGGCTCGCAGCTCGGGGCGTGGGCCAGCAGGCAGTCGGCGCCCATCGCGTCGCGGGCGGAACTGGACCGGTCGTACGCCGAGTTGGCGGACCGCTATCCGGAGGGCGAGCAGGTGCCGGCGCCGCCGGAGTGGGGCGGCTTCCGGGTCGTACCGCAGACCGTGGAGTTCTGGCAGGGGCGGGAGAACCGGCTGCACGACCGGCTGCGGTACGTCCGCGGCGGGGGCGGGTGGACGGTGGAGCGGCTCTGCCCGTGATCATGGCCCGTAATCACGCAGAAGCCCGCGGTCCCTTCCCCGTCGTAAACGAGCGGGGGCGCTGATCGGACGTATCAGCTGGGGCCGCGGGCCGGTGTGCTGCTTGGGATTGGGCCGGCCGGACGCACCACTCGCGTCCTTGTCCGGCGTTACGCGTAAACGTTGCGCGACGGCGGACGCTCGCCCGCAGCCACCTCACGCGTCCGGTATTCAGACATTCGCCGAACCACCTCCCTTCTCGTGTGCCCCACAGAGTAGGCACCGGTCCGGGCACTCTCAACCCATTAACTTTTCCGCGAACAGGGTGTGTCCCACGTCACCATCCAGTTGAATGATCGAAGGCAGCGACGGCCTACCCGGGGGTGACGGATGAGTGCGACCCGCCATACGAACCGCACGGGTGAGACGCCCCCCGCCGCACCGGGACCCGCGCTCCTGTCCGCCCTGCTGGACGGGATGGACGCCGCCCTGTGCGCCTTCGACGCCGACGGGGCGATCACCCACTGGAACCGCGAGGCGGAGCATCTGCTCGGCTGGAGCGCCGCCGAGGCCGTGGGCCGGCCGGGGCTCGCCGGCTGGCTCGCGCTGCCGGGGGACGCCGAGGAGATCCACGCCCGGCTGCTCGGCGTGACGGGGGCGACGGGGCGGCAGGTGCACGAGTTCGCGCTGCTCACCAAGGACGGCCGGCGGCTGCTCGTACGGGTGCAGGCGGCCGCCGTCACGACGGCTTCCGGGCAGCCGGCGGGGGTGTACTGCGCGTTCAGCGAGGTGCACGCGCAGATAGACCTGGAGCGGTCGATCGCCCTCAGCGAGGCCCTGTTCGAGGACGCCGCCTGGGGTGTGGTCCTCGTCGACGTCGATCTGCGGCCCGCCACGGCGAACGGTCAGGCGGCGCGGGCGCTGCGCATGGGGCGCTCCGCGCTGCTCGGGCGGCCGTTCGGCGAGCTGCTGGAGCAGGGGACGGAGGAGCTGGAGTCCGCGCTGCAGCATGTGCTGGCGCAGGGGGCGCCGCCCGCTCAGGCGGACATCTGGGTGGTGGTGCGGGGGGAGGGCGATCCGTCCGGTGCGGAGTCCCGGCGGCGGTGCTGGCGCAGTGCGTTCGTCCGGCTGGCGTCGCCGCTGGCGGAGCAGGCGGTGCCGCTGGGGGTGGGGTGGATGTTCCACGACATCACCGAGGCGAAGGTGGCCGAGCAGGAGGCCGCGGTGGCCCGGTTCCGCGACCATCAGCTGCACCGGGCGGCGCGGGCCGCCGCCGAGTGCGCGGATCCGATGGAGGCGGCGACGGTCTATCTGGACTTCGCCCTCGCCGGGTTCGCGGACCACGGGATGGTCGACCTGCTGCCGCCGGGGACCGCCGAGCTGCCGCCGCGCCGGCTGATCCGGGCCGCCGCCACGCCGGCGGAGGGTCCCGGCCCCTGTCTGCCGACCGGCCCGCACGGGGTGCCGCTGCGCTATCCGGCCGGCCACCCGGCGCTGCAGGCGGTGGACCGGGGGTCGTCGGTACGGGCCAGCTGCTCGGGCGCGGACCCGGCCGTGACCGAGGGCTGGGCGGTGGCGCGCAAGTGGCCGCAGGGCGCCCAGCACGCCCTGTGCGCGGTGCTGCGCAGCCGGGGGCGCACGCTGGGGGTGCTGACGTTCTTGCGCGGCGGGGCACGGCGGGCGTTCAGCCGGGGGGACGCGATGTACGCGGAGGATGTGGCGGTGCGGGTGGCTTCGGCGCTGGATCTGGCGGAGTTGCTGGGGTGAGGGGCGCGTGGCTTCGCGTACTGCCTGGTCAGGGGGCTTTGTCGGTGGGGCTCGGTAGCCTGGATGGGGCTGGTCCCCCGGGAGGGCGGGCTGCGTCCGGGGTCATCTGACGTAGAAGATCCGGTCCCCGTACTCCGCGAACACCGCGTCGTTCCACTCCAGTCCGCCGTCGACGTTGCCGCTGCGCAGCACCGGCGGGCGGATGCCGCGGGCCGCGAGCGCGCCGGCCGCCTCGGCGGTCACGGACTGGAGGATCGCGCTGATCACGACCGTGGACGCCGGCGCGAAGGGGGCGGGGGCGACCTCGGGGACGGTGAGTTCCGCGTCGCCCACCGGGATCTTGTTGTCGATCACCACGTCGCAGTTGTCCTTCAGGAACGTCCCGCTCGCGTGCGCGGACGTGGTGTGCTCGGCGTACCGCACGGACGTGACCCCGATGACCCGCGCGCCCCGCTCGCGCGCCCCCAGCGCCATCTCCACCGGGAGCGTCTGCCGCCCGGAGAGGGAGATGACGATCACCGCGTCGCCCTCCCGGACGCCGTTGGCCCGCAGCACCGTCCCCGCCAGCCCCTCGACCCGCTCCAGCGCGCTGCCCAGCGTCGCCGGTACGACGTCGGCGGTGGCGCCGGGGACGGCGAGGAGGTTCACCAGCGCCAGCCCGCCGGCCCGGTAGACGAGGTCCTGCGCCGGCAGCCCGGAGTGCCCCGCCCCGTACGCCCACAGCCGGCCGCCGCCCGCCACGGCGTCGGCGAGCAGCGTCCCGGCGGCCGCGATCGACTCCGCCTCCTCGTCGCGCACCTGGCGCAGCCGCGCCATCGCGGCGTCGAGGAACCGTCCGGAAAGATCGCCGCCAGTCGAAGTCATGGGCCGCAGTCAACACCATCGGCCCCGGTCACGGCCCGCGATATTCCTACGAAAGCAGCGGTCAGCAGACTCGGGGAGAACATCGGCGCGGGCGCGGTCACGCACGCCCGGCCCGGTTGTCAGCAGGATGCGCAAGAATTGGTGGGCAGGGCCACCGCACGACACACTCGAGGGGCACGCATGTCCGGACTGATCGACACCACGGAGATGTATCTCCGCACCATCCTCGAGCTCGAGGAGGAGGGCGTGGTCCCCATGCGCGCGAGGATCGCGGAGCGGCTCGACCAGAGCGGTCCGACCGTGAGCCAGACCGTCGCGCGGATGGAGCGGGACGGACTGGTCCTGGTGGCCGGGGACCGTCATCTGGAGCTGACCGTCGAGGGCCGCAGGCTCGCCACCCGGGTGATGCGCAAGCACCGGCTGGCGGAGTGTCTGCTGGTCGACGTGATCGGCCTGGAGTGGGAGCAGGTGCACGCGGAGGCCTGCCGCTGGGAGCACGTGATGAGCGAGGCGGTCGAGCGCCGGGTGCTGGAGCTGCTGCGGCATCCGACGGAGTCGCCGTACGGCAATCCCATCCCGGGGCTGGAGGAGCTGGGCGAGGCGGAGAGCGCGGACCCGTTCCTGGACGACGGGATGGTCAGCCTGACCGAGCTCGAGCCCGGCGCCGACGGGAAGAACGTGATCGTCCGCCGGATCGGCGAGCCGATCCAGACGGACCCCACGGTGATGTACACACTGCGGCGGGCCGGCATCCGCCCGGGCTCGGTGGTCAGCGTGACCGCGTCGGCGGGCGGGGTGCTGGTGGGCAGCGGCGGGGAGGCGGCCGAGCTCGACGCGGACATCGCGTCGCACGTGTTCGTCGCGAAGAGGTAGAGATGTGCGGGGCGTCCTGAATGACAAGGACCCCGGCGCCTGGCGTCGCCGGGGTCCCGCCTCCCCTTCACACCGACCCGGAGCCCCGAGCTCCCAGGGTCGTCCCCCGCGGCGGTCTCCCCTCGTCCGCCTCCCGGTTTCATCACTCCCCGCGAGAGACCCCGTGAACCCTGGGACCAGGTCACTCGAAAGTGGGGTTATGGCTGCCAGAGCCCTTTGTTCGAATAAAGGTTCGATAGCCTGAGCTCTGTCCGGACCAGACGGCCCGGCCCACGGGGACGAGGAGATTGGGGGTGCCGGATCGAATGACGCGCCGCATCGATGTCACAGGCGCCGGCGGAGTCCGCCTCGCGGCCTGGGAGTACGCCGATCCGCCCAGGACGCTGCCGGAGCCACGCCGCGCGGAGCCCGGACAGTCCCGTGCGGCCCCGCTCTCCGACCGCCCCGGGGTCCTGCTGCTCCACGGCCTGATGGGCCGCGCCTCGCACTGGGCGCCCACCGCCCGCTGGCTCTCCGAGCGCTTCCGGGCCGTCGCCGTGGACCAGCGCGGTCACGGCCACAGCGAGAAGCCGCCGGGCGGCCCGTACGACCGGGACGCGTTCGTCGCCGACGCCGAGGCCGTCGTCGAGCGGCTGGGCCTGGCCCCCGTCGCCCTGATCGGCCACTCCATGGGCGCCCTCACGGCCTGGCAGCTCGCCGCCCGCCGCCCCGACCTCGTGCGGGCCCTCGTCATCTGCGACATGCGGGCCTCCGCCCTGGGCGCCCGTTCGCAGCGCGAGTGGGAGGCCTGGTTCGACACCTGGCCGCTGCCGTTCGCCACCCTCGCCGACGTCCGCGCCTGGTTCGGCGAGGGCGACCCGGTCCTGGAGCGCCCGCTTCCCTCCCGCGGCGCGTTCTACGCGGAGACGATGACGGAACGCGCCGACGGCTGGCGCCCGCTGTTCTCCCGCCGCCAGATGCTGACGGCCCGCGAGACGTGGGTGCACGACGCGCACTGGGAGGAGCTGGCCCAGGTCCGGTGCCCCACGCTGGTCGTCCGCGGCATCGACGGCGAGCTGGGCCGCGCGGAGGCGATGGAGATGGTCCGCGTCCTCCCGTACGGCCGGTACGCGGAGATCCCGGACGCGGGCCATCTCGTGCACTACGACTCCCCGGACGGCTGGCGCGCGGCCGTGGAGCCGTTCCTGTCGGAGGTGCTGGTGGCCTAGCGCGAGGGCGCCGACACGCCCGCCAGCAGCGTCCGGCTCTCCTCCGCGCTCAGCGCGCCCTCCAGGGTCAGTTCGGCGGCCATGTTCGGGAAGAACCGGCCCGCCGGCCAGCCCCGCTGGTACGGCGGCGGGTCGAGGACGAGCAGCCGGACGCCGTCCACGAGGGGGATGTCGCTGGGCGTGCCCTCGTTCCAGATCCACTCGCCGTCGGGGGAGACGAGGTTGAAGGCGCCGACGGTGTTCACCCGTTCGTCCTCGGACATGTCGCCCGTCAGACAGGCGGCGACCGCCTGCGGCGACGGCGGCTCCCCCGCCAGCCGGCCGGGGCCGATGAGGGCGTGGGCGAGGAGTGTGTGCAGCTGGAAGTTGTCGCCGATGCCGCTCATCCGCAGCCGGTAGCCGGTGCCGCTCGGCCGGTGGAGTACGACGAGGGGCTCGTCGTCCAGTACGAGGAGGGAGTACCGCAGGCACTTCAGCTCGCCGTCGGTGGCCTCCGCGATCCGGTTGGCGAGGGCGACGAGTTCGTCCCGGCCGGTCAGCGTGCGGCGGACGGAGCCGTGGCTGAGCATGGCGACGGCGGCCATCTCCCAGGGCTCCAGCGTCCACCAGGCCAGGGCGGCCCCGATCGCCTCCCCGCCGCCGAGCCGTTCGACGACGGCGTCGTCGAGGTCCACGCTCTGCGGGTCGGGCAGGTCGTCGCCCCACCGCCCGGCGAAGTCCACCGCCCCGCGCAGCGTCTGCCGCAGCCCTTCCATCACGGGTCCCGCGCACGCGACGGGGTCGGCGCCGCGCTCCACGCAGGCCCCGACGAACACCGCGAGGTGGGCCACCGGCCCCGGCGGCACGTCGGGTATCAGCGCCGCGAGCCGGGGCCCCGCCGCCGCGCTCTCCTCCGCGCCCGCGCCGGACAGGGCCTCGCCCACCCGCCGGAAGGCCTCCTCCGCGCTCTGCGAGCGCTCCCGGACGGCGGCTTCGAATGCGTCGATGGCGGCCCCGAGGGGCGTAGGAACGATCATCGGGGCAGCGTACGAGGGGACTTGGACGGTGTACAACGGCCCTGTTCAGCCCGCCGGCGTTACGCCAGCGCCGTCTCCAGCAGCGCCGCCCACTGCGCGACGACCCGCTCCCGCCGCGCCGTGTCGTCCGTCAGCAGGGTCGCCAGCCCCAGCCCGCGCGCCATGTCCAGGAACCCCTGGATGCTCTCCCGCACCCCCGGCCGGGACTCGTCGGCGCCCAGCAGCTCCACCGTGATCCGGTGCGCCTCCCGTCCGAAGCGGGACTCCAGGGCCGCGACCCGGGGCCGCAGCTGCTCCTCGTGCGCCGCCGCCACCCACAGCTGCAGGGCCGCGCGGAACAGGGGTCCGGTGTAGAGCCCGACGATCGCCGTGAGCGTCTCGCGGGTGGAGCCGGGGCCCAGCCCCCGCAGCGCCTCGGAACGTTCGACGGCGACATGCTGGACGGCCGCCGTGAACAGGTCCTCCCGGGTGGGGAAGTGATGCTGCGCCGCCCCCCGCGAGACGCCCGCGTGCTCGGCGACGACGGTGACCGTGGACCCCGACCACCCGTACTCCGCGAGGCACGCCACGGCCGCCTCCAGCAGCCGCTGCCGGGTGACCCGGCTGCGGTCCTGCTTGGGGGCGGTCGCCGCGCGGGGGGCGGTGCGCGTCACAGCGAATGCCCTCGCGATGACGGGGCGTCGTCCGGCGCCCATACGGGGCTCCGCCGCTCCAGGAACGCCGTCATGCCCTCGCGCGCCTCATCCGACCCGAACAGCCGCGCCGACAGGTCGGCCAGCGGCCGGGTGTCCCGGTCGAACGCCCGCAGGACGTCCGCCGTCGTCAGCCGCTTCGACTCCGCCAGCCCCTGCGGCGACGCCCGCCGGATGCCGTCGAGCACGGGCGCGAGCTCCGACGAGGGCTCCCCCGCCAGCGTGACGAGGCCGATCCGCGCCGCCTCCGCCGCGTCGAAGCGCTCCCCCGTCAGGTAGTAGCGCGCCGCCGCCCGGGGGTCGACCCGCGGCAGCACCGGCATGGAGATCACCGCCGGGGCCAGCCCCAGCCGCGACTCGGTGAACGCGAACGACGACCCGGGCCCCGCCGCCGAGATGTCGCACGCCGCCAGCAGCCCGAGCCCGCCGGCCCGCACGTGCCCCGTGACGGCGGCCAGCACCGGCTTCGGCAGCTCGACGATCGTCCGCAGCAGCTTCGCCAGCCCCAGCGGACCGTCCGTCGGATCGCCGGAGACGGCCTCCGACAGATCGGCGCCCGCGCAGAACGTCCCCCCGGTGTGGGTGAGCAGCACCGCCCGTACCGCAGGATCGGCCGCCGCGTCCGCGAACGCCTCGTACAGCCCGGTCACCAGCCGCGTCGACAGGGCGTTGCGATTGTGCGGCGAGTCCAGCGTGACGACCGCGACACCGCGGTCGTCCGCCACCCGCACCAGGGGTTCGTCCGTCATGACGCGCTGCCGCTCCTCTCCCGGGCCCGCAGCTCACGCCGCAGGATCTTGCCGCTGATGGCCCGTGGCACCGCGTCCACGAACTCCACCCGGCGGACCTTCTTGTACGGGGCCACCTGCCCGGCCACGAATTGCACCACATCGTCGGCGGTGAGCGTCTGCCCGGGCTGCCGTACGACGAAGGCCTTGGGGATCTCCTGGCCGTCCTCGTCCGACACCCCGATGACCGCCGCGTCGGCGATCCGCGGGTCGGTGAGCAGCAGGGCCTCCAGCTCGGCGGGGGCGACCTGGTAGCCCTTGTACTTGATGAGCTCCTTCACCCGGTCGACGACGAACAGCCAGCCGTTGTCGTCGACCCGCCCGATGTCCCCGGTGTGCAGCCAGCCGTCCTTGTCGATCATGGCGTCGGTGTCCTCGGGGCGGCCGAAGTAGCCCTTCATCACCTGCGGCCCGCGGATCCAGATCTCCCCCGATTCGCCGACCCCCAGATCGGTGTCCGGGTCGTCGAGACCGACGATCCGCATCTCGGTGGACGGCAGCAGTTTGCCGACCGCGCCCGCGGGGAAGTCCTCGCTGTCGCGCGGCACGCTGTGCGTACCCGGTGAAAGCTCGGTCATCCCGTACGCCTGGAGGACGGGCGGAATGCCGAGTCGCGTCGAGCAGGCGCGCGCGAGTTCGGCGTCCAGCGGGGCGGCGGCGGAGAGGATGTACTCCAGCGAGCTGAGGTCGTAACCGTCGACCGCCGGATGCTTCGCGAGGGCGAGCACGATCGGCGGAGCCACGTACAGCCCCTGGATGCGGTGCTTCTCGATCGCCGACAGGAACTGCTCCAGATCGAAGCGCGGCAGCACGACGACGGTGACGCCGCGCCGCAGGGGGCCGTTCATCAGGGCGGTCAGCCCGTAGATGTGGAAGAACGGCAGCACCGCGAGGATCCGGTCGCCGGGGACGGACGGCATCGTCGGGTCGAGCTGCACGAGGTTCGTGGCGATGGAGCGGTGGGTGAGCATCACGCCCTTGGGGACGCCCGTCGTGCCGGAGGAGTACGGCAGGACGGCGATGTCCTCGGCGGGGTCGATGTCGACGTCCGGTTCGGGCGCCGTCGACCCCAGCATCTCCAGCACCGAACGGTGACCCGGCGCCTGGTCGCACACGAAGATCTCCGCGATCCCCCCGGCCTGCTCGGCGGCGGCCCGCGCGGTGTCCAGCAGCGGCGACACGGTGACGATCCACCGCGCGCCCGAGTCCCGCAGCTGCTTGGCGAACTCCGCCGGGGTGGACAGCGGATGCACGGTCGTCACCGACGCCCCCGCGCGGGTGGCGCCGTAGAACACGGCCGGGTAGGCGATCGTGTTGGGGCTGTGCAGCGCCAGCACGTCGCCCTTGCGGACGCCCGACTCGGCGAGGGCGGCGGCGATCCGCCGGGTGAACAGGTCGAGCTGGCTGTACGTGACCGTCGTGCCCTCGACGCCGTCGATCAGCGCGGGGATGTCGCCGAACTCGGCGGCGTTGCCGAGGACGGCGTCGTGGATGGGCAGGTCGACGGGGGTGACGGGGTCGAATTCACTCTGGAAGATCATCGTCGTTCTTCCTTCCGGGGCGCGCGCCTGATGTGTGCCGCATCATGGCGCGGGTCAGTACGACTTGGGCAGCCCCAGGGTCTGATGGGACACGTAATTCAGGATCATTTCCCGGGAGACGGGGGCGATCCGGGCCACGCGGGAGGCGGTGAGCATCTGGGCGAGGCCGAACTCGGTCGTCAGCCCGTTGCCGCCGAGGGTGTGCACGGCCTGGTCGACGGCCTTCCCCGCGGCCTCGGCGGCGGCGTACTTCGCCATGTTCGCGGCCTCGCCGGCGGCGAAGTCGTCGCCCGCGTCGTAGAAGGCGGCGGCCTTCTGCATCATCAGCCGCGCCAGCTCCAGCTCGATGTGCGCCTGCGCGAGGGGGTGCGCGATGGCCTGGTGGACGCCGATGGGGCCGCCCTTCCACACCTGGCGGGTACGGGCGTACTCCACGGCCTTGCCGAGGGCGTTGCGGCCGAGGCCCAGGGCGAAGGCGGCGGTCATGATGCGCTCGGGGTTCAGTCCGGCGAACAGCTGGAGGAGGCCCGCGTCCTCGTCGCCGACCAGGGCGTCGGCGGGCAGGCGGACGTCGTCGAGGGTGAGCTCGAACTGCTTCTCCGGGGCGTGCAGCTCCATCGGGATGTGCCGGCGTTCGAAGCCCTCGGCGTCGCGGGGGACGATGAACAGGCAGGGCTTGAGCTTGCCCGTACGGGCGTCCTCGGTGCGGCCGACGATGAGGGTGGCGGCCGCTATGTCGACGCCGGAGACGAACACCTTGCGGCCGGTGAGCAGCCAGTCGTCGCCGTCGCGGCGGGCGGTGGTGGTGATGCGGTGGGAGTTGGAGCCGGCGTCGGGCTCGGTGATGCCGAAGGCCATCTTGACGCTGCCGTCCGCCAGCCCGGGCAGCCACTGGCGCTTCTGGGCCTCGGTGCCGAAGCGGGCGATGACGGTGCCGCAGATGGCGGGGGAGACGATCAGCATGAGGAGGGGGCAGCCGGCGGCGCCGAGCTCCTCCAGGACGATGGACAGCTCCGCGATGCCGCTGCCTCCGCCGCCGTACTCCTCGGGGAGGTTGACGCCGAGGTAGCCGAGCTTGGCGGCCTCCGCCCAGAGCTCGTCGGTGTGCTCGCCGGCGGCGGTGACGCGGGTGAAGTACTCGCGGCCGTAGCGGTTGCCGAGGGCGGCGACGGCGGCGCGCAGGGCCTTGTGTTCGTCGGACTCGAGGACTGCGGTGGTCATGAACGGGCTCCCTGTCAGTTCGTTTCTTCGATTACGGCGAGCAGTGCCCCGGGTTGCACCTGCCGCCCGGGTTCGGCGTGCAGGGCGGTCAGTGTCCCGGCGGCGGGAGCGGTCACGCGGTGCTCCATCTTCATCGCCTCCAGCCACAGCAGCGGCTGTCCGGCAACGACCGCCGCCCCCGGTGCGACGCCGTCGGCGATCCGTACGACGGTCCCCGGCATGGGGGCGAGCAGCGAACCGGGCGCCGTCTGCGTCGAGGGGTCGGTGAAGCGGGGCTCCGCGCGGAGGGTGACGGAGGTCTGCGGCGTGTCGACGTGGACGGTGCCGTCGGGGTAGGCGGCGACGTCGTACGCGCGGGAGACGCCGTTCACCTCCAGCACGACGCGGTGGGGGGCGGCGGAGAGCAGGCGGACGCCGGGGTGGCCGTGGAGCTGTCCGTCGCGGGTGAGGCGGTAGCGGACGGTGATTCCCGAGTACGTCTTGGTCTGGGCCTGGGAGGGTACGTTGCGCCAGCCGCCGATGCGGGCGGTCAGCTTCGCGGCGGTCGCGCGTCCGGCGGCGTCGGCCAGGGCGGCGGCAAGGGCGGCGAGGTCCGTGCCGTCGGCGGGGGTGGTCAGGCCGGTGAGGTGGCGGTCGTAGAAGCCGGTGTCGGTGCGGCCGTCCGTGAACTCCGGGTGGGTCAGGGAGCGGACGAGGAGGTCGCGGTTGGTCGCCGGGCCGTGGGCCTTCGTACGCCGCAGGGCGTGCGTCAGGCGGCGTACCGCCTCGGCCCGGGTGGGGGCGTGGACGATGACCTTGGCGAGCATGGCGTCGTAGTACGGGGTGACCGCGTCCCCGTCCGCGTACCCGGTGTCCAGGCGTACGCCTGTGGGGACCGCCAGACGGTGCAGGACGCCCGTCTGCGGGGCGAAGGCACTCGCCGGGTCCTCCGCGTACAGCCGGGCCTCCACGGCGTGCCCCTGGGGCTCCGGGGGCTCGGCGGGGAGGGGGGTGCCCTCGGCGACGGACAGCTGGAGGGCGACGAGGTCGACGCCGTACACGAGCTCGGTGACCGGGTGCTCGACCTGGAGGCGGGTGTTGACCTCGAGGAACTGGGCGCGGCCGGTGGGCGGGACCAGGAACTCGACGGTGCCGGCGCCGGTGTAGCCGATGGTCTTGGCGATGGCGGCGGCCTGCTCGTACAGCTCGTCCCACGGTCCGCCGGGCGCCGGGGCCTCCTCGATGACCTTCTGGTGGCGGCGCTGGAGGGAGCAGTCGCGGGTGCCGAGCGTCCAGACGGTGCCGTGGGTGTCGGCGAGGATCTGCACCTCGACGTGCCGTCCGGCCTCGATGTACGGCTCGACGAACACCTCCCCGTCGCCGAACGCGGAGGCGGCCTCCGCCGAGGCGGCGGTCAGTTCGGCGGGGAGGTCCGCGAGTTCGCGTACGACGCGCATGCCGCGTCCGCCGCCGCCCGCGGCTGCTTTGACGATGACCGGGAGGTCTGTCTCCGTGACGGCGGTGGGGTCGAGGGGGGCGATGCCCAGGAGTTCCTTGGCGCGGGTCTTCGACGCCATCGCCTCGATCGCGGCGGGCGGCGGGCCGATCCAGGTGAGCCCCGCTTCGGTGACCTGCCGGGCGAAGTCGGCGTTCTCCGCGAGGAACCCGTATCCGGGGTGGATCGCGTCCGCGCCGGCGGCGAGGGCGGCCTCGATGATCAGATCACCCCGCAGATAGGTGTCGGCGGGGGCGTCGCCGGGAAGCCGTACGGCCGCGTCCGCCTCGCGGACGTGCAGCGCGCCGGCGTCGGCGTCGGAGTGCACGGCGACCGTCGCGATGCCGAGGTCGCGGCAGGTGCGGAAGACACGGCAGGCGATCTCGCCGCGGTTCGCGACCAGGAGGGTGGTGATCACTTCGAGCCTCACATCCGGAAGATGCCGTAGCCGTCACGTACGCCCTCGAAGGGCGCGTTGTGCACGGCCGACAGGCACAGGCCGAGAACGGTGCGCGTGTCGCGGGGGTCGATGACGCCGTCGTCGTACAGCCGCCCGGAGAGGAAGACGGGCAGCGATTCGGATTCGATCTGCTGCTCCACCATCGCCCGCAGAGCGGCGTCCCCCTCGTCGTCGTACGGCTGCCCCTTCGCCAGCGCGGACGCGCGCGCCACGATCGACAGCACCCCCGCCAGCTGCTGCGGCCCCATCACGGCGGACTTGGCGCTGGGCCAGGCGAAGAGGAAGCGCGGGTCGTACGCGCGGCCGCACATGCCGTAGTGCCCGGCCCCGTACGAGGCGCCCATCAGCACCGACAGATGCGGGACCCTGGAGTTGGACACCGCGTTGATCATCTGGGCGCCGTGCTTGATGATGCCGCCCTGCTCGTACTCCTTGCCGACCATGTAGCCGGTGGTGTTGTGCAGGAAGAGCAGGGGGATGTCGCGCTGGTTGGCGAGCTGGATGAACTGGGCGGCCTTCTGCGACTCCGCGCTGAACAGCACGCCCTGCGCGTTCGCCAGGATGCCGACGGGGTAGCCGTGCAGCGCCGCCCAGCCGGTGACGAGGCTGGTGCCGTACAGCGGCTTGAACTCGTCGAAGTCCGAGCCGTCGACCAGCCGGGCGATGACCTCGCGCGGATCGAAGGGGACCTTCAGATCGCCGGAGACGATGCCGAGGAGCTCCTCCTCGTCGTACTTCGGCGGCTCGGCGGGGCCCGGGTCGGGGTACGCCTTGCGCCAGTTGAGGCGCTTGACGACCAGCCGGGCCCGGCGGATCGCGTCCTCCTCGTCGACGGCGAAGTAGTCCGCGAGGCCGGACGTGCGGGCGTGCATCTCCGCGCCGCCCAGCGACTCGTCGTCGGACTCCTCGCCGGTGGCCATCTTCACCAGCGGCGGGCCGCCGAGGAACACCTTCGCCCGCTCCTTGACCATGATCACGTGGTCGCACATGCCGGGCACGTACGCGCCGCCGGCGGTGGAGTTGCCGAAGACGACGGCGAGGTTGGGGATCCCGGCGGCGCTCGACTGGGTGAGGTGTTTGAAGAGGGCGCCGCCCGGGATGAAGATCTCCTTCTGGCTGGGCAGATCGGCGCCGCCCGACTCCACGAGGTGGATGGAGGGGAGGCGGTTGGCGTAGCCGATCTCGTGCGCGCGGAAGGCCTTCTTCAGGGTCCACGGGTTGGACGCGCCGCCGCGGACGGTGGGGTCGTTGGCGGTGATGAGGCACTCGACGCCCTCGACGGTGCCGATGCCGGTGACCATCGAGGCGCCGACGGGGTACTCGCTGCCCCAGGCGGCGAGAGGCGACAGTTCGAGGAACGGGGTGTCCGGGTCGAGCAGTAGCTCGATGCGTTCGCGGGCGAGCAGCTTGCCGCGCTTGCGGTGGCGGGCGACGTACTTCTCGCCGCCGCCCGCGAGGGCCTTGGCGTGCTCCCCCTCCAGCTCGTCAAGTTTGGCCAGCATGGCGTCGCGGTTGGCGGTGTAGTCCGCCGACGCCGTGTCGAGCGCGGTGGGCAGGACGGTCACAGGATTTCCTCCGGGATGTCGACGAGCCGGGACCGCAGCCACTCCCCCAGCGCCTTCGCCTGCGGGTCGAAGCGGGCCTGGGAGGCGACGCCTTCGCCGAGGAGTCCCCGGACGACGAAGTTCACCGCGCGCAGGTTCGGCAGGGTGTGCCGTTCGACGTCGAGGGGGGCGGTCTCCGGGAGGAGTTCGCGCAGCCGGTCGACGGTCAGCTCGTTCGCGAGCCAGTGCCAGGCGGCGTCCGTACGGGCCCAGACGCCGAGGTTGGCGTCGCCGCCCTTGTCGCCGCTGCGGGCGCCGGCGAGGGTGCCGAGGGGGGCTCGTCGGGTGGGTCCTTCTCGGCGTGGTGGCAGGTCCGGCTCCGGGACCGGTTCGAGTGCTTTGTGGGCCGGCGGTTTCGATACGTCCGTCCGCGTCCCGTCCGGCAGCACCGCCGTGTGCGGTACGTCGCCCTGCGGTACGTACGCCGCCTCGAAGACCCCGTACGGGCTCGCCTTCCCCGGCGGGGCGGTGACGTGGAACCCGGGGTAGCTCGCCAGCGCCAGCTCGATCCCGGCGCCGGAGAACGCCCGCCCGACGGCGTCGGCGTCCTGGTCCCGTACGACGAGCCGCAACAGGGCGCTGGCCTCCTCCTCCGACGGGGCGTCCGCCCTGTCGGTGCGGGCGAGCGTCCAGCGGACGTCCTTCACGCCGGCGAGCACGGGGGCCAGCTGCTCCTTGACCAGGGCGGCCTTGGCGTCCACGTCCAGCCCCGTGAGCACGAAGACCGTCTCGTTGCGCCATCCGCCGAGCCGGCTGAGGCCCACCTTGAGGTCGGGCGGCGGGGCCTCGCCCCGTACACCGTCGATACGCACCCGGTCCACGCCGTCGGCGGTCAGCCGGACGGTGTCGAGGCGGGCGGTCACATCGGGGCCGGGGTAGCGGACGGGGCCCGTCTCGTACAGCAGCTGGGCGGTGACCGTCTCGACCGTCACCGCGCCGCCCGTACCGGGGTGCTTGGTGATGACGCTGCTGCCGTCCGCATCGATCTCCGCGAGGGGGAAACCGGGGCGGCGGACGTCGTGCTCGGTGAAGAACGAGTAGTTGCCCCCCGTCGCCTGCGTCCCGCACTCCAGCACGTGCCCCGCGACGACCGCCCCCGCGAGGGCGTCGAAATCATCCTCCGCCCAGCCGAAGTGCGCGGCGGCGGCACCGCTCACCAAAGCGGCGTCCGCCACGCGCCCCGTGACGACCACGTCGGCGCCCGCCCGCAGGCAAGCGGTGATCCCCCAGCCGCCCAGATAGGCGTTTGCGGCGAGGGCGCCGGGGTAGCGCGCGGTGAGATCGTCGCCCTCGACGTACGCCACCCGCATCGGCACCCCGACGCGTTCCGCCAGCTCCCCGATGCGCCGCGCGAGGCCGGCGGGGTTGAGGCCGCCGGCGTTGGCGACGAGCTTGACGCCGCGCTCGTGGGCGAGGCCGAGGCCGTCCTCGAGCTGGCGGAGGTAGGTCTTGGCGTAGCCGAGGGCGGGGTCCTTCAGGCGGTCCCGGCCGAGGATGAGCATCGTCAGCTCGGCGAGATAGTCCCCGGTGAGGACGTCGAGCTCCCCGCCGGTGAGCATCTCGCGCACGGCGTCGAAGCGGTCGCCGTAGAAGCCGGAGGCGTTGCCGATCCTCACCGGGCGGACTCCCGTCCGGCGCCGGGCGGGCCGACGAAGGCCTGCACGATGTCCAGCCACCGGTCGGCGTCCGCCCCCTCGGCCGTCAGGCCGGTGTCGTCCCGGTGCACCCGCCGGACGGCGAGCAGACAGAAGTCCAGCGCGCTCCCCGTGACCCGCTGCGGGGCGCCCTCCGGCCCGTACGCCCAGACCTCGTCGCCGTCCGGCGCGGTGAGCTCCACGCGGAACTGCTCGGCGGGGGGCGTCAGCCCGTGGGTGGCGTACGCGTTGTCGCGGGCCCGTACGCCGATCCAGGCGACGTGCCGCAGCCGTGCGGTCGGCTCCCGCCGTACACCGAGCGCGTCCGCGACGTCGAGGGCGTGCGCCCAGGTCTCCATCAGCCGGGCGGTGGCCATGGAGGCGGCGCTCATCGGCGGGCCGAACCAGGGGATGCGCTCCCCCTTCGGCTTGGCGGCGAGGGCGTCGGCGAGGGCGACGCGGCCCTTGGCCCAGCGGTCGAGGAGGATGGCCGGGTCGTCCTGGGCGCCGGCCTCCGCGCCCTCGTCGACGAAGGTGTCGAACCGGGTGACGGCCTCCTCGACGACCTTCGCGAAGCCCTCGGGGTCGGTGGCGGCGAGCAGCGACTGGGCGTCCGTCCAGGCGAGGTGGGCGATCTGGTGCGCGACGGTCCATCCGGCGGCGGGCGTGGGCGTCGCCCACTGCGCCGCGGTGAGCGGCCGTACGAGCGTCTCCAGCTCCGCCCCTTCGGCGCGGAGGTCGTCGAGCAGTGCGTTCGGTTCGGCCACGTCGGGCTCCCCTGGTCGGCTGACCCGAGAGTGCCAGTGGTTCAAGAAACAATCAAGCACGCTTGCATGGTTTTCCGAGGCGGATTGTCTGTGGGGGTGAGCTCCTGGGGCGGCGAGGCGGACGCTCGGGCCCCGGGAAACCGAAGCGGACCCGGGCGCCCGGTCGGGGCACCCGGGTCCGCACCCGGGGGATGGTTCAGCGGAACGCGTGGATCACAGCACCCGGCACGCCGTGCCGTTCAGCGAGAACGACGACGGCTTGCTGAAGCCGCCGCTGTACGTGCCCTGGAAGCCGAAGCTCGTCGAGGCGCCGGCCGCCAGGTTCGCGTTGTAGCTCTGGCCGCGCGCCGTGACCGCACCGGAGGACGGCGAGACCGTACCGTTCCAGACGTTGGTGATCCGCTGGCCGGACGGCAGGGTGAAGGCGAGCTGCCAGTTGTTGATCGCGCTGCCGCCGCCGTTCTTCACCGTGACGTTGGCGGTGAAGCCGTCGGTCCAGTTCTGGGTCGCGTACGTCACGTCGCAGCCACCGGGCGGCGGAGGCGTGGTGCCGCCGTCGTCGCCGCCACCGAGGTTCACGGCGGACGAGAAGTTGTTCACCGCGAGACCGGCGCCGTTCTGCCACGGCTCGAAGCCCGCCTGGATGCTGGTGAGGTACCAGCTGTTCTGCGCCTTGCCGCGGGATATGGTCTGGCGAACGAAGTCCATCACGTCGAAGCTGTAGCTGCTGACGGCGGACGGGGCGACGAAGGAGAGCACTTCGTTGCCGCCGTTGTTGCCCGACCACAGCTCCCAGGTCCGGCCGCCGACGGAGACGTTGCCCACCGGCGAGCCGATAGGCTGGATCGAGCCGACACGGTTGAGCCAGATCATGATCTCGGTCGCGTTGACACCGTCCTTCTTGGGCGTCGGGTCCACCCAGATGTCGAACGACGCGTTGTAGACGGCGTTGCTGACAAAGCCGTACGAAATGCTGGTGGGCGCGCTGGAGATCTTGCTGATCTGCGCCGGGAGGTTGGTGCCCGGTGAGCAGTTGGTGTAGTGACAGCCGTTGAAAACCGACGGGTACGACTTCGGGGCGCCGTTGGTGGGCACCGAGCCGTTCGCGGTGGTCAGCTGGAAGCCGCTGTTGGTGGCGTTGACGCACTGCTGCTCGCTGGTGCCCCAGCGGTTGTTCTGCACGACGTACTTGCCCTGGATCGTCGTCGAGCCGAACTGCTCGCAGATCAGGGTGTCCGCCTGCGCCGTGCCGGTCGTCGCGAGCAGCGCGGCGAGGATGCCCAGGATGGCGGCGAGCGCGGTCAGCAGCGCCGTCAGCGGACGGTACGCCCTGTCACGGGGCGTTGAGAGTCTCATGGTGAGCGACCTTCTCCGAGGTTGTGGGGATTCGGATCAGTGAGGGACGCGCCTTCGTGAGATGACGCGTGGGAGCGCTCCCACTCGTTGTGTCCCCAGAACCTTAGAAGCAACCCATGCCCCTGACAAGACGATGCGAGAGACCCGAGGCCACGGTCCGTTGTCAGACCCCTGTGCCAGAGTCGAGGCAGAACGGGAGGAGCGCGACATGACCGATTTCCCGGAGATCACAGGACGCGGCGAATACGACCTGCTGGCCGTGCGGACGGAGACGGCCCTGACCGAACGCACCCGCCCCGGAGGCGAATCCGGGGAGTTCGAGCCCTACGTCCACAATCCCGCCGCGATAACCCGGCACCCCGCGAGTTCCGCACCACCCCGGCGGCGGCCCACGACGTCCACGCGAACCTGTCCGTAGGCAACGTGGACTTCAGGAAGTTCGCCCACCAGGCGGCCCGCACCCCGGACGGCGTCCTCCGGCCGCGCTGGACACCGGTCCCCGGTCAGAAGCTGCTTCCGATGTAACCGCCCGTTCCGAGGATGCCGCTGCCGCCGGAGGGGTAGCCCTTGTCGTCGGAGGGGCGGGTCACGTGGCGGGCGTAGAAGTCCTCCTGGAAATGGTGGCGCCACAAGGAGGCGAGGCTGATGTCGCACAGCTCCCGGTCCGTGGCGGCGACCGCAGCCTCGTCCCAACGGGCGACCCTGAGAACACCCGACTCGACCATGACCTCTCGCAGCTCCCAAAGGGTCATGCGCGGCCGGCCCGCCGTGATCGCTTCGGGGAAATCCGGGGACGGGACATCGTGGCGGAAAACGAGAACGGTCCCGTCCTCACCTTCCGCCCAACCCCAGTTCTCCTCACGAACCACTTTCCGCTGCCGTTTCCGACGCTCCTCGAACAGCAGGCCGGAAATCGTCTCGCGTACAGGGGTGTAGGCCGCGTCCGCCCGACGGGATTCCTCCGCACGACGATCCCGGGCATCTTCCAGACGACGCATGACGCGCCGACTCCGGTCAAGCACCGGGGTCCGCGCCACCTTCTCGTGGACGACCCGGAACTCGTCCGCGACCCGGGAGAGGGCCTGCTGGTACTCCCTGCCCGCGTCCCACCACTGCCGCAAGGTGTCCGTACTGCAGGGGACGGTGAGAGCCGCCGATCCGGGCTCCGGAGTACAGAAATCGAAGACGATCGGCGTCGAAACGAACCAGACATCGTGGAGCCCGCGGCGTACCGCACAGATCCTTCCGCCGACCGGGTGGGCGGAGGGGCCCGCCTCTTCTGCCGATGTACTGGGCCGGGGTAACTCCGGTGATCGTTTGACTTTCCGTTTTCGCATTCATCCAGCATCACGAAGATCTGGGTCATAGAACAGACGAAAACCGGCACAAATATGCGATTTCTGAACGTGGAGCCCGACGGAGCTCTCCTCGACACGGCCACCATGCCGGTGCCCGAGGCACCAGGTCTCCTGACCGCGGCTGGGGCGAACTCCCATTCGCCCCAGCCCGGCTGCAGTCCGGGCCGCGACGTGCGGGGGATGTCGGCGGCGGGAATCCCGTGGCGCCGGCGGTGAGGAGCCGGGGCCCGGGCGGGAGGCCGTCCCCCTGCCCGTAAAGACGTCCCGCCCCGTCGAACGGTTTCCGAAAAGCAGAGGAACGGACAAACCGTCTCACCCCCTGGACGTGGCATGGTGCGGGCCCCCCGGGGGGCTAGGCTTCGGGCGTGGCTGAGATCCAGATTCCCGCTGACATCAAGCCCGCCGACGGCCGGTTCGGCTCGGGCCCCTCCAAGGTGCGTACTGAGGCCGTTCAGGCCCTGGCCGCCACCGGTACCTCTCTCCTCGGCACGTCCCATCGCCAGGCCCCCGTGAAGAACCTCGTGGGCCGGGTGCGTGACGGGATCTCCGAGCTGTTCTCGCTGCCCGAGGGCTACGAGGTGATCCTCGGGAACGGCGGCTCCACCGCGTTCTGGGACATCGCCACGCACGGTCTGATCGAGCGCAAGTCGCAGCATCTGACGTTCGGCGAGTTCTCCTCGAAGTTCGCGAAGGCGTCCAAGCTCGCGCCGTGGCTCGACGAGCCGTCGGTGGTCTCCTCCGACCCGGGTACGCACCCGGTGCCGGTCGCCGAGGCGGGCGTCGACGTGTACGCCCTCACCCACAACGAGACCTCCACCGGTGTCGCCCTGCCCGTGCGGCGGGTGGCCGGGGCGGACGAGGGCTCCCTCGTCCTGGTCGACGCGACGTCCGGCGCCGGCGGTCTGCCGGTGGACATCGCGCAGACGGACGTCTACTACTTCGCCCCGCAGAAGTCCTTCGCCGCGGACGGCGGCCTGTGGCTCGGCGTGTTCTCCCCCGCCGCGCTGGCCCGCGCGGAGGCGATCCACGCCTCCGGCCGGCACATCCCTGAGTTCTTCTCGCTGCCGACGGCGATCGACAACTCCCGCAAGAACCAGACGTACAACACCCCCGCCCTCGCCACCCTCTTCCTGCTCGCCGAGCAGCTGGACTGGATCAACGGCCAGGGCGGCCTGAAGTGGGCCGTGGAGCGCACGGCGGACTCCTCCTCGCGGCTGTACGGCTGGGCGGACCGCTCCGAGTACGCGACCCCGTTCGTCACCGACCCGGCGCAGCGTTCGCAGGTCGTCGGCACGATCGACTTCGCGGACGGCGTGGACGCGGCGGCGATCGCCAAGGCGCTGCGGGCGAACGGCATCGTCGACACGGAGCCGTACCGCAAGCTGGGCCGCAACCAGCTGCGCGTCGCGATGTTCCCGGCGGTGGACCCGGCGGACGTCGAGGCGCTGACGGCGTGCGTCGACTACGTCGTCGGGAAGCTCTGACCCTTCCGGCTTCTCCGATCATCCCTCGATACGCACCGTGACCATTCACGGTGCGTATCGTTTTTGTTTGCGGCTGTCGGAACGCACCCGGCGCCGGGGAGGAGCGGCACAATGACCGTCGTGACCGACGACAGGATCGAAGCAGCCGTTGACGACGAGCAGACCCTGGACGAGATCTTCCAGTTGCTCGAGCGCATGCCCGTCCCCGAGGGATACAAGGTGGACATCGTCGAGGGGGCCATCCACATGTCGCCGCAGCGGGACACACACTGGGAAATCATCCTGGAGCTCGCTTTCATGCTGCGGAGCCACTTCGGCCGGAGCGCCAAGCTGTTCTCCGATGTTCGCATCGACTTCCCGGGTGACCGGAATGGCTTCTGCCCCGATCTGGCGAAGTTCCGGGAAGGGGCGGTACGGAACGACAAGGGACGGTGGCTGTATCAGGACGTGGAGTTCATCGTCGAGGTGATCTCCCGTGACACAGCCACGAACGACTACGGTCCCAAGAAGGCCGCGTATGCCACCGCCGAGGTCCCGGTCTATCTCGTCGTCGATCCCTATCAGCGCAAGTGCCACGTCTACACCCAGCCCAAGGACGGAGAGTTCGTCTCAGAACTCACCCTGGCCTTCGGCGTCGAGATCGACCTGACGGACACCCCCGTGGGCCTCAAGATCGCCACGGACGCCTTCCCCCACGACTGATCACCACCGCGGACTGAACACATACAACGTCGCCGCGAACACCATCGCGAACAACAGCGGCCAGTACGCCAGCTTCGCGATCCGGTTGTCCTGCCACTCCAGGCCCGGGGCCTTGACCCGGCTGGTCAGGAGGACCGCGTTCAGGGCCACCATCATGATCACCACATACAACGCCAGCGCGAACCATTCGACGTACGCCATCGCCGTGCCCGTGTACTGGCGGACCGAGGTCTGGTCGACGACGATCACCAGCAGCATCGACACGCTGAACGTGATCACCGCCCAGGTGGAGAAGCCCAGGTTCGGGCGGAGTTCGCCCTTGTCCTTCGAGTAGACGAACAGCGCCAGGAAGATGATGAACGCGACGATCAGCCAACGCGTCAGGCTGCTCAGCAGCGGGGCCTGCCACTCGCGGGCCACGCCCAGGTTGAAGTACAGGTCCGGTGGGACGGGAGGGGAGTGGGCGTAGGGGCGGGTGTTGCCGCCCAGGGTGGTGTGGTAGTCGACGTGCTGGTAGCTCCAGCTCGTGAACGTCGGCTGCCAGCCGGGGAACACCACGCCGGGATCGACGCCGTAGACCTTCTGCACGTCCCACGGCGGGTACGAGCGGAAGTCGGGGACCAGCGTCATCGAGTCGTCCGCCCGGTCCGAGCTCCACAGCCGGAGCTGGACGCTCTGCCGGTCGAACGGATAGCGCTCGTAGTCGAAGCCCTGCGCGAGCCGCGCGTTGAAGTACCAGCCGACGGTGGTGGTGCCGTCGCGGTGGACGTCGCGGTAGACCTCCTTCGAGGCGTACGAGTCCTCCGCGTCCGGCAGCACGACACCCTGCATGGACTCCGGGAAGCCCTTCGGCAGCCGCTGCCACACATAGCCGCTGACCTTGACCGCGCTCGGCCCGTCGAAGGACAGCTGCTGGACGAACACCCCGACGGGGATCTGCTGCCGGCCGTTGTCACCGTCCTCGTGCCGCAGGAACTCCGCGGCCTCCCGCGGGGAGTTCACCAGCGTGCCGGCGGACAGCACCTCCGCGTCGTTCTTGCTGATCAGCGTCCAGGTGAAGACCGTCCCTCCGGCCAGCACCAGCGAGGCCAGCACGGACGACAGCACCATCCGCCACCGCACCAGCGACAGCGGCCGGACGGTCACCAGGATCAGCGCGAGCAGCGCCAGCGCGCCGGTCGCGGCGACCCACGCCCAGCCCTGCAGCGGGCCCTCGCCCTCGTTGTGCCGGAAGTACACCACCAGTGCCACGACGAACGCGGCGACCGCGACCGCCAGTATGACCCACTCCACGATCCGGGCCGTGCGCGTCCAGCTGGGCAAAGGCTGCTTCGTCGCCGTATTCCTGTCCACCCTCCCCATCAAACCGGGAGGTCAGCGCCACGCAACCGCTTACCGCCGGATGGACCAAACCCTCACCGCCGCCGCGAAGCCCGCCGCCCCAGCGACACCACCGCGATCACCCCGGCCCCCACCAGCACCCCCAGATACAGCTTCCGGTCCCTCGAGCCCCCCGCGGCATCCGACGCGCCCCCGCCCGACCCCGACGGCGCCGAGGGCTTCCCGTCCCCGGACCCCGCGACCTCCACGGACTCGACCGAGCTCCCCCCGCCCTCCGTCCCGAACAGCAGCGCACGCCCGTCCGCGCTGTACGTCATCGACTCCCCCTGCCGCTGGATCGGCACCGCCAGCGTCCCGTCCTCGACCGGCCTCCCGTCCTCCCAGCGGTACTTCCGCCCGCCCAGATAGCTGCGCACCGCGAGCCGCTTCCCGTCCGGCGAGAAGGCGCCGTCCGTCGCCCACAGGTCGATGGGGGCGACCTTCCGGAAGACGTTCATCCCCTGCGGCGCCAGCGACTTGGGCCCCTCGTACAGCGCCCCGCCGCCCTCCACCTTGCTGACGATGTAGACCCGCCCCGTCTTCGGATGCACCATCATCGACTCGGCGTCCCGCGGCCCGTCGGCGTACCGCACGTTGTACTGCACGGCCCGCACGGTGGCGTCCTTCAGCTCCTTCGGCTCGGGCAGCCGGTAGATCCACACGTGGTCCCAGGCGCCGTTCATGTTGTCGCCGATGTCGCCGACCCACAGCTCGTTCCCCGGACCGACGGAGATCGCCTCGACGTCCCGCGGCTCCCCGATGCCCTTCAGGGTGAGCGTCGCGACCGTCTTCCCGGTCCTGGAGTCGACGGCGTAGAGGTACGGCCCGTCGTCGCTGTCGTTGTGCGTCCAGTACACCCCCGGGTGCTGCCGGCTGGCGGCCAGCCCGGACGATTCGGTGATCCGCGGGTCGTCGATGGTGAACCCGCCGTCGTCGGCGGCCGCGGGGACGCTCGCGCCGAGCGCGAGGAGCAGGGCGGCGGCGAGCACCGCGAGGGCCTTGGGCATGGGCCAAGCCTGCCATGGGGTGGCGGACGTCACGCCCCGCCCCGGGTTCCGGTGGCCGATGATATGGCGATGCGTCTGATGTTCGTCGGTGATTCCATGACGGTCGGCGGGGCCGGCGAGCACACCTGGCGCCTGCGGCTGTGGCGGCATCTGGCCCGTACGCATCCCGCGCCCGTCACGGTCGTCGGCCCGCGCACCGCGCTGCACGACCCGGCGACGGACACCGACACGTCCGAGGCGTACGCGGACCCGGACTTCCCGCGCCGGCATCTCGCCGGGTGGGGCGAGGGCTGGTTCCATATGGCGCCGCTGATCGGGGCGGCGGTACGGGAGCACCGTCCCGACACCCTGCTGGTCTCCCTCGGCCTGATCGACCTGGGCTTCTACACCAACGCCCCGCAGACCCTGGAGAACGTCCACGCGTTCGTCGCGGCCGCCCGCGCCGCGAACCCCGGCATACGGATGGCCGTCATGCCCGTACTGCGGAACATACGGGCGGTCGAACGCCCCGAGTTCGGCGCGGAGTGCGAGCACTTCAACGACCTCCTGGCGAAGGCCCTCGACGGCCTCTCCACCGAGGAGTCCCCCGTCCTCCCGGCACCCCGCCCCGAGCCCTGGGACCTCGACCACGCCACCCACGACGGCACCCACCCCTCCCCCGCCGGCGAGCACCTGCTGGCGGCCGCGTTCGCGGACACACTCCACCGGGCGTGGGAGATCGGCGGTCCGTACGGCCCGGACACCCTTGCTTAGAGCGCACTCCAGGCGTTTGGCTGGGCCCATGAAGTACACGCAACTGGGCCGCACCGGTCTGAAGGTCAGCCGGCTGGTGCTGGGCACGATGAACTTCGGTCCGCACACCGACCAGAAGGACAGCCACGCCATCATGGACTCCGCGCTGGACGCGGGTCTGAACTTCTTCGACACCGCCAACGTCTACGGCTGGGGCGACAACAAGGGCCGTACCGAGACGATCATCGGCAACTGGTTCGCCAAGAACCCGGCGAACCGCGACAAGGTCGTCCTGGCGACCAAGGTCTACGGCAACATGGCCGGGGACAACGCACTGCCCTGGCCCAACCACGACAAGCTGAGCGCGCTGAACATCCGCCGCGCGGTGGACGCGTCGCTCAAGCGGCTGCAGACGGACTACATCGACCTCTATCAGTTCCACCACGTCGACCGGCGCACCCCGTGGGACGAGATCTGGCAGGCGATCGAGGTCCTGATCCAGCAGGGCAAGATCCTGTACGCGGGGTCCTCGAACCATGCGGGCTGGCACATCGCCCGGGCCAACGAGACCGCCGCGCGCCGCGGCAGCCTGGGCCTGGTCAGCGAGCAGTGCCTGTACAACCTGGCGGAGCGCCGCGCCGAGATGGAGGTCATCCCGGCGGCGAAGGCGTACGGCCTCGGGGTGATCCCGTGGTCGCCGCTGCACGGCGGGCTGCTGGGCGGCGCGATCAAGCGGGCGAACAGCGGGGAGGCGGGCCGGGCGGCGAACGGCCGCAGCGCGGAGGCCCTGGCGAACTCCTCGGTCCGCGAGAAGGTCCAGGCGTACGAGGACCTGCTGGACAAGCACGCCCTGGCGCCCGGCGAGGTGGCTCTGGCCTGGCTGCTGACGCGGCCCGGCGTCACGGGTCCGATCGTCGGCCCGCGTACGCAGGAGCAGCTGGACTCGGCGCTGCGCGCAGTCGAGCTGGAGCTGTCGGAGGAACTGCTGACGGCCCTGGACGAGATCTTCCCGGGCCCGGGCGAGTCGCCGGAGGCGTTCGCCTGGTAGGCGTCACACGAATGCGGCCGCGCGAGGATCAGCGTCCGAGCGCGGCCGCCACGGCGACGATCACGAAAATCAGCACGAGCGCACCGCTCACGACACGCATACGGGTCTTGGCATCCACCCGACGAGCCTAACCGGACCCGCCCAGCGCCCATCCCCCGACCACCTCGTACCGCGGCTGCAGCCCCGGGATCCCGCCCCCCGGCAGATGCGAACGGACGAGTTCCAGCCGCGCGGCGGTCCAGCTGATCCCGGCGAATCCCCGCAGCTCCGAGGCGAGCGCCGCGAGCCGCACGGACCCGTGTCCGCCCTGGCGGGCGAGGGTGAGGTGGGGGTGGTACGAGCGCTCCTCGTTCACCGCCAGCCCGGCCCGGCGCCCCGCCGCACCGGCCGCCCCGGCGAGGCGACGCAGCTCACGGGTGTCTCCCGTCACACCGGCCCACAGCGCCCGGTCGCCGAAGTGCCCGCCGCTCTCGAGGCGGAGCTCCAGCGGCTTCCGCCGGGCAGCCGCCCGCGCCAGCCGCTCGGACAGCTCCGGTACGACGTCGTCCGGCACGTCCCCGTAGAACGCCAGCGTCAGATGCCACCCCGCCCGCTCCGTCCACCGCAGCTCCCGCGCGCCGGGCAGGGCGTGCAGCGGGGACGCGGCGGCGGCGAGCTCGGCGAGCGCGCCCGGCGGGGGGATCACGGCGGCGAACAGCCTCATGCCCCGAGTCTGCCCGCCGCAGGGCCTCCCCCGCCACGGCTCACACGGCCGGCGCGTACTCCTCACGCGGCACCAGCCGCACATGCTTCTGCCCGCGCCGCAGGTCGAGCCGGATCCGGACCCCGCCGGACCGGGCGAGGACCAGCGCGACGGCGGTCGCGGCGGCGGCGGCGACCAGGCCGCAGACGACGAAGCCGATCCTGGCCCCGTAGGTGTCGGTGACCCAGCCCACGACGGGTCCGCCCAGCGGCGTACCGCCGACGAAGACCATCATGAACAGGCTCATCACCCGCCCCCGCATCGCCTCGTCCGTCCGCAGCTGGACGTTGGAGTTGGCGGTGACGTTGAACAGCAGGCCGAACATGCCCGTCGGCACCAGCAGCACCGCGAACAGCCACAGCGTCGGCGCCATGGCCGTGACGACCTCCAGCAGCCCGAACGCGAGCGCCGCGCCCACGGTGACCCGCAGCAGGCTCACGCCGCGCTTGGCGGCGAACAGCGCGCCCGCGAGGGAGCCGGCGGCAAGCAGCGAGTTCAGCACGCCGTACAGGCCGGCATCGCCGTGGAAGACGTCGTCGACGTAGGCGGTGAGCCAGATCGGGAAGTTGAAGCCGAAGGTCCCGATGAAGAAGACCAGCACGATCGGCCACACCAGCTCGGGCCGGCCGGCGACGTACTTCAGGCCCTCGCGGAGCTGGCCCTTGCCGCGCGGCGCGCGCTCCACGGGGTAGAGCTCGGACATCCGCATCATGAGCAGCCCGGTGATCGGGGCGATGAAGGAGAGCCCGTTCAGCAGGAAGGCCCACCCGGAGCCCACCGCGCTGATCAGGATGCCCGCCACCGCGGGGCCGACGAGCCGGGCGGTCTGGAAGTTCGCCGCGTTCAGACTGACCGCGTTGCGCAGCTGGTCGGGGCCGACCAGCTCGGACACGAAGACCTGCCGCGCCGGGTTGTCGACGACGGTGGCCAGGCCGGCCAGGAACGCCAGTACGTACACATGCCAGACCTCGACCACGCCGCCGAGCGTCAGGGCGGCCAGCGCCAGGCCCGTGAGGCCCATGAAGGTCTGGGTGATGAGCAGGATGCGCCGCTTCGGGTAGCGGTCGGCTATGACGCCGCCGTACAGGCCGAAGAGCAGCATCGGCAGGAACTGCATCGCGACCGTGATGCCGACGGCCGCGGCGGAGCCGGTCAGGCTGAGGACGAGCCAGTCCTGGGCGATGCGCTGCATCCAGGTGCCCGTGTTGGACATGATCTGGCCGGTCGCGAAGAGCCGGTAGTTCCGTACGCGTAGAGAGCTGAAGGTCGAGGTAGGAGTGCTAGGTGCGGGTGCGGAGTCTGCTCCGGGTCCCGTACTCAAGGACGTCGCCTCCCTGGCGGGTCGGGGATGCGGCCGTGCCGGCCGCCGGTCGGTCTTACAGATGCGCGAGCTTCTCCAGCACGGGTGCGGCGGCGCGCAGCGCCGCCCATTCGCCGGGGTCGAGCGTTTCGGCCAGCTCCGCCAGGAAGGCGTTGCGCCGGTCGCGGGCCTCCTCCAGCAGGCCCTGGGCCTGCTCGGTCTGGCTCACCACCTTCTGCCGCCGGTCGTCCGGATGCGGGTCGAGCGTGACCAGCCCCTTGGACTCGAGCAGCGCGACGATCCGCGTCATGGACGGGGGCTGGACGTGCTCCTTGCGGGCCAGCTCGCTGGGCGTGCAGGGCCCGCACCTGAAGAGGGTGCCGAGCACCGACATCTCCGTCGGGCTCAGCGACTCGTCCACCCGGTGGTGGCGGATACGGCGGGACAGCCGCATCACGGCGGACCGCAGTGCGTTGATCGCCGCCGCGTCTTCGGGGCTGGACAGCTCAGGCATGTTGTTAGAGTACCTCATTACCTTGACTAAGGAAAGCGGGCAACGTCTCCCCTTATACCGAACGCGAAGTTACGGCCTCGACCTGGACTCCACTCGAACGGGTGAGGATGCGCAGGATCGGGACACAGACAGACGTACGAACCAGCAGCCTGACGGCATGGGGACAGAGGTGCTCAGCCTGCGAATCGACGGCGCGCTCCTCGACCGGCTGCGGAGCCACGCGGCCCGGCGGGGGATGAGCGTCCAGGACTACGTGGTCCACGCGATGGTCCGCGACGACTTCGACCAGCGGTTCCAGGCCGCCGTCGAGAGCACGGAACGGCTGTACGAGGCGTCCTGACACCCTCGTACACAAAGACGGCCGTGCCCCCCGGGCGATCGGGACACCCGGGGGACACGGCGCGTACAGGACAGGACCTACTTGAGGCCGAACACCTGCTCGATCGGGTCGAGCAGGAAGTACGCGAGGAACAGCACGCCCACCACGTTCAGCGGCCAGGCCACCTCGCGGGAGCGGCCGGTGACGGCCTTCAGCAGGATGTACGACAGGACGCCGATCCCGATGCCGTTGGTGATGCTGTACGTGAACGGCATCACCAGCATCGTCAGGAACGCCGGCACGGAGATCGTCAGGTCCGACCAGTCGATGGTCGTGACGTTGGCGGCCATGATCAGGAAGCCGACGACGACCAGCGCCGGGGTGGCGGCCTGCAGCGGCACGATGGTCAGGATCGGGGTGAAGACCAGGGCCAGCAGGAAGAGACCGCCGGCGATCAGGTTCGAGAAGCCCGTCCGGGCGCCCTCGCCGACGCCCGCCGCGGACTCGACGAACGCGGTGTTGGCGGAGGCGGAGCCGGCCCCGCCCAGCGCGACGGCGGCGCCGTCCACCATCAGCACCGAGCCCATGTTCGACAGCTTGCCCTGCTCGTCCAGCAGCCCGGCCTCGTCGGTCACACCGAGGATCGTGCCCATGGCGTCGAAGAAGCCGGAGAGCAGCACGGTGAAGACGAAGAGGCAGCCGGTGAGGATGCCGGCCTCCTGGAAGCCGCCGAAGAGGCTGAACTCGCCGATCAGCCCGAAGTCGGGGGAGTCGACGACCTTGTCCGGCAGCTGCGGGACGGTCAGGCCCCAGGAGGCGTCGGGGACCGAGGCGGCCGAGTTGATGATGATCGCGACCACGGTCATGGTGACGATGCTGATCAGGATGGCGCCGTTGACCTTGCGGACGATCAGCACGAAGGTCAGGGCCAGGCCCAGCACGAAGATCAGGATCGGCCAGCCGGTGAGCCGGCCGTCGATGCCCAGGCCCACCGGGACAGTGGTGTGCGCGGCGTCCGGGACGCGGGTCACGAAACCGGCGTCGACCAGGCCGATCAGGGCGATGAACAGACCGATGCCGATGGCGATGGCCTTGCGCAGCCCGGCGGGGATGGAGTTCATGACCCGCTCGCGCATACCGGTCGCGACCAGCAGCATGATGATCAGACCCGCGAGCACCACCATGCCCATCGCGTCCGCCCAGCTCATCTGGGGCGCGAGCTGGAGGGAGACGACCGCGTTGATGCCCAGGCCCGCCGCCATGGCGATCGGGACGTTGCCGATGACGCCCATCAGGACCGTGGTCAGACCGGCGACCAGCGCGGTCGCGGTGACCAGCTCGCCGCCGTCCAGCTGGTGACCGAACTTGTCCGTGCCGGCGCCCAGGATGATCGGGTTCAGCACGAGGATGTAGGCCATCGCGAAGAAGGTGGCCAGACCGCCGCGGATCTCACGGGGGAAGGAGGACCCCCGCTCGCTGATCTTGAAGAAGTGATCAAGGCCGTTGGCGGGGGGTGCGGCGGGTGGTGCGTCGACCGTCATTTGGAGGACCTTACGAGAAAGCGGGGGCGAGGTTGGTACCTATGTACCAACCCAGTATCCGGTACGCCGGACCGTGCTGCTGACCACCCGTCTCGCTGCCGACGGCTCCCCCGAGGGGCCGCCGGGACCCCCGCGTACAGTGATGACATGCAGAAGTGGACGCCCAAGCACCCCGCGCCGGAGCCGTTCGAGGGCAACCCTGTGGCGGTCGTCACGGGCGGCACGATCCTGTGGGCCGTCCTCTTCGTCGTGCAGCTCCCCTTCTACGGCTGGTTCGACGACCACGGGCACACCTGGTGGCTGTGGACCTGTCTGGCGGGCGCCGGCCTCGGCCTCCTCGGCATCTGGCTGGTCAAGCGCCGCGACGCCGCCATCGCCCGCGACCGGGCCGCCCGCGCGGTGGCCGAATAGCCCCGGACCCGGGGGTCTTGCACGCGCGATCAGCGGTGACCACGTACGGTCTGTCTCATGGAGCAGCCGGTGGACACGGACGTCGACGAAAGAGACCAGCCCTCTCCCCCGGGCGGCACCCCTCCGTCGCCCGGCGGCCATGACGGGCTGACCACCGCGCAGGTCGCCGAGCGTGTCGCCCGCGGCGAGGTGAACGACGTCCCCGTCCGCAGCAGCCGCTCCACCGCGGACATCGTCCGCGCCAACGTCTTCACCCGCTTCAACGCCATCATCGGCGTCCTCTTCCTGGTCATCCTGGTCGTCGGCCCGATCCAGGACGGCCTCTTCGGCTTCGTGATCATCGCCAACACGGCGATCGGCATCTTCCAGGAGCTGCGGGCCAAGAAGACCCTGGACAGCCTGGCGGTGATCGGCGAGGTCAAGCCCACCGTCCGCCGCGACGGGGCCGCGGCGGAGATCCACGCCTCGGAGATCGTCCTGGGCGACCTGGTGGAACTGGGCCCCGGCGACAAGGCCGTTGTGGACGGCGAGGTGCTGGAGGCCGACAACTTCGAGGTCGACGAGTCACTGCTCACGGGCGAGGCCGACCCGGTGCTCAAGAAGCCCGGGGACCGGATCCTGTCCGGCAGCTTCGTCGTCGCCGGCGGCGGCGCGTTCACCGCGACGAAGGTCGGGCGCGAGGCGTACGCCGTGCAGCTGGCGGAGGAGGCGTCGCGGTTCACGCTGGTGCACTCCGAGCTGCGTACGGGCATCAGCCAGATCCTCAAGTACGTGACGTACATGATGGTCCCCGCCGCGATCGGGCTGATCCTCTCGTCGCTGCTGGCCGACAACCAGGACTCCTCCGAGGCCGTCCGCCGCACCGTCGCCGGCATCGTCCCGATGGTCCCCGAGGGCCTGGTCCTCCTCACCTCCGTCGCCTTCGCCATCGGCGTCATCCGCCTCGGCCGCCAGCAGTGCCTCGTCCAGGAGCTGCCCGCGATCGAGGGGCTGGCCCGGGTCGACGTCGTCTGCCTGGACAAGACCGGCACCCTCACCGAGGGCGGCATGGACGTCACCGACCTCAGGCTGCTGGACGGCGCCGACGAGGCCGAGGTCAAGCGGGTGCTGGGGGCACTCGGCGAGTCCGACCCGCGGCCCAACGCCAGCCTCCGGGCGATCATCGACGAGTACCCGGACACCGAGCAGCTGCGCTGCACGGAGTCGCTGCCGTTCTCCTCCGCCCGCAAGTACAGCGGCGCCGCGTTCAACGACGCCGTCGGCGAGTCCAGCGCCTGGCTGCTCGGCGCCCCCGACGTCCTGCTCCCGGACGGCGACCCGAACCTGGCGCTGATCGACGACCTCAACTCCCAGGGCCTGCGCGTCCTGCTGCTGGCCCGCGCCGCCACCGAGCTGAGCGACCCCGCCGTCGGCGAGGGGCTGAAGCCCGCCGCGATGGTCGTGCTGGAGCAGCGGCTGCGGCCCGACGCGGCGATCACGCTGCAGTACTTCGCGGACGAGCGCGTCAAGACGAAGATCATCTCCGGTGACAACGCCGTGTCCGTCGGCGCCGTCGCCGCCAAGCTCGGGCTGCCGGGCGCGGACCGTACGGTCGACGCCCGGACGCTGCCCGCGGACCGGGACGAGATGGCGAAGATCCTGGAGGAGAACACCGTCTTCGGCCGCGTCAGCCCGCAGCAGAAGCGCGACATGGTCGCCGCCCTGCAGTCCCGCGGCCACGACGTGGCGATGACGGGCGACGGCGTCAACGACGTCCTCGCCCTGAAGGACGCCGACATCGGCGTCTCCATGGGCTCCGGGTCGGAGGCCACGCGGGCGGTGGCGCAGATCGTGCTGCTGAACAACAGCTTCGCCACCCTGCCGTCGGTGGTCGCCGAGGGCCGCCGGGTCATCGGCAACATCGAGCGGGTCGCGACGCTGTTCCTGACGAAGACCGTGTACTCGGTGCTGCTGGCGCTGCTCGTCGTGATCACCCAGGTCCCGTACCCCTTCCTGCCGCGGCATCTGACGCTGCTGTCGACGCTGACGATCGGCGTCCCGGCGTTCTTCCTGGCGCTGGCGCCCAACCGGGAGCGGGCCAAGCCGCACTTCGTCCGGCGGGTCATGAAGTACTCGATCCCGGCCGGTCTGATCGCCGGGGTGGCGACGTTCTCGACGTATCTGCTGGCCCGGGTGCATTACGAGGGGCCGAACGCGCTGGACGCGGAGACGTCGGCGGCGACGCTGACGCTGTTCCTGGTCGCCATGTGGGTGCTGGCGATCATCGCCCGGCCGTACACCTGGTGGCGGGTGCTGCTGGTCGGGGCGATGGGGCTGGGGTTTGTGATCGTGCTGGTCACGCCGTTCCTCCAGCACTTCTTCGAGCTGCAGCTGGTCGGTACGACCATGCCGTGGGCGGCGGCCGCGATCGCGGCGGTCGCGGCGGTGCTGCTGGAGGTCGCGTGGAAGGTCGTGGCCCGGCGGTATCCGGACTGAGCCGGGTGGGGATCATGGGGGCATGCGCCCCGATGACTGGCATCTCACGGAAGATCTGACCGAGTTCGACGCTCACGCGGGAGGGCTGCTGCGTGAGCGGCCCGCCCTGTACACGACGCAGCTGACGACGCTCGAGAAGCTGCGGGCGGAGGGGACGACGGCGCGCTTCGGGTGGCGGGACGGGGCGTTCTTCTACTGGCTGCCGACATACAACCGGCTGACGCTCGGCGTCCTGACGCCCTCGCAGGCGGACGGTCTGGCGGCGTGGCTGGACGGGCTCGGTCACCGGCCGGCCGGCGTCCTCGCCGACCACGACACCGCTTCCGCCTTCTCCGAGGCCTGGCGGGAGCGTACGGGTGCGTCGTACGAGCGTTTCTGGCGCGGACGGCTGCACCGGCTCGGGGAGCTCACCCCGCCGGAGCCGCGTCCGGCGGGGGCCGCGCGGCTGCTGGACGCGCGGGATCGGGGCGAGCTGATGCGGTGGTGCGACGCGTTCGTCACCGCCGTCGGGGAGTCGCCGGCGATCAACGCCGGTACGTGGGCGGCGTCGCGGTTCGCCGACAAGCACTTCACGTTCTGGGAGACCCCGGACGGGGTGCCCGTCTCCCTCGCCGGCTCGACGTCGATGGTCGGCGGCATGATCCGCGTCGACCCCGTGTACACCCCGGCCGGGCTGCGGGGCCAGGGATACGCCGGGGCCGTGACGGCCGCCGTGACCGGGGCCGCGCTGGCGGCGGGGGCGTCGGACGTCGTGCTGTACACCGATCCCGGGAATCCGACCAGCAACGCCCTGTACCGGCGGGTGGGTTACGTACCGCTGGCGGAGTTCACCGGGTACACCTTCGCGTACTGACCCGAGCGGGGCCGCCGGTGGATCCACCGGCGGCCCCGCGTGCCGGTTACTTCACGCCGACGTAGTCACCGGTGGTGATCTTCACCGCCGTCGTGGGGTTGCCCGCGAAGTTGAAGCGGTAGTGCGCGTCGACCGAGGCCGTGACCGTGGTCCTCAGCGCGCCGGCCGTCTTCGAGTAGATCCCCTTGACCGAGGTGTACGCGGTGCTCGGGGCCTTGCGCGTCTCCACCCGCACCGACTGGTCCGGCAGACCGTGGTACTTGAAGTCGTCCCAGCTGGCCCGGCTCAGGGTGCCGGCCAGGGTGATCGTCTGTCCCTTGACGACCGGCTCCGGCGTGGCGTCGATCGTCAGCTTCGACGTCCGCAGGACCTTGGTGGTCCTGAATTTCTCGTACCAGCTCTCGTTCCCGGCGCCGTCCAGGACACCCACCTCGACGTTCCAGGTGCCGGCGAGCCCGTTCCACAGGTAGTAGTACAGGTCGTCCTGCGTAAGGATGTCGAAGCTGCCCGTGCACTTCGAGTGGCCGACGTCCACCGCGACGCAGTTGGCGGCGTCGACCTGGAAGAACCCCTGGTCCGGGTCCTCGTAGGCAGCGCCCTTCCAGATGTTGACCCGCGCGTCGACGATGCCGTCGGCGTCCGCGACGGTGAGGGTGTACGGCACCGTCTTCACGCCGGTGGTCCCCACCGGGATGTCCTTGCCGTTGTTCAGCACGACGGACTGGACGACCGTGTCGTCGGCGGCGAGCGCGGACACGGAGTTCCGCGCGGCCGCGTCCCACTTGGCCTGCGCCGGCATGGTGTTCACGTGACGCTCCGGACCGGTGTCCGCCTGTGCCGCGGACAGTCCGAGAGCGCTCAGTGCCAGGGCGCCGCTCAGGGCAGCGCCGATGGCGGTCTTTCGCATGGATCCCCCCAGGGAAGAAGAAACCCGCCCCGCGTACGAAGGGCGGGCAGGTGAGCCCTCTGTGTACGCGCTTACGGCCAACATCCGGTGAACGGCGGGGAGTTGGCCGATGGCATGCCGCTACTGGCGGAGTGACCCCCTCAGTCGAACCACCGCGCCCTCTCCAGCTCCGCCGTCCGCGTCGGGTCCTCCAGCAGCGCCGCCGTCTCGAACCGCCGGTGCCACTGTCCCGCCGCCCAGGCCAGCGCCGCCGCCACCCCCTCCAGCGTCGCCGCGTGCACCGTGCCGTCGGGGGTCCGGCGCCAGTCCAGCTCCACCCCGTCGACGATCAGCTCGTCGTGCTCCGTGTACGTGGCCGGGGTCGCCGGTCCCAGCAGGATCCGTACCGATTCCGGCACCTCGTGCACCTCCCCGGCGGAAGTCACCGGCGCCTCGTACGCCTCGCTCAGCCGCCGCACCTGAAGCAGCTCC
The DNA here is from genome assembly GCF_009604385.1 of Streptomyces smaragdinus. Lineage (GTDB taxonomy): Bacteria > Actinomycetota > Actinomycetes > Streptomycetales > Streptomycetaceae > Streptomyces > Streptomyces smaragdinus. The sequence continues at coordinate 67,881 of NZ_WEGJ01000010.1, forward strand.
GCCAGCTCCCCCGCCCGGTCCGGCCGTACCGGCAGCAGCGCGCGGCCCCCGGCCAGCGGCACCAGGTCCGGGGCGTCGGCGACCAGCGCCTCCCCGGCGTCCACCACCTGCGGCGTCCCGTCCACCACGGCCCGCAGCTCGTCGGGGAGCGTGACCTGCTCGGGGTCGAGGGCGGCGAGGAGGGTGTACAGCCCGTGCAGCTGCGCGGCGCCCACTTCCAGCCCGGGGTCCGCCAGCCTGCCCAGCAGTTCCGCCGCGCCGCCCGGCTCCTCCAGCAGCGCCGCCGTCGACGTCCGGATGCCCAGCGCCCGCAGCACCTGCTCGTCGTCCACGCCGGACGCGTCGGCCGCCTCGTACAGCCCCGCCAGCAGCGGATCCCCGCCTGCCGCCCGCAGCCCCGCCGGGCGCCGCCCGCCGAGCACCGGCTGCCCGCGCAGCCACCACGCGGTGTACGGGCGCACGTGTGCCGTCGTCCCGTCCGGCAGCAGCACCCGGGCGACCTGGGTGAGGGCGTCGCGCAGGGGCGGGCGGGCGAGCAGGGCGAGGGCCTGCGGCCAGGCGTCGTCGGCGACGAGATCGAGGTCGCGTACGGCGATGAGCTCCGTCAGGACGGGCGGGACCGGGGGGTCGTCGAGCTGGTCGAGGACGTCCTCGCACCAGACGTCCACGGCGTCGAGCAGCCCCGGGTCGTCGGGCTCGGGGTAGTCGGAGTCGCGCGGCTCGAACTCGTCGGGGTCCAGCACCACATCGGCCGTCCGCACCAGCGCGAAGTCCGCCTGCACGCCCACGGCCGTCAGCGGGCCCCGACCCCAGCGGTCGGCCAGCTCGGCGTCGCAGGCGGCGAGTTCGCCCTCGCGGATGACCTGCTCGAACGGGCTGCCCGGGAAGACGAGTTCCCCGGCGGGCGCGAGCTCGCCCTCGTCGTCGGGCAGCGCGAGGGCGGCCAGCCACGGCTCGTCACCGGGGGCCAGCCCGGCGTCGCGGACGAGGCCCAGGACGATCTCCGCCAGCTCCTCGGCGCCCGGGGTGTCCTCGTCGTCGAAGAACGACTCCTCGTCGTCCAGCGACGCCGCCACCGCCGCCCGCACCTGCGGCGTCGTCAGCACGGCGCGCGGGGTCGCGGGCGCCGCGCCCAGCTTCTCCAGCAGCGGGTGGGCGGCGTCGGGATGCGCGACCTTCAGCCCCAGCCGCGCGAATCGCCCGGCGTCCGTGCCGGGCTGGGGCAGCAGCACCTGACGCGGACCGATCGCCGTCCCGCCCCCGGCGAGGGGGACGGGGAGGCCGGCGAGGCGGTCGGGGTCGGTGCCGGACAGCGCCTCGTACAGCCGCCGCCACCACGACGGGTCGCGCTCGACGCCGGCGAGGCGGTCGATCGCCTCGCCCAGGGGGACGCGCGCCACGCCGAGGGTGCGCAGCTCGGGGCGGCGTTCCTGGCCGCCGGGAAGGAGGGCGGGGAAGAGCTCGGCGAGGACGCGTACGGTCTGCGCGCCCGCTCCCTCGACGAGTTCGGCGTCGCGGGGGCGGAGTCCGGACGCGTCCTCCTCGACGGGCACGGCGGGCGCCAGGAACGGGGTCTCCGGGAGCCGCTCCAGGATGCGCGCCCGCAGCGCGCCGTCGAGTTCGCCGCGTCCGAGGGGGCCGGGGGCGAGGTCGAGGGTGCCGGTGGTGACGGGGCGCCAGTCGCGCAGGAGGTCGGTGTACGTCTCGGCGGCCCGGTCCAGCAGGAAGTCGGTGAGGGGGCCGGGGGCGACGTGGCGGCGGGTGGGTTCGAGGGGGAGGGTGGCGATGAGGAGGGCGGGCAGGCCGAGGGGTTCGTCGGTGGGCGTCGGGGCGTGCAGCACCTCGGCGGTGCGGGGGCGGGCCGGGGAGCCGTCGGGGGCGACGGGGACCGCCCAGGTCACCGACCAGAAGGGGCGCAGGCGTTCCTCGACGGGACGGTCCCGCAGGAGGGCGGCGTCCAGCGGGCCGGCCTCGGCGGCGACGCGCCAGCGGGTGGCGTCGGCGCCGTCGTGGACGACCACGTAGCCGCCGTCCTCCGTGCGGGTGAGGGTGCGCACGCCTTCGGGGGTTTCGACCACGACCTCCGCGAGGCCGGGGAGGGCTAGGAGGAGGGCGTCGTCGATGCGTTCGGTGAGCCTCTGCGCCAGCTCGCGGGCGTCTGCGTCGCGGAAGGGGAGGATCACGGCGGTGTCGTAGCCGTCGGGGACGTCGCCGGTCGCGGGGAGGGGGAGGCGGAGGACGGGGACGTGGCCGGCGCGGCGCGCGAGTTCCTGCGCGAGCGCCGGTACGGCGTCGACGAGCGCCCGCGCCTCGGTGCGCGACCAGCGCACGCCGGTGCCGTCCGCCCGTACGACGGAGGGCTCGTCGCTCACCGCCAGCACGGCGGAGAACCCGACGCCGAACCGGCCCACGGCGCCCGCCGATTCGTCGTCCCGCTTGGCCGACGCGCGCAGGGTGCTCAGCGACTCGACGCCCGCCTCGTCCAGCGGGGCGCCGGTGTTGGCGGCGATCAGCCGCGTGCCGTCGACGACGAGCCGCAGCCGCCCCGGCGCCCCCGCCCGTACCGCGGCGTCGGCGGCGTTCTGCGCCAGCTCCACGACCAGGCGGTCCCGGTAGCCGCCGAGCGCCAGGTCCTCCTCGGCGTTGGCGTCCTCCCGGAACCGCGCGGGGGAAGCGGCCCAGGCGTCCAGCGCGGCGGCACGCAGCCGCCCGGTACGGAAGAGGTCGTCCAGGGCCATCGGAACTCCAGGCGTCGCGTGGGGGCGGTCGCAGGGAAGGCTAGCCGCCCGGTACGAAGCCCTCGCGCGGGGCAGGCCCCCGACGGCCTGGGCCCGTAACCCCCGAATCGTCCCCCGCCCCGCGCGATAACCTACGACGGAACCAACTATCCGACCCCGTAGGAACGCCGTGGGCATCGAAGCCGAGCAGTTGGTGCTGGACTATCTGAGCAAGGTCGGCGACCTCGCCCAGCAGCACGCGCTGCCCTCCGGAGACCGGATGCGCCTGGTCACCCAGCTGCGGGCCCGGATCGACCGGGTACGGTCCGAGGAGGGCGCGACCACCGCCGCCGCCGTCCGCCGCATCCTGGACCGGTTCGGCGCGCCCGGCGACATCGTCGAGGCCGCCGTCGAGGACCCCGCGTCCGCCGTCCCCGACGTCGCGCCCGAGCCCCCGAAGCCCACCGGCCTCACCGCCCGCCTCCCACGCCCCCGTTCGGGCCTCGAACGCAAGGTCCCACGCCCCCGGCGCGAGGCGGAGGTCCCCACGCCACCGCCGGCCACGGGCGCCTCCCCGCCGCATCTGGCGGGCGCGGACGAGCTGGGCCCGGCGGACCCCGACTGGTGGCGCGTGGACCCGGGCCCCTTCGGCAGCGGCGGCCTCACGGCGCCGGGCGGGCCGATGGGCGACATCGTCCCGGGCTTCACGGGCGGCATCGAGATCCCGGAGCTGCTGCGTCAGCCGAGGACGGACGAGGCGGAGAAGAAGGACAGGCCGGCGACCCCCGAGACGGAGACCGCCGCCCCGGAGGACGAGAAGGAGAAGCCGGAGAAGCCCACCCGCGCCCCCGCCCTCCTCCCCCTCCTCCGCACCGCCGGCCCCCTCGCCGTCCTGGCGATCGCCGCCCTGCTCGCCGGCGCGATCCTCGGCGAGCCCCTCGCGGTGGCCGCCGGCCTGCTGCTCGCCTACGGCTCCCGCTCCCTCTCGCGCAACGAGGCCAAGTGGGTCGCCCTCTGGCTCCCCGCGACGGTCGGCGCGGGGATGCTGGTCTGGCTGTACGGCCGGGTGGCCGGCAAATGGGGCGAACCGCTGAAGGACGACGCGTTCGGTACGGCGGTCGGCGACGCGCTCCCGTGGGCGGTACGGGTGGCCGCCGTAGCTTCCGCGCTGTATCTCCTCTGGCGGGCGCGACGCCGGATGTCGTAGCCCACCAGGCACAATGGCCCGGTGACCACACCTCTGACGGTCGGCTTCGACCTGGACATGACGCTCATAGACTCCCGCCCCGGCATCCACGCCACCTATGTGGCGCTGGCCGCCGAGACCGGGGTGTTCATCGACGCCGACCTCGCCGTCACCCGGCTCGGGCCGCCGCTCGACGAGGAGCTGGCGCACTGGTTCCCGAAGGAGCGGATACCGGAGACGGCCGACCGCTACCGCGAGCTCTACCCGACGTACGCGATCGAGCCGACGCGGGCCATGCCCGGCGCCCGCGAGGCCGTCGAGGCGGTACGGGCCGCCGGGGGCCGGGCGATCGTCGTCACGGCGAAGCACCAGCCGAACGCCGCCCTCCATCTGTCGCACCTGGGCATCGAGCCCGACATGACGATCGGCTGGCTGTGGGCGGAGGCCAAGGGCAGGGCGCTGCGCGAGGAGGGCGCCTCGGTGTACGTCGGCGACCACACCGGCGACGTCCGCGGCGCCCGGGCCGCCGGCGCGCTGTCGGTGGCCGTGCCGACGGGCCCGTGCGACGAGGCGGAGCTGCGGGCGGAGGGCGCGGACGTCGTCCTGCCCGACCTGCGGGCGTTCCCGCGGTGGCTCACGGCATATGCCGGAGGCTGACCTATTCCGCCGACCGCGCCGAACGGGCCTGCGCCAGCAGCCCGACGAGAGCGACGGCGAACCCGACGCCCATCAGCATGGAGATCAGATACGCCGCCGTCGGCAGCGGATCGGCCCCGGTGAACAGCGGTATCACCGTGGCCAGTGTGCCGATCGCACCGATGCCGAAGAGGACCGCGCCGATCCGGACCAGCCGGTCCCCGGCGCTCGTTTCAGAGGTCTTCGTACTCACCCTGCCAGGGTATGCCAGCGGCACGACCCCCCTGTTCCGATGTCTGGTGACGGCCGCCCGCCTTTGGGATAACTTGCCAGTGGGTAGATACCGGGAAGACTGCGGCGCGGGTGCGGGGCAGGGGCGAGAAGGGACAGTGCTTTGCCGACTGGCAAGGTCAAATGGTTCAACAGCGAGAAGGGCTTCGGCTTCCTCTCCCGCGACGACGGCGGCGACGTCTTCGTGCACTCCTCGGTGCTCCCCGCCGGTGTGGAGACGCTGAAGCCCGGCCAGCGCGTCGAGTTCGGCGTGGTCGCCGGCCAGCGCGGGGACCAGGCCCTCTCCCTCAGCCTGCTGGAGCCCGCCCCCTCGGTCGCCGCGGCCCAGCGCCGCAAGCCCGACGAGCTGGCGTCGATCGTGCAGGACCTGACGACGCTGCTGGAGAGCGTGACGCAGCAGCTGGAGCGCGGCCGCTATCCCGAGAAGACGCACGGCCGGAAGATCGCCGGCATGCTGCGCGCGGTCGCGGACCAGCTGGACGTCTGACGGCTCACACGGGGTCGAGGGCCTTGGGCTCCACCGGCGGGACAAGGCCCTCCGCCGCCGCTCGCGTGAGCAGACCCCGTACGGCGGCGAAGCCGTCGGGGCCGAGGTCCGCGGTGAACTCGTTGACGTACAGCCCGATGTGCTGGTCGGCGACGGCCCGGTCCATCTCCTGGGCGTGCTCCATCACATACCCGTGCGAGGCCTCGGGGTCGTCCCAGGCCATGCGTACGGACGTCCGCGCCGCCTCCGCCAGCCGGCGCAGCATCGGCTCGCCGAGGGACCGCCGGGCGATGATGGCGCCGAGGGGGATGGGCAGGCCGGTGGTGGCCTCCCAGTGCTCGCCCATGTCGGCGACGGAGTGCAGACCGTAGTTCTGGTACGTGAAGCGCGCCTCGTGGATGACGAGCCCCGCGTCGACCTTGCCGTCCCGGACGGCGGGCATGATCTCGTTGAACGGCATCACGACGATCTCCCCGACTCCACCGGGCACCTCGGCGGCGGCCCAGAGCCGGAAGAGCAGATAGGCGGTGGACCGCTCGGAGGGCACGGCGACGACGGCCCCGGCCAGATCGACGGGGTTACGCGCCTCGCGCGTCAGCACCAGCGGCCCGCAGCCGCGCCCGAGGGCGCCCCCGCAGGGGAGCAGGGCGTACTCGTCGAGGACGTAGGGCAGCACGGCGTAGGAGACCTTGAGGATGTCGCCCTCACCGCGCTCGGCCATGCCGTTGGTGATGTCGATGTCGGCGAAGGTCACGTCGACGTCCGGAGCCTCCGGGACCAGCCCGTGGGCCCAGGCGTGGAACACGAACGTGTCGTTGGGACACGGCGAATAGGCGATGCTGAGCCGCTCGCTCACAGGGATGCCCTCCATCTGTCGATCACGGGTGCCATCGCACCCAAGGCGTCACCGAGCACACCGAGCGCGTCCCCGATCCGCCACGTCTCCCGCTCCCGCGGCCCGACGAGGTTGGACACGCCCCGCACCTCAATAACGGGTACCCCAAGCCGCACGGCGGCCTCGGCCACCCCGAACCCTTCCATGGCCTCGGCGGCGGCCCGGGGGTGTGCCTTCCGCAACACCGAGGCCCGCGCGGCACTTCCGGTGACGGTGGACACGGTAAGCACGCTGCCGCGCACGGCGCCGGTGGCATCGGCGACGGCTCGTACGAGCTCGGGCGGAGGCAGATGCCGTACGGTGCCGAACCCGAGGTCGGTGACGGAGGCGAACCCGTCAGCGGTCTCGGCCCCGAGGTCGGCGGCAACAATCTCATCAGCAACGACGACCCCTCCGACGTCAACGACGCCGGAGAACCCACCACCGATGCCGGCAGAAATCACGAGATCGTAAGGAACCGCAATAGCCCGGCCGGCGTTTGAGGCCGGAAGGGGCGAAGCCCCGACAAGGGGGTCCGGGGGCGCAGCCCCCGCAGCGGAACCGGCACCGCCCGTGAGCGCCAAGACCGTCCCCGCCGCAGCCGCCGCAGGCCCAACGCCCACGGCCACAACATCAAAAGAACCGCACCGCGCAGCAACCGCATCCCGCTCAGCAGCCACCGCAGTGACAACGAGAACCCGAGACGCAGTCACGACCCGACGTCAGTCCCGCTTGACCGTGAAATGCCACAGCCCCTTGACGTCCTTGAGCTGCTCCGAGTCCTGCGCAGCCTGGACGATCTGCACCTGGGCCTTGTCCGCGAACCCACCCGCCTGCTGGTCGTACAGCAGGTTCTCGCCCTTCCACTGGAAGTACGTCTTCTTGATCGCCTCGGGATAGAGCTGCTGCCCGTTGACGAACAGGAACCACCCGGTGTCGGCGACCTCGGAGTCAACCCCGATCCGGAGCTGATCCAGCTCGTTCATCGAGATCGACTTCCCGCTCTTCTCCGACAGGCACCGAATGACCTCGGCCCGCGGAATCGTGTCCCCGTCCTCGTAGCACGTCGCCTCGGACGTGACCGTCGTGGAGCCGACCGTCAGCTGGGCCACCGGCGTCGGCTTGTCGCAGGCGGCGAGGAAGGCCACGGAGAGAGAGGCGACACCGACGGCGGCGGCGGCGCGGCGGCCCATGCCGCGAGAGGTGAACGTGCTCATGGGGGCAGGCTACCTGCCGGGTGTGATCACGCCACGCGCGGGTGCGGCGTGCCGCGCCGGGCGGACACCACCAGCCCCCGGACGGTCGCGAGCACCCCGAGCCCGACGAGCGAGGCGGCGGTGACCATCCCGACGGTGCCGTTCAGCGGCAGCAGGATGCCGATGCCGCCGCCCACGCACCAGGCGAGCTGCATGATCGTCTCGGACCGGGCGAACGCCGACGTCCGCACCTCCTCCGGCACGTCCCGCTGGATCATCGCGTCCAGCGACAGCTTGCACAGCGACTGCGCCAGCCCCGCCACCGCGGCCAGCGCGACCACCGCGACCAGCCCGAAGAACACCGCCGCGCACACCGCCGCCGCCAGCGCGAACCCCAGCAGGACCGCGATGATCCGCTCCGGTCCCCGGGCGCGCAGCCAGGAGCCGACGACCGACCCCATGGCGTTGCCCACGCCCGCCGCGACGACCGCGAGGCCCAGCGTGACCTCCGGGGTGAGGCCGCCCGGGGGGTTCTCGCGCAGCAGGAAGGCGAGGAAGAAGGTGAGGAACCCGGAGAGGGCGCGCAGGGTGGCGTTGGCCTGCAGCCCGTGCAGCACGGACGGCCCCACGGTCCGCAGCCCCGGCTTGGGCCGTACGTGCAGGGGGCCCCGGCCGCCGGAGGCCAGCTGCGCCTTGCCCTCGCCGCGCGCGGAGTCGACGTCGTGGGAGAGGGCGAAGGCGAGGAACATCCCCGTGACGAAGATGACGAACGCCCCGTACAGCGGCCAGGCCGGCCCGATGAAGTGCAGCATCGCGCCCACCGGCGCCGCCACGCCGGTGGCCAGCAGTCCGGAGAGGGTGACCCGGGAGTTCGCCTTGACCAGGGAGATCCGCCGGGGCAGCAGCCGGGGCACGACGGCGGAGCGGACCACGCCGTACGCCTTGGAGGACACCAGCACCCCGAGCGCGGCCGGGTACAGCTCCAGCGCCCCCGTGGACACCGCGCCCGCCATCATCACGGCGAGCAGGGCGCGGGCCAGCATGGTGGTCGCGATCGCCGCGCGGCGGCCGTGCGGGACGCGGTCCAGCAGCGGGCCGATCACGGGGGCGAGGAGGGCGAAGGGCGCCATCGTGATGAGCAGATAGAGGGCGACGCGGCCGCGGGCCTCGTCCGTCGGTACGGAGAAGAAGACCGTGGACGCCAGCGCGACGGTGATCATCATGTCGCCGGCGGCGTTCACCGCGTGCAGCTCGATCAGCCGCCCCAGACCGGACTCCCCGGCGCCCTGGGCGTGCGTGGCCCGGCGGATCCGGCGGCCCGTGCCGCCCACGGAACGCGACACGGCATGCCCGACCGCCTCCCCCGCCTGGCGGATCCGGGTCAGGGGGCGACTGGCGGCCGTTCCGGTCTTGTCCGTCACCACGCAGCCATACTGCCGCACTGCGGGGGATATCGGATGAGACCCGGAAGATCGAGGCTTCGTCTTCGGGCGAACATGTGACCTTGCACGGGACCGCGGAGGACACGGGGGCCCTGACGGGCGGGTAGGGTGAAAGGGCTGTCCGCCCGTCCGACAGGCGTGTGGCGTCGTAGCGGCCCCTCGGTCCGCTCCGCCCCGGGCCCCGGCGATGCGGCGAACGGCCCGGCCCTTTACGTCCGAGAGAATCGATTCTTGTGAGTGCTGCGATGCGAAGCCGTACGCCGGACCGCCTCTGCGCCGACGCCGTGGATCTGGCGCGGGACGCGGCCGTCGAGACGGCGGGCCCCGATGTGGTCGGCGAGCACCTCGGCGCGGTCGCCGAGCCGGACGGCGAGCGGGTCGTCACGCATTTCTTCGCCTGCACGCTGCCCGGCTACCGCGGCTGGCGCTGGGCGGTGACGGTGGCCCGCGCCTCGCGGGCCAAGGTCGTCACCCTCGACGAGACGGTGCTGCTGCCCGGCACCGACGCGCTGCTGGCCCCCGAGTGGGTGCCGTGGAGCGAGCGGCTGCGCCCCGGTGACCTGGGCCCCGGCGATCTGCTGCCGACGGAGGCCGAGGACCTGCGGCTGGAGCCGGGGATCTCCGGCGAGGACGCCCCGCCGCCGAACGCCGCCCCCGCGATCGCCGAGCCGGAGCCGGAGGCCGTGCCCCGGCGGGCGGAGATCGGGGCGGTCGCGGACGAGATCGGGATGGCGCGGCCCCGGGTGCTGTCGCGGTACGGGCTGCATTCGGCGGCCGACCGGTGGACGGAGCACTACGGGGGCAAGACCCCGATGGCGCAGGCGGCGCCGGCGTCGTGCATGAGCTGCGGGTTCCTGGTGCCGATCGCGGGTTCGCTGCGGCAGGCGTTCGGGGTCTGCGCCAACGAGTTCTCGCCGGCCGACGGGCGCGTCGTCGCGCTGGACTACGGCTGCGGCGGCCACTCGGAGGCGGCGGTCATGCCCAAGCCCCAGCGGCCGGCGCCGCCGGTGCTGGACTCGCTGGGGGCGGATCCGCTGTAGGGGGTTTTACGGGTACGGGCTGAGCGGCATCACACGGCGTCCAGCGCCGCCGTCTCCTCCGCCGTCAGCCGCACCCCCGCCGCCGCGACGTTCTCCGCCAGGTGGCCGGGGTTCCCCGTCCCCGGGATGGCCAGCACGTGCGGCCCCTGGCCGAGCGTCCACGCGAGCCTGACCTGCGCCTCGGACAGCCCCCGCGCGCGGGCCACGTCCCGTACCGCCGGGTGGTCGTCGCCCGTGACCCCGCCCTCGCGCCCCTCCCCGGCGACGGCGAAGAAGGGCACGAACGCGACCCCGTGCCGCCCGCAGAGGTCGAGCACCGCCCGCTCCTCGGCCGGCGCCCCCACCCCGTAGCGGTTCTGCACGCACACCACGGGAGCGATCCCCCGCGCCTCCGCCAGCCGCTCCGCGCGGACGTTGGAGATCCCCAGATGCCGGATCAGCCCCGCCGTCCGCAGCCCGGCCAGCACCCCGAAGTGCTCGGCCAGGGACTCCCCCGGCCGGTACAGCCGCAGGTTCACCACATCGAGGTGATCCCGCCCCAACTGCCGCAGGTTCTCCTCGACCTGCCCCCGCAGCTGATCGGGCCGGGCCATCCCGAGCCAGTTCCCCGCCGGGTCCTTCCCCGGCCCTACCTTCGTCGTGACGACGACGTCCTTGTACGGGTGCAGCGCCCGCGCGATCAGCTCGTTCGCCGACCGGGGGCCGGAGAAGTAGAAGGCGGCGGTGTCCACATGGTTCACGCCCAGCTCAACGGCCTTCCGCAGCACGCCGATCGCCCGGTCCCGGTCGAGCGGGGTGCCATCCGCCGTGTGGGTGAGGCGCATCGCCCCGAAGCCCATCCGGTTGACGGTGAGATCGCCGAGGGTCCAGGTGCCGGCCGCTGCCGCAGGTGTGGTCATGGCGGGGAGTCTGGCAGCCGGGAGGGCGTTCGAAGATCAGCCTTGGGCCCGATGATTTCGGGCCGCCGCCCGTGCATAGTGGAGGGTGTCGGAGGGCGCCACGACCGGCCGTAAAAACCGTTCGCGTTCCCAGGGCCCCATCATCTAAACTCCCCCGTCTGCCCCGCGCTCGCCGGCCGTCGCCCCGAGTGCCACCGGCCGGACGGAAACCGGCCGGGTATCGCAAGCCGCTCATTCGCAGCGCCGCCGCCCCACCGGGCGCACGGTGCCGCTTCGCCCTGCGTACCCGGAGGCACCGCGCCCATGTCCAACGCCGATCCCCTGAGCCGGGAACAGGCCCACCTCACCGAATCCCGTGCCGCCCTGCGCGCCATGCGGGCGGACGTCGAAGCGCTCGACATCCGTGACGTCACCGCCAACTGGGTCAACGCCGAGGTCCTGCAGCGGGAGGTCGACGCCCGGATCAAGGCCCTGGCCGACCTCGCCGACACCCCGCTGTTCTTCGGCCGCGTCGACTATCTGCACGCCCCGGGTGCCGATCAGGCGGAGGGGGGCGAGGGCGAGCAGTTCTACATCGGGCGCCGCCACGTCCACGACGCCGACGGCGACCCGATGGTCATCGACTGGCGCGCCCCCGTCTCGCAGCCCTTCTACCGGGCGTCGAAGAACGAGCCGATGGACGTCCGGCTGCGCCGCCGCTTCGGCTACACCGGCGGCGCGCTCACCGCGTACGAGGACGAGCACCTCTCCGACCCGGACGAGTCGCAGCAGTCCTCCCGCCTCCTCCAGCAGGAGATCGAGAAGCCCCGCGTCGGCCCGATGCGCGACATCGTCGCGACGATCCAGCCCGAGCAGGACGAGATCGTCCGCTCCGGCATCGGCGGCACGGTCTGCGTCCAGGGCGCCCCCGGCACCGGGAAGACCGCCGTCGGCCTGCACCGGGTGGCGTATCTGCTGTACGCGCACCGGGAGCGGCTGGCCCGGACAGGCACGCTGGTCATCGGGCCGAACGACTCCTTCCTGCGCTACATCGAACAGGTGCTCCCGGCGCTGGGCGAGCTGGAGGTCAAGCAGGCCACCGTCGACGCGCTGGTCGCCCACGTCGAGGTGCGCGGGACGGACTCCGCCCCGACCGCGATGATCAAGGGCGACGCCCGGATGGCGCGGGTGCTGCGGCAGGCGGTGCGGGCGGGCGTGACGATGCCGGCGGAGGGCATCGTGGTCGTGCGGGGGTCGCGGCGGTGGCGGGTCGCGTCGTACGAGCTGGAGGAGATCGTCCGGCAGCTGCTGGACCGCGACATCCGGTACGGGGCGGCGCGGGAGGCGCTGCCGCAGCGGATCGCGCACGCGGTGCTCGTACAGATGGAGCGCGCGGGGGAGGCTCCGGACGACCGGGTGCAGGACGCGGTGGCGCGCAACGCGGCGGTGAAGGCCGCCGTGAAGGAGATCTGGCCGCTCGTCGATCCGGCGAAGCTGGTGCTGCGGCTGCTGTCCGACGGGGAGTACCTCGCCGAGCACGCGGAGGGGATCCTCACCGACGAGGAGCAGAAGCTGCTGCTGTGGGCGAAGCCGGCGCGGTCGGTGAAGACGGCCAAGTGGTCGCCGGCCGACGCGGTGCTGGTCGACGAGGCGCGGGATCTGGTGGAGCGGACGCACTCGCTGGGGCACGTGGTGGTCGACGAGGCGCAGGACCTGTCGCCGATGCAGTACCGGGCGGTGGGGCGCCGGTGCACGACCGGGTCGGCGACGGTGCTGGGGGACATCGCGCAGGGGACGACGCCGTGGGCGACGGGGTCGTGGGAGGAGGCCCTGACGCATCTGGGCAAGCCGGAGGCGCAGGTGGAGGAGCTGACGCTGGGCTTCCGGGTGCCGCGGGCGGTGATCGCGTACGCGTCGCGGCTGCTGCCGTCCATCGCGCCGGATCTCAAGGAGGCCACGTCGATCCGGGAGTCGGAGGGTGATCTGCGGATCCGTCCGGTGAGCCCGGAGGAGCTGGACCTGGCGGTGGCGGAGGCGTGCGTGCAGGCACTGGAGCACGAGGGGTCGATCGGCCTGATCGCCGCCGACGCCCGGTGCGAGCGGCTGTCGCGGGTGCTGGGCGAGCTGGGGCTGGCGCATCTGACGCCGGGCGAGGAGACGTCGGCCCAGGCGCGGCTGACGCTGGTGCCGGCGTCGCTGGCGAAGGGCCTGGAGTACGACTACGTGGTGCTGGACTCCCCGTCGGCGATCGTCGCCGGTGAGCCGGACGAGCGGACGGGCCTGCGGCGGCTGTACGTCTGCCTCACGCGGGCCGTTTCCGGGCTCACGGTGCTGCACGCGGCGCCGCTGCCGGCGGCCCTGGCGGGGTAGCACTTCTCCGGGTCGGCCGTATACCTCCCGTAGGGGATGTCGTACCCCTTAGGTCATAGACCGACCCGGCCCCGGATCACCCGGGGGACCGACGTTTTCCCCCGCTGGGCGCCGCACGCTGGGGTTATGACGACGGCAACGATCCACCCCGCCCCCACCTACGACTCCGCCCAGCCCCTCCCCCCGGTGGCGGCCCGCCTCCTGCGCCACCGCGCCGGCTCGGCCCTGCGCGCGGTGAAGGCCTTCGGCGGCGCGGCCCTCAGCGTGGTCCTCCTCGGGGAGTACACGGAGGGCGCGCCCCCGAAGGAGCCGCACTGAACCGGGGTCAGGCGTCCTCGCCCGCGAGGACGTCGTTCGCGTCGACGATGCGGTACGCGTAGCCCTGCTCCGCCAGGAAGCGCTGGCGGTGGGCCGCGAAGTCCTGGTCGATGGTGTCGCGGGCCACGACCGAGTAGAACGTCGCCTGGTGGCCGTCCTCCTTCGGGCGCAGGACGCGGCCGAGGCGCTGGGCCTCCTCCTGGCGGGAGCCGAAGGTGCCGGAGACCTGGATGGCGACCGTGGCCTCGGGGAGGTCGATGGAGAAGTTGGCGACCTTCGAGACGACCAGGACGGAGAGCTCGCCCTCGCGGAAGGCGTTGAAGAGCTTCTCCCGCTGGACGTTGGACGTCTCGCCCTTGATGACGGGCGCGCCCAGATGCTCGCCGAGCTCGTCGAGCTGGTCGATGTACTGGCCGATGACCAGCGTCTGCTGCCCCGCGTGCTTGCGCACCAGCGCCTCGGCGACCTTCCGCTTCGTCGCCGTCGTGGCGCAGAAGCGGTACTTGTCCTCCGTCTCCGCCGTGGCGTACGCGAGGCGCTCGCTGTCCGTCAGGTTCACCCGCACCTCGACGCAGTCCGCGGGCGCGATGTAGCCCTGCGCCTCGATCTCCTTCCACGGCGCGTCGAAGCGCTTGGGGCCGATCAGGGAGAACACGTCGGACTCCCGCCCGTCCTCCCGTACGAGCGTGGCCGTCAGCCCGAGCCGCCGGCGGGCCTGCAGATCGGCGGTGAACTTGAAGACGGGCGCCGGCAGCAGGTGGACCTCGTCGTAGACGATGAGCCCCCAGTCCCGGGAGTCGAACAGCTCCAGATGCGGGTAGACGCCCTTCCGCCTGGTCGTCAGCACCTGGTACGTGGCGATCGTGACCGGCCGGATCTCCTTGCGCGCCCCGCTGTACTCGCCGATCTCCTGCTCAGTGAGCGAGGTGCGGCGGATCAGCTCGCTCTTCCACTGCCGCGCGGACACCGTGTTCGTGACGAGGATCAGCGTCGTCGCCTTCGCCTCGGCCATCGCGCCCGCGCCGACCAGGGTCTTTCCCGCCCCGCAGGGCAGGACGACGACGCCGGAGCCGCCGTGCCAGAAGCCCTCCACGGCCTGCTTCTGGTACGGGCGCAGCGACCAGCCGTCCTCGTCCAGCTCGATGGGGTGGGCCTCGCCGTCGACGTAGCCCGCGAGGTCCTCCGCCGGCCAGCCGAGCTTCAGCAGCGTCTGCTTGATCTGGCCGCGCTCGGAGGGGTGCACGGCGACGGTGTCGGGGTCGATCCGGGCGCCGACCAGGGGCTGGATCCGCTTGGAGCGCAGGATCTCCTCCAGCACCGGGCGGTCGGTGCTGGTCAGGACCAGTCCGTGGGTCGGGTGCTTGGAGAGCGTGAGGCGGCCGTAGCGGGCCATGGTCTCGGCGATGTCGACGAGCAGCGCGTGCGGGACGGGATAGCGGCTGTACTTCACCAGCGCGTCCACGACCTGCTCCGCGTCGTGGCCGGCGGCCCGCGCGTTCCACAGCCCGAGGGGGGTCACCCGGTAGGTGTGGATGTGCTCCGGCGCCCGCTCGAGCTCGGCGAAGGGCGCGATGGCGCGCCGGCAGGCGTCGGCGAGCTCGTGGTCGACCTCCAGGAGCAGGGTTTTGTCCGACTGGACGATCAAGCAGGACACGCGCACCTCCGACAGACGGTCCCCGTATCGCCGTAGAGGCGAAACAGGGAAGTCTACTTCACCGGGGGGTCGCGGCGGGGGGTGCGCGGGGTGGGGTGCTCGCGTCACCGCCCGGGCTGGCGTGCTTACGCCATGGCGTGAGCACGCCCGGGAAGACGCTGGCCGGGGCGGTGCGGGGGCTGCGACGCTGGGCGTGGCGGAGCGCTCCCGCCGTCTCCGCGGGCCCGTACGGAGGCGGCTGTCCACGTACCGAACCGTGCCCTGGAGGTACCCCCGTGTCCGTCCTCACCGTCCGCCCCGCCGCCCCCGTCCGCCGTCCCGTCCGCCTCCCCGCGCCGGCCGCCACCTGGATCGTCGCCGCGTCCGCCGTGCCCGCCGGGGAGCTGGACATCGGGCTGCTCGCCGGGCCGTACGTCGCGGCCGACGTCCTCGCCCGGCGGCTGCGCACCGAGGGGCGCCGGGTCGTCCTCACCACGGGGATCGACGACCATCATCCCGACGTCGTGGCGCGGGCGTTGCGCACCGGGCGGCGGCCCGACGACGTCGCGGAGGCGTTCGGCGAGGCGATCGCGGCCGATCTGCGGCACGCGGGCGTACGGCTGGACGCGGTGGCGCGGCCCGCGCGGGACGCGGGGCACCGGCGGCGGATGCAGGCGTGGTTCCGGCGGCTGTGCGCCGAGGGGGTGCTGGTCGGGCGGACGGTGCCGTGGCTGTGGTGCGCCCCGTGCGGGCACTGGCTGGACGGGGCGCTGGCGGCAGGGCGGTGTCCGGGGTGCGATGCGGCGGCGTCCGGCGGGGCGTGTCCGTCGTGTCTGCGGCCGAACGAGGCGGTGGAGCTGGCGGGCGTGCGGTGCGCGGTGTGCGGGGGCACGCCCGAGGTGCGGCCGGTGGCCGGGTACGTGCTGCCGCTGGAGGGGTTCCGGGAGCGGCTGCGGGAGCACTGGGCGGGGCTGCCGCCGGTGGCCGGTGCGCTGGTCCGGTGGCCGGCGGAGGTGCCGGCGACGCGGCCCGGGGAGTACGGGCTGCCGGTGGACGGTGCGCGACTGGCCACCGCGTTCGGGCGGGCGCTCACCCATCTGGTCGCCGCCCAGACGGTCGCCGCGGACGGCCCGTACCGCGCCGTGCACTTCCTCGGCAGCCGTGACGCCGCCCTGCACACGCTGCTGATCCCCGCGCTGCTGGACGTCGCCGGGCTCCCGCTGCCCCGGCACCTGCACATCAGCGAGCCGTACACCACCGGCGCCGGCCGGCCGCTGTGGGCGATCGACGCGGTGGCGGACGTCGGGGCGGACACCCTGCGCCGGCACGTCTGCGCGTACCGGCCGGTGGGACGGCCCGTCGTGCACCGGGACCGGGAGCTGGCGGGCAGTGGGAGCCGGCTGACGGAGGGCTGGAACGGGTGGCTGGCGGGGGTGCTGGCGGTCGTACGGGACGAGCACGGCGGCCGGGTGCCGGACGCCGCGCCGGGCGGTGCGGGGTGGCGGGAGCTGCGGGCGGGGCTGGAGCGGACGGGGGAGGAGCTGGCGCAGGCGCATGAGCCGGCGGGGTTCGCGCCGCGGCGGGTGGTGGCGCTGCTGGACGGCGTGGTGGCGCGGGCGGCGGAGTTCGCGGCCGTCAACGCCCCCGAGCCCGACCCCGGCCGGCGCGCCGCCGCGACGGCCGCCCAGCTGACGGTGGCGTCCGCGCTGGCCTGCTGGGCGTGGCCGCTGCTGCCGCAGGGGGCGGGACGGCTGGCGGCGACGCTGGGGGTACGGGCGGGGCGGCCCGCGGCGACGGCGCTGCGGGGGCCGGCGGCGGGGACGGTGCTGCGGGCGCCGGCGGGGCCGCTGTTCGGGCTGTGAGCGCGGGGGCTACCCCCCGTCCCCCGCGTCCAGGTCCTGGTCGGGGTCCAGCAGCCCGAGGCGGGCCGCCCGTACGCCTGCCTCGAAGCGGCTGGACGCGCCCAGCTCCTGCATCAGCTCCGCCAGGATCCGGCTGACCGTCCGCGGCGACACCCCCAGCGCCCGGGCGATCCGCTCGTCCTTCGCCCCGCCCGCCAGCATCCGCAGCGCCGTGCGGTGCTCCTCCGTGAGCCGGGCCGTGGCCTGCGCGGCGCAGCCGGGGACGTACGGGGCGGCCGTCATCCAGCAGTACTCGTACAGCGCGGCGTACGACCGCACCAGCACGGGCGCGCGGGCGACGACCAGGCCGTCCCGGGGCCGTGCGGGGTCGAGCGGCAGCATCGCGGTGTGCCCGTCCACGACGATCATCGTGATCGGTACGGCCGGCGCGGTGCGGACCTCGACGCCCACCTCGGTCTGCCGCTCGAACAGGGCGGCCATGTGCGGCACCCGCAGGAGCCGCCGGCTGTACAGACACCGCACCCGCACCCCGCGCTCGACGGCCGCCGCGTCGCGCCGCAGCCCCTCGTCCAGCGGGCTGCCGAACTCCAGATGGTGCATGGAGTCCTCGGATACGGTCAGCCCGGCGTTGAGGTCCGCCAGCACCCGGGTGAACCGTTTCCGCTCCGTCACCGTCTCGACCGCCACCCGCTCCTCGGCCGGCGCCGTCACCCTGCTGTCCAGATACCGCTCCGCGAGGGCCTCCACGGCCGCGTGCACCCGCGCCGACTCCCGCGCCCGCTCCCGTACGGCCTCGCCCTCCCGCCGGATCAGCCGCCGCAGCGCGACCTCCGGGCCGACGACGGCACCGTCCCCGTCGATCAGCCCCAGCCGCACCAGCTCCGCCCGGTGCGCCGCCGCCTCGGCCCCGTCCAGCCCGACGGCCGCCGCCGCCCGCGCCGGCTCCGCGGTCTCCCCGAACCGCAGCTCCCGGTAGAGCTCCATCGTCACGTCACCGGTGTCCGTCATCACGGCCCCCCTCCGTCGTGCCACGAACTGTACCTACCGGGGGTATGAATGCGATCACCGAGGGAATACGTGCGCGGCCCACGGGGTTGAAGGCGCTATGCCCGCATCCCGCCCGGCCGCCAAGGCCCGTGTCCCCTTCGCCGTCTATGTGCTGGGCCTGAGCGTCTTCGCCCTCGGGACGAGCGAGTTCATGCTCTCCGGGCTGCTCCCCGAGGTCGCCGACGACCTGAACGTCTCCATCCCCCGGGCCGGGCTGCTGATCTCCGCGTTCGCCATCGGCATGGTCGTCGGCGCCCCCGTGCTGGCCGGGGCCACGCTGCGGCTGCCGCGCCGGACGACGCTCGTCGGGCTGCTGATCGTGTTCGGCGCCGGGCATGTGGTGGGGGCGCTCGCCGATTCGTACGCGCTGCTCTTTGCCACCCGCGTGGTCAGCGCGCTGGCGTGCGCCGGGTTCTGGGCGGTGGGTGCGGCCGTGGCGGTGTCCATGGTCCCCGCCGGGGCGCGGGCCAAGGCGATGGCGATCATGATCGGTGGGCTGAGCGTGGCCAACGTCGTGGGGGTGCCCGGCGGCGCGGTGCTGGGGCAGGCGTGGGGGTGGCGGTCGGCGTTCTGGGCGGTGTCGGTGATGACGGCCGTCGCGGTCGCCGGGGTGCTGGCGCTGGTGCCGCGGGTGCCGGTGCCAAAAGAGCCGCCGCGGCTGCGGCAGGAGCTGCGGATCTACGCGAACCCGCAGGTGTGGCTGGTGCTGGGGACCATCGCGCTGTTCGCGGGGTCGACGTTCTCGTTCTTCTCGTATCTCTCGCCGCTGCTCCAGGACGTGTCCGGGCTGAGCGAGAGCTGGGTGCCGACGGTGCTCGGCCTGTTCGGTGTGGGCGCGATCATCGGGACGGTGATCGGGGGACGGATAGCCGACGCGAACATCTTCGCCACGATGTACGTGGGGCTCTCCTCCGTCGCGGTCACGCTGGTGCTGATCGCGCTGCTCGCCGAGCACGCGGTGGCGGTCGTGATCCTGACGGGGCTGCTGGGTGTGGTGGCGTTCATGTCGGCGCCGGCGCTCAACGCCCGGATGTTCGACGTGGCGCACGACGCGCAGACCCTGGCGGGGGCGACGAACACCTCGTCGTTCAACATCGGCAACACCGTCGGGCCGTGGCTCGGCGGGCTCGTGATCAGCGCGGGGCTGGGCTATCCGGCGACGGCGTGGACGGGTGCGGCGATGGCGGGGCTGGGCGTCGCCGGTGTGGCGCTGCAGGCGCGGCACGGGCGGGGGCGGGTGGTGGCGCGGTCGGTGGTCGCTCAGTCGTCCGTCGCTGAGGCGAGCAGGTCCAGCTCCGTCTGAAGGTTGTGCCGGGCGCGCGCCTCCCAGGCGGCGGCGCCGTGGGGCGTACGGAAGAGGCGGGGCAGCGCCAGTAGCTGGCGCAGGACGCCGGAGCGGCCGGTGCGGAAGAGGTCGTCGGGGACGAAGGCGTACTCCTCCCGGACGGCGGCGGCGTAGGCGGCGTACTCCCCGGGGGTTCCGGCGAGGACCGCGAGGTCGGCGTCGCACAGCACCTCGCCGTCGCGGTCGCCCTCGGCGGGGTCGTGGGTGATAGTGAGGCGGACGAGGCGGGCGACCTCTGCCACGAGCCCGTCCGGCAGGTCCAGCTGGGTCAGGGCCATCTCGGCGAGGCGGGCACTGCGTTCCTCGTTGGTGTCGCGGTCGGGCCGGTAGTAGGCGTCGTGGAACCAGGCGGCGAGCCGGACGGCCTGCGGATCGGCGGCGTGCGGGGCGGCGGATTCGATCTCGTCGATGCGGTCGAGGACCGCGAGCAGATGGGCGGTGGTGTGGTAGCGGCGGTGGGGCTCGGCCCAGCGTTCGAGCAGTTCGTCGGCGTACGGCCCGGGGTCCGCCGCGACGGCGTGCGCCCGCCGGACGGTGGCCAGCCAGCGGGTACGGAGGTCGTCGTGGGCCGGATGCGTGGTCACCTCTGCCATGCACGCCATTGTGCCCGACGTCATTTTTCGGTCATGTACGCGTCGTTATCGGGGGCCGGTGCAGCCTCGGACCGCTCTGATGTGGCATTCTGTGCGACATGTCTAGACCAGTAATCCTCGAGGTGATCGCCCTCGACGCCGCAGACGCCGTCGCCGCCCGGGCCGGCGGTGCCGATCGTCTGGAACTGGTCGCGGACATGGCCTCGGACGGGCTCACCCCGGCCGTCGAGACCTTCTCCGCGGTACGCGACGCCGTGGACCTCGACCTGCGCGTCATGCTCCGCGCGTGCGACGGCTTCGCCGCGGGCGACGCGGAGGCCGTCGACGCCCTGTGCGCGACGGCCTCACGGCTGCGTTCCGCCGGGGCGTCGGAGTTCGTCCTGGGCTTCCTGACCCCGGACGGCGGCCCCGACCTGGCGGGGGTGTCGGCGCTGACGGAGGTGCTGGACGGCTGCCGCTGGACGTTCCACCGGGCGCTGGACCGCGCGGCGGACCGGGACATGCTGCGCAAGCAGCTCACGGGCTTCCCGGGGCTGGACACGTACCTGACGGCGGGCTCGGCGTCCGGCGTCGCCACGGGCCTGGACGTGCTGCGCGCGGAGGCCGCCCGGGCGGCCGCGGGCGAACAGGGCTACGAGCCCCGCATCATGGTGGGCGGCGGCCTCCAGTCCGCCCACGTCCCCACCCTGCTGGCGGCGGGCCTGGACGCCTTCCACATCGGCGGCGCGGCCCGCCCGGACGGCTGGTCGGGCCCCGTGGACGCGGCGGCGGTCGGCTCCTGGCGGACGCTGGTGGACGGCTGACGCAGGCCGTTTCCGACCTCGTTCAGGTGACGGCGGTATCGCGAGGAGTCGTTTTCCCATTACTGGGCAGGCTCAAGAAGCGCGCCCAGAAGAATTTCGTTGAGCATTAACCAGTCCATGATCATTTTACTTGCTCTCACTATTGCGCCGGGCACACAACCCCCCGGTCACCTGCTTGTTCATCTCCACGACACCTCAATTAACGGTGCGCCTGCTTTGCGATCTCTTGACGCTCTGTAAAGCTTGTTTTGCCGAATTCAGGGACGGTAATTCCGCCATGCCCCGACGGATTCGCGAACCAAGGAGAGAAACATGCAATACGGCAGCGCCCTGCGCACCGCGGTCCACGAGCCGGGCACGACGCCCCTCATCGGCATCTACGACATGTACTCGGCCTCCATCGCCGCCCAGCACTTCAACGGCTTCTTCGTCTCCGGCTTCGGATTCGCCGCCTCGTACTACGGCCTCCCCGACATCGGCTTCATCGCCTGGCCGGACATGGTCGGCTTCGTGGAGCGCCTGCGCCTCGCCTTCCCCTCCCACCACATGCTGGTGGACATCGACGACGGCTACGTCGACCCGGAGGTGGCCTGCCACGTGGTGCAGCGTCTGGAGCGGATCGGCGCCTCCGGGGTGATCCTCGAGGACCAGAAGCGCCCCCGCCGCTGCGGGCACGCGGACGGCAAGCAGGTGCTGCCGCTGGAGGAGTACCTGGGCAAGCTGGACCTGGTGCTCAGCTCACGCGAGAACCTGGTGGTCGTCGCCCGTACCGACGCCACCGACGAGCAGGACATCCTCCGCCGGGCCGCCGCGCTCGCCGAGACCGACGCGGACGTGGTGCTGGTCGACGGGGTGCGCAGCGTGGACTGGATCAAGCGGATCCGCAAGGTGATCGGCGACAAGCCGCTGCTGTTCAACCAGATCGGCGGCGGCAAGTCGCCCCGCCTGTCGCTGTCCCAACTCAGCGACCTCGAGGTGGACGTGGCGATCTACAGCACCCCGTGTCTGTTCGCCGCGCACACCGCGATCGACTCCGCCCTCGCCGAGCTCAAGACCGCGGACGGACTCCTGCCCGACCCGCAGGCCACCCCCGTGATCGGGGTACGCGGCTCCACCGAGCTGCTGGAGCGGAACATCAGCCGCCACCACGTCGGCCGGCAGGCCGTCCCGGTGGGATGACGCAGGCAGAGCCCGGCAACAGCAAGGAGCGAACTCCGTCATGAATATCTCCGGTACGGGGACAGCGGTCGCCGTCGCCGTCCTGCTGGGAACGAATCTCACCCAGGCCGTCGCCGACACCGACCACGACGAGCACCGGGCGGGCTCCCCCGCCGGCATCACCCTGTTCTCCGTCGACAACTCCAACGCCGACTCCTGGCTGGAGGTCGACCGCACCGCCAACGCCATGCTGTTCGGCCACGGCACCGCGGGCAGCGACCACGAGGGAGGCAGCGACGGCGACGGCATCGAGGAACCCGAGGAAGTCCCGGCCGGAGGGCCCGCCGGTGTCCGCCCCGTCGAATAGCGCGGCGGCCACGCGCCGGCGCCCCGCCGTCGACCCGTACATCGTGGCCCTGTGCTGCACCGTTGCGCTGGCCGGACTGTTCCCCGCCACGGGCACCGCCGCCGCGGCGGTGTCCCACGCATCGGACGCCGCCATCGTCCTGCTCTTCTTCCTCTACGGCGCCCGCCTCTCCACCCGCGAGGCCGTCGACGGGCTGCGCCAGTGGAAGCTGCATCTGGTGGTGGTGGCCGGGACGTTCGTGCTCTTCCCGCTGCTCGGCCTGGCGGCCCGGGGACTGGTCCCGTACGTACTCACCGAGCAGCTGTACACCGGGCTGCTCTTCCTCTGCGTGATCCCCTCGACCATCCAGTCCTCGATCGCCTTCACCTCCGCCGCGCGCGGGGACGTGGCGGCGGCCATCTGCGCCGGTACGTACTCCAGCCTCATCGGCCTGGCTGCCACCCCGCTGCTGGCCGCGTGGCTGCTCGGTTCCGCCGTCGACTTCTCCGCGGCGGGGCTGCTGACCATCTGTACGCGGCTGCTGGCGCCGTTCCTGGCGGGACAGCTCGTACGCCGGTGGATCGGTCCGGCGCTGGCGCGGCACAAGAAGGTGCTCGGCGTGCTGGACCGGTCGTCGATCCTGCTGGTGGTGTACACGGCGTTCAGCAAGGGCATGGCCGAGGGGATCTGGCACCAGGTCACCCCCGTGCGGCTGCTCGCCCTGCTGGGAGTGGAGGCGGTGCTGCTGGCCGTCGCGCTCGGGGCCACCGCGACGGCGGGGCGGCGGCTGGGGTTCGGCCGGGCGGAGCGGGTGGCCATCGTCTTCTGCGGCTCGAAGAAGAGCCTGGCCACCGGGCTGCCGATGGCCGCCGTGCTCTTCGGGCCGCGCGCCGGCCCGATGATCCTGCCCCTCATGCTCTTCCACCAGATGCAGCTGATCGTCTGCGCGGTCATCGCCGGCCGCTGGTCGGGGGCGGCACCGGTCACCGCCCCCGGGGTACGCGGGGTGAGAGGCCCGACCGTAGAACCGCCGTTCCCGACCGCCTGAGCCCAAAACCCCGACCACCCACCGCCCCCGACCGACCGCCCGCCGCCGCGCGGCGCACACCAGACCGCGAAATCCCGGCCCACGCCGTATCGTGGGCCGGATGAGCCCCCCGCCACGCACCCTCGCGGAAGACCTCCGCGCCCGCCCCGACGAGGCACTGGCGGACCTCCTACGTACCCGCCCCGACCTCCTCTCCCCCGTCCCCGGCGACCTCACCCAGCTCGCCACCCGGGCCGGCACCCGCGCCTCCGTCCTGCGCACCCTCGAACGGCTGCACCGCTTCGCCCTGCAGACCGCCGAAGCCCTCGCCGTCGCCCCCGCCCCCTGCTCGTACGACCGGCTGCGCGGACTCCTCACCGGCGACACCCCCGACCCGGAGATCGACGCCGCGCTCCCCGAGGCCGTCCGCCTGCTGCGTGACCGGGCCATCGTCTGGGGCCCGGACGAGGGCATGCACCTCGTGCGCACCGCCCGCGAGGTGCTCTCCGCCCCCTCCCCCACCGGCCTCGGCCCGCCGGTGACAGAGGCCGTCGCCGGGATGTCGCCCGGCCGCGTCCAGGTGATCCTCACCGCCGCCGGCCTCCCCGCCACCCACGACCCGGTGTCCGCCGCCGAGTCCCTGGCCGCCCTCTTCTCCGACCGCGAGCGGATGACGGCGCTCCTGGACGACGCCCCCCGCGAGGCGCGTGACATCCTCGGCCGCCTCACCTGGGGCCCGCCCCACGGCACGGTGTCCGCCGACCCCGCCCCGCCCATCCGCTGGCTCCTGGACCGCGGGCTGCTCCTGCCCAGCGCCCCCGGCCACGTCGTCCTCCCCCGCGAGGCCGCGCTCCATCTGCGCGGCGGCCGCGTCCACGCCGACCCCCAGCCCGAGCCGCCGCCGGTGCTGCCCGCCGCCGAACACGAGCCCCGTACGGTCGACGCGACCGGCGCCGCCCAGGCCCTCCTCGCGCTGGACACCGTCGAAGACCTCCTCACGTCCTGGGAGTTCGCCCCGCCGTCCGTCCTGCGCGCCGGCGGCCTCAGCGTGCGCGACCTCAAACGCACCGCCGTCGCCCTCGACCTCCCGGAGCCCGTCACCGCGTTCTGGGCCGAACTCGCCTACGGCGCCGGACTGCTGGCCTCCGACGGCGCGGCGGACGAGCGGTACGCGCCCACGCCCGAGTACGACGACTGGCTCACCCTCCCCGCCGAGGAACGCTGGTCGCGCCTGGCCGTCACCTGGCTCGCGGCCACCCGCATCCCCGGCCTGGCGGGCGGCCGGGACGCCAAGGGCCGCACCCTGTCCGTCCTCGGCGACGGCCTCGACCGCGGCGCCGCCCCCGACATCCGCCACCGGCTGCTGGAGCTCCTCGCCGCCCTCCCCGCCGGCGCCGCCGCCCACCACGACGCGCTGCACGCCCGGCTGCGGTGGGAACGGCCCGTACGCAACGAGGACGCCGCCGAATCCCGCGCCCGCCTCGCGCGCTGGGCCCTGGAGGAGGCGGAGCTGCTGGGCGTCACCGGACGCGGCGCGCTGACCTCGCAGGGGCGGGCGCTGCTGGGGTCGTCGCACTCGCTGCTGGAGGCCGCGGCGGCGGCGACGCGGGCGGCGCACATCCTCGCGCCGCTGCTCCCGGAGCCGCTGGACCACGTGCTGCTCCAGGCCGACCTGACGGCGGTGGCCCCCGGGCCGCTGGAGCGACCGCTGGCGGCGACCCTCGGCGTGCTGGCGGAGGTCGAGTCGAAGGGGGGCGCGACGGTGTACCGCTTCACGCCGGAGTCGGTGCGCCGCGCCCTGGACGCCGGCCGCTCCGCCGCTGAGCTCCACGACTTCCTGGCCGCGCACTCCCGTACGCCGGTGCCGCAGCCCCTGACGTATCTGATCGACGACGTGGCCCGCCGCCACGGCCGGCTGCGCGTCGGCGCCGCGTCCGCGTACCTGCGCTGCGACGACGACGCCACCCTCAGCGAGATCCTCGCCGACCGCCGCTCGGCGGACCTCCGCCTGCGCCGCCTCGCCCCGTCGGTGCTGGTGTCCCAGGCGCCCCCGGACACCCTCCTGTCGGGCCTGCGGGAGATGGGCTACGCCCCCGCCGCGGAATCCGCCGAGGGCGCCGTCCTGGTCCACCGCCCCGACGCCTCCCGCACCCCGCCCCGCACCCCGCCGGCCCCGGTCCCGGACGGCCCCCCGCACCCCGACGACACGCTCCTGGCGGCGGCGGTACGGGCGATCCGCGCCGGCGACCACGCCTCCACGGCGGCCCTCCGCCCGGTCGGCGCGGCCCCCGCCACCCCCACGGGCACGCTCCCGCGCACCTCGGCGGCGGACACCCTGGCGACGATGCAGGCGGCGGCCCTCTCGGGCGCGGCGGTCTGGATCGGCTACGTCAACGCGGACGGCGCGGCCTCGCAGCGGGTGATCGCCCCGCTCCGCGTGGAGGGCGGCTTCGTCACGGGCTTCGACCACACGGCGGACGAGGTCAGGACGTACCCGCTGCACCGGATCACGGGGGTGGCGGAGCTGGCGGACTGACGTCCGGGGCCGGGCGCGAATCGTAGAGTCCGGTTATGACCACATCACCCGGACCAACGCACCCGGCAACCGAAACTCAGGCCCGCCTGGAGGACCTGGAGGATTCCCTCGCCCTGGCACTCCTGGAACTTCGCCGGGCGAACGGCGAGCAACCGGCCCTCATCAGCAACGAGGCGGCGCGCCGGATCTTCGTCGAGGCTGCCGGCCCAGGCGAATGAGGGGCGCCGCTCGCTCCGTGCAGTTCGTTCGGTGAATCTCACCGCCCGTTGAACTCCCCGCCCTTGACGGCGCGCACGAAGGAGGCCCAGGCCTCGGGCGCGAAGAGGAGGGCGGGGCCGTCGGGGTCCTTGCTGTCGCGTACGGGGAGGACACCGGGGATCCCGTCGGAGACCTCGACGCACTCGCCGCCGCTGCCGTTGCTGTACGAGGACTTGCGCCATGTCACGGCAATCAAATCAATCCCGGTGCCCATCCGAACCTGCCCTCCTTGACGTCCGCGACGAACGCGGTCCAAGCCTCGGCACGGAAAACCAGCGCAGGACCCTCGGGATCCTTGCTGTCACGGACTGGAAGGACACCGGGGTACCCATCCGCGACCTCAACGCAGCTACCGCCGGTGCCGTTGCTGTACGACGACTTACGCCACACGGCTCTGCTCAGATCGTGATTGGTGCTCATCTCGCAAACTCCTCCGCAGTCGACTTGATCAGGGTCAGGGACTCCTCCGGTGACAGCGCTACGGCCCTGACGAGATCGAGCGACCGCCGGTACGCGGCGACCAGCACCGGATCGTCAAGGAGCTGTCCCGAGTGCTGCCCCTCGACGTACACCACCGGTGGGGAGTCCACGAAGGTCATCAGCGATGCCATGCCTGCCGTGCTCGCGTGCGCCCCGGCCGTGAAGGGCAGTACCTGCACCAGTATGCGACCGAAACTCACCAACTCGACAACACTGTGCAGCTGTTGGCGCATGACAGGGGCACCTCCCACCGGGAGCCGCAGCACGGCCTCGTGAAATACGCACCAAAACTCGGGGCCTGTTGGGCCCCCCAACACCCTGGCCCGTTCCAGACGTGCCGCCACCCGCTCGGCCACCTGTTCCGGCAGCGCCAGCGGGTCCGCGGCCCGGATCACCGCCCGCGCGTACTCCTCGGTCTGGAGCAGACCAGGCACCAGCGTCGGCGCGTACTCGGAAATCGTCACCGCCATCGGCTCCAACTCCGCCGCCGCCGCAAAGTAATCCGCATGCCGCGACCGCGTGACCATCGGACACAACCGCGCCAGATACCCCCCGGTATTGAGCACCGCATCAATCCGCTCCGCCAGGTCCAGCTGCGGATTCCGCGTAGCCGCCTCGATCTGCCCGATATACGTCCCCGAGCAAAAGACGAGCTCCCCCAGCCGCTCCTGCGACAACCCCGCCGCCTCCCGCAGACGCCGGAGCTCCGCCCCGAAGAACGCCTTCGGCGACGACGACGGATCGAGTTCCTTGGCATTCGCCATGATCGCAACGCCCCTTCCCGCAACGCCGGTTGTTGGTCCACCGGACCTGGCGCAGCGTAATGCCGGAACGTGACGCTTACGACACGAACAGTCACGGTCCGCCCCTACGAGGGGGACCCCACCGCACGGAGCACGCACATGAACGACCAGCCCGACGCCACCCTGCCCCCGGTCGGCGCCTACGTCGTCGACACCCGCACCGACACCGTCGGCCAGGTCCGCGACACCCTCCACGGCCTGCTGCAGCTGCGCCCCGTCGGGGGCGGCCGGGAGTGGGACTGTCCGCCGGAGGCGATCCGGCCGACGACGCCGGTGGAGCGGCTGCACGCCGGGGTGGCGACGGCCAATGCCACCAGCCGGGGTGAGCGCCTCTGATCGGAATCGAACGTTCAGCCGCGATACGCGTCCGGGGCTGCTAACAATCGAAGCCGGTCACCGACAGGAGTCCCCCACATGTCCGACAGCCCCAGCACGTGGACGACCGTAACCCAGTTCCGGGTGGGCGAAGTCCTCGCCGAACTCGGCATGATCACGCCCGACAGGGCCCGGGAGGTGACCGGGGCCCGCGCGGACGAGGAGCTGACGGAGCCCCTCCGCGTCGCGGAGGCACTGGCGGAGTTCGGCGTCGCGGTCGGCATTCCCTGCGACCGCGTCGACCACCCGCACGAGCGGTACGGGGCGCTGCTGGCCGACGCCGCCGCGCTCACCGGCGGCGCGATCACCGTCGACGGCTACCGCTTCGAGCAGCTGAGCCCCGACTCCGGCGCGGGGGTCATCCACTTCACGTGCAACGGCGAGGCGATCACCGTAGACGTCGAGGAAGCGTCGTACGACCGCATGGACATCACGTCGGCGGAGCTCGCGCTCGAACTGCTCGGGGCCGACGGCGATCCCCGGATGTTCCGCCACCTGGCGACCGGGAAGGCGCTGGGGACGGCGGACAGTTATCTGGTCCTGGCCACCCCCGAGCAGCGCGCGGAGCTGCACGAACGGCTCGGGCTGGACTTCGACCCGGCGCTCTTCGAGGACGGCGCCGATACGCCCGTGACGCCGCCGCTGACGTACGGGCGGGTGGCCGAAGTGCTCGTCGGCCTCGGGATGGTCTCGCGCGAGAAGGCGGATCAGTACCTGGCGGAGTACAAACTGTGGACGTCGGAAATCGAGGAGACGACGCCGAACGACATCGCCCACGTCATCTCGGAGTTCGGAGCGGCCGTCATCATCCCCACCGACAGCGTCTATTACGTCGGCGACAGCTACGGCGAGCTGCTGCAGGAGGCCGCGGCACTGACCGACGGCGCGCTGACCGTCACCGGCTACCGCTTCGAGCGGGACGATCCGGACGACGAGGAGTCCGGCTACGGAACCCTGCACTTCGACCTCAACGGGACGCCGGTCTCCATAGACGGCGGGGAGGAGCCGGGCGACTACCTCGACCTGATGACGGCGATCGATGCCATCGACTCCCTCAGCCCCGCCATCCCCGACGCCCGGGCGTTCAGCATCGTCGTCCCCTCGGACCCCGACGACTTCCACCACTGCTACGTCCTGGCCACCCCCGAACAGCGCGACGGCCTCCACCGGCACCTCGGCGTGACCTTCGACGAGCACATCCCCCCCGCCCCCGGACCGATCACGTTCGAGCGGATGGCCGAGGTCCTGGCCGACCTCGGCATGATCACGCCCGACAAGGCCCGGGAGGCCGTCGAGGAGTGCGGCCGCTACGCCCGGGACCCGCTGGAACGGCTCAGCGACATAGCGAGCTACCTCCCGGAGTTCGGCGTGGCCGTCAGCCTCCACAGCGACGACGTGGACTACGCCGACGAGCACTACGCATGGCTCCTGGACGAAGCCGCGGCCACCACCGGCGGCACCGTGACCGTCACCGACTACCGCTTCGTACGCGACAACCCCGACGACGAGGAATCCGGCGAAGGGGAGATGCACTTCGTACGCAACGGCGAACCGCTCTCCTTCATCGTCATGCAGGAGTCGAACGACTACCTCGACATCGGAGCCGCCCAGGAGGCCGTCGAATCACTCCTCCCCCAAGACGACCCACGGGCGTTCAGCGAGATCGACCTCAGGTCGGAGCGGGAGTGGGGGGACACGTACCTGGTCCTCACCACGGCCGAACAGCGCGCCGGCCTGACCGAACACCTCGGCCTGATCTTCCGGGAACCGCTCACCGTCCCGGCCGGCTGACCGGGCCTCACCCCCGCTTGCGCCGCCGCAGCCCCGCCGCCGTCAGCCGCGCGACCAGCTCCCGCGACCGCACCTCCTCGGCCCCCAGCCGGACCGCGTCCGCGTACCGCGAGGCAGGCACGTCGTAATGGTCCCGGTCGAAGCCCCGCCGCGGCACCCCGAGCCGTTCGGCGAAGGCGTGCAGCTCGGCCAGGGACGTGTCGCTGACCAGGTGGGACCACAGCCGCCCGTGCCCCGGCCAGTCCGGGGGGTCTATCAGGACGGTCATTCGCCGGAGTACGGCAGGACGGGGCCGAGCCGGCCGATCGCCGCCACCGCCGTGCCCGTCTTGCCGCACACCCAGTGCGGGTCCGCGCCCAGCTCCGGCTCGACGTCGAGGGCGTGCGGGCCGGACGCGTCGATGTCCGCGCAGACGGGGCACAGGGGCCAGCGGCCGTACGCCTCCAGCAGGGCGTCCTGGACGTCCTGGGCGACGAGCCCGGTGACGAAGTCGACGCCCTGCGGCCACTGCTCCGCCCACCAGCGGCGGTGGGTGACGGAGTCCTCGAGCATCGACACGACGTCGGGCGCCGTCACCCGGCCCGCGGAGAGGTCGGCGAGGACCAGGGCGCGGGCGAGGTGCAGCGCCTGTTCCAGCCGGGGGGTGGCGGGGTCTTCGGGCTTGTCGGGCTCCATGGGGCCATTGTCCCTCACCGGGGGGACGTGCCGCCTGGGCCGGTACGACGCCCGTCCCCCGCGGGGATGAGGCGTATGTCGCTCGACGGGGGGTTGACGTTCCGGGCTGTCTGAAAATACCTTTCATGATGTGAGCTACAGCGTGAAGGAAACTTTCACCCCGCAGGCATCAGGGTCCCCCGCCCCGCAGACGGCCCCGCCCGCGCCGGCCGCCCTCGCGGCGAAGGTGCGGACGGTGGCCCCGTCCATGACGCGCTCGATGCAGCGCGTCGCCGAAGCCGTCGCCGGCGACCCGGCGGGCTGCGCCGCGCTCACGGTCACGGGACTGGCCGAGCGTACGGGCACGTCGGAGGCGACGGTGGTGCGCACGGCGCGGCTGCTGGGGTATCCCGGCTATCGCGATCTGCGCCTCGCGCTCGCCGCCGCGGCGGCCCAGCAGGAGGCCGGGCGCGCGCCCGCCGTGACGGCGGACATCGCGGTGGACGACCCGCTGTCCGACGTGATCATCAAGCTCGCGCGGGACGAGCAGCAGGCCCTGGCGGACACCGCCGCCGGTCTGGACCCCGTCCAGCTGGAGGCGGCCGTCGCCGCGATGACGGCGGCCCGCCGGATCGACATCTACGGCGTGGGCAACTCCAACCTCGTCGGCCAGGACCTGATGCACAAGCTGCTGCGCATAGGGTCCGTCGCGCACGCCCCGGCCGATCCGCATCTGGCCGTGACCAACGCCGTCCAGCTGCGCGCCGGCGACGTCGCCATCGCCATCACGCACTCGGGGCGCACGGCGGACGTGATAGAGCCGCTGCGCGTCGCGTTCGACCACGGGGCGACGACGATCGCCATCACGGGCCGCCCGGACGGGCCGGTCGCGCAGTACGCGGACCATATCCTCACGACGTCCACGGGCCGCGAGAGCGAGCTGCGCCCGGCGGCCATGTCGAGCCGTACGGGACAGCTGCTCGTCGTCGACTGCCTCTTCATAGGCGTGGCCCAGCGGAGCTACGAGCGGGCGGCCCCGGCCCTCGCCGCGTCGTACGAGGCCCTCGCCCACCGCCACAGCCCGGGCGGCCGGCAGAGAGCCTGACGGGCGGGACCGTCCCGGACCCGGTCCCGCCGCACCCGTCCCACCGTCACCCCAGCACCGCCAGGAAAGCGCACCACCCGTGACCACGTCCGACCATCAGCAGGCTCCCCTGCACCCCCACCGAAAGAGCCGCCACCCCATGCCCTCGACCGCTGATCCGGCGGATCTCCGCCGCCAGCTGGAAACGATGACGACCGAGGCGTTCCGCCCGGAGCTGTCGGAGATCGACCGTCTGCCCACGGTCGAGATCGCCCGCATCATGAACGCCGGGGACGCCACCGTCCCCGCGTCCGTCGCGAAGCGGCTGCCCGCGATCGCCGCGGCGATCGACGCCACGGCCGAGCGAATGGCCCGCGGCGGACGGCTGATCTACGTCGGCGCCGGCACGGCCGGCCGGCTCGGCGTGATCGACGCCAGCGAGTGCCCGCCGACGTTCGCCACGGACCCGTCGCAGGTGGTGGGCCTGATCGCCGGCGGCGACGGCGCGATCCGCACCTCGGTGGAGGGCGCGGAGGACAGCGCGTCCCTGGCCGCGGCCGACCTGGACGCGATCCGGATCGGCCCCGACGACACCGTGGTCGGCGTCTCCGCGTCGGGCCGCACGCCGTACGCCATCGGCGGCGTGCAGCACGCCCGCGCGCTGGGCGCCCTGACC
This sequence comes from Streptomyces smaragdinus, assembly GCF_009604385.1. GTDB lineage: Bacteria > Actinomycetota > Actinomycetes > Streptomycetales > Streptomycetaceae > Streptomyces > Streptomyces smaragdinus. The sequence goes on from NZ_WEGJ01000010.1 coordinate 99,787, forward strand.
ATCGGCCTCTCCTGCAACGAGGGCTCGGCGCTGGCCGCGGCGGCGGAGCACGGCATCGAGGTCGTCACGGGCCCGGAGCTGATCGCCGGCTCCACCCGGCTGAAGGCGGGCACGGCGCAGAAGCTGGTCCTCAACATGATCTCGACGATCACGATGATCCGTCTGGGCAAGACCTACGGAAACCTGATGGTGGACGTCCGCGCGTCGAACGAGAAGCTGCGCGCCCGCTCGCACCGCATCGTGTCCCTGGCCACGGGCGCCTCGGACGACGAGATCGTCAAGGCCCTCGCGGCGACGAACGGCGAGGTCAAGAACGCGATCCTGACCATCCTCGGCCAGGTCGACGGCCCCTCCGCCGCCCGCCTCCTCGCAGCGTCGAACGGCCACCTCCGCGCGGCCCTCCAGGCGGCCTCCGCCTCGTAACCTCCGGAGCGCCGGACCGCCGGAAACCCGGACCGCCGGACCGCCGGACCGCGGCAACGCCGAAGGGCGGCACCCCTCCCGCAGGAGAGGTGCCGCCCTTCAGCAGTGCTGGACGAACCCTGGGCCGAGGCTCAGAAGTCCATGTCCCCGCCCGGCATCCCGCCACCGGCAGGCGCGGCGGCCTTCTCCGGCTTGTCGGCGATGACCGCCTCCGTGGTGAGGAACAGCGCGGCGATCGACGCGGCGTTCTGCAGCGCGGAGCGCGTGACCTTCGCCGGGTCGATGATGCCCTCGGCGACCAGGTCGACGTACTCGCCGGTCGCGGCGTTCAGACCGTGACCCGGGGTCAGGTTGCGCACCTTCTCCACGACGACACCGCCCTCGAGGCCGGCGTTCACGGCGATCTGCTTCAGCGGAGCCTCGAGCGCCGTCTGGACGATCGACGCGCCGGTGGCCTCGTCACCCTGGAGCTCGAGCTTCTCGAACACCGAGCCGGCCTGGAGCAGAGCCACGCCACCACCGGCGACGATGCCCTCCTCGACGGCGGCCTTGGCGTTGCGCACGGCGTCCTCGATGCGGTGCTTGCGCTCCTTGAGCTCCACCTCGGTGGCCGCGCCGGCCTTGATGACCGCGACGCCGCCGGCGAGCTTCGCCAGCCGCTCCTGCAGCTTCTCGCGGTCGTAGTCCGAGTCGGAGGCCTCGATCTCGGCACGGATCTGGTTGACCCGGCCCTGGACCGCGTCGGACTCGCCGGCGCCGTCGACGATCGTGGTCTCGTCCTTGGTGATCTGGACCTTGCGGGCCCGGCCGAGCAGGTCGAGGGTGGCGTTCTCGAGCTTGAGACCGACCTCCTCGGAGATGACCTGACCGCCGGTGAGGATGGCGATGTCGTTCAGCATGGCCTTGCGACGGTCGCCGAAGCCCGGGGCCTTGACGGCGACGGACTTGAAGGTGCCGCGGATCTTGTTCACGACGAGCGTGGACAGGGCCTCGCCCTCGACGTCCTCGGCGATGATCAGCAGCGGCTTGCCGGACTGCATGACCTTCTCCAGCAGCGGCAGCAGGTCCTTGACCGAGCCGATCTTGGAGTTGACGATGAGGATGTACGGGTCCTCGAGCTCCGCCTCCATGCGCTCCATGTCGGTGGCGAAGTACGCGGAGATGTAGCCCTTGTCGAAGCGCATACCCTCGGTGAGCTCGAGCTCCAGACCGAAGGTCTGGGACTCCTCGACGGTGATGACGCCTTCCTTGCCGACCTTGTCCATGGCCTCGGCGATGAGCTCGCCGATCTGGGTGTCGGCGGCGGAGATGGAGGCGGTGGAGGCGATCTGCTCCTTGGTCTCCACGTCCTTCGCCTGCTCCAGCAGCGCGGCGGAGACGGCCTCGGTGGCCTTCTCGATACCGCGCTTCAGGGCCATCGGGTTGGCGCCGGCGGCGACGTTGCGCAGGCCCTCGCGGACCAGCGCCTGGGCCAGGACGGTCGCGGTCGTCGTGCCGTCACCGGCGACGTCGTCCGTCTTCTTGGCGACCTCCTTGACCAGCTCGGCGCCGATCTTCTCGTACGGGTCCTCGAGCTCGATCTCCTTGGCGATGGAGACACCGTCGTTGGTGATCGTGGGGGCGCCCCACTTCTTCTCCAGAACGACGTTGCGGCCCTTCGGGCCCAGGGTGACCCGGACGGCGTCCGCGAGCTGGTTCATCCCGCGCTCGAGGCCGCGCCGTGCCTCCTCGTCGAACGCGATGATCTTGGCCATGTGAAGTGGTCCTCCCAGGACGGGGTGGATTGCTCCGGACCGCGCTGGCGCCCGCGACGGACGGCCCACAAAGCGGGCGGTTCCTTGCCCCGCCCGTTCGTGGACCTCACCGAACTCCGGTCCTACGTTGTTGTCACTCTCACGTGGAGAGTGCTAACGCCAATGATTAGCACTCGGGGTCATCGAGTGCAAGCGGCTCTCCTCGAGGATTGCTCTGACCTGGGGTTCTTCCGAAGCTCCGGAACGCCGTCCGGGCACAGACGCGGCCAGGGGCCCACACCCCTCCCCGGGTGTGGGCCCCTGGCCCCTGAGTCTCCTGCGGCCGAAGCGCGGCGCGAAGTCAGCCCGCGGCTACGCGGACCATGTCTGCCTGCGGCCCCTTCTGGCCCTGCGAGATCTCGAACTCGACCCGCTGACCTTCCTCGAGGGTGCGGTACCCGTCCATCTGGATCGCGCTGTAGTGGACGAAAACATCCGCACCACCGTCGACCGCGATGAAGCCGTACCCCTTCTCCGCGTTGAACCACTTGACGGTGCCCTGAGCCATTCCTAACTCCCCTATTGCTGGCCCTTACACAGGACCGCACTCCGCGGACCCGGGTCAGACCTCACCCACGACCCTCCCCCAACACCGTGGGGGCGTACGCCGGAACGCGTCGACCGCGGCTGAATGTATCTGCACCGATGCCGTCTGCAACAGGTCAATCGGACGAGAATTCTGGGCACAGACGATCGGTATTTATCCGCCGAAATCCCGGATCTTCAGGGCAAATCGGGCCGGGCATAGCCCACCAACACGACAATTCGCGCACCGACTTCGTGCATAACTTGTCGTGTTCTCATATGCGTCGGGCATGAACCACCCGGAGGACACCACCGGGGAACGCCCCAACCCTATCGCTAGTCCACCGGCGCGCGACGCCGACCCGGGCCCCGGCGACTGTCCCGTACGTCACAGCGCCCCCTCCCGGAGCGGACTCCGGAAGGGGGCGCACAACCGCGTACGGCGGGCAGAGCCCGACGCGGGCTCAGCAGCCGCCGGCGACCGCCGGGATGATCGACACGCCCGCGCCGTCCGGAGTGGCGGTCGCGAGGCCGTCGGCGAAGCGGACGTCGTCGTCGTTCACGTACACGTTCACGAAGCGGCGCAGCTTGCCCTGGTCGTCCAGCACCCGGGCGGCGATGCCGGTGTGGTTCTTGTCCAGATCGGCGAGCACCTCGGCCAGCGTGCCGCCCTCGGCCGGAACCTCGGACTGTCCGCCGGTGTAGGTGCGCAGGATGGTGGGAATACGAACGTTCACGCTCATGGAATTCGGCCTCCGTCGGAAGTCGTGGGGAGTGAGGGAGAGAGGGGGATGGTCAGGCGAGGCCGGCCGCGCGGAAGGCGTCCAGGCTGGGCTTGATGGTCGCGGACACACCCGTCGTCGGGGCGACCGCGTCCAGCGTCTTGAGGCCGTCGCCGGTGTTCAGCGCGACGGTGGTCTCCGACGGGCTGATCCGCCCGTCCGCGACGAGCTTCTTCAGCACGCCGAACGTCACGCCGCCCGCCGTCTCGGCGAACACGCCCTCCGTCCGGGCGAGCAGCTTGATCGCGTCCACGACCTGCTCGTCGTTCACGTCCTCCACCGCGCCGCCGGTGCGCCGGGCGATGTCCAGGACGTACGGGCCGTCGGCCGGGTTGCCGATGGCGAGGGACTTGGCGATGGTGTCCGGCCGCACCGGGCGGACCACGTCGTGCCCGTCCTTGTACGCCCGCGACACCGGCGAGCAGCCCTCCGCCTGGGCGCCGAAGATCTTGTACGGCCGGTCCTCGACGAGCCCCAGCGCGATGAGCTCCTTGAGCCCCTTGTCGATCTTCGTGAGCTGTGAGCCGGAGGCGACGGGGATCACCAGGTTGTCCGGCAGCCGCCAGCCGAGCTGCTCGCAGATCTCGTACGCCAGGGTCTTGGACCCCTCCGCGTAGTACGGCCGCAGATTGACGTTCGTGAAGCCCCAGCCCTCGCCGATCTCATCCCCGATGAGCTCCGAGCAGAAGCGGTTCACGTCGTCGTACGTGCCCTCGATGCCGACGACCTCGCCGCCGTACACCGCGGCCATCAGGACCTTGCCCTGCTCCAGGTCGTACGGGATGAAGACGCACGACCGCAGCCCCGCCCGGGCGGCGGCGGCGCCGACCGCGCCGGCCAGGTTGCCGGTGGAGGAGCAGGACAGCGTGGTGAAGCCGAAGGCGCGGGCGGCCTCGACGGCGATGGCCACGACGCGGTCCTTGAAGGAGTGCGTCGGGTTGCCGGAGTCGTCCTTCACGTACAGGTTCCCGGCGTCGACGCCGAGCTCGGCGGCGAGGTGGTCGGCCTGGATCAGCCGGGTGAAGCCGGGGTTGGTGTTGGGCTTGTCCGCCACGTCCGCCGGGACGGGCAGCAGCGGGGCGTAGCGCCAGATGTTCGCCGGACCGGCCTCGATGCGCGCCCGCAGCGCGGCGGGGTCCCCGGGCAGGTCGTAGGCGACCTCCAGGGGCCCGAAACACTCCTCGCAGGCGAAGACCGGCCCGAGCGGGACACGGTGGCCGCACTCCCGGCAGGACAGGGCGGTGGCGGGACCGAGATCGACGGCGGCGGGTGCAACTGTGTCGACAGCCATGGAAACGGAGGCCTCTCTCCTCATCTTCCCCGCGGCGTATTTCGCCGCAGGACGGAATTGGCACCATCTCCGCCGTGGGCCTTCGTGAAAAAGGACCGGTCGGAGGGTTGCCGGGGCTTCAACGGGCCGTTCCCTCTGCCCCTCTGGATGAGCGGTATGCAGTTGTTTTTCACACGAGTGCGCTCGAACGGGCGTCGACACGGACTCGATCGACCCCGACATGCGGTGGTCACACGCGCTGTTCAAGACTGTAACCGACAGCAGCGACTGTTGAGATAGTCGTCCGAACCGCGAGACACGTCACATTCGTACCGAGACCGGAGGTAGCACGTGCTGGACGAGGTGGAGCACTGGCTGACCGCCCGGTCGGGCCAGGCGGCGGACCGGCCCCTGCCCGCGCTCCTCGCGGCCAAGCAGGCGCTGGGCCCGCGGGGGACCGTCAGCGTGGTGCTGCCCGCCCTCGACGAGGAGGAGACCGTCGGCGTGATAGCCGGGGCGATCCGCCGGGCGCTGATAGAGGAGGTGCCGCTGGTCGACGAGCTGATCGTGGTCGACTCCGGCTCCGTCGACCGGACCGCCGAGGTCGCCGCGGCGGCGGGGGCGAAGGTCGTGCACCGGGACGAGATCCTGCCCCGGCTGCCGGCGCTGCCGGGCAAGGGCGAGGTGCTGTGGCGGTCGCTGCTGGCCACCTCCGGGGAGATCGTCGCCTTCGTCGACGCCGATCTGCGGGAGTTCGATCCGGCGCTGGTGGCGGGGATCGTGGGGCCGCTGCTCACCGATCCGGACGTGTCGTTCGTGAAGGCCATGTACGACCGGCCGCTGGACGGGCGCCCCGGGGAGGGCGGCCGGGTGACGGAGCTGGTGGCGCGGCCGCTGCTCAATCTGCACTGGCCGCAGCTGGCGGGTTTCGTCCAGCCGCTCGGCGGGGAGTACGCCGCCCGCCGCTCACTGCTGGAACGCCTGCCGTTCCCCGTCGGCTACGGAGTGGAGCTCGCCCTCCTCGTCGACACGCTGCACACCGTCGGCCTGGACGCGATGGCGCAGGTCGACGTGGGGGTACGCCGCCACCGCCACCAGGACGGCCGGGCGCTGGGCCGGATGGCGGCGGCCATCTACCGCACCGCCCAGCTGCGCCTGTCCCGCGGCCACCTCGTACGCCCCCGGCTGACGCAGTTCGAGCGCTCGCCGGAGGGCGCTTTCGTACCGCACACGTACGAGATCGACACGGAGGAGCGGCCGCCGATGCGGCTCGTCGAGGAGTACGTGCGGCGGCGGGCGGCGTGACGTTTGCGGCGGGGTCCGCGGGGCTAGGCTCGGGGAATGGTCGCTGAGCGCGGAGCCGAGGTACTCGTCGCGTCCAATCGCGGTCCCGTGTCGTACGGGCTCGCCGACGACGGGGCGCTGACCGCGAAGCGCGGCGGCGGCGGGCTGGTGTCGGGGCTCAGCGCGATCGGGCCGGACGCCGGGGCGGTGTGGGTGTGCGCGGCGCTGTCGGACGCGGACCGGGAGGCGGTGCGGCGGACGGGCGGGAGGCTCGATCCGGCGGACACCGGCGGGCAGGCCGTGCGGATGCTCGACATCGATCCGGGGGTGTTCGACGGGGCGTACAACGGGATCGCCAACTCGGTGCTGTGGTTCGTCCACCACATGCTCTACCAGATCCCGCTGGAGCCGGTCTTCGACGCGGCGTTCCGCGAGCAGTGGGCGGCGTACGAGACGTACAACGCGGCCTTCGCGGACGCCCTCGCCGAGGAGGCGGCGGACGGGGCGGCGGTGCTCGTCCAGGACTACCATCTGGCGCTCGTCCCGGGAATGCTCCGCGAGCGCCGTCCGGACGTACGGATCAGCCACTTCTCGCACACCCCGTGGGCGCCCCCGGAGTATCTGCGGATCCTCCCGGACGACGTCCGCGACCAGCTCATCTGGGGGATGCTCGGCGCCGACCGGCTGGGGTTCCTCACCCGGCGCTGGGCGAGCGCCTTCACCTCGGAGTGCGCGGGCCGCTGGGACCACATGTCGGTGACCACCACCCACGGCGTCACCCCCCAGCGCTGGTACGTCGAGCACACGCGCACCCAGCTGCCGCCCACCCGCACCACCGACGTCGACGTCCACCCCCTCGGCGCCGACGCCGCGTTCCTGCGCGAACGCGCCCACCGCCCGGACGTCGGCGAACGGCTCGCCGCCCTGCGCGAGGAGATCGGCGACGGCCGCAAGGTGATCGTCCGCGTCGACCGTACGGAGCTGTCGAAGAACATCGTCCGCGGCCTGCACGCCTACGCCCGCCTCCTCGAGACCCACCCCGAGTGGCGCGAAAACGTCGTCCACGTGGCGTTCGCCTACCCCTCCCGCCAGGACCTCGCCGTCTACCGCGACTACACCGCCGAGGTCGCGAGGGTCGCCGGGACGATCAACGACACGTACGGCACCGCGACCTGGCGCCCGGTGATCCTGCACGTCAAGGACGACTTCGCCCGCTCCCTGGCCGCGTACCGGCTGGCGGACGTGGCCCTGGTCAACCCGATCCGCGACGGCATGAACCTCGTCGCCAAGGAGGTCCCGGTGGTGTCCGACGACGGCTGCGCCCTGGTCCTCTCCCGGGAGGCCGGCGCCGCGGAGGAGCTGGCGGAGGGCGCGCTGACGGTCAACCCGTACGACATCGAGGCCACCGCCGCCGCGCTGCACGAGGCCCTGACGATGGAGCCGGAGGAGCGCGCCGAACGCACCAAACGCCTCGCCGCCGCCGCGACCGCCCTCCCCCCGCAGTCCTGGTTCCTGGCCCAGCTGGAGGCCCTGCGGGACTAGAGCCCCCGTAGAGCGGGGCCCTCGTCGGACAGGGCGCCGGCCACCGACCCCAGCAGCCCCACCACGCCCTCCGGGCCGTCGACCACCACGTCCGCCCGCTCCGCCAGCGCCGTCACCTCGTCGCTGCCGCTGCACACCAGCAGCCCGTACAGCCCCTGCGCCCGCAGCTCGTCCACCGCGTCGAACGCCGCCAGGTCGCCGAGGTCGTCGCCCGCGTACACCACCGTGTGGGCGCCGCACTCGCGGACGTACTCCGCCAGCGCCACGCCCTTGTCCATCCCCCCGGCCCGCAGCTCCAGCACGAACCGCCCCGGCTCGACCACGAGCCCGTGCCGCGCCGCCAGCTCCTCCAGCGGCTTGCGCAGCAGCTCCACGGCCACCCCCGGATCGGTCGCCCGCCGGGTGTGGACGGCGACCGCCCGGCCGCCCTTGTCCTCGATCCACGTGCCGTGCCAGGCGCCCGCCCGGTCCAGCACCCCCGGCAGCTCCGCCCGCGCGGCGGCCACCCCCGGCGGCGGTTCGGGGGCGCTGACCAGGCCCGTCGCGGCGTCCCAGCGTTCGGCGCCGTAGTGCCCGAGGACGACCAGCCGCTCCAGGCCGGGCGCCCCCGCGAAGCCTCCGTACCGGACGGCGACCGACGCCGGTCTGCCCGTGATCACGGCGAGGGAGCCGACCGAGGGCCCGAGCGCGCCGAGCGCGGCGACGGCGGCGGGGTGGGCGCGGGCCTGGTCCGGGTCGGGGACGATCGGCGCGAGGGTGCCGTCGAAGTCGAGCGCGACCAGGGCCCGCCGGGGATCGGCGAGCAACTCCGCGAGCCCTGCCCGCCCGTGGGCGGTGACGGGCCGGGGAACCGCGGGGGGAAGCGTGGGACTGCCCATGTCCGTGACCCTACCCGTGTCAGTGCCCGCCGGTAGGGTCGAAGGCATGACGGCACCAGACGAGGAGAGGAGCGGGCTGACCGCCCGCGAGGGGGACATCCTCGCCTTCGAGCGCCGCTCGTGGCCGGGGCCGGGCGTCAAGGAGCGGGCGATACGCGAGCGGCTGGGGATCTCCCCGACGAGCTACTACCAGCAGCTGAACGCCCTGCTGGACGACGCCCGCGCGCTGGCGGCCGATCCGGTGACGGTCAACCGGCTGCGCCGGATACGCGAGGCCCGCCGGGCCCGCAGACGCTGAGAGGCCGGCGCGTCGGGCGCCGGCCTCTTCGTAAGCGGAACGGGGAGGACTACTCCTCCTTGAGCTGCGACGCCTTCTGCGCCTCGGCCTGCAGATCGCCGAGGATCTCCTCGGGGTCGCCGCCGGAGGTGGCCGCCTTGCCTATCTTCTCCTTGATCGACGCCGCGACCGCCGCCCAGGACGTCTTCTCCGCGGGGTAGAAGACGGCCGACTCGAGCTGCGTGAGGAAGGGCACCAGGTCCTCGCGCTCGCGGCGCAGCCGGTTCACACCACTGACGGTGGTCGGCAGCAGGTCGTAGCGGGTGGCGAACTGGAGCACCTTGTCGTCGCTGAAGACGAAGTCGAGGAACTTGCCGATGGCCTTCTGGTGGTTGTTCTTCTTGAACGCCATCATCCAGTCGACGACGCCCATCGTGGACGCGGCCGGGCCGCCGTTGCCGGGCAGCGCGGAGACGATGCCGAGGTCGATGCCCTGGTCCTGGGCGTCGCGCATCAGCGTCGGGTGGCCGAAGAACATGCCGACGTCACCCTTGAGGAACTCGTCGAACACCTGCTGGCGGTTGGTGGCCCGCGGGTTCTTGGTCGACAGGCCCTGGCCGGTGAGGTTCTGCTGGATCCACTTGAACGTCTCGATGTTCTCGGGAGAGTCCAGGTTGTAGCCGCCGACCTCGTCGGTGTAGCCGCCGCCGTTGCCGAGCATCCACAGCAGGGCCTCGCCCTGCGCCTCCTCGGGGCCGAGCGGCAGGCCGAAGGGCGTCTTCACCCCGTTGGCCTTCAGCACCTGGGCGTCGTGGGCGATGTCCTCCCAGCTCTGCGGGCCCTTGTCGGCGCTCAGCCCGGCGTCGAGGAACAGCCGCTTGTTGTAGAAGAGCAGCCGGGAGCTGGAGACGAAGGGCAGCCCGTACGGGGTGCGCTTGACCTCGCCGGCCTCGGCCAGGGAGGCGACGAAGTTCGACTGGGTCGGGATGGAGAGGACCTCGTCCAGGGTGTACAGCTCGCCCTGGTCCGCGTAGTCGGCGTACGCGCCGATCTGCGCCAGGTCCGGCGGGGTGCCGGCGTCGACCAGCTTCTTGACCTCGGCGTCGACGTCCTTCCAGTCGAGCACCTTGATGTCGACGCTCAGCCCCGGGTTGTTGTTGGCGAACTCCTCCGCCAGATCGTCCCAGTAGTACTTGGAACTGGTCTTGGTCCCGGGCTTGCCGTAGTCGGCCGCGATCATCTTGAGGACGACTTCCTCCTCGCCGTCGCTGCCGCCCGCCATGCCGCATCCGGAGAGCGACATGCTCATGGCCGAAGCCACACCCGCCGCCGCCACGCTCAAGAACCGACGCCGTTGCACCGTACCGCTCACCTCAAAAACAGGATGTTTAGAACCGTGAGAACAGAGCTTCCCCACTCGACCATGCCCAGGTCTACACCATGGCCGTATCGCTTCCGCAACGCCCTCCCCAAAGCTTTTGCACAGCGTTTGGCCCAGCACCCCCTCTGACCCCGCCGTACCACCGACAGGATTCATCCGCACACGAAGAGCAACTTTTCCGGGAGGGTGATCCGCGTGTGACTTCCGTCATGATCGTGACGCGAGTTACCGGCCGATCCCCTGACTGGACTAGACCTCTCCCGGTCTCACACGCGACACTGTCCCCCGTGAGACACGTCATCGCCCTCGATGTGGGCGGCACCGGGATGAAGGCCGCCCTCGTCGGGGCGGACGGCGCGCTGCTGTACGAGTCCCGCCGCGACACCGGCCGCGACCGCGGACCGGACGCGGTGGTCGCGGCGGTGCTGGACTACGCCGAGGAGCTCGCGGCCGAGGGCCTGCGCCGCTTCGGCGAACCCCCGGCGGCGGCCGGCGTGGCGGTCCCGGGCATCACGGACGAGGCGAACGGCGTGGCCGTGTTCTCCGCCAACATCGGCTGGCGGAACGTTCCTTTCCGCACCCTGATCGGCGACCGCCTCGGCGGCCTCCCCGTGGCCATCGGCCACGACCTGCGCACCGGCGGCCTCGCCGAGGGCCGGATCGGCGCCGCCCGCGGCATCGAACGGTTCCTGTTCATAGCGCTCGGTACCGGCATCGCCGCCGCCATCGGCATCGAGGGCCGCATCGAGCCCGGCGCCGGCGGGGCGGCCGGGGAGATCGGCCACATCGTCGTCCGCCCCGGGGGCATCGAGTGCGGCTGCGGCCAGCGCGGCTGCCTCGAGCGGTACGCGTCCGCCTCCGCCGTCGGCCTCGCCTGGGCCACCGCCTCGGGTGACCCGGACGCCACGGCCGCCGACTGCGCCGCGGCCGTCAAGGCGGGCGACGAGCGCGCCGCCGCGGTCTGGCGGGACGCGGTCGACACCCTCGCCGACGGGCTGCTCACCGGCATCACCCTGCTCGACCCGGCGGCGATCGTGGTCGGCGGCGGCCTCGCGGAGGCCGGCGACACGCTGTTCGTACCGCTGCGGGAGGCGGTCGAGGCCCGTATCACCTTCCAGAATCATCCCGGGATCATCCCGGCCGAGCTCGGCGACGCCGCCGGCTGTCTCGGCGCCGGGCTGCTCGCCTGGGATCTCCTCGCCGCTCGTCAATCGGCCGCTCGCCAAACGGAGGTAACCGCCTGATGCGGGACCGCATGGAACTCACCGGCGCCCGCGTGGTGCTGCCCTCGGGAGTCGTCGACAACGGCACGGTCGCGGTGGAGGGCCACCGCATCGCCGAGCCCGCCGGCGGCCCCGGGCTGGACCTCACCGGACACTGGATCGTCCCCGGGTTCGTCGACATCCACGTCCACGGCGGGGGCGGCGCCTCCTTCTCCTCCGGCGACGGCGCCGAGTCGATGAAGGTGATCGACGCCCACCGCCGGCACGGCACCACGACCATGCTCGCGTCCACCGTCACCGGTGAGCTCGGCGACCTCGCCCGGCAGGCCGCGTCCCTGGCGGAGCTGGTGGAGCAGGGCGAGCTGGCCGGCATCCACTTCGAGGGCCCCTTCATCTCCCCGCACCGCTGCGGCGCCCACCAGCCCGGGCTGCTGCGCGACCCCGACCCGGCGGACGTGCGCAAGCTCGTCGACGCCGCGGCCGGGACGGCGCGGATGATGACCCTGGCGCCCGAGCTCCCCGGCGGGCTGGACTCCGTACGCCTCCTCGCCGAGCAGGGGGTGATCGCCGCCGTCGGGCACACCGACTCCACGTACGACGCGGTCCGCGAGGCCGTCGAGGCCGGCGCCACGGTCGCCACGCACCTGTTCAACGCGATGCCGGCCCTCGGCCACCGCGCGCCCGGCCCGATCGCGGCGCTGCTGGAGGACGAGCGGGTCACCGTCGAGCTGATCAACGACGGCACGCATCTGCACCCCTCGGTGCTGGAGCTGGCGTTCCGCGCCGCGGGCGCCGACCGCGTCGCGTTCATCACGGACGCGATGGGCGCGGCCGGGATGGGCGACGGGATGTATCCGCTGGGCCCGATGGAGGTCGAGGTCAAGGACGGCGTGGCCCGCATCCACGGCGGCCCCACCTCCGGCTCCATCGCCGGCTCGACGCTCACCCTGGACACGGCGCTGCGGCGGGCGGTGACGGTCGACGGGATCGCGGTGGAGGACGCGGTGAAGGCGCTGTGCGCCAACCCGGCGCGGCTGCTGGGGGCGTACGACCGGATCGGTTCGCTGGAGCCGGGCAAGGACGCGGACCTGGTGGTGCTGGACGAGGGGTTCACCCTGGTGGGCGTGATGCGGAAGGGCGAGTGGGTCGTACGGCCCTGAATCGTGCGTTTGGGTGATTGGATCACCCTCTTCGCGATCACCAAAGAGCACGATGCGGTATCGATGACGGCGGCGACGCGCCCGGAGTCTGGGCGTGTCGCCGCCGCTTTGGCATGATCATTCGCACTTATGCTGCTCACCGTCACGCTCAACGCGGCACTCGATCTCACGTACCGGGTGCCCCGGCTGCGTGCCCACGAGACGAACCGGGTCACGGAAGTCGCCGAACGCCCCGGCGGCAAGGGCCTCAACGTGGCCCGCGTACTGGCCGCCCTCGGCCACGAGACGGTCGTCACCGGGCTGGTCGGCGGGGCCACCGGCGCGGTGCTGCGCACGCTGCTCGCCGCGTCCACGGGCGTACGGGACGAGCTGGTTCCCACCGCCGGCACCACCCGCCGCACGGTCGCCGTGGTCGACGCCTCCACGGGCGACACCACCCAGCTGAACGAACCCGGCCCCCAGATCACCCCCGGTGAATGGGGCGCGTTCCTGGCCCGTTACGCCACCCTGCTCTCCGGCGCCGCCGCCGTCGCCCTCTGCGGCTCCCTGCCCCCGGGCCTCCCGGTGGGCGCGTACGCCGACCTGATCCGCCGCGCCCGCGCCGCCGGGATCCCCGTCCTCCTGGACACCAGCGGCGAACCCCTCCGCCGGGGCATCGCCGCCCGCCCCGACCTGGTCAAGCCCAACGCCGCCGAGCTGGCCCAGCTCACCGGGTCCACGGAGCCGGTACGCGCCGCCCGCGACGCCCGCAGACGCGGCGCCGGGGCGGTCGTGGCCTCGCTGGGCGCCGAGGGGATGCTGGCGGTCACCCCGGACGGCGCCTGGCGGGCGGCGGTGCCGGAGACGATCGCCGGCAACCCCACCGGCGCCGGCGACTCGGCGGTCGCGGGCCTGCTGTCGGCGCTGGCGGAGGGCCTGCCGTGGCCGTCGCGGCTCGCCCGCGCGGTGGCGCTGTCGGCGGCGACGGTGGCGGCGCCGGCGGCGGGGGAGTTCGACCGAAGGACGTACGACGCGCTGCTCGAGCGGGTCGAGCCCGTAGCCCTGAGGAGCCGCTGATGCCGCTGGTCCCGACCGCGTCCCTGATCGCCGCGTCCGGCGGCGTGGCCGCGTTCAACGTCATCACGCTGGAACACGCGGAGGCGATCGCCGCGGGCGCGGAGTCGGCGGGGCTCCCGGCGATCCTGCAGCTCTCGGAGAACGCGGTGAAGTTCCACGGCGGACGCCTGGCCCCGATCGCCGCCGCCACCGCCGCGGTGGCCCGCCTGTCCTCGGCCGACCTCTCCCTCCACCTCGACCACGTCGTCTCGCCCGACCTGCTCCACCAGGCGCACGCGGAGGGCTTCAGCTCGGTGATGTACGACGCCTCGAAGCTCCCGTACACGGACAACGTCCGGGCCACGTCCGAGGCGGTCCGCTGGGGCCACGCCCACGGCATCTGGGTGGAGGCGGAGCTGGGCCGCGTGGGCGGCAAGGCGGGCGAGACCCCCCTGGACGCCCACACCCCCGGCGTCCGCACGGACCCGGCGGAGGCGGCGTCGTACGTCGCGTCAACGGGGGTGGACGCGCTGGCGGTGGCGGTGGGCTCGTCGCACGCGATGACGGAGCGGACGGCGGTGCTGGACCACGCCCTGATCGGCGCGCTGCGGGACGCGGTCCCGGTCCCGCTGGTGCTGCACGGCTCGTCGGGGGTGCCGGACGCGGAGATCGGCCGGGCGGTGGCTGCGGGGATGCGCAAGATCAACATCGGGACGGCGCTGAACACGGCGTTCACCGGGGCCGTGCGGGGGTACCTGGCGGAGGATGCGCGGGGGGTGGATCCGCGGCGGTATCTGGCGCGGGCTCGGGAGGAGATGGCGGGGACGGTGGAGCGGTTTTTGCGGGTGGTGAGCGGGGCGGGGTGATGTCCGGTAACGGCTCACCGGATCTCGTACTCGGCGTGCGGAACGGCTCGCTTCCACACCGCTTCGAAGGCGGTCGCGCACAGGGTGACCACCGCCATGTCGTCGGACATCTCTCCGCCGGCGGAAGCGCCCTCGCCGGTGAAGTGGTTCCAGCGGACGATCGTCCTGTCGATCAGCCAGAAGTCATTGCCGGGCAGGGCGAGATCCGAGGCGCGGCGTCGCGGCAACCAGCACACCCGCTCTCCTGCCGCGAGGTTGATCGGCGTACCGGCATGCTCGTAGCGGATGTACTCACTGACCGGCTCGGACACGATGCGTGCCCGTCGCACGGTTACGCCGCGCGCCACCGTTCGGCGGATGAGATCGACCCAATGCCGGAAGTAGTCCGGCATCGGGTCGATGGTGCGGATGCCGGTCTCTCTCCACTGCGTGAAGTGGGGGTGTTCGTAATCGACCGCGTAGACGTCCCGCATCTCCAGGTGCACGGCGGTGTGCCTGGCGATACCGAGCAGTTCATCGAACGCAGCAACACTTGAGGACATCATCGGCCTCCCGGGATCGACTCCGATGAACACGAACGGGATCACTGCCTCCCTTGCTCCCGATGGTGAAGGACTCGAGCCTGGAATTCACGGATGACACCCATGTACAGTGCAAGGCCGGGCAGGTGGAGGCAGCTTGATGAGCGATGTCGATCCGGCGGGGAACAGTCCGCGATACGCCGATGAGCTGACGATCGACATGGTGTGGGAGATCGGTGATTTCCTGTTGCCCCGACTGGAGCGTGCGGAAGGCACACACGCCTCGGGCAGCGAGGAGTCCGTCACCGCCGCCGCACTGGCAGAAGCGGTTGCCACATTGGTGCTCGACGCGGAGTGGGCGATTTCCGGGGCACTCCCGGCCGCGTCCGCGTCCCGATCGGAGTCCCTCCGCCGCCAAAGCCCAGCGAACTGGAAAAGCGTGTGCGAGCCGAGGAACGGCTGGAGCGCCTCCGCAATGACTGGAATCACCTCTGCACCCTCGCCGGCTACTGGCGCTCCGTGCCCGGCTTCCGGGCATCCCGCTGGCACAAACTCGACTTCCGCAACGCCGAGAGCGAGCGTTGGTACCAGGAGCAGCTGTCCTACAGCGGTCTCGAAAGCCGCGTTGTTTCACCTGCCGCCAGCGATCCCCCGTCGACCGGGGACAGCGATCGCCCCGCATAACACCGCGTCATGAAGCATCAGTTGCACGGCGCCGCGCGGCCACCGCTTCGGTGTACGTTTCAAGCGTCAGATCCTCCGGTCCGATACCCAAGCCGCTGAACACGGCGCGGATGTCCGCCAAGGCCGCCGGGACGTCGGGTTCTTCGACCAGCGTCTCGATCTCCAGGTACGTACCGTCGATGTCCGGTACGCGGACGAGCGTGGCCAGCATCCGCCTGCCCCGCGCCTCGAAGGCGTGGTTCCGGCAGTGCTTCTCGAAGGCGATGACCGGGACATAGCCCATCCCGCACACGATGGCATGCACGGCCTCCGCGTCGGCGACGGCCGTCTCGTGTTCGGGCTTCGAGCCAGAGTCTTCGTCTACGGCTACGCCCTTGTAGGTGAGGACCGTACGGGTGCCACCCGAGCCCTGGACCGTCCGTACGCGCAGCTCCTTCCCGGCGTTCTCGAGCAAGCCGTCCGGAAGGTCGTAGTAGGTGTCCCGGTACACCGCGACCTCTGCGGCAGCACGCTCCTCGAGAAGGTCCGCCACAGCCTCGGGCTCCCGTACCCGCGCCTTGAGCTCTGCCTCGATCACGCTGTCCCCTTCCGGTCAGACCGTGCGGTCGGCGCCGTCGACGATCGCCTCGAACATGCGGCTGAACCCGCGGTACAGCGGCCCATGGGCTGTCGCCATCACCTTGTACGTCGCCGACTCGTGGCCCTCCCAGCCGGCGTCGAAGGCTCCGACGAACATCGTGGAGCCTGTTCGGATCAGCCGCCAGGTGGGGAGCATGCGGTACCGGTAGACCTTGATGTCGCACCGGTCGGCGAGTTCCCGCAGCCGAGCCTCGGTCAGGCGTACACCGGCGGCGAGGGACTCGACGGACTCCCCGATCTCCGCCGCGCGCCGGGCGAGTGCCTCGGAGTCCGGGTCGAGCAGCAGTACCCGTACGCGCAGCCCAGCGCTGTCCTCGTCTCGCGCCAAACATGCCCGTAGAAGGCTGTCGTTGAGACCGACCAGCCCCAGGCCCCTGACGGCGAGTACGTCGAGCCGCTCCGTCTCGCGTACCTGCTGCTGGATCTCCGCCGCCGCCGAGCCCTGGGAGGCGTAGACACGGACCACTTCGGGAAAGGCGGTGAGGTCGAATGCGGCGCCACCCGAGCGCTTCTCCCGGGAAGCCGCCAGGCCGAGCAGATGCCGTGCGTCGTCGGGCATCCGAAGCCCGTCGGCGATCCGTTCGTAGACGTCGAGCCGGGATACCTCGCGCCGACCGTTGATGATCTCGTTGACGCGTGACTGCGTCATCCCCGTAGCCGCCGCAATCCTGGCCTGGCTGGCGCCCGCGTATTGCTGGATGCGTCGGAAGACGGTACGGATGTCCCTTCGGCGCAGGGCCTGGCGTAACTCCGCCCGCTCCCAAGCCCAGTCGGGCAGATCGATCGGCACCAGAACGGTCGGCATGGTGTGCCCCCGGATCCACGTATCGGATCAGAACTCATCTCACGGTGAGATTACCGCCGGGGGATCGAATCGCTACATGCAGAGAGCGGATGCTCACCAAATGTGATGAACCCCGGGGGTCCCACGAGCCGATCCGGGGAATACCGACCGCAAGGAACCAACGACATGGAACAGCGCGACACCGAACCGCCCCCGCGACGCCCCCTCCTCACCCTGCGGGTCTCCCGCGACGGCGGACGCACCTGGGGACCCACTCGGGAGATCCATCCGGCCGCATGCATCCCGGACTTCTTTCCCAGATGGCCTCCCTGCGCCTGCCCGCGCTGTCGCGGGGAGGGAATCCAGCGATAAGTGGACCCATCGTGTCCGGCCTGCTGCTCGGGCACAGGTCCGATGTGGGCCAAGCTCTCGCCCTACGGACGGGCCCGCCTCACCGCGACCCAATCGCCGACCTCGCCACCGCCGCGATCACCCCCGTCGCCGTGAGCGTGCCCACCGTCAGCAGGGCCACCCCGATCACGTACAGGCCGCTCGCGTCGTCCGACCAGTCCACGTACGACGCGAGGGCCAGCCCCGACGTGATCCCCAGCACCGCCGCCGTCGCGTGGCCGTGCGTGGCCGACCAGAGCAGCGGGAGCAGCAGGGTCAGCGCGAGGCCGATCACCTGCCACGCCGCGTACGGGCCCGTCTCCGTGCCGTCCGCGTGGGTGTCGCGGTGCTGGTCCCAGCCCAGCCAGGCCGCCCAGGAGGCCGCCGCGACGGCGGTCAGGGCGACGTACATCAGCGGTTCGCGCAGTCCCTCGGGCATGTCTTCAGCGTCCGTCCGAGACGGTGGGGCCGCCAGCGCTCAGCTACTCAGATCCCGGTGAGTAGCACCACCTTCCCCATCGTCCCCCGCCCCTCCAGCGCGCGGTGGGCCGCCGCCGCCCCGGCCAGGGGGAAGCGCTGGACCGCCGGGGTCAGGCGGCCCGCGGCGGCCTCCGTCAGGGCCGCCTCCTCCATCCGGCGCAGGGGGTTCACGCCGCCGATCGCGTCGAGCCAGTTCGGGCCCAGGACCGAGCGGGACGTGATGCCGCGACGGTGCCGCTCCTCCTCCGGGACCTCCAGCGGGGCGCCCGAGGACCAGCCGAGGATCAGGTGACGGCCGCCCTTGCCCAGGAGGTCGAGGGCGGCGCGGGCCGCGCCGCCGCCCACGGTGTCCAGCAGGACCGTGGGGGTGCGGCCGGCCAGGGCGGTGGTGACCCGCGCGGGCCACGACGGGTCCGTGTAGTCCGCCGCGACGTCCGCGCCCAGCTCCGTCACCCGGCGGACCTTCGCCGGGCCGCCCGCCAGGCCGACGACCGTGGCGCCGAGGTTGCGCCCGTACTGCACGAACAGCGAGCCGACCCCGCCCGCCGCCGCCGTCACCAGGACGACGTCCGCCGGGGTGAGCTCCGCGAAGTGCAGGAACGCCATCGTCGTCCGCCCGGTGCCGATCATCGCGACGGCCGCCGCCTCGTCGAGCCCCGGCGGGATCTCGTGCAGCCGCCCGGCCTCGGTCGTGACGAGCTCCGCGTATCCCCCGGGCCGCATCCCGATGTGCGCCACGACCCGCTTGCCGAGCCACGCCGGGTCGGTGCCCTCGCCGAGCGCGTCGACGGTGCCGGCGATCTCCCGGCCCGGGATGGTGGGCAGGTCCGGCGGGGGGTACGGGCCGGGGCCGCCGCCCTCGCGCAGGGCCGTGTCGAGGAGGTGGACGCCGGCTGCCGCGACGGCGACGCGGACCTCGCCGGGGGCGGGGACGGGGTCGGGGACCTTCTCGTACGTGAGGTTCTCGGCGGGGCCGAAGGCGTGGAGTCGGACGGCGTGCATGCGGGGGTTCCTTCCCTGGGGTCTGGTTCCAGCGTCCGGCCTGAACCCTGGTTGAGGTCAAGCGGCGATGTCGGACCCGTGCGTCAGGATGGGCGTATGAGCAACCGACGGAAGACCCCGCGCCTGCCCGACGTCCGCCTGCCGGTGCTGCGGCCGTTCGACGGCGGGGAGCTGGAGCCGGACGGGGACTACGACGGGGTGGAGTTCGCCGGGCTCGATCTGACGCGGCAGGACGGGGCGGGGGCGCGGTTCCTGGACTGCGCGCTGCGGGGGGTGGTGCTGGACGACGCGCGGCTGACGGCGGCGCGGTTCATCGACAGCGCGCTGGAGGGCGTGCGGGGGACGGGGACGGATCTGGCGGACGCGACGCTGCGGGACGTGGAGGTGACCGACGCGCGGCTGGGCGGGGTGCAGCTGCACGGGGCGGTGTTCGAGCGGGTGGTGATCCGGGGCGGGAAGTCGGAGTTCCTCAATCTGCACGGGGCTCAGCTGACGGACGTCGTCTTCGAGGACTGTGTGCTGGTCGAGCCGAATTTCCAGGAGGCGAAGCTGACGCGGGTCGCCTTCCCCGGCAGCTCGGTGCGGGGCGCCGACCTGTCGCAGGCGGTGCTCGCGGACGTCGATCTGCGGGGGGCGCGGGAGCTGTCGGTGGGGCGGGGGCTGGACCGGATGCGGGGGGCGGTGATCAGCCCCGAGCAGCTGTTCGACCTGGCGCCGGCGTTCGCGGCGCAGGCGGGGGTGGAGGTGCGGGCGGTCTGAGCGCGGGGCGTCAGATACGGGGGAAGCGGGCCTGGAGGTCCCAGATCACCGGGTTGTGCGCCAGCCCCTCGTGCATGTCGGTGAGGTCGGCGACGACGTCGTGCAGGAAGTCCCGTACCTCGCGGCGCAGTTCGGTGTACGAGAGCTGCAGCGGCGGCTCCCCGTCGCCCTGCCAGTCGGCCCGTACGTCGACCCACCCGAAGCGCCGCTCGAAGCGGAGCCGGTCGGTGGACTCGGTGAAGTCGAACTCCGCCCGCTGCGCCCGCGACGCCCGGCTCCCGAGCGGATCCCGGTCGAGCTCCTCGGCGATGTCGCACAGCGCCCACGCGAAGTCGAGCACGGGCACCCATCCCCAGGCTGTGGACAGCTCCCGGTCGGTGTCGGTATCGGCGAGATACACGTCCCCGCAGAACAGATCGTGCCGCAGCGCTCGCACGTCCGCGGCCCGGTAGTCGGTCTGCGGCGGATCGGGGTGACGGGAGGAGAGGCTGTAGCCGATGTCGAGCACGGTCGATGATCCCACGGAGGTTTCCATGTCAGCTCATCCGCATGACGCGCCCCATGCCGGCGCCCGGAGCACGGCCGAGTCGGTCGGGGAGGCCTTCGAAGCGCTGAGCTCGGCAGCCCCGGAAGGGTGGCGCGTGGAGCTGATCGAAGGGGACATTCAGGTACGACCCCCGGGGACCGGCGCACACGCGAGGGTCGTCGGCCTGTTGGTCGAGCAGATGGTGGAGCACCGTACAAACAAGGGCTGGTCGACCCGCACGGGCCTCGGACTCCTGCTCCCGGGCACCGACCCCGACGGCAGAGTCGCACCCGACCTCGTCGTCGCGCCGCGCGGCATCTACGGGAACAAGCTCGAGTATCAGGACCCGGCGGAGGTGGTGATGGTCGGCGAAGTCACCGCACCGTCCACCGTGACGAACGACCGCCTGGCGAAGCGCCGCGGATACGCCCGCGCCGGAATCCCCTTCTACCTGCTCGTCGACCGCGAGGCCGGAACCGTCAGCCTCTACTCGGAGCCGTCCGGCGAGCACTACACCCGGGACGTCACCGTCACCATCTCCAAGACGATCACCCTCCCCGACCCCCTCGGCTTCGACCTCGACACCAGCGAGTTCTGAGACCGCCCCCTCAAAACCCCTTCTGCATCACCGCGCACTCCCGCCCCATCCCCTGATCCCGGCGGTGATCGATCACCTCGTACCCCAGCGACGTCCAGAACGACATCGCCCGCGTATTCCCCTCCAGCACCGCCAGCCGCGCCCCCGGACGCCCCTCCGCGCGGAAGCGGTCCTCCAGCGCCGTCGCCAGCCGGCGGCACACCGGTGAGTTCGGTGAGCAGCGGCCCGTCCAGGTCCGAGGCGTGAAGATCATCGAGGCGCATGGCCCCCAGGCTAGGGGGCGACCCGGAACGCGAAAACCCCCGGCCGGACGGCCGGGGGCGTACGCGGAACAGGCAAAGGCGTCAGACGCCCACGCCGAAGTCCTGGGCGATGCCCGCGAGGCCCGAGGCGTAGCCCTGGCCGACGGCGCGGAACTTCCACTCGGCGCCGTTGCGGTAGAGCTCGCCGAAGACCATCGCGGTCTCCGTCGCCGCGTCCTCGGAGAGGTCGTAGCGGGCGATCTCGGTGCCGCCGGCCTGGTTGATGATCCGGATGTACGCGTTGCGGACCTGGCCGAAGTTCTGGGCGCGGGTCTCCGCGTCGTAGATCGAGACCGGGAAGACGATCTTCTCGATGTCCGGCGGCAGCGCGGCCAGGTTGACGTTGATCTGCTCGTCGTCGCCCTCGCCCTGACCCGTCAGGTTGTCACCCGTGTGCATGATCGTCTGGTCGGGCGTGGCCTTGTTGTTGAAGAACACGAAGTGCTTGTCGGAGTAGACCTTGCCGCTCGGGTTCACCGCGATGGCGCTCGCGTCGAGGTCGAAGTCCGTGCCCGTGGTCGTACGGACGTCCCAGCCGAGGCCCACGGTCACGGCGGTCAGCCCCGGAGCCTCCTTGGTCAGCGAGACATTGCCGCCCTTGGACAGGCTTACAGCCATGGGAAGTCCCCTCCTAGTCGTTTCCGGCAGCCGGTTGGCTCGAAGCTACCGTCACCTATCGGAACGCCGGGAGGGTTTCGGCGGTTCCGCCCCGCCCGGCTTATCCAGGTGACACATCGAACACCGGGACGGGATCATAAGAGCATGTCCGCCCACAGTCCCGGCACCGGGGGTCACGCCCCGGGCCGCCACGTCGTCCGGGGCTCCGTCTCGCTCCCCGAGGCCGAGCTCGTCTGGCGTTTCTCCAGGTCCTCGGGCCCCGGCGGGCAGCACGTGAACACCAGCGACAGCCAGGTGGAGCTCCGCTTCGACCTCGCCGCGACGGACGCGCTGCCGCAGGTGTGGAAGGACCGCGCCCTCGAACGCCTCGCCGGCCGCCTGATCGACGGTGGCGTCATCGCCGTACGGGCCAGCGAGCACCGCTCGCAGTGGCGCAACCGCGAGTCCGCCGCCGTCAAGCTCGCCGCCCTCCTCGCGGAGGCCACCGCGCCCCCGCCCAAGCCCCGGCGCAAGACGAAGATCCCCCGGGGGATCAACGAACGCAGGCTGAGGGAGAAGAAGCAGCGCTCCCAGACGAAGCGCGGCCGCGCGGGCGGCGGCTGGGACTGACCGGGGTCACCCCAGCGTCCGGTACCGCCCCCGGAAGTACACCAGCGGCCCGCCCTCGGCGCTCGGCACCGCCGCCGTCAGCACCCGCCCGATCACCAGCGTGTGATCCCCCGCGACCACCCGCTGCTCGGTCCGGCACTCCAGCGTCGCCAGCGCCCCCCGTACCAGCGGAGCGCCCGTCGCGGACCCCCGCGCGTACGGAATGTCCTCAAACAGCAGCCGGTCGCTGATCCGCCCCTTCATCGCGAACCGCCCGGCGATGTGCCGCTGGCTCTCCGAGAGCACCGACACCCCCCACAGCGGCTGCTCGTCGAGCAGATCGTCCATCCGTGAGCCGTTGCGCAGCGAGACCATCACCAGCGGCGGGTCCAGGGACACGGAGAGGAACGCCGTCGCGGTCATCCCGATGTCCTCACCGACCGTGAGGTCGCCGAGCTCCTCCGACGCGTCCTCGCGCGCGGTCACCAGCACCACGCCCGCGGCCAGCCGCGACATGGCGGCGCGGAACTCATCCTCGCTCACCCCAACAGGATGAGTCAGCCCAGGGCTCTTCTGCAGCACGTCATGAACGGTAATAGGGCCGGTCGGCCCCCGGTATCGGGCATTGGGCCCATGACGGTCCTAGGACCAGTGGCATTCGACACAACACCAGGCAGGTGAACCCCGGCGAGGTCACTGTGACTTGAGTCACAGAGTGCGGTTATGTGCTGACCCTGTGTACCGGAGGGGCAGCACACTGTGATTCAGTGGGCAACGGCAACGGAGTGACCAGATTCCAGAGTGGCTACGGGGGCGTTTGCTCAGGGAGAGCGTTGATGGATACCGAGGCGGAGCCGTATGTGCGGTTGGCGAGCCTTCGCCGGCTGCACCAGGTGCTGGCCGAACTGAACACCGCGCGCAGCATGGCCGACACGCTGCAGAGTGTGGCGGACGGTCTGGTGACCGCTCTCGGCTACGAGCAGTCCGCGGTGAACCTGGTCCGTCAGGAGGGCGACCTGGTCATCGCCGCGATCGCCGGCAGTCCGGCCGCCGAGGCCATGCTGGCCGGCCGGGTCGGCTCGCGCGCCTCCTGGGAGCGCCGGCTGAACATGGGCGAGCGCTGGGGCGAGCTGCGCTTCATCCCGCACTCCGAGGGCTGGGTGCTGGACGCCGACGACGTCCCGCAGACCCATCCGACCTGCCCGTATCCCGTCACGCCGGGCGACTGGTGCACCGGTGACCGGCTCTTCGCCCCGATGTACGACTCGGGCCGCGAGCTCCTGGGCGTGCTCTCCGTGGACAAGCCGCTGAGCGGCCGGATACCGGGCCCGTGGGGCCGCGAGGCGCTGCAGCTGTACGCGTCCCAGGCGGCGATCGCGATCGGCAACGCCCGGCTGCGGGCCAACATGCAGCGCGCCCTGGTCCGCCTCGAGCGCGAGCAGCAGGCGCTGCGGGCGTCGGAGGAGAGCTTCCGGCAGGCGTTCGAGTACGCGCCCAGCGGGATGGCCGTCGCCGAGCTCGGCGGTGACCAGCACGGGCGGCTGATCCGTACGAACGACGCGCTGTGCCGGCTGCTGGGCCGGGCGCCCGCGGCGCTGCGCCGGCTGTCCTTCTCCGACCTGGTCCATCCGGAGGACGTGGGCACGCTGATGCGGACGTTCGCCGAGGGCGGGCGGGCGGAGCTGCGGATGATGCGGCGGGACGGCTCGTACGTCTGGGCCTCCCTGCGCAACTCCGTCGTCGCCGACGCGGCCGACGGCCCGCAGTATCTGCTGACGCACGTCGAGGACATCGAGGAGCGCAAGCACCGCGAGCTGCATCTGGCCCACCGCGCCAGCCACGACGGGCTCACGGGCCTGCCGAACAGCGCCGAGCTGCGCGCGCGCCTGACGGCCCGGCTCTGCGACCGGGTGCCCGAGGTGTACGCGGGGGCCACGCATCTGACGCCGCTGGAGGACCCCGCCGACACGGGCGGGCACTTCTACCCGGCGAACGCCGACGAGTGGGCGGCGGCGGCCAGGGCCCCGTACGAGCCGAGGCACACGCACGCGGTGGCGCCGGCCGACGACGACGTCGCGACCAGGGGCCTCGCGGTGCTCTTCTGCGACCTCGACGGCTTCAAGGCGATCAACGACCACTACGGCCACAACGCGGGCGACGCGGTGCTGGTCGAGGTGGCGCACCGGCTGACGGCGGCGGTCCGCGACGGGGACACGGTGGCGCGCCTCGGGGGCGACGAGTTCGTGGTCCTGGCGGACGGCCTGGGCACGCAGGAGGCCGCGGACCTCTGCCTGCGGCTGCGGAACACGATCATCCCCCCGATCCGCCTCGACGACGGCCGTACGGTGCGGGTCGGCGTCAGCGTGGGGGTGGGCTGGGCGGCGTGCGGGATGTCCGTCAAGGAGGTCCTGTCGTCCGCGGACCAGCTGATGTACGCGGAGAAGCGCCGCGGCAAGGCCCATCGCCGGGCGGGGTGAGGCACGCCCGGCGGGGTTCGGTGCGGGCGGGTCAACCGTGGTACGTGATGTACCCGTTGCCGTCGCGGTCGGCCGTACTCGCCGTGTAGGAGTGCGAGTCGGAGCCGGCGCCGGAGGGCTTGTAGAGCTTGATGGAGTCCTTGTCGTTGTTCCACAGGAAGTTGCAGTTGTCGCGGTAGACGACGTTGCCGCCGTCGGAGTCGGTGCCGTTGCCGCCGCGCAGGCGGACGTAGTCGCCGGGCTGCAGGTAGTGGTTCGCCTTGAAGGTGAACTTGTTGCCCGCGGCGTCCTTGACGACGTAACCCTTGAGGTTGAGCGTCGAGGTCTTGTTGTAGTTCTTGAGCGTCACGTACTCCTTGTACGTATTGCCGCCGGAGCAGCTGTTGTTGTCCGTGCCCGGGGCGTTGTACTGGACGCCGAGGATCTTCAGCGCCGAGCTGTACTCCGTGGCCTGCGCCGGGGTGGCCGTCGCCAGGACGGTCAGCGTGGCGGCGGTCGCTACGCCGGACATGATGTGACGTACGCGCATATGTTTCCCTGACATGCGATGGAACGGGTGGAAGGCGCACGACAGTACGTCAACGACCCAAGTCGGGCATGGGCGCAGTGGGTTGGAAGGCGACCCCAACAGGCCCTGTGACCGGGACCTCCGTCCGAGATATGTGGTACGGGAACGGCCCCACCGATCGAACAGGTAGGCTCGCACTTCGTCGGCGGTGTGCCGGAATGAGGTACCAGCAGGGAGTGACAGGGCAATGACGGACGGCTACAACAGCGGTGCGGGTGCGCAGCCGTCTGCGGACGACGACCCCTTCGCCCACCTGTACCGACAGGAGGGCGGCGCCCCCCAGGCAGGCGACACGGCCGCCATGGGCCAGCAGCCGGCTCCCGGTGTGCCCCGCACCTCGTACAACCAGGTCCGCGCGGTGGGCGAGCGCCAGTACGGCCAGCCCGCGGCCCACTACGCCGCCCCGGAAACGTACGGCGGCGCGCCCCGCCAGTCCTACGCCCCGCAGAACGACGACTACGGCTACGACGGCGGCCACCGCGGAGGCGGCGACAGCCCGCAGCGGAACCCGCTGGTGCTGGGCGCGATAGCGGTCGTGGTGACGGTCGCGGTGGCGATCGGCGCGGCGATGATGTTCGGCGGGGACGACGACAAGAAGGACGGCCCGAACTCGTCGGCGACGGCGCCGGCGGGCGACGACGAGGACAAGAAGGACAAGGCGGAGCCGACGGAGGACCCGGACGGCGAGCTGCCGATGGGCAAGGCCGCCGACCTGACCCTGACGGGCGGGGCGGCGCTGGCCACGCAGTACCCGGGTTCGAAGAGCGGCTCGTACGTGACGGGATTCACGACGCCGGGCGCGTCGGCGGCCTGGAAGATCAAGGTCCCGGACGCGGGTACGTACAAGCTGCACCTGCGCTACAGCGTCCCCGGCCAGGACTCGACGCTCCCGCTCCTGGTCAACGGCCAGCCGAACCACTCGGGCGTCAACCTGAAGAACTACTCCGGCGCCAAGAAGGGCGAGGGGTGGGACAAGTGGGTCACGACCTGGGTCAACGTCAACCTGAACAAGGGTGACAACGAGATCGCCCTCTACTGCGACAAGGGCGGCCCGTCCTGCGACGCGGCCGTCGACGAGCTCGCGATCACGGAAAACGTGGACGGCGTCGAGCCTCTCGGCTGACGCTGCCGAATCCGCACCGAACCTGAAACGGCCTGCCTGAAGGGGAGTCTCTCCTTCAGGCAGGCCGTTCGGGTTCAGCCATAGACCGCGATGCTCTTGATCGCAAACGGCGTGCTGCTCGAGGAGTAGCCCGACTTGAGCGTGAAATAGCTCCCGTAGCACGACGTGCTGCTGTGAACCCTGATCGTGTGTCCACTCTGGTTCGAGACGGATCGCCCGGAGGCGGGGCCGCAACCAGGTGATGTGTTGTACGTGTGCTTGGTCCCCGTGAAGTTCGTTCCCGACCAGGTGCACAGCGAGCCGCTCGCACACTTCGTCGCAGCCACCGCCGGCCCTCCGTTCAGGGCCAATGTCGCGAGCGCGGTGGCGCCCGCCAAAGCCAAGAGACGCAGCCTCAAAGTCGTCCCCTCCCCATCGGTTATTGGTATGGACCAATAGAGCCTATGATGCCTCACGGTAATCGCCAAGGAGCGGAGAGCGTTCGCCGCGATGCAGGGCCTTCATCCGCCCGCCTGAGCGCATCGAAGACACACCCTCATTCGCGAGCACCGGTCAGGGCTTCACGTCCACCGCCGGAACACCGCCAGCCCCACCCCGTACACCGCGATCAGGGCGACCAGCGCCAGCATCGGCCAGAACGCCGCGGCCGCGTGCGTGAGGGTCGCGACGAAGCCCGCGATCGCGACCCCCGCGACCGTCGCGTAGCCCACCAGGGCCATCGCCTGCTGGTGGATCCGCTGCTGGCGCTCGTCCTGCTCCCAGCCCAGCAGGCGGGGCTGCGTGGCGATCGGGCCGCGCATCTCGAACGCCAGCCCGACGGCGACCAGGGCGACGAACGCCGCCGTGAGCGCCGCGGGGAGGGGTCTGCCGCGGGCGAGGAACACCGCCACGTACACCCCGCCGTGGCAGCACCAGATCACCGGGATCCAGCGGCGCCGGCCCCGTACGCGGGTCCTGCGCTCAGTCGACATGGAAGACCTCCTCAACGCTCTGCCGGAAGAAGCGGGCGAGGTGGATCGCCAGAGGAAGCGACGGAGCGTATCTGCCCTGCTCGATCGCGTTGATCGTCTGCCGGGACACCCCCAGCTCGCGGCCGAGCTGCTCCTGGGAGAGGCCCCTGGCCCTGCGGAGGTCCCGGACGTCGTTCCTCATGTCAAGCACCCTTTACATCGCCGTTGTGATGGAAAGTATCCTTGACATCCCGGCCGGGTCAAGAGCGCAGGCGTTTCACCTCGCGGTCCAGGGCCCACGCGTCGGCCACCGGGCCGAGGTGGGCGAGCTTGTCCGGGTTGATCACCGAGCGGACCGTCTGGACGACCCCGTCCCGTACCTCGAGGACCAGGGTGTGGAGCACCCTCCCGTCCCGGTCGTGGAAGACCGCGCCGGGGCGGCCGTTGATCTCGCGCTGCTCGAACGTGACGCCGATCCGGGCCAGTCGGGGCAGCACGGAGGCCAGCAGCCGCGCCGCCTTGTCGCGGCCGCTCACCGCCCGGGCCAGCTGCGGAGCCTTTCCGCCGCCGTCGCCGGTCAGCTGGACGTCGGCGGCCAGGAGCGTACGGAGTTCGCCGACGTCGCCGTTCGTCAGCGCGGCGAAGAAGCGGTCCGCCAGCTCCTGCCGCTCCGCCCGGTCCGCCTCGAACCGCGGCCGGCCCTCGCGCATGTGCCGCCGGGCCCGTACGAGGAGCTGCCGGCACGCCTCCTGCGAGCGCCCCACGGCCTCCGCGACCTCGTCGAACCCGAAGCCGAAGACCTCCCGCAGCACGAACACCGACCGCTCCAGCGGGCTGAGCCGCTCCAGCAGGAGCAGCGCGGCCATCGACACGGAGTCCGCGAGCTCGGCGGCCCGCTCGGGGTCCTCGTACGGGTCGGCGAGCAGCGGCTCGGGGAACCAGGGGCCGACGTACTGCTCCCGCCGGACGCGGGCGGAGCGCAGTACGTCGATGGCGAGGCGGGTCACCGTGGCCGACAGGTAGGCCCTGGGCGATTCGATACGGGCGGTCGTCCCGTCGTAACGCAGCCACGCCTCCTGCACCGCGTCCTCGGCCTCGCCGACGCTGCCGAGGATCCGGTAGGCGATGGAGAAGAGCAGCGGACGCAGCTCCTCGAACTCCTCGACCTTGCTCACGGCCCCGCCCCCGCTCAGTGGAACTGCCCGGGCCGGTAACCGCCCGCGGGCTGGCGGGTGATGACGTTCAGCCGGGTCGCGGTGTTCATGAAGCCGACCAGAATCACGAGGGCGGTGAGCTGCTCCTGGTCATGGTGCTCGGCGGCCCGCGCCCACACCTCGTCGCTCACCCCGCCGGCCCCGTCGGCGACCCGCGTCCCCTCCTCGGCCAGCTCCAGCGCGGCCCGCTCGGCGTCGCTGAAGACGGTGGCCTCCCGCCACGTGGCGACGAGGTTCAGCCGCACCGCGCTCTCCCCGGCGGCGGCCGCGTCCTTGGTGTGCATGTCGGCGCAGACCCCGCACCCGTTGATCTGGCTGACGCGCAGGGCGACGAGCTCCTGGGTGACGGCGGGGAGGGGCGAGTCCTTCATGGCGCGGCCGACGGCCATGAAGTGCTTCATGGCGGGGGCGGCGGTCTGGCTGGCGAAGAAATCGATCCGTGCGTTCATGGCGTGCTCCTCATGCCTCTCGAGTGACTACACCCCCGAGACGAGGCCCCCCGAACCCCAGTGACACGCGCACACTGTGACCCGCGTCTCCCTCAGTCCCGCCAGTCGAGCTGCCCCTCGGGAATCCCGACGCCCCGCGCGTAGGCCTTGGCCTCCTCACGCCCGGCAGCGTCCCCACGGGGGTAGCGCACCACGTGCCCGGCGAAGACGACGAACGCCTCGGCCCCGGTGTTGTAGTTGACGTACCACCCACCCTCGGGCGAGACCGCGCCGGCCAGCTGCCCGGCCAGCCGCTCAGCATCACGCTCATCGGCAACGAAATGAACCAGCGTCCACTGCCGGGGCTGCCCGTCCCCCACCCCACCGACCTCGACCCGCGCGATCTTCCCGACCCGCAACGGGACTTCGTCGAGCACGGCCCCGACCCGCAGACTCTCCGCGATGAGCACGC
Source organism: Streptomyces smaragdinus (assembly GCF_009604385.1). Classification (GTDB taxonomy): domain Bacteria; phylum Actinomycetota; class Actinomycetes; order Streptomycetales; family Streptomycetaceae; genus Streptomyces; species Streptomyces smaragdinus. Next base: position 129,349 of record NZ_WEGJ01000010.1, read on the forward strand.
CTTCCAGCACCCTCGGCCTCCACCCTCGCCCGCCCGCAGGCGGTCGCGAACCGTTCGCTGCGTGAAGCACCTCGACCTGGGACGATCTGAGCATGACAGACGAGGAGATCATTGACGCGATCCGGGCCAGATATGACCTCCGTCACATGACACCGATCCACGCCGCAGGCCTCCGCCGGGTCACCGTCCGGGTCCCCGCCACGCATCGCTCACGCAAAAGCCCCCGCGATCTTCGCGAGGGGCCTTTGTTCGAACCGTATCCCCTGGTGAGGGGTAGAGCCGCCTGTCGGATTCGAACCGACGACCTTCTGTTTACAAGACAGATGCTCTAACCAGCTGAGCTAAGGCGGCGCGACCGCGTCAGTCTACCCGGCAGGGGTGGGGGTGCCGCGTCCGGTTTTAGCGGGGTCCGGGAAAGAGGGGTGCTGACAAACGGGGGTGGGGCGGGTTACCGTCGGCTGGGTTCACAGAAGTGGACTAAACCTTTACTCGGATCGTCCGGCACGTTCCTGCCGGTGAAGGAGTGCGACACGTATGGCTACGGTCACGTTCGACAAGGCGACCCGGATCTACCCGGGCAGCACCAAGCCCGCCGTCGACGGTCTCGACATCTCGATCGAGGACGGCGAGTTCCTCGTCCTCGTCGGCCCCTCCGGCTGCGGCAAGTCCACCTCTCTGCGCATGCTCGCCGGGCTCGAGGACGTCAACAGCGGCTCCATCCGCATCGGTGACCGCGACGTCACCCACCTGCCGCCGAAGGACCGGGACATCGCGATGGTGTTCCAGAACTACGCGCTGTACCCGCACATGACCGTCGCCGACAACATGGGCTTCGCCCTGAAGATCGCCGGCCGCCCGAAGGACGAGATCCGGGCGAAGGTCGAGGAGGCGGCGAAGATCCTCGACCTCACCGAGTACCTCGGCCGCAAGCCGAAGGCCCTCTCCGGCGGTCAGCGCCAGCGTGTCGCGATGGGCCGCGCCATCGTGCGTCAGCCCCAGGTCTTCCTCATGGACGAGCCGCTGTCGAACCTCGACGCCAAGCTCCGTGTCCAGACCCGTACGCAGATCGCGTCGCTGCAGCGCCGCCTCGGCATCACCACCGTCTACGTGACCCACGACCAGGTCGAGGCCATGACGATGGGCGACCGGGTCGCCGTCCTCAAGGACGGTCTGCTCCAGCAGGTCGACTCCCCGCGCAACATGTACGACCGCCCGGCGAACCTCTTCGTCGCCGGCTTCATCGGCTCCCCGGCCATGAACCTGGTCGAGGTCCCGATCCACGACGGCGGCGTGAAGTTCGGCAACAGCATCGTCCCGGTCGACCGCGAGGCCCTCGGCGCGGCCTCCGACAAGGGTGACACCACCGTCACCGTCGGCGTCCGCCCGGAGCACTTCGACCTGGCCAACGGCGACGCCAAGTCGCTGTCCAAGGACGAGAAGGCCGGTCTGGCCGTCACGGTGAACGTCGTCGAGGAGCTCGGCGCCGACGCCTACGTGTACGGCACCGCCCAGGTCGGCGACGAGGGCAAGGACCTGGTCGTCCGTGTGAACGGCCGCGCCGTCCCGGAGAAGGGCGAGACGATCCACGTCATCCCGCGCTCCGGCGAGACCCACGTGTTCTCCACCTCCACCGGCGTGCGCCTCGGCTGAGCCCGAGCGCACCCGCTGTACGCAGACGACGGCGCCGACCCTCCGCACAGGGGGCGGCGCCGTCGCCGTATCCGCGTAAGAATCGACAAATCGTCGGACACATCGGTCACTTCACCCACCGAAGTCAACACCCGAATTCGAATATCCGGGAATAAGCCACTCGTTAGAGTGACTCAATGTCGCCAAATCACTACGGGTCGCTACGATCCCGACTGTGAACCAGGCAGCCCGCCGCATCGGCAGAACTCTCGCGTTTGTGCTCCCCGTCGTCCTCGTCCTGTCGGGGACGCTCGCCGTCGCGACCGTCCCGTGGACAGACGGACCGACGGAGTCCCGGCTTCTGAACGCGTCCTCCTCGGACGCCTCGTCGAAGGCCGGCTCCCCCGCCCCGCAGGACGTCCTGCGCTCCCGGCTGCTCGCCGAGCTGCAGGAGAAGGACCCGGGCGCCGCCCTCACCGCGCTGCAGCAGGAGATGGCCGCCACCCCGTCGCTGGCGAAGCACTGCGGGTCCATCGCCCGCGCGCTGGGTCAGGCGGCCGTGGCGAAGTACGGCGCGGCGCGGGCCCAGCGCTTCTCCCGCCCGGTGTGCGACACGTCGTTCGCCTCCGGGGTGTCCGGGGCCCGCTGACGGCCCCGTCCGTACGGCGGGCGCGTACCGCCGCATAGGGTGCTCGCATGACCGATCACTCGAGCCCATCCGCTCGTCCGACGCAAGCCGTGGTCCTGGCCGGTGGCCAGGGGTCACGGCTTCGTCCGTACACCGACGACCGGCCGAAGCCCATGGTGGAGATCCCCGGGACGGGGACGCCGATCATCGGGCACCAGCTGGCCTGGCTGGCGGCGGAGGGCGTGACGGACGCCGTCGTGTCGTGCGGGCATCTGGCGGAGGTGCTCGAGGAGTGGCTGGACTCGGCGTCGCTGCCGCTGAAGGTGACGACCGTGGTGGAGAGCGAGCCGCTCGGCCGCGGCGGCGGGCTGAAGTACGCGGCGGCCTCCCTGCCCCGCCCCGGCGAGCCGTGGTTCGCCACGAACGGTGACATCTGGACGCGCTTCTCGCTGCGCGAGATGGCCGACTTCCACCACGAGCGCGACGCCGCCGCCACCCTGGCCCTGGCCCGCCCGCGGATCCCGTGGGGGGTCGTCGAGACGGACGAGTTCGGGCACGTCCTGGACTTCATCGAGGCGCCCCTGTCCCCGTATCCGGTGAACGCGGGGGTGTACGTCTTCTCCGCGGACTTCACGGCCATGCTCCCGGACCGCGGCGACCACGAGCGCACGACGTTCCCCCGGCTGGCCCGCCAGCGCCGGCTGGCCGGCTACCCGCTGCCGCAGGGGGCGTACTGGCGGGCCATCGACACGGCGAAGGACCTGACGGAGGCCGCGAAGGAGCTCGCGGGGCACTGATACGTACGGAAGGAGGGGCGGCCGTCACATGGACGGCCGCCCCTCCTTCGTACCTGACGGGCTACCCCAGCAGCCCGCCCAGCAGCTTGTCAGGCTCCTCCGCCGTCCCCCCGCTCGTCCCGCCGCCCTCGCCCGAGCCCCCGCCCGGCGTCGCGCCGCCCGTCGTCCCGCCCGCCGAGGTCGACGGCTGCGGCACCGACGGCGGCGCGTCCTGCGTGGGCGCCGTCGTCCGGGCCGGCGCCTCCCCGTCGCTCCCCGGGGCCGTGGTGGACGCGCCGGCCGTGGGCCCGGCCGACGGCGCGGCGTCCTCCGCCGCCGACGCCCCCGCCGTCGCGGACTCCGCCGGCGACGGACTGCCCGGGCCCGCCGGCCCGCCCCGTCCCTCGGCGCCCGGCGTGGCCGGGAGCGTCTCGCCGGGAAGGTGGTTCACCGGCGGCTCGCCCGGCCCCGGCACGTTGATCGTGGTGGCCGAGCGGACCGCGCTGCCCAGGATCGACCCGATGAGCAGCGTCACCCCGACGATCACCGTCGCGTACACCACCCCGCGCCGCAGCACGAACCGCCGCAGCTCCCACAGCGCCGAGCGCGGCCCGAGCCGGCGCCAGGCCTGCCCCGCCAGCCGGGCGTCCAGGGAGTAGACGGGGGCGCCCGCGATGAGCAGCGGGGACCAGGCGGCGAGGTAGATGAACTCCGTGGCGTCGTACGACGGGTCCGTCCGCCAGCTGATCGTCGCGATCAGCCCGCCCGCGAGCAGCACGCCGGCGCCCGCCGCGATCCGCTGCCAGAGGCCGCAGATCGTCAGCACGCCGACGACGATCTGGAGGAACGCCACCGTCAGCCCCGCGCCCACCGGATGCGCCTGCGCGTAGGCGTGCAGCGGCTGGGCGACCGTCCACGGGTCGAGGGCGTCCAGCCAGCCCGTGAGCCGGCCGCGCTCGCCCTCGTCGAAGTACAGCGGGTCGGAGAGCTTGCCCATGCCGGCGCAGATGGCGACGAAGCCGAGGAAGATCCGCAGCGGCAGCAGCACCACGCCCAGGTTCATCCGCCGCCCGGGGTAGTAGGCGTGGCGGACGGGGTCGGCGCCGTGCCGGCGGGCGCGGGTGTCGTCGCCGGGGCCGTAGTCGTCGTACTCCTCGTCGTACGACGAACCGTCGAACTCCCGTGGCGGCGGCAGCAGTCGGGTGTCGTCCCCGCCGCGCTGGGGGCCGATCAGCGGGAGCTGGGTCGTCGGGTGCGGCTCGATACGCGGCAGCAGCTGCGTCGCCGTGGCGTCGACGGCGAGCGCGGGGCGCGCCCCCGACCGGCGTACGGCCTGGCGCAGTTGCCCCGTCATGGGGTCGTCCGGGGCGCTCCGGCCGCTCCACACCACGGGCTTGCGCACCCGGGGCGCGGCGGCCGGGCGCGCGCCGGGGCGCGCGACCGACAAGCCAGGCGCGCCCGGCGCCCCCCGCGCGCCGGAGCTCGGCCCGAGACGCACCCGGAAGCTCACATTGCTGACGCTGATCCGCGCCGGGTCACTGGGGACCCGCACCATCGTCAGCGCGCCGGTCTCCTGCACAGCCTGCGAGCGTCCACCCTTGGGTGGGCGCGGCGTTCTGGTGTCCACACTCATCTAACCGAGTGACACCGTAATAGGACACGGACAAAAGTGTCGGGGGCGCGTCAACGCCCCGACGGACCTCAGGCGCGCCGGCGCGACACCTCGTAGAGCACGATCCCCGCCGCCACACCGGCGTTCAGCGACTCGGCGCCGCCGGGCATCGGGATCCGCACCTTGAAGTCGCACGTCTCGCCGACCAGCCGCCCGAGCCCCTTGCCCTCGGAGCCGACGACGATGCACACGGGCCCCTCCAGCGCGGCCAGCTCGTGCAGCTCGGCGTCCCCGTCGGCGGCCAGGCCCACGACGGTGATGCCCTCCTTCTTGTACCCCTCGAGCGCCCGCGTCAGGTTCGTGGCGCGGGCGACGGGCGTACGGGCGGCGGTGCCGGCGGAGGACTTCCAGGCGCCGGCCGTCATGCCGGCGGCGCGGCGCTCGGGGACGACCACGCCGTGGCCGCCGAAGGCGGAGACGGAGCGGACGACGGCGCCGAGGTTGCGCGGGTCGGTGACGCCGTCCAGGGCGACGATCAGCGGGTCCTCGCCGAGGTCGTGGGCGGCGGCGCTGAGCTCGTCCGGGAGGGCGTACTCGTACGGCGGGACCTGGAGGACCAGGCCCTGGTGGTTGAGCCCGTTGGTCATCCGGTCGAGCTCGGGGCGCGGGGCCTCCATCAGATTGACGTCGCCGCGCTGGGTGGCCAGCTGGAGGGCGGCGCGCACGCGCTCGTCGTTGTCGATGAACTGCTGGACGTACAGCGTCTTCGCCGGCACGCCGTCGCGCAGCGCCTCGAAGACGGGGTTGCGGCCGACGACGAGCTCGCTGCTGCCCTTCGGCCCGCCGCGCCGGGGCGCGGGGCGGCCGGTGGCCTTGCGGGCGCGGGCCTGCGCGGCGCGCTGCTTGGCGTGCCCCTTGCGCATCTCGGCGGGCGGGGTCGGGCCCTTGCCCTCCAGCGAACGCCGCCCCTTGCCACCGGTGCCGACGGTCGCGCCCTTCTTGTTGGCGGTGCGCCGGCCTCGGCGCTGGCTGTTCCCGGCCACGGTGGTCACCTGTTTCTGCTGTTACGTACGTACTTACGTCATGAGTGTGCCGCCCGCGGGGGCGGGCGGCACGTTCGAGGCGGGCTGCCTCAGCCCAGCGTCCAGCGGGGTCCGTCGGGGGTGTCCTCGATGAGGAGCCCCGACTGCTGGAGCTGGTCGCGGATGGCGTCCGCGCTCGCGTAGTCCTTGCGGGCCCGGGCCGCCTCGCGCTGTTCGAGCACGACGCGGACCAGGGTGTCGACCACCCCGTGCAGCTTCTCGCCGCTCTCCGCCTCGCCGGCCGCCCACTGCGCGGAGAGCGGGTCCAGGCCCAGGATGCCCAGCATCGCACGGACCTCGGCCAGCCGGGCGACGGCCGCCTCCTTGTCGTCGGCGGACAGCGCGGCGTTGCCCTGGCGGACCGTCGTGTGCACGACGGCGAGCGCCTGCGGGACGCCGAGGTCGTCGTCCAGCGCCTCGGCGAACGCGGGCGGCACCTCGGCGGCGGGCTCGACCGGTCCGGCCTTCTCCACCACCCGCTGCACGAAGCCCTCGATCCGGGCGAAGGCGGCCTCCGCCTCGCACAGGGCCTCCTCGCTGTACTCGATCATCGAGCGGTAGTGCGGGCTGCCCAGGTAGTAGCGCAGCACGATGGGGCGCCAGCGCTCGAGCATGTCGGCGATCAGCACGGAGTTGCCCAGCGACTTCGACATCTTCTCGCCGCTGAGCGTCACCCAGGCGTTGTGCATCCAGTACCGCGCGAAGTCGTCGCCGTAGGCCTTGGCCTGCGCGATCTCGTTCTCGTGGTGCGGGAAGATCAGGTCGATGCCGCCGCCGTGGATGTCGAAGGAGCGGCCCAGATACTTGTGCGCCATCGCCGAGCACTCCAGGTGCCAGCCGGGCCGGCCGCGGCCCCACGGCGTCTCCCAGGACGGCTCGCCGGGCTTGGCGGCCTTCCACATCGCGAAGTCGCGGGGGTCGCGCTTGCCGGTCTCGCCCTCGCCCCCGGGCTGCAGGAGGTTGTCGAGCTCCTGGTTGGACAGCGCCAGGTACTCCGGGAAGGAGCGTACGTCGAAGTAGACGTTGCCCTCGGAGGCGTAGGCGTGGCCGCGCTCGATGAGGCCGCGCATCATCTCGATCATCTCGGGGATGTGGCCGGTGGCGCGGGGCTCGTAGGTCGGGGGCAGCACGCCGAGCGCGTCGTAACTGTGGTTGACGCTGCGCTCGTTCGCGTACCCGATCGCCCACCAGGGGCGGCCCTGCTCGGCCTGCTTGGTGATGATCTTGTCGTCGATGTCGGTCACGTTGCGCACGAGGGTGACCTCGTGGCCGCGGTACGTGAGCCAGCGGCGCAGGATGTCGAAGTTGACCGCGCCCCGGACATGCCCGATGTGGGGGGCGGACTGCACGGTCAGCCCGCACAGGTAGATCGAGACGCAGCCCGGGGTGATCGGGGTGAAGTCACGGATCCGCCGGGCGCCGGTGTCGTACAGCCGAATAGTCACCCTCCCAGGGTAGTGGGCCGCCGGGGCTGTTCAGACCCCTGTCAGGCGGTTGTGGGCGGCGGACACGCAATCGTCACCGGGTCAGAGCCGGCCGACGACCCTGCGGGGTGTCACCCGGACGACGACGCGGGCCGCCTCGTCCTTGGCGCGGGGGTTGTGGTCGGCGTACCGCTTGCCGGTGTACTTCAGCGACAGCTCGTCGATCAGGTCCTGGCCGCCCGCCTCGGTCAGGGTGGCGGTGCCGCGGATCTCGGCGTAGGTGTACGGCTCGTCGAACGGCATGAGCAGCAGGCTGACGCGGGGGTCGCGGCCGATGTTGAGGGTCTTGCGGCGGTCGGTGGTGGTGGAGAACAGCACCGCGTCCCCGTCGCGCTTGACCCAGACCGGGGAGAGCTGGGGACTGCCGTCGGGCTGGATGGTGGCGACGGTGATGAAGACGGGGGTGTCGAGCAGGCGGCGGATGGTGTCGTTGAGCGCGACGGTCACGGGGGGTCCTTCCGGGAGGTACGGGTCTCACGCGTAGTACCCGTCGTGCGCGGCGCGACACGGCGTACGCGCCGCGCACTCACCCTCCCGGGCGCCGCTTATCCCGCCGTACGGGCCACCAGGGCCGTCGCGACGGCCATCAGTCCCTCCTCGCGGCCGGGGAAGCCCAGGCCGTCGGTGGTGGCGCCGGAGACCGAGACGGGGGCGCCGGCGGCCTCCGTGAGCAGCCTCTGGGCCTCGTCGCGGCGCTTGCCGATCTTGGGGCGGGGGCCGATGACCTGCACGGCGACGTTCCCGATGACGAAGCCGGCGTCCGTCACGATGCGTGCCGCCTCCCGCAGCAGGGTCAGGCCGGAGGCGCCGGCCCACTCGGGGCGGCCGGTGCCGAAGTGGGCGCCGAGGTCGCCGAGGCCGGCGGCGGAAAACAGGGCGTTGCAGGCGGCGTGGCAGACCACGTCGGCGTCGGAGTGCCCGGCCAGCCCGGGGCCCGCGTCCGTCCAGCGGAGGCCGGCGACCCAGAGCTCGCGGCCCTCCTCGTAGGCGTGGATGTCGGTGCCGATGCCCACCCGGGGCATCGGGGGCAGGTCAGAAGCCACCGCTCTCCCTCCTGCGGGCCAGGACCGCCTCGGCCAGGACCAGGTCCAGGGGCCGGGTGACCTTGAACGCCTCCTCGTGGCCGGGGATCAGCACCACCGGCTCCCCCAGCCGCTCGACCATCCCGGCGTCGTCCGTCGCCCCGTCGCCGGCCACGGTGATCTTCTCGTGGGCGGCGGCGAGCACCGCGCGGTCGAAGCCCTGGGGGGTCTGGACGGCGCGCAGCAGCGAGCGGTCCGGGGTGGCCACGACGGGCTCGGGGTCGCCGGGGGGCGCGGCGGCGATCTGCTTGACGGTGTCGGCGAGCGGGAGCGCGGGGACGACGGCGGGGGCTCCGGCCCGTACGGCGGCGGCCACGGCCTCCACCGTGTCGACGGGGACCAGGGGGCGGGCGGCGTCGTGCACCAGGACGACGTCCACGTCCGCGGGCAGCGCGGCCAGGCCCCGGGCCACGGACTCCTGACGGGTGTCACCGCCGGCCACCACGACGACGTCCGCGCCGCTCGTGACGTCCGCGCACAGCGCCCGGACCTCGGCCACGGCGGCGTCCTCGGGCGGGGCCACCACGACGACCAGGGACACGGCGCGGGCGCGGGCCATCGCCCGGACGGCGTGCACCAGCATCGGGGTGCCGTTCAGGGCGCGCAGGGCCTTGGGGGCGCCCGGGCCGAGGCGGACGCCGCGGCCGGCGGCAGGGATGACGGCGGCGGTGCGGCCGGGGGGATCGGGGGGTGTGGTCTGTGTCATAGCCACGGTGATCAGGTTTCGACCTCGAAGTGTGATGGGTATGGCCTTGGAGTGCCGGGGGATCTGCTGCCGCCCCTTCCGTGACGCATGCAGCGGCAGCGACCCGGCGTGGTCGGCGTGGGGCCAGTCAATCAGGACGTGGCGCGCACCACGCGGGGATGCACACATGCCGCAGCGCCCGATGAATCATCGGGCACCGCGGCATCGTGGTTGTTCACTTGTCGGCGATCATTCAAGTTCGCCCAGCGATTTCGGTGTCCGCCACCGGGATTTTCGAAAGAGCACCGTTTCGGCGCCGATTCGAGGCGGAGCGCCGTTCAGGAGGCGAGAACCTCGTCGAGGAGAGCCTCGGCCTTGTCCTCGTTGGTGTTCTCGCAGAGCGCCAGCTCGCTCACCAGGATCTGCCGGGCCTTGGCGAGCATGCGCTTCTCGCCCGCGGAAAGGCCACGCTCCCGCTCCCGGCGCCACAGGTCCCGGACAACCTCCGCGACCTTGATGACATCGCCGGACGCGAGCTTCTCCAGGTTCGCCTTGTAACGACGCGACCAGTTCGTGGGTTCTTCGGCATAAGGTGCGCGGAGCACCTCGAAGACCCGCTCGAGTCCTTCCTGGCCCACTACATCGCGTACGCCCACGAACTCCGCATTGTCCGCCGGTACGCGCACCGTCAAGTCACCCTGGGCGACTTTCAGCACCAAGTAGGTCTTGTCCACACCCTTGATCTGGCGAGTTTCGATTGCCTCGATCAGCGCGGCCCCGTGATGGGGATAGACCACGGTGTCGCCAACCTTGAACGTCATGTGACAGGTACCCCTTCCGTGGCTATCCAGGGTAACACGGAAACGGCTGCTTCTGAATGGCGTTTTCGCAGGTCAGGGCCTATCTCGGGGCTTGACAACCACGGCCGTATCGTGCTTCCCGCAGCCACGTCAAGGGGGTTTCCGCAGGTCGGAACGTGTCTGCGGCGGGGGTGAAACGCACGCGTTACAACCGTCGCACAGCTCGCGCTGCGAGGCAAACGTCCCTTTTGCCGGGGTCCGTATGGTGCAGTTCACGTGCTCCGTTCGGCTCTACGGAGCAACGCGAGGCAAAATCTTGAATTGATCATTCCCTGCGATCATCCCGGCAATAGGGATAGCGCTCTCAGCAGGACCGGAGCGGCTTGCGGGTGATCGTGGATTGGGGATTCGGACGGCATTAGCGCGCGTGCCGTTCGCCCGCCGGGGTGGGTCGCATGCGAGCGGCGGGCGACTGATCGGTAGTGTGATCACCGAAGTCCCACCAGCACTAGCACGTCCTAGGAGTTGCGCCGCCGTGAGCCGCAGCCTTCGACGCGGCATCCTTGCCGCGGCCTCCCTCTTCCTCCCGCTGGCCCTCTCCGCGTGTGCGGCGGGCAACCACGCGGCGACCGGTCAGATCAAGCCGGACAACGCCGCCGTGACGCAGGGCGACATCCAGATCCAGAACGGTCTGGTCATCACCTCCGGCGAGGGCGCCGGCCAGCAGGCCTCCGTGTCCGCCCGGATCTTCAACAACAGCACCCGGCCGGAGACCCTGAGCGAGGTCACCCTCGAGAAGGGCACCAAGGTCCTGCTGCGCGCCCCCGACGGCGCCACGACCGTCACCGTGCCCGCGCAGGGCTCGGTGATGCTGGGCGGCGAGGGCAACGCGTCGGCGGCCCTCGAGTCCATCCCGGAGGGGCTGATGGACGGGAACGCCAAGAAGGTCGTGTTCCGGTTCTCGGACACGGGCGCGGTCACGATGCGGGCGGCCGTGCGGTCGGCCAGCGGCACGTACAAGGACTTCGGCCCCTCGGCCCCGGCCCCGGGCGCCACCGGGGCGGCGCCGACGCCGACCTCGACGGAGTACGCGGCGGACACCGAGCCGGCAGCCGGCTCCGCGACGCCCGGCGGCTCCGAGAGCCCCGCGACGCCCGGGACGGAGGACGCCGCGCAGCCGGGCGTCTCGCCGTCGGCAAGCACGGACTGAGCACATACCCGCAACGGGATCCGGCGGGACCGTGACTCACGGTCCCGCCGGATTTCGTGCGTGACGCCCGGGCTCCTTACGGCTCGAACTTGTAGCCGAGCCCCCGCACCGTGACCAGGAACCGGGGGGCGCCCGGGTCCGGCTCGATCTTGGCGCGCAGCCGCTTGACGTGCACGTCCAGCGTCTTGGTGTCGCCGACGTAGTCCGCGCCCCAGACCCGGTCGATCAGCTGCATCCGGGTGAGCACGCGCCCGGCGTTGCGCAGCAGCATCTCCAGCAGGTCGAACTCCTTCAGCGGCAGGTCGACCTTGGCCCCGCCGACGGTGACCACGTGCCGGTCCACGTCCATCCGCACCGGGCCGACCTCGAGCGCGGCCGGGGCGGCCTCCTCGGGCTCGCCGCGGCGGCGCAGCACGGCGCGGATCCGGGCGACGAGCTCGCGGGAAGAGAAGGGCTTGGTCACGTAGTCGTCGGCTCCTATTTCCAGCCCGACGACCTTGTCGATCTCGCTGTCCTTGGCGGTCACCATGATCACCGGGACATTGGAACGGCTGCGCAGCTGACGGCAGACCTCGGTGCCCGGCAGCCCCGGGAGCATCAGGTCGAGCAGCACCAGGTCGGCGCCGTTGCGTTCGAAGTCGTCGAGAGCCTCGGGCCCGGTGGGCGCGATCGCGACCTCGAAGCCCTCCTTGCGCAGCATGTACGACAGTGCGTCGCTGAACGATTCCTCGTCCTCGACGACGAGCACTCTGGTCACCGGTGGACCTCCGGCCTGGTGTTTCCAACATGGTCAACAGCCTGCGAACCGGCTGCCACGGCACCGGCTGGGCACGTGGGGGTTCGGGGGGTCGCCCCCCGGGAGACCGCAGTCTCGACAACGAGCACTCGGGTCACTGAATTGCCTCCGGAGCGGGGTGGGATGCGTGGGAGTCGTCGGCGTCATCCTCGACGCCGGAGGGTTCGATGAGGGCGCCGCTCACCTCGCCGTCGCGGCCGCGGCCGTCACGACGGGATGTGGCCGCCTCGGGGAGCCGCAGGGTGAACGTGGAGCCCTGTCCTTCCGAGCTCCATACGGCGACCTCGCCGCCGTGGGAGGCGGCGACGTGTTTGACGATCGCCAGCCCCAGTCCCGTACCGCCGGTGGCGCGGGAGCGGGCGGGATCGACGCGGTAGAAGCGTTCGAAGACGCGGTCGCGGTCCTTCTCGGAGATGCCGATGCCCTGGTCGGTGACCGCGATCTCGACGAGGTCGCCGCCGGGGGCGGTGATCCGGCGGGCGGCGATGCCGACCCGGGTGCGCGACGGGCTGTAGTTCACCGCGTTCTCGACCAGATTGCCGAGCGCGGCGGCGAGCTGGCCGCGGTTGCCCCACAGGGTGAGGCCGTCGATACCGCCGGCGGCGATGGTGATCTGTTTGGTGGAGGCGGCGTGCCGGCACCGGTCGATGGCCTCGGCGACCAGCTCGTCGACCCGTACCCGCTCGGCGTCCTCCAGCGGGTCGTCGTTCTGCACCCGGGACAGGTCGATGAGCTCCTGCACCAGGTTGGTCAGCCGGGTGGCCTCGATCTGCATCCGGCCGGCGAAGCGGATGACCGCCTCGGGGTCCTCGGCGGCGTCCATGACCGCCTCGGAAAGCAGCGACAGGGCGCCGACCGGGGTCTTCAGCTCGTGGCTGACGTTCGCCACGAAGTCCCGGCGGACGGCCTCGATCCGGCGCGCCTCCGTCAGGTCCTCGACCAGCAGCAGCACCAGCCGCGAGCCCAGCGGCGCCACCCGCGCGGACACGGCCAGGGCCTCCCCGCGGCCGGAGCGGCGGGGCAGGTCCAGCTCGACCTGCCGTATCTCGCCGTCCCGCCGGGTCTGGCGGGCCATGGCGAGCATCGGCTCGACGGCGAGCCGGCCGCCGCGGACCAGCCCGAGGGCGTACGCGGCGGAGCTGGCCTTGACGACGGCGTCCTCCTCGTCCAGCACCACGGCGGACGAGCGGAGCACCGACAGGACCGTGTCCACGCCCGGGGGCAGGACCGCCTCCGTATGCAGGGAGCTACGGGTGGGGCGGGCCTGCTCGCGTTCGCTCCAGCGGAACGCCAGCATGGCGATCACGCCGGTGCACAGGCCGCCGATCGCGGCCACGGCGGCGACCGCCGCGTTCAGGTCCATGACTCCAGGTTAGGCACGCGGTGGGCGCCTTCCACACCCATCCGGGTGTGAGCTCGAACTACAGTCGCCAAGAGTTCACCCTGGCGTCGGCCCCGATTCACAAAGCTGGCACGGGTCACCTGCATGGTGGATGCTGCGGAAATATGGCGATGACGGCCCCCCGGCCGGTCGTGCCGTGGGACAGCCGGTGGAAGGACTGGAATGCGGGACACTTATCACGAGGAGCTCGACTCGATCGGCGAGGGGCTGGTCGAGATGGCCCGCCTCGTCGGATCCGCCATGGGGCGCGCCACGACCGCGCTGCTCGACGCCGATCTGCAGCTGGCGGAGAGCGTGATCGAGGGCGACGAGAAGGTCAACGCCCTGCAGCAGGATCTGGAGGCGCGGGCGATCCAGCTGCTCGCCCGGCAGCAGCCGGTGGCCACGGATCTGCGGATCGTCGTGACGAGCCTGCGGATGAGCGCCGATCTGGAGCGGTCCGGCGATCTGGCCAAGCACGTGGCGAAGCTGGCGCGGCTGCGCTATCCCGTCTCCGCGGTGCCGGGTCACCTGCACTCGACGATCATGGAGATGGGCCAGCTGGCGCAGCGGCTGATGGCCAAGTGCGCCGACGTCATCACCACGAAGGACGTCGACATGGCGCTGGAGATGGAGACCGACGACGACGCCATGGACGCGCTGCACCGCAAGCTCTTCCAGCATCTGATGGACGACCGCTGGAAGGAGGGCATCGAGACGGCGGTCGACACCACGCTGTGCGGCCGCTACTACGAGCGATTCGCCGACCACGCGGTGTCGTGCGCGGGACGTGTGGTGTACCTGGTGACGGGCGAGCACGCGGAGGAGGTCGCGTCGGCGGAGGGGTAGGCGCGGGCGGCGTTCGGACCGCGCTGTATGCCTCCGCGCGCCGTTGACGCGCCTGTACGGGCGGGCATGAATGGAGGTGGAAGCACCTCCGACCGCCCACCTCCGAGGAGGCCATCCATGGCGGACTCTCCCACTCCCCCCTCCCGCGACTCCCGCGACGCCCACCCCGCCGCCGAGCCCCGGCAGCTGCCGCTCCTGGGAGCCTGCGGCTGCGGATCCGGCTGCGGCTGCGGCTGTCAGTCGGGCGGCTCCTGCCAGTGCGGCGGGAACTGCTGCCACTGACCTCTCCCCCGCGCGGACAGCGACGCCCCGGCCGATATCACCGGCCGGGGCGTTCGTACGACGTGTTACGGCTACTTCTTCTTGCCCTGGTTCGCGACCGCCTCGATCGCCGCGGCCGCCGCCGTCGGGTCGAGGTACGTGCCGCCCTTGGTGACCGGGCGCAGGTCGGCGTCCAGCTCGTAGTAGAGCGGGATGCCGGTCGGGATGTTCAGGCCCACGATGTCCGCGTCCGAGATCCCGTCCAGGTGCTTGACCAGCGCGCGCAGGCTGTTGCCGTGCGCGGCGACCAGGACCGTACGGCCGGCGAGGAGGTCGGGGACGATGCCGTCGTACCAGTACGGGAGCATCCGCCCGACGACGTCCTTCAGGCACTCCGTGCGCGGCCGGAGCTCGGCCGGGATGCCGGCGTAGCGCGGGTCGTCGCTCTGCGAGAACTCCGTGCCGTCCTCGAGGGCCGGCGGCGGGGTGTCGTAGGAGCGGCGCCACTGCATGAACTGCTCCTCGCCGAACTCCGCGAGGGTCTGCGCCTTGTCCTTGCCCTGCAGCGCGCCGTAGTGCCGCTCGTTCAGCCGCCAGGACCGGTGCACCGGGATCCAGTGCCGCTCGGCCGCGGTCAGGGACAGATTGGCGGTACGGATGGCCCGCTTCTGCAGCGAGGTGTGCACGACGTCGGGCAGCAGCCCGGCGTCCTTCATCAGCTCACCGCCGCGGACCGCCTCCTTCTCGCCCTTGTCGGTGAGATTGACGTCCACCCACCCGGTGAACAGGTTCTTCGCGTTCCACTCGCTCTCGCCGTGGCGGAGGAGAATCAGCTTGTACGGTGCGTCGGCCATGGGCGTGAGCCTACCTATCGCCGCTTGTGGCCGCGCAGCGTCTCGCCCCCCGAGACCGGGTCAGCCCTCCTGCCCCGTGAGGTGGCGGAACGCGTCCAGGTTGCGGGTGGATTCGCCGCGTGAGGTGCGCCACGCGTACTCCTTGCGGATCGCCGAGGCGAAGCCCAGCTCCAGGAGGGTGTTGAAGCTGCCGTCCGCGTTCTCCAGGACCGTGCCCAGGAGGCGGTCGATCTCGTCGGGGGTGACCGAGGAGAGCGGGAGCTTGCCCGTGAGGTAGATGTCGCCCGTTTTGTCCACCGCGTAGCTCACGCCGTACAGGCGCAGGTTGCGTTCCAGGAGCCAGCGGTGGACGGCCGCCTCGTTCTCGTCGGGGTGGCGGATGACGAAGGCGTTCACGGACAGGGAGTGCTTGCCGACGATCAGGGAGCACGTCGTCGACAGCTTGCGGGTGCCCGGCAGGGTGACGACGTAGGCGCCGTCCCGCGGGCTCTCCCACTCCAGGCCGGCCTCGGTGAAGGTTCGCTCGATGACCGTGCGCGCGTCAGACATGAGCCGATCGTAGGCGACCGCGCGCGGCCCGGTGCTCCGCCATCGCAGCCGCGTACACCTCCGCCGTGGCGGCGGCGGTGACGTCCCAGCCGAAGCCCTGCGCGTGGCCGGCGGCGGACCGCGACATCCGGGCGGCGAGGGAGGTGTCGGCGGCGAGGCGGTGCAGCGCGTCGGCGTAGTCGGCCGGGTCGTGGCCGCTCACGAGGATCCCGCTGACCTGGTCCCGTACCGCCACCGGCAGCCCGCCCACCGCCGCCGCGACGACCGGCGTCCCGCAGGCCTGGGCCTCGACGGCGACCAGACCGAAGGACTCCGAGTACGAGGGCACCACCAGCACCGACGCCGCCCGGAACCACTCCGCGAGCCGGTCCTGCCCCACCGGCGGCACGAACCGCACGACGTCCGAGATGCCCAGGCGCGCCGCCAGCTTGTGCAGCGCCTCCGGCTTGGCCAGCCCGCTGCCGCTCGGGCCGCCCACGACGGGGACCACCAGCCGCTCGCGCAGCGCCGGCTCGCGCTCCAGGAGGATCGCGGTGGCCTTCAGCAGCACGTCGGGGGCCTTCAGCGGCTGGATCCGGCCGGCGAACAGCGGGACGAACGCGTCGGGGGGCAGGCCGAGGGCCGCGCGGGCCAGGGCGCGGCCGGAGTCGATGCCGCCGGGGCCGGGGCAGAAGCGGTCGAGGTTCACGCCGGGGTGGACGACGGCGACCTTCGCCGGGTCGGCGTCGTAATGGCTGATCAGCTCGTACGCCTCGCCGTCGGTGTTGGCGATGAGCCGGTCCGCGGCCTCGACGATCTGCGTCTCGCCGATGACGCGGGCGGACGGCTCGGGGGTGTCGCCCTCGGCGAGGGCGGCGTTCTTGACCTTGGCCATGGTGTGCATGGTGTGGACGAGGGGGACGCCCCAGCGTTCGGCGGCCAGCCAGCCGACGTGGCCGGAGAGCCAGTAGTGGGAGTGCACGAGGTCGTAGTGCCCGGGCCGGTTCCCCGCCCAGGCGCGCATCACGCCGTGGGTGAAGGCGCAGAGCTGCGCGGGCAGCTCCTCCTTCTTCAGCCCCTCGTACGGGCCGGCGTCCACGTGCCGCACCAGCACGCCGGGGGTCAGCTCGACCGCCGGCGGGAGGGACGCCGTGGTGGCGCGGGTGAATATCTCGACCTCGATGCCCTGGGCGGCGAGCCGCCGGGCCAGCTCCACGATGTACACGTTCATCCCGCCGGCGTCGCCGGTGCCCGGCTGATGCAGGGGGGAGGTGTGCACGGAGAGCATCGCGATCCGCCGCGGGCGCCGGTGCGCGGCACCCAGCACAGAGGCGGCCAGCCCTCGCCGGTGGGGGCGTACGGGGGTGGTGCGCGTGCGCAGGCTCACGGTGACCTGGGCCCTTCCTCGTCGCGGATACGTTCGACCTAATCCCCCTCCAGCATGGAACCGTTCCGATCGCCCGCGCATTCCCGGGGGCCGTACCAACGGGTACCCCCCGCCTACCCTGGGGCACGTGACCTCACCCGCACGTCCCGTCGGCTCCATCACCCGGGGCACGACCAACCCGAACAGGCTGCGCCGGATGGACCGCTGGATCGCCGCCGTCCACGGGCGGGCGCTGCGGGCCGCCGCGGCTCCCGTGGCCGTCGACCTCGGGTACGGGGCGGCGCCGTGGACGGCGGTGGAGCTGCTGGCGCGGCTGCGGGCGGTGGCTCCCGGGGTGCGGGTGGTGGGGGTGGAGATCGATCCGGCGCGGGTCGCGGCGGCGGCGCCCTACGCGCGCGAGGGGCTGACGTTCGTGCGCGGGGGGTTCGAGGTGCCCGTGGCGGGGAAGCCGGTGCTGATCCGGGCGGCGAACGTGCTGCGGCAGTACGACGAGGGGGACGTCGCCGGGGTGTGGGCGCGGCTGTGCGGGCGGCTGGCGCCGGGCGGGCTGCTGGTGGAGGGGACGTGCGACGAGATCGGCCGGCGCCACGTCTGGGTCGCGCTCACCCCCGGCGGTCCGGAATCGCTGACGCTCGCGGCCCGGCTGGGGTCCCTGGGAGCGCCGTCCGACCTGGCGGAACGCCTGCCGAAGGCGCTCATCCACCGCAACGTGCCGGGCGAGCCCGTGCACGCCTTCCTGCGGGACTTCGACCGGGCGTGGGCCGCGGCGGCCCCCTACGCGCCGCTGAGCGCCCGGCAGCGGTGGGTGCGGGCGGTGACCTCGCTGGCCGGGGAGTGGCCGGTGCTGGACGACGCCCGGCGGTGGCGGCAGGGGGAGGTCACGGTGGACTGGGCCGCGGTGGCGCCGTGATCCACGGGTGGGGGTCCGCCGGGGGCCGGACCCGGCTACCCTGACCGGCATCATGCGTCCACTCCGCCTCGCCCGCGTCAGCCTGATCGTCGTCGTCACGCTCGCCGCCCTCGCCCTCGCCGCCGACCGGGTCGCGGTACGGCTCGTACAGGCGGAGGCGGAGGACCGGATCCGGCAGGAGTACGACCTCTCGAAGTCGCCGGAGATCACCATCCGCGGCTTCCCCTTCCTCACCCAGGTCCTCCACCGCCGCTTCGGCCGCGTCGACGTGAACCTCAGCGGCGTCCGCGCCGCCGGTGAGGGCGACTCGTCGCTCACCCTGGTCGAGGCGAAGGCGCGGCTGTACGACCTGAAGGTGAGCGGCGGCAGCTGGGACCACGCGACGGCGGCCCGCGCCACGGGCGACGTCCGCTTCAGCTACGCGGACGTCGGCCGGGCCATCCCGGGCAACGTGGTGCGCGTCTCGTACGGCGGCAAGGACCTGGCCGGTCAGGACCAGGTGAAGGCCACGGTGGGCGTGACGTTCCTGGGGCAGCGGATCGAGAACAGCGCGACGGGCACGATCACCGTGGAGAACGGCGACACGATCCATCTGCGCGCGACGAACATCGAGGGCGCGGACGCGGTGCCGGGCCTTTCGGACTACCTCCGCGAACGCATCGACTACGAGTGGAAGATCGACGACCTCCCGTCGGGCATCGAGCTGAAGGACGTCCAGGTCAATCGGGATGGCATCGCCATCTCCGGCAAGGGCACGAACGTCGAACTGTCCCGCTGACAGCGGATGTTCCGGCCCCGGCAGGGGATCCACCGACCGCACGCAGTAGATTGCTGACACCGCTCATCACAACGGGGGACCCACCGGCATGCGCGCACTCCGCATCCTGCTCATCATCGGCTCGATCCTCGCGATCGTCCTGGTCGTCGCCGACCGGGTCCTGGTCAACTTCGCCGAGGACGAGGCCGCCTCGCGCGTCAACACCCGGCTGGGCCTCGGCGGCCACACCTCCGTCACCATCCGCGGCTTCCCCTTCCTCACCCAGGCGATGAGCAAGAACCTGGACGCCGTGGACCTGAAGCTCACCGGCGTCACGGCCGAGGAGGCGGAGCTCGGCCAGATCATGATCTCGGAGTTCTCCGCGACCCTCGAGGACGTCCGCATCGGCAGCGGCTACGACTCCGCCGTCGCCGGGACCGCCGAGGGCACGGCGCTGATCGGGTACGACCAGTTCGACCAGAAGACCGGCGACACGCTCACCTTCACCTACGCGGACAACGGCCGGGTCAGGGCCAAGGGCGCGGTCGAGGTGGCCGGGGAGAAGATCGACGTGGACACCTTCGCCGAGATCAAGGCGGAGGGCAACGCGATCACGCTGCAGGCCGTCGCCACCGAGGAGCAGCCGACATCCGCGCTGGACGCCATCAACACCACGTACGTCGTCAAGGGCCTGCCCGCCGGACTGCGCCTGACCGAGGCCCGGGCCGGCGCCAACGGGGTCACCGTGGGCGTGACCGGCGAGAACGTGGCGCTCGTCGGCTGACCGCCCGTATCACTGGCTGAGACCGTAACGCCCACAGCCCGGGAGAACCGGCCCGGCGCCCCGCCCCCGCCGGGGGAGCGGGGCGTTTGAAGCCTCATACGTTCCCATATTCCGGACGATCTCGTCTCACCATACGACACGCTGGTGACAGCGCCGCAGCCCGTCCCTACGATCGGACACATGAGGCGACAGGCGGATCTCACCAAACGGCGGGCAGTGGACCTGTGCCGTGTTGCCGCCATGCTCTGTCGCCGTTGACACGGGTCCCCGAGCTCTGACCCCGGGCCGCCGTCCCTGACCGGCCCCGGCCCGATCCCCGACCGAGGACCTTCCCGCCGCCCCGCGCGCCCATGCCTCCCCGTATGCCCGCGCGCGTCACAGCGGCCCACCGCGCCCCCGGACCGCGTGTCCGCCCCGGCGCGAACCACGCTCAGACACCGCAAGCCGCCGCAACTGCCCCGGAGGAGAACAGAATGAGCCGCAGTGACGTCCTCGTGGACGCCGACTGGGTCGAGGCCAACCTCGACAACCCCCAGGTCGTCATCGTCGAGGTCGACGAGGACACGGCCGCGTACGAGAAGAACCACATCAGGAACGCGATCCGCATCGACTGGCAGAAGGACCTCCAGGACCCGGTCCGCCGCGACTTCGTGAACCAGGAGCAGTTCGAGCAGCTGCTCTCCGAGCGCGGCATCGCCAACGACTCCACCGTGGTGCTGTACGGCGGCAACAACAACTGGTTCGCCTCGTACGCCTACTGGTACTTCAAGCTGTACGGCCACCAGGACGTCAAGCTCCTCGACGGCGGCCGCAAGAAGTGGGAGCTCGACTCCCGCGACCTGGTCGCCGAGGTCCCGCAGCGCGCGGCCACCTCGTACACCGCGCAGCCGCAGGACGCTTCGATCCGCGCGTTCCGCGACGAGGTCGTCGACGCCATCGGCACGCTGAACCTGGTCGACGTGCGCTCCCCCGACGAGTTCTCCGGCAAGCTGCTGGCGCCCGCGCACCTGCCGCAGGAGCAGTCGCAGCGCCCGGGCCACGTGCCGTCCGCCCGTAACATCCCGTGGTCCAAGTCGGCCAACGACGACGGCACGTTCAAGTCCGACGAGGAGCTCAAGGCCCTCTACGAGGGCGAGGGCGTGGACCTGGCGAAGGACACCATCGCGTACTGCCGCATCGGTGAGCGCTCGGCCCACTCGTGGTTCGTGCTGCACGAGCTGCTCGGCCAGGCCAACGTGAAGAACTACGACGGCTCGTGGACCGAGTACGGCTCGCTGGTCGGCGTGCCGATCGAGCTCGGCCCCGCCAAGTAACCCCGAACCCACCGACGTAAAGGACAGTTTCATGTGCGGAGCAAAGGCCGGCGGCCCCGACGCCTCCACGGCGAAGGCCGGTGAGACCACCATCCAGGGTCAGGTCACCCGCGACGGCGAGCCCGTGACGGGCTACGTGCGGCTGCTGGACTCGACCGGCGAGTTCACCGCCGAGGTCCCGACCTCGGCCACCGGGCAGTTCCGGTTCTACGCGGCCGAGGGCACGTGGACGCTGCGCGCCCTGGTCCCGGGCGGCACGGCGGACCGTACGGTCGTCGCCCAGCAGGGCGGTCTGGCCGAGGTCGCGATCGCGGTCTGAGGACAGTCTGTACGGGCCCGGGGGCCGCACCCGCGACGGGGGCGGCCCCCGGTCGTACGCTGGAGGTATGCGAGGCCACCCGCGCTTCGACCTGGATCCCCGGGTCCCGCGCAGCCAGTACCATCGCCGGCGCCGCTACTTCGCCGTGATGCTGGGGGCGGTCGCGCTCTTCGCGGGGGCGGGGATCGTCTATCAGTGGGCCCCGGGCGTGGCGATCGCGATGGCGGTCGTGGCCGCGTTCATGCCGCCCGTCGCGGCGATCGTCGCGAACCGGTGGGAGCGGGGCGACAAGTGGTGGGACGAGCTCTGAGCCGTCAGCCCGCCTCGTGCACCGCCCACCGTGCCACCCGCTCCAGCAGCTCGTCGGGCGCCGCGTTCTCCGCGTGCCCGAAGCCCTCCTCCAGCCACAGCTCCGCGTGCGGCGCGGCGGCGGCCAGCGAGCGCGGGTGGTCCAGGGGGAAGTAGGCGTCGCGGTCGCCGTGGACGATCAGCAGCGGCGTCGGGGCGATCAGCGGCGCCGCCGCCACGGGGGACAGCGGTACGGGGTCCCAGCGCTCGTGGTGGATACGGGTCCGCAGCGCCGCCCGCGACACGGCGCGCCCCAGGGGCCGCTCCACGGCCCAGTGCAGCCGGCGCATCGGGGCGGTGCCCCGGTAGTACCAGCGCGCCGGGGCGCTGACGGAGACGACGGCATCGGCGTGTGCGCCCGTGCGCCCCGCACGCTCCCTCTCGCTCCCGCCCCCGCCCTCGCTCGAGCCGCCCTCCGGCGCCCGGTGCAGCGCCGCGTGCCGCAGCACGACCGACCCGCCCATCGAGAACCCCACCGTGGCCACCCGCTCGTGGCCCAGCGCACGCGCCCAGCGCACCGCCGCCGCCAGGTCCTGCACCTCCCGGTCCCCCACGGTGGACCGCCCCCCGGACCGCCCGTGCCCGCGGAACGAGAACGTCACCACCCCCGCGTACCGCCCGAACACCTCCGCCGCGTGCACCAGCGCGGGCCGCCGCAGCGAACCGGAGAATCCGTGCGCGACGACCAGCACCGGCCCCCCGGCGTCCGGGCCCGCCCGATAAGCGGCCTCGATCGGGGTCCGGTCCTCCGTCATGAGCACGGTCGCCAGGTCACCGGGCCGCGGAACTATGTCATTCGCCACGTCATCCACCCTACGACCCGCCCCGGACACCCCCGCGGGCCCCGCTCCGGGACCCCGCCAACCACCCGTCAACACCGGGACGTACGCCACCCGGGGCAGGGACCGCGCACGGCCCGAGAGCGCCACGGACCGTCATCGGACGGCCGTGCATCGCTGCCCACCCGGCTCGAGGTGGGCTATATTCCTGGGGAGAAGGACCCGGGCGACGTTGCCCCCGGGTCCTTTTGTGCTTGAAAGGCGGGACACGATCATGCCCCGCCCCATACCGACCCCGAGGCCGAGCCGCACGATCCGCAAGACCGGAGGAGCCCCATGAGCTCGCTGCTGCTGCTGACGAACGCCCTTCAGCCCTCGACGGAGGTGCTGCCGGCACTCGGTCTGCTCCTGCACAACGTGCGGGTCGCACCGGCCGAGGGCCCCGCCCTCATCGACACCCCCGGCGCGGACGTCATCCTCATCGACGGCCGCCGTGACCTCCCCCAGGTCCGCAGCCTCTGCCAGCTGCTGCGCTCCACCGGCCCCGGCTGCCCGCTGCTGCTGGTCGTCACCGAGGGCGGCCTGGCCGCCGTGACCGCCGACTGGGGCATCGACGACGTCCTCCTGGACACCGCAGGCCCCGCGGAGGTCGAGGCGCGGCTGCGGCTCGCGCTCGGCCGGGCGCAGATCCCCGCGGACGACAGCCCGATGGAGATCCGCAACGGTGATCTGTCGGTGGACGAGGCCACGTACTCGGCGAAGCTCAAGGGCCGGGTGCTGGATCTGACGTTCAAGGAGTTCGAGCTGCTGAAGTACCTCGCGCAGCACCCGGGCCGCGTCTTCACCCGCGCCCAGCTGCTGCAGGAGGTCTGGGGCTACGACTACTTCGGCGGCACCCGCACGGTCGACGTGCACGTACGGCGGCTGCGCGCCAAGCTCGGCCCCGAGCACGAGTCCCTCATCGGGACGGTCCGCAACGTCGGCTACCGCTTCGTCACCCCCGAGAAGGTCGAGACGGCCGCCGCCGAGTCCGCGGCGGCGGAGGCGGAGTCCGTGGCCAGGCGGGCCGCGGAAGGGTCGGGGCGACGGGCATGATTCCGGTCTCACGGAGTGTGATCGTCCCCTGGGTGCGGCCTGGTGGTCACGCGTAGACTGACTGCCGTGGCCAAGGTGACGCGTGACGATGTTGCACGGCTCGCGGGTACCTCGACCGCGGTCGTCAGCTATGTGATCAACAACGGACCCCGACCGGTGGCGCCCGCCACCCGGGAGCGGGTGCTCGCGGCGATCACGGAGCTGGGATACCGGCCCGACCGGGTCGCCCAGGCGATGGCGTCGCGCCGGACGGATCTCATAGGCATGATCGTGCCGGACGCGCGGCAGCCGTTCTTCGCCGAGATGGCGCACGCCGTCGAACAGGCCGCCGCCGACCGGGGCAAGATGGTCCTCGTCGGCAACTCCGACTATCTCGACGAACGCGAGATCCACTATCTGCGCGCCTTCCTCGGCATGCGCGTCTCCGGGCTGATCCTCGTCAGCCAGGGCCCCAGCGAGGCCGCCGCCGCCGAACTCGACGCCGCCGACGCCCGGGTGGTGCTGCTGCACGAGCGGCGTGACTCGGCGGACGACTTCGTCGTCATCACCGACGACCTCGGCGGCGCCCATCTCGCCACCAGGCATCTGCTGGAGCACGGCCACCCGTACGTCGCCTGTCTGGGCGGGATCGAGGAGACCCCCGTCGTCGGCGACCCGGTCACCGACCATGTGGAGGGCTGGCGGCGGGCCATGGCGGAGGCGGGGATCTCCACCGAGGGGCGGCTCTTCCAGGCCCCGTACAACCGGTACGACGCGTACGAGATCGCGCTGGGTCTGCTGTCCGGCCCGGACCGGCCTCCGGCGATCTTCTGCACCACGGACGACCAGGCGATCGGCGTGCTGCGCGCGGCGCGCGAGCTGCGGATCGACGTCCCCGGCGGGCTGGCGGTCGCCGGCTTCGACGACGTGAAGGAGGCGGCGCTCACGGACCCGCCGCTGACCACGGTGGCGTCCGACCGGCCGGCGATGGCGCGGGCGGCGGTCGATCTGCTGCTCGACGACCCGCGGCCGATGTCGCGGCGGGAGCGGATCCGGCAGTTCCCGAGCGCGCTGGTGGTGCGGAAGTCCTGCGGCTGCTCCTGAGCGGTCCTTATTTGGGGCATACAGGCTTCTGTCGGGCTTCTCAGTCCGGTCTCAGACGATTCTCATCTTCGCCGCCGAGAGTCGTTGGCATGAGCAGCGATGAGACGTTCCCCCACTGGCCCGCGCCCGACCCTCGCCACCGCGCCCCCGAGCCCGTACCCGTCACCGCTCCCTCCCCCACCCCCCGGCACCGGGGCCGCCGCCCCCTGCCGCTGCTCGCCGCCGTGGCGCTGGTCGCCGCGCTCGCCGGTGGCGGGTCGGCCGCCCTGGTCGGCCAGTGGCGCGACGACCACGCCGCGGGCGTCGCCGGCTCCGGCGTCACCACCGGCTCCCCCGTCTCCCGTACGAAGGGCGACTCCGCCGTCGCCGCCGTGGCGAGGGCCGTCAGCCCCAGCGTCGTGGAGATCAAGGCCGTCAGCGGGGCCGGCCAGGCCACCGGCTCCGGCGTGATCGTCACCGGCGACGGCGAGATCATCACCAACAACCACGTCGTCTCGGGCGCCCAGCAGCTCACCGTCCGCTTCGACGACGGCTCCACCGCCCCCGCCGAGGTCGTCGGCACCAACGCCGACAACGACATCGCCCTCATCAAGGCCACCGGCAAGACCGGCCTCAAGGCCGCCACCCTCGGCGACTCCGACCGGGCCGACGTCGGCGACGAGGTCGTCGCCATCGGCTCCCCCGAGGGCCTCACCGGCACCGTGACCAGCGGCATCATCTCCGCCAAGAACCGCGACGTCACCGTCCAGAAGGAGCAGGAGCAGCAGCAGCCCCGGGGCCAGTGGCCGTTCGGCTTCGGCGGCGAGGAGTACAACGGGCAGCTCGGCGGCGAGACCACCACGTACAAGGCGCTCCAGACCGACGCCTCCATCAACCCCGGCAACTCCGGGGGCCCGCTCGTGGACCTGAGCGGCCGGGTCGTCGGCATCAACTCCGCGATGTACAGCGGCAACGCCGGCAGCGTGGGCCTCGGCTTCGCGATCCCCGTCAACGACGTCAGGACCATAGTGGCCGACCTGCGGAACAATTAGTCCGTGACGACCGAGCAGTCCCGCATCCTCATCGTGGACGACGAGCCCGCCGTACGCGAGGCCCTGCAGCGCAGCCTCTCCTTCGAGGGGTACGCGACGGAGCTCGCCGTCGACGGGCTCGACGCGCTGGACAAGGCCGCCGCCTTCGCGCCCGACCTGATCGTCCTGGACGTCCTCATGCCCCGGATGGACGGCCTCACCGCCGCCCGCCGGCTGCGCGCCACGGGCGTACGCACGCCGATCCTCATGCTCACCGCCCGGGACACCGTCGGCGACCGGGTCACCGGGCTGGACGCGGGGGCGGACGACTACCTCGTCAAGCCGTTCGAGCTCGACGAGCTCTTCGCCCGCATCCGCGCCCTGCTGCGCCGCTCCTCGTACGCGGGCGGCGCGGCGGAGGAGCCCGCGGACGACGCGCTGGAGTTCGCCGACCTGCGGATGGACCTCGCGACCCGGGAGGTCGTACGGGGCGGA
Source organism: Streptomyces smaragdinus (assembly GCF_009604385.1). Lineage (GTDB taxonomy): Bacteria > Actinomycetota > Actinomycetes > Streptomycetales > Streptomycetaceae > Streptomyces > Streptomyces smaragdinus. Next base: position 155,286 of record NZ_WEGJ01000010.1, read on the forward strand.
CGGGTCATCGAGCTGACGCGGACGGAGTTCACGCTGCTGGAGCTGTTCCTGTCGCATCCGCGGCAGGTGCTCACGCGGGAGCAGATCCTGAAGGCGGTGTGGGGCTTCGACTTCGAGCCGTCGTCGAACTCCCTCGACGTGTACGTGATGTACCTGCGGCGCAAGACGGAGGCGGACGGCGCGCCCCGGCTGGTGCACACGGTACGGGGCGTGGGCTACGTCCTGCGCTCCCCCGAGGCCCCCCGGTGACCGGCCGCCTCCGGCGCCTCCCGCTGCGCTCGCGCCTGGCGCTCCTCACCGCGTGCGCGGTGGCGGTGGCGGTAGCGGTGGCCGCGCTCGCCTGCTGGGTGATCACCCGGGGCCAGCTGATGGACCAGCTGGACCGGTCGCTGCGGCAGGCCCAGGCGCCCACCGACCCGGGGTCCTTCCGGTACGGCTGCGTCGGCGAACGGGAGGACACCGGCCTGCCCCGGGGGCCCGTGGGTCCGGGCATGGGCTCGGTCGTGCTCGAGGACCTCACCGCCCAGTGGGTGCTGCCGGACGGCACGGCCTGCCTCACCGGCGGCGAGCACACGATCGCGACCACGGAGACGGACCGGGGGATCGCCGCGGTCTCGGGCACCGGCCCGCGCGGCGATCGCGCGGGCGTCATCCACACGGTCGACTCGCACGGCGAACCCTGGCGCGTCTACACCCGGCCCGGCGGCCTCATCCAGAGCAACAGCCCAGACCTCGACGGCCAGCCGTTCGCCATCTCGATCGCCCGCCCCCTCAGCGAGGTCACCGACCCCCTGACCACCCTCGCCTGGGTCCTGGCCGGGGTGGCCGGAGCCGGCGTCCTGGTGGCCGGCGCCGCCGGCCTCGGCATCGCCCGCGCCGGCCTGCGCCCCGTCGACCGGCTCACCGGCACGGTCGAGCACATCGCCCAGACCGAGGACCTCAGCGTCCGCATCCCCGTGGCGGGCGACGACGAGATCGCCCGCCTCTCCCGCTCCTTCAACGCCATGACCGAGGCCCTCGCCTCCTCCCGCGACCGCCAGCAGCAGCTCATCGCCGACGCCGGGCACGAGCTGCGGACCCCGCTGACCAGCCTCCGTACGAACATCGAGCTCCTCGTCCGCAGCGAGCAGACCGGCCGCCCCCTGCCCCCGGACGACCGCGCCGAGCTGCTGACGTCCGTCAAGGCGCAGATGACCGAACTCGCCGCCCTCATCGGCGACCTCCAGGAGCTCTCCCGCCCCGACGCCGACCCGCACGGCCGGCCACTCCCCGTAGTCGCCCTGCACGACATCGCCGGGCGGGCCGTGGAGCGGGCGCGGCTGCGCGGCGCCGGCATCGCGATCGGCGCCGAGCTGACGCCCTGGTACGTACGGGGGGAGCCCGCCGCGCTGGAGCGGGCGCTGGTGAACCTGCTCGACAACGCGGTGAAATTCTCCCCGTCCGGGGGAACGGTCGACGTCCGGCTGACGGACGGCGAGCTCACTGTCCGTGACCACGGGGCCGGAATCGCACCCGCAGACCTGCCACACGTGTTCGAACGCTTCTGGCGCTCCCCCGGCGCGCGGAGCCTGCCGGGATCCGGACTCGGGCTGTCGATCGTGGCGCGAACCGCCCAACAGACGGGCGGCACCGTGCATCTGGCGCCGGCGAAGGGCGGCGGGACGGTCGCGGTGCTACGCCTTCCGGGTGCCGCGACGCCTCCACCCGATATTTAGTACGAAAGATATTAAACAGGCGAACGAAACATACGGTATGAAACGCCACTGACGAGTGACGGTGAGGGCATATGCCCCGGGCCCGAGCCATCGTTTCCACATGCGAAACCTCAGCCTCTTCACAGCCGGCACCGCCGCGCTGATCGCACTCTCCGCGCCGGCAACGGCCACCGCCGCCCAGGCACCGTCCGAGTCCTTCCGTCAGCCGGAGGCCGCCTCCCACCTGATCCTGATCGCGCAGGAGACGCGCAGCGGCGACCCGCTGGACGTCGCCTACCTCGAGTGCGCCCCTCCCGGCGGCACGCACCCCACCCCGCGCGAGGCGTGCGGGGAACTCCGCAAGGCGGGCGGTGACTTCCGCAAGCTCGACCACAAGCGGGGCCGCTGCACCCGCGAGTTCAACCCGGTCCGCCTGTACGCCTACGGCAACTGGCAGCGCAAGGACGTCAAGTTCGTCTCGAAGGTCTACCCGAACCGGTGTGAGGCCAACTTGGCGACCGCCAACGTCTTCAAGTACTGAGGGCACCGTCCCCCGGGAATGAGACGGCCGGTGCGGGGAGACCCCGCACCGGCCGTTTCGTCGTGCGCCGCGGATCAGCTGACGACGTTCACCCGGTCGGCGGCCGGCGGCTGCAGCGGCGCGGACGCCGACGAGTTGGCCGCCAGGTACTGCTCCAGGGCCGCGAGGTCGTCGCTGCCGACGAGCGGGTTCGTGCCCTTGGCGATCTCGGCGAAGCCGTCGCCGCCGCCCGCGAGGAACGAGTTGACGGCGACCCGGTAGGTCGCGGCGGGGTCCAGCGGAGCGCCGGCCACCAGCACCGAGTCCGCGACGATCCGGTCGGCGCCGGTACGCGTCATGTCCAGCGTGTACGTCACACCGGCCGGCTGAAGGATCTTCGGCGACGCCGCGTTGAGGCCGCTGACCTGCTGCTGGAGCACGGTGAGCAGCTGTGCGCCGGTCAGGTCCAGCAGGTTCACCGTGTTGGCGAACGGCTGCACCGTGAACGCCTCCCGGTACGTCACCACACCGTCGCCCTCACCCATCGGGGACGAGGCGTACGTCAGATCGGCCCGAACCCCGCCGGGGTTCATCAGCGCCACCGACGCCTTCGGGTCGAGGCTCTGGGCGTGTGCGAGCTGGGCGTCCGCGATCAGGTTGCCGAGCGGCGAGTCGTCCGGACCCCCACTCGGCTTGATGTCTCCGGCGATCCAGCCGATCGGCCGGTTGGCGACCGGGGCCGCCATGTCCTGGTAGTGCTTGATCAGCGACGTCATGTCGGACGCGGCGGTGCCCCGGTACACGACGTGGTTCGCGGACGCGACGGCCGTACGCACGATGTCGTCGGTGGCCTTGTCGTACGTCAGCGTCGTGTCGGTGAAGAGCCGCCCGAACGACGAGGCGGAGGTGACCAGTCGGTGGTTGCCCGCCGGGTCGGGGATGTCGCAGACGTACGCGTTGTGCGTGTGCCCGGTGACCAGCGCGTCGACCTTCGGCGAGACACCCTTGGCGATGTCCACGATCGGGCCGGAGACACCGGTGCCCGGACCGCCGGAGTCACAGTCGTAGTTGTACGAGCCGTTGACCGGGACGCCGCCCTCGTGGATCAGCGCGACGATCGACTTGACGCCCTGCTGCTGCAGCTTGTCGGCGTACTTGTTGATCGTCTCGACCTCGTCGCCGAACGACAGGCCCTTGATGCCCTCGGCGGAGACGATGTTCGGCGTGCCCTCGAGCGTGACGCCGATGAAGCCGATCTTCACGCCGTCCTTCTGCCACACGAACGTGGGGTCGAGGACGGGCTTGCCGGTCGTGTCGTCGGTGACGTTCGCCGCGAGGTACGGGAAGTCGGAGCCCTCGAAGGTCCGCCCCTCCTCGTAGCAGCCGTCGACCGGGTGGCAGCCGCCGTCGCGCATGCGCTGCAGCTCGGCCCGGCCCTCGTCGAACTCGTGGTTGCCGACGCTCGTGACGTCCAGGCCGAGGCCGTTCATCGCCTCGATGGTCGGCTCGTCGTGGAACAGCGCGGAGGTGATCGGGCTGGCGCCGATCAGGTCACCGGCCGCCGCGGTGATGCTGTAGCGCTTACCGGCGCGGGCGTCGCGCAGCGCGGTCGTCAGGTACTCCACACCACCGGCGCCCTCGATGGTCTTCACGCTGCCGTCCGGCTGGATCTCGGTGAGCCGGCCGGAGGAACCCGTGGGAACCTCGAGGTTGCCGTGGAAGTCGTTGAAGGACAGCAACTGCACATCGACCGTGCGCCCGTTGTCCTTCACGGGCTTCTCGGCGATGCCCGGGGCGCTGGCGCCCGCGGGCTGGGCCGCCCCCATCAGCCCGGCGGTGGCGGCCAGCAGGGCCACCCCGCTCACATAGGTACGAACCCTCATGCACTCTCCCCACAAACACGCGACGGGTTGTCAAGACGGGGGGCAGCCTAAGGTCAACGCGCGTAGCGTGTCACGGCCCGGGAGTGAAATATGGGTGAACCGTGGCCGTTCCGGAGGCGCACGCTCCGGGCGGGGAGAAGCCGGACACCCGCTTGGCGGGCCCCACGATTCCGCAGCTCACCGCGCAGGGCCTAGCATGCGCACCATGAGTGACTCCGGAGCCGCTGCGTCGCATCTCTCCCGCCGGGTGGAGTTCCACGACGAACTCACGCCCTCCCAGGTCTACGCGGTGCTCGCGCTGCTGGACGCGGCGGCCCGGACCGACGGCCGCCAGGCCGTGTCCGAGCAGGGCCGGCTGCAGCTGCGCGGCGGCCGGCGTCCCGGCGTACGGCATCTGCTGCTGCACGACCGCGCGGAGCTCGCCGGCTACGCGCAACTGGAGGACAACGACCCGGTGGAGGCCCCCGCGGCCGAGCTGGTCGTCCACCCCGCGCACCGGCGGCACGGCCACGGGCGGGCCGTCATGCAGGCGCTGCTGGAGGAGTCCGGGCACCGGCTGCGGGTGTGGGCGCACGGCGGTCATCCGGCGGCGCGTCATCTGGCGCAGCTGCTGGGCCTGACCCTGTTCCGCGAGCTGCGCCAGATGCGACGCCCGCTGGCGGACCTCGACCTGCCCGAGCCGTCGTTCCCGCCGGACGTGTCCGTACGGACCTTCGTCCCCGGCGAGGACGACGCGGCGTGGCTCGCGCTGAACGCGGCGTCGTTCGCCCACCACCCCGAGCAGGGCACGCTCACCCAGCGGGACCTCGACGACCGCAAGGCGGAGCCGTGGTTCGACCCGCGCGGCTTCTTCCTCGCCGAGCGGGACGGGAAGCTGATCGGCTTCCACTGGACGAAGGTGCACAGCGCCGAACGCCTCGGCGAGGTGTACGTCCTGGGCGTCGACCCCGCGGCCCAGGGCGGCGGCCTGGGCAAGGCGCTGACCACGGTGGGCCTGCGCTATCTGGCCCGGGACCGGGCGATGCCGACGGCGATGCTGTACGTCGACGCGGACAATGTACCGGCGGTGACGGTGTACGAGCGGCTGGGGTTCACGACGCACGAGACGGATCTGATGTACCGCACGGAGGGCTGAGCGCCGGCGGCCCGCACCCGGAACCCCGGCCGACCCGCTTGTCCGGCTGGGGGTCCGGGGGTTATCCCCCGGAAGAATGCAGCGCCGCCAGCGCCGCGTCGATCAGCTCCCGGTCCCGGTCCCGCGTCAGCCGCGCCCGCGCCGGCCCGGCGGGCAGCCACAGCAACCGGTCCACCTCGTCGTTCGGCGTGAAGCGGCCCGTACCCGCCTCGGCCTCCCAGTACTCGACGGTCTTCGGCCGCCCGTCCACCTCGTAGTGGGCGGCCGGCAGCCGGGCCCCGGGCGCGCAGCGGTAGCCCGTCTCCTCCTCGACCTCGCGCAGCGCGCCGGCCAGGGCGTCCTCGCCGCGCTTCAGCTTGCCCTTGGGATGCGACCAGTCGTCCCACCGCGGCCGGTGGACGAGGGCGATCTCGACCGGCCCGCCCCCGGGCGCATGCCGCCACAGCACGCACCCGGCGGCGCGGATCGTGTCCGTCATCCCGCTCCCCGCTCCCACAGCCGCCCGAAGGTGAAGCGCGCCGCCTCCACCTCGTGCCGCTGGTCGGCGTGCAGCACCCCCAGCGCGTACGCCGTGGGCGGCGTGATGCGCGGGGTGTGCGCGGCGGCGGCCGCGGCCTCGGCGGCCTGCTCGGCGTCCCGGTGCCGGTCCAGGGCTCGTCCGGCCGCCGTCAGATGCGGCGGCGCGGCGGGGGCGAGGAGCTCGTGGGCGTACCGGACGTGGCGCAACAGCGTCCGTACCTGACGCCACGGCACGTCCTGCGCCGCCCCCGGATCGAGCCCCCGCGCCAGCGCCTCCGCGTTGTACGGGTGACCGGCCCGCCGCAGCGGTAACCGGGCGACGGCCTCCGCCAGCCGCTTCTCCGCGGCCTCCACGGCGTCCCGCAGCACATCCGCCGAGCCCTCCCCCGCCGGGGGAGCCTCCGACGCCAGCAGCGCCACCGCGTCCACGGCGGCGTGGAACCGCCCCGACCCCATCGCGTCCAGCGCCGCGGTGTGCGCCCGGCCGCGCGCCAGCCCGAGCCTGCGCCGCAGCAGCGCCGCCGCCCGCGCCGCCCCGGCCGCCCGGCCGGAGCCCGCCTCGTCCGCGCCGCTCAGCCGGTGCAGGCCCGCCAGCAGCCGCTCCAGCCGGGCCGCCTGGACGTGCTCACGGACGATCAGCTCGGAGAACCACTGGAGCTCCCCGCACAGCTGCCGCGCCCACTCCGGATCGGTCTTCCCCGGATGCGCGCCCAGCGTGACGCAGATCCGCCGCGCCGCGCCGCGTACGAGCCATGCCGCGTCGGCCGCCGGACGGCCTCCGGCCTCGTCGTACTGCCGCAGGCCGCGCAGCAGCTCCGTGGCCCGCGCCCCCAGATAGTCCGCCAGCACCGTACGGGCGGCGCCGCCCCCCGCCGGCCGTGCGGCCGCCTCACCCCGAACCACGCCGGCGCCTCCGGGCGTCGATGAGCATCTCCTGGACGTTGGGCAGCCGCTGCCCCTCCGGATCGAGGCTCTGGCGCTCCCAGGTGCCGTCCGGGCCGAGCTCCCAGGCGTCCACCGTGTCCGACATCCCCGTGTCGAGGAGCTTGACCAGGGACGCCCGGTGGGACGGGTCGGTGACCCGCACCAGGGCCTCGATGCGGCGGTCGAGGTTGCGGTGCATCATGTCGGCGCTGCCGATCCAGACCTCGGGCTCGCCGGCGTTCTCGAAGATGAACACCCGGGAGTGCTCGAGGAAGCGGCCCAGCACGCTGCGCACCCGTACGTTCTCCGACAGCCCGGCCACCCCCGGGCGGACGGCGCAGATGCCGCGGACCCAGACGTCGACCACGACGCCCGCCTGCGAGGCGCGGTAGAGGGCGTCTATGACGGCCTCGTCCACCAGCGAGTTGATCTTGAAGCGGACGTGCGCGGGCCGCCCCGCGCGGGCGTTGGCGGCCTCCTTGTTGATCCGCTGCACCAGCCCGTCGCGCAGGGACGTCGGGGCGACGAGGAGGCGGCGGTAGGACTCGCGGCGCGAGTAGCCGGAGAGCCGGTTGAACAGGTCGGACAGGTCCGCGCCCACCTGCGGGTCCGCGGTGAGGAGGCCGATGTCCTCGTACAGCCGCGCGGTCTTGGGGTGGTAGTTGCCGGTGCCGACATGGCTGTAGCGGCGCAGCGTCTCGCCCTCCTGGCGGACGACCAGCGACAGCTTGCAGTGGGTCTTCAGGCCGACGAGCCCGTAGACCACATGGCAGCCGGCCTCCTCCAGCTTGCGCGCCCACTTGATGTTCGCCTGCTCGTCGAAGCGGGCCTTGATCTCGACCAGGACCAGCACCTGCTTGCCGCTCTCGGCGGCGTCGATGAGCGCGTCGACGATGGGGCTGTCGCCGGACGTCCGGTACAGCGTCTGCTTGATCGCCAGCACGTCCGGGTCGGCGGCGGCCTGCTCCAGGAACGCCTGCACGGAGGTGGAGAAGCTGTCGTACGGGTGGTGCAGCAGCACGTCCCGCTTGCGCAGCGCGTCGAAGATGTCGGGCGCGGACGCGGACTCGACCTCGGCGAGGTCGCGGTGGGTGCCGGCGATGTACTTGGGGTACTTGAGCTCCGCCCGGTCCTGGGAGGCGATGCCGAACAGGCCCGTCAGGTCCAGCGGGCCGGGCAGCGGATAGACCTCGGCCTCGGAGATCTTCAGCTCGCGGACCAGCAGGTCCAGTACGTACGGGTCGATCGACTCCTCGACCTCCAGCCGTACGGGCGGGCCGAAGCGGCGGCGCATGAGCTCCTTCTCCAGCGCCTTCAGCAGGTTCTCCGCGTCGTCCTCCTCGACCTCCAGGTCCTCGTTGCGCGTGACCCGGAAGGTGTGGTGGGCCAGCACCTCCATGCCGGGGAAGAGCTCCTCCAGATGCGCCGCGATGACGTCCTCGAGGGGGACGAAGCGCTGGACGCCGCTGTGGTTGCCGACCTCCAGGAAGCGCGAGAGGAGCGGGGGGACCTTGACGCGGGCGAAGTGCTCGTGGCCGGAGACGGGGTTGCGTACGACGACGGCCAGATTCAGGGACAGGCCCGATATGTACGGGAACGGGTGGGCGGGGTCGACCGCCAGGGGCGTCAGCACGGGGAAGATCTGCTGGCGGAACAGGGTGAACAGGCGGGCCTGCTCCTTGTCCGTCAGCTCGTGCCACCGGATCAGGTGGATGCCCTCGTCGGCCAGCGCGGGGGCGACGTCCTGCTGGTAGCAGGCGGCGTGCCGGGCCATCAGCTCGCGCGAGCGGGTCCAGATCAGCTCCAGCACCTCGCGGGGCTGCAGTCCGCTGGCGCTGCGGGTGGCGACTCCGGTGGCGATCCGGCGCTTCAGGCCGGCGACGCGGACCATGAAGAACTCGTCGAGGTTGCTGGCGAAGATGGCCAGGAAGTTCGCCCGTTCGAGCAGCGGGGTCGCCGGGTCCTCGGCGAGCTCCAGGACCCGCTCGTTGAACGCCAGCCAGGAGCGCTCGCGGTCCAGGAACCGGCCCTGCGGCAGCTCGACACCGCCCTCGGCGTCGTCCTCGTAGTCGTCGGCGTCCGCGTCGATGTCGGGGTCCATCCCGGGTACGCCCGTCACGGCCACGGCGTGCGGCCGGTGGGCGGCGATGGAGCCGACGGAGGGCTGGGCCGCGGACTGGGCGGCGGGCTGGCCGGAGCGCGAGGTCACCGGGACGGCGGTCACGCCGTCGGCGGATCGGGGCTCGGCGGTGGTGGCGGGCTCTTCCATGCCCTCATTGTTCCGCGCCCCGGCCGGTTCGGGCACGGCGAGGCCCGGAGCCGGGGGCTCCGCATCCCGTACGGACGGCAGGTCGCGTACGGCAGCGAGGGGGGTGGTGGGGCGCCGCATGGGCCGATCGTCGCAAGCCCGCCTTAACCGTCGGTAACGGCAAGGTGGCGGGCGGGCGTCGTCGGCCGCGCACCCGCGGGAGGTACGCGGCCGGTACGTCCCTGTCCTACGCCAGCCACTCGCCCAGCAGGTACACCGCCGGGACCGCCATCGTCAGGGGCAGGGCGACGCCCGCCGTCAGGTGGACGAAGCGCGAGGGGCGGTCGTAGCTCGAGACGTGCAGCCCGGCCAGCGCCGCGGCGCCCGCCACCAGGCCCAGCAGCGCGCCCGCCACGCCCAGGGACGTGAAGGCGCCCGCCGCCGCGCCGATGACGGTCGCCCCGAAGAGCGCCACCAGCGGTGACGTGGTCGGCGGCAGCGGGATCGCGCGGACCACGGTGGCCGCCGCGACCGCGAGGGCGCCGACCGTGACGGCGGCGGGCTCGGCGGCGAGGTAGCCGGACGCGGCCACGGCGAACGCCGTCGACGCGAGGGTGGCGGAGAGGGCCGTGAGCCGTTCGGCGCCGGGGACGTCGCCGCGGACCTGCGCCGCGACCGCCAGCAGCAGCCAGACGCCGAGCGCCCCGAGGGCGGCGGCGGGGGCGTGCTCGCGGCCGGTGAACAGCATCGCGACGGACGCCGTGAGGCCGCCGGCGAACGCGACGGCGATGCCCTGGCGGGCGGGCCACATACCGTTCAGCCGGAACCAGCCGGCGGCCGTCACCGCCTGCAGGCCCAGCACGACGACGGCCAGCCCCGGACGTGCGAGGGGGGCCGCGACGGCCAGGGCCAGCGCGATGCCGGCGGTGATCCCGGCCGGCTCGAGACCGGGGGCGATCATCGTCGTGCCGCCCTCGCGCAGCTCCTCCGCGGACGGGAGGGGGCGGCGGCGGGTGGGGGCGCCGTAGACGGTGGGCTCGCTCTGGTTCGGGGGGACGCCGGGGGTGCCGGGTGCTGCCGGTCCGGGGCGCGCGGGGCGGGCGCCCCGCGCGGGGCGCGGGCGCCGGGGGGCCTGCTCCCCGGGGCGGCGCTCCCAGCCGTCGGGCCAGGGACCGCCCGCCGCGTCCTGCTGCGCCGGTACGGGCGGCATGACGGCGGTCATCTCCTGCGCGGCGGCGGCCACGGGCGGGAGGAACGCGGTCTCGGCGGCGTCGGTGGCGTAGGCGTGCTGACCGCCGTAGGAGCCACCGTCCGGGATACTCTGCTGACCGCCGTACGAGCCGCCCTCGGCGACACCTTGCGGACCGCCGTACGAGCCGCCCTCGGCGACGCCCTGCTGACCGCCGTACGAAGCACCCTCGGCGCCCCCGTACAGCGCGCTGCCGGGCACCCCCTGGGCACCCCCGTACGAACCACCCTCCGCGACGCCCTGCGCGCCCCCGTACGAGCCGCCGTGCGCCGGCGTCCCGTCGTAGCCGCCCTGCGGGTACCCCTCCGCCGGCAGCGAACCGTGCTGCCCGGGGGACGTGTGCTGGTCCTGCGCCGCGTACGCGGCGGTGTACCCCTCGCCGTACGGCGGCTGCTGATCGTGACCCTGCTGCGGCGCCTGCGCCTCGTCGTACGGCCACCCGGCGGGGGTCTGGCCGTACGCGGCGCCGTAAGGATCCTGTGGGTGTGTGCTCATCGCGCCCTACCCTCCCGCGAACGGCGGGAGAACCTCAACCGTCCCCCCGGTGACAAGCTGCACACCGGCGTGGTCCCGCGTCCCGACCGGGTCGCCGTCCACCAGGAACGAGCACCGCAGCAGCACCCGGGCGAACTCGGGCCGCCCCGCGTGCCGTTCCCGCGCGGCGTCCAGCGCCTCGGCGAGCGTGGCCGCCTCGTACGCCTCCTCGCCGGTACCCGCGGCGGCCTTGGCGGCGGCCCAGTACCGGATGGTGCCTCTGGCCGTCATCGGACGGCCTCCCTTCTGACGTACATGCGGCGTACATGATGCCCTCTCCCACGCAACCCGCCGCACCGGCCCCCCGGGCCAAGCGCGGGCAAAATCCTCCGCCCGCGCTCCGCTGAGCGCGAAAACCACTCGCACCACAGTGCGGACCTCAGCCTAGGCTGCTCGGGTGCTCGTCCGAATCTGCCGCACCTATCTGCGGCCCTACCGCCCCGACATCGCCAGGATCGTCGCGCTGCAGCTGCTGTCCGTCCTGGCCGTCCTCTATCTGCCGACGCTCAACGCCGACATCATCGACGACGGTGTCATCAAGGGCGACAGCGGACGCATCCTCGTCCTCGGCGGCTGGATGCTGGCCGTGACCGTCGTCCAGGTGGGCGCGTCGATCACCGCCGTCTACTACAGCGCCCGCACCGCGATGGGTCTGGGCCGGGACGTGCGCGCCGCGGTCTTCGACCGGGTGCAGTCGTTCTCCGCGCGGGAGATGGGGCACTTCGGGGCGCCGTCGCTGATCACCCGGACCACGAACGACGTCCAGCAGGTGCAGATGCTGGTCCAGATGACGTTCGTGATGATGGTCTCCGCGCCGATCATGGCGGTCGGCGGCGTGATCATGGCGCTCAACCAGGACGTGCCGCTGTCGGGGCTGCTGCTGGTGATCGTGCCGGTGCTGGCGGTCCTGGTGACGCTGATCGTGCGCCGGATGCGGCCGCTGTTCCGCGGGATGCAGGAGCGCATCGACAGCGTGAACCGGATCCTGCGCGAGCAGATCACCGGGATCCGGGTGATCCGGGCGTTCGTACGGGACGAGCACGAGCAGCGGCGGTTCGCCGGGGCCAACAACGAGCTGATGGACTACGCGGTCCGGGCCGGCCGGCTGATGGGGCTGATGTTCCCGACCGTGATGTTCGTGGTGAACCTGGCGAGCGTCGCGGTGGTGTACTTCGCCGCGCACCGGATCGACAGCGGGGACATGCAGATCGGGGCGCTGACGGCGTTCCTCTCGTACCTCATGTACATCCTGATGTCGATCATGATGGCCACGTTCATGTTCATGATGGTTCCGCGCGCGGAGGTCTGCGCCGAGCGGATCCAGGAGGTCATGGACACGGACACCTCCGTCGTCCCGCCGAAGGCTCCCGTGCGGACGGTCGAGCGGCGCGGACTGCTGGAGCTGCGGGACGTGGAGTTCCGCTACCCGGGCGCCGAGCAGCCGGTGCTGCGGGACATCGATCTCACCGCCGAGCCGGGCCGTACGACGGCCGTGATCGGCTCGACGGGCAGCGGCAAGTCCACCCTGCTGGGCCTGGTGCCGCGGCTGTTCGACGCCACGGGAGGGTCCGTACGGGTCGACGGCGTCGACGTGCGGGAGCTGGACCCCGGGGTGCTGGCGGACGTGATCGGGTTCGTACCGCAGAAGCCGTACCTCTTCGCCGGGACCGTGGCGTCCAATCTGCGCTACGGGCGGCCCGACGCGAGCGACGAGGAGCTGTGGCGGGCGCTGGAGACGGCGCAGGCGCGGGACTTCGTCGAGCAGCTGCCCGAGGGGCTCGAGGCGCCGGTCGCGCAGGGCGGGAGCAATGTCTCCGGCGGGCAGCGCCAGCGGCTCGCGATCGCCCGGGCGCTGGTGCGGCGGCCGGAGATCTACCTCTTCGACGACTCCTTCTCCGCCCTGGACTACGCCACCGACGCCCGGCTGCGCGCGGCGCTGGCCCGGGAGACGGGCGAGGCGACGGTCGTCATCGTCGCCCAGCGGGTGTCCACCATCCGTGACGCGGACCGGATCGTCGTCCTCGACGAGGGCGTGGTGGTCGGCAGCGGCACGCACCACGAGCTGATGGAGGGCAACGAGACCTACCGGGAGATCGTCCTCTCCCAGCTGACCGAGCAGGAGGCGGCGTGAGTTCCGACCAGGTCAAGCCCGCACCGCGGCGACCGCCCGCCGCCGCCGGCGGCCCCGGGCGCTGGATGGGCGCGGGGCCCGCCGAGCACGCGCTGGACTTCAAGGCGTCGGCCGTCCGGCTGCTGAAGCTGCTCAAGCCCGAGCGCGGCGTGATGACGGTCGTGCTGGTGCTGGCGGTCGCGAGCATCACGGCCACCGTCGTCGGGCCCAAGCTCCTCGGGCACGCCACGGACCTCATCGTCTCCGGTCTGGTGGGCCGCAGCCTGCCGGCCGGGACCACGGCCGAGGCCGCCGCCGAGCATCTGCGGGCGGAGGGCAACGGCACCCTCGCCGACATGATCACGAAGCTGGACGTCGTCCCCGGCGAGGGCGTCGACTTCACGGCCGTCGGGCAGGTGCTGGGCTGGGTGGCGCTGATCTACGCGGCGGCCTGGCTGTTCGGCGTGATCCAGGCGCGGATCGCGGCGGTCGTCGTCCAGCGGGCGGTGTTCCGGCTGCGGGAGCAGGTGGAGGAGAAGCTGTCGCGGCTGCCGCTGTCGTACTTCGACCGGCAGTCCCGGGGCGAGATCCTGTCCCGTACGACCAACGACATCGACAACATCGGGCAGTCGCTGCAGCAGACCCTCAGCCAGATCCTGGCGTCGCTGCTGACGATCGTCGGGGTGCTGGCGATGATGTTCTGGATCTCGCCGCTGCTGGCGCTGGTCGCGCTGATCACCGTGCCGGTGTCGGCGAAGGTCGCGACCCGGATCGGCAAGCGGGCGCAGCCGCAGTTCATCGCGCAGTGGAAGACGACGGGCACGCTGAACGCGCACATCGAGGAGATGTACACGGGCCACGCCGTCGTCAAGGTCTTCGGGCGGCAGCGGGAGTCGGCGGAGGTGTTCGCCGAGGAGAACGAGGAGCTGTACCGGTCGTCGTTCAAGGCGCAGTTCATCTCGGGGCTGATGCAGCCGGCGATGATGTTCATCGGCAACCTCAACTACGTGCTGGTCGCCGTCGTCGGCGGGCTGCGGGTGGCGTCGGGGGCGCTGTCGATCGGTGACGTGCAGGCGTTCATCCAGTACTCGCGGCAGTTCAGCCAGCCGCTGAGCCAGATCGCGTCCATGGCGAACCTCGTCCAGTCGGGCGTCGCGTCCGCCGAGCGGGTCTTCGAGCTGCTGGACGCCGGGGAGCAGGCCCCGGACCCGGTGCCGGCGGAGCGTCCGGAGCATGTACGGGGCCGGGTCTCGTTCGAGGACGTGACCTTCTCGTACGACCCGGAGAAGCCCCTCATCGAGGGCCTGTCGCTGTCCGTGGAGCCCGGCCAGACGGTCGCGATCGTCGGGCCGACGGGCGCCGGGAAGACCACGCTCGTCAATCTGCTGATGCGGTTCTACGAGGTCAGCGGCGGGCGGATCGTGCTGGACGGGGTGGACGTCGCGCGGATGACGCGGGACGGGCTGCGGTCGCAGATCGGGATGGTGCTGCAGGACACCTGGCTGTTCGGCGGGACGATAGCGGAGAACATCGCGTACGGGGCGCCGGCCGGGACGTCCCTCGACAAGATCGTCGAGGCGGCGAAGGCCACGCACGTGGACCGGTTCGTACGGACCCTGCCCGACGGCTACGACACGGTGATCGACGAGGAGGGCACGGGGGTCTCGGCGGGCGAGAAGCAGCTGATCACCATCGCGCGGGCGTTCCTCGCCGAGCCGGCGATCCTGGTGCTGGACGAGGCGACGTCGTCGGTGGACACGCGTACGGAGGTGCTGATCCAGCACGCGATGGCGGAGCTGCGTACGGGCCGGACGTCGTTCGTGATCGCGCACCGGCTGTCGACGATCCGGGACGCGGACGTGATCCTGGTGATGGAGCACGGCTCGATCGTGGAGCAGGGCAACCACGACACGCTCCTCGCGGCGGGCGGCGCGTACGCCCGGCTGTACGAGGCGCAGTTCGCGGCGCCGGTGGCGGAGGGCTAGGGACTGCGGGAACTCCCCGAAATATTTGTACAACCATTCGACTCCATCAGGAGTCTTCACGGCATTGACAGGATCATGTAACCCCTGGGAGCGCCGTGGAGCACACGCACGAACCCGGGACGGACGCCGAGGAGACGCCCGCCCCGGACGCGACACCGACGACGGACGCGGGGGCGGAGCAGCCCCCGACCGCGCCCCCGTCCCCCGAGCCGCCGCCGGCACCGGAGACCCCCGCCCCCGCCCCCGGCCGCCGGCGCGGGAAGACGACCGGCCTCATCGCCCTCGCCCTGGCCCTCGGCGCCGTGGCGGGCGCCTGCGCCGGGTTCGTCGTACAGTCCCGCCGCGACCCCACCCCGCTGCCGCCGCTGTCGCAGGGCACGCTCGGCGTGGACGAGGCCGCCGTGGTGACCGGGCCGGACGCGCCGCGCGTGAAGACGGACGGCGACCTGCGCAAGCTGCTGCTCAAGAAGCCGTCCGGCGCCACCACCGCGCCGGGGTTCAGTGCCGGCGGCGACTGGATCCCGCTGTACGCGTTCGCCGACGGGTTCGTCGAGCCCGACCGGATCTTCAAGGACAGCCTCCTGAACGACTACCGGCGCGGCGCCGCCACCGGCTGGGAGCGCGGCAACGAGGTCACCGAGGTGCGCCTCATCCAGTTCCACGACACGTCCGTGCTCGGCGCCCGCGACTACGCGCAAGGCCAGCTGGGCTATCTGCCGTCCGACGAGTTCGCGGGCAACCGCGGAAAGCTCGTTCCGGGCTCGGAGAGCGGCCGGGCGTTCGTCTACAGCAAGCCGGAGCAGAAGGCCGGCTACCTCCCGCTGTACAACGCCCGCGCGATCGCCGTACGCGGCGACGTGGTGCTGGACATCACCGTCTACGGGACCAGGCAGATCAGCATGAAGTACCTGATGGGGCTCGCCGAGAAGCAGCTGGAGCGCCTGTGACCGACGTACTCGCACCCGAACCCGCCCCCCGCCGCCGCCGCCCCCGCTTCGTCGCCCCCGTCCTCGTCACCCTCGCCGTCCTCGGCGCCACCGGCGGCGGCATCGCGTACGCCGCGGACTGGGTGCGGAACGCCGACACCACGGCCGACACCACGTACTGGCAGAAGGGCGTCGGCACCCCGAAGTCCGCCACCCGGTCCGCCGCCGGACACCAGGGCCTCGGCAAGCAGCTGCTGCCGATCGACGACACCGACTGGCACCCGGGCCCCGACATGGAGGAGTTCGGCAACGACGCCGAGCTCACCGGCAAGCAGGCCCTCGCCCTCCTCAAACAGAGCGCGGGCGGCCTGCCGCCCAAGCTGCGCCGGGCGTTCCGGAAGGAGATCGAGAAGCGGCACATCGAGGGCCAGGCGATGCGCTCGTACGCCTCCCTGGACGGGGACACCGTCGTCGAGATCCAGCTCACCCGGATGTCCGCGAAGGCGGCGAAGGAGACGACCGACTTCCAGAAGGACCTGTCGCACGTCCTGGACGACCTGCGGGCCGGCCCCGCGATCAAGGGCTACAAGTCGGCGGTCTGCTACTACGCGCCGAAGGACACCTGGCGCAAGCAGGACGTCCTGTACTGCACGGCCGCCAAGGGCGACGTGCTGCTCAACGCCGTCGCGTACGGCCCCCGCAAGCTCGACGGCACGTCCGTCGTGACCCTCCTGCGGGCCCAGCTCGACCGTATCTCCGCCGGGGAGTCCGCATGACCGAGACCGCGACGATCGCCCCGGCCCCGGAACCGGAGCCCGCACCGCCCGCCGAACCCGCCGCCCCCGCGCCATGCGCCGGACGCCGCCGGGTGCTGCGCGCCGTCGCCCGCTGGACGTGCGCGGTGCTGGCCTTCGCCGGCGCGGCGGCCGGTACGGCGCACTACGTCACCGGCAAGGAACGCGCCGACCTGCCGGGCCTGGCCACCGAGGACGACGGCCGCTGGGACTTCCCCCCGGTCAGGCTGCCGGCGCTCCCCGCCTCGCGGCCCGGCCCGTTCGCCGGGAGCAACCCCGCCCACATCCACCACGCCGACCTGCGCACCCTGCTGCTCCCGGCGCCGAAGGGCGCCGAGGCGGTCAAGGGCCTGCCGGGACGCGGCGGCTGGCTGTCGCTCACCGACTTCACGAAGCTGTACGACGAGGACGACCGCGCCGACCTCGCCGGCCCGCTGCGCGAGGCGGGCCTGCGGCACATCGCGGCCACCGGTTGGACCATGCCGGACGGCACCCGGACCCGGATCTACCTGCTGCGTTTCGGCGGCGAACCGGCGGCGACGGACGCGGCGAACTCGCTCTACGGGCTGTCCGACCCGCTGCCCGGCGACGCGCGGCTGGCGCAGACCGACAAGACCTGGACGGAGGACGGCGTCCGGGACAAGGTCGCCCGGGAGGTCTTCGACGAGGAGGCGCCGGTGGGCGACGTCCACCTTCGGTTCGCGGCGCTGCGGGCGGGCGACGTGGTGGGCCTGGTCGTACAGGAAACCGAGGGCGTCAGCGAGGCGGTCCCGTTCCACCAGACGGTGATCCTGCAGAGCAGGCTGCTCGACTGATGGCGGGGTGGGCGTGCGGGGGCTCAGTACACGAGCGCCTGCACGCCCTCCGCCATGATCTCCTTCACGAACATCTGGGCGCCGGCGATCCGGACGCCCTCGACGACGTCCTTCTCCTCGATGCCCCGGCGGGTCGCGCACTGCGTGCACAGGGTGATCAGACCGCCCGCCTGGATGCCCGCCATCAGGTCGGGCAGCGGGGCGGCGTGCGGGAGTTCGAACTCCGCCGCGCGGCCGGGGAGGGCGAACCACGCCGACTCCCCGGTCAGCCACAGCGACACCTCGACGCCGCTGGCGGCGGCGACGGCGGCCACCGTGAACGCCTGCGAGCAGCGTTCGGGGGCGTCCGTGCCGGAGGTCACCTTGATCACGAGCTTGTTGGGTGCGGCCATGCGGCCACTGTAGGGCCCGGCCGGTCCACGCATCGTGCCAGGTCGTGTGACGCGCGTGACGGAATCAAACGTTTGAGCGCTGAATAAGTTACGGAAGGGTAGTTTCCCTTCCCCCGATGCCTGACCACGAAACGCCCGAGAGGCGGACGACAGGGGGGCCAGTGACACCGAACGAGGACCACACCGGCAGCGTCCCGGCGGCGGAGGATCCACCGACGGCCCGGCTCACGCCGGTCGCCCCGGACGCGCCACCATCCATCACCGCACCCCCGCCCGCCGTGTCGCCACCGCCGCAGCACCCGTCGTACGGCGGCATCCCCGTACCACCGCCGGCCCCGGCGCCCCCGCGCCGCCGCGGCCGCATCGCGCTGCTGCTGGCCGCCGCCGCCCTCCTCGGCACCGTGGCCGGCGTGACGTACGGCTACCGCGTACAGGCCGACGAGCCGCCCACCGCGCTGCCGCCCCTCTCCCAGCCGGGGCTGGCGTACCCGAAGGCCCTGGCGGCGGGCAAGGAGCCGGACCCCCTCCCCGCGGCGCAGGACCACCGGACGAAGACCACGGGCGACCTGCGCAAGCTGCTGGTGAGCGCGCCGAAGGGCACCAAGAAGCCGGACTTCCTGCCGGGGGAGGGCGGCTGGGTCACGGCGTACGAGTTCGCCGAGGACTTCCAGGAGCCCGACTACATGTTCAAGAACCTGGTGGAGAGCGGCTACCGGCGCACCGCCGTCACCGCCTGGAGCCGCGGCCAGGGCCACGCCGTCATCGTGGAGCTGATCCAGTTCCACGACCAGCTCACGGCCGGCGCCGCGCAATACCTCGAGGAGCAGACGGCCTATCTGCCGGACGACGACTACGCCGGCAACGACGGCACCGCGATCCCGGGTTCGAGCGACGGGCTGCTCTTCGTCTTCGACTCGCCGGACACCGAGCCCGGCTATCTGCCGCTGTGGGAGGGCCGGGCGCTGGCCAGGCGCGGGGACATCGTGATGGACATCCACTTCATCAACACCAGCAAGGTCAGCGAGAAGGACGCGCTGGACCTCGCCCGCAAGCAGCTGGAGCGGCTATGACGTACAACGCCTTCCCCCCGCAGCCCACGCCCCCGCGCCCGCGCGGCCCCCTCGCGCTGATCGTCGCCACCGTCCTCGTCGCCGGCGCCTGTGGCGGCGGGCTGGCGTACGCGTATCTGACGGCGGACAAGGCCGACCGTACGGCGAAGACCACCGTCTGGAAGCCGCCGGGCCCCAAGGACAAGGACACCGCGGGCGGCCCCCTCACCGTCCACACGGGTCTGGGCACCAAGCTGCTGCCGATCCCCGACAACTACTCGGCGGGCCCGGACATCGACGAGTTCGGCAACGACGCGGAGCTGACCAGCAAGCAGGCCACCGCCCTGTTCAAGCAGAGCGGCCGCGGCCTTCCCCGCGCCGAGCGGCGCGAGTTCGACAAGTACGTGGACCGGATGAAGCTCAAGGGCATCGCGATGCGCTCGTACGCCTACAGCTCCGACGTACTCATCGAGATCCAGCTGGCCGAGATGACCCGGCGGTCGGCGACCGACTTCACGGCCTTCGAGGCGGAGCTGAACGAGCGGATCGGCAGCGCGAAGGGGCCGGGGATCGACGGCTACAAGGACGCCCGGTGCTTCGTCCGCAAGACCGAGTCGGACGACAAGCTCCAGGTCATGGACTGCACGGCCACCACCGGCAACATCCTCGTCTCCTTCTCGGCGTACGGCGTGAAGCCCCTGAACAAGACCGACGCCGCGTCCCTGCTGAAGAAGCAGCTCGACCACATCAAGTCCCCCGGAGAGGCAGCATGACCGAGCCGCCCCCGTACGCCCCGCAGCCCGCGGCCCCCTACAACGCCTGGCCCCAGCCCCCCGCCGCCCTCTCCGCCCAGTCCGGCGCGAAGCATCTGACGATGGCGTTCCTCCAGACCGCCACCGCCGGTTCGTGCACGCCGTACTGGAACGGCGACACGAGCATGCCGATCGCCCAGTCCGTC
>NZ_WEGJ01000100.1 GCF_009604385.1 Streptomyces smaragdinus
CCACCGGCCACCCCTCGTTCGTGATGTCGAACTCCTTCGCCAACCAGACGATCGCCCAGATCGAACTGTTCACCAAGACCGAGCAGTACCCCGTCGGCGTCTACGTCCTGCCCAAACACCTCGACGAAAAGGTCGCCCGCCTCCACCTCGACGCCCTGGGAGCCAAACTCACCGTCCTGCGCCCGGAGCAGGCGTCGTACATCGGTGTCCCGGTCGAGGGCCCGTACAAGCCCGACCACTACCGCTACTGACCCAGTAGCCAAGCTCCACCCGCACATCCCCGCCGCCCGGCCCCTCTCCCAGGGACCGGGCGGCGTCGCGATTAGGCTGCGCCCCATGCCCCGCGGCCGCTATTCGCTCCACGACCCGTACGACGACACCCCGCTCGGCGAGGAACACTTCCAGTGCGCCCCCGGCCCGACGGGCTGGCGCTACGTCTCCCAGCTCACGACCCCCACGGGCACCCCGGCAGGCTCGGTGGACCTGACGACCGACAACCTCGGCCGCCCCATCCGCCTGGAGCTCCACTCCGCCGGCTGGCAGGTACGAGGAGCGGCCCTGGACGGCGTCACCTGGGTACGCACGGACGCCTCCGGCACGGACGCCCGCGAGGGCAACGCCCCCGCCCAGACCTTCACCGGCACCTCACCAGCATTCCTCGTGGCCACAGCCCGCCAGCTGGCCCTCAAGGAATCCGAGACCCGCCGAATCCGCGTCGTGACTTTCGCGCCCCCGGTACTGGCACCACGCACCCTCGACCAGTCCTGGACCCTGACGGAAACCCGGTTGCACGAGTCGGACGAAGGATCACTCGAAGTACAGACGTACCAGGTCACAGACCTGGAGACCGGGGAACAGGCAGAGGTCCACCTGTCCGGCGATGTGGTGCTCGCGGCCCCCGGGATCGAGCTGGAAGACCTGGAGACACCGCCCTCCACCTTCGACACCAACGGCTGATTGGTGTCCTGGCCTGGGAACCTGCTACTGTCATGCTCGTCCCGGCGGCACCCTTGACAAGGGAGCCAAAGGGAGGTAGATTCGAACAGTTGCCTGGAACTTGAAAGTTCGGTTGGCGGCCGTTAAGATCTACTTCGCTCGGCCCGGAAAGCAAATTCCGGAGAAGAGCATTCCGAATTCTCCACACTCGAGCGAGTGAAAATCCCGCCGAGAAAGTCTGGTAGAGTTGGAAACACCGAAGGGAAGCGCCCGGAGGAACCGGTGAAAGGGTTCCGAAGGAAGCGTCCGTTCCTTGAGAACTCAACAGCGTGCCAAAAGTCAACGCCAGATATGTTGATACCCCGTCGCTCACACG
>NZ_WEGJ01000101.1 GCF_009604385.1 Streptomyces smaragdinus
TCGTCGAGGTGTTTGGGCAGGACGTAGACGCCGACGGGGTACTGCTCGGTCTTGGTGAACAGTTCGATCTGGGCGATCGTCTGGTTGGCGAAGGAGTTCGACATCACGAACGAGGGGTGGCCGGTGGCGTTGCCCAGGTTGAGGAGGCGGCCCTCGGACAGGACGATGAGTTTCTTGCCGTCGGGGAAGGTCCAGGTGTGGACCTGGGGCTTGACCTCGTCCTTCACGATCCCCGGGAGCTGGGCCAGACCGGCCATGTCGATCTCGTTGTCGAAGTGGCCGATGTTCCCCACGATCGCCTGGTGCTTCATCCGCGCCATGTCCGAGGCCAGGATGATGTCCTTGTTCCCCGTCGTGGTGATGAAGATGTCCGCCGTCTCGACGACGTCGTCCAGGCGCGCGACCTGGTAGCCGTCCATCGCCGCCTGCAGCGCGCAGATCGGGTCGATCTCCGTGACGATGACGCGGGCGCCCTGGCCGCGCAGGGACTCGGCGCAGCCCTTGCCGACGTCGCCGTAGCCCAGGACGACGGCGGTCTTGCCGCCGATGAGGACGTCGGTGGCGCGGTTGATGCCGTCGATCAGGGAGTGGCGGCAGCCGTACTTGTTGTCGAACTTCGACTTCGTCACCGCGTCGTTCACGTTGATCGCGGGGAACAGGAGCTGGCCCGCCTGGTGCATCTCGTACAGACGGTGGACACCGGTGGTGGTCTCCTCCGTCACGCCGCGGATCTCCGACGCGAGCTGGGTCCACTTCGTGGGACTCTGCGCCAGGGTGCGGTTGAGGAGCTGGAGGATGACGCGGTGCTCGTCGTTCTCCGCCGTGTCGACGGAGGGGGCGGCGCCGGCCTTCTCGTACTCGACGCCCCTGTGGACCAGGAGCGTGGCGTCACCGCCGTCGTCCAGGATCATGTTCGGACCGCCGGTCGGCGTGTTCGGCCAGGTCAGAGCCTGCTCCGTGCACCACCAGTACTCCTCCAGCGTCTCCCCCTTCCAGGCGAAGACAGGCACACCGCGCGGGTCGTCGACCGTCCCGTCCGGACCCACCACGACTGCGGCGGCCGCGTGGTCCTGGGTGGAGAAGATGTTGCACGAGACCCAGCGGACCTCGGCACCCAGCGCGATCAGGGTCTCGATCAGCACCGCCGTCTGGATCGTCATGTGCAGCGAGCCCATGATCCGCGCCCCGGCGAGAGGCTGCGCCTGCGCGTACTCGGCGCGGATCGCCATCAGACCGGGCATCTCGTGCTCGGCCAGCTCGATCTCCTTACGGCCGAAAGCCGCCAGGGAGAGGTCAGCCACCTTGTAGTC
>NZ_WEGJ01000102.1 GCF_009604385.1 Streptomyces smaragdinus
GGGAGGCGGTCGCCCGCGTACCCCTCCACCCGGCCGAAGCGGGGCGACTCGGCCGTCCACGCCTCGCGGGCGGCGACGATGTCCTCGTGGGTGCGGCCGATGAAGTTCCACCACATGACGATCTCCTTCGTCGGCCGGACTCCCGTCGTCGGCGGGGGTGTTACGCGTCGCCTCGTCCGCCGGTATGTCCTCCCCGGCCCGCGGTGCGGGGAGCCGGGCCTCGGCGGGCTCCGGGGCGGGGTCCTGGTCGGTGTCTGCGGGGTGCTCTCCCGTGTTCGACCGTGACCACGTCGGCTTGCCCTCGTCCATGCTCTCCCCATTGATAGCGCACGAATCAGTGGCCCCCGGGCCCGGGAACGGCCTCCGGAAGGACCACGTGACGATTCAACCAGGTCGGTGGGGGGCGTCGCGATGCCCCCGGCCTTACGGCCGTGGTTGTCGGACGGTCTCGTTCTTCTCCCTCGGCCTGCGGCCGGGCTCTTGGCGGTGCCGTTCACGCTGTCGGCCTGCGGCCGGGCTCGGGGTGGCGCCGATCGCGCTCTCGGCCTGCGGCCGGGCTGGAGGCGGTGCCGATCGCGCTCTCGGCCTGCGGCCGGGCTGGAGGCGGTGCCGATCGCGCTCTCGGCCTGCGGCCGGGCGGAGTCGGCGCTGCGCGCCTCCGGCCTCAAGCGCCGGCCGGGCTTTTCGGCGCTGGCGCGCCTCGCCCTCAAACGCCGGGCGGGCTGGATAGGGGGTCTTGTTCGCGTCGTCGGCTCGCCGCCGGGCGGGGGGTGCACCTCGCCTTGCGCTGTGGGTGCGCCGCAGTCACGTCGTGGGTCGGGGCCGCCCGACACACCTACGCGCGTACTGCCGCGTCGTGGTCCATCCAGGCGCGTTTCCCGTACGCGCGCAGGCGTGTCGAACGTCCCCTCACTCCCGTACGCGGCTACCGGATTGTCCCCGGTCACCGCCCCCCATAGCCCGCCAACCGTGGGGAACTCCCCCGAAGCACAGGCCCTCGAACGGTCGCCCCCGCAGTCGCCGGCCCGGCGGCGCGAAGCGCCGACGCTCACTCCACACACCCGGGGGCGCACAGCGCCTCCGCCCGGAAGCCGCGCCAGCGGCTTCCCCCACTCCGCATCACAAGGCGCACAGCGCCGACGCCCCACTCAAAGGCGCGCAGCGCCGACCCTCGCTCCGCATCCGAAGCCGCGCCAGCGGCTTCCCCCACTGCGAGGCGCGCAGCGCCCCGCCCCCCGCTCCCGCCCCCAAGGCGCGCAGCGCCGCAGAAACACTCCGCATCCAAACCC
>NZ_WEGJ01000103.1 GCF_009604385.1 Streptomyces smaragdinus
CCTCGTCGGCTTCTACGGCGACCGAATCGACCTCGACGGACTACCCCTCGCCACGAACGAGTGACCAACTAGAACTAAACCCCCAAGACGTCAAAGAAAGGGCATACACAAAACTCAAGACATTCCCGCGGCGCTACGATGACATCAGGAACCGCTCATGCCCCCGTTCCCGAGCATGATCCGCCGCTTGTTCTCCACTACTACCGCGGCGGCGGGTCGGAAATGACGAACGCCGAGCGAAGAGCCTACGCAAGGAATGACGGCATCAATGGGGCTGCATGTCAGGTCTGCCAGCGATCGCAGGGGGCCGAGATGGCGAAGGTCTCCAAGGCGATAAAGAGGAATCTGGGACTATGACCGAAGAAAGCGAACGATTGTCGGCCCTTGAGCGGCATGTTCGGGGATTCTGGGACGGCCATATTGTGGAATCTTCCCCCTGGGATCGCGGGCCGATCCTGGAGCGAGTTCCGCACTTCGCCACCTATCGGGTCTACCCCCAGCGTGCTGGTGAGGCCTGGGTCTACGTGACAGTCGGGTCCTCTGTGCATGGATCTACAGTCGGTGGAATCGAGTTCTTCGTAATGTCGCCCGTGGCTGCCGACGTTCACTCGGAAACGCTGGCAATGGTGAGTCACTATCACTCGTTCGAGGCTCATCAGTTGGACGTGGGATCGGTCATCAATATTGGCCGCCCCTGGATGCCGGATTCTCGTATGGATCACCTCTTGGTGAGTCTGCCCTATCCCTACGGGCCTGAACTTGAATGGGCTCCGACGGAAGCGGGTGGTGCACGATTCTTGTGGCTGCTTCCGATCCACAAGAGCGAGGCTGATTTCATCAAGCGCGAGACTCTTGATGAGTTCGAATCCATGCTGGACGCGGAAGGCGTAAACGTATTGGATCCCGATAGAAGTCCGATTGTCTGAGAAAATCCTTGTCGCCTTACGGCTCGCATTGAGAGCCGTAAGGCGATCGGTTCCTTCCGGGCTGCTGCTAAATCGCTAGGGCCTGTCGCGTGGTTTGTGTATGCCCGGTACGACCGGTTGGCATCAGAGTGACTGGTGCCGGGAAGGATCATCATGGGCAAGGCACGTGGCTCCCACAACAGTTCGGACATCGTACGCACGGGAGCCGAGTTGATGCAGCAGCAGGAGAAGGACGCGG
>NZ_WEGJ01000104.1 GCF_009604385.1 Streptomyces smaragdinus
CCAGCGGCCCGACTCGTCGACACCACCGGTGACGATCTTCCCGCCGTCCCCGGGAATCCCGGAGACGTACGCCGACACCTTCTCGAAGTGCCGCCGGCTCGCCAGCGACGACAGCCGCACCGAAGGATCGAACGGATCCCCGATCGTCAGGGCCTCGGCGGCGGCGACGAACCGCTTCATGAACTCGTCGTAGATCCCGGACTGCACGAACAGCCGCGACCCCGCCAGGCAGATCTGCCCGGAGTTGCGGAAGATCGCCTCCACGGCCCAGTGCACCGCGTTGTCGATGTCCGCGTCGTCGAAGACGATGTTCGCGCCCTTGCCACCCAGCTCGAGCGACACGGGCGCCAGATGACCGGCAGCGCCCGCCATCACATGCTTGCCGGTCGCCGACGACCCGGTGAAGGTGACCCGGTCCACCCGCTCGTCGGCCACCAGCGCCGACCCGGCCGGATTCCCGTACCCGTTGACGACGTTCAAAACCCCCGGCGGCAGCTCCGCCTCGATCGCCAGCCGCCCCAGCATCGTCACCGACGCAGGCGTGTCCTCCGACGGCTTGATGATGCACGTATTGCCCCACGCGATCGCCGGTGCGATCTTCCACGTCGCCATCATCAGCGGAAAGTTCCACGGACTGATCGCCGTGACGACACCCGCCGGCCCGAACTCGCTGTACGCGTGATGCCCCGTATCCATCGGATACACCGCACCCACATGATCGCGCTGATGATCCGCGAAGAACCGGAAGTTGTGCACCGACCGGCCCACATCATGCCGCGCCTGCGCGAGGGGCTTGCCCATGTTCGTCGTGTCGGCGACCGCCAGCTCCTCCGCGTGCGCCTCCATCACATCCGCCAGCCGGTGAATCGCCGCGGCCCGCTCGGCCCGCTTCATCCGCGGCCACGGCCCCTCGTCGAACGCCCGCCGCGAACTCGCCACCGCCCGCGACGCATCCTCC
>NZ_WEGJ01000105.1 GCF_009604385.1 Streptomyces smaragdinus
CCCAAACCCCTGGCCCCTGACCTACAACCTCCCCCCAGACCTCCCCCCACCCCTGACAGGCCGCCCGGTCACCAACCACGCCGGCATCTTCAGCCCCGACCACCTCGACATCGGCACCCGCCTCTTCCTCGCGAACCTGCCACCCCGTACAGGCCCGGACCACGTCATCGACCTCGGCTGCGGCAACGGAGTCGTCGGCACGGCGGCAGCCCTGGCCAACCCCGACGCGACGGTGCTCTTCACCGACGAGTCGTACCAAGCGATCGCCTCGGCGGAGGCTACGTACCACGCCAACGCGACCCCGCCTTCAAAGGCGACCTTCGAGGTAGCCGACGCCCTCACAACATCGCCCCCCGCCTCGGCCGACCTCATCCTGAACAACCCCCCGTTCCACACGCACCAGGCCACCACAGACCGCACAGCCCTCCGCATGTTCCGCAACGCCCACCGCACCCTCCGCCAGGGCGGCGAGTTCTGGCTTGTCGGCAACCGCCACCTCGCCTACCACGTCCCCCTCAAACGCCTCTTCGGCAACAGCACGGTGATCGCGAGCAACCCGAAGTTCGTCGTCCTCCGGGCGGTCAAGCGGTAAGGCGGGCCTAGTACTTGGGCCCGACGTGAGCGTCCATGAGGGCGACGGAGGGCCTGTCGCGTGGTTTGTGTATGCCCGGTATGACCGGTTGGCATCAGAGTGACTGGTGCCGGGAAGGATCATCATGGGCAAGGCACGTGGCTCCCACAACAGTTCGGACATCGTACGCACGGGAGCCGAGTTGATGCAGCAGCAGGAGAAGGACGCGG
>NZ_WEGJ01000106.1 GCF_009604385.1 Streptomyces smaragdinus
GTGCTGCAGTCGGCCGAGGTGATGAAGAACGCGGTGGCCTATCTGGAGCCGCACATGGAGAAGACCGACGAGGCCGGCAAGGGCACCATCGTGCTGGCGACGGTGCGCGGGGACGTGCACGACATCGGGAAGAACCTGGTCGACATCATTTTGTCGAACAACGGCTACAACGTGGTCAACCTCGGTATCAAGCAGCCGGTCTCGGCGATCCTCGACGCGGCGGCGGAGCATCGTGCGGATGTGATCGGGATGTCGGGGCTGCTGGTGAAGTCCACGGTGATCATGAAGGAGAACCTGGAGGAGCTCAACCAGCGCGGTCTGGCCGCCGACTACCCCGTCATCCTGGGCGGCGCCGCGCTGACCCGCGCCTACGTCGAGCAGGACCTCCACGAGCTCTACGCCGGCGAGGTCCGCTACGCCCGCGACGCGTTCGAGGGCCTGCGCCTGATGGACGCCCTGATCGGCATCAAACGCGGCGTGCCCGGCGCGAAACTCCCCGACCTCAAACAGCGCCGCGTCCCCACCCGCACCAGCGCCGTGACCGAGGACACCGTCGAGGAGGGCACGGTGCGCTCCGACGTCGCGGTCGACAATCCGGTCCCCACCCCGCCGTTCTGGGGCACGCGGGTGATCAAGGGGATCGGGCTGAAGGACTACGCCTCCTGGCTGGACGAGGGCGCGCTGTTCAAGGGCCAGTGGGGGCTGAAGCAGGCCCGCACCGGCACCGGCCCCTCCTACGAGGAACTCGCCGAGACCGAGGGCCGCCCCCGCCTGCG
>NZ_WEGJ01000011.1 GCF_009604385.1 Streptomyces smaragdinus
GATCACCTCCTTTCTAAGGAGCACTTCTCCCGAACCTCTAGGTTCGGGCAGAGACCAGTACATCGGCGAACGTCCGATGCTGGAAGCTCATGGGTGGAACGTTGACTACTCGGCAAGGCCACGGATCTTCCTGTTAGTACTGCTTCGGCGTGGAACGCAGTGGAGGACGAGGACTTGTCGGGCACGCTGTTGGGTGTCTGAGGGCACGAGCACTGCTCGTCCTTCTACGCCGGCCCCAGTGAACATGCATCGACGGTATGTGGGTGGTGGGTGGTTGGTCGTTGTTTGAGAACTGGACAGTGGACGCGAGCATCTGTGGCCAAGTTTTTAAGGGCGCACGGTGGATGCCTTGGCACCAGGAACCGATGAAGGACGTGGGAGGCCGCGATAGGCCCCGGGGAGCTGTCAACCGAGCTGTGATCCGGGGGTGTCCGAATGGGGAAACCCGGCAGTCGTCATGGGCTGTCACCCACCGCTGAATATATAGGCGGTGTGGAGGGAACGCGGGGAAGTGAAACATCTCAGTACCCGCAGGAAGAGAAAACAACCGTGATTCCGGGAGTAGTGGCGAGCGAAACCGGATGAGGCCAAACCGTATGCGTGTGATACCCGGCAGGGGTTGCGTGTGCGGGGTTGTGGGATCTCTTTTCTACGGTCTGCCGGCCGTGGGACGAGTCAGAAACCGTATGTGTAGGCGAAGGACATGCGAAAGGTCCGGCGTAGAGGGTAAGACCCCCGTAGCTGAAACATGTACGGCTCGTTTGAGAGACACCCAAGTAGCACGGGGCCCGAGAAATCCTGTGTGAATCTGGCGGGACCACCCGCTAAGCCTAAATATTCCCTGGTGACCGATAGCGGATAGTACCGTGAGGGAATGGTGAAAAGTACCGCGGGAGCGGAGTGAAATAGTACCTGAAACCGTGTGCCTACAAGCCGTGGGAGCGTCGCTGTTGTTCTTCGGAACTTCAGTCGTGACTGCGTGCCTTTTGAAGAATGAGCCTGCGAGTTAGCGGTGTGTAGCGAGGTTAACCCGTGTGGGGTAGCCGTAGCGAAAGCGAGTCCGAATAGGGCGACTGAGTTGCACGCTCTAGACCCGAAGCGGAGTGATCTAGCCATGGGCAGGTTGAAGCGGCTGTAAGAGGTCGTGGAGGACCGAACCCACCAGGGTTGAAAACCTGGGGGATGACCTGTGGTTAGGGGTGAAAGGCCAATCAAACTCCGTGATAGCTGGTTCTCCCCGAAATGCATTTAGGTGCAGCGTCGTGTGTTTCTTGCCGGAGGTAGAGCACTGGATAGGCGATGGGCCCTACCGGGTTACTGACCTTAGCCAAACTCCGAATGCCGGTAAGTGAGAGCGCGGCAGTGAGACTGTGGGGGATAAGCTCCATGGTCGAGAGGGAAACAGCCCAGAGCATCGACTAAGGCCCCTAAGCGTACGCTAAGTGGGAAAGGATGTGGAGTCGCAGAGACAACCAGGAGGTTGGCTTAGAAGCAGCCACCCTTGAAAGAGTGCGTAATAGCTCACTGGTCAAGTGATTCCGCGCCGACAATGTAGCGGGGCTCAAGCGTACCGCCGAAGTCGTGTCATTGCAGCATTACTCCTAACGGGGGCTGTGATGGGTAGGGGAGCGTCGTGTGCCGGGTGAAGCAGCCGTGGAAGCGAGTTGTGGACGGTTCACGAGTGAGAATGCAGGCATGAGTAGCGATTCCAGAGTGAGAAACTCTGGCGCCGATTGACTAAGGGTTCCTGGGTCAAGCTGATCTGCCCAGGGTAAGTCGGGACCTAAGGCGAGGCCGACAGGCGTAGTCGATGGACAACCGGTTGATATTCCGGTACCCGCTTTGAAGCGCCAAACATCGAGGCAGGCGATGCTAAGTCCGTGAAGCCGCCTTTGATCCCTTCGGGGTGATGGGGAGTGGTGGAGCCGACGGACCAGACTTGTATTAGGTGAGTGATGGGGTGACGCAGGAAGGTAGTCCAGCCCGGGCGGTGGTTGTCCCGGGGTAAGGGTGTAGGCCGGTGTGTAGGTAAATCCGCACACCTTGTGGCTGAGACCTGATGCCGAGCCGATTGTGGTGAAGTGGATGATCCTATGCTGTCGAGAAAAGCCTCTAGCGAGTTTCATGGCGGCCCGTACCCTAAACCGACTCAGGTGGTCAGGTAGAGAATACCGAGGCGTTCGGGTGAACTATGGTTAAGGAACTCGGCAAAATGCCCCCGTAACTTCGGGAGAAGGGGGGCCACACCCGGTGATCTGTTTTACACGGTGAGCTGGGGGTGGCCGCAGAGACCAGCGAGAAGCGACTGTTTACTAAAAACACAGGTCCGTGCGAAGCTGTAAGGCGATGTATACGGACTGACGCCTGCCCGGTGCTGGAACGTTAAGGGGACCGGTTAGATACTCTTCGGGGTGTCGAAGCTGAGAACTTAAGCGCCAGTAAACGGCGGTGGTAACTATAACCATCCTAAGGTAGCGAAATTCCTTGTCGGGTAAGTTCCGACCTGCACGAATGGCGTAACGACTTCTCGACTGTCTCAACCATAGGCCCGGTGAAATTGCACTACGAGTAAAGATGCTCGTTTCGCGCAGCAGGACGGAAAGACCCCGGGACCTTTACTATAGCTTGATATTGGTGTTCGGTTCGGCTTGTGTAGGATAGGTGGGAGACTTTGAACTCTGGACGCCAGTTCAGGGGGAGTCGTCGTTGAAATACCACTCTGGTCGTGCTGGATGTCTAACCTCGGTCCGTGATCCGGATCAGGGACAGTGTCTGGTGGGTAGTTTAACTGGGGCGGTTGCCTCCCAAAGGGTAACGGAGGCGCCCAAAGGTTCCCTCAGCCTGGTTGGTAATCAGGTGGTGAGTGTAAGTGCACAAGGGAGCTTGACTGTGAGACTGACGGGTCGAGCAGGGACGAAAGTCGGGACTAGTGATCCGGCGGTGGCTTGTGGAAGCGCCGTCGCTCAACGGATAAAAGGTACCCCGGGGATAACAGGCTGATCTTCCCCAAGAGTCCATATCGACGGGATGGTTTGGCACCTCGATGTCGGCTCGTCGCATCCTGGGGCTGGAGTCGGTCCCAAGGGTTGGGCTGTTCGCCCATTAAAGCGGTACGCGAGCTGGGTTTAGAACGTCGTGAGACAGTTCGGTCCCTATCCGCTGTGCGCGTAGGAGTCTTGAGAAGGGCTGTCCCTAGTACGAGAGGACCGGGACGGACGAACCTCTGGTGTGCCAGTTGTTCTGCCAAGGGCATGGCTGGTTGGCTACGTTCGGGAGGGATAACCGCTGAAAGCATCTAAGCGGGAAGCCTGCTTCGAGATGAGGACTCCCACCCACTTGATGGGGTAAGGCTCCCAGTAGACGACTGGGTTGATAGGCCAGATATGGAAGCCTGGTAACGGGTGGAGTTGACTGGTACTAATAGGCCGAGGGCTTGTCCATAGTTGCTTCGCGTCCACTGTGCAGTTCCCAGGCTACGAACAATCGTAGTCGGTTGGTTGAACTGGCTTGCATTCAATTGAAGAGTGTGCTTGTTCGCTGAACCCATTAGGGTTTCGGTGGTTATAGCGATTGGGAAACGCCCGGTTACATTCCGAACCCGGAAGCTAAGCCTTTCCGCGCCGATGGTACTGCAGGGGGGACCCTGTGGGAGAGTAGGTCGCCGCCGAACAATCTTTATGAGGACCTGTGGTCCCAGCGTAAGCGCTGGGACCACAGGTCCTTTTTGTTTTGCTCGAAGCGCGTGGCTGTGCTTGCTGCGTGAGAATGAACTGCGGTACCCGATGACAGGAGACACGATGTCTGCGAGTGGTGGAGACTTCCGCCGAGGAGATGGCCGGCGGGACGATCGGCCCCGTGGTCCTCGTCGCGAGGGCGGCGGGGGTGGCAGCTTCCGGCGTGACGATCGCGGGCCCCGCCGCGATGACGACCGTCGTGGCGGCGGCCCGGGCGGTGAGCGCCGACCGTACGGCGGCGACCGTCCTCGTGGTCCGCGTCGGGATGACGAGCGTGGTGGTTTCCGCCGGGACGATCGTGGTCCTCGTCGGGATGATGACCGTGGTGGTTTCCGTCGCGATGACCGTGGTCCTCGTCGGGATGATGACCGTGGGGGCTTCCGTCGGGACGACCGTGGTCCTCGTCGGGATGATGACCGTGGGGGCTTCCGTCGGGACGACCGTGGTCCTCGTCGGGACGATGACCGTGGGGGCTTCCGCCGCGATGACCGTGGTCCTCGTCGGGACGACGATCGGGGCGGATTCCGTCGGGACGATCGCGGTCCGCGTCGAGATGATGACCGGCGTGGTGGCGGTTTCCGTCGCGATGACCGCGGCCCGCGTCGAGATGACGATCGCGGAGGTTTCCGTCGGGATGATCGTGGCCCGCGTCGGGATGATGACCGTGGTGGTTTCCGTCGGGATGATCGTGGTCCCCGTCGGGACGATGACCGGCGTGGTGGTGGCTTCCGGCGGGACGATCGCGGTCCGCGTCGAGATGATGACCGGCGTGGTGGTGGCTTCCGGCGGGACGACCGCGGCCCGCGTCGGGATGATGACCGTGGGGGTTTCCGTCGGGATGATCGTGGCCCCCGTCGGGATGATGACCGTGGGGGTTTCCGTCGCGATGATCGTGGTCCCCGTCGGGACGATGACCGGCGTGGTGGTGGCTTTCGCCGGGACGATCGCGGCCCTCGTCGGGACGACGATCGGCGTGGTGGTGGCTTCCGGCGGGATGACGACCGGGGTGGGTATCGGCGGGATGACCGTGGGCCCCGGCGGTTCGAGCGTGGGCATGGGCGGGACGACGAGCGTGGGGGGTTCCGGCGTGACAACGATCGGCCGCCCGTGAAGCGGCTGCCCATCCCCGATGACGTGACCGGGAACGAGATCGACAAGTCCGTGCGGCAGGAGCTGCTGAGCCTGCCCAAGACGCTGGCCGAGGATGTCGCGCGGAACCTCGTGATGATCGCCCGGCTGCTCGACGAGGACCCCGAGACCGCGTACGGGCACGCCAAGGTCGCGCTGCGGCTCGCGTCCCGCGTCGGTGCCGTGCGGGAGGCCGCCGGGTTCGCCGCGTACGCGACCGGGCGGTACCAGGAGGCGCTGGCCGAGTTCCGGGCCGCGCGGCGGATGACCGGGACGCACGAGCTGTGGCCGATCATGGCCGACTGCGAGCGCGGGATGGGCCGGCCGGAGCGGGCCCTGGAGATGGCCGGGGCGCCCGAGGTGCAGCGGCTGGACAAGGCCGGCCAGGTCGAGATGCGCCTCGTCGCCGCCGGGGCGCGGCGGGACATGGGGCAGGCCGAGGCGGCCGTCGTCACCCTGCAGAGCCCGGAGCTGGGCTCCAGCGCCGTGCACCCGTGGACCGCGCGGCTGCGGTACGCCTACGCGGACGCGCTGCTGGACGTCGGGCGGGAGGCGGAGGCGCGGGACTGGTTCGCCAAGGCGCTCGAGGCGGACCACGACGGTACGACGGACGCCTCCGACCGGCTGGCGCGGCTGGACGGCATCGAGTTCACCGACGCGCTCGACGAGGAGGCCGAGGAAGAGATGGAGTTCCAGGGCGAGGACGAGGGTCCGGAGTTCCAGGACGGCGACGTCGACGAGGACTCCGTGCCGGCCGCGTTCGGCGGTGAGGAGTACTACGACGAGGACGACGAGGAGTACGAGGAGTCCGAGGACGGGGAGTCCGACGGAGCCGGGGAACCGGTGAAGAAGGACGTCGCCGAGCCCGACGTGGACGCCACGGACGACTGACCGTCGCGAAGCCCCCGTCGCGTGTCCCCCGAACGAGGGACGCGGGGCGGGGGCTTCGGCGTACGCGGGGTCAGCCCAGCGGCAGGGAGCGCAGGACCAGACCCGTCGCCGGTTTGGGGCCGAAGGACGTCGACTTGCGGGGCATCGTGACCCCGGCGCGGGCGAGGTCGCGTACGACCTCCTCGGGCACCGGGCGCATCAGGATCGCCGTGCCGCCGTGGCGTTGCACCTGGGCCACGGCCGCCTCGGCGTCGTGCAGATAGCCGACGTGCGCCGGTTCGTCCGGGACCTTCCAGACGTGGTCGAGGAGCGTGGAGTGGAGGACGGTGGCGTCCAGGCCGCGCCAGGCGGCGGGGCGGTCCGCGGGGATCGTGCGGGACAGCAGGGCCGGGTCCGGGCGGTCGATCAGGTGGTACGTGGCGCCGTCCGTCAGGACGAAGGCGGGGACGTCCGCCGGGGCCGCGGACAGCGCGTCGAGGGCGTGCTCGACGGGGCCGTTGATCTCGCGTACCCGCAGCAGGCCGTCCAGGGCGGTGAGGGCGGTGGCTGGGGGGAGCTGGTTCAGGACGCGGTGGATGCCCTTGACCTGAAGGGGGTAGCGGGCGGTGTCCACGAGGAGGACGAGGCCGTAGTTCCAGGGGCCGGGGTCGGGGAGTTCGTCGCGCAGGCGCAGATACGTCGCCCAGCGGTGGTGGCCGTCGGCGATCAGCGCCTGACGGGTGGACAGGTCGGCGTCGATCGCGGCCAGTTCGGCGGGGTCCGTGACCGCCCACAGACGGTGCTCCACCCCGTCCTCCGTGGTGGTCGCCAGCAGCGGCGTCTGTTCCGCGGCGCGTTCGATGACGGCGGTGGCGCCCGTCGAGTTGCCGTCGCCGGCGTACGAGAGCAGCAGGGGCTCCGGGTTGGCGGCCGTGGCGCGCATCAGGGCGGCGCGTTCGAGGACGATGTGCTCCATCACGCCCTCGTGCGGCAGCACGATGCCCTCGGCGGGCTCCGAGAGCTTCAGGGCGCCGATCAGACCGCGCTGGAAGGTGTCGTCCTTGTGCTGCTCGTAGACGTAGATCGCGGGGCGCTCGTCGGGGACCAGGACGCCCTCGCGCAGCCAGCGGTCGAGCAGCTCCGCGGCCGCCGCGGGGCTCGGGGGGAGGATGAGGCGGACGATGTTGTGGGGGTCGGCCGTCTCCAGATAGTGCTGTCCCTCCGGGCGGACCACCACGTCGTACGGGGGAGACGTCACCGCGGCCAGGCTGCGTACCCGGGAGGGGGCGTAACGGAGGCCCCGGAACGGGCGGAGCTGGAGACCTGGCGAAGTGGGCATGGTCCGGATCGTATGCCGCGCGGCGGGTGAGGGATGATCGGGGGAGAAAGGAGTCACCCGTGACCCACGCTCCCAGGACCCGCCCCGACGGCAGCGGTGTCCCGCTGCTCGAGGCCTACGACACGGCCCTCCTCGACCTCGACGGTGTCGTGTACGCCGGCGGGGAGGCCGTCGCGCACGCCGTGGAGTCCCTCGGCACCGCGCGGTTCGCGGGGATGCGGCTGGCGTACGTGACCAACAACGCCTCCCGTACGCCCGAGACGGTCGCCGCGCATCTGACGGAGCTCGGGGTGCCGGCCGATCCGCGCGACGTCATCACCTCCGCGCAGGCCGTCGCCCGGCTGATCGCCGAACAGGTGCCCGCCGGGGCGCGGGTGCTCACGATCGGCGGCGAGGGGCTGTACGAGGCGCTGCGCGAGCGGGGGCTCACCCCCGTCGAGTCGGCGGACGACGATCCGGCGGCCGTCGCGCAGGGATACGGCGGACCGGGCATGACATGGGGGCGGTTCGCGGAGGCGTCGTACGCGGTGGCGCGGGGGGTGCCCTGGTTCGCGTCCAACACCGACCGGACGATCCCCAGCGGCCGCGGCATCGCCCCCGGCAACGGGGCGGCCGTCGAGGTCGTGCGGATCGCCACCGGGGCCGAGCCGCAGGTCGCGGGGAAGCCGCTGCCGCCGATGCACCGCGAGAGCATCATCCGTACCGGCGCCGAACGGCCGCTGGTGGTCGGTGACCGGCTCGACACGGACATCGAGGGCGCGTACAACGGCGGCGTCGACTCCCTGCTGGTGCTCACCGGGGTGACGGACGCCGCCCAGCTGCTCGCCGCCGCGCCCGAGCACCGGCCGACGTACGTGGCCGCCGATCTGCGCGGGCTGCTCACCGGAGCACCGGACGTCGGCCCGGCGGGGGAGTGCGGCGGATGGACGGCGTCCGTGCGGGGCGGCGCGCTGGAGCTGGACGGGGAGGGCACGGCCCTGGACGGGCTGCGGGCGCTGTGCGCCGCCGCGTGGACCCACGCGGGGCGCGGGCGCGGCGAGCTGGACGCGGGGAAGGCGCTGGCCCGGCTGGGGCTGTGACTACAGCAGCGACCGCAGCCGGAGCAGGTCCGGCACGCTCGCGTGGACCTTCACCCGGCCCGACCCCCACGCCTTCGCGAAGTTCAGCCCGCCGTCCACCAGGGCGACCAGATCGTCGCTCGACATGGTGAGCCGGATCTGCGCCTTCCCCGGCGGCTCCCCGGCCACCGCTGTCACGTCCTGGATCCGGCCGCCGCGCAGCCTGCCCGTGAACGTGGTGTCCAGGTCGGTGATCCGGCAGCTCAGCGAGCGGTCCAGGGCGGCGACCCGGCGGACGTTCCCCTCGGCACCGCCCATGCTCTCGGACAGGCGCTCCAGCGCCGCGCGGCATTCCTCGGTCGTACGCATCGCACCCGACGCTACCGGCCCGTACGGCCCACCGCCCGGCGCCGGAACGCGGGCCGGGCAGGGTAGCGTCTGGGGCATGAGCGAAACGACGTCCGAGACTGCCGCACCGGAGCAGCCCGAGGCGCCCCCACAAGCCGTGGCGGCGCCCCGGGAGCCCGCGCCGCAGCCGCTCGGCGTGCCCAGGACCCCGACCGGCAACGCGGACGTGGACGCCGCCCTCGAGCGGCTCGCGGACACCGACGAGCTGCCCACCGACGGACACGTCGAGGTGTACGAGGACGCGCACCGGCAGATCCGCGCCGCCCTCGAGGCCCTGGACGAGCGCCCCGGGCCGCCCGCGCCTGTCGCCGGCGCGTACAGGGGCTGAGCGTGGCCGTACAGCGCAAACGGCTGGACGCCGAACTCGTCCGCCGCGGTCTGGCGCGTTCGCGCGAGCAGGCCCAGCAGCTCATCGCCGACGGGCGGGTCACCGTGGGCGGTGCGACCGCGAGCAAGGCGGCCACACAGGTGGAGACCAGCGCGGCCGTCGTCGTCACGAAGGACGACAGCGACCCGCAGTACGTCTCGCGCGGCGGGCACAAACTCGCCGGGGCCCTCGCCGCGTTCGGGCCCGAGGGGCTGACCGTGGAAGGCCGGCGGGCCCTGGACGCGGGGGCGTCGACGGGGGGCTTCACCGACGTGCTGCTGCGCGCGGGCGTGGCCCATGTCGTCGCGGTGGATGTTGGTTACGGGCAGCTCGCCTGGTCGCTGCAGAGCGACGAGCGGGTGACCGTCAAGGACCGTACGAATGTGCGGGAGCTGACGCTCGAGCAGCTCGACGACAAGCCCGTCGATGTGGTCGTCGGCGATCTGTCGTTCATCCCGCTCGGGCTCGTCCTGCCCGCCCTCGTGCGGTGCACGGCGCCCGGCGCGGATCTGGTGCTCATGGTGAAGCCGCAGTTCGAGGTGGGCAAGGAGCGCCTCGGCAGCGGGGGAGTGGTGCGCAGTCCCGAACTGCGCGCGGAGGCCGTGAAGACGGTCGCCGGACAGGCCGCCGGGCTGGGGCTCGGCGTGCTGGGCGTGACGGCGAGCCCCCTGCCGGGGCCGTCGGGGAACGTCGAGTACTTTCTGTGGCTGCGTGCCGGTGCCCCGCCACTGGACCCGGCCGATGTCGACCGTGCCGTTGCGGAGGGGCCCCGATGACAGAACGCACCGTCCTGCTGCTTGTCCACACCGGCCGTCCGGCGGCCATCCGCAGTGCCGAACTCGTCGTCCAGGGACTGCTGCGCAGCGGCATCGGCGTACGGGTGCTGGCCACGGAGGCCGCCGACGTACCGCTGCCGTCGGGCGTGGAGACGACCAGCGCCGAGCCGGAGGCCGTCGAGGGCGTCGAACTGCTCATCGTGCTCGGCGGTGACGGGACGCTGCTGCGCGGCGCGGAGATCGCCCGCGCCGGCGGGGTGCCGATGCTCGGGGTCAACCTCGGCCGGGTGGGCTTCCTCGCGGAGGCCGAACGGGACGATCTGGACAAGGTCGTCGACCGGGTCGTCTCGCGCGCGTACGAGGTCGAGGAGCGGATGACGATCGACGTCGTCGTCCGTACGAACGGGGAGGTCGTCCACCGCGACTGGGCGCTCAACGAGGCGAGCGTGGAGAAGGCGGCGCGCGAGCGGATGCTCGAGGTCGTCACCGAGGTCGACGGGCGGCCCGTCTCACGCTTCGGCTGCGACGGAGTGGTGTGCGCCACACCGACCGGGTCGACGGCGTACGCCTTCTCGGCCGGCGGGCCGGTCGTCTGGCCGGAGGTCGCGGCGCTGCTGATGGTGCCGATCAGCGCGCACGCCCTGTTCGCCAAGCCGCTCGTCACCGCGCCGTCGTCGGTGCTCGCCGTCGAGGTGCAGGACGGCGCCGGCCAGCACGGAGTGCTGTGGTGCGACGGGCGGCGGACGGTCGAGCTGCCCGCCGGCGCGCGGGTGGAGGTGCGGCGCGGTCAGGTGCCCGTACGGCTGGCGCGGCTGCATCACGCGTTGTTCACCGACCGGCTGGTCGCTAAGTTCGCTTTGCCCGTTGCGGGCTGGCGCGGTGCTCCCCATTAGGGCGGTGTGACGGATGGCCGATGGCTTCGGTGGCCGGAAACCTCGTATGGTCGTACCCGTGTTGGAGGAGATGCGGATCCGGTCCCTGGGCGTGATCGACGACGCGGTCGTCGAGCTGTCGCCCGGCTTCACCGCGGTCACGGGCGAGACAGGCGCGGGCAAGACCATGGTCGTCACCAGCCTCGGGCTGCTGCTCGGCGGACGGGCGGACGCGGGTCTGGTCCGCATCGGCGCCAAGGGCGCCACCGTCGAGGGGCGGGTGATCGTGCCCCCGGACGCGGCTGCCGCGGTGCGCGCGGCGGAGGCCGGGGCGGAGCTCGACGACGGGGCGCTGCTGCTGAGCCGCACCGTGTCGGCGGAGGGCCGCTCGCGGGCGTACGTCGGCGGGCGCGGGGTGCCCGTCGGGCTGCTCGGGGAGCTGGCCGACGACCTCGTCGCCGTGCACGGGCAGACCGACCAGCAGGGGCTGCTGAAGCCCGCCCGCCAGCGCGAGGCGCTCGACCGGTACGCGGGCGACGCCGTCGCCGGGCCGCTGGCGGAGTACGCCGCCGCCTACCGCCGGCACCGGGCCGTCGCCGCGGAGCTCGAGGAGATCACCACCCGGGCCCGGGAGCGGGCGCAGGAGGCCGATCTGCTGCGCTTCGGGCTGACCGAGGTCGCCGGCGTCGAGCCGCGGCCCGGCGAGGACACCGAGCTGGCGGCCGAGGCCGAGCGGCTGGGGCACGCCGAGGCGCTGACCGCCGCCGCGAACGCCGCGCACGGCGCCCTCGCGGGCAATCCGGAGGACCCGGAGGGCGTGGACGCCGGGCTGCTCGTCTCGGGCGCCCAGCGGGCGCTGGACGCCGTACGGTCGCACGACGCGGCCCTCGCGGGGCTGTCGGACCGGCTCGCGGAGATCGGCATCCTGGTCGCCGACGTGGCGCAGGAACTCGCCGCGTACGCCGACGGCGTCGACGCCGACCCGCTGCGGCTGGCCGCCGTCGAGGAGCGGCGCGCGGCGCTGTCCCAGCTGACGCGCAAGTACGGCGACGACATCAACGCGGTGCTCGCCTGGGCGGAGGAGGGCGCCGCCCGGCTCACCGAGCTCGAGGGCGACGACACCCGGACCGACGAGCTGACCGCCGAACGCGACGCCCTCGTCGCCGAGCTGACGGAGCTCGGCGCGGTGCTCACCGGGGCGCGGCGCGAGGCGGCGGAACGGTTCGCCGCCGCGGTCACCGCCGAGCTCGCGGAGCTCGCCATGCCGCACGCGCGGGTGTCCGTACAGCTGCGGCCGCTCGCGGAGTTCGGGCCGACGGGTGTGGACGAGGTCGAGCTGTATCTGGCGCCGCATCCCGGCGCGCAGGCGCGGCCCATCGCCAAGGGCGCCTCCGGCGGCGAGCTGTCGCGGGTGATGCTCGCGGTGGAGGTCGTGTTCGCCGGCTCCGACCCCGTGCCGACGTA
Source organism: Streptomyces smaragdinus (assembly GCF_009604385.1). GTDB lineage: Bacteria > Actinomycetota > Actinomycetes > Streptomycetales > Streptomycetaceae > Streptomyces > Streptomyces smaragdinus. Next base: position 12,017 of record NZ_WEGJ01000011.1, read on the forward strand.
CCTCTTCGACGAGGTCGACGCCGGTGTCGGCGGCAAGGCGGCCGTCGAGGTCGGCCGGCGGCTGGCGAAGCTGGCGCGGTCCGCGCAGGTCGTCGTCGTGACCCATCTGCCGCAGGTCGCCGCCTTCGCCGACCGGCAGCTGCTGGTCGAGAAGACGAACGACGGCTCCGTCACCCGCAGCGGTGTCACCGTGCTGGAGGGCGAGGCGCGGGTGCGGGAGCTGTCCCGGATGCTCGCCGGCCAGGAGGACTCCTCCACGGCCCGGGCGCACGCCGAAGAACTCCTGGCCGCCGCCCGTGTCGACGCGACGCCCTGACCGCCCGGCGGCCCGCCCGGACCCCGCGGGGCTGACCGGCGCGCGGCAGCGGCGGGCACGCGACGGCGCGCGATCCGGTGCCGCGCGCCCCGGCGCGAGTGGCATGCTGGCGGGCGGCCGGTACGACGACCCACGGCCCTCACGACGAGACGGGAGCGCCGCACGGGTGATCAGCGCATCGGCCCCGGCGTACGGCGGCACCCCGCCGTACGGCGCCGGGCTGCACGCCGTGCAGATCGTCGGCGGCGGCGGGTACGGCACCGGGCCCCACGTGCGGTCGCTGGCGGCGGGACTGGTCGCCCGGGGGGTGCGGGTGACGGTCGTCGCCACCCCCCGGGCCGAGCGGCTGTACGGCTTCACCGACGCCGGGGCGCAGGTCGCCCGGCTGCCCGTCGGACGCGGCGGCGAAGTGCGCACGCTGGCCGTGCTGCGGGCCGCCTGCGCCGGGTCGGACCTGGTGCACGCCCACGGGCTGCGGTCCGGGATGCTGGCGCAGGCGGTGCTGGCGCGGCGGGCGACCCCGCTGGTGTTCACCTGGCACACCAAGGGCGAGGACGAGGGCGTACGGGCCCGCGTCATGCCCGTCCTCGAGCGCAGCGTCGTACGGGCCTCGCGCATCGTCCTCGGGGCGTCCACGGATCTCGTCGACCGGGCCCGCCGCCGCGGGGCGCGGGACGCCCGCCTCTCCCCGATCGCCGTCCCGGCGCCGCGGATCCCCGCCCAGCCCGACGAGCGCGCCCGGCAGAAGGCGCGGGCGGAGCTCGGCGCCGTGGACCGCCCGCTGCTGCTGGCCGCCGCGCGGCTGGAGCCCGACCACGGGCACGGCGCGCTGCTGGACGCCGCCCGGCGCTGGCGCTCCCTCAGCCCGCCGCCGCTGCTGGCCATCGCCGGCGAGGGGTCGCAGCGGGCCGCCCTGCAGCGGCGCATCGACGACGAGCGGCTGCCCGTACGCCTCCTCGGGCGGCGCGACGATCTGCCGGAGCTGCTGTCGGCCGCCGACGTCGCGGTCCTCGCCGGTGCCTGGGAGGCCCGCCCGCTGCTCGCGCAGGAGGCACTGCACGCGGGCGCCCCGCTGGTGGCCGCGGCCGTCGAGGGGGTCGCCGAACTCGTCGGGGAGGCCGCGGAGCTGGTGCCGGCCGGCGACGCGGACGCGCTGGCGGAGGCCGTGAGCGAGCTGCTCGCCTCGCCCGAGCGCCGCCACCGGCTCGCGGCGATGGGCCGCCGGCAGGCGGCGGGCTGGCCGACGGAGGACGACACCGTGGCCCAGGTCCTCGCGGTGTACGACGAGCTGGCGGACGCCCTGCGCTGACCGGCGCCGCACGAGGGCGCCGGCCCGGAACATCAGCCCCCGTACGCCCCCGACGCGCTCAGCCGCAGCGCCGTGTCGATCAGGGGCACATGGCTGAACGCCTGGGGGAAGTTGCCCACCTGGCGCTGCAGCCGCGGGTCCCACTCCTCCGCGAGCAGACCCAGGTCGTTGCGCAGGGCGAGGAGCTTCTCGAAGAGCTTGCGCGCCTCCCCGACCCGCCCGATCATCGCCAGGTCGTCCGCCATCCAGAACGAGCACGCCAGGAACGCGCCCTCGTCACCCGGCAGCCCGTCCAGCCCGTGCTCCGTACCGGACGTCGGGTACCGCAGGATGAAGCCGTCCGGGGTGGACAGCTCCCGCTGGATCGCCTCGATGGTGCCGATCACCCGCTTGTCGTCCGGCGGGAGGAAGCCCATCTGCGGGATGAGGAGCAGCGACGCGTCCAGCTCACGCGAGCCGTAGGACTGCGTGAACGTGTTGCGTTCCTTGTCGTAGCCCTTCTCGCAGACGTCCCGGTGGATGTCGTCGCGCAGCTCGCGCCAGCGGTCCAGCGGGCCGTCGGCCTCCCCGGCCTCGATCAGCTTGATCATGCGGTCCACGGCCACCCACAGCATGACCTTGGAGTGCACGAAGTGCCGGCGCGGGCCGCGCACCTCCCACAGGCCCTCGTCCGGGCGGTCCCAGTTCGCCTCGATCCAGTGGATCATCTTCAGCTGGAGCACCGAGGCGTAGTCGCTGCGCGCCAGCCCCGTCATATGGCCCAGATGCAGCGCCTCGGCCACCTCGCCGTAGACGTCGAGCTGCAGCTGGCCCGCCGCGCCGTTGCCCGCGCGCACCGGGCGGGAGCCCTCGTACCCCGGCAGCCACTCCAGCTCGATCTCGCCGAGCTCGCGCTCCCCGGCGATGCCGTACATGATCTGCAGGTTCTCCGGGTCGCCCGCGACCGCGCGCAGCAGCCACTCGCGCCACGCGCCGGCCTCGTCGCGGTAGCCGGTGCGCAGCAGCGACGACAGGGTGATCGCCGCGTCCCGCAGCCAGGTGAAGCGGTAGTCCCAGTTGCGCACGCCGCCGATGTCCTCCGGCAGCGACGTCGTCGGCGCGGCGACGATGCCGCCGGTCGGCTCGTACGTCAGCGCCTTGAGGGTGATCAGCGAGCGCATCACCGCGTCCCGGTACGGGCCGTGGTACGTGCACTGGTCGGTCCACTCGCGCCAGAACCGCTCGGTGGACGCCAGCGCGCCCTCCGGGTCCGGCAGCGCCGGCGGCTGCAGGTGCGAGGGCTGCCAGCTGATGGTGAACGCGATCCGCTCACCGGGCGAGACGGTGAAGTCCGAGTACGTCGTCAGTTCCTTGCCGTACGTCTCGGTATCGGTGTCCAGCCACACCGAGTCGGGCCCGGCGACGGCCACCGTGCGGCCGTCGACCTTGTGCACCCACGGGACGATCCGGCCGTACGAGAAGCGCATCCGCAGCGCGGAGCTCATCTGCACCCGGCCGCTGACGCCCTCGACGATACGGACGAGCTGCGGGGCCGCGCTGTTGCGCCGCGGCATGAAGTCGATCACCCTTACCGTGCCCCGTGGGGTGTCCCACTCGGACTCGAGCACGAGGGAGTCGCCGCGGTAGCGGCGGCGGTCGGCGACCGGCGGACGCTGCTGGGAGCCGTGTGTGGGCCCCAGCCGCCAGAAGCCGTGGTCCTCGTTGCCCAGAAGGGCCGCGAAGACCGCGTGGGAGTCGAAACGGGGCAGGCAGAGCCAGTCCACTGTGCCGTCCCGCCCGACCAACGCGGCGGTCTGCATGTCCCCGATGAGTGCGTAGTCCTCAATGCGCCCGGCCAACGTGTCTCTCCGCTCACAAAAAGTGCGTCCGAGCAGGATACGACGTGGTGATGGAAAGCACAGAGTGCGCACACAGATCCGTTGCGGGACCGGGGTGGGCCTGGGGTTTTGGTGGGGTTCCCGGCCCGCGCCCCGCCCGCCGGGACGCGTCGGGGCCGAGGCGCTGATACCCTGGTAGCCCGTGGAGCGGAAGTTTTGCCCGCCCGTTCAGGCACCTCCCGCAACGCTCCCCCGGGCTCTACGAGCAGGGGGTACTTCCAACCAGCGACCACGGGAGCCCCCATTGGCCATGCCATCCACGACGACCAAGCACATCTTCGTCACCGGGGGTGTCGCCTCCTCACTGGGCAAGGGCCTCACCGCCTCCAGCCTCGGTGCCCTGCTCAAGGCCCGCGGCCTGCGGGTGACGATGCAGAAGCTCGACCCGTATCTGAACGTGGACCCGGGCACCATGAACCCCTTCCAGCACGGTGAGGTGTTCGTCACCAACGACGGCGCCGAGACCGACCTGGACGTCGGGCACTACGAGCGGTTCCTCGACGTCGACCTCGACGGCTCCGCCAACGTCACCACCGGCCAGGTCTACTCCACCGTCATCGCCAAGGAGCGGCGCGGCGAGTACCTCGGCGACACCGTGCAGGTCATCCCGCACATCACCAACGAGATCAAGTCCCGGATCCGCCGGATGGCGACCGACGACGTCGACGTGGTGATCACCGAGGTCGGCGGCACCGTCGGCGACATCGAGTCGCTGCCCTTCCTGGAGTCCGTCCGCCAGGTACGCCACGAGGTCGGCCGCGACAACGTCTTCGTCGTGCACATCTCGCTGCTCCCGTACATCGGCCCCTCCGGCGAGCTGAAGACCAAGCCCACCCAGCACTCGGTGGCCGCGCTGCGCAACATCGGCATCCAGCCGGACGCCATCGTGCTGCGCGCCGACCGTGAGGTGCCGGTCTCCATCAAGCGCAAGATCTCGCTGATGTGCGACGTCGACGAGGCCGCCGTGGTCGCTGCCATCGACGCCAAGTCGATCTACGACATCCCCAAGGTGCTGCACAACGAGGGCCTGGACGCCTATGTCGTGCGCAAGCTCGACCTGCCGTTCCGCGACGTGAACTGGTCGCAGTGGAACGACCTGCTGCGCCGGGTGCACGAGCCGGCCCACGAGGTGACGGTCGCCCTGGTCGGCAAGTACATCGACCTGCCCGACGCCTATCTGTCGGTCACCGAGGCCATCCGCGCCGGCGGCTTCGCCAACAACGCCCGCGCGAAGATCAAGTGGGTCACGTCCGACGACTGCCGCACCCCGGCCGGCGCGCAGCAGGCCCTCGCCGACGCCGACGCGATCGTCATCCCCGGCGGCTTCGGCGAACGCGGCGTCGAGGGCAAGGTGCAGGCGATCCGCTGGGCCCGGGAGAACCGGGTGCCGCTGCTGGGCATCTGCCTGGGTCTGCAGTGCATCGTGATCGAGGCCGCGCGCAACCTCGCCGGGATCCCGGAGGCCAACTCCACGGAGTTCGACGCCGCCACCGCCCACCCCGTCATCTCCACTATGGCCGAGCAGCTCGACATCGTCGCCGGCGAGGGCGACATGGGCGGTACGATGCGGCTCGGTATGTATCCCGCCAAACTCGCGGAGGGCTCCGTCGTACGGGAGACGTACGGGGACCAGCCGTACGTCGAGGAGCGACACCGTCATCGGTACGAGGTGAACAACTCCTACCGCGGTGAACTCGAGAAGAAGGCCGGGATCGTGTTCTCCGGGACGTCGCCCGACAACAAGCTCGTCGAGTACGTCGAATATCCCCGTGAGACCCACCCGTATCTCGTCGCCACCCAGGCCCACCCCGAGCTGCGCTCCCGGCCCACGCGGCCGCACCCGCTGTTCGCCGGGCTGGTGAAGGCCGCCGTGGAGATCCAGGAGAGCGCGAGGGGCGCGAAGCAGGAGGCCACGGCGTGACCGTCGAGGACATGCCCGAGTCCTGGGAGGTCGTCCTCTCCCGGACGCCCTTCCGGGGCGCGAAGACCGCCGTGCGGTCGGACGACGTCGTGATGCCGGGCGGGAGCACCGCGCGGCGCGACTACCAGGTGCACCCCGGGTCCGTGGCGGTCCTCGCCCTGGACGACGAGGGACGGGTGCTGGTGCTGCGGCAGTACCGCCATCCCGTACGCCACAAGCTCTGGGAGATCCCGGCCGGGCTGCTCGACGTACCGGGGGAGAACCCGCTGCTCGCCGCGCAGCGGGAGCTGTACGAGGAGGCGCACGCCAAGGCCGAGGACTGGCGGGTGCTGGTCGACCTCTATCCCTCGCCCGGCGGCTCCGACGAGGCGGTGCGGGTGTTCCTGGCCCGCGGTCTGGCCTCGGTCGAGGGCGAGCGCTACGCGGTCACCGACGAGGAGGCCGACATGACGCTGGAGTCCGTGCCGGTCGCCGAGCTGGTGCGCGGGGTGCTCGCCGGCGAGCTGCACAACACCTGCCTGGTCACCGGCGTGCTGGCGCTGCAGGCGGCGCAGGCGCAGGCCGGCGGGCTGGACGCGCTGCGCCCGGCGGACGCAGACTGGCCGGCGCGGCCGTACTGAAGCGCCGCGCCTGACCCGTACCGGTGAATCAGCCCCGCCCGCCGTCCGGGCGGGGCTGTGCCGTATCCGCGGCCGTACGCAGGGTGAACTAGGCTCGAAAACGTGACAGATGCGGACACCGACCGGCCGGCCGGCAACGGCGCCCCGGCCTTCCACGGGCGTACCCGGGAGCTCGAGACCCTGCGGGACGACATCGAGCGCGCCGGGCTGGACACGCTCTCCGGGCGGCCCGCCGCCCGCAGCCGGGTCCTGCTGATCGCCGGCCGTCCCGGCTCCGGCCGCACCGCGGTCGCCGAGGAGCTGCTGCGGCACATCGCCGGCGACTACCCCGACGGCGTGCTGCGCGCCGAGCTCGGCCCGGACGCCCCCCGCGCGCTGCTCGGCGCCCTCGGCGAGACGGCCCTGCCCGGCGCCGACCCCGAGGAGCTGGCGCAGTCCGCGCGCGAGGCGCTGCAGGAGCGCCGGGTGGTCGTGCTGCTGGACCGGGCCGACTCCGACCCCGAGCTGCTGGCCTCGCTGCTGCCCGACAACCACGGCTGCCTGGTCGTCGCCGTCGCCGAGGGCCCCCTCAAGGACATCCCCGACGTCCGCCCCTGCACCCTCGGCGGGCTGGAGCCGGCCGACGGGGCACGGCTGCTGGCCGGGTACGCGGGGGAGACCCGGGTGGCCTGCGACCCGGAGGCGGCGCAGCTCCTCGCGGAGGAGTGCGCGGGACATCCCGGCGCCCTCACGCTCGCCGGCGGCTGGCTGGCCGCGCGGCCGGACGCCTCCGTCGCGCACGGGCTGAAGAACCTCCGCGCCGCCGCCGGGGACACCCCCCTGGCCCGGGCGCTGCGGCTCGCCCACGACGGGCAGCCGGAATCCGCCGCGGAGCTGCTGCGGCTGCTCGCGGTGGCGCCCGCGGGCCTGATGGACGCCCGGATCGGCGCCGCGCTCGGCGGCTGCACGCTGGCCGCCGCCCAGGAGCATCTCGCCGGCTTCGCCGCCCAGGGGCTGGTGCGTCCGGTGGCCGGGGCGGAGGGACTGTACGAGGTGCCCGGCTGTCTGCGGCCGCTGCTGGCGGAGCTGCTCACCGACCGGGACCCGCCGGAGGAGGTGCTGCTGGCCCGGGCCCGGATGCTGGAGCGCGAGGTCACGCTGCTGGGGGTGTGCCACGCCGTGACGGAGCCCGACGGCTCCCCGGTGCACAGGGCGCTCGAGGGCGTCCCCCGCCCGCTGCGGTTCGCCGGCGCCGGGGAGGCCGCCGGGTGGCTGCGTACCCGGCTGCCCGCGCTGCTGGCCGCCGCCCGCTCGGCCGCGGCGGACGGCGAGCTCGACACCCTCGCCCGGCGCTTCGTCGCCGCCCTCTCCCAGGCGCTCACCGCCCACCGGGGCGCCGAGGACGCCGCCCCCGAGCTGTACGGGCTGCACGAGACGGTCCTGGCCGTGGCCGAACGCCGCGCCCTGCACCCCGAGCGGGCGGCGGCGCTGCTGCACCTGGGCGACCTCGACGCCGGCGCCGGGCGCACGGAGGCCGCGCTGGAGCGCTACCGCCGGGCGCTGACCGCCGCGCGGGAGGCCGGTCAGGCGCCGCTGACGGGGCGGGCGCTGGAGTCGCTGGGGTGCACGTACCAGGAGCTCGGGGACTACGAGCGGGCCGCCGACTGGTACGGGCGCGCCCTGGACCTGCGGCAGAGCGGCGGGCGGTCGGCCGACGAGGCGCGGCTGCGGTCCCGGCTGGGCGCCGTGTACACGCATGCGGCGGCGTACGGGCAGGCGCTGCGCGAATGGCGGGCGGCGGCCGCGGCGTACCGGCGGCTCAAGGACCTCGCGGGCCATGCCCGAGCGCTGAGCGAGACGGCCCGGGTACAGGAGTACGCCGGGCATCCGGACGACTGCCGGCGCACCTGTGAGGAGGCGATGGAGAGCGCCCGGCTGGCCGGCGACGACCGGCTGCGGGCGGCGGTGCAGCTGCGGCTCGCCGACACCCTGGACCGGCTCGGCGACCCGGTGGCCGCCGAGGTCCACCGGGGGGCCGCGCGGCGGGTGCTGGCCGCCGGTGACCAGAGCGCCGGGGAGGTCACGGAGACGTCCTCCGTCGTCACTGGTGGTACCTAAGAAACACAGTCGTTTACCGGGAAATCTTTTTGCATTGGAAGGCTAGACAGTGTGACGTCCTTCATTACACTGGCCGTACCGCAGTTGCGCCAGGCGTTCCTCTGTGCCCGTACGCCTGCGTCACCATTCGTTCCCTGTGATCCAAGGACCGTGATCTGTCGTGAAGGTCGGTATCCCCCGCGAGGTCAAGAACAACGAGTTCCGGGTGGCCATCACCCCCGCCGGCGTCCATGAGCTGACGCGGCACGGCCATCAGGTCTACGTCGAGCGGGAGGCGGGCGTCGGCTCGTCCATCCCCGACGAGGAGTACACGGCCGCCGGCGCGACCATCGTGGGCACCGCGGACGAGGTCTGGCAGACCGCCGACCTGGTGCTGAAGGTCAAGGAGCCGATCGCCGAGGAGTACCACCGGCTGCGCAAGGACCAGACGCTCTTCACGTACCTCCACCTCGCCGCCTCCCGCGAGTGCACGGACGCGCTGCTCGAGTCCGGCATCACCGCCATCGCGTACGAGACGGTCGAGACCGCCGACCGCCAGCTGCCGCTGCTCGCCCCGATGTCCGAGGTCGCCGGCCGGCTCGCCCCGCAGGTCGGCGCGTACCACCTGATGCGCTCCCAGGGCGGGCGCGGGGTGCTCCCCGGCGGCGTGCCGGGCGTCGCCCCGGCCGAGGCCGTCGTCGTCGGCGGCGGCGTGTCCGGCTGGTCCGCCGCGCAGATCGCCGTCGGCATGGGCTTCCGCGTCACGCTGCTCGACACCGATGTGCGCAAGCTCCGCGAGGCCGACAAGATCTTCGGCACCCGGGTCCGTACCGTCATGTCCAACGCGTACAACCTGGAGAAGGCCGTCCTCGAGGCGGACCTCGTCGTCGGCGCCGTGCTGATCCCCGGAGCGAAGGCCCCGAAGCTGGTCACCAACGAGCTCGTCGCCCGAATGAAGCCCGGAAGTGTACTTGTCGACATTGCAATCGATCAGGGCGGCTGCTTCGAGGACTCCCGTCCGACGACCCACGCCGAGCCCGTCTTCCGGGTCCACGACTCGGTCTTCTACTGCGTGGCGAACATGCCGGGCGCGGTGCCCAACACCTCCACCCACGCGCTCACCAACGCCACGCTGCCCTACATCGTGAAGGTCGCGAACCTCGGCTGGCAGGAGGCGCTGCGCCGCGACGAAGCCCTTGCGAAGGGCCTCAACACGCATGAGGGACAGGTTGTTTACGGCCCCGTCGCAGAGGCGCACGGTCTTCCGGTGACCGAACTGAGCCGCGTTCTGGGGTGAAAGTCACAATCGCAGGAACGGCGCCCGCACAAGGCGCCAATCAGCCAACTGCTGCCCGCCGGCCGAACCTTGTCACCTGGGGTTCGGCCGGTGCCGTACACCATCGGGACAGTTGCAGAAGCGTGTTCGACCGCCGACACATCGTGCCGGGTACGGCTGATTGTGTTGCTGGGACCCCCTGACACGCCATAGAGTCGCCAATCGTCGGCAAGATGCCACGCTGACCTATCGATAAAGTTTCCTGGTCACCCAAGGAGGTAGGACGACTTGTGAATGAGTCGACATTTACTCCCGGGGGTGGTCAACCAGGAGCGCCGGTACGGGGTCAGGCCCACTCGGGAGCCGGGGTTCCCGTCGGCTCCGTCGCCGTCCACACCTTCGCCTCGCACCAGGGCTACACCACGACCAGCAGGAACGATCATCACGTGAACGCCATGGCCGGCGGCCAGAGCGGCGGGGACGATCCCACGCGCCTCGCCGACTACGACGATCTGTCCGAAGGTCATTTCTATGACCCGGACGCCGATTACGAGCCCGATCCGGAGTACGCGGCCACGCTCGCGCCGGACGCGGCCCGCCAGCGCCGCGAGCGCATCGGCCCGACCGGACGCCCCCTGCCGTACTTCCCGATCCCGGGCCCGGTGACCGACCACGGTCCCGCCACGGTCATCGCGATGTGCAACCAGAAGGGCGGCGTCGGCAAGACCACCTCGACCATCAACCTGGGCGCGGCGCTCGCCGAGTACGGCCGCCGGGTGCTGCTCGTCGACTTCGACCCGCAGGGCGCGCTGTCCGTGGGCCTCGGGGTCAACCCGATGGAGCTCGACCTCACGGTCTACAACCTGCTCATGGAGCGGGGCATGTCGGCCGACGAGGTGCTGCTCAAGACGGCCGTGCCCAACATGGACCTGCTGCCGTCGAACATCGACCTGTCGGCCGCCGAGGTGCAGCTGGTCTCCGAGGTCGCGCGCGAGCAGACGCTGCAGCGGGCGCTCAAGCCCCTGATGCCGGACTACGACTACATCGTCATCGACTGCCAGCCGTCGCTCGGTCTGCTGACCGTCAACGCGCTGACCGCCGCGCAGAAGGTCATCGTCCCGCTGGAGTGCGAGTTCTTCGCGCTGCGCGGGGTGGCGCTGCTGACGGAGACGATCGAGAAGGTCCAGGAGCGGCTCAACCCCGACCTGGAGCTCGACGGCATCCTCGCGACGATGTACGACTCGCGGACCGTGCACTCCCGCGAGGTCCTCGCCCGCGTCGTCGAGGCCTTCGACGACCACGTCTACCACACGGTGATCGGCCGGACCGTGCGCTTCCCGGAGACCACGGTCGCCGGTGAGCCGATCACCTCGTACGCCTCCAACTCCGTGGGTGCCGCCGCCTACCGTCAGCTCGCCAGGGAGGTGCTCGCCCGGTGTCACGCCGAGTGAGTCTGCCCGGCGCCGACGAACTGTTCCGTACGACCGGGGGGATGGCGCTCCAGTCCTCGACGCCCGGGGGAGCGGCCGCGGCCGCCCGCCCGGCGGCCGGGGGCGACGGGGCGCAGGGCACGACCGCGGGGGAGGCGGACGGGGAACCGTCCGTCCCGGCGAAGAAGACGGGCCGCTCCGACGAGCCCGAGCACAGCGGCCGGCGCTCCGAGGCACCGCCCGCCGACCGGACGTCGCCACCGGCCCAGCGCTCGGCCCCGCCCGGGGAGCCCCGGGCGGCGGCGGCCGCCGGCCAGACCCGGCGGCGCGGACGCGGCGGGGGGCGACGGCCCTCCGGGCGCGAACGGCACGACGAGAAGATCACCGTGTACGTCTCCGCCGAGGAGCTGATCGACCTCGAGCAGGCCCGCCTCGTACTGCGCGGCGAGCACGGGCTGGCGGTCGACCGCGGGCGGATCGTCCGCGAGGCCGTCGCCGTGGTCCTCGCGGACCTGGAGTCGCGGGGCGAGGCGAGCATTCTGGTACGGCGGCTGCGCGGACGCTGAGTCCCCGCGTCCGCCGTTCGGCCACCCGGCCCAGCGCACGGGCCGGCGCCGGACGCAGGCGATACGCTGCCGGACGATGGACACGCACGACGATCAGCGCAAGGGCCGCCGCACGCTGGGGCGAGGCCCCGGCACCGCCGCGCCCGGCGCGGGGCCGATCACCCCCACCACCCCCGTGCGCCCCACCGAGCCCGCGCCGCCCGTACCGGGACCGCACCCCCAGCCGCTGCCGGGCCGCCGCCCGAACCCGGATCCGGACCCCGTCCCCGAGCCACCGAAGCCCCCGCCGTTCCCCGAGCCGGAGCCGGTGCCGCCGCCCCCGGTCCCCGAACCGCGGCCCGCCCCCGGACCCGTACCGGAGCCCCGTCCGCTGCCCGACCCCGACCCGGGCCCCATGCCGAAGCCGGAGCCCCAGCCCGGCCCCCAGCCGCTCCCGCAGCCCGATCCGGCACCGGAGCCGCAGCCCGGACCGGCCGGCCCCGGCGGGGAGACGCCGGACGGGGAGACCCCGGACGGCGGGAAGCCGGACGCGGAAACCCCCGGCGACGGGAAGTTCACCGTCCGGCTCGCGAACTTCGAGGGCCCCTTCGACCTGCTCCTCCAGCTGATCTCCAAGCACAAGCTGGACGTCACCGAGGTCGCCCTGTCCAAGGTCACCGACGAGTTCATGGCGCACATCCGCGCCATGGGCCCCGACTGGGACCTGGACCAGACGACGGAGTTCCTGGTCGTCGCCGCCACCCTGCTCGACCTCAAGGCCGCCCGGCTGCTGCCCGCCGCCGAGGTGGAGGACGAGGGCGACCTGGCGCTGCTCGAGGCCCGCGACCTGCTCTTCGCCCGGCTGCTGCAGTACCGCGCGTACAAGCAGATAGCGGCGATCTTCGGGGACCGGCTGGCCGCCGAGTCCAAGCTGCACCCGCGCACCGTCGGCCTGGAGCCGCACCACGCCGACCTGCTGCCCGAGGTCGTCATCAGCATCGGCGCGGAGGGCTTCGCCCGGCTCGCCGTGAAGGCGATGCAGCCCAAGCCCAAGCCGCAGGTCTACGTCGACCACATCCACGCCCCGCTGGTCAGCGTGCGCGAGCAGGCGGCGCTGGTGATCGAGCGGCTGCGGGAGACCGGCAGCGCCACCTTCCAGGAGCTCGTCGCCGACGCCCCGGACGGGCTGACCGTGGTCGCCCGCTTCCTGTCGCTGCTGGAGCTCTATCGTGAGCGCGCGGTCTCCCTCGACCAGGAGGAGGCGCTGGGCGAGCTGGTGGTGCGGTGGACCGGCGAGGCGGGCGCGGATCCGCTCGTCACGGACGAGTTCGACGTGGCGCCGACCGAGGAGAAGGAGAAGGCCAAGTGACGGTCACGGACGAGACGGCGGCGGAGGCGGAGGTCGCCCCCGACCCCGTCGCTGAGCTGGACCTCAAGCCCGCGCTCGAGGCCGTGCTCATGGTCGTCGACGAGCCCGCCACCGCCGACCATCTGGCCCGGGTCCTGCACCGGCGCCCGCGCGAGATCTCCGACGCGCTGGCCGAGCTGGCCGACGAGTACACCGCCCAGGGCCGCGGCTTCGACCTGCGGCTGGTCGCCGGCGGCTGGCGGTTCTACACCCGCGCCGAGTTCGCCCCGGCCGTCGAGGGCTTCGTCCTGGACGGCCAGCAGGCCCGGCTCACCCAGGCCGCGCTGGAGACCCTGGCCGTGGTCGCGTACCGCCAGCCGGTGAGCCGCTCACGGGTCTCCGCGGTGCGCGGCGTCAACTGCGACGGCGTGATGCGCACGCTGCTGCAGCGCGGGCTGCTGGAGGAAGCGGGGACGGAACCCGAAACAGGTGCGATCCTGTACAGGACGACGAACTACTTTCTGGAGCGGATGGGCCTGCGCGGCCTGGACGAGCTCCCGGAGCTCGCACCCTTCCTCCCCGAGGCGGACGCGGTCGAGGGGGAATCCCAGGAGGGTGTGCCGTCGTTCGATGTGGACGACCACAGCGACAGTGACTGACTTACGGACGTTTGATGCGAAGCAGCGGCGGCAGGAACAGCGGTAGCGGCGGATCCCGCGGCGGACAGGGCGGCGGGAGGAGCGGCGGCGCGGGTGCCGGGAGGGGCAACTACCGGGGCGCGGGCAACCAGCGCGACGACAGGCAGCAGCGGTCGGGCCGGCCGCGGCCCGAGGAGCGGCGGTACGAGAAGAGCGGCGTCCCGCAGGGCGGCGGCCCCAAGCGCCGCACCGCCCCCGCGCGCCCCCGCGAGCTGGACGCGCAGATCGAGGAGCGCAACCGGGCCCGGCACAACAAACCGGCGATCAAGACCCCCAAGACCTTCGGCGAGCCCGAGGGCGAGCGGCTGCAGAAGGTCCTCGCCCGGGCCGGCATGGGCTCGCGGCGCGCCTGCGAGGAGCTGATCGAGCAGGCCAGGGTCGAGGTCAACGGGCGGATCGTCACCGAGCAGGGGCTCCGGGTCGACCCGGAGAAGGACGAGATCAAGGTCGACGGGCTGACGGTGGCCACCCAGTCGTACCTGTTCTTCGCGCTGAACAAGCCCGCCGGCGTCGTGTCCTCGATGGAGGACCCCGAGGGCCGGCAGTGCCTGGGCGACTACGTCACCAACCGGGAGACCCGGCTCTTCCACGTGGGACGGCTCGACACCGAGACCGAGGGCCTGATCCTGCTCACCAACCACGGCGAGCTGGCCCACCGGCTGACCCACCCCCGCTACGGCGTGCAGAAGACCTACCTCGCCGCGATCACCGGGCCGCTGCCGCGGGAGATCGGCAAGAAGCTGAAGGACGGCATCCAGCTGGACGACGGCTACGCCCGCGCCGACCACTTCCGGGTCGTCCAGCAGACCGGCAAGAACTACCTGGTCGAGGTCACGCTGCACGAGGGCCGCAAGCACATCGTGCGGCGGATGCTGGCGGAGGCCGGGTTCCCGGTGGACAAGCTGGTGCGGGTGAGGTTCGGGCCGATCTCGCTGGGCGACCAGAAGTCCGGCTGGCTGCGGCGGCTGACGAACACCGAGGTCGGCATGCTGATGAAGGAGGTCGGCCTGTAGGGGCCGCCTCGTTACGACCACGCCGCCAGGGAGCGGGCGCGGCCCTCCGCGTCCCGCTCCACCTCCAGCATCCCCGTCACGGCGGTGCGGTTGATCCTGCCGTACACATGCGGGTACGTACGGCCGTCCGCGGCGTCCTCCCAGCGGATCCGGGCGGTCAGCTCCGCCTCGTCGACGATGAGCACCATCAGCGGGCCCACCGTGTCCCGGAAGCGCTCGTCGGCCACGGCCAGGGCGGTCGGCTCGTCGGGGGAGCAGTGGACGAACCCCTCCTCGGCCAGCGAGGCCGGGGCGTAGGGGCGGTCCGGGGCCAGCAGCCAGTCGTCCAGCGGGACCACGTGGTAGATCATGCCCTTTTTGTACCGGATGAGCCGCCGGTACGCGGCGTATGCGGGACCGGCTCGTCCGAGCCGTACGAACGTGCCGGGCGAGGTCTTGATCGACTCGCGCTGCTGTCCGGTTTGGGGGAAATTGGGCGGTGTCCAGCCGGGGTGTTCTTCCGACGGCCCCCGGCCCGCGTACGAGAAAGGCGCGACATGTCCGGTAACCCCCTCGGTGAACTTCTCGGCTCGATACTCGGCGGCAGCAAGTCCGGAGGCGGAGGCGGAGGCGGCGGCATGCTCGGCTCCATCCTCGGCGGCCTCGGCGGCGGCGGTGGGGCCGGCAAGTCGGCCCAGGGCGGCGGCGGTAACCCGCTCGGCCAGCTGTTCGACATGATCTCCGGCGACAAGGCCCAGCCGGAGGTCAAGGAAGCCGCAAAGTCCTGGGTGTCGACCGGCGAGAACAAGTCCGTCACGGCCGACCAGCTGTCGAAGGTCCTGCCCAACGACGCCGTCCACGAGGCGGCCCAGGCCCACGGGCTCTCGGACGACCAGGCGCTGAACCAGCTCTCCCGCTCGATCCCCGAGGTCGTGAACGAGGCCACCCCGAACGGTTCGGTCCAGGACTTCGACTCCGTCGTCGACCGCCTCCAGGGCTACGGCGGCGGGCAGAAGGCCGCCTGACGGCATACGCACACCCTCCGGCGCGGGACGGAACACGTCCGTACCCGCGCCGGAGGCGTGCCCGCCGTCCGCCGCCCGGTGTCTCAAGGGACGGGCGCGGCGGCGGCACACCGATCCGCTGACTACCCTGAACCCGTGAGAACCGCACTCGTCATCGGCACCGGCCTCATCGGCACCTCAGCGGCGATCGCCCTGACCGGGCGCGGCGTGCGGGTCTACCTCAGCGACGAGGACCCCGGCCGCGCGCGCACCGCCGCCGCCCTCGGAGCCGGTACGGACGAGACCCCGCAGTCCCCCGTGGACCTGGCCGTGGTGGCCGTCCCCCCGGCGCACGTGGCCCGCACCCTCGCCGACGCGCAGGCCAAGGGACTGGCCCGCGGCTACCTCGACGTGGCCAGCGTCAAGGGCGGCCCCCGCCGCGAGCTCGAGGCCGCCGGCTTCGACCTCACCTCGTACATCGGCACGCATCCGATGGCCGGCAGCGAGCGCAGCGGCCCCCTGGCCGCCACCGCCGACCTCTTCGAGGGCCGGCCCTGGGTGCTCAGCCCCACGTCCGTCACGGACACGGAGGTGCTGAACCTGGCGCTGGAGCTGGTGGCCCTGTGCCGGGCCGTCCCGGTCGTGATGGACGCCGACGCCCACGACCGCGCCGTCGCCCTCGTGTCGCACACCCCGCAGCTGGTGTCCAGCATGGTCGCCGCGCGGCTGGAGGGCGCCGACGAGGCGGCCGTACGGCTGTGCGGCCAGGGCATCCGGGACGTCACCCGGATCGCCGCCTCCGACCCCGCGCTGTGGGTCGACATCCTCTCCGCGAACCCCGGCCCCGTCGCGGACGTCCTCGCCGAGCTCGCCGGGGACCTCCAGGAGACCGTCGAGGCGCTGCGGTCGCTGCAGGCCGCCGACGAGGACAAACGGCGCTCCGGTGTGGCCGGGATCGAGGACGTCCTGCGCCGCGGCAACGCCGGCCGGGTACGGGTCCCGGGCAAGCACGGGGCGGCGCCCGCCGTGTACGAGGTCGTCACCGTCCTCATCTCCGATTCGCCCGGCGAGCTGGCGCGGGTCTTCGCGGACGCCGGGTCGGCCGGGATCAACATCGAGGACGTCCGGATCGAACACGCCACCGGTCAGCAGGCGGGACGCGTCGAGCTCGTGGTCGTCCCGCAGGCGGCGCCCACGCTCACCGCGGCGCTGCACGAGCGGGGCTGGGCGCTGCGCCAGTAGCGCGGTGAGGGCGTCCCGGCGCAGCCAGTACCCTGTGACGAGAGTAAAAGCGCCCGTGTTCGAGAAAGGTCCCCATTCATGATCGTCGGAATCGACGGCCCCTCCGGTACGGGCAAGTCGAGCACGTCCAAGGCCGTGGCCGTCAAACTCGGCCTGCGCTACCTCGACACGGGCGCCCAGTACCGCGCGATCACCTGGTGGATGCTCGACAACGGCATCGACGTCAACGACGCCTCCGCCGTCGCCGCCGCCTCCGGCAAGCCCACGATCGTCTCCGGCACGGACCCGGCCGCCCCGGCCATCACCGTCGACGGCACCGACGTCGCCGCCCCGATCCGCGGCAAGGAGGTCACGGCCGCGGTGAGCGCCGTGAGCGCCGTCCCGGAGGTCCGGGCCCGGATCACGGAGCTGCAGCGCACCATCGCCCGCGAGGCCGCCGGCGGCATCGTGGTCGAGGGCCGCGACATCGGCACCACCGTGCTGCCCGACGCGGACGTGAAGATCTTCCTGACGGCCTCCGAGGAGGCCCGCGCCGCCCGCCGCTCCGGCGAGCTCAAGGGCAAGGACGCGCAGAGCCTCGAGGCCACCCGCGAGGCCCTGGTCAAGCGGGACGCCGCCGACTCCGGCCGCAAGACCTCCCCGCTGGCCAAGGCCGGCGACGCCGTCGAGGTCGACACCACCGAGCTCACGCTCGACCAGGTCATCGAGTGCGTCGTCACCCTGATCGAGGAGAAGCGGGGACGGTGACCGAGCACACCAGGCGGCCCGCCGGCCGTACGGCGGGCCTCCCCTCGGCCCGCGGCGCCGCCGTCGGCCGGCGCATCGGCATCGGGCTGATGCGCGGACTGTGGCGGCCCCGGGTGCTGGGTGCCCACCGGCTGCCCGCCGAGGGTGCGGTCATCCTGGCGGTCAACCACTCCCATATGATCGACGGCCCGATGCTGATGGGCACCGCGCCGCGCCCCGTGCACTTCCTGATCAAGAAGGAGGCGTACGTCGGCCCGCTCGGCACGTTCCTGCGGGCCATCGGCCAGGTGGAGGTGGACCGCACCACCGCCGACCGTACGGCGATCACCCGGGCGCTGGGCGTGCTCGAGCACGGCGGCGTGCTGGGTATCTTCCCGGAGGGCACCCGGGGCGATGGCGACTTCGCCGAGCTGCGGGCGGGGCTGGCGTACTTCGCCGTCCGGTCCGGGGCGCCCATCGTGCCGGTCGCGGTGCTGGGCTCCGCCGAGCGCCGCAGCCGGCTCATACCGGGGCTGCCGGCCCTGCGCAGCCGCGTGGACCTGGTCTTCGGCGAGCCGTTCCAGGCCGGCGACGGCAGCGGGCGGCGTACGCGGGCGGCGCTCGACGCGGCCACCGAGCGGATCCAGAAGCGCCTCACCGCGCACCTGGCGGACGCCAGGCACACCGCGGGCCGATAGACGACACTGGGTGCTGCCGCGCCCACCGACCAACCCGCCGCCCCACGGTCGTACGACCGGGGCGGCACCAGACGTGACGAGGACGAAGACTTCATGACCAGCGAGGACCGCTCGACCGGCGAGCAGCACGGCGACGAGCACGGCGAGCTCTCCGGGGCCGAGTACGCGGAGTTCATGGAGCTCGCCCAGCAGGAGGGCTTCGACCTCGAGGAGGTCGAGGGCGACCTGGCCGAGGCGGGGCACGGACCGCTGCCGGTGCTGGCCGTCGTCGGCCGGCCCAACGTCGGCAAGTCGACCCTGGTGAACCGCATCATCGGCCGCCGCGAGGCCGTCGTCGAGGACAAGCCGGGCGTCACCCGCGACCGGGTCACGTACGAGGCCCACTGGGCGGGCCGGCGCTTCAAGATCGTCGACACCGGCGGCTGGGAGCAGGACGTCCTCGGCATCGACGCGTCCGTGGCCGCGCAGGCCGAGTTCGCCATCGACGCCGCCGACGCGGTGATCTTTGTGGTGGACTCCAAGGTCGGCGCCACCGACACCGACGAGGCCGTGGTGAAGCTGCTGCGCCGGGCCGGCAAGCCTGTCGTGCTGGCCGCCAACAAGGTCGACGGCCCCTCCGGCGAGGCCGACGCCGCGATGCTCTGGAACCTGGGCCTCGGCGAGCCGCACCCGGTGTCCTCCCTGCACGGCCGCGGTACGGGCGATCTGCTCGACGCGGTGCTCGACGTGCTGCCCGAGGCGCCCGCGCAGACCTTCGGCGAGTTCGTCGGCGGCCCGCGCCGGATCGCGCTCATCGGGCGGCCGAACGTCGGCAAGTCGTCGCTGCTGAACAAGGTGGCGGGGGAGGAGCGGGTCGTCGTCAACGAGATGGCCGGCACCACCCGCGACCCCGTCGACGAGCTGATCGAGCTCGGCGGCACGACGTGGAAGTTCGTCGACACGGCCGGCATCCGCAAGAAGGTGCACATGCAGGAGGGCGCCGACTACTACGCCTCCCTGCGTACCGCCGCCGCTGTGGAGAAGGCCGAGTGCGCGGTCGTCCTCATCGACGTCACCGAGTCGATCTCCGTGCAGGACATGCGGATCCTCACCATGGCCGTCGAGGCCGGGCGGGCGCTGGTCATCGCGTACAACAAGTGGGACCAGCTCGACGAGGAGCGGCGCTTCTACCTGGAGCGGGAGATCGAGCGCGATCTGGTGCAGCTGCAGTGGGCGCCCCGGGTGAACGTCTCGGCGCTCACCGGGCGGCACATGGAGAAGCTGGTGCCGGCGATCGAGACGGCGCTCGCGTCCTGGGAGACCCGGGTGCCGACGGGCAAGCTGAACGCGTTCCTCGGCGAGCTGGTGGCCGCCCATCCGCACCCGATCCGGGGCGGGAAGCAGCCGCGCATCCTCTTCGGCACGCAGGCGGGCACCAAGCCGCCGCGCTTCGTGCTCTTCGCCTCGGGCTTCATCGAGGCGGGCTACCGGCGCTTCATCGAGCGGCGGCTGCGGGAGGAGTTCGGGTTCGAGGGGTCGCCGCTGCAGATTTCGGTGCGGGTGCGGGAGAAGCGCGGGCGGAAGAAGTAGGTCCGGCCGGGGGTTCGGGGGTTGCCCCCGGAATGATGCAGTATCGAGCGGCGGCTGCGGGAGGAGTTCGGGTTCGAGGGGTCGCCGCTGCAGATTTCGGTGCGGGTGCGGGAGAAGCGCGGGCGGAAGAAGTAGGTCCGGCCGGGGCGTCGGCGCCCCGGCCGCTGGTACGGGCTGCTTTACGCGCCGTCAGAGCCCCGGGCCCAGCTCACGGTCGGCGGCGTGGCGGCGGCCGCGGCGGCCGAAGGCGAGGCCCCCGATGGCGTCGAAGCGGAGCTTCTCCTCGCCCGTCCGGTCCCCGGGCAGCGCGCGGAAGAGCCTGCGGTACTCGGCGCACAACTCGTCGTAGATCGGCGTCCCCTCGGCCCGCTCACCGGACTCGTGGGCGGGACGCATGGCGGGGATCTGGGTGTGGGGATACGAGGAGTGCACACCCCCGCAACGATCGCGTGGCCCCGGGGGATGCGGGTGCCCGTGGTCCGTTCGGGTGAACTTCTCAGGCGCCGGTCAGCGGCATGGTGCTCCCGACCAGCAGTCCGCGCGACGCGGCCAGCTCCAGCGCGTCCCGCAGCAGGTCCTCGCGCGGCTGCCGGCCGACGGAGCCCACCGGCGCCGCGAACACCAGCACCTCGCGGGACGCGACGGCGACCTGCCGCCAGCCGTCCGTCACCTGGAGCGGCTGATGCGCCTGCCACCACGCCGTCGCGCCCTCGCCGCCCCGTCCCGGCTGCATCACGGCGTGCAGCCGGCCGGAGACCAGCAGCACCGACCAGCCGGGCACCGTGGCCGGCGGCCGGTCCACGTCCAGCACCGGCAGGAACCCCTGCTCGATGAGGAGCGGCAGGAAGTCGTCGCCCATCCCGGCCGATCCCGGTCGGGTGACCGGGCCGGTCGGCTCGACGACCAGCGCGGCCTTCAGGTCGTCGCCGCACAGCACCAGCCCGCACGTCACGCCGAGCACGGCCTGCCGCGGCGCCTCGGCGACGGGGTCCGGGGCGAGGACCGCGGGGGGCGTGGGGGGCGTGGGGGCGGGCGCCTCCGGACGGGCCTCCGGCTCGCCGTCCGTCGCGGTGATGGACGCGACGGCGCCCCGGAGCTGCTCCTCCGCCACCGCCACGACCTGCGACGGCACACAGCCGGCGTGGGCGAAGGCCAGCACGGCCGTCTCGCCCCCGACGAACAGCACGGTGGAGGTGCGCTCGCTGCGGGAGTCGCCCGGCGTGCGGCACGACGTGCAGTCGTACGAGCCGGGGGCGCCGTCGCCGGACAGCAGCCGTTCTGCTTCTTCGTCGCCGATCTCGGCGCGTACGTCCTCGCTCACGTCGAGCATGCGAGTCACGGGTGGCTCCTCGGGATTGCGGGTCGGTCTTTCGCCCTGGTGCGGTCGTTCGGTCACTGTTCCCAACGGGTGACCTGGTCCAGGGGTAACGCCCTCCGCGCCGATTGACGGTACGGGCGGGTGCGGCCGGTGAGATATCCGGCGAAAGGGGCCGTGATCGTCCAACTGACCTGGTGATCCGCCGTGTTGCCCCGGTGAAGCGGGTGGATTCGCGTATCGCGGACAGGCCGATAAGTTCGGTTTTCAACCGAGATGGAAGGCGGCCGAAAATTGACGATACCGGCGGTAACCCTAGGCCCCGCGCAGCTCCTGCGGCTCCCCGCTGAAGACGACCGTGCCCCGGCGCAGTTCGTGCACCACCGACGCGGCGGCGGCCAGCTTCGGCGGCAGCGACTGCTCCGCGACCACCACCGTGCGGCCCGCGCGGGCCAGTTCGCCCAGCAGGGCGTGGGTGCGGGCCGCGACGTCGGCGCTCATGCCCTGCGCCGGTTCGTCGAACAGCAGCAGCCGGGCGGGGCTGAGCAGGGCGCGGGAGACGGCGAGCATCCGCTGTTCGCCGCCGGAGAGGGTGCCGGCCCGTCGCGGCAGCAGCCGGGCCAGCGCCGGGTACGCGGTCAGGGCGGGGGAGGGGTCGCCGCCCGCGAGGGCGAGGTTCTCGGCGACGGTGAGGGAGGCGAACACCGCCCCGGTGTCGGGGGTGAGGCACATCCCCCGGCGGGCACGGGCGTAGGCGGGCAGCCGGGTGACGTCCGTGCCGCGCCACAGGACGCGGCCGGCGGACAGCGTGACGGTGCCGGCCAGGGCGCGCAGGGCGGTGCTGCGGCCGGAGCCGTTGCGGCCGGTCAGCACGGTGAGGCGGCCGGCGGGGACGGGCAGGTCGACGCCGTGCAGGGCCTCCAGGGGGCCGTAGCGGACGCGGGCGCCCGCCAGCCGGATCTCGACGGTCATCGCGCGGCCCCCTCGCGGACGGCGGTGATCCGGCCGGCCTCCATCTCGTACACGGTGGCGGCCAGTCCGGCGACCAGGTCGGGGTCGTGTTCGACGACCAGGAGGGCCATGCCGTCGGCGGCGAGGGCGCGCAGGAGGCGGGCGAGGGCGGCCGTCTCGGCGGTGTCCAGGCCGGCGGCCGGTTCGTCGAGCAGCAGGACGCGGGGGCCGCCGGCGAGGGCGCGGGCGAGTTCGACCCGGCGCAGGGTGCCGGTGGGGAGGCCGGCGGCGGGGCGGTCGCGGACGGGGGTGAGGCCGAGGAGGGCGAGGGCGCGGTCCGTGGCGGCGGGGTCGTGGAGGCGGCCCTGTTCGGCGCCGATACGGACGTTCTCCCCGACGGTGAGGCTCGGGAAGACGGCGAGCCGCTGGAAGGTGCGGGCGATGCCGCGGCGGGTGCGGCGGTGGGCCGGTTCGCGGGTGACGTCCGTCCCGTCGAGGAGGATCCGGCCGCCGCCGGGGGTGAGGGTGCCGGCGAGGCAGTGGAAGAGGGTGGATTTTCCGGCGCCGTTGGGGCCGGTGAGGGCGGTGATCCGGCCGGGGGCGACGGTCAGGTCGACGCCGTCGAGGGCCAGGTAGTCGCCGTACGCGACGCGCACACCGCGGGCGGTGAGGCGGGCGGGGGGCGACGATTCGGGCCGGGCCGGAGGGGCGGGCGGCGGGAGGGGGCTCGGCCGGGTTTCGCCCGGAGGGATGCGCGGTTCGGTTCGGCCCGGGGGGACGCGCGTTGCGGCGGATCGCGGTTCGACCGTCGTACGTCCCAGCCGCCCCCGCACCCGCCTCCCCGCCCCCGACAGCCGCACCCCCGGCCCCCGCACCCGCGCCAGGCCCGCGCGCAGCGCGTCGTACACCCCGCCGGGGAACCGCCCGAGCAGCACCGCGAGTACACCGATCACCGCCGCCGCCGTCCCGCCGCGCGCCCCCGCGTCCAGCCCGACCAGCAGGGCCGCCGCCGCCAGCGCACCCGGCACGGAGTCCGCCCCCAGCACGACGACCGCCGCGAACCAGAGCAGTCCCCGCACCGGGTCGAACATCCCCGGCGAGAATGCCTGGACCCCCATGACGAGCATCCCGCCCCCCAGCGCGGCCAGCGCCGCCCCGGCCACGAACGCCCCCACGGTGAGCGCCGGCACCGCCACCCCCGCCGCCGAGGCCCCCTCCTCGTGATCACGCAGCGCGGCGAGCGCCCGCCCCGTGCGCCCCCGCCGCAGCAGCCACACGACGAGCACCGCGCCCGCGAGCAGCGCGAGTTCCAGCGCGTAGTACGCCCGATCCCCCGTGAACCCGGCCGGCCGCGCCGGCGACAGCCCCGCGGCGGCGTACGGCTGCGTCAGGACGAAGGCGCTCACCCCGACCCCGAAGGCCAGCGTCGTCAGCGCCAGGGCCAGCCCCCGCCGGCGGATCGCCGGATACCCGGTGAGCAGCCCCAGCGGCGCGACGAGCAGCACGCAGAAGCCCAGCGCCGCCGCCTCGGGCAGCGGCCCGACTCCGGGGAACCGCCCGGCGGCCAGCAGCGCCGTGAACAGCGCGCCCAGCCCCGCGTACCCCGCCTGCCCCAGCGACACCTGCCCGCCCCGCCCGGTGACGACGACCAGCGACAGCAGCACCACCGCCAGCCCCGGCACCTGCACGGCCGTCGTCAGATCCGCCCCCGCGAACCCCAGCGGCAGCAGGAACAGCACCCCCGCGAGCACCCCCACCGCCCCGCCTCCCGCCGCGGGCGCCGGCGGCACCCGGAAGAAACCCTCCCGGTCCGCCTCCTCCCCCAACCGGGGCACCGCCAGAGCCGCCACGAGCAGCGCTACCGCGAACAGATTCGCCCCCAGCGCCTGCGTCACCTGCTCCCACCCGCCGCCCGGGTGCAGCCGGGTGAGCTGGCTCTGCGCCACCCCGATCGCCAGCGCGACGCCGACGGCCACCGGCAGCGACCGCAGCCCCGCGGCCACCGCGACGCCCAGCACCGCCGTCACGAGCAGCGGCAGCCCGTACGGGTCGAGGCGCACGTACGGGGCCAGCAGCAGCCCCGTCAGCCCCGCCGTGAACGTGCCGAACGCCCACCCCGTGTCGGCCACCCGGTCGGCGTCGATCCCGCTCAGCGCCGCCAGCCGCCGGTCGTCGACCACCGCCCGCAACTCCCGCCCGACCCGGGTGAACCGGGTGACGCCCGAGACGGCCGCGGCGAGCACCACGACCACGGAGAGCCGAATCCACGGGTCGTCGGGCAGGATTCGCGGTACGTCCGTCTTCGCCCCCGTCCCCCACACCAGCCCCGCGCCCCCGACGAGCAGCACGAACACCCCCAGCGACACGACGAGGGAGTGCGCCCCGCCGCGCCCCTGGAGCACCGACAGCGGACGGAACACGAACCGCCCCAGCAGCAGCCCGATCCCCGGCGCGACGACCACCAGACAGAGCGCCGCCGCGGCCCACAGCGGCCAGCCCCAGCCGACGCGCAGCTGCCACAGCGCGTACGCGGTCACCATCGCGACCGCGCCGTGCGCGAAGTTGAGCACCCCCGTCGCCCGGTAGGTGACGATCAGCCCGATCCCGGTGAGCGCCGCCGCGCTCCCCACCGCCAGCCCGGCCAGCGTGAGGTCGTACGTGAGGGACGCCATGTCAGGGCGCCGGCTCGCACACCGGACAGGCCGTCAGCTCCCCGCCGTCCCCGTTGACCGGGCGGGCGTCGGCCTTACCGCTGACGAGCGGACAGTCGGCACGGTGGTAGAGCGTGCCGCCGGGGACGGCGAGATACGGCCCCCCGGCGGCCGGGAGCGGGCGCTCCGCGTCGGCGGGGTCGTCCTCCGCGGCCGTCAGCAGGGCGTACAGCTCCTCCACCCGGCCCTGCTCGCCGCGCGTCAGAAGCACCGCCCCCGCCACGACCAGGGCGGCGCCCGGGATCGTCGACGAGGCCAGATAGGGCAGCTGCCGCTCGGCGACGCTCTCGCCGGAGACCCCGTACCAGCCGATGACGCACAGCACCGCGCCGGCGGCGAGCGCCACCGGACCACCCCACCGCAGGACGAGCGCCCGCCCGGCGGAGCTCTCCCCGAACCTCACGCGCGCCATGGTGCCCCCTGGGAGTCGCCGGTCGAAGACGCCGCATTCCGGGACGTGCGTCGTGCCTGGGAATGTCGGCCTGCGGGATGCACTATGCCGTGTATAGCTTGACGAACGCGACAAGTCGACGCGAGAGGTGAGGCGGATGCCCCACGGACGAAGGGCGCGGGCGGCCGCGCCGGTGGCGGTGCTGGTGCTGGCCATCGGACTCGGGGCGGCCGGCTGCTCGGACGACGGCGGCGGGGGCGGTACGAAGAGCCCGTCCCCGACCGCCGGCACGCCCACCGCCGCACCGGAGCCGACGGACACGGCGAGCGCGACGGAGACCGCCGGTGAGGGTCAGGAGCCGGCGGATCCGGCCGCGGCCGAGGCGCAGATCAAGAAGAACTTCGAGGCGTTCTTCGACCCGAAGACCCCGCTGGACAAGAAGGCGGAGCTGCTGGAGGACGGCGACAGGCTGGAGCCGCTCATGCGGGCGTTCAGCGGCAGCGACCAGGCCAGGGGCGTCGCGGTGAAGGTGACCGGCGTGTCGTTCTCCTCGCCGACGGAGGCCGCCGTCAGCTACGCGATGACGGTCTCCGGCGCCACGGTGCTGCCCAACGGCGCGGGCACCGCCGTCCTGGACGGCTCCACGTGGAAGGTGTCCAAGGAGACCCTGTGCGGTCTCGTCGGCATCAGCGGCACCGCGGGGCCGGGCTGTTCGTGACCCGGCGGGCCGCGCCGGCCCTGCTCGCCGCGGCCGTGCTCCTGCTGGGCACGGCCTGCGGCAGCAGACTGCCGGAGCGCGACTTCGACCACCGCCCCACGACCGCCGCCACCGGACGCCGGCCGCTGACGGTGGGCATCATCACCAGCGCCACCAGCCCCATCGGCGCCACCGCCTTCACCGGTCCGCGGGACGGGGCGCGGGCGTACTTCGCCCGGCTCAACGACCACGGCGGGGTGGGCGGCCGCCCGGTGCGCGTCGTCACCTGCGACGACCAGGGGGCGGGCATCGGCAACAGCGACTGCGTGCGCCGGCTCCTGACGAAGGAGAAGGTCTTCGCCCTCGTCGCCGGGACCTCCCTGGACTACGCGGGCGCGCCGCTGGTGAGCCGGGCCGGTGTCCCCGACATCGGCGGACAGCCGATCGGCGCCCAGTACGACACGTACCCGCACCTCTACTCGATTTACGGCAGCCTCGCGCCCCGCGACGGCACCCCCGGCTGGGACGGGCGGCTGTACGGCGGGACCGAGGTCTACCGCTACTTCAGGGAGGAGCACGGCGCCCGGACGGCCGCGGTCGTCTCGTACAACCAGGCGTCCTCCGCCGCCTACGCCCGGCTGGTCACCGAGGGGCTGCGGGCGGAGGGCTACCGGGTCGCCGTCGAGCAGGTGGACTTCGCGCTGCCCAACTTCCGGGCGGTGGCCGCCGACATCGGGGCCCGCGGCGCGGACCTCGTGTTCGACGCGCTGGACACCCACGGCAACGTACAGCTGTGCGAGGCGATGGAGGCGGCGGACGTCCGGGTGGCCGCGAAGGTCACGAACGTGCAGAACTGGTCGTCGCAGGTGCCGGACGACTACCGGGACGTCCCCGGCTGCCGCGGCAGCCTGTGGGTGACGGGCTCCAGCCGCGACTACGCCGACCGGGACCATCCGGCGGTCGCCGCGTTCCTGGAGGGCATGGACCGGTACGCGGCGACGAAGGTCCGCTCGCAGTGGCAGCTGGAGGGCTGGGCGGCGGCGATGTGGTTCGCCGACGCCGCCGCCTCCTGCGGGGACGACGTGACCCGGGCGTGCGTGGAGCGCTTCATGGGGCGGACCGAGCCGTACGACGCGGACGGGCTGCTGCTGCCCGTCCGGTTCGAGCGGCTGCCCGAGCCGCCTCAGACCCGGCGGACGTGTCTGTCCGTCGCCCGCTGGCGGGACGACGCGCACGGCTGGGTCACGCAGGGGGACATGAACGAGAACTGCTTCACGGTGCCGCAGCTGGCCTACCGGCCCTGAATGCCGCCGGGATGTTTCTGCCGTATCGTGACTTTATGCGGTAATCGGTACAACCTTTCATCGCCTTGAGATGTCTTCACAGCAAACGGGCGCCTGCCGCGGTGTCCGGCGGGAAGCCCTGGGGATACCGTGCGGATCAGTTTCCTGCTGCACTACGGGTACGGGATCGGCGGCACCATCCGGACCGTGTTCACCCTGGCCCGGATGCTCGCCGAGCAGCACGAGGTGGAGATCGTCTCGGTCTTCCGCCACCGCGACGAGCCCGTGTTCGACCTCCCGCCGGGCGTGACCCTGCGTCCCCTGCTGGACCTGCGCGCCGGCGGCGCGGACCACGGGCACCCCGACCTCGACCGG
This sequence comes from Streptomyces smaragdinus, assembly GCF_009604385.1. Taxonomy (GTDB): domain Bacteria; phylum Actinomycetota; class Actinomycetes; order Streptomycetales; family Streptomycetaceae; genus Streptomyces; species Streptomyces smaragdinus. The sequence goes on from NZ_WEGJ01000011.1 coordinate 39,387, forward strand.
CCGTCCCGGCTCTTCCCGCGCGGCGAGAGCCGGCGCGGCCAGTACAGCGCGCTCACCGACCGGCGGATCGCCGGATGGCTGCGCGGCGCGGACACCGACGCCGTGATCGGCACCCGGCCGGGGCTGAACGTGCACATCGCCCGCGACGCCCGCCCCGGGGTGGTCCGGGTGGCGCAGGAGCACGCGACGTTCCTCTCCCACCCCTGGCCGCTCAAGCTGGCGCTGAGCGCCCACTACCCGCTGATGGACGCCGTGGTGACGGTGACCGAGGCGGACGCGGCGGTGTACGCGCGCCGGCTGCGGCTGCCCGGGGTGTGGCTCGGCGCGATCCCCAACGCGGTGCCGGCGCCGCAGCTGCCGCCGGCGGACGGCAGCTCCCGGATCGTGATCGCCGCGGGACGGCTGGCCTGGGTCAAGCGCTACGACCGGATGCTCCGGGTCTTCGAGCGGGTCGTGCGCGTGCGGCCCGACTGGCAGCTGCGGCTGTACGGGGACGGGCCGTGGCGGGACCGGCTGCACGTCCAGATCGAGAAGCTCGGGCTGTACAACCACGTCCATCTGATGGGGGCGGCGCATCCGCTCGACGCCGAGTGGGTGAAGGGGTCGGTCTCGCTGTCGACGGCGCAGCTGGAGTCGTTCGGGCTGAGCATCGCCGAGTCCATGCGCTGCGGACTGCCGGTCGTCGCCGCCGACTGCCCGTACGGGCCGGGGGAGATCATCACCGACGGCGAGGACGGACTGCTGGCCCGCAACGGCGATCTGGACGGGCTGGCGGCGCGGCTGCTGCGGCTCGTCGAGGACGACGACCTGCGGGTCCGGATGGGGCGGCGGGCGGTGGAGAACGTCGCCCGGTTCGACCCGGAGCGGATCGCCGGGCGGTACGACGCGCTGCTCACCGGGCTGAGGGCCCGGCGGCACGGACGGCTGGTCGGCCCCGCGCTGGGCGGGGTGTACGCGGCGACGATGGCGGGACGGCGGCTGAGGGCGTGGACGCCGTGACGGGGCCGGGGCCGGGGGGCGGGGGCAAGGGCGCCGTGGCGGAGCGGCGGGCGGACTGTGTGGCGTCGGCGTCGGGGGAGCTGCGGTTCACCCTCGGCGACCCCGCGGCGGCGCTGGTGCTGCGGCTGCGGGGGAGCGGTACGGAGGTCCGGCTGCCGGTGTCGGGGCCGACGGCCGTGCTGCCGGTGACGGCCGCGCTGGCGGAGGGCCGCTGGGACGCCTACGCGGAGCCGGCGGACGGCGTCCGGGAGCGGCTGACGCCGGGGCTGTGCGATCTGCGGGGGCTGGTGGACCGCGTCCCCGACCCGGACGCGCCGGTGACCGTGCGGATCCCGTACGCCACCACTCGCTCGGCCCTCTCCCTGGCGGTCTGGCACCGCTCGCCGCACGCGGAGGCCGGCGAGGTCACCGTGCAGGGCGGCCGGATCACGGTGGCCGGCCGTCTCTACGGGGCCCGGCTGTCGGCGTCCGCCACGCTGGAGGCCCGTACGGACACCTGGTACGCGCTGTGCCCCGCGTACGTCAACGGCACCTGCTTCACGGCCACCTGGCACACGTCGGCCGTCCCGGCGGCCGTCTCCGAGACCCTTCCGGCGACGCTGGGGCTGCGGCCGGCACCGGACGCCGAACCGGTCCGGGTCGCCCGGCTGCTGGACGACATCGCGCGGAAGGAACAGGTCTTCGTCTATCCGGCCCTGCCGCTGGGCCCCTCCCGCCTCCGCATCGGCTACACCCCGGCGAACGAGCTCGCCCTGCGGATCACCTGACCCGGCGCGGGCGCCCGCCCCGGTGAACGTCAGGCCGGTTCGCTCTCAGCGGCCTCCGTCTCGAGGGCCGGCCGCGGCCCGGCCGTGTCGTCGTGCGCCGCGTACGGGTGGTGCAGGTCGAACGCCGGGGACTCGGAGCGGATCTTCGGCAGGGTGACGAAGTTGTGCCGCGGCGGCGGACACGACGTCGCCCACTCCAGCGACCGCCCGTACCCCCACGGATCGTCGACGCCGACCGGCTTCCCCTCCTTGGCGGTCTTCCACACGTTGTACAGGAACGGCAGCGTCGACATCCCGAGCAGGAACGCCCCGACGGACGACACCGTGTTCAGCGCCGTGAAGCCGTCCGCCGCCAGATAGTCGGCGTACCGCCGGGGCATGCCCTCGGCGCCCAGCCAGTGCTGGACGAGGAACGTGGTGTGGAAGCCGGTGAACAGGGTCCAGAAGTGGACCTTCCCCAGCCGCTCGTCCAGCATCTTCCCGGTGAACTTCGGCCACCAGAAGTAGAACCCGGCGAACGTCGCGAAGACCACCGTGCCGAATACCACGTAGTGGAAGTGGGCCACGACGAAGTATGTGTCGGAGACATGGAAGTCCAGCGGCGGCGAGGCCAGCAGTACCCCCGTCAGCCCGCCGAAGAGGAACGTGACCAGAAACCCGACCGACCACAGCATCGGCGTCTCGAAGGACAGCGCGCCCTTCATCATGGTCCCGATCCAGTTGAAGAACTTCACCCCCGTGGGCACCGCGATCAGGAACGACATGAACGAGAAGAACGGCAGCAGCACCGCCCCGGTGGCGAACATGTGGTGCGCCCACACCATCACCGACAGCGCCGTGATGGCCATCGTGGCGCCCACCAGCATCACGTAACCGAAGATGGGCTTGCGGGAGAACACCGGGAGGATCTCGCTGACGATGCCGAAGAACGGCAGCGCGATGATGTAGACCTCGGGATGGCCGAAGAACCAGAACAGGTGCTGCCACAGCAGCGCGCCGCCGTTCGCGGCGTCGAAGACGTGCGAGCCGAAGGTCCGGTCGGCCTCCAGGCACAGCAGTGCCGCCGCCAGCACCGGGAACGCCATCAGGATGAGGATCGACGTGAAGAGCGTGTTCCAGGTGAAGATCGGCATCCGGAACATCGTCATGCCCGGCGCCCGCATCCCGATGATCGTCGTCAGGAAGTTCACCGCGCCCAGGATGGTGCCGAAGCCGGCCAGCGCCAGCCCCATGATCCACAGATCGGGGCCGATGCCCGGCGAGCGCAGCTGCCCGTTGAGCGGCGCGTACGCGAACCAGCCGAACGCCGCCGGACCTCCCGGGACCAGATAGCTCACCGAGACGATCAGCCCGCCGAACAGGAACAGCCAGAACGACAGCATGTTCAGCCGGGGGAAGGCGACGTCGGGCGAGCCGATCTGCAGCGGCATGATCTCGTTGGCGAACCCGGCGAAGGTCGGCGTCGCGAAGAGCAGCAGCATGATCGTGCCGTGCATGGTGAACGTCTGGTTGAACTGGTCGCTGGTCATCATCTGCAGCCCCGGCCGGGCCAGCTCGGCGCGCATGAGCAGCGCCAGCACCCCGCCGAAGAGGAAGAAGACGAACGACGCGATCAGATAGAGGTGGCCGATCTTCTTGTGGTCGGTCGTGGTGAGCCAGTCCACCAGGGCCCGGCCCTGCCGGTGCGGCCGCGGTGCGGTCACGGCCACCGGTGTCGCGTGCGTGGTCCCCATCCCGTGCGCCCCTCTCAGCCGTATCCGGCCGTCTTCGCGGTCCGGGCCGTGTGCTGCGTCGCACCCGCCATGATGCTCGCGTCGCCCCCCGGTGCGCGAGGGTGCGGCGGCGGGTTCCGCGCCGAGGTTGCCCGTTCAGTTGTGCGGTTATTGTGAGGATCCGGTGAGCCCACAGGGAATGCGACGCGCCGGGAAATGATTATCCGGCCTGCGTACGGCTGATATTCCGAGGGTTGTACGGGTCGCACGGGGGTGGAAATTCCGGGGGTAATTCCGATGAACTGCACGGCCGCCGGACGTGAACGGCCGCGCATTTCCGGGGGTGTTGCCGGATGTCCGGATTGCGTTGATCACGTATACGTCAATCAGCCGGGGGAAGTTGTGACACAAGCGTGACGCGGACGGGACGGCTCCGGCACGACCGTATGACCGCGGCCCGCTGTCGGCCGCGCCGGACGCGGTCTAGCGTGGCCGTATGACACCCGTACCGAACCCGCCCGGAGAACCCGCGGACGACCTCGCGGCCTACGTCGGACTGGCCGCGCCGGACGCCGAGCGCCGGGCCCGCGAGCACGGCTGGTCGCCGGTCCGCTCCCTGCCGCCCGGCACGGTCATCACGATGGAGTACCTGAGCGGCAGGCTCAACTTCGAGGTCGAGCACGGCCTGGTGCGGCGCTGCTGGAAGGGCTGAGCCCCCTGGAGAGGGGTCGGGTCAGGACGCCGTGCCGCCGGTCGTACGGGTCCGGTCGCGCGCCGTACGGTCCGTGTGCGCGACCTGGGGCGGACGGCGGCTGCCCGTCGGGGTGACCGGGGTGCGCTCGTGCCGCGCGGTGTGCGGGCGCGGCAGGGCGTGCGGCCAGCCGTCGGGGCGGGCCCCCACCCCGGCCATCTCCGGCACCGGGGTGCCCGGCTGCGCCGGGACGGCGCGCTGCGAGATGATCGCGACCCGGGCGGCGACCGGCTGGGGCGCCGCCGACGCCTCCGTACCGGAGCGCAGCCGGCGGTAGAGCGCCAGCAGCCGCACCTCGGCGCGGGTCATCAGCGGCTCGAACCACGGCAGCGCCAGCAGGACCAGCAGCCCCGCGGCCCAGCCCAGCAGCACGTCGCTGATCCAGTGCGTGCCCAGATAGACCGTGGTGAGACCGACGCTCAGCGACACCACGGCGGAGATCAGCGACGCGACCCGCCGGGCGAACGGCGTGGTGGCCATATAGGCCAGAACGCCCCAGGTCACCACGGCGTTGGCGGTGTGACCGGAAGGGAATATATCGCCGCCCAGCCACATCTCGTGCGCACCGATCCGGGTCGCGTAGTGGGGGCCCAGCCGGCCCATGCCGATCTTCGCGGCTCCGACCGAGATGTTCAGCAGCAGCAGGGAGGTGCCGAGCACCAGCACCGGCCGCAGGGTCCGGCCCCGCCACGCGCAGTAGCCGAGCCAGCACAGCACGGCCAGGGCGGTCGGGCCGCGCTGGCCCAGCACCACGAAGTAGTCCAGGAAGGCGTGCACCTCGGGCCACTGCTTGTACGGCCGGAACATCATCAGCTGCCAGTCCAGCCGGACCAGCCACGAGGTCGTGAGCACGCCGACGACGATCGCCGCGTACACCGCCGCGGTCGACCCGAGGAGCCACACACGGGCGCGGGTCATCCGCGGGGGGAGCGGACTGTGCCCCCTGCGGGCCGTCTGCTCCTCCACTGCGGTGGGCTTGTCTTGGGTACGCACGGAATCGACGCTACAGGTATGCGGCGGCCGGATTGGCACGAGAGCCCGACTTGTAATGCCTATGTGATGTGGAGTCGGTCTCAATCAGGACCTGTGGCCCGGGAGTTTCGGGACCTTGTTCACGTCATTCCCGTGAATACACATGCGACGCTTCACCCGTACGCATTTTGACGCGACACCGGCGTTAATCCGGTATTCGCCGTCGTGCCGCGCGGAGTTCGCCGCCGGGCGTTCGGAGGATCAGGTGGACGGGGTCGCGGTCCGGTCACGGGAGGTCCGCGTTCCGTCACGGACGGTGCGGGCTTCGCCTCAACTCGGACCGCACCACCCGGTGACGGCGCACTCTCGCGTACTCTGACTGCTCGCGAAGGGCTGGTTCCGCCTTGGAGGTGCGTTTGATGGCAGGGACGACCACGGCCGCTGTTCAGCCGGGGCGCGTGTCTGCGGGACGGCACGCCAGGCGGGTCGGCCGGCGTGGCGGTGCGGGTCGCTGGACCGTGCTGATCGTGCTCTGCTCGAGCCTGCTGCTGGTCGCCCTCGACGCGACGGTGCTGCATGTGGCCGTCCCCTCCCTGACGGAGGACCTGCGGCCCAGCTCCACCGATCTGCTCTGGATCGTCGACGCCTACCCCCTGGTCGCGGCCTCGCTCCTCATCCTCTTCGGCACCCTGGGCGACCGCGTGGGCCGCCGCCGGGTGCTGCTGCTCGGCTACGCGCTCTTCGGCGTCGCCTCGGCGCTCGCCGCCTCGGCGCACAACCCCGGTGTCCTCATCGCCGCCCGCGCGCTGCTCGGCGTCGGCGGAGCGATGATCATGCCGGCGACCCTGTCGATACTCCGGCACGTCTTCCCCGACCGGCGCGAACGGGCGCTGGCCATCGGCATCTGGAGCGCCACCGCCGCCGTCGGCGCGGCGATCGGTCCGCTGCTCGGCGGCTTCCTGGTCGAGCACTACTGGTGGGGTTCGGTCTTCCTGGTCAACATCCCGCTGATGATCGTCGCGGTGCCGGTCGGGCGCTGGCTGCTCCCCGAGTCCGTCGAGGGCCGCTCGGGCCCCTGGGACGTGCTGGGCGCGCTGATGGCGGCGAGCGGCCTGTTCGGCCTCGTGTACGCCGTGCAGCAGACCGGCGCGGGCGGGGGGCCGCTGCGGGTGTCGGTGTTCGGGCCGGCGCTCGCCGGGATCCTGCTGCTCGCCCTGTTCGTCCGCCGGCAGCGGCGCCGTACGCATCCGCTGGTCGACATCCGGGTGATCCGGCGGCGGGCGTTCGGGACGGCCGTCGGGTGCATCGTGCTGGCGATGCTGGCGCTCGTCGGGCTGCAGCTCATCGCCGTGCAGTATCTGCAGCTCGTCCTCGGCTTCACCCCGCTGCAGGCCGGGGTCCGGCTGATCCCGCTCACCTTCGCCGCCATCGCGGCGGGGCTGCTGGGCGCGCGGATGCTGGCCCGCTTCGGCCCGCGGCTGATGGTGGCCCTCGGCTTCGTGCTGACCGCCGTCGCGGTGCTCGGGCTGGTCGCGATGGGGCAGCACGACCAGCCGGTGATCCTCAACGCCGGGTTCGTGCTGCTGGGCTTCGGGCTGGAGACGACGCTGTTCGGCTCGTACGAGTCGATGCTCAGCGAGGCGCCCGTGGAACAGGCCGGCGGCGCCGCGGCCATCGGCGAGACCTCGTACCAGCTCGGCGCCGGTATCGGCATCGCGCTGCTGGGCAGTGTGATGAACGCCTTCTACCGGCCCGGCGTCACGGACGTCCCCGGGGTGCCCGCGGGGGCCGCGCGGGCGGCGGGCAACTCGCTGGGCGAGGCGTACGAGGTGGCGCACGAGCTCGGCGGCCCGCGCGGTGCGGCGCTGCGGACCGCCGCCCGCGAGGCGTTCGTGCACGGGATGCACGTCACGCTCGTGGTGAGCGCCGGTCTGCTGCTGCTGGGCGCGCTGGCGGCGCTGCGGCTGCCGCGCGCGATGGAATGCGGCCCCCGGCACGAGGCGGCGGACGACCGGGCGGGCCGGCTGGACGCCGGGGACTTCCGTGCCGTGACCCCCGCGCCCGTACCGGCCCAGCGGGCGCGGGGCCCGGTGCCCGGGCCCCGCGCCTAGCCGTGGTCGTGGTCCGCGTCAGCTCTGGTTGAAGAACCCGCCGTTGTTCGCCCGCGCCGACTCGCCGGGGACGATCTCGTAGGTCGCCGGCGTCAGCAGGAAGACCCGGGTGGCCACCCGCTCGATGGTGCCGCGCAGCCCGAAGGTCAGGCCGGCCGCGAAGTCGACGACGCGCTTGGCGTCGGCGCCGTCCATCCCCGAGAGGTTGACGATCACCGGGACGCCCTCGCGGAACAGCTCGCCGATGCCGCGCGCGTCGCGGAAGCCGTCCGGGGTGATCGTCGCGATCCGGTGCCCCTGCTCCTGCGCGGCGTCCGACGCGACCCGCACCCGGGGGTCCGTGACCCAGGCGCCCTTGGCGGGCTGCTGGTCACCGGTCTCCGCGTAGTCGTCGTCGTAGTACCGCTCGTCATCGTTGTCGTCGACGAGTCCGAGCCAAGCGCTCGCCCTGCGCACCGATCCCATGGGGACGCCTCCTCTCCTGTGGGGCCGACCTTCCGTCCGCGCACCTATGGTCATCCATGATGCAGATGATGCGTCAATCGTATTGTTACCTGGCGGGCGATTCGTGACAGACCTGGTGCAGTTCGGATGCCGTCAGGTAAGAGTCTTTGCTGATCAACACGGCTGACGGTGCGTCGATTACTCTATCCTGGGCCGACCGGGTGAGGGTGTGGCGAACGGGTGAAGCCTTTAGCGGCTTTGAACTGGCGGGGGGACTGTGTTCGGAATCATTCGGCCGTGCAGACACCGGCTTTCGGAGAAACTGCACACGTCGTGGGTGGCTCATCTGTGTGGGTTGTGTCTCGCGCTCCGGAGTGATCACGGGCAGTTCGCGCGTGTCGCGACCAACTACGACGGCCTGGTCATCAGCGTGCTGACGGAGGCTCAGACCCCGCCGGAGAGCAAGCAGCGCCGCAAGGCGGGCCCCTGCCCGCTGCGCGGTATGCGCACCGCGGACGTGGCGCGGGGCGAGGGCGCGCGGCTCGCCGCGGCCGTCTCGCTGGTGCTGGCCTCCGCCAAGGTCCGCGACCATGTCGCCGACCGCGACGGGCTGCTGGCCCGTCCGCGGATCGCCGCGCTCGCCGGGCGTGTCGCGCAGACCTGGGACCGGGGCGGTGCCCGTACGGGCGGCGAACTCGGCTTCGACACCGCCGTACTCCTCGACGCCGTGGCGCGCCAGCCGGAGCTCGAGCGCCTGGCCGTGGTGGGTACGCCGCTGCTCGCCGTCACCGAGCCCACGGAGACCGCGACGGCCGCCGCCTTCGCGCACACCGCCGTGCTCGCCGGACGGCCGGGCAACCGGGCGCCGCTCGCCGAGGCCGGACGGCTCTTCGGCCGGCTCGCCCATCTGCTGGACGCCGCCGAGGACCTGCACGCGGACGCGGCGAGCGGGGCGTGGAACCCGATCGCGGCGACGGGCACCGAGCTCACCGAGGTGCGCCGGCTGTGCGGCGACGCGCTGCACGGCATCCGGCTGGCGCTCGCGGAGGTCGAGTTCGAGGACGGCGCGCTGGCGCACCGGCTGCTGGTGCACGAGCTGCCGCACTCGGTGGACCGGGTGTTCGGACCGGCGTACGCGCATCCGCGGGCCTCCGGTCCGTACGCGCCGCCGCCCCACAATCCGTACGCGCCGCCCGGGGACAATCCGTACGCGAATCCGCCCGGCGGTCCCGGCGGACCGGGGATGCCGCCGCCGGAGCCGCCGCGCGGACGCGGGCTGCTGATGGGGTGTCTGGTCTTCGCGGGGCTGATGTGTTCGTGCCAGGTGTGCTGTGCCGGCGAGTTCAACGATCCGTGGACCGGGCAGCGGCGCGAGGGCGCGTGTCACAAGTGCGACTGCGACTGCTCGGGGTGCGGTGACTGCTGCAACTGCTGTGACTGCTGCGACGGGTGCGATTGCTGCGACTGCAGCTGCTGAACGAGGGTCGCCGGCCGGGGAATCGGTCCCCGGCCGGTGGTCTTGTGTGCGTCCGGGCGGAGGGTGATACTCCCCTCAGCGTTTGTCAGGGGCACGTCTAGATTGCCTCTGGCTCGCCTACGCCTGAGGAGGCCGAGTTGAGGCTCAAGCGCATCACCGTCGCCGCCGCGATAGCTTCCGCGCTGCTCACCGCCGGGTCGGTGCTGCCCGCGGCACACGCGGCACCGAACAAGGCCGAGCGGGCCGCGGGCGCCGCCGCTGCGGTCGACGCCACCGGGATCGGGGGTATGGCCTGGGGCAAGGGTGCCGACGGCGCACTCCAGGTCACCGTCGACAGCACCGTCTCCGCCGCCGAGCTCGCCCGGGTGAAGAACACCACGGCGAAGTACGGTGACGCCGTGACCGTCCACCGGACGACCGGTGAGTTCAAACCGCTGCTCGCCGCCGGTGACGCCATCTACGGCAACGGCTACCGCTGTTCGCTCGGCTTCAACGTCGTCAAGGGCGGCGTCTACTACTTCCTCACCGCCGGACACTGCGGCGACGTGGTCGGCACCTGGTACGCCAACTCCGGTCAGACCACGCTGATCGGCGCCACCCAGGGCTCCAGCTTCCCCGGCAACGACTACGCGCTGGTGCGCTACGACAACACCTCGCTCGCCCACCCCGGCGGCTTCACCGTCGCCGACCCGGTCGTCGGTGAGTCCGTGACCCGCCGCGGCTCCACCACCGGCACGAAGACCGGCAAGGTCACCGCGCTCAACGTGACGGTGCGCTACCAGGGCGACGGCACCGTCCGCGGTCTGATCCAGACCACGGTCTGCGCCGAGCCCGGTGACTCGGGCGGCGCGCTGTACGACGGGACCAAGGCGCTCGGGCTGACGTCCGGCGGCAGCGGCAACTGCTCGTCCGGCGGTACGACGTTCTTCCAGCCGGTGCGGGAGGCGGCCTCCGCGTACGGGGTGACCATCTACTGACGAACAGCGGTACGAAGCCTCCCGGAGGCGCGGAATTCCGTGCCTCCGGGAGGCTTCGCGCGTGCCGGGGGCGTGCGCCCGGGGAAGCGGAGCAAGCCCTTGTGCCCGTGGTTCTACGCGCGCATACTCCCCCCTAGCGCTTGTCAGGGGCACGGCGAAAGTGCTGTTTCCCGGCTGCGCCTCACGGACCCGGGAACGACGGGTCCCCGAGTCGACTCGGAGGAGAGAGTGAGGATGAAGCGCCAATCCCCCCACCGCAGGATCAAGCTGTTCGCCGTCGCGTCCGCCGCCGTCCTGGCGTCCGTCGCCGCACTGCCCGCGGCCACCGCGGACCCCGCGCCGACCGCCTCGGCGAGCACCCTCGCCAGGGCGAGCGCCGGCCTGCTGGACGCGAACGTCGCCGGCACCGCCTGGAGCGTCGACGCCTCGACCGGCACGCTCGTCGTCGCCGTCGACCAGAACGTCTCGTCCGCCCAGATCGCCGGGCTGAAGAAGGCCGCGGGAACCGACGCCGTGAAGGTCGAGCGCATCAAGGGCACCCTGCGCAGCTACATCGACGGCGGCCAGGCGATCTACGCGTCGAACTGGCGCTGCTCGCTGGGCTTCAACGTCCGCAACAGCGCCGGCCAGTACTTCTTCGTCACCGCCGGTCACTGCACGGACGGCGCCGGCACCTGGTACACCAACTCCGCCCACACCACGGTCATCGGCCCCACGGCCGGCTCCAGCTTCCCCGGCAACGACTACGGTCTCGTGCGCTACAGCAATACGGCGCTCGCCCACCCCGGCACGGTCAACCTGTACAACGGAACCTCCCGGGACATCACCGCCGCGGGTGACGCCAGTGTCGGGCAGACCGTACAGCGCAGCGGCTCGACCACGGGTGTGCGCAGCGGGTCCGTGACGGGTCTCAACTACACGGTCAACTACGGCGGCGGCGACATCGTCGGCGGTCTGATCCGGACGAACGTGTGTGCGGAGCCCGGCGACTCCGGCGGCTCGCTCTTCGCCGGGTCGACGGCCCTCGGGCTGACGTCGGGCGGCAGCGGCAACTGCTCGTCCGGCGGTACGACCTTCTTCCAGCCGGTACGGGAGGCGCTCACCGCGTACGGCGTGAGCGTGTTCTGACGGTCACCGGGGCCCGCGGGGGGCGCCTTCCCCCGCGGGCCCCCGTTGCGCGGCTCCTTTTTGCGCGGCTCCCGGGCCTGTCGGCCGTGGTGGTGGCGGCGTTACCATTGCCGTAAAGGGAGACATTCCGCGCACGCCAGGGGGCGACGATGCTCGAGGCGCTGATTATCGGGGTGGTGGCCCTCGCGGCTGCCGCAGCGGTGTATGTGATGGCCGCCGGGAAGGTGGTCAAGCAGTACGAGCGGGGCGTGGTCTTCCGGCTGGGCAGGCTGAGGCCACAGGAGAAGCAGCCCGGGTTCACCATGATCCTGCCGTTCGTCGACCGGATGCGGAAGGTCAATCTGCAGATCGTCACGCTGCCGATCCCGGCCCAGGAGGGCATCACACGGGACAACGTGACGGTGCGGGTGGACGCGGTCGTCTACTTCCAGGTCGTCAAGGCCACGGACGCGATCGTGCGGGTGGAGGACTACCGGTTCGCGGTGTCGCAGATGGCGCAGACGTCGCTGCGGTCGATCATCGGCAAGAGCGAGCTGGACGATCTGCTGTCCAACCGGGAGAAGCTCAACCAGGGGCTGGAGTTGATGATCGACAGTCCGGCCGTCGAGTGGGGCGTGACGATCGACCGGGTCGAGATCAAGGACGTGTCGCTGCCGGAGACGATGAAGCGGTCGATGGCCCGGCAGGCCGAGGCGGACCGTGAGCGGCGGGCCCGGGTCATCAACGCGGACGCGGAGCTGCAGGCGTCGAAGAAGCTGGCGCAGGCGGCGCAGCAGATGTCCGACACGCCGTCCGCTCTGCAGCTCCGGTTGCTGCAGACCGTGATGGCGGTGGCTGCCGAGAAGAACTCCACGTTGGTGCTGCCCATTCCGGTTGAGTTGCTTCGGTTCCTTGAGCGGGCTCCTGGGGCTCCCGCCCCTGCCCCCTCTTCCGACGTTTCTCCCGTTACCGTCGAGGAGCCGGTGGAGCCCTTGCGGGCGGCGGATCCGTTGCCGGAGTTGGAGGGGCTGGTGCCGGAGTCCGGGGACGAGGATTCGGCTCCGCCGCAGCAGGGGTAATCGGCGCTTCGCGCCTTGTCCTCAAACGCCGGACGGGCTGGAATGGGCGGGCTGGGATGGGGGCGTTCTGTTTCGCATCGCTTCGCATCAAGTTCCGCGTCATCTTGCCTGACTGTCCGCTCGCGCCCTTGTCCTCGTCAGGTCAGGAAGTCGAAGTGCGTGCCCTCGCCCTGTTCGAGGGCGCGTTCGTACGCCGGCCAGGACAGGGCCAGGTCCTGCCAGGGGAGGCCCACGGGGGCGTAGACCGTGATCGCCCCGGGGGCGCGGGGTGGTGGGGTGCGGAGGGCCTTTGTGAGGGTGGTGGCGGGGGTGACGTCCGTGTTCCGCAGGGCTCCTGACGCCGACGCCAGGCTGGGGTCGTCCACCACCACGTATGCCGTGCCGAGCAGGCCCGGGGTCAGTTCCGCCTTTCCCGGTTCGTCCGCGCCCAGGGCCGTGACGTGGGCGCCCGGGGGGATGTCCGCGGTGTCCAGGAAGGGGCGGCGGGACCAGGTCGCCGTGATCGTGATGTCCGCCGTGCGGGCCGCCCGGGACGGGTCCCCGTCCGTCGTCGCTTCGACGGACAGGGCCCGGCCGTGGCGGGCCGCGAACGCCTCCGCCCTCGCCGGGTCCAGGTCCACCACCGTCAGCCGGCCCAGTGGGCGCAGCGCCGCGAGGCCCCGTAGCACCAGCTCCGCCTGCGCTCCCGCGCCGATCACGGTCACCGACGACGCGTCGGGGCGGGCCAGGGCGTGGGTGCCGAGGGCCGCCGCGAGGCCCGTGCGCCACGCCGTGACCGTCGCCGAGTCGAGCAGCGCCAGCAGTTCGCCGGACGCCAGGTCGTGCAGGCACACCACCCCGCGCAGCGCCGGATCCGCGCCGGGGAACTTGGCGTTGACCTTCACCGTGTACGCCGGGACGCCCGGCACCAGACCGGGAATCAGCGCCGTCGCCGTCCCCGGGGCGGGGAGGGGCGTACGGACGCGCTGCGGGGCGATGCCGGAGGGCGCCGCGGTGAAACCGTCGCGCAGGGCCGTCAGGCACGTGTCCGTGTCGAGCACCCGGCGCAGTGCGGAGGCGGACAGCAGCAGGGTCATGGCGGCGTCCCTTCGGCGGTGATCTCCCGCAGGTTACGCTTCGATGATCCACATCGGCGAAGGGGAGCGGTCATGGCGGAAGTCCGGGCGGACGGGGCCGGTACGGTCAACGTGGGTCTTGTCGGGGTCGGCAACTGCGCGTCGTCGCTGGTGCAGGGCGTGCGGTACTACGCGGACGCGGAGGCCGGCGCGCCCGGGCTGCAGCATCCGGTCCTCGGCGGCTACGCCGTCGGCGACGTCCGCTTCACCGCCGCCTTCGACGTGCACGCCGGCAAGGTCGGCCGGGATCTGGCGGACGCGATAGGGGCGGAGCCCAACAACGCGCTGCGGTTCGCCGACGTGCCGCCGCTCGGCGTCGAGGTCGCGGACGGTGTGCTGGAGGACGGCGTGGGGGAGTCCACCGCCGGCCACGTCGACGCCCGGGGCGAGGCCGGCGTCGACGACATCGCCGGGCGGCTGCGGGACACCGGTACGCACGTACTGGTCAACTTCCTCCCCGTCGGCGCCCAGCGCGCCGCCGAGGCCTACGCGGAGGCCGCCCTGCGCGCCGGCTGCGCGTACGTCAACTGCATGCCCGCCGTCATCGCCCGCTCCCCGCGGTGGGCGGAGCGCTTCGCCGCCGCCGGGCTGCCGCTCGCCGGCGACGATCTGAAGAGCCAGTTCGGCGCGACGGCCGTGCACCGCGCGCTGCTCGACGTACTCGCCCGCAACGGGGTGCGGCTGCGGTCGACGTACCAGCTGCTCGCCGGCGGCAACATGGACTTCCTCAACATGCAGGACCCCGAGCGGATGCTGAGCAAGAAGGCGACCAAGGCGCAGGGGATGGGGGCCGCGTCCGGGCACGTCGGCGCGGACTACATCCCGTATCTCGAGGACAGCAAGATCGCTCATATCCGTGTCGACGCCGAGGCGTTCGGCGGCACGCCGTTCGAGATCGACGTACGGATGAAGGTCGAGGACTCCCCGAGCGCCGCGGGGAAGGTGCTCGACGCCGTGCGCTATCTGCGGCTGGCGATGGACCGCGGTCTGGGCGGTGTCGTCGACCCGGTGTCGGCGGAGCTGATGAAGGCTCCGCCGACACCGCTGGCGGACGACGAGATCGGCCGGGGGCTGGCGGCGCTCACCTCGCCCACCTCGCTCACGGAGTGATCCGTCCGTCCAGCGGACCGAAGGCCTCGAGGGCGTCCTCCGCCGAGTTGCGGGCGTACACGTACTCGTCGGCCCAGGCGGCGGCGTCCGGATAGCCCGAGGCGGCGGTGATGCGGGCGCAGGCGGCGGCGTAGTCGTACTCCGTGCGCCGCAGCGTCACACCGCCGTCCGGCGACAGCAGCGCCCAGTGCGCGCCGCTGCGGCCGTACGGCATGCCGATGCTGCCCGGGTTGACGACGAGCCGGCCGTGGGCGAGGCGGACGAACGGTACGTGGGTGTGGCCGCAGACGATCGTGTCGACGTCCGCCGCCACCCCGGCGAGGACGTCGGACCAGCGGGCGGAGGAGGAGTCGACGAGGACCGTCTCCACGTCGTCGCGGGGGGTGGCGTGACAGAACAGGGTGCCGCCGACGGCCGCCGTCTTCGGCAGCCCGGCGAGCAGGTCCACCTGGTCGGGGCGCAGTTGCTCCGCCGACCACGCCGTGACGGGATCGGTGGCGGGTTCGCCCCGCCGGTGCCCGACCACCTCCCGTTCGCCGTTCCCCGAGATCCACAGCGCCCGTTCGCCGAGCGCGGTGAGGACGTCGAGGGTCTCGACGGGGAGCGGTCCGGAGGCGATGTCCCCCGTGAGGGCGATCAGATCGGCGCGGTGGACGTCGGGCTCGGCGAGGACCGCCTCGAGGGCGGGGAGCACACCGTGGATGTCGGAGAGAACGGCGATGATCATGCCTCCAGGGTGACGGCCGGGGAGGCGGCGGGGGAAGGCGCTTAGCTGCGGGCATAGTGCCGGGGGGTCGGGGGTTGTCCCCGGGCGGGCGGCTCCGCGTCGTGCGGTGGGCGTACGCGCTGACCACCGCGAGCGGCGTCACCTCGGACTGACGGTCGGCGCGGGCGGGGGTCTCGCGGCGGACGAGCCACCGCTGATAGGGTCCTAATGGTTGTGGGGAGTCAATCCATTAGGGGGTTGTGTTCATGGTTCTGCTCGCCCAGATCAGCGATCTGCATCTCGACGGAGGGGAGCGCGCCCACGAGCGCGCCGCCCGGGTCATGGACTACCTCCGCGCCCTCCCGCTGGACGCCCTCCTCGTCACCGGCGACATCGCCGACCACGGGGCCCAGGCCGAGTACGAGGAGGCCGCGGAGCTGCTGCGGGCGCCCTTCCCCGTACTCACCTGCCCCGGCAACCACGACCGGCGCGCCGCGTACCGCAAGGCGCTGCTCGGCGAGTCCCCCTCCGAGGAGCCCGTCAACCGGCTGCACCACGTCGCCGGCACCGCGATCCTGATGGCCGACGTGACCGTCCCCGGCCGCGACGAGGGCGTCCTCTCCCCGGAGACCGCCGCCTGGATCGGGGCCACCCTCGACGAGCTCGGCGGCTCCGTACCGGCGCTCCTCGCCTTCCACCAGCCGCCCGTCGACATCCACCACCCGGTCGCCGACACCATGGGGCTGCAGCGGCCGCGGGAGCTGGCCGCCGTCCTCGCGTCCCGGCCCGAGGTGGCCGCCGTGATCACCGGCCATGTGCACAGCGCCGGCGCCTCGTTGTTCGCGGGCCGGCCGGTGGTGACGGGCCCCGGCGTCGTCAACACCATCCGGCTGCCGTGGGAGCCGGGCGACACGTTCGCGGACCTCGCGGCGCCGCCCGGGGTGGCGTTCCACGTCCTGGGCGACGACCGGCGGCTGATGACGCACTTCCGCGTCGTGCCGTGAATTCGTGGCGTCCGGGCGGAATGAGATCGGCGTCACGTGTTGTTGGACACGGATGATTGACTGCTGACACCACCAGGGAGACACCCCGATGACGGCTGCCGCCGAGACCGCCAAGCCCAAGGTCGACTTCTACTTCGACCCGGTCTGCCCGTTCGCCTGGATCACCTCCCGGTGGATCCTCGAGGTCGAGAAGCAGCGTGACATAGACCTGCGGTTCCGGGTGATGAGCCTGTCCGTGCTCAACGACGGCCGTGACCTCCCGGAGGACTACCGCACGCTGCTGGACAAGGCCTGGGGCCCGGTCCGCGTCGCGATCGCCGCCGCCCAGGAGCGCGGCGAGGAGGTGCTCCGTGATCTGTACACGGCGATGGGCACCCGGATACACAACCAGGGCAACAAGGACTACCCCGCGGTGATCGCCGAGGCCCTCGCGGAGGTCGGTCTGCCGGCGGAGCTCGCGGCGGCCGCCGATTCGGACGCGTACGACGAGGCCCTGCGCAAGAGCCACCACGAGGGCATGGACCCGGTCGGCGAGGAGGTGGGCACGCCCACGATCCACATCGACGGCGTCGCCTTCTTCGGCCCGGTGCTCAGCGCGATCCCGCGCGGCGAGGTGGCCGTGAAGATCTTCGACGGCGCGCTGGCGCTGGCGAGCTACCCGCAGTTCTTTGAGCTCAAGCGCACCCGGACGGGTGGCCTGAGCTTCGACTGACGTCCGCCCCGAGCCGGGTTCCCGCGGGGGAGCCCGGCACGGGTCCTATTGCCCGAGCGCCCGGTCCAGCTCGCCGAACAGCTCCTCCGGCACCGGCACCCCCAGCTCCCGCCACAGCGCGCGCCCCGTCCGCCAGGCGGCGGCCAGCGCCCGGTCGACGTCCGCGGCGCCCGCCGTGGCCTCGGCCAGCGCCGTGTACGCGGGGCCGGACAGCTCCCCCTCCGCGCCGCGCGACGGGGTCAGCCAGTGCCGGACGGCGCCCTCGTGCAGCCGGGTCAGCCACAGCAGATGCCGCTGTACGGCGCCCAGCGCGTCCCACGCCCGCAGCAGCTCGCCGCGCGCGGCGACATGATGCGCGAGCAGCAGCCAGTTGGCGAACCGCCCGCACAGCGCCTCGGCGTCCCCCTCCTCCGCGGAGTCCGGCAGCCCCTCCAGTACGGGCGTCAGCTCCCCGGTGCGGTCCTTGACGACCATCCGCTCCACCGCCGCCCCGCGCGCCGGCCAGTGGGCGACCCCGGCGATGGCGTCCGTGGCGACGAAGTGGAACTCGCCGCGGACGAGCCCCGGGAAGAAGGCCACGTACGTCCCGACCTCGTTCAGCACGAGATGCCGCACCGGCGCGACGCGCTCGCACCACTCCCGCGGATCGACCTCCGCCAGCCGCGCGGGGTCAAAGAACAGCCAGAACTCGATGTCGCTGTACGCGTCCCCCTCACCGGCGGCGAACGACCCGTACATGAGCGCCGCGTCCAGCCGCCCGTCGGTGGCGCAGAGCCGGCGGGTGCGGGCGATGAGCTCTTCCTGGACGAGCAAGGGATGGCTCCTTCACGGGGGTTCGGGTCCGTCGAGCCTAGGTGATCTCCGCCGGGACGCCCGGGATTTTCTCCCGCTCCCGCTCCTGCCCCCGGTCCATCGACCGCCACTCCGGCCGCAGCCCCGACACCGCGATCGTCGCGGCGTACACCAGGCCCACCAGCGCCAGCACCGGCGCCAGCCCCAGCAGACCCGCGCCCGCGCCGCCCAGCAGCCGCCCCAGGGGGATGCCGGCGAAGGACAGCGCCCCGCCCAGGGCCTGGGCACGGCCCAGCAGCGGACCGGGGATCCGCTCGAACATCACCGCGCCGATCACCGGATTGACGAACCCCACGCCGAAACCGCCCACGACGAACACCCCCGCCACCGCCCACAGCGGCGCGTCCAGCAGCAGCACCAGGTACTTCGGCACGCTCCCCAGCACGAACCCCGCGAAGAACACCACCCGCCGCGGCAGCCGGTGCGCCACCCCCGCCGCCAGCAGGCTGCCCGCCAGTGCCGCGCCGCTCCACACCGCCAGCAGCGTCCCCAGCGCCGCGGGGGAGTGCCCCGCCCCGTACACCCACAGCGGCACCAGCACCATCGTCGCCGCGTCCAGCAGATTGGTCACCGCCAGCATCACGACCAGCGTCAGCAGCAGCGGGTCGCCGCGCAGCAGCGCCAGCCCCTCGCCCAGCCGCCGCAGATACCCGCCGTCCGACGCCGGCGCCGCCCCGCCCATCCCGCGCGGCAGCGCCCCCGCGACGAGCAGCGAACCCAGCACGAACAGCGCCGCGTTCACCCCCAGCGCCGCCATCTCCCCGGCCAGCGCCACCAGCGCACCGCCCGCCACCGGCCCCAGCGTGCCGGACAGCCGCTCCACCCCGCCCAGCAGCCCCGTCGCCCGCTCCAGCGGCACCGCGCCGCGCCGCGCGGCCTCCGGCACCATCACCTCCTTCGCCGTGTCCCCCGGCCCGCGCGCCGCCCCGATCAGGGCGACGAGACCGAGCAGCACGCCGAACGACAGCACCCCCAGTGCGTGCAGCACGGGCACCGCCGCCATGGCCGCGGCGCTCGCCAGATCACTGACCCAGGAGATCCGGCGCGGCCCGTACCGGTCCACGAACGGCCCGCCCAGGGCCTTCACCAGGACATAGGGCGTCGCCTCGGCGAAGGCGACGACGCCCATCCGGGTCGCGCTGCCGGTCGTGGACCAGACGAACCACGGCAGGGCGAGCGCGGCGACCGTGGAGCCGGTGAGGGAGACCGTGACGGCGGCGAGTAACCCCGTCAGCGGCCGGCGGCGTATCACGACTGCTCCGGGGAGGGCAGCACGTACGAGATGAGCGTGACCGGCTCCCCGCCGTCGCCGCCCTCCCGCTGATAGCGGGCGATGACGCCGGCCATCTCCCCCTTCATCCGCTCCGCCTGCTCCGGGGTCAGCCGCAGCTCCCAGTTGCTCATGTCCACGACCTCCTGCCAGGCCACGGGCATCGTCGGGACCTCGCCCAGGGTCTGCTGGACGCGCAGGTTGTACCCGGAGACCACCGACTGCAGATAGCCGAGCGCCGCCTCGGGCTCCCGCTGGGCCAGCTCCACGTAGTCGAACCGGGTCCGCTCGTGCATCGCGCGCCACCACCGCTCGCGCGCGTTGCCGCGGCCGGTGTCCTCGGCGACGAAACCGGCGGCGGCGAGCTGGCGGAGGTGATAGCTGGCGGCACCGGAGTTGATGCCGAGCCGCTCGCCGATCCGGGTGGCGGTGGACGGTCCGTGCTTGCGCAGCAGGGAGAGCATCTTGACGCGCACCGGGTGCGCGAGGGCCCGCAGGCCCTTGGCGTCTAGAACCACGTCATCGGTCATACGGCCCACCATAGACCACAAAGAGTTGTTTGCAAAGAGCTGTTTGCAGTCCAATCAACATGCCCCCGGCGCGGCAAATCGCACAGCAGTGCGAATTGGTTTATCGTGGGTCCCACGCTCCCCGAAAACATCGGGTGAGCAGCGGAAACCCGG
This sequence comes from Streptomyces smaragdinus, assembly GCF_009604385.1. Taxonomy (GTDB): domain Bacteria; phylum Actinomycetota; class Actinomycetes; order Streptomycetales; family Streptomycetaceae; genus Streptomyces; species Streptomyces smaragdinus. Next base: position 59,235 of record NZ_WEGJ01000011.1, read on the forward strand.
AGGTGCGGGCGCGATGGCGAGGCGGTGCGGATGCGCGGATTTACGCATCTGCACGCCGCCTCCGGCTACTCGACCCGCTATGGCGCCTCCCACCCCCGGGCGCTCGCCGAGCGTGCCGCCGAGCGGGGCATGGACGCCGTGGCGCTGACCGACCGGGACACTCTGGGCGGCGCCGTCCGCTTCGCCAAGGCCGCCGGCGGGGCGGGCGTGCGGCCGCTGTTCGGCGTGGACCTGGCGGTGGCGGAGCGGCCCGAGGCGGCCGGCCGTACCGAGCGCCGGCGCACCCCCGTGCGCGGCGGTGCCTTTGTCGACGAATCGGCGCAGCGTGTCGTCATCCTCGCCCGGGACGGGGCCCGCGGCTGGGCGGAGCTGTGCCGGCTGGTCACCGTCGCGCACGCGTCGACCGGCGCCGGCCAGGCCCCCGGCGCCAAGCCCCTGCTGCCCTGGGAGGCCCTCGGCGGCGAGGGTGTCACCGTGCTGCTCGGCCCCGCCTCCGACGTCGGCCGGGCGCTGGCCGCCGGACGCCCGGACCGTGCCGCCCGGCTGCTCGCGCCCTGGCGGGAGCGGTACGGCGACGCCCTGCGCCTGGAGGTCGTCGGCCACGGCCGCACCGGCACCGGTCCCGGGTCGCTGCGGCTGGCCGCCCGTACCCTCGGCTTCGCCGCCGACCAGGGCGTCGGGCCCGTACTGACCAACGCCGTCCGCTACGCCGACCCCGGCATGGGCGCGGTCGCGGACGTCCTGGACTCCGCGCGCCGGCTGGTCCCCATCGACGCCCACGGCGAACGCGACAACGGCGAACGCTGGCTCAAACCCGCCGCCGCGATGGCCGAGGTCGCCGAACGGGTCGCCGAGGCCGCCGGCTACGACCGCGCCGCCGCCCGCCGGCTGCTGGAGGTCACCGCCGAGACCGCCGCCGCCTGCGTGGTGGACCCGGAGGACGACCTGCGGCTGGGCCACGTCCACTTCCCCGAGCCGCGGCTGGTCGGCGCCGGGCGCCGGACCCCGGAGCGGGTGCTGCGCTCCAAGTGCGACGCCGCGATGGTCCTGCGGCGTTACGACGACCGCCGGCGCCGGCTGCGGCTGGAGGACGAGCTGCGGCTGATCGAGCGCAAGGGCTTCGCCTCGTACTTCCTCACCGTCGCGCAGGTCGTCGAGGACACCCGGGCGCTGGGCATCCGGGTGTCCGCCCGCGGCTCCGGCGCCGGTTCCCTGGTCAACCACCTCCTGGGCATCGCCACCGCCGACCCGGTGGAGCACGACCTGCTGATGGAGCGGTTCCTCTCCGACCAGCGCGCCGAGCTGCCCGACATCGACATCGACGTGGAGTCCGCCCGCCGGCTGGAGGTCTACCGCGCGATCCTGGACCGCTTCGGCCCCGAACGGGTGGCGACCGTCTCCATGCCCGAGACCTACCGCGTCCGGCACGCCGTCCGGGACGTCGGGCTGGCGCTCGGCCTGGACCCGGACGAGGTGGACCGGCTCGCCAAGTCCTTCCCGCACATCCGCGCCCGCGACGCCCGCGCGGCCCTGACCGAGCTTCCCGAGCTGCGCGGCATCGACCCCCAGGCGTACGGCCCGCGGATGTGGGACCTGGTCGAGGCCCTGGACGCGCTGCCGCGCGGGATCGCCATGCACCCCTGCGGCGTCCTGCTCTCCGACGACACCCTGCTGCGCCGCACCCCCGTCGTACCGACGAGCGGCGAGGGCTTCCCGATGTCGCAGTTCGACAAGGAGGACGTCGAGGACATGGGCCTGCTCAAGCTCGACGTGCTGGGGGTGCGGATGCAGTCCGCCATCGCGCACGCCGTGACCGAGATCGAGCGGACCACCGGCGAGCGGCTGGACCTGGACGCGATGCCGGTGGACGACCCGGCCGCGTACCAGCTGATCAAGGCGTCCCAGACCCTCGGCCTCTTCCAGACCGAGTCCCCCGGCCAGCGCGATCTGATCGCCCGGCTGCAGCCCGAGACCTTCCACGACCTGGTCGTCGACATCTCCCTCTTCCGCCCGGGGCCGGTCGCCGCGAACATGGTCGACCCGTTCATCAAGGCGCGTCACGGCCGGCAGGCGCCCCGCTATCCGCATCCGAGGCTGGAGGGCGCGCTGCGGGAGACGTACGGGGTGGTGGTCTTCCACGAGCAGCTCATCCGGATCTTCGACGAACTGACCGGCTGCGGTTACGCCTTCGGCGACTACGCCCGGCGGGCGCTGTCGAGCGCCGACCAGGTGCCGCGGGTGAAGGCGTGGTTCGAGGAGCGGGCGCTGCGGCGCGGCTACGAGCCCGAGGTGATCGCGCGGACCTGGGAGATCGTCGAGGCGTTCGGCGCGTACGGGTTCTGCAAGGCGCACGCGGTGGCGTTCGCCGTGCCGTCGTACCAGTCGGCGTGGCTCAAGGCGCACCATCCGGCGGCCTTCTACGCCGGGCTGTTCACGCACGACCCGGGGATGTACCCGAAGCGGCTGCTGCTCGCGGACGCGCGGCGGTGGGGGGTGCCGATCCTTCCGCTGGACGTGAACGTGTCGGATTCCGCCTATAGAATCGAACTGGTGTCTGGTATATACGGCATCCGGCTCGCCCTGTGCGACGTGCACGGGATGAGCGAGGCGGAGGCGGCGCGGATCGTGGCCGGGCGGCCGTACGCCTCGCTGCAGGACTTCGTCGCCCGCGCCCGCCCGTCGCGTCCCGTCGCCGAACGCCTCGCGCGGGTCGGCGCGCTGGACCGCTTCGGCCAAAACCGGCGTGACCTGCTGCTGCACATCGCCGAACTGCAGCGCGGCCGGGGGAAGACCTCGCCCGAGCAGCTGACGCTGGGCGCGGGGGAACCGGACACGGTGGCGCCCGCGCAGCTGCCCGACCTGAACGACGCGGAGCGGCTCGGCGCCGAGCTGGGCGTGCTCGGCATGGACGCCTCCCGGCATCTGATGAGCGATCACCGGGAGCTGCTCCAGGAGCTCGGCGTGGTCTCCGCGAAGCAGCTGCGGGAGGCGAAGCACGGGCAGATCGTGCTGGTGGCGGGGGCCAAGGGGGCGACGCAGACGCCGCCGGTCCGCTCCGGCAAGCGCGTCATCTTCACCACCCTCGACGACACGGCCGGGCTGGTGGACTGCGCGTTCTTTGAGGACAGCCACGACGCCTGCGCGCACACCGTCTTCCATTCCTGGCTGCTGCTCGTACGGGGCGTCGTGCAGCGCCGCGGCGGCGGCAACGGCAAGGCGCTCTCCGTCGTCGGCTCCGCCGCCTGGGACCTGGCAGAGCTCGCCGAACTGCGCCGCACCGGCGGACTGCCCGCGGTCACCGAACGGCTGACGGAGCTCGGCCCCGCGCCCTCGGCCACCGTGGCGGACGGGCGCAGCATCGAGCTGGAGACGGGGTACGAGCTGCATCCCTGGGCGGATCTCCGGCCCCCCGGCGAGTCCGTGCGCAACAGCCGCAAGCTGTGGCACCAGAGCCCGGGGAGCGCGGGATGAGCGTGCTGTACATCCACTTCCACGGCTCGTCCGCCGGCTCCGGCGGCTCCGCTATCGGCCAGGAGCTGTACGACCGGCTGCTCGCCCTGCTCGCCGAGTTCACCCCGGTGGTGCAGGCGCTGCCGCCGGACGCCGCGCTGGCCGACGTCACCGGGAGCCTGCGCTACTTCGGGGTGGACGCCGTCGCCCTGGCCGAGCGGATCCGGGCGCGCACCGGGGGGCTGTACGGGCTGCGCTCGACGGCCGGCATCGCGGCGAACCCGCTGCTGGCCCGGATGGTCGCCGCCGACGGCCCGCCCTCGGCGGTACGCGTCCTCCCCGACGACATGGACGCCGTCACCGCCTTCCTCGCGGCGAAGCCCGCCGCCGCACTGCACGGCGTCGGCCCCAAGACGGCCCGCACCCTGGCCTCGTACGGGCTGGACAGTGTCGGCCGGATCGCCGGCACCCCGCTCGGCACCCTGCAGCGCATCCTCGGCGCCGCGGCGGGCCGCCGGCTGTACGACGCCGCCCACGGCGTCGACCCGACCCCGGTGACCCCCGCCGCCCCGCCCCGCTCACTGGGCGCCGAACACCGCTTCGGCCACGACGAGCTGGACCACGACCGCCGGCGCGCCGCCCTGCTCGCGCTCACCGACCGGCTCGGGCTGCGGCTGCGGGCGGAGCGGCAGGTGGCCCGCGCCCTGACCCTCACCGTCCGCTACGCCGACCGCTCGACGACCACCCGCACCCGTAAGCTCCCCGAACCCACCGCCCACACCCAGGCCCTGACCGCCCTGGCCTACGACCTGCACGACCGCCTCGGCCTGCAGCGCGCCCGGGTCCGGTCGGTGGCCCTGCGCGCGGAGGAGCTGACGGCCGCCGAACTCGCCGCCCACCAGCTCACCTTCGACCCCGCCGACGCCCGGGCCCGCCGGATCGAGGCCGCCACCGATCGCGCCCGGGACCGTTTCGGGGCGGGGGCGGCGCATCCGGCGGGGGCCGCGCGGCCTGGTGCCGCGTGACGGGTTCGCTTGAATTATTCGAATAACTGTCTCCTTTTGTGTAAGGGACCGACGTAGGCTGCGCACGTGGCGGCGAACGAGTTAGAGGCGGTCCTGCTGGATCAGTTGACGCGCCTGGCCGGATGGGTGGCCGGCGTCATGCAGGAGGCCCTGGAGGGGTTCGGCCTCACCGTGCCGCAGGCCAACCTGCTGTGGGTCGTCGACCCCGCCACCGCCGCCGTCCCGCTGGGCAGGCTTGCCGCGCGGCTGCACTGCGACCCGTCGAACGTCACGCTGCTCTGCGCCCAGCTGGAGGAGAAGGGCCTGGCGGAGCGGCGGCCGTATCCGGGCGACGGCCGGGTACGGACCCTCGTCCTCACCGAACGCGGCGCCGACGCCCGCCGCCGGCTGCTGGCCCTGGTGGCCGCACGGTCCCCGTTCGCGGTGCTCGACGAGGACGAACGGCGCCGGCTGACGGCGATGCTCGCGAAGGCGCTCATGCCCCGCTGAGGCGCTCAAGGCGATCCACGGGGCCATGCGGCAGGAGCCGGCGCTGCTGCGCGCGGAGGTGGCCGCGGCCGCCGCCGGCGGGGCAGCCACCCTGATGGTTCTGCTGCGGGTCGACTGCCTCGCGTTCTGCCACGGTCTGGAGTTCCACCACACCGGTGAGGACCGCGGCGTCTTTCCGGCCGTCGAGGCCCGCCATCCGGAACCGGCCGAATCCCTGGCCCGGCGGAGGCGCATCTCGACCGCGAGGAGGAGCAGTTGGCCGACGTGCTGACCGCCGTGTGTCCGCCCGGCTTCGCTCCATCGTTCTTGCCTACCCCCCGGAGGTATGTTATACCTTCTCTCGTAGATACCCCCTGGGGGTATCTCTCACGGGAAGGGAAACCGTCATGTCGGCTGTCAATCCGCGGCGTTGGTGGGCGCTGGTCGTCCTCGCCGCCGCACAGTTCATGGTCATCATGGACACCTCGATCATCGGGGTCGCGCTCCCCGAGATGCAGCGGGATCTGGGCTTCTCGCAGGGCGACCTGCAGTGGGTCTTCAACGCGTACGTCGTCGCCTTCGGCGGGCTGCTGCTCCTCGGCGGCCGGCTCTCCGATCTGCTCGGCGCCCGGCGGGTGTTCACCGCGGGGTGGGCCGTGCTGATCGCCGGCTCGGTCGTCGCCGCGGCGGCGACGACCGCCTGGGCGGAGATCGTCGGCCGTGCGGTGCAGGGCGTCGGCGGGGCGCTGATCGCGCCGGCCGCGATGACCCTGCTGATGATCCTCTTCAGTCACGACCCGAAGGAACTCGGCAAGGCCCTCGCCCTGTACGGGGCCGCCGCTCCGGCCGGAGGCACCGCGGGGGTGTTCCTCGGGGGAGTCTTCACCGAATGGCTGAGCTGGCCCTGGGTCTTCGTCATCTATGTGCCGATCGGTCTGGCGACCCTCGCCGCGACCAAGGTGCTCCCCGCCGTCGGGTCCCGGCGCGGCGGAGTGGACGTGCTCGGCGCCGTCGCCGTCACCGCGGGTCTGGCGCTGGCCGTGTTCGCCGTGGTGCGGGCGCCCGAGGCCGGCTGGGGCGCGACGTCCACCGTCGTGCAACTGGCCGGGGCGGCCGCGCTGCTGGGAGCCTTCGTGGTCCTCCAGCGTGTCGTCCGCGCGCCGCTGATGCCGCTGGGCATCTGGCGCACCCCGGGTCTGGCCCCGGCGAACGCGGCGATGATGCTGCTGGGCGCCGCCTGGATCCCGATGTGGTACTTCCTCAACCTCTACCTCCAGCAGGTGCTCGGCTACGGGGCCTTCGCCAGCGGCGCCGCGCTGCTGCCGATGACCGTGCTGCTGATGGTCTTCATGACCACTCTCACCGCCCGGCTGATGGGCCGCTTCGGACCGAAGAAGATGATCGTCGGCGGGCTGCTGGTCCTGGCGGCCGGACTGGTGTGGCTCTCGGCGGTGGAGTCCACGGGCACCTTCGTGGTGGACGTGCTGCCGGCGTCGCTCGTCGCGGCGGCCGGGATGAGCCTCGCGTACATCCCCGGTCTGATGTCGGCGATGGCCGGCGCCCCGCCGGAGCAGGTGGGTCTGGCCTCGGGCATCGTCAACACCACCTACCAGGTCGGCTCGGCGCTGGGGCTGGCAGCCCTGACCGCCGTGGCCACCTCGCAGGGCGCGGGCTCGCCGGGCAACCTGCCGGAGCTGACCTCCGGCTTCAGCGCGGCGTTCCTGGGCGCGGCCGGGGTGGCCGCCGTCGGCGCGGTCCTCACGGCGCTGCTGATGGGGCGCGGACAGCGCGGCGGCGAGCAGGCTGCGGAGTCCGCGGAGTCCGCGGAGGAGCGGCGGCGGGAGACGATCGGCTGAACCGCCTCCACGCCACCGGGAGACGGCGGCGGCCACCGGCGGACGGTGGCCGCCGCCGTCGGTGTCGGTCCGGGATACCCCGGATGTCCTGAACCCGCTCCGGTTCATGGCGCCACCCCCAGGGCGTCGCGGGCCGCCCGGGCGAACCCGTCGGGGTTGTCCAGCATGATGTTGTGCCCGCAGTCCGCCACCGGCACCATCCGCACTCCCGCCGCCTCCAGTTCGGCGGCCCCCTGGAACGGGCCGTTCTCCTCCGGCCACAGGAACGTCCGCGGGATTTCCAGCCCGAGCAGCAGCTCGCGCATCACCGGAGCGCTGCCCCGGGTCAGCCCCACCGCGCTGCGATACAGCGCCCGCCGCCCGCACAGCCGTATCGTCGCCCACCAGTGCGCCCCCGCCAGCCGGCCGAACGCCTCCCAGCCGCCCCCGTGCACGAACTCCTCCTCCGCGTACGAGGCGATCCCCCGGCTCCCCGCCGACGACCGCGTCGGGACCAGCGCGTCGAGGTTGCCGTCCACCACCAGCAGCCGGGCGACCAGCTCCGGATGCCGCGCGGCCAGTACGATCGCCACCGCGCCGCCCATGCTGTGCCCGATCACCTCCGCGCCGGACACCCCCGCGGACCGCAGCGCCGCGGCCACCGCGTCCGCGTGGGACTCCAGGCTGTAGTCGAAGTCCGCCGGCCGGTCGCTCACCCCGAATCCCAGCATGTCGACGAGCAGCGAACGCCGCCCGGCGAGCAGCGGATGCGCCGCCGACCCCGCCCAGTACGCCGGGGCCGTCGCCCCGAGCCCCGAGAGATAGACCCGGGCGGGCCCCTCCCCGGCCAGCTCCGCCCACCGGATCCGGTCCCCGGCCTCGGTCACCACGGCGTCACGCATGAGATCGCTCCCCTCCTGGTCCGCGATCCCGTGTCGCGGAACATTCATACATCGATTCGAGGTATCTCGATACGAGGTACCATGGCATGCCCGAGCAACCGGACGCAAGAGGGTGTGGAAAACGTGCTGGAGCTCTCGATCCTCGGATTCCTCCACGAAGGACCGCTGCACGGCTATGAGCTCAAGGAACGGATCAGGGGCCTGAGCGGCCACGTCCGCCCGGTCAGCGACGGCTCGCTCTACCCGGCGATCAACCGCCTGGTCGGCGCCGGTCTGGTGGCCGAGTACTCCGAGCCGGGCGCGGGCGCGGCGCCCCGGCGGATGCTGTCGCTCATGGACAAGGGCAGGGCCAGACTCCGCGAGCGGCTGCGCTCACCCAAGCCGGTCGAGATCAGCGACACCCAGCGCTTCACCGTGGTGCTGGCGTTCCTGCGCCATCTCGAGGACCCCGCCGCGCAGGCCGCGGTGCTGAAGCGGCGGCTGGCACTCCTCGAGGAGCCGACCAGCTTCTTCTACGAGGACGGCGTGCCCGTACGGATGGAGGACGCCGGCGACCCGTTCCGGCAGGGCATGCTGCGGGTGGCCCGGGCCGCCGGGCGGGAGGAGAGGGCGTGGCTGCGCGAGGTCATCGGGCAACTGGAGGAGGGCGGTTGACGCCCGGTCACTGCTGGTACAGGCGCTCCGCGTAGGAGTCGCCGTAGTACTCCTCGAGCTCCTCCAGCGACCGCTCCGCCGCCTCGAGCGCCTTGACGAGCCGCGCGCGGCTCGGCACCGCCTCCGGGTTCCAGGTCTCCGGCTTCCAGGCGCCCGAACGCAGGAATGCCTTCGGGCAGTGGTGGAAGACCTGCTCGATCTCCACGACCAGGGCGAGTCGGGGCCGGTGCCCCTTGACGGTCATGTCGTCGAAGAACGGCGCGTCCCGCACGATCCGTGCGCGTCCGTTGACGCGCAGGGTGTCCGGCCGGCCGGGGAGTACGAAGAGCAGGCCCACGTGCGGGTTGGCCAGGATGTTCCGGTAGCCGTCGGCGCGCCGGTTGCCGGGCCGTTCCGGGAGGGCGATGGTGCGGTCGTCCAGGACCACCGTGAAGCCGGCGGGGTCCCCCTTCGGGGAGGCGTCGCACGCGCCGTCGGCGTCCGCCGTGGCCACGAACGCCAGGGGCGAGTGGGCGAGCCAGGCGCGGTCGAATTCCGTGAGGTGGTCGCGCTCCTTGGCCAGGGCCTGCGGCATGGGGGCGCCCAGCAGCGAACGGAGTTCGTCCTCGCTCGTGACCTCGACGAATGCGGCGGTGTCCATGTACGGCCCCCTGACCTCGATGACTTGATCGATTCCCGTTCATCATACGGATCGGCCCCCGTAGGCGGCGAGAGTGCTTGACTTCATACCCCCTGGGGGTATGCTGTGTCCTGTTGAGAGAGGGAGAGAGTCATGAACACAGCGGTCAAGGCGGGGATCTTCGCCGGCGGTCTCGCCGTCGTCTTCGGCGGGGCGTACGGGGTGGGCGGGGTGATCGGCCCGGAGGACGCCGGGGCGGAGCCGGCCGCCCACGGGGAGCACGCGGGGGAGGAGGAGACCGCGACCGGCCACGGCGGGCACGCGGAGGCCGGCGAGGTGCCCGGCGGGCTCCAGGTGTCCGAGGGCGGTTACACCCTCGACCTGCGGACCAGCCGGCTGCGGGCCGACCGCGAGAGCGAGCTGGCCTTCACGATCCTCGACGCGCACGGCAAGCCCGTCACGGCGTACGAGGAGGAGCACGAGAAGGAGCTCCACCTCATCCTCGCCGCCCGCGACCTGTCGACGTTCCGCCATGTGCACCCGGTCCGCGCGGCCGACGGCACCTGGAGCATCGACGTGAACCTGCCGACGGCCGGCGACTACCGGGTCTTCGCCGACTTCAAGCCCGCCGCGAAAGGCGCGAAGGCGCTCACGCTGGGCGCGGACCTCGCGGTGGCGGGCGCGTACAACCCGGCAAAGCTGCCGGAGCCGGACACGACCGCGACCGTCGACGGCTACACCGTCACCCTCGACGGCGGTCTGGCCGCGGGCGCCGGCCGGGACCTGAAGTTCCACGTCGAGAAGAGCGGCCGGCCCGTCACGGACCTGCAGCCCTACCTCGGGGCGTACGGCCATCTCGTCGCCCTGCGCACCGGCGACCTCGCCTATCTGCACGTCCACCCGAACGGCGAGCCCGGCGACGGCGCCACGAAGCCCGGCCCGGAGGTCTCCTTCGCGGCGACCGCGCCGAGCGACGGAACGTACCGGCTGTACCTCGACTTCAAGCACGAGGGCGAGGTCCGCACGGCGGCCTTCACGGTCCGTACGGGCACGGCGCCGCAGGCCGGCGACAGCCACGACGACGCCGGCCACTCCCACTGAAACGCTGAAACCCCCAAACCCCGAAAGGGGCCTACGTCCGCACCGGCACCCGCCTGACCTCCGCCGCCGCCAGCGTCAGATGCCCGCCCAGCGACCGCCCCTCCGGCGTCCGCGACGCCGCCAGCCCCGGGGACAGCCCGGCGGACGCGCGTAGCGCGACCGCACGGCGCTGGGCCCGCGCGGCGGCGTGCTTGCCCCGCAGATCGCCGGAGGCGGCCTGCACCTGGGCCAGCAGGTCGAAGGTCCGCGACGTCCAGTACGGGCTCGCCAGCCGGCTCCACACGGCCAGCGCCTGCCGTACCGCCTCCAGCGCGGCGTCCGCCCGTCCCGTGTGCAGCAGCAGATCCGCCCGCGAACGCAGCGCCAGGGCCTCCCCGAAGTGCTCGCCGAACCGGCGGTAGGCGGCGAGCGATTCGTCGATCATCCGCTCCCCGGCGGCCGACTCGCCCTGCGCGTCGAGGATGTGGCCGAGCCAGTGCAGCGCGTGGACCTCGCCGATCCGGTTGCCGTACTCCGCGCACAGCTCACGGCTGCGCACCACCCGCTCCCGGGCCGTGTCGAGCCGCCCCTCGGCGAGCGCGACGAGGCCCAGATAGCGCTCGGCGGTGGCGACGCCGCGCGGATGCCCGTCCTTGCGGGAGAGCGCCAGCGCCCGCTCGAACTCCTTGCGCGCGGCCTCCGGCTCACCCCGCTCCAGCTGGAGGCTGCCGAGCCCGCACCGGGCGTACGCCTCCGCCCGGGTGTGCCCCGCCGCCGTCGCGGTCCCGACCGCGCGCCGCAGACACGACACCGCCGCCCCGTACTGCCCGCGTACCCGCAGCAGCATGCCCAGACCTGCCGCCGCGGCCGCCTCGCCGGGATCCGGCCGCCGCCCGCCGCGGGGCGACGGGAGCCGTCCGTACGCGGCGAGGGACTGCCGGAAGGACGTCACCGCGTCGGCGTACCGGTCCTGCACGGTGTTGAGTTCACCCAGCGTCCGGTGGAGCACCGCCGTGCCCAGGGTGTCCTTCGCCGAACGGGCGGCCGCCAGCGCCGTCTCGTGGGTGTCGCGCCAGTCGTCGAAGTGCGCGGCGGTCTCGAAGTATCCCGCGAGGGACGACGCCAGCCGCCAGGCGACCGCCGCGTCCTGCCCGTCGCCCGCGGCGGACGCCTGCCGCACCAGTGCGCAGAGGGTCGCACGCTCGGCCTCCAGCCACTGCAGCGGACCCGTCGGCGAGGCGAAGCGGTCGTCCCCCGCGCGCCACGGGCGGGGCTGCGGCAGGTGCGCGGGCGAACCGAGGCCGGAGCCCAGCGCCGCCTCCGCCGACCGGGCCAGGTCCAGATACGCCGCGTACACCCGGCCCACGGCGGCCCGGCGTTCCTCCGCGGACTCCTCGGCGGCCGCCCGTTCGCGCGCGAACAGCCGGACGAGGTCGTGCAGCCGGTAGCGCGGCTCGCCGTCCGGTGAGCCGGGCCCGGTGACCTCCACCAGATGGGCGTCCACCAGCGTGTCCAGGGCCCGCTCCGCCCGCGGCGACGGCCGGTCCAGCAGCGCGCCCGCGACCCATCCGGGCACCGCCGGGGTGTCCAGCAGCCCGAGCAGCCGCAGGGCGCGCCGGGCGCCGTCGTCCAGCGTCTCGTAGCTCTGCGACACGCTGGCGCGCACCTCGAGGTCACCGGCCACCAGTTCGTCCAGCCGCCGGTGTTCGTCGTCCAGGGCGTCCGCCAGCCGCGGCAGGGACAGATGGCGGCGGGTGGCGAGCCGGGCGCCAGCGATCCGCAGCGCCAGCGGCAGGTTGCCGCACCGCGCGGCGATCCGTGCGGCGGCCGCCGGATCGCGCCGCGGCCGGTCGTCGCCGACGGCCCGCGCCAGCAGCTCCAGCGCCTCGCCGTCGCCCAGCAGCCCCAGGTCGATGCGGACGGCGCCCTCCAGGCCGGCCAGCCCCGCGCGGCTGGTGACGATGACCGCGCTGCCGCCCGTGCCGGGGAGCAGGGGGCGCACCTGCCGTTCGCCCCGCGCGTTGTCGAGCAGGACGAGGGTGCGGCGGTCGGCGAGTTCGGCGCGGTAGCGGCGGGCGCGTTCGTGCAGCCCGTCCGGGATCGCCGTGGCCGTCGTCCCCAGGGACTTCAGCAGGGACGCCAGCGCGTCGCAGGGATCGGCCGCCCGGTTGTCGCCGGTGCGCAGATCCGTGTGCAGCTGTCCGTCGGGGAACGCCGCGCGCAGCAGATGCGCCGCGTGGACGGCGAACGCGGACTTGCCCGCGCCCGCGACACCCGTCACCACGACGACACGCGGCACCCGGGTCTCCGCCGTCAGCGCCTGCTGCACCGCGGCCAGCGGCTCGCGCCGGCCCACGAAGTCCGGTACCCCGGCGGGCAGCTGACAGGGCGCCGCCCGGCGGGCCGTCCGCGAGGTGCCCAGCACCTGCGCGTGCACCCGCTGCAGCTCCTCGCCGGGCTCGACGCCCAGCTCCGTCACCAGGACCCGCCGGGCGCGCACATACGCCTGCAGCGCGTCCGAGCGCCGTCCCGACCGGTGCAGCGCCAGCATCAGCCGGGCCCACAGCGGTTCGCGCAGCGGATGTTCGGCGACCAGCGCGCCCAGTTCGGTGGCCAGTTCGGCGCTGCGCCCGGCGGCCAGCTTCGCGTCCGCCAGGCCCTCCCACACCGTCAGCCGGCACTCCGCGAGCCGGGCCGCCTCGGTGCGGATCACCGGCCCCGGCGGTACGTCGCACAGCGCCGGGCCGCGCCACAGCGACAGCGCCTGGGCGAGCAGCCCGACGGCCCGTTCCGCCCGTCCCTCCTCCAGCGCGGCGCGGCCGCTCTCGGCCAGCGTGCGGAACCGGTCGGCGTCCGTGTCGCCGGGCGCCACGTCCAGTTCGTAACCGCCGGGCCGGGTGCGCAGGCCCACGCCCGCGTCGCCCAGACCGCGGCGCAGCCGGTGCACGTACACCTGCAGCGACTTGGCCGCCGAGTCGGGGACCTGCTCGCCCCACAGCTCGGAGATCAGCGCGTCGCTGGAGACGAACCGGCCGTTGTTCACGATCAGCCGGGCCAGCAGGGCCCGTTGTTTGGCGGCGCTGAGCTGCAGCCACCGCGTGCCGTCGAAGACGTCGAGGCGTCCAAGGATCCGAAAGCGCATCACACCGCCAGGGGGGTCACGGTCGTCACGAACTCCGGACCCTGCCCGGTCCATTGAGAGCAACCATCTGGCGCCCCGCCGTACATGTCAAGAACCTCACACGGCGCCCGACTCACCAGCCGCGCAACCGGTACGCAACCGAACCGCTTCGCGACTGCCGTACACAGGGCCTCACCCGCTGTCTTTTCTCCTGACGAATGACGAGTAGGAGCCCACCCCGATGCGACTGCGCACCCCACTGCGCCGCGGTGCCGCCTGGGCGGCCGCCCTGGCCGGCCTGGCGGCCCTCGCCGGCCCGCCCGCGGCCGCCGCGGCGCCCGCGTCCGACGGCACCCGGACCGTGGCCTACCACGGTTACCGGATCACCGTCCCGGACGACTGGCGGGTGGTCGATCTGACCGCGAACCCGCGCGCCTGCGTACGGTTCGACCGGCCCGCCGTCTACCTCGGCGCGCCGGGCGAGGACAACGACTGCCCGGCACACCTCGTCGGCCGTACCGCCGGAGTCGTCGTCGAGCCGATCGACGCCCGCTCCGCCCGCCACGCCGGCCGGGCCACCGCCCACGCCGCGCGCGGCAAGGCACACGCGCCGGGGGCCGCCTCCAGCAACGACACCATCCAGGTCGCCGTCGAGGACGCCGGCGTCCTGGTGACCGCCGCCCACACCCCGCAGTCCGAGGGCCTGGTACGCGGCGTCCTGACCACCGCGAAGCTCGACAAGGGCGCCGTGCGGACCGCACTGCCCGCCCCCGCCCCGGAGACGAGCACGCTGGCGGCGGCCGGTCCGCAGCCGGGCGCCTACAACGGCAGGGGCTTCGACGCCTGCGCCGCGCCGTCCACCGCCGCCATGAACGCCTGGCAGGCGAGCTCCCCGTACAGCGCCGTCGGCGTCTACATCAGCGGCTCCTTCCGCGGCTGCTCGCAGCCCAACCTGACGGCGAGCTGGGTGACCAGCCAGACCAACAACGGCTGGCGGCTGTTCCCCATCGACGTCGGCCGCCAGGCGCCCTGCACGTCCTTCTCGCTGAAGATGTCCACCGACCCGGCCACCGCCAAGTCGCAGGGCGTCACCGCCGCGGCCGCCGCCATCACCGCCGCGGCGAACCTCGGCATCCCGGCCGGCAGCGCGATCTACAGCGACATCGAGGGCTACGCCTCGACGGCCTCCTGCAAGGCGTCCGTCCTGTCGTACCTCAGCGGCTGGACGCAGCGGCTGCACCAGAGCGGCTATCTGTCGGGCTTCTACTCCAGCGCCTCCTCCGGCATCCGCGACGCCGCCGCCGAGTACAACAACACCGCCTACACCCGCGTCGACCACCTCTACTACGCCTGGTGGAACGGTGTCGCCGACACCAACACCGGCTCGTACGTGCCCTCCACCTACTGGGCGAACCACCAGCGGATCCACCAGTACGCGGGTGAGGTCACCGAGTCGTACGGCGGCTACTCGATCAACATCGACCGCGACCAGCTGGACCTGGGCACCGGCACCACCCCGCCCACACCCACCTGCACCGGCGTGAACATCGACTTCACCGCGTACGGCACCATCAAGAGCGGATCGTCCGGCAGCCTCGTCACGGCCGCCCAGTGCCTGCTGAAGGCCGCCGGCTACGACCCGGGCACGCCGGACGGGAGCTTCGGCCCCAACACCACCGCCGCCACCGTCAGTTTCCAGGCCAGCCGGGGCCTGACCGCGGACGGGGTCATCGGTCCGAAGTCGTGGACGGCGCTGCTGTCGCGCGGCACCACCCCGGTCATCAAGAGCGGCGCAACCGGTGAGCCCGTCCAGCGGCTGCAGCGGGCGCTGACGGCGGCGCTCGGCCGGACGATCGCGATCGACGGCTCCTTCGGCCCGGCCACGGACGCGGCGGTGCGCGACTACCAGTCGTCCCGCGGGCTCGCCGTCGACGGTGTCGTCGGTGCGGCCTCCTGGGGCGCGCTGCAGGCCGGACGGTGACCGGGATGAAGCGTCTGCTGCGGCTCGGGGCGCTGCTGGCGGCCGCCGTGCTGCTGCTCTTCGGCCAGGGGAGCACGGCGAGCGCGTACGGGCAGGCGTTCTTCCCCACGCAGAGCGGTGGTAACCGCGGTTCGGACGTCGTGGCCCTGCAGCACCTCCTCAACCAGGCCGGGCAGTCCGTCGGGACGGACGGCGTCTTCGGCTCCGGTACGACGACGGCGGTGCGGGCCTTCCAGACGGCGCGGGGGCTCGGGGTCGACGGCATCGTCGGCCCGGCGACCTGGGGCGCGCTGGCGGTCACCGTCCGCCAGGGTGACAACGGCTCCGCGGTGAAGGCCGTGCAGTCGCTCCTCAACGCCAAACGGGGCTCCGGTCTCGCGGTCGACGGGGCGTTCGGTCCGGCGACCGAGTCGGCGGTACGGACCTTCCAGTCGCACGCCGGGATCGGCGCCGACGGGATCGTCGGCCCGACGACGTGGAAGAACCTCCTCTGGCACTACGAGAACGTCTCCTTCGCCGGCGGCGCCCTGTGCGCCCAGAGCCCCGACGGCAACGCCGGTGCCCACTGGGGGACGGCGGCCGGGGTCGCCCAGCTGGAGGCCGCCGCGGCGGCCTTCGCGGGGACGGGCAACGGCGCTGTCCCCGCGGGCGACAGCGGGTTCGAGCACGGCGGGACCATACCCGGGCACGCCAGCCACGACGTCGGGATGGACTTCGACGTGTGGCCGGTCCGTACGGACTCCGCGCAGTGCACCGCCGGACGGATCACGTGGCAGTCGTCCACGTACGACCGGGCGGGAACCCGGCAGCTGCTGCAGGCGATCCGGGCGGCGGCCCCCGGGCACGTGAAGCTCGTTTTCTTCAACGATCCGCAGCTGATCGCGGAGGGACTGACGACGCAGTACGCGAACCACGACAACCATCTGCACATCCGCTACTGCGAGAAGGTCCATCCCAGCTCGCTGTACGACTGCTGACAAGGCAACCGAGGGGGCCGGTGTGCGCACCGGCCCCCTCGGCATGTCTCACAGATCCCGGACGTAGCGCCGCTCCCCGGCGAACCGCCGATAGCCCAGCCGCCTGTTGACCGCCAGCATCGGCGCGTTCGAATCGTCGTTCCCCGTGAAGGCGTCCGTGATCCCGGCGGCCCGCGCCCGGCCCAGGGAGTCGATCTTGGCGAGGGTCGCCAGCCCGCGCCCCCGGTACGCGCGGCCCGTTCCCGTGCCCCGTGAGGCCAGCCGGGTGCGGCCGTCCGTCTCGACGTACGAGTGCGCTGCCGGCACCCCGTCCACGACCACGACGGTGCTCAGCTCCTGGTCGATGCCGCCGTGGACGAAGGTGTCCGCGAACCAGTCGTCGAAGTCCATGGCGTCACTGGCCACATCCCCCGGCTCGTCCTCCACCGTCTGGCACTCCAGGGCGAACAGCGGCCGCGGATCGCCGCGGAAGGAGCCCAGCGGACGCAGCTGTGTGCCGGACGGCGGCGCGGCCGGCGGGAGCGGGGCGTGCGCCAGATCGAGGCGCAGGACGTGTGCGACGCGGGAGGAGGCGTAGCCGCGGTGCTCGGCGAACGACCGGGAGGGCTCCTCGTCCATGACCCAGCTGTGCATCCGCACCACGCCGAAGCCGCGTACGTACCGCTCGGCCTCGGCCAGCAGCGCGCCGCCCGCACCCGCGCGGCGGTGGTCCGGATGCACCTGCGGGTTGGCGAACGCCTGTCCGGGCTCGGACGTGTCGTGCTGCAGCCCGGTCTGACCGGCACCCACGACGACGCCGTCGGCCTCGGCGACCAGCAGCCGCAGCCGCTGGGCGGCGGGCGCGCCCGCCACGGACTCGGCCAGGGCCTCGGGCGTCTGGACCAGGAACGGCACGGCGGCGCGCCGCACCGCCATCACGGCCGGGGCGTCCCCGGGGCGGAAATCACGGATGATCAGAGGCATGGGGCGGCACGATACGTCCGGCGGGACCGGGCCGCATCCGGATAACCGGCGGGCCCCGGTCCCGTTCAGCGCCGCTCGTAGGCCGCCCGTACCGCGTCCTGGGCCGTGCGCAGGGCTTCCGCCTCGTCCAGGCCGAGCCGGCGGGCCCGCTGGGCGAACGCCTGCGCGGCCGCGGCCGCCTCCTTCGCCGCCGCGTCACCGGCCGCGGCGACGAACGTGCCGTTGCGGCCGCGGGTCTCGATGACGCCGTCCGCCTCCAGCGCCCGGTAGGCCTTCGCGACCGTGTTCGCGGCCAGCCGCAGCTGCTCCGCGAGCCCCCGTACCGTCGGCAGCTTGTGTCCCGCGGGCAGGACACCGCTGAGCGCGGCCTGGGCGATCTGGGCGCGTACTTGCTCGAACGGCGCCTCCGGGGCGGTGCCGTCCACGTGGATCTTCAGGCTCATACGGCCATTGTCCCCTCTGTCTCACGGGCTCCGTCGCATCGCGCGGCACTGCCGGGCCGGGACCCCCGTACCCGGCCCGGCACCACCGGTTCAGGGACGGAGCTTGGCCAGCGCGGTCGCGGTGGTCGCCTCGAACGCCGGCACCGGGGCGTCCGCGAAGCCGCCCATCTGGCTCCACTCCACGACGGTGACCGTCCGCCCGCTGCGGCCGACGCCGAACAGCGCGATGCCGTACTCCGACTCGGGCGGCGCCGTCGCCACGCCGTACACCCGCGCGCCGTCCGCCGCGGACACCGTGCCGTAGTCCCGCCAGTCGGCCCACGCGCCGGGGAACCGCTCCCGGAAGTCCGCGGCGCAGTCGCGCACCGACGCCGACAGCCTCGCCGCCAGCCGCTTCGCCTCCCCGGTGCCGCGCGCCTCGAACGCGAGCTGGCGCGCCGTCGTGTCGAGCTCCGTCCAGAACTCCCGGTACGAGGCCCCCCGCTCCGGCAGCACGCCGTCCTCCAGACAGAACGCCGGGTAGTCGGGCAGCCCCGCCGTCACCGGACCCGCGGACCAGGCGGACGCCGGATGCGGCGGCAGTTCGCCCGGCTCCAGGAAGACCGGCGCGCCCGTCCGGAGGTGATGCCCGTGCGCCGCCGCCGAGGGCTGCGCGGCGGCGTCCTGTTGTGTCACTCCCACGGCGAACGCCGTGGCGGCGACGGCCACCACGGCCACCACCGCCCGGCCGAGCCGCTTACCGCTGTACATGATCGTCCCCGTTCGCTCGAGGTGTTGCCGGTCTTCACCCTGCGGACCCTCCGGAACCGATCGCAAGGGCGGGGCGTCGATACGGGAAAGTGGAACGGATACGGCTGCCCCACCAGCGGGAACTCCCGTCCCATGGAATGCTCTCCCGGGACGGGGAAGAGGGGTGGCACACGTGAGGGGCACCAGCAGGGAGGAGTTCGCGGCCTTGTTGCGCGAACTCAAGACCCGCTCCGGCCGCAGCTACGGAGCGCTCGCCGCCCGGCTGCACGTGAGCACGTCCACCCTGCACCGCTACTGCAACGGGGACGCGGTCCCCACCGCCTACGCCCCCGTGGAGCAGCTCGCCCGGCTCTGCGGGGCGAGCCCCGAGGAACTCCTCGAGCTCCACCGCCGCTGGCTGCGCGCCGACGCGACCCGCAAGCTGTCCGCCGCGCCCCCGCAGCCGCCGGCGGCCCCCGAACCCGAACCGGCACCCGTCGAGGAGCCCGGGCCGCAACCGGCCTCCCGTTTCGCGCGGTTCCGCCGCCGGCTGCTGCTGCCCGGCGCCCTGGGCGCCTCCCTCGTCCTGCTGCTCGCCGCCTCCGCGGTGAACCGGGACGACACCCCCGCCGCCCGCCACCGCGGCGACGGCACGAACCTCGCGGCCGGACAGAGCCCGCGCCCGGACCGGTCCGCCGCCCCCGCCCCGACGGCGTCCGCCCGCCCGGCGTCGCCGTCCCCCTCGCACGGGAAGACGGACAAGAGTCCCGGCGGTGGCGGCCGTTCGGCCGCGGCGAAGAGCGACAAGCGGGGCGACGGGCGGACGGCGGCCGACCCCGTCGGCTGGACCGTCCGCTCCCACCTCTGGTACGCGGGCTGCGGGCACACGTACCTGATCGGCAAGGACCCCGCCGGCGTCCCGCCGCCCCCGGTGCAGCAGCACGCCGATACGTGGGCGCGCACCCAGGGCGCCGTGCACGGCGGCCAGACGATCGTCGAGGCGGTGCTGAGCCCGCGTGACGGGCAGCCGGTGGTCATCACCGACGTGCACGTACGGATCGCCGGCCGTACGGCGCCGGTGGCCTGGAACGCGTACGACATGTCCGACGGCTGCGGGGGCGCGCTGTCCGAGGCGACGTACACCGTGGACCTGGACGTCGAACGGCCCGTCCCCCACCCCCAGGACGGCTTCGACGGCGAGCACACGCTGCCGCTGGCGAAGCTGCCGTACCGCATCGCCGACGACGATCCGCTGGCGCTGCGCGTCGAGGCGAACACCGAGTCCTACGACACGCGGTGGTACCTCGAGGTCGAGTGGAGCCGCGGCGACGCGACGGGCGTCACCCGGATCGACGACAACGGCACTCCGTTCCGCACGAGCGGATACGAGGGGCGGCCTCTCTACCGGTTCGCCGGAGACGCGGGATGGATCAAGCCTCCGTCCGACTAGCCGGCTCCGGGGGCTCCTCCAGCGCGAAGGCGTCGAGCACGCGGCCGATCGCCCGGGCGAAGAAGGCCTCGTAGTCGACCGGTTCGGCGGAGGCGGCGGCCAGCACCGCGGCCAGATGCGGGTAGGCGCCGGTGGCCAGCCGGTCGGTGAGATACGCGGCGCGCACCGCCTGCTCCTGCTCGGGGGTCCAGGGCAGGCTGCGGGCGTGTTCGGCGGTGGCCAGTTCGTTCGTCACGTACGCCGTCACCGTGGCGTTGACCGTCGCGAGCAGCTCCATCTTGGTGCCGGGGGGCACCCGCAGCGGCTCGAGCCCCGCCAGGAAGTGGTCGATCCAGCGCATCGCGTTCGGGGTGAAGCCGTACGCGGTGCTGTCCACCAGCCGCAGCAGCCAGGGGTGGCGGCGCATCAGATCCCGGCTGTCCGCCGCCAGCCGCAGCACGTTCGCCCGCCAGTCGTCGCCCGGTTCGGCGGTGAGGTCGTACTCGGCGCTGACCGCGTCGACCATCAGCTCGTGCAGGTCCTCCTTGCGCGGCACGTAGTTGTAGAGCGACATCGTGCCGGCGCCGATCTCCGCCGCGATCCGGCGCATCGAGACGGCGTCCAGTCCGTCGGCGTCGGCGACCCGTACCGCGGCCGCGGCGATCTCCTCGCGGGAGTGGGCCGGCCGCGGACCGCGTCCCGTCCGCTGCGGGCGCGTCCAGATCACACCGGGCTCGACGTCGGGCATGGGGCCACCTCCACGGGCCATGCTACGGACACCCGGCTTCACCGTACGCCGTACGGAGTACGTGCTACCGTGGGGGCATGGATACTACGTACGCTGTACTTAGTGAGCGGATCGAGAAACGCTTCGGCGACATCCACGCCCTGCGGGGGCTCGACCTCGCCGTCCCGCGGGGCACCGTCTGCGGCGTCCTCGGGCCCAACGGCGCCGGGAAGACCACCGCCGTCCGGGTCCTGACCACCCTCCTGGAGCCGGACGCCGGCCACGCCCGGGTCGCCGGGCGGGACGTCGTACGGGAGGCCGCCGAGGTGCGCCGGGTGATCGGCGTCACCGGCCAGCGGACGTCCCTCGACGAGGACCTCTCCGGACGGGAGAATCTGCGCCTCTTCGCCGCCCTGCGGCGGCTGCGCGGGGGAGCGGGGCGGGCGCGGGCGGACGAGGCGCTGGGGGAGTTCGGCCTGGAGGACGCCGCCGACCGGCCCGTACGGACCTACTCCGGCGGCATGCGGCGCCGGCTGGACCTCGCCGCCTGTCTGCTCGCCCGTCCCGAGGTGCTCTTCCTCGACGAGCCGAGCACCGGACTCGACCCCGCCGCCCGCGGCCGCGTCTGGGAGACGATCCGCAAGGCGGCCGCCGAGGGCACGACCGTGCTGCTCACCACCCAGTATCTGGAGGAGGCCGACCAGCTGGCCGACGACATCGTGCTGATCGACCACGGCCGCGCCGCCCACACCGGCACCCCCGCCGAGCTGAAGGCCAGGATCGGCTCGTACGCCGAGGTCGTCGTCGCCGACCGTGCCGCCCTCGCGGGCGCCGCCGTGGTCCTCGGCCCCCTCACCGGCGCCGAGCCCGTACTGGACGAGTCCCGGCTCGCCGTCGGCGCGGTGGCCGCCGACCCGGCGCTCACCCTGCCCCGTATCGTCCGCGAACTCGACGCGGCCGGCGTGCCCGTCGTCGACGCCGCCCTGCGCCCGCCCACCCTCGACGAGGTCTTCCTCGCCCTCACCGACCGGGAGCCCGCCGTATGAGCACCGACTTCCTCCTCGACAGCCGCGCCATGGCCGGCCGCCAGCTCCGCCGCGCCCGCCGCAACCCCGGGCTGATCGCCGTCACCCAGGCGATGCCCCTGATGCTGCTGCTGTTCTTCGGCTACGTCTTCGGCAGCACCGTCGCGCTGCCCGGCGGCGCCGACTACCGCACGTACATCGTTCCCGGCCTGTTCGCCGTGACCGCCGCCGGCGGTCTGGTCACCGGCATGCTGACCGCCGCGGCCGACTCGCGGCGGGGGGTGCTGGAGCGGCTGCGGTCACTGCCGATGAGCCGGACGGCGGTGCCGCTCGGACAGGCCTGCGCGGACGTGCTGCTCACGGCGGTGGGCCTGGTGCCGCTGCTCGCCGTGGGATACGCCGTCGGCTGGCGGATCGAGGCGGGCGCCGCCTTTGCGCTCGCCGCGGCCGGGCTGCTGCTGCTCCTGCGCTTCACCACCGCGTGGATCGGCTTCCACCTGGGCATGGCCGTCGGTTCGGAGGAGGCCGCCGGACAGCTCGCCAGCACCACCTTCGTGCTGCAGCTGCTCTCCAACGCCTATGTGCCGGCCGCCGGACTGCCGGGCTGGCTGCGGACGGTCGTCGAATGGAACCCGCTCAGCGCGTACACCACCGCCACCCGCGAGCTGTTCGGCTCCGCCGTCCCAGGGCTGGACGACGCGGCGGGCGCCGCCTGGCCGATGACCCATCCGGTCGCCGCGTCACTGCTGTGGTCCGCGGTGCTGCTCGCGGTGTTCGTGCCGCTGGCCGTACGCCGTTACGCGCGGACGACAGCGCGCTGAACAGACAAACCCACCCGCCCGAGGAAGATCACTTTGTCGACTTGTGGGCCGGGAAAAAGAGCGGGCGGACACGCCGATGCCGGGTTCGGCGTGTCCGCCCGAATGACCTTCGGGGGTCAGTGCTGTCTGTTACCGAACAACGTGCGCCGCAGTCGCTTCAGCGGTGCGAAGAGCGACACGCGCTCCGCCTTGGCCGTCGACCGGCCGCGCTCCGGCGAGCGGGACGTGAGCTCCTGCATCAGCAGGGTCGCGCCCTCCGCTTCCGCCGCGGGCACGGCGGGGCCGGCCAGGACCGCCAGATGGCGGTCGACGCGCGCGCGGGACGCGCTGTTGTTGCAGTCGATCGCAGGGACACGAGCCCTGCTTCGCATAGTTATCTGATCCATGTCACTCCCCACCCGTACGAGGGCACCCGGCTCGGGCAGGGTAACCCTACCGTCCCCCAGCGGCACACGCGCATCCCCCGGAGCGGATTCACCGCGGAATCAAGGCCGTTGACGGGCAACGGTCAATTAGGTTCCGCCCAGGGGGAGTTGCAGCAGCGGATCACCCGTCGGCCGCCGGGAACCGCCCTCCGGTTCCTCCGTCACGGCGAGCGTGCGGACCGTCGGTCCGAGGGACGCGACGAACGGCTCGGCGGGTTCCGGCAGACCGGCGGAGCGGATCGTTCCCGGCTGCTCGTCCATCGCCCACAGCTGATACGTGCGGCCCCGCGCCGGACGCGGCAGTCCCGACAGCGTGACCACGGCCCGCCCCAGCTCCCGCGACACCACGGCGTTCAGCCCGCCGCCCCCACCGCGCGCGGACAGCGCGGCGGCGTCGGGCGCCGCCAGCACCTCCGTCACCGCCGCCGCCTCCGCCCGCCGGCCGTCCAGATCCCGCTCCGCCCGCGTCCACAGCACCCCGAGGAGGACGGCCGCCGCGACGGCGAACGCCGCACCGGCGGCGGCCAGCCGCACACCCCACGTCCGCCGCGGGGCCACGGTGACGGTCCGCCGCCCGGGGACGGGAGCCGGACGGTCCTGCTCGACGGTACGGATCGCGGCCAGCACCCGCTCGCGCATCCCCTCCGGCGCCGGTACGGCCACCGCCCGGGCCAGCCGGACGGCGTCCTCGCGCAGCGCGCGCACCTCCCCGGCGCAGACAGCGCACCGGCCGAGGTGGCGCGCGAAGCGCCGCTCCTCGCGCGGGGGGAGGGCGGACAGCGCGTACGGGGCGGCGAGCGTGTGCCGGTCCGGGCTCATGCCGCGCCTCCGTCCAGACAGGCGCGCATCCGCAGCAGACCGTCGCGCATCCGGGTCTTGACGGTGCCCAGCGGCAGCGACAGCCGCCTCGCCACCTCCCGGTAGGTGAAGCCCTCGTAGTACGCGAGGGTCACCGACTGCCGCTGCAGCTCCGTCAGCGCGTCCAGACAGCGCCGTACCCACTCGCGCTCCAGCCGGCCCTCCACCGTCTCCACCACCTGGTCGAAGGCGGGCCCCTCCGCGCGCCGGCCGGCCCGCTCCTCACGCTCACGCGCGGCGCGCGCCGAGCGCACCCGGTCGACCGCGCGCCGGTGGGCCAGGGTGAGCGTCCACGCCATCCCGCTGCCCTTCGCCGCGTCGAAGCGGGGGGCGCCGCGCCACAGTTCCAGCAGCACTTCCTGGGCCACCTCCTCCGACTGGGCGGGATCGCGCAGCACGCGGCGCACCAGCCCGTACACGGGCCCGGAGACCAGGCCGTACAGCTCCTCGAAAGCACCCTGGTCGCCCTCCGCGACCAGCGTCAGCAGCTTTCCCTCCAGATCATGGGCCACGCCCACTCCCCTCACCCCGTCCCCGGCCGCGGCCGTCCGTCCTGTCACCCCTCCTTCGCGACGGGGGCGCGAGCGGATTGGTGCGCGGGGGAGCGAGGTTCCCGGACTTCTTCCGGACATCCACCAATCCGCCCCCGGCTCCGCCCCGAATGACCCCGTGCCAAACCGCTTTTCCGATCGAAGGACGGACGCGATGTCCACACGGATCAAGACAATCGCCGCACTGACCTGCGGTGCCCTGGCGGCCGGGGGGCTCGCCGCCGGCGGCGTCACCGTACTCGGGCCCCGGGACGCGGCCGCCTCGAGTCACCGCGAGGCACCGCTGATCTCCGGCCAGCCCGAGTACGACAACACGGACGTGTACGCGTTCGTCAGCCCCGACCGGCCCGACACCACGACCCTGATCGCCAACTGGGTGCCCTTCGAGGAGCCCGCGGGCGGCCCCAACTTCTACCGCTTCCCGACGGACGCGCAGTACGACATCCACATCGACAGCGACGGCGACTCACAGGGCGACCTGCTGTACCGGTGGACGTTCCGGAACAGGACGCGCAACGGCAACACGTTCCTGTACAACACCGGCCCGGTCACCGGCCTGAACGACCCGGACCTCAACTTCCGCCAGACGTACGACATCGACCTGATCAAGCTGGACAAGCAGCGGATCGTCTCGACGACGAAGATCGCCGACGATCTGCCGATCGCACCGTCGAACGTCGGCAAGGCGTCGATGCCGGACTACAGGAAGCTGCGCGACGAGGCCGTCAAGACGGTCCGCGGCGGCGGGAAGTCCTACGTCGGCCAGGCCGACGACCCGTTCTTCCTCGACCTGCGCGTCTTCGACCTGCTGTACGGCGGCGACCTGTCGGAGGTCGGCAACGACACCCTCAAGGGCTACAACGTGAACACCGTCGCCCTCCAGGTGCCCACCGCCTCCATCCGCAAGTCCGCGCAGCAGCCCGTCGTCGGGATCTGGTCGACGACCCAGCGGCGCAACGCCGCCGGCGCCTGGACCCAGGTCTCCCGCCTCGGCAGCCCGCTGGTCAACGAGGTGGTCGTCCCCGTCAAGGACAAGGACAGGTTCAACGCGTCCGCGCCGTGGAACGACACCCAGTTCCTGAACTACGTCACCAACCCCGAACTGCCCAAGCTCATCGAGAAGGTCTACGGCATCAAGGCGCCGAAGACCCCGCGCAACGACCTGGTCTCCGCCTTCCTCACCGGCGTCGACGGCCTCAACAAGCCGCCGAACGTCCGCCCCGCGGAGATGCTGCGCCTGAACACCGCCGTCCCGCCCACCGCGTCGCCCAAGCGCCTCGGTGTGCTGGACGGCGACAAGGCCGGGTTCCCCAACGGGCGGCGGCTCGCCGACGACGTCATCGACATCGAACTGCAGGTCGTCGAGGGCGAACTGGTCGGCAGCCCGAACGACCTCGGCGACGCCGTGGACGCCAACGACCGGGCGTTCGGCACGTCCTTCCCGTACGTGGCCCTTCCCACCTCCGGGTCGGACACACCCGCCGACGCCGGCACGCAGGCCGGCAAGAGCCGTACCGCGATCGAGGGCGGGGCCACGCAGGCCGCCGCGTCCGGCGGGGACGACGACTCGCCGCTGCTGGTCGCCTCCGCGGCCTCCGGTGTGGGCGGCGCGCTGCTGGTCGGGCTGGGGCTCGCCTGGTGGCGGATGCGGAGCCGGCGCCGGACCGCGGCGATCTGACGCCCGCGATGAGACCGGGCGCGGCCGCTTCGTCCGATCCCCCCGGCGGCCGCGCCCACCCGCACACCCGCCCGCCGGGGGACACCCCCGGCGGGCGCATCCCCGCGACACTCCCCAGACACGAGGTGGGCACGATGACGAAGTCCAGGACCCGGCTGCCGCGCCCCCGCGCCCTGGCCGCGGCCACCGCGCTGGCGCTGCTCCTCACCGGAGCCGCCCTCGTCGCCGGCGGCACCTCCGCCGGACCACCCGGCGCACCACCCGCCCCGGCAGCCGGGGTGCCCTTCGAACGGCTGGCGGGGGACGACCTCGACCGGGGCGTCACCGCCCTGCAGACACATCTGCGGACCCAGCCCAAGGACGCCGCGGGCTGGGCGGGCCTGGGCGCCGCGTACGTCGAACAAGCCCGCACCAGCGGCGACCCCACCCGCTACCCGCTCGCCGGGAAGGCCCTGGCCACGTCGCTGGAGCTGCGGCCGGACAACGACACCGCGCTCGCCGGACAGGCCGCCCTGGCCGCCGCCCGCCACGACTTCCACGGCGCGCTCCGCCTCGCGGACGCCGCCCTGCGGGTGAACCCGTACAGCGAACGCGCCCTGTCCTCCCGCATCGACGCCCTCGTCGAACTCGGCCGCTACCCCGACGCCCTGCGCGCCGCCCGCACGGCCGACTCCCGGCGACCTGGCATACCCGTGTTCACCAGGTACGCCTACGTCCTCGAACTGCGCGGCGAAGTGAGCGCCGCCCGCCGCGTCCTCGGCCGGGCCCTCGACAGCGCCGTCGCCCCCGGCGACCGGGCGTACGTGGCGACGCAGGCCGGCCGGCTGGAGTGGACGCAGGGCGAGTACACCGCCGCCGGACGCTACTTCGCGGCCGCCCTGGCGGCCGACGGTTCGTACCTCCCGGCGCTCGAGGGAAGGGCGCGCACCCGGGCCGCCCGCGGTGACGAACGGGGCGCGATCCGCGACCTCGAGGACGTCGTCCGCCGTCAGCCGCTGCCCGGACCGCTGGCCGCCCTCGGCGAGCTGTACGAGGTGACCGGCCGACGGGCGAAGGCCCGCGAACAGTACGCCCTCGTCACCGCCTGGGCGGCGCTGGCCCGCGCCAACGGCGTGACGGTGGACCTCGACACGGCGCTCGTCGCGGCGGACCACGGTTCACCGGCCGAAGCACTGCGCGCGGCACGCGCCGAGTACGCACGCCGGCGCACGGTGCACACGGCCGACGCCCTCGCCTGGGCCCTGCACCGCTCCGGCCGCTCACGGGAGGCGCTGCCGTACGCGCGGTTCGCCGTCGGCGTCGGGCTGCGCGGCGCCGAACTCCGCTGTCACCGGGGCATGATCCTGCTGGCGCTGGGGAAGACGTCCGCCGGACGCGCGGACCTGCGCGCGGCGCTCGCGCTCAACCCCGGCTTCTCGCCCCTCGGGGCCCGGGCGGCGAGGGAGGCCCTGCGATGAGGGCGCACCCGGCCGTACCGGCGTCGCGGAAGGCCGATGCCCGTCCGGCCTCCCCGGTGCGGGGGCGCCGCCCCACCCCGGCCGCGCGCTGCGGACGCGTCCTCGCCGTGGCCGCGGCTCTCCTCACGCTGGGTGTGGCGTTCGCCCCGCAGGCGTCCGCGCATCCGCTGGGCAACTTCAGCGTCAACCAGTACGACGGGATCGTCGTCGCCCCCCGTGCGCTGCGGGTGGACCATGTGGAGGACCTGGCGGAGATCCCCGCGCGGCAGGTACGGGGCGCGATCGACCGCGACGGCGACGACACCCTGGCCGCCGGGGAGCTCGCCGCGTGGGCGCGCGGACGGTGCGCCACCGCCGCCGGGCGGGCGCGGGCGGTCGTCGACGGGACGGCCGTCCCGGTGGAGGTGACGTCCGCGGGGGCGCGGGTGCGCCCGGGGCAGGCGGGACTCGTCACCCTGCGCGTCGAGTGCGCGCTGCGCGCGCCGGTCGCGGCCGGGGGGCACCGCGTCGGCTACCGGCCCGCCGACGCCGCCACCGCGAAGGGCTGGCGGGAGATCACGGTGGCGGGGGACCGGATGACGCCGCGCGGCACGGACGTACCGGAGGAGTCCGTGTCCCGGCGGCTCACCCGCTACCCCGCCGATCTGCTGTCGTCGCCGCCCCAGCGGGCCTCCGCCGCGTTCACCGCCGTCCCCGGCGGGCCCGCGCTGGCCGCCGGCCCGACGCCGTTCGGCGCCGGGGCGCTGCCGCGCGGGGCGGACCGCTGGACCGAGGCGCTGAGCGGACTGGTCGCCCGGCACGAACTGAGCCTCGGCTTCGGGGCGCTGGCGCTGGCGATCGCCACGGCGCTCGGCGCGCTGCACGCGCTGGCGCCGGGACACGGCAAGACGCTGATGGCCGCCGCGGCGGCGAGCGGCCGCGGTTCGCCGCGCGACATCGTGGTCCTGGGGGCGTCGGTCACGGTGACCCACACGCTGGGGGTGTTCGTGCTGGGCGCGATGGTCATCGCCGGCTCGTCGGCGACACCGGCCGTGGTCACCTGGCTGGGGATCGTGAGCGGCGCGGTGGTGCTGGTCGCCGGCGCGGCACTGCTGCGGCGGGCGTGGCGGGGGGAGGCGCACGGGCACAGCCACGGGCACGACCACAGCGACGGGCACGCGCACGACCACAGCCACGGGCACGATCACACGCACGGACACACCCACACCCACACCCACGCCGGGAAACACCCCCGAAAACCCCCGCGCACCCTCCTCCTCGGCTTCGCCGGCGGCCTCGTCCCCAGCCCCTCCGCCGTCGTCGTCCTCGTCGGCGCGACCGCCCTCGGCCGCCCCTGGTTCGGCGCGCTCCTGGTCGTCGGCTACGGCGCCGGGCTGGCGCTCACCCTCACGGCCGCCGGCTTCCTGGTCGTCAAACTCGGCCACCGGGCGCGGGCGGCGGCGAGCCGCAGACGTGCCGCCGCCCGCTGGCTGCGGGCGGCGCCGTTCGGCAGCGCGGCGGTCGTCCTGGCGCTCGGCTGCGGGCTCGTGCTCAAGGGAACGGCGGCGGCCCTGGCGTGAGACGGCCCGAACCCGGCGTACCGGTCCGCGCGTTGTCACCGCGCGGAAACAGCACCCTCCTACGCGCAGCGGTGGTGCGGACTGAAGCGCTACCTTTGGTAGGAATCGCACCTCTGGGGTTGGGGGAACACGAATGAGCGGAGATGCGAACAAGGATCCGGTGCTGATCGCGGGCAGATACCGGCTCCTCAACGCCCTCGGACAGGGCGGCATGGGGGTGGTCTGGCGGGCGTACGACGAATCGCTGAACCGCGAGGTCGCCGTCAAGGAGGTCCGCGCCCCGCGCCATCTCGACGACCGCGAGGTGCAGCGCCTCTACACCCGGCTGGAGCGCGAGGGCTGGGCCGCCGCCCGGATCTCCCACCGCAACGTGGTGACGGTGTACGACGTGGCCACCCACGACGGCCGGCCGTGGATCGTGATGGAGCTGGTCAAGGGCCTGTCGCTGGCCGATGTGCTGGAGGCCGGGGGCCCGTTGCCGCCCGCGCGCGCCGCGCGGATCGGCGCCGAGGTGCTGGCGGCGCTGCGCAGCGCCCACGAGGCGGGGGTGCTGCACCGGGACGTCAAGCCCGGCAACATCCTGATCGGCAACGACGGCCGCGTCGTCCTCACGGACTTCGGCATCGCGATGATCGAGGGCGGCTCCGCGCTCACCGTCACCGGCGAGGTGATCGGCTCCCCGGAGTTCCTCGCCCCCGAGCGCGCGCTGGGCCGCACGCCCGGCCCGCCGTCCGACCTGTGGTCGCTGGGCGTGACGCTGTACGCGGCGGTGGAGGGCATCTCGCCGTTCCGCCGGGACACCGCGCTGTCCACCCTGCGGGCGGTGGTGGACGAGGAGTTGCGGCCCCCGGCGCGGGCCGGCGCGCTGACCGGCGTGATCGACGGCCTGCTGCGGAAGGACCCCGACGGGCGGACCACCGCCGAGGAGGCCGAACGGCAGCTGCGGATCGTCGCCGCGGGCGGCGAGCCCCGCCCGGACACCCGGGGAGCGGGCCGCGGCCCGACGACCGTCGCCGACCGCCCCGCCGCCACCCCGTCGTCCGGCCCCGCGGCCGGCGCGTATCCGCCCACCGCGCCGTACGGCCCCGGCACGACGGCCACCACCCCGTTGTCCGCGGGAGCCGCCGGAGCCGACGACGCCCGCGGCCGCCGCGCCGGCCTCGTGCTCGCCGTCGGCGCGCTCGCCCTCGCCCTCGGCGCCGGGGGCATCGCCTGGGCGCTGCTGCACGACGGCGACGGCAACGGCAGCGACAACGGCGGCTACCAGGGCGCCACCACGGGCGGCGACGCCGGCGCCTCCGCGGGCGGCACCCAGGACACGCCGACGGACGACCCGACGGAGGAACCGAGCACCAGCCCCTCGCCGAGCGTCTCGCAGGAGGCCGCCGGACAGACCACGACCAAGCCGCCGGCCCTCGTCGTGCACGTCTCGGTGACGGCCGTGCGCGCCGAGTACTCCGGCGTCTGCCCGCCGCCCGAGAACCAGGCACCCGCGTTCACCGGCAGCATCGAGGTCAACCGGATCCCGGCGCAGGTCACGTACCGCTGGGTCACGAAGAGCGGGAAGGGAGGCTCCGACTGGAAGACGGCCTCGTTCGACAGCGGCCTGTACGAGGTGAACCCCGAGGCGGTCGTCACGGCGTACACCGAGGGCGGTGCCTATCAGGACGAGATCGCCCTGCAGGTGAAGAGCCCCGCCGCGACGTCGGAGTACGTGCTGTTCAGCACCACCTGCGAGACGGACCGGCCGACCGTGAGTCCGGAGGCGGGCGGATGACGTCCCGCGCCGCGCCGGAAAACCTGTGTGCGCGAGAGGGCGGGTTGTCGCACGATGAACCACATGAGCGCTGAGCGGGCCGACGAGCCCAGGAGGATTCTGCTGCCCGTCGACGACGATCCGGCCGGTGCGGTCGAGGACATCCTGCCGTTGCGGCTCGCCCTGGAGGACAGCGATTCACCGGGCGACGTCGTGGATGCCCTGTTCCTGGGGCGGTTCGCGAGCGGGGAGCAGCCGTGGTCGCGTACGCACTCCATCGACAAGGTCAAGTCCGGTGCCACGCTGCTGCCGCCGGACGCCTGTGTGATCCGCTCGGCCAAGGACCGCGGCCGCGGCGGCTCGGTGCTCGCCGAGGGCCCCGGCTGGACGGTGCTGGTCAGCCGCTGGCAGCGCGGCGCCGACGTCACCGTCACGGCGGTCAGCGACGAGCTCGCCGAGCAGATCCTCAGCCAGGCGACGGACGGCGCCGCCGACGAGCCCGAACCCCAGCCCGACCAGGTGCCGATGGGTTTCTGGTACCTGTCCACGCAGCGCGGGCCGCGCCGCACCACCCGGAAGATCAGCGCCCCGTCCTGGGACGAGATCCGCGGCAACTACACGGCGCCGGTGGCCGGTTCCATGGCGGATCTGATGGGGATGACCCCGGACGACGTCACGGGCCGGCTGCTTCTGCTGCACGGGCCGCCCGGTACGGGCAAGACCTCCGCCCTGCGGACGCTCGCCCGGTCCTGGAAGGACTGGTGCCGGGTCGACTGCGTGCTGGACCCGGAGCGGCTCTTCAACGACGTCGGCTATCTGATGGACATCGCCATCGGCGAGGACGACGGCGCGAACGGCGGCCGGTGGCGGCTGCTGCTGCTCGAGGACTGCGACGAGCTGATCCGCGGCGAGGCCAAGCACGCCGCCGGCCAGGCCCTCTCCCGGCTCCTCAACCTCACCGACGGCCTGCTCGGCCAGGGCCGCAACGTACTCATCGGCGTCACGACGAACGAGGACCTGGAGCGCCTGCATCCGGCCGTGGTGCGCCCCGGCCGCTGTCTGGCCCGGATCGAGGTCGGCCCGCTCAGCCGGCGCGAGGCGGTCGACTGGCTCGGCGACGACGCCGACGGACGGGAGCACGCGATCGGCCGCGACGGCGCCACGCTCGCCGAGCTGTTCGCGCTGCGCCGCGGCACCGCGCCGGTGGGGCTGCCGGAGCAGCCGGGCCGGGACGGCGCCGGGATGTATCTGTAAACGGGCTCAGACCAGCGCGAATTGCCCGTTCGGGCCCTCCTCGTGATGGTCGAACACGGACGCGGGCCGCCGCGCTCCCGCGGGTACCGGCAGCACGCCCGCCTGCCGCAGCTCGGCCGCGGTGACGGGCGCCGCGATCTCCGGCGCGGGCGGCGCGGCGGCGCTCAGCGCCAGTACGGTGACCAGCTCCAGCAGCTCCGACGTCCACGCCTGTGGCCACTCCCGCGGCCGCACCGCCTCCAGCGAACCGGGCTCCGCCGCGGCCGTGCGCCGCTCGAACCACAGCTCCAGCACCCGTACACCCCCGGCCTCGAACTCCCACGCCTCCTTCGGTACGGGGGAGACCCGCCCCTCGCCGACGAGCAGCGTCTCGTCCTCTTCCGCGTACCCGATCTCCGCCGGACGCGCGGGGATCGGCGCCCGGACGTACGGCCGCCGTCCGCCCGGCTGCCGGGGCCGGTCCCCGCTGCGGGCACCGCGCAGCTGGAGGTCCAGCAGCCGGTGTCCGCGCTCCAGCCCCGCCGCCCACTCCGCGGGGTCGGCGGTCAGCGGCACCTCGCAGCCGTCCGCCCCGGGCCGGGCCACGGCCAGCGCCCACGCCAGCACGTCCTCCGCGGCGACGGGCACCCGCAACCGGCGGCGCAGATGGGCCGTCAGCCCCGGCGCGAGGTTGGGCTCGCGTCCCCCCGGACGGCGGAACAGCGGGCGTATGCGGCCCGGGCGGCCGGCGGGGGAGCGGCCGTCGGGCAGCAGGGCGGAGGCGACGAGCGCCGGCCCGCCGCCGGCCCGGCCCAGCTCGACGGCGTACAGCTGCCGGTCGTCGGCGACCCGCCACAGCTCCGGGCGGGCCTGGTCGATGAGCCGGTGGTCGGGGATGAGCCACTGCCGGTCGAACGCGCCGTGCAGCACGGGCACCGGATCGGGGCAGGGGGCGTGCTCGCGGGCGAGCGCCCCGGTGCCGGTCCGCTGGCCGGGGAGCTGGCCGACGCTGCGGGCGGGCGTACGGGAGCGGGTCGGGTGGAACAGCTCGGCGCGCCGCCGGCCCTCGGCGGCCATCAGCCGGTCCCAGCGGGCGCGCAGGGTCGCCGGATCGGGGGCCATGACCCAGCCCCGTCCCAGCCGTATCGGGGCGACGCCCCAGGGCATCAGCTCCCCGAGCGTCACCGTCCCGCCCACCGCCACGCGCCGTCCTCCCGTCGCCGCCCTCCACCGCATCGTACGGGCGCCCACCGACGCAGGACGTACTACCGCACCTCCACCGTCACGGAGAACGAGAACCGGTCCCCGCGGTAGCGGATCCGGGCCACGTCCACCACCGTGCCCGCCTCGTCGTACGACACCCCCGTGTAGAACAGCACCGGACTCACCAGCGGCACCCGCAGCAGCCGCGCCGTCTCCGGATCCGCCAGCCGCGCCTCGACCGTGTCCGTGATCCGCGAGATCCGCACCCCCACCGCGTCCCGCAGCACCCGCGTCATCGGCCAGCGCTCCAGATCCGCCGGATCGATGCGCGCCGCGAGCTCCGGACGGACGAAGTTCTCCGCCCAGTTCACCGGCTCCCCCGACTCCTCGTCGCTGCGCAGCCGGCGGTAGACCCCGACCTCCGTCAGCCCCGGGAAGTACTCCGCCAGCTCGGCCGGTACGGGGCCCGTCCCGTGTCCGAGGACGGCCGCCGCGTCGCCCGACTGCTGGGCCACGATCGCGTCGACCGAGCCCAGCAGCCGCACCGGCGCGCCGCGCCGCGCCGTCCGCTCGATGAACGTCCCCCGCCGGCGGTGCCTGCTGATCAGGCCCTCCTCCTCGAGCTCCTTCAGCGCCTGGCGCAGAGTGAGCACGCTGACGCCGTAGTGCTCCGCCAGCTGCTCCTCCGTGGGCAGCCGCAGCGGGGCGTCGGGGGACCGCCCGAGGATCGAGGCCCGCAGGGACTGCGATATCTGATACCAGAGCGGCAGTTTGCGATTGAGCTCGATCGAATCGGGCGCGAAAGTGTTCATACCCGGAAGTTACTCTCCAGCCCCTGCCACACGTCGTCGTATCCACCCTGCAGATGCCCGGCCCCCGCGGCCTGGGCGGTCGCCGTCACCGGCCAGCGCGTCTCGAACATGAACGCGAGCCCGTCGTCGATCTTCTGCGGCACCAGCTCGGCGGCGCTCGCCCGGTCGAACGTCTCCCGGTCGGGTCCGTGGGCGGACATCATGTTGTGCAGCGACCCGCCGCCGGGCACGAAGCCCTCGGCTTTCGCGTCGTACGCCCCCTCGAGCAGCCCCATGTACTCGCTCATCACATTGCGGTGGAAGTATGGCGGCCGGAACGTGTCCTCTCCGACCAGCCACCGCGGCGCGAACACCACGAAGTCCACCCCCGCCTGCCCCGGCGTGTCCGACGGGGACGTCAGCACCGTGAAGACCGACGGGTCCGGGTGGTCGTAGCTGATGGAGCCGATGACGTTGAACCGCCGCAGGTCGTAGACGTACGGCACGTGGTTGCCGTGCCAGGCGACGACGTCCAGCGGGGAGTGGTCGTACGTCGCGGTCCAGAGGTTGCCGCAGAACTTGTTGACGACCGTCGTGGGCCGCCGCACGTCCTCGTACGCGGCGACCGGGGCCAGGAAGTCACGTGCGTTCGCCAGCCCGTTGGCCCCGATCGGGCCGAGGTCCGGGAGGACGAACGGGGCGCCGTAGTTCTCGCACACGTAACCGCGGACCGTCTCGTCGAGCAGCTCGACCCGGAACCGCACTCCCCGCGGGATCAGCGCCACGTGTCCCGGCTCCACGGCGAGCAGCCCGAACTCGGTGCGCAGCAGCAGCCCGCCGCGCTCGGGGACGATCAGCAGCTCGCCATCGGAGTCGCTGAACACCTTGTCCGTCATGGGGGTGTTCGCGTGGTACAGGTGGATCGCCATGCCGGCGCGCCGCGTGACGTCCCCGTTGCCGCCGAGGGTCCACAGCCCGGCGACGAAGTCGGTGCCCGCCGCGGGCTCCGGCAGCGGGTTCCAGCGCAGCCGGTTGGGGTCGGGCACGGTCTCCGTGAAGGGCGCGGAGCGGATCGTGCCGTTGCCGGCGCGGGTGAAGCGCGGGTGGGCGGCGGACGGCCGGATCCGGTAGAGCCAGGAGCGGCGGTTACGGGCCCGGGGCTCGGTGAAGGCGGATCCCGACAGCTGCTCCGCGTACAGGCCCAGGGGCGCGCGCTGGGGGGAGTTGCGTCCGGCGGGGAGCGCGCCGGGGACGGCCTCGCTCTGGTGCTCGTTGCCGAAGCCGGGGGAGTGGGTGAGGTCCCCGGCGGTCTTGCGTGCGGTCTCGACGGTGCTCATGGCGGCGTCGCCCTGCCCTTCGCGTTTGATTCCTATGTAAGACCATAGGAATCGCCGGCGCACCCCGTCAATGGAGCGTCCGCCCCGGCTGCCTGGTGGTGGCGCCACCTGTCACCCGTCCGCCCGTCGGGATACCGTGCGGTATGCCGACGGCCGAGGGGGCCCCGATGACCCGTACCGCCCTGCGTATCTGCCCGCTCTGCGAAGCCACCTGCGGACTGACCCTGACCATCGACGACGCCGGCCGCGTCACCGGCGCCCGCGGCGACCGCGACGACGTGTTCAGCGCCGGGTTCATCTGCCCCAAGGGAGCGTCCTTCGGCGAGCTGGACGGCGACCCCGACCGGCTGACCGCCCCGCTCGTCCGGCGCGACGGGGAGCTGCGCGAAGCCACCTGGGACGAGGCGTTCCGGGAGGTCGCGAAGCGGCTCGGCCGCACCGGGGTCGCCGTCGTGCTCGGCAACCCCAACGTCCACACCATGGCCGGCGCCCTCTATCCGGCGCTGATCGTCCGCGCGCTCGAGGACCGGCAGGTCTACTCCGCCAGCACCGTCGACCAGATGCCCAAACAGGTCGCCTGCGGCCATCTGTACGGCGATCCGCTCGCGTTCCCCGTCCCGGACCTGGACCGCACCGACCACCTGCTGCTGATCGGCGCCAACCCCCTGGTCTCCAACGGCTCCCTCGCCACCGCCGCCGACTTCCCCGGCAGGCTGAAGGCCCTGCGCGCCCGCGGCGGTCGCCTCGTCGTCGTCGACCCCGCCCGCACCCGCACCGCCCGCGTCGCCGACCGCCACATCGCTCCCCGTCCCGGCACGGACGCCGCCCTGCTGCTCGCCGTGGCGCAGACCCTGTACGCGGAGGGCCTGACCACCCCCGTCGAGCACGCCGACGGCGTGGCGGAGCTCGGTGAACTGATCGCCCCCTTCACGCCGGAGGCCGTCGCCCCGTACTGCGACGTCGACGCGGACGTCGTACGCGAACTCGCCCGCGAACTGGCCGCCGCCCCGACCGCCGCCGTCTACGGCCGCCTCGGCACGACGGCCGTCGAGTTCGGCACGCTCACCAGCTGGGCGGTCGACGTCCTGAACATCCTCACCGGCAACCTCGACCGCCCGGGCGGCGCGATGTTCCCCCTCGCCGCCACCGCGACCGTCCGCCCGCCGGGCCCCGGGAGGGGCTTCCGCACCGGCCGCTGGACGAGCCGGGTCTCCGGCCACCCGGAGGTGATGGCGGAGTTCCCCCTCGCCGCGCTGGCGGAGGAGCTGGACACCCCGGGGGAGGGGCGGTTGCGCGCCGTGCTCACCGTCGGCACCAACCCGGTGCTCTCCGCGCCGGACGGACGGCGATTGGAACGCGCGCTGGCGGAGTGCGAGTTCATGGTGAGCGTCGACCCGTATCTGAACGAGACCACCCGGCACGCGGACGTCATCCTGCCGCCGCCCCGGCCCGCGCACGGCGCCCACTTCGACTTCCTCTTCGGCGCCCTCTCCGTCCGCAACAACGTCCGCTACAGCCGCCCCGCCGTCCCCCTCCCCGACGGCACCCCGGACGAGTGCGAGATCCTCGCCCGCCTCACCGCGATCGCCGGCGGATTCCCGTACGACACCGACCCCGCGGCCGTCGACGCCCAGGTGATCGACGCGACCCTCCGCCGCGCCGTCACCGCCGCGCACTCCCCGCTGCAGGGCCAAGACCCCGCCGAGCTCGCGGCCGGGCTCACCGGCGACACGGGTCCCGAACGGCGGCTCGACCTGATGCTGCGCCTCGGCCCCTACGGCGACCGCTTCGGCGCCGACCCCGACGGCCTCACCCTCGCCCGCCTCCTCGACCACCCCCACGGCATCGACCTGGGCCCCCTGCGCCCGCGTCTGCCGGAGGTGCTGCGGACGCCCTCCGGCCGCATCGAGCTGTGCCCCGAACCGATCGCCGCCGACCTCCCCCGGCTGCGCGCCGCCCTGGACCGGCGGCCGGACGACCTGGTGCTGATCGGCCGCCGTCAGACACGCTCCAACAACAGCTGGCTGCACAACGTCCCCGCCCTCACCGGCGGCAGCAACCGCTGCACCCTCCAGGTCCACCCCGACGACGCCCACCGCCTCGGCCTCACCGACGGCGCCACCGCCCGCGTCAAGGGCGACGGCGGCGAGATCACCGCCGAGGTCGAGCTCGCCGACGCCCTGCGCCCCGGCGTCGTCAGCCTCCCGCACGGCTGGGGCCACGACCGCCCCGGCACCCGGCTGTCCGTCGCGGCGGCCGCCCCCGGCGCGAACGTCAACCAGCTGCTGGACGGCTCGCGACTGGATCCCCTGTCCGGCACCGCGGTGCTCAACGGCTTCCCCGTGCAGATCGGGCCCGCGTGACCCACGGCACGGGGCGGAGGGCTGTCCGCGTAAAACTATCAGCGCTAGTTTGGGTGGCGCACGGCAGCAGTCCGATCGGGAGGACGTGACATGAAGGCCCATGACGCCCTGTTCATCGCGGGAGCCTGGCGGGAGGCCGCCGGCAGCGGCTCCATCGAGGTCGTGAACCCCGTGGACGAACAGGTCATCGGCACCGTCCCGGCCGGCGACGCGACGGACGTCGACACCGCCGTACGCGCCGCCCGCGCCGCCTTCCCCGGCTGGGCCGCCACCCCGCCCGCCGAGCGCTCCGCCCTCCTCGCCGCCCTGCGCGACCGGCTCGCCGACCGCGCCGAGGAGATCGCCGAGACGGTCACCGCCGAGCTCGGGGCGCCGCCGGTGTTCGCGCAGAAGGTGCACGCCGGGCTGCCGGTCGCGGTCACCGGCACCTTCGCCGAGCTAGCCGCCTCGTACCCCTTCGAGGAGACGATCGGCAACTCCACCGTCCTGCACGAGCCGGTCGGCGTCGTCGGCGCGATCACCCCCTGGAACTACCCCCTCCACCAGATCACCGCGAAGGTCGTGCCCGCGCTCGCCGCCGGCTGCACCGTCGTCCTCAAGCCCGCCGAGGACACCCCCCTCGTCGCCCAGCTGTTCGCCGAGTGCGTCGCGGCGGCCGGCCTCCCCGACGGCGTGTTCAACCTGGTCACCGGCCTCGGACCGGTCGCCGGCCAGGCCCTCGTCGAGCACCCCGGCGTCGATCTGCTGTCGTTCACCGGCTCCACCGCCGTCGGCCGGCAGGTCGGCGCCGCGGCCGGCGCCGCCGTCAAGCGCGTCGCCCTCGAACTCGGCGGCAAGTCCGCGAACGTCATCCTCCCGAGCGCCGATCTGGCGAAGGCCATCAACGTCGGCGTGGGCAACGTGATGTCCAACTCCGGCCAGACGTGCAGCGCCTGGACCCGGATGCTGGTGCACACCGACCAGTACGACGAGGCTGTCGCCCTCGCCGCGACCGCCGCCGCCAAGTACGCCTCCGCCGACCGGATGGGCCCGTTGGTCAACGCCCGGCAGCGCGAGCGTGTCCGCGGCTATATCGAACAGGGCGTGCGGGAGGGAGCGCGATTGGTCGCCGGCGGGGCGGACGCACCTTCGTACGCGGAAACGGGCTACTACGTCCAGCCGACCGTTTTCGCCGACGTCACCCCGGACATGACGATCGCCCAGGAGGAGATTTTCGGCCCGGTGCTCTCCCTCCTGCGCTACGAGGACGAGGCCGACGCCCTGCGCATCGCCAACGGCACGGTCTACGGCCTCGCGGGCGCCGTCTGGGCCGCCGAGCCGGCCGAGGCGGAGGCCTTCGCACGCAAGCTGGAGACGGGGCAGGTCGACATCAACGGCGGGCGCTTCAACCCCCTCGCGCCGTTCGGCGGGTACAAGCAGTCCGGCGTCGGCCGGGAGCTGGGCAGGCACGGGCTGGCGGAGTATCTGCAGACGAAGTCGCTCCAGTTCTGACCTCCCCCGACCACGCCCCGAAAGCGAGCACCCCCTGATGGTCCGCGCCGCCGTCCTGCCCGCCGTGGGCTCCCCGCTGGAGCTCACCGACATCGACCTGCCGGCCCCCGGCCCCGGGCGGATCCGCGTCCGGCTCGCCGCCGCCGGCGTCTGCCACTCCGACCTGTCCCTCTCCAACGGCACCCTCAAGCAGCCCGTCCCCGCCGTCCTCGGCCACGAGGGCGCCGGCACGGTCACCGCCGTCGGCCCCGACGTCACCACCGTCGCGCCCGGCGACGAGGTGGTCCTCAACTGGGCGCCGTCCTGCGGCGCCTGCCACTTCTGCGGCCTCGGCGAGGTGTGGCTCTGCGCGAACGCGGGCGCCGCCGCGAACGCCCCGTACGCCCGCCGTAACGGCACCGACCTCTACCCCGGCCTGGGTACCGCCGCCTTCGCCGAGGAGACCGTCGTCCCCGCGCACGCCGCGCTCCCGCTGCCCGCCGGCATCGCCCTCACCGACGGCGCCCTCCTCGGGTGCGCCGTCCTCACCGGCTGGGGCGCCGTGCACAACGCCGCCCGGGTGCGCCCCGGCGAGTCCGTCGCCGTCTTCGGCGTCGGCGGCGTGGGCCTCGCCGTCCTCCAGGCCGCACGGATCGCGGGCGCCGGCCCGATCGTCGCCGTGGACGTCTCCCCGGCGAAGGAGGAGCTGGCCCGGGCCGCGGGCGCGACGGACTTCCTCCTCGCCGGCCCCGACACCGCCAAGCGGATCCGCGGGCTCACCGGCGGCATCGGCACGGACGTCGCCGTCGAGTGCGTGGGCCGCGCCGACGCCATCCGCTCCGCCTGGTCCTCGACCCGGCGCGGCGGCCGCACCACGGTCGTCGGCATCGGCGGCCAGGACCAGCAGGTCGCCTTCTCCGCGCTGGAGATCTTCTACTTCGGCCGCACGCTCTCCGGCTGCGTGTACGGCAACAGCGACCCGGCCGCGGACATCCCCGTCATCGCCGAACACGTCCGCGCCGGCCGCTTCGACCTCGGCGCGCTGGTCACCGACCGGATCGGTCTGGACGGCATCCCGGCGGCGTTCGAGCAGATGCAGGCGGGCCGGGGCGGCCGGTCCCTGGTCGTCTTCTAAGGGTTCTAGAGGGAAGTTGCCATCCGCCGTACCGCCTCCCGAAGCACCTCCGGGGAGGCGGCCAGATTCAGCCGTACGTGCCCCGCCCCGCCGGAGCCGAACGGCAGCCCGCCGGACAGCGCGACCCGCCCCCGCTCCAGGAACACGGCGGCGGGATCGTCGCCCAGCCCCAGCTCCCGGCAGTCCAGCCACGCCAGATACGTGCCCTCCGGCGGCCGGTAACGGACCGCCGGAAGATGCTCGGCGAGCAGTACGGACAGCAGCTCACGGTTGTGCGCCAGCCCCGCGAGCAGCGCGTCCAGCCACGGCCCGCCGTGCCGCAGCGCCGCCGTGTGCGCCATGACGCCCAGATGGCTCGGGCCGTGCCCGACCTCCTCCGGCATCGCGGCCAGCTCGTCCGCCGACCCCGGCCCGGCGACGGCGAGCGCCGCCTTCAGCCCGGCGAGGTTCCACGCCTTGGACGCCGACAGCAGCGACAGGCCCCGCTCGGCGCCCGGCACCGACAGATTGGGCGTGAACACGGCGCCGTCCGGCACCAGCGGGGCGTGGATCTCGTCCGCCACGACCCGTACCCCGTACTCCTCCGCCAGCCGCGCGACCTCCGCGAGCTCGGCGGCGGTGTGCACGGTCCCGGTGGGGTTGTGCGGGTTGCAGAGGAGATAGGCGCGCGCGCCGGCGCGGAAGGCCTCCGCGAGCGCCGTGAAGTCGATCCGGCGGTCCGCCCCCAGCGGGGCCTCGGCGATCCGCCGGTCCATGTGCTCCACGAAGGCGTAGAACGGCGGATACACCGGGGAGTTCACCACCACGGTGTCACCGGGCGCGGTCACCAGCTTCAGCATCTCGACGACGCCCAGCATCACGTCCGGCACGATCGCCGTCCGCTCCGGGGCCGGCTCCCACGCCCACCGCTCCTTGGCGAACCAGGCCAGCGCCTCGGCGTACTCCTGCCCCGCCGGATACCCGGTGTCGCCCAGGTCGACCGCCGTGTGCAGCGCCTCGGCGACGGGCTCCGCCAGAGGTACGTCCATCTCGGCGACCCACAGGGGCAGCACGTCCGGGTCGTACGCCCGCCACTTCATGCTGGTGCGGCGCCGCAGCTCCGGGAGGGTGAGCCGGGCCAGCGGATTCTCCACCGGGGCGCTCAACGCTCCCACGCCCCGCGGCCCGGCCGGCGCCGGCGGTCGGTGTGCGCGGCGGGGTCGGACACCGCCAGCGCCCGCGCCGGGGACATCCCGGTGCGCCCGGCGAGGGCCAGCCCCTCGCGGACCTCGCGCGGGGTGCGGGGCCGGTGGCCGGCGTAACCGCAGCAGCACTCGGGCCGGAAGTCGAGCCCGGCGTTCAGCACGGCCGCCAGCGCCCGCCACCCCCGCTCGTCCCGGCGCTTCGGCGCGGCCAGCCCCGACCCGGCGTCGATCAGTTCCCCGCCGCACCGGGAGCAGACGCCGCCGGCGCCGTGGCCCCTCTTCACGGACAACCGGCAGGGCAGACAGACGAAATGAGAGTTGGCTATCCCCATGGGACGCATCGTAAGCGGCAGCCCCTACCGATCCATAGAGGAAATCACGGCGCGAAGCCCCTCGACGGCGGGGTTACCCGCCGGTTAATCTGCGCCGACCGACAACACATCCGAGGGGAATCCGACGTGGCCGGAGCAGCCGACGAAGACGAGTTCTTCGTGCTCACCGCGGCGCTGCTGACGCCGCCGAAGTTCCCCGCGGTCCTCGGCGACGACTACCCCGCGGTGTGCGCGGCGCTCGGTCTGCTGCCGCATCCGGCCGGATACGGGCTGATCTTCGGCCAGGACGGGACCGGCGCCCGCTGGACGGTCGTCGTGGACGACGCCTCCCTGGTCGCCGTGGCCCTCGCCACCTGGGACGTCGGCATGGAGCACGAGCTCAGCCCCGCCGACCGCGACATCATCGACACCATCCCCGGCTGGCCCCTCGCCCTGGCCGTCGCGGCGCCCGGCATCCCCGACCCGCACGACCCCACCGACGCCGACCGCCCGCCGCTCACCCCGCCGGACACGGGGGAGTGGGGCCCGGCGCAGCGCCGGCTGGGGGCGGACGAGATCGCGCTGCACTGGCGGGACTGGAGGGACCGGATGACGGCGGTCGAGGAGGGCGACGAAAAAGACGCGGAGAAGGACGCGGAAGACCCTGGGGTCCGGCGCGTCCTGGCAGACCTCCGCGACTACGTCGACAACCCCCCGCCCCCCGGCCGTATCCGCTCCACCTTCGCCACCGACGACGCCCGCACGCTGCGCGCCGACGGTCCCGGCTGGTCCCTGGTCGCCCGCACCGACGACCTGGCCTTCGTCCTCCTCGACGACGCCCCCGGCGAGGTCATCCCGGTGACCCGCGGCGAGAAGCTGCCCGCGCTGCTCACCGCCCTCGACGGCCTGGCCGCCCGCCCGTCCTGAGCGCGCCTCAGGCCACCATCGCCAGCCACGGCAGATACGCCGTACCGAACGGCTCCGTCCCCGCGGCCACCGCCGTCATCAGCCACCGCGCCGCGCCGGACGCCCGTGCGACGACGTCCGGCGGATAGCCGAAGAGCTTCCCGTGCTCGGCGAACTCGTCCTCGTCCAGCAGCCTTGCCTCGGTCTCGCCCCGCTTGCGCACGACGTCGAGGTCGAGGTCCACACAGGTCGCCTCGGCCGCCGAGTTCCACCGCATCGGCGTCGTCACGTCGACATAGATCTCCGTCGACCTGGGTTCCGCGTTGAAGGTCGCCGCCCACCACGCCTCCGGATCGGCCGGAACCAGACACACGTACGCGTGCGGCAGCGGATCGATCGGCTGATGCCCCTTCGACAGGGGCGTGAAGGCCGGCGCCCCCAGCCACACCCCGTGGCGGTCCTCACCGAGCCGGCGCATGGTGAGATTCCAGTGCAGACTGCCGTCGAACTTCCGGTAGATCACCCGTACCAGGTCTGTCATGGCGTGATCTTAGGGGTGCGACTCCCGGAACCGCAGGACCAATCCCGCCACCAGTGCCCGCAATCCCGTCTCGAACGCGCCTTCGTCCACCTCGCGCTGACGGACCGCCAGCAGATGTGCCTGCCCCAGATGGGGATAGTCCGCCGGATCGTAGGCCTCCGGATCGGCGACGAAACCCCCCGCGAAGGACCCCAGCGCCGAGCCGGTGACGAAGTACCGCATGAGCGCCCCGATGTGCGTGGCCTGCGCGGGCGGCCAGCCGGCCGTCACCATGCCGCCGAACACCGCGTCGGCCATCCGCAGCCCGGCCGGCCGCCGCCCAGGCCCCTGCGCCAGGTACGGCACCAGCTTCGGATGCGCCCGCAGCGCCGCCCGGTACGAGCGGGCCCAGGCCAGCAGCGCGTCGGGCCAGTCGCTGCCGTCCTCGAACATCGACAGGTCGACCTCGGAGACCACGAGGTCGGCGACCGCGCCGAGGATCTCGTCCTTCGTCGTGAAGTGGTTGTACAGGGAGGGCCCGCTCACCCCGAGTTCGGCCGCGAGCCGCCGGGTCGAGACCGCCGCGAGCCCGTCGGCGTCGACGAGCGTCAGCGCCGCCGTGACGATGCGCTCACGGCTCAGCAGGGGCTTGCGGGGGCGGGCCATGCGGCTCATAGTAGAGGCCGCCACCAGGAAACTAGCACTGCTAATTTATCGGCCCTCCGCAAGGAGCCGGTACGTCCGCGAAGGGGCCCGTCCCATGGATCTCGAACTCTCCCCGGAGCAGTCCGCCGCCCGCCGGCTGGCCAGGGACTTCGTGGAGCGCGAGGTCGCCCCGTACGCCACGGAATGGGACCGGGCGGAGGCCGTCGACCGCGGCATCGTCCGCAAGCTCGGCGAGACCGGCTTCCTGGGCCTGACGGTCCCCGAG
The DNA here is from genome assembly GCF_009604385.1 of Streptomyces smaragdinus. Classification (GTDB taxonomy): domain Bacteria; phylum Actinomycetota; class Actinomycetes; order Streptomycetales; family Streptomycetaceae; genus Streptomyces; species Streptomyces smaragdinus. Next base: position 103,152 of record NZ_WEGJ01000011.1, read on the forward strand.
GAGTACGGCGGCTCGGCCGGCGACCATCTGACGTACGTCCTGGTCACCGAGGAGCTGGGCCGGGGCGACTCGTCGGTGCGCGGCATCGTCTCGGTCTCCCTCGGGCTGGTCGCCAAGTCGATCGCCGCCTGGGGCAGCGAGGATCAGAAGCGCCACTGGCTGCCGCGGCTGACGTCCGGCGAGGCCGTCGGCTGCTTCGGCCTCACCGAGCCCGGCACCGGCTCGGACGCCGCGAACCTCACCACCCGCGCGGTCCGCGATGGCGGCGACTGGGTCATCGACGGCGCCAAGATGTTCATCACGAACGGCACCTGGGCGGACGTCGTCCTGCTCTTCGCCCGTACGAACGACACCCCCGGCCACAAGGGCGTCAGCGCCTTCCTGGTCCCCGCCGACGCGCCCGGTCTCACCCGCCGCGAGGTGCACGGCAAGCTCGGCCTGCGCGGCCAGGCCACGGCGGAGCTGGTGCTGGAGGGGGTGCGGGTGCCGGCGTCGGCGATGGTGGCGCCGGAGGGGAAGGGCTTCTCGGTCGCCATGTCCGCGCTGGCCAAGGGGCGGATGTCGGTCGCCGCCGGGTGTGTGGGCATCGCGCAGGCGGCGCTGGACGCGGCGGTCGCGTACGCGGGGGAGCGGGAGCAGTTCGGCGGCCCCATCGCCCGCCATCAGCTGGTCCAGGAGCTGATCTCCGACATGGCGGTGGACGTCGACGCGGCCCGGCTGCTGACCTGGCGGGTCGCCGACCACATCGACCGCGGGCTGCCGTTCGCCACGGAGAGCTCGGTGGCGAAGCTGTACGCGAGCGAGGCGGCCGTCCGGTGCGCCAACGCCGCGCTGCAGGTCTTCGGCGGCTACGGCTACATCGACGAGTACCCGGTGGGCAAGCTGCTGCGCGACGCCCGGGTGATGACGCTGTACGAGGGCACGAGCCAGATCCACAAGCTGCTGATCGGCCGCGCCCTGACCGGGGTCAGTGCCTTCTGATCGCTAAGCGCTTGCTCAGGTTCGGGGTAAGGTGATCCCGCCACACAACGACCGAGCGGGGTGCGCTATGCAGCAGGCACACACGGAACCCGGCCCATCGGCCTGGGACGGTGTCGAACCGGAGGCCGCCCGGCGGCTGCTCTCCGCCGGTGTGGAGGCCTTCGCCGAGCGCGGCTACCACGCCACCACCACCCGGGACATCGCCGGGCGGGCCGGGATGAGCCCCGCCGCGCTGTACATCCACTTCAAGACCAAGGAAGAGCTGCTCTTCCGGATCAGCAAGGTCGGCCACGAACGCGCCCGCGGCATCATCGCCGGTGCCGCCGGGTCCGACGGCACCCCGCGCGAGCGGCTGGACCGGGCGGTGCGCGACTTCTCCCGCTGGCACGCCGAGCGGCACACCACCGCGCGGGTCGTGCAGTACGAGCTGCAGGCGCTGGGCGAGGAGCACTACGCCGAGATCGTCACCCTGCGCCGGGACATCGACTCGCTGCTGCGGGGGATCATCGAGGACGGCGTACGGGCCGGCGACTTCGCCGTCGACGACATCCCGGGCACGGCGCTGGCGGTGCTGTCGCTCTGCGTGGACGTGGCGCGCTGGTTCAGCGCCGCGGGCAGCAGGACGCCCGACGAGCTCGGCCTGCTGTACGCCGATCTCGTCGGGCGGATGGTGACGGCGCCGGGGCGCGCGTAACGCTCAGAAGTAGAACCGCGACACCGACTCGGCCGCGCACACCGGCTTCTCGCCGCCCTCGCGCTCGACGGTGTACGCCACCGCGATCTGCACCCCGCCCGGCACGTCCGTGACCTCGGAGATCCGCGCCGTCGCGCGCAGCCGCGAGCCCACCGGCACCGGGGCCGGGAAGCGGACCTTGTTGGTGCCGTAGTTGACGCCCATCCTGACGCCCTCGACGGACATCAGCTGCGGCCCGAACAGGGGCAGCAGGGACAGCGTCAGATAGCCGTGCGCGATCGTCGTGCCGAACGGGCCGGCCGCCGCCTTCTCCGGGTCGACGTGGATCCACTGGTGGTCGCCGGTCGCCTCCGCGAACAGGTCGATCCGCCGCTGGTCGATCTCCAGCCAGTCGGTGTGACCGAGCTGCTCGCCGACCGCGGCCTTCAGTTCGTCCGCCGACGTGAAGATCCGGGGCTCTGCCATGTCCGTACGCCTCCCAGTGGCTTTCGCGGGCGCCCTGACGCTGCCCGAACGCTGAACTAAGCGACTGCTTAGCATGCTCGGTGGCGCGGATCCCTGTCAATGGCGGCTCACCGCGGGGCGTCACCACATCGCGGGCGTCCGGTCCGCCCACGGGCAGGCCTCCTCCAGCTGCGCGGACAGGGCGATCAGCTCGGCGTCCGCCCCGTACCGGCCGGCCAGCATGATCCCGATCGGCAGCTCCTCCGTCGTCCAGCACAGGGGCAGGCTCACCGCCGGCTGACCCGTCGCGTTGTACATCGCCGTGAACGGCGTGAACCGCGACATCGCCGCGAACTCCGCCGCCGGGTCGCCGTCCGAACGCAGCCCGCCCACCAGCGCCGGCGGCTGCGCCAGCGTCGGAGTGAGGATCATGTCGTAGCCCGTGTCCGGCGTCAGCAGCGACGACCCCAGCATCTCGCCCAGCGCCCGGAACGCGTACAGGCCCGTCGCGAACTCCAGCCCGCTCACCTTGCGGCCCAGGCTGCGCAGATGGCGGGTGAGCGGCATCAGCTGCTCCTCCTGCTCCGGCGGCACCGGCCAGACGGTGGCCATCACCGCCCACACCTGGGTGAACGCCTTGAGCAGCGAGCCGTCCTGGGGCAGCGCCACCTCGTCCACCTCGTGGCCCAGGTCCCGCAGCAGCCCGGTGGTGAACTCCGCCGCCGCCCGGCAGTCCGGATGTACCTCGGCGCCCGGCACCGGCGTGTCGGTGAGGCTCAGGATCCGCATCCGGCCCGGGTCGGCGCCCACGTAGTCCGAGAGATACGAGCCGGGCGGCAGCCCCCACGCCCCGAACGGGTCGCCCGTGCCGGGGCCCGACATGATGTCCAGCAGGGCCGCCGCGTCGGCCACCGTACGGGCCAGCGGGCCGTTGGTGCTCAGCCCGCTCACGTCGTGCTGCACGGGGCCGCCGCCGACCAGACCCCGGCTCGGCTTGATGCCGAAGAGTCCGCACGCGGCGGCCGGTATCCGGATCGAGCCGCCGCCGTCGCTGCCCTGGGCCACCGGCGCCAGCCCCGCCGCGACGGCCGCCGCCGCGCCGCCGCTGGACCCGCCGGCCGAGCGGTCCAGGTCCCAGGGCGTGCGGGCCGGGGGCGCCAGCAGGCTCTCCGTGTAGCAGGGCAGCCCGAACTCCGGGGTGTTGGTCTTGCCCAGCATCACCGTGCCGGCCTGGCGCAGCCGGGTGACGACGTGGTCGTCGGTGTCGGGCACGTGTTCCCCGTACGGCACCGAACCCAGCGTGCAGCGCACGCCCGCGACGAAGGTGAGGTCCTTGATGGGCACGGGCACCCCGTGCAGCGGCGACAGCCAGCGCTCCTCGCGGCGGGCGGCCAGGGCCTCGCTCTCGGCGTCGGCGGCCTGCTTGCGGGCGATCTCCGGAGTGAGCGTCACGAACGCGCCGAGCGTGTCGTTGAGCCGGTCGATCCGCTCCAGATAGTGCTCGGTGAGCTCGACGGGCGAGACCCGGCCGGTCCGGATCTCCTCTGCCTGCTCCAGTGCGGTGAGATCGTGCAGCTGGGCCATCGTGTGTGTCCTCTCCCCGTCGGACCGTGCGGCCTTCACGCCGCATCCTGTCACTACCCTCCGGTAGCGACCAGACCGCCTGCGCGGGCCGGCCGCCCGCGCTCCGGCGCCCGCTCCCGTACGCCCCCTCAGGCCCCGACGCGACCCGCCCGCAGTACCAGCCGGGCGAGTTCGGGGTGGCAGACGTCGTTGTGCGCGCCCGTCGCCCCGCCGCCGTGGCACACCACCGCGGACGAGTCGACGCTTACGCAGCCCTTCGCCGGGAAGGCGCCGTCCAGCGCGTCCGCCAGCGTCAGCCGGCGGCCCCCCGGGACGGCCCGGAAGCCGTCGTACCCCAGGGCGACCCAGCGTTCGCCGCCGGGCAGCAGCCCCGCGGAGTCGCGGGCCATCCGGGACGCCAGGGGGTAGAAGGTGCGCAGCGCGCCGTCGTGCGAGGAGTACGAGGCGACCACCGGCCCCCGCACCCTGCGCTGCACACCGCGCAGCGCGCCGCCGCGGTCCTTGTCGTGCGGCAGCCTGTCACTGAACGCGTAGTGGGAGAACGCCCCCTGCAGCAGCGTCACGGATCCGACCGCCGTGACCCCCGCCGGCAGCCCCTTCACGGCGAAGGACACCAGCCGGGCGCCGAAGCTGTGGCCGACCAGATGCACCCGGGTGCGCGGCGCCTCCTTCGCCAGCCGCCCCAGCGCGGGCCCCAGCCCCCGCTCGCCGACCACCCCGGCGCGCCGCTTCATCGCGTAGTACGTGGCCTGCCGGAGGATCTCCTTCCCTCCGTCCCACAGGAGTCCCGGGGGGTCCTGGACCTCCGCGAACTCCTCGAACAGCGTCCGGGGATCCTGCTCCAGCATCAGCGGGACGTCCGCCGCCCGCTCGTCGTCGGTGTCCGCGCCGAAGGCCGCCGCCGCACTGCCGGGCGCCGGGGTGATCAGATGCCGTACGAGCCGCAGGAACTCCGCCGGATGCTCCGCGTCGTCCGGCCGCTCCGCCAGCAGCTCGCCGATCCGCTCCACCGCCCGGTCGCGCCCGGGGAACTGCGCCCCGACGACCCGCTGGGTCACCGGGCCGAACCACGGCGGCGGCTGACCGGCGGCGACGGACGGCTCGAAGTCGGGGACCGGCTCGTCCGTGAACCGCATCGACGGCCACACCACCCCGGCGAAGCCCAGCCGTACCCCGTCCCCCACCAGCCCGGGGAACGGCGCGAAGAACCGGCTGTACATCCGCGAGGCGATGGACCGGTCGTTGTTCCAGCCGTGCGCGAAGACCACCAGATCCGTGATCCCCCGCCCGGCGGCCTGCTCCGTCAGACGGCGCCGCTGGGCCGGGTTCACGTCGCCCTCGGCGTCGAAGGTCAGCTCCCAGTACGGTGACACGCTCATCTCAGCCACACCGGCCAGCGTGGCAAATCCGGCCCCCCGCACGGAAGAGGCCGGATCACCCTCATGGCGCGTGTCAGTACAGCAGGTGCTGCTCGCGCACCGCCCGGAACGCCGCCAGCTCCTCCTGCCAGCCCGCCACGACCTCGTCCGTCGACGCCCCGGCGTCGATCATCGTGCGGACCTGGGTGGAGCCGGTGAGCTTGTCGATCCAGTTGTCCGAGCGCCAGGCGAACCCGCTCCACGCCTGCTTGGCGGTCACCAGCAGCGCGATGCCGGTCCGCACCGGGTCGAACGCCGCCGCGTCGGACACGTGCAGCTGTACGCCACCGCAGGTCTTGCCCTGGAACTTGGAGAACGTCGGCGAGAAGTACGCCTCCCGCAGCCGCACCCCCGGCAGCCCGAGCTCCTGCACCGCCGCCGCCCACTCCCGGCCCAGGCCCTCCGCGCCGAGCAGCTCGAACGGCCGCGTCGTCCCCCGGCCCTCGGAGAGGTTCGTACCCTCGAACAGACAGGTGCCCGAGTAGACGAGCGCCGTGTCCGGCGTCGGCATGTTGGGGCTCGGCAGCACCCAGGGCAGACCGGTGGAGTCGAAGAACTGGGTGCGCTTCCAGCCTTTCATCGGCACCACGGTCAGCTCCACCTGCCGCCCCGCGTCCGCCGGCACGAACTCCGCGTTGTACAGCCCCGCGAGCTCCGCCACGGTCATCCCGTGCTGCTGGCTGATCGCCTTGCGGCCCACGAACGTGGCGAACTCCGGATGCATGACGGGGCCGTTGGCGGCGCGGCCCGACGCCGGGTTCGGCCGGTCCAGGACGACGAAGCTCTTGCCGGCCAGGGCCGCGGCGGCCATGCAGTCGTAGAGGGTCCAGATGTACGTGTAGAAGCGCGCGCCCGCGTCCTGGATGTCAAACACGATCGTGTCGACGCCGGACCGGACGAAGATGTCCGCCAGCGCCTGACCGCTGCTCAAGTACGTGTCGTACACCGGCAGTCCGGTCGCCGGGTCGGTGTAGAACCCCTCGGAGCCGCCCGCCTGCGCGGTGCCGCGGAAGCCGTGCTCCGGACCGAAGACGGCCGTCAGCTCGATACGTGCGTCGGCGTGCATCACGTCGACGATGTGCTCCACGTCGTCGGTGATGCCCGTCGGGTTGGTGACGACGCCCACCTTCTGCCCGGCGAGCAGGGCGTAGCCGTCGGCGGCCAGCCGGGAGAAGCCGGTCTGTACGCGCCTGCCGTGGGCACCGGACGAGGCGGCGGCGGGGGTGGTGAGGGACGCGGACGCGGCGGCGGTGACGGCGCCCGCTGCCAGCAGGGATCTGCGCGAAAGGCTCATGACCGAGGAACGTAGTGCCCGCGCCCGCCGGGCGGAATGCGCGTGCGGGGGTGTCATGGGACCAGACCAGTGGCGCCGTCGCCGTTGTGCGGACGGACAGCGTGCGGCGCGCCCCTTCCGGATCACATACCGACCGGTTAGTCTGCCCGCATCGATCCGGGAGGACACAGCATGCGGGACGCAGCAGTCGTGGTCACCGGGGCCGGCGGCGGTATCGGGGCCGCCCTGGCCCGCAGATTCGCCGCCGAGGGCGCCAGGGTCGTGGTCAACGACCTGGACCCGGACAAGGCGAAGGCCGTCGCCGGTGAGATCGGCGCGACCGCGGTGCCGGGTGACGCCTCCGGCATCGTCCCCGCCGCCCGGGAGGCGCTCGGCGGGACGATCGACGTGTACTGCGCCAACGCCGGCGTCGGCACCGGCGGCGGACCCGAGGCGCCGGACGAGGCGTGGGAGCTGGCGTGGGACGTGAACGTCATGGCGCACGTCCGGGCGGCCCGTGCGCTGCTGCCGGAGTGGCTGGAGCGCGGGAGCGGCCGCTTCGTCTCCACCGTGTCCGCGGCCGGGCTGCTGACGATGATCGGCGCGGCCCCGTACAGCGTCACCAAGCACGGGGCGTACGCCTTCGCCGAGTGGCTGTCGCTGACGTACCGCCACCGGGGCGTCCAGGTGCACGCGATCTGCCCGCAGGGCGTGCGCACCGACATGCTCGACGCCACCGGCAAGGCCGGTGACCTGGTGCTGCGGCCCGGCGCCATCGAGCCGGAGGCCGTCGCCGACGCGCTGCTCGCCGGGATCGCCGAGGACCGCTTCCTGATCCTCCCGCATCCGGAGGTGGCCGGGATGTACGCCACCCGCGCCGGTGAACCCGAGCGCTGGGTACGCGGCATGAACAAGCTGCAGCGCGCCCTCGAGAATGAGACCGACAGCCAGGAGGCAGGACCGCGATGACCAGCTCCATCTACGCCGCGAAGCCGTGGCTGGGCCAGCTCACCGAGGCGCAGAAGGCCGAGGTGCACCCGCCGGTCTCCGTCCCGCACGCCTTCCGCGACGCCGTGGCCCGGGTGCCGGAGCGCACCGCGCTGGCCTACTTCGACGGCCGGATCGGCTACCGCGAGGCGGACGAGCTGTCCGACGCGGTGGCCGCGTACCTCGCGGCGCGCGGGCTGGCGAAGGGCGACCGGCTCGCCCTGATGCTGCAGAACACCCCGCACTTCGTGATCGCCCTGCTCGGCGCCTGGAAGGCGGGCGCGGTCGTCGTCCCGCTGAACCCGATGTACAAGGCGTACGAGGTCGGCCACATCCTCGCCGACGCCGGTGTCACGGCCGTCGTCTGCTCCGACCGGGCCTGGGCCGGCTTCCTGCGGGAGACGGCCGCCGACCTGCCCGTACAGATCGTGCTGACCGCCTGCGAGCGGGACCTGCAGACCCGCGACGACCGGCGTGTGTTGGACTTCGAACGTCTGCCGCAGGCCGAGGACGCCGCCGACCTGCTCACCGTCGCCCGCGCGGGCGGGGTGGCACCGGCCGGCCGGGAGTTCGCGCCGGACGACATCGCGCTGATCGGCTACACCTCCGGCACCAGCGGCCGCCCCAAGGGCGCCACGGTCACCCACCGCAACATCTGCCACAACGCGGAGCGCCAGCGCGCCGGCCACGAACTGCCCGACGGCGCCACGATCTTCGCCCTCGCGCCGCTCTTCCACATCACCGGCATGGTCTGCCAGCTCGCCGCGAGCATCGTCGGCGGTGGCACCCTGGCCCTGGCGTACCGCTTCGAGTCCGGCGTGGTGCTGGACGCCTTCCTCGAGCACAGGCCCGCCTACACCGTCGGCCCCGCCACCGCGTTCATGGCCCTGGGCGCCCACCCGGACGTGAGCCCCGGACACTTCGCGTCGTTCGCCGTCATCTCCACCGGCGGCGCCCCCATGCCCCCGGCCCTCGTCGACGGCATCGAGCAGCGCTTCGGCCACTACATCCTCAACGGCTACGGCCTCACCGAATGCGCCGCCCCCTGCGCCGCCGTCCCGCCCGGCAGGCGGGCGCCCGTCGACCCCGAGTCCGGGACCCTCGCGGTGGGCGTGCCGGACCCGGCGTCCGTCGTACGGATCCTGGACGAGGACGGCGCCGAGGTGCCGTTCCGTACGACCGGCGAGATAGCCGTCCGCGGCCCGCAGGTCGTCCCCGGCTACTGGGGGCTGCCCGCGGCCACGGCCGAGGGGCTGCCGGACGGTGAGCTGCGCACCGGGGACATCGGGTTCATGGACGAGGACGGCTGGCTGTACGTCGTCGACCGCAAGAAGGACATGATCAACGCGGCCGGTTTCAAGGTCTGGCCCCGGGAGGTGGAGGATGTCCTGTACACGCATGGCGCGGTGCGTGAGGCGGCGGTGGTCGGGGTGCCCGACTCCTACCGCGGGGAGACCGTGAAGGCGTACGTCTCCCTGCGGCCCGGGAGCTCCGTGGAACCCGCTGAGCTGGCCGGGTACTGCAAGGACCGGCTGGCCGCGTATAAATACCCGCGCGAGGTGGAGATCCTGCCCGAGCTGCCGAAGACGGCGACGGGGAAGATCCTGCGGCGGGAACTGCGTTCCCGCACGTAACGACGGCACGAACACGAGAACGAGAAGGGTGTGGCCATGGCCAGAGCGGCAGGCGGGTCCAACAGCACGATGACGGTCCCGGAACGGCTGCTCGCCGTGGCCACCCGGCTCTTCGCCGACCGTGGCTTCGACCGTACGTCGGTGCAGGAGATCGTGGAGGCGGCGGGCGTCACCAAGGGTGCCCTCTACCACTACTTCGGCTCCAAGGACGATCTGCTGCACGAGATCTACGCCCGGCTGCTGCGCCTCCAGCAGGAGCGCCTGGACCACTTCGCCGCCCTCGACGCCCCGGTGGAGCAGCGGCTGCGGCAGGCCGCGGCCGACGTCATCGTCACCACCATCGAGAACGCCGACGACGCGTCGATCTTCTTCCGCTCCATGCATCTGCTCGGCCCCGAGAAGCAGAAGGAGGTCCGCGCCGACCGCCGCCGCTACCACGACCGCTTCCGCGCGCTGATCGAGGAGGGCCAGGCGACGGGCGTCTTCGACGCCGGGACCCCGGCCGGGCTGGTCGTCGACTACCACTTCGGCGCGGTGCACCATCTGAGCAGCTGGTACAAGAAGGACGGCCCGCTGACCAAGGAGCAGGTCGCGGAGAACTTCGCGGAGATGCTGATGCGGGTGCTGCGGCCGTAGCGCGGCACCCGCACCCGGGTCCTACAGGTATTTCTTCAGCTCCCGCCGGGCCAGCGACCGCTGGTGGACCTCGTCGGGTCCGTCCGCGAGCTGCAGCGAGCGGGCCGAGGCGTACAGGTCCGTCAGCGGGGTGTCCTGGCTGACGCCCGCCGCGCCGTGCAGCTGGATCGCCCGGTCGATGATCGCGACCACCGCGCGCGGCACCGCGATCTTGATGGCCTGGATCTCCGTGTGCGCGCCCCGGTTGCCGACCGTGTCCATCAGCCACGCCGTCTTCAGGACCAGCAGCCGCAGCTGCTCCACCTGCACCCGCGCGTCGGCGATCCAGTTCTGGACCACGCCCTGCTGGGCGAGCGCCTTGCCGAAGGCCGTACGGGACACCGCCCGGCGGCACATCAGCTCGATCGTCTTCTCCGCCATCCCGATCAGCCGCATGCAGTGGTGGATGCGCCCCGGCCCCAGCCGTGCCTGCGCGATGGCGAAGCCGCCGCCCTCCTCGCCGATCAGGTTCGTCACCGGCACCCGCACGTCGTCGAAGAAGACCTCCGCGTGCCCGCCGTGCAGATGGTCCTCGAACCCGTACACCGTCATGGCCCGCTTCACCATCAGCCCCGGGGTGTCGCGGGGGACCAGGATCATCGACTGCTGGCGGCGGATGTCCTCGTGGTCCGGGTCGGTCTTGCCCATCACGATGAAGATCGCGCAGTCGGGGTTCATCGCCCCGGAGATGTACCACTTGTGGCCGCTGATGACGTACTCGTCGCCCTCGCGGCGGATGCGCGTCTCGACGTTCGTCGCGTCGGAGGAGGCCACCGCCGGCTCCGTCATCGCGAACGCGGAGTGGATCTCACCGGCGAGCAGCGGCTCGAGCCACCGCTTCTTCTGCTCGTCCGTGGCGAACTGGTACAGCACCTCCATGTTGCCGGTGTCGGGCGCATTGCAGTTCAGCGCCAGCGGCGCCAGATGCGGGCTGCGGCCGGTGATCTCCGCCAGCGGCGCGTACTGCAGGTTCGTCAGCCCCGCCCCGTACTCCGCGTCGGGGAGGAAGAAGTTCCACAGCCCCCGCTCCCGTGCCTCCGCGCGCAGCTCGTGCACGATCGGCGGGTGCACCCAGGGGCTGTCCTGGGCGGCGAGCTGCTCGTGCGCGATCTCCTCGGCCGGGTACACCCGTTCCGTCATGAACGCGAGCAGGGCCTCGCGCAGCTCCTCGGTCCGGGCGTCGAATGCGAAATCCATGACGGTCAGCCTTCCTGGAGAGTCGTGAGGCCCCGCTCGATCAGCAGCGGGACCATCGCGCCGATACCGGCGAAGCCGGCGCCGACGGTCTGGCCGAGCGTGAAGCGGTAGTGGATGCCCTCGGCGATCACCGCGAGCTTGAAGTAGGCGAAGGCGCAGTACCAGGCGATCGAGGAGACGTCCCGCCCGGAGCGCGCGGCGTAGCGCTCGATCATGTCGGCGACCGCCGGATGCCCGGGCGCCTGCCCGGTGTTGGAGATCGCCGCCCCGGGACCGGCCTCGCGGGCGCTGTACATGGCCAGCAGCCCGAGGTCGCTGAGCGGATCGCCGAGGGTGGACATCTCCCAGTCGAGCACCGCCGCGATCCTGTCGTCGGCGCCGATCAGCACGTTGTCCAGCTTGTAGTCGCCGTGTACGACCGTCGGCGCGGGGGAGGCGGGCAGCCCCTTCGCCAGCCGGTCCAGCAGCTCGTCGAACCCCGGCAGGTCGCGACTGCGGGAGGCCGCGAGCTGCTTGCTCCAGCGGCGCAGCTGACGCTCCAGATAGCCCTCCGGCCGGCCGAAGTCCGCCAGCCCCACCGACGCCGGGTCCACGGCGTGCAGCTCCACCAGCGTGTCGACCAGGCCGTCGACCACGTCCCGGGTGCGCTCGGGGCCGATCTCGCCGAGCTGCCCCGCGGTACGGAAACAGGTGCCCGTGACGTGCTCCATCACGTAGAACGGCGCCCCCAGGACCTCCGGGTCCTCGCACAGCAGCAGCGCCTCCGGCACCGGGACCGAGGTCTCGTGCAGGGCGCTGATCACCCGGAACTCGCGCACCATGTCGTGCGCGGTGGCCAGCACGTGGCCGAGCGGCGGCCGGCGGACCACCCAGCGGGTCGTGCCGTCGGTCACCACGTACGTCAGATTGGACCTGCCGCCCTCGATCAGCGTGGCGGAGAGCGGCCCCCGCGCCAGTCCGGGGCGCGCGGCGTCCAGATGCCGGCGCAGGGCCTGCGGTGCCAGCCCTGGCGGGTGCTCGTCGCTCATGCGGTTCCCCTCGGGAGTCGTCCGGGTCGATCACCGACCATGATGCCGACCAGTCGGTATGCAGTCCAGTGGGCGGGGCGGAGGATCTGGCGTCCGGGTCCGTCACGTGAATACAGTTCACGTATGGATACTGCTGAGCTCCGCATCGCCGAGGTACGGCTCACCCCCATCCTGATCGCGGACCCCCCGCTGCTCAACGTCACCGGCGTCCACCAGCCGTACACCCCCCGTCTGATCGTCGAGCTCGTCACCGAGGGCGGTACGACGGGACTGGGCGAGACGTACGGCGACGCCACCTATCTCGCCCCCGCCCGCACCCTGGCCGCCGCGCTCCCCGGCCACTCGATCACCGACGTGAACGGGATCTTCCGCCTCGCCGCCGAGGTCTGCGGACCGCCCGCGCCCGAGCGGCTCGGGCCCGACGTCGGCGGGCTGCGTGGCGCCCTCAGCGCCGACAAGCTGCTGCTCTCCGTCCTGTCCGCGTTCGAGGTCGCCTGCCTCGACGCCCTCGGCCGGGCCACCGGGCTGCCCGTGCACGCCCTGCTGGGCGGCCGGGTCCGCGACCGCGTCGACTACAGCGCCTACCTCTTCTACCGCTGGGACCACCACCCCGACCCCGCCGCCCCCCGCGACGACTGGGGCGCCGCCCTGGACCCCGCCGGGATCGTCGACCAGGCGCGGCGGTTTTGCGACCGCTACGGCTTTGGCTCGGTCAAGCTGAAGGGCGGCGTCTTCCACCCCGACGAGGAGATCGCGGCGGTGCGCGCCCTCGCCGACGCCTTCCCCGGTACGCCGCTGCGCCTGGACCCCAACGGGGGGTGGTCGGTGGAGACGTCCGTACGGGTGGCCCGCGAGCTGCACGACGTCCTCGAGTACCTGGAGGACCCCACCACCGGCACCGGGCGGATGGCCGCCGTCGCCGCGCAGGCCGGCGGGGTGCCCCTGGCGACCAACATGTGCGTGACGACGGCCGCCGAGATCCCCGAGGCCGTCGCACGCGGCGCGATCCAGGTGCTGCTCACCGACCACCACTACTGGGGCGGGCTGCGCCGGACCGTCGAACTCGCCGCCCTGTGCCGGACGTTCGGCATCGGGCTGTCCATGCACTCCAACACCCACCTCGGCATCAGCCTCGCCGCGATGACCCACGTCGCGTCCGTGGTGCCCAACCTCGACTACGCCTGCGACACCCACTACCCCTGGCAGACCGACGACGTGGTCGTCGCTCCGCCCGTCTTCGAGGCCGGCGCGCTGCCCGTCTCCGACGCCCCCGGACTCGGCGTCGAGCTGGACCGCGAGGCGCTGTCCACGCTGCACAAGCGGTGGCTGGACGACGACGGGCGGATGCGCGACCGCGACGACGTGGCCGCCATGCGGGTGGCGGACCCCGGCTGGGAGCTGCCGGTCATGCCCCGCTGGTGAGCCCCGTCAGGCGTGACAGGGCACCATCACGCCGCCGTTGAGCACTGCCATGTCGCCGAACGCCGCGAACGGGTCGAGGGGCGCGCCGAGCGGCCGCCCCTCGAGCTCGGCGTACGCGCGGTGCAGATTGGCGACCAGCCGGACGCTCTCCCGCAGCCCGGCGAACTCGCCGGGATCCGCCCCCCGCGCCGCCTCCAGCGGCGTCAGTCCCGCGGCGCGCGAGGTCTCCGCCAGCGCCGCGACGTACCGCAGATAGCGCTCCACCGTGTCGTACACCGACGGGTCGGTGACCGGCCCGTGGCCCGGGACCACCGTGCGGGCGCCCAGCGAGCGCAGCGTCTCCAGCGCCCGCAGCGACCCCGTCAGCGAGCCCATCGGCACGAACGGCGTGCCGCCGTGGAAGATCAGGTCGCCGGTGAACACGATGCGCTGCTGCGGCAGCCAGACGATCGTGTCGCCGGTGGTGTGCGCCGGACCCGGGTGGATCAGCTGGACCTCGCTGCCGCCGACATGCGCGGTGAGCCGCTCGCGGTACGTGATGTTCGGCGGCGTGATCTCGACGTCCCCGTACTCCACGTCCGGCCACAGCAGGTCCAGATGCCGGCCCGTCGCCAGCATCTCCGCCCGGCACTCGGTGTGGCCGACGATCGAGGCGCCGGACGCGAACACGCCGTTCCCGTACGTGTGATCGCCGTGGTAGTGGGTGTTGACCACGGTCGTCGGCAGCGGCGCCCCGCTGGCCAGCACCGCCGCGCGCAGCTGACGGGCGCGGGCCTCGGTGGCGGCGGTGTCGATCAGCAGGGTGGCGAGGCCGTCGCTGACGAACCCCGCGTTGTTCAGGCACCAGCCCCCGTCCGGCTGGACGTAGGCGTGCACCCCCGAGGTCAGCTCCATCACGTACGGGGCGCGCAGCGCGTCCACCGCCAGGTCCACGATCCCCGGCGGCGGACCGGCGGCGGGCAGCACCGCGCCGTTCTCGTCCGGGTGCAGCGGCTCCAGCTCCGCGAACTGCGAGCGCACCAGATCACGGGGCATCACGTGGTCCTTGCGCCCCGCCAGCCGCTCGGCGACCAGCTCCGGCGAGGCGTCCAGCTGCAGGAACACCACCCCGTGCACCGCCGCCGCGAGCCGGTCGCGCCAGCCGCGGCGCAGCGCCGAGCAGGTCACGATGCCCCCGCTGCCCGTCCGCGCGGCCAGCCAGCGCGCGATCGCGTCCAGCCACGGCTCCCGGTCCGCGTCGGTGAGCGGGGTGCCGCCGGCCAGCTTCTCCACGTTGTCACGCGGATGGAAGCCGTCGCCGTCGGTGAAGGGCAGGTTGAGCCGTTCGGCCAGCGCCTGCCCGACGGTCCTCTTCCCCGACCCGCTGACACCCGTCACCACGACAAGCGGCCCGTTCGCGGCCATCGGCATGTCCCCTCCCCGTACACACGGCACAACGACCCGAACTTACCGGGGCGGCCGGCGAAGCGGCTCGAGAGGTACGCGAATTCACCGGCGCGCCGCTCACCGCAGCACGACCACGGCGCACGCCGCCGCGCCCACCACACACCCGGCCGCCCCCCACATCCCCGCCGGGGCCACCTCCCGCGGCCGGCTCGGCGCCAGCGCCCGGATCCGCAGCTGCGCCACCACCAGGAACGCCACCCAGCTCAGCGCGACCAGCGCCCCCGCCGCGTACGCCGTCTCCGACGTCCGGCCGTGCAGCGCGGAGCGCACCCCGAGGACCGCCACGGCCGCGAACGCCAGCGTGGTGCGGCGCCACGCCATCCGGGTGCGCTCGGGCTGGGCGGCGGGATCGCGCGTCACCGGACCGGGCCGCCGAACACCACCACGCCCAGCACCACCAGCGCCGCCAGCACCGTGGCCACGGCCAGCGTCGCCGGGAAGCGCGACGGCGGCAGATCCTCGCCCCGGCGCATCGCGCGCTCGCACCGCACCCAGTGGTTCACCGCCCGCACCGCGCACAGCGCGCCGCCCGCCACCAGCACCGCCGCGATCGTCGTCCGGGCCGGGCTGCTCATCTCCGTCAGGAACTGGTCCGCCGCCAGTCCGCCGCCGACCAGGGCCAGCGCGGTGCGGATCCAGGCCAGGAACGTCCGCTCGTTCGCGAGGGAGAAACGGTAGTCGGGAGTGGTGCCCTCGGCCCGCATACGGGCGGGGGAGAACCACAGACGGAGCGAGGAGGGACGGGCCACGCCCCCGACCTTACGTGCCGCCCGCTACACCTCGCGGTACTCCGTGAGGTGCGTGTACGCCGCCAGCCCGTCCGGCACCCACGGCCACACCGCCAGCCGCCGCCCCAGCTCCGCGTCGTCGAGGAACGTCCACCAGGCGACCTCCTCCGGCTGCGGGGCGACCTGGTCGGAGGGCAGCGTGACCTCGTACACCCGGGCCCACTCCTTGATGTCCTCCGTCTCGTACAGGAGCGCGAACAGCTCCCGCGGCGCGGGCAGTCCGCTCACCCCCAGCTCCTCCTCCGCCTCGCGCAGCGCCGCCGTCTCGTACGACTCGCCCGCGCCGACGACGCCGCCGACGAACATGTCGTACAGCGAGGGGAACAAGAGCTTGTCGGCGGTGCGCCGGTGGACGAAGATCCGCCCGCGCGGGTCGCGCGCCATGACGAACACGCACCGGTGGCGCAGGTTCTTCGCGTAGACCTCGGCGCGTCGCGCCTGTCCGGTCACCGAGTCGTTCTCGTCGACGATGTCAAGGATTTCGTCGGCCGAGAGGATGCTGTGAGCTGTCTCTTCCGTCATAGCCCCATCCAACATCGTCGCCTAGAGTCACCGCCATGGCCGCTGTGTACATCGTCGACGCTGTCCGCACCCCGATCGGGAAGTACGCCGGAGCCCTCGCCGGCACCCGCCCCGACGATCTCGCCGCGCACGTCGTGCGGGAGCTCGCCGGCCGCAGCCCGGAGCTCGACCCGGCGCGGATCGACGACGTGTACTTCGGCAACGCCAACGGCGCGGGCGAGGAGAACCGCGACGTCGCCCGGATGGCCGTACTCCTGGCGGGCCTCCCGGTGACCGTCCCCGGCGTGACCGTCAACCGGCTGTGCGGCTCCGGGCTCGAGGCCGTCATCCAGGCCGCGCGGGCGATCGCCGCGGGCGACGCGTCCATCGCGATCGCCGGCGGCGTCGAGTCGATGACGCGGGCGCCGTGGGTGCTGCCCAAGCCCGAACGCGCCTTCCCCGCCGGGCCGCAGACCATGCACTCCACCACGCTCGGCTGGCGGATGGTGAACCCCGCGATGCCCGACGAGTGGACGGTCGCCCTCGGCGAGGGGGCGGAGCTGCTCGCCGACCGGTACGGGATCTCGCGCGCCGACCAGGACGCCTTCGCCCTGGCCAGCCATCAGAAGGCCGCGGCGGCCTGGGACGCGGGGCTGTACGACGGGGAGGTCGTCCCGGTCGCGGGCCTCACGCGCGACGAGTGCGTCCGTCCCGGCAGCACGCTGGAGGCGCTGGGCAGGCTGAAGCCGGTCTTCCGCGCCGACGGCGGTACGGTCACCGCCGGCAACTCCTCGCCGCTGAACGACGGCGCGGCGGCGCTGCTGCTGTGCGACGAGGCGGGGCTGGCGGAGCTCGGCCGCGAACCCCTGGCGCGGATCGGGGCGAGCGCGGTCACCGGGATCGAGCCGCAGTTCTACGGTCTGGGGCCGGTGCAGGCCGCCGAGCGGGCGCTGGAGCGGGCCGGGCGGGGGTTCGGTGACCTCGGGGTCGTCGAGCTGAACGAGGCGTTCGCCGCGCAGGCGCTGGCGTGTGTACGGCAGTGGAAGGACCTGGACCCCGCGGTCCTCAACCCGCGCGGGGGCGCGCTGGCGCTCGGGCATCCGCTGGGCGCGTCGGGGGCGCGGCTGGCGGGCGCGGTGGCCCATCAGCTGGCGGCGGCCGGCTCCGGGACGGGGCTGGCGTCGCTGTGCATCGGGGTGGGGCAGGGGCTGGCACTGGTTCTGGAACGGGATTAATTCCTACGCCTCCCCAGCGGTTGACGGCGGACACTCCGGTCATCAAGATCTAACCCACCGGTAACCAAAGAGGGGGCGGAGCCCATGGCGTACGACGCCGACGTCATCGTGATCGGAGCGGGCCTCGCCGGCCTCGCCGCCGCCGCCGAGCTGGCCGACGCCGGCCGCAAGGTGATCCTCCTGGACCAGGAACCGGAGCAGAACCTCGGCGGCCAGGCGCACTGGTCGTTCGGCGGACTGTTCTTCGTCGACTCCCCCGAGCAGCGGCGGATGCGGGTGAAGGACAGCCACGCGCTGGCGCTGCAGGACTGGATGGGCACCGCCGCGTTCGACCGCGAGGAGGACCACTGGCCGCGCAAGTGGGCCGAGGCGTACGTCGACTTCGCCGCCGGTGAGAAGCGGGCGTGGCTGCACGACATGGGCGTGCGGTTCTTCCCCGTCGTCGGCTGGGCGGAGCGCGGCGGGTACGACGCGCAGGGCCACGGCAACTCGGTGCCGCGCTTCCACATCACCTGGGGCACCGGCCCCGGCCTGGTCGCCCCGTTCGAGCGCCGGGTGCGCCAGGCCGCCGCGAACGGCCTGGTCGACCTGCGCTTCCGGCACCGGGTGACCGGACTGGGCCGCAGTGCCGGGTCCGTGGACACCGTGACGGGGGAGATCCTGGTCCCCAGCGAGGCCGAGCGCGGTACGCCCAGCAGCCGGGAGGTCGCCGGGGAGTTCGAGCTGCGCGCCCAGGCGGTGATCATCACCTCCGGGGGGATCGGCGGCAACCACGACCTCGTACGCCGGAACTGGCCGAAGCGGCTGGGCAAGGCCCCCGAGAAGATGCTCTCCGGCGTCCCCGCGCATGTGGACGGCCTGATGCTGGGCGTCGCGGAGGACGCCGGCGCGCGGCTGATCAACCGGGACCGGATGTGGCACTACACCGAGGGCATCGACAACTGGAACCCGATCTGGCCCAAGCACGCCATCCGGATCCTGCCCGGCCCCTCGTCCCTCTGGCTCGACGCCCGCGGCCGGCGGCTCCCGGCGCCGCTGTGGCCGGGGTACGACACGCTGGGGACGCTCGAGCACATCATGAGGTCGGGCCACGAGTACACGTGGTTCGTGCTGAACCAGCGCATCATCGGCAAGGAGTTCGCCCTCTCCGGCTCGGAGCAGAACCCGGACCTGACGGGCAAGTCGGTCCGCGACGTCCTCCAGCGCGGCCGCCAGCCGGTGCCCGGCCCGGTGAAGGCGTTCATGGACAAGGGCGCGGACTTCGTCGTCGAGAACAACCTGTCCGCGCTGGTCCGCGGCATGAACGCGCTGACGGAGGAGCCCCTGATCGACGAGGCGGACCTCCGCCGCCTGGTGGAGGCCCGCGACCGCGAAACGGCGAACCCCTTCACGAAGGACCTCCAGATCACGGCGATCCACGGCGCCCGCGCCTACCTGGGCGACAAGCTGATCCGCACGGTCGCCCCCCACCCCATCCTCGACCCCAAGGCGGGCCCCCTGATCGCCGTCCGCCTCAACATCATGACGCGCAAGACCCTGGGCGGCCTGGAGACGGACCTGTCCTCGCGCGTCCTGACGGAGACCGGCGACCCGCTGCCGGGCGTCTACGCGGCCGGCGAGACGGCGGGCTTCGGCGGCGGCGGCGTCCACGGCTACCGCTCCCTGGAGGGCACGTTCCTCGGCGGGTGCCTCTTCTCGGGGCGGACGGCGGGGCGGGCGGCGGCGAAGGCGCTGTAGGGGTTTTACGGTGGACGAGTTCGGCCCGTACCCGGGCAGGGCCGTGATGCTGACGCGACTGCTCTCGTACCGGGGACTCGACGCGGACACGGCGGACGTACGGGCGGTGCTGGACGGCGTGGAGCCCGATCCGGCGCTGGTCGCCCGGCTGGCGCCGGTGGTGGGACTGCACACGGCGGATCTGCACGCGGTGTTGTGGACGGAGGTCCCGGAGGAGCTGACGCCGCTGGATGCCGGGGCGGCCCGGACGATGCGCGAGCTGGTCCGGGACGCGACAGAGGCGTCCGTGGCGGACGCGCTTGCCTTCGCCCGGTCCCTGCCGCAGCATCCGCGAACCCCTCGGGACGGGTTCCCTCCGGCGGACCGCCCGATCCGGCCCACCCTCGGCGGGGTGCTGGTCCGTCTGCTGCGCAACCGGAACCTGGACCAGATCGGCATGGCCCGCACGCTCGCCTCCCTGACCCCGACCTATCTGTCCGTCTCCACGTACGCCATGATCGGCGCCGGCCGGGCGGAGCTGCGCCCCGGCTGGGTGGCGGACTTCGCCGCCGTCGTGGACCTCGACCCCGGCTGCCTGGCCGCCCTGACCGGCTTTCCGGTGCCCGATCCGCTGCCCGCGCGGGCGCCGATGACCGGCGCGTACGCCGAGCTGCTCTGGGAGATGCGGCGGCTCACCGCGGACCAGGTGGCCGAGGTCCACGCTCTGGTACGGGCCCGCGCCGGACGCTGAACCCGTCAGGAGGCGTCCGCCAGGACCTGCGTGAGCTGGTACGTCGTCGCCTTCGCCACCCGGGGATGCGTGGCCGCGTAGGACACGTACGCGTTCAGCCCCGTCGCCGCCGCCCACCCCAGGCCCCGGGCCCACGTCGCGTCGTCCACCTCCAGGGCCGCGCGGAACTCCCGGCGGGACGCGGGGGTCAGGGCCGTCCAGGCCGCCATCAGGTCGCAGGCCGGGTCGCCGAGGCCCAGGCCGCCGAAGTCGATCACCGCGGAGAGGCGGCCGTTCAGGGTCAGCAGATTGCCCACGTGGAAGTCGCCGTGGAACCACACCGGCGGGCCGCTCCAGGGGTCCGCGGCCAGGGCGTCCTCCCAGACCCGGGTCAGCGCCGCCGTGTCGAAGACCCCCTCGACCGCCGCGATCGCCTCCCGCGTACGGGCGTCCCGGTCGGCCAGGGCCCACGCCGACAGGTCCGACGTCGACCCGGCGCCCAGCGCCGCGGGCGGCGGCACCTCGCGCAGCGCCCGCAGGAATCCCGCGAGTTCCGTCGCCGCCTCCGGGCGCGAGGCCAGGCCCGAAGCCGTCGCCACCGTCCCGGGCAGCCACCGCACCACCGACCAGCGGTGCGGGAACCCGAACCCCGGCTCACCCACCGCCAGCGGGACGGGCACCGGCAGGGGGAGATGAGGAGCCAGCAGCGGCAGCCAGCGCTCGTCCTTCGACGCCTGGTGCGCCGCCCAGTCCCGGGGCAGCCGGACCGCCATGTCGTCCCCGAGCCGGAAGATCACGTGGTCCGACCCCGCGTCCGGCGCCTCCCGCAGCGACAGCCCCGCCCACGCGGGGAACCGCGCCGCCAGCAGCCTCCGTACCAGCGCGGCGTCAGCCATCCCGCCGCTCCACCATCCGGAACCGCTCCGCGACCACCGGCGTGTCGTCGTCCACCGTGAAGTCCGGGTCACCCATCGCCTCCCGGACCTCCGGCCCCTCCCAGAACGCCACGTGCGCCGCGCGCCAGCCGGCCACCGTGGTGTAGCCCTCGCCCTCGTCGCGCGCGTGCTCCCAGCCGACGTCCGCGAGGCGCAGCACCTCCACCGCCGTGATCTCCAGCACCGCGACCCGCCGCCCGGCCGAGTCGACGACGGCCGAGCGCTGCCCGACCACAGGCAGCTCCTCGTCGCAGGACGGCAGGTCGTACTCCGCCCGCAGTCCCGTCGTCGACGTCTTGGCACCGGACAGCACGGCGGCGACCAGCCGGTCGCGCAGGGGTCCCGGGAAGGCGAACTCGGCCTCGGGCAGCGCGGGATCATCGATCATCGCCCCACCGTAGGCCGGGCCGGGACCCGGCCGCACGTCATTTGCCCGACAGGTTCTCCGTCGCCGCCGGCGTCCCCGACGCCACCGCCTTCCCGCCGGAGCCGGAGTCCGTCCGCAGCACGCCCGCGCCCACCACCAGGCCCGTCGCCAGCACGGTGACCACCGTGAACGACACCGTCAGCGACGAGGCGTCCGCGATCGCGCCGATCGCCGCCGGGGCGATCAGACTCGAGCTGTACGTGATGGTCGCCACCCCCGCGATCGCCTGCGCCGGCGCCGGCCCCCGCCGCGCGGCGGCGCCGAACGCCAGCGGCACGACCAGCGCCATCCCGATACCCAGCAGCCCGAACCCGGCCATCGCCTGCGCCGCGTTCCCCGCGGTGACGACCAGCACCCCGCCGAGCACCCCGACCACCCCGCTCACCCGCACCGACCGTACGGGCCCGAAGCGTTCCACCACCCGGTCACCCAGCAGCCGGGCCACCGCCATCGTCAGCGCGAAGCCCGTGGTGCACGCCGCCGCCAGACCCGGGGAGGACTCCATCACGTCGCGCAGATACACCGCCGACCAGTCCAGGCTCGCGCCCTCCGCGAACACCGCGCAGAAGCCCACCGCGCCGATGACCAGCGCCGCCTTCGGCGGGAACGCGAAGTGCGGCGGCGGCTCCTCGTCCGGTGTGGAGCGCAGGTCCAGCACCCGGTGGCAGGCGACCAGCGCACCCGCCGCGAGGACGACGGCCGCGACGGCGAAGTGCGCCCGGGCGTCGAGGTCCGTGTGGGCGGCGACCGTACCGGCCGCGGAGCCGGTGAGGGTGCCGACGCTCCACATACCGTGCAGCCCCGACATGATGGGCCGGCCCAGCCGGGACTCGATCTCCACCCCGAGGGCGTTCATCGCCACGTCGGCGGTACCGGCCGTCGCACCGAACACGAACAGCGCCGGTCCCAGCGCGAGCCCGCTCGGGGCGAACGCCGGCAGCAGCAGCGCCAGACACCACAGCACCATCAGCGCCCGCAGCGCCGGCCGGGCGCCGAAGCGGTGCGTGATCCGCCCGGCGAGCGGCATGGCCGCCGCGGCGCCGAGCGCGGGGAAGCACAGCGCGAGCCCGAGCTGTCCGGCGCTGATGCCCGTGTGCTCCTGCACCCACGGCACCCGGGTCGCGAAGCTGCCCGTCACCGCGCCGTGCAGCGCGAACACCGCCGCGACCGCCACTCGGGACCGCCGTATGGCGACGTCGTCCGTACTCACGTGTTTTCCTCCCAGGTCTGGACCACCACCCTGACCCACGACCGGTGATCTGTCACGGGGGTATTGCTCACACGCGGAACAAAGCCAGCCGCGTCTCCACCACCACCGCGTCCAGTTCGTCCCGCCCGTCCGCCGTGTCCGGCAGCGCGCTGGAGTCCCGCGCCGCCTCCAGCACGGCGTGCAGCGCCGCCACGTCGGCCGCCGGCCGCTCGCCCGACGGCAGCCCGTCCCGTACCCCCAACGCCCCGTGTTCCGCCGACGCCTTCGCCGCGATCAGCTCGGCCACGTACGACGGCGCCTCCGGTACGAGCTCCGCCAGCGTCGGCAGATGGGCGACGACCTCGCCCGACCGCATCAGATGGATCCCCGTCAGCAGCACCCGCAGCGTGTACAGCAGCGGCTTCAGCTCCCCGGAGCGGGTGAACAGCCCCCACTGGGTGTTCGCGAACCCCCGGTAGTGGTGCGCGTGATGCCGGGTGACGAGCCGGGGGGCCAGCGCGGCCATCGTCTCGTGCGCCGGCGACGACCGGACCACCAGGGGCGACAGCAGCTGCTCCAGCACATAGCCGTTGCGCTTGAGCAGCAGCCGCGCGAACTTCGCCAGATCATGGGTGACGAGGTCCATCTCCACCCCGCCTTGGTCCCACATCCGGCTCACCGTCTCGCGCGGCGCCCGCAGCCCGACGACCTCCCGCAGCGGCAGCAGATGGCACCCGCGCAGATCCACGTCGGAGTCGGCGGACGGGAAGCCGTACAGATGCGCGCCGGAGACCGTCGCGAAGACGACCTGATGCTCGTACTCCTCGACGACCTCGTCCAGCCCGGGCGGCAACCCGGCGTCCCGCAGCGTGTCACGCATGCCCCAGCCCTCTCTCCCGTACGGAGACCAGCCACGCCTCCACCCGCCCCGTGTCCGGCTCCGCCGGCAGCGGACTGCCCTCGAGCGCCGCGTCGAGCCCGGCCACCAGCTCGGCGCGCCACGCCAGGATCTCCTCCCACGGCGTCTCGCCCCGCCCCACCGCCAGCAGCCGCTCCCGGTACGGGCCGACATCGATCACCATGCGGCCGGTGCGCAGCAGCCCCTCGGCGCTGATCAGCAGCCGCAGCATATGCAGCACGTGCTTCCACCTCGGCACCCCGTCCCGCGCCCGCCGGTTGTCGGCCTTCGCCAGCTGCCGGTCGGCGTACCGGCCGAAGGTGCGGTGCACCCGGCGGGACAGGAACGCCGGCGCCAGCGCCCGCAGCTCCTCGCCCCACCCGGTGCACCGCTCCACGACCGGGGAGTGCAGCACCTCCAGGAGGTTCGGGTTGCCCGCCAGCGCCAGCTCGCAGAACCGCTCCACCTCCCAGCTGAACTGCTCCGGCAGCGGCCCCTCCACATGCGTCGGCGGCTTCGTCAGCCGCCAGAAGTCCGCCGTGGGCGCCACGAAGACGCCCCGGCGGTCGGTGTCCGAGGCCTCGGTCGCCAGGCCGAAGGAGCGCGAGCCCGCCACGACGGACAGGATCGTGTGCTTCTCGACCAGCAGATGTTCGTACGACATGAGGGGCATGCTCCCGGGTGGGTACGACATCCGGCCACCGGTTTCAGCCGAGCTGCGGCGCCACCGCCGACGCGACCAGCTCCAGATGGTCGAGGTCGCCGAGGTCCAGGATCTGCAGATAGATCCGCTCCGTGCCGGCCTCGCGCCACTGCCCGATCCGCTCCACGACCTCCGCCGGGGTTCCCGCGATGCCGTTGGCCTTCAGCTCGTCGACCTCCCGCCCGATGGCCGCCGCGCGCCGCGCCACCTCCGCGTCGTCCTTGCCGATACAGGCGACGAGCGCGTTGGAGTAGACGAGGTCACCGGGATCGCGCCCGGCCTCGGCCACGGCCTCGCGGACCCGGGCGAACTGCTTCTTCGTGTCGTCCATCGAGGAGAACGGCATGTTGAACTCGTCCGCGTACCGCGCCGCCAGCGCCGGCGTGCGCTTCGCGCCGTGCCCGCCGACCAGCACGGGAATGTGCGCCTGCGCGGGCTTCGGGCGGGCCGGGGAGTCCGTCAGCCGATAGTGCGTCCCCTTGAAGTCGAACGTCTCGCCCTCCGGCGTCTCCCACAGCCCCGTGATCACCGCGAGCTGCTCCTCCAGCAGCCCGAACCGGGCCTTGGGGAAGGGAATGCCGTACGCGGTGTGCTCGGCGTCGTACCAGCCGGCGCCCAGCCCGAACTCCACCCGGCCCCCGGACATCCGGTCGACCTGCGCGACCTGGATCGCGAGCACCCCGGGCAGCCGGAACGTGGCCGCCGTCATCAGCGTGCCGAGCCGGATCCGCTTCGTCTCGCGCGCGAGGCCGGCCAGGGTGATCCAGGCGTCGGTGGGGCCGGGCTCGCCGGTGACGTCGCCCATGTGCAGATAGTGGTCGGAGCGGAAGAACGCGCTGAAGCAGCCGAGGTCCTCGGTGGCCTTCGCGACGGTGAGGAGGGTGTCGTAGGTGGCGCCCTGCTGGGGTTCGGTGAAGATACGCAGATCCATGCGGGTCATTCTGCGCCCTGACCGGGACCGGAGGACACCGTGCCCCGCCGGGCCGTCACCCGTGGGCGCGCCCCCACAGCACCGGCCAGCCGCCGGCGGTCAGCCAGGAGCGGGGGACACGCAGTCCGTCCGCCGCGACGCGGTCCCAGAAGGGCCCGGTGTCCACGCCGAGTTCCGCCACCACCGGCAGGGCGCGCCGCCAGGGGCCGTCCTCGTCGGCGAGGCTCGACGCCGGGTAGCCGGGGACGGTGATCTTGCGCGGGGGCGCCACCTGGACCAGCGCCGTCGCCGGCGGGCGCAGCAGCGCGGTCACCGTCAGGGCGCACAGCAGGGGGACGGTGGGACGGCGGGAGAGGGCGCGGGCGAGCGCCGGGTCGTCGTCGGACACCAGCCGGCCGAGGGCGGTGCGGATCCGGCGGGAGACGAGCTCCGCGGAGTACGCGGGGGCGAGCGCCGGGAGCCGGACGAGGTGGCGCAGGGAGCGGGGGAGGGGGGTGTCCTCGGTGAGCAGGGCGAGCGCCGAGTACCGCTCGCGCAGGGCGGGGTCGAGGCGGGCGACGGCGTCGGTGAGGGGGCGGGCGGCGGTGGCGGCCCAGAGGGTGCGGAGGCCGTCGGTGTCCGCCATGACGCGGCGGCGGGCTCGTACGAGGGAGTCCTGGTCCAGGCGGCGGAGGTGGGTGAGGGCGGCGTCCGGCGCGGTCCCGGCCAGGGCGGTGAACACCCCGGCGTACGGGTGCGGGGTGAGGAGGGCGGCGAGCGCGGGGCCGGCGGCCTCGTGGACCGGGGGCACCTTGCGCCGTGCCGGGCGCCCGGCGGCGTCCCGCTCGTCACGGGGTTCGGGCTCCGGGGGGCGTACGCCGGGCAGCGTGGTGACCCAGGCCCGGAAGCGACGCTCCAGCTCGGGGTCGGGTGTGGCGTTGAAGCGCCCGGCGATCTCGCTGATCCGCCAGCCACGGTGGGCGGGACGCTGGTGCAGCAGCTCGACGTTGGCCAGTACGGTGCCCCGCTCGTCGCACAGGGCGCCCAGCACGGACCGCCCGGCGGCGGCCCCCTCCGTGTAGAGGGAGCCCGCGATGCAGTTGCCCATGTACGCCGCCCACACCGCCAGGGTCCGCGCGCTGCGCGCCACCCGGAACCGGGCGGCGGTGCCCGGGACGACGCTCCCGTCCACCGCGGCCAGCGGCGGCGGCACGGGGAACTCGCCGCTCAGCGCCGCGCTGACGTCCACCCCGGCGAGCAGCGCGGCGGTGAACGCAGGCCAGTCGGCGGCCTTCGCGGGCCGGGCCCCGAGGGCGACGAGCTGGGCGGCGCCCGACACGGCGAGGGCGACGGAGTCGAGGCGCGGGGTGAGGGGGTCGGGTTCGGGTTCCGGGTCGTGGTCGAAGAACCGCCGGTCGCCGTGCCAGGGCCGGCCGGCCGCGTCGTGTCCGTACAGCCGGGCCAGGGCGTCCATCAGGTCGGCGTACCACCGCAGTTCGCCCACGATCTCGTCGCCGTCGGGGCGGTCCGCCGTGAGCCCGAAGCGGCTTTGGACCCACTCCGGGGCCGGTGGCCGGTCCGTCACGGCGAGCCCCGACCGCTCGCGCCAGGCAGCCATGGGCAGCCGGGCCCAGTCGCACAGCAGGGGATCGGGGTCCGAGCAGCCGACGTCTCCCAGCGCCACGACCTCGTCGGCGATCACCAGGGCGTAGTCACGGGCATGGGCCAGATACTCCCGTACCCGGTCCGCGAAGACGTCGTCCCGGGGCCCGTCGGACGCGTACAGATGGAGGAGCTCCCGCACCCGCACCCCGGGGCGGGCCGGCAGTCCGGTGAGGCCCGGCACCCGTTGCGTGGCCAGAAACAGCCAGCCGTCGCTGGTCCACTCGCCGGCCGCCGCGAGGAGCGGCTCGACCCGTGCCAGCCCCTCCACGGCGCCGTGGTCGCAGACGGCGACGGCCGCGTGCAGGAGG
Organism: Streptomyces smaragdinus; assembly: GCF_009604385.1. Lineage (GTDB taxonomy): Bacteria > Actinomycetota > Actinomycetes > Streptomycetales > Streptomycetaceae > Streptomyces > Streptomyces smaragdinus. Next base: position 129,940 of record NZ_WEGJ01000011.1, read on the forward strand.
GCGGTGGCCGCGTACGCGTCGGCCAGCAGACGGTTGAGCACGTCGCGCCGGAGGTGCTCCGGCGGTATCCAACGGGCCAGGGCGCCGGGGGTGGTGGGCTGCCCCGGGGCGCGGTTCAGCTCGAACGACTGCAGGAACCGCTCGTCCTCGTGATGCTCCCGCCGCTCCCGCAGCGCCTCCGTCCGGTCCTGCTTCCCCTGCGACCCCAGCAGCCTTCGCCGCCGGGCGGCAGCCGCATGAACCCCCAGCGCCCGCCCCCACAGATCCACCACCAGCCCGAGCCGCCGCGCCCCCGGCACCGGCTCCAGCACCTGCCGCAGCTGCCCCGCCAGCTCCGACGCCGCCCCGCCCCCCACCGGATCGACGCCCTCCGGCGCCTCCAGCGCGAGGACCCGCTCCAGCTGCTCCGGCCCCAGCAGATCGCTGGCCGCCGACGCCAGCCGCACCGCCGCCCAGCGCCCCTCCCCGACCGCCCGCGTCGCCGCCGCCCCGACCCGCTTGGTGGCCTCGGGCCCGAACAACGCGACCAGCACCGCCCCCCGTTCCCCCACCCGCTCCGCGTCCTCGGGCCCCACGGCCCGCAGCGCCGCCAGCACCGCGTCCCGGTGATCCCCGCGCGCCCCCGCCAGCCGCGCCGACCGGAACCCCCCGCCCAGATCGACGCCGGCCCCCGCCGCCTCCACACCGCCGGCGGCGACCAGCCGCCGCAGCTGGGTCACGGCCCCCCGCGCCCGTACCTCGTCCGCGTCCGCGGGCCCCAGCGCCACGGCCGCCCCGGGCTCCCCCTCGTCGTCGGCCAGCGCCACCGGGCCGGCCGCCCCGGCGACCCAGGCCCGCCGGCCGGCCACCGTCACACCATCCGCAAGTTCACGTCTCATCGCCCAGCATGATGAGCCGCCGGCCCCCGGTGAGCCAACGGATTTTCGGCACAAGGCGGGAGTGTGCCCGATACCGGGCAAATTTCTTGGCACGGACGCCCGTTGTTCCTACGATCAGCCTGCGCAATACCCCCAGCACGAGCAGAAGGCAAGGTCACATGACGTCTCGGCCGTCCGTCACCCGCGACACCACACCGCGTGCCACTCCCGCCGCCACCCCGCCCCGGCGCACCACCGGCACCGCCGTATGGCTGGCCCTCGCCGCCGTGTACGTGGTCTGGGGCTCGACCTATCTGGCCATCCGCGTCACCGTCGAGACGATCCCGCCGTTCCTCTCCGCCGGCGCCCGCTTCGTCGTCGCCGGACTCCTGCTCGCGGCGTTCCTCGCTTGGCGCCGCGGGCCGGCCGTCCTGCGGCTCACCGGGCGGCAGCTCGCCTCGTCCGCGCTGGTCGGCCTGTTGCTGCTGCTCGGCGGCAACGGGCTGGTCGTGCTCGCGGAGACGGACATCCCGTCCGGGCTGGCCGCGCTGCTCGTCGCGAGCGTGCCGGTGTGGATCGTGCTGCTGCGCCGGGTGACCGGCGACCGGCCGGCCCCGGCCATGTACGGCGGTGTCGGGCTGGGGATGGCGGGCCTGGTGGTGCTGACGCTGCCGGGGCTCAGCGGCGACGTGCAGCTGGGCGGGGTGCTCACGGTCGTGGTGGGGACGCTGCTGTGGGCCGTCGGCTCCTTCTCCTCCGGCCGGCTGCCCATGCCGGCGGACCCGCTGGCGGCCAGCGCGTACGAGATGCTCGCCGGCGGACTGGGCTGCCTCGCCCTCGGATTCGCCCGCGGCGAGTACGGGGCGCTCGACATCGGTGAGATATCCGGCCGCTCGTGGGTGGCCCTCGCCTATCTGGTGGTGTTCGGCTCGCTGGTCGCCTTCACCGCGTACGTCTGGCTGCTGCACACCGCCCCGCTGTCCCTGGTCGCCACCTACGCGTACGTCAACCCGGTGGTCGCGGTGCTGCTCGGCGCGCTGATCCTGGGCGAGAGCGTCAGCTGGCCCATCGTCCTCGGGGGCGCGGTGGTCGTGTCCGGGGTGTGCGTCGTCGTCAGCGCGGAACGGCGGCCGGAATAGGCCGGGACACCGGAAAAGGCTTGGACGCGGGAGCCCCGGGCGCGAGAGACTGCGGGCTTTCCCGTTACCCCATGTGTGCGCACGGCGACGCGCTGTGCCACCGTGGCATGACCTCAAACAGGTGTGGGATGAAAACGCACGACGCACGAAAACACCCTCCCCGAAAAGGCCCCGTCCTCCTCGCCCTGCGCTACTACGGCCGGGAGATGGCCCGTCTCCGGCTGCTCGCCCTGCCCGGAATGCTCCTCCCGGCGTTCGGCAACATGGGCATCAGCTACGTCGCCCCGCTCGTCGTCGCCAAGCTCATCGGCCGGCTCGCCGACGACGCGTCGATGACCGCCGGCGACGCCCTGCCGTACGTCCTGGGCTTCGCCGGCGTCCTGCTGGTCGCCGAGCTGCTGTGGCGCCTGGGCCTGCACTGCCTCAACCGTCTCGACGCCCGCGGTATCGAGCAGCTCTACATCATCGGCATGGACGAGCTGTTCGCCAAGGACGCCTCCTTCTTCCACGACAACTTCGCCGGCTCGCTCACCAAACGGGTGCTGTCGTTCGCCTCCCGCTTCGAGGAGTTCGTCGACACCCTCACCTTCAGCGTCCTGGGCAGCCTGGTGCCGCTGCTGTTCGGGTCGGTGGTGCTCTGGCGGTACGAGCCGATGCTCGTCGTCGGCCTGCTGGCGATGATCGTCCTGACGGCGTGCGGGACGGCGCCCCTCATCCGCCGCCGGCAGGCGCTCGTCGACCGGCGCGAGGAGGCCATCGCCCGGGTGTCGGGCCATGTCGCCGACAGCCTGATGAACATGGACACCGTCCGCGCCTTCGCCGCCGAGGAGCGCGAGGCCGCCGAACACCGCTCCCGGGTCGCGGAGTCACGGCGGCTGTCGCTGCGGTCGTGGGACTACGGCAATCTGCGCATCGACACCCTCGTCGCCCCCATGTCCGTCCTGACCAACGCCCTGGGGCTGCTGCTCGCGGTCACCCTGGGAGGCGGCGGGCTGGGGGTGGAGGCGGTCGTCGTGGCGTTCACGTACTACACCAACGCGACGCGGATCATGTTCGAGTTCAACCAGATCTACCGCCGGCTCGAGAGCTCGATGACGGAGGCCGCGCAGTTCACCGAGCTGCTGCTGACCCCGCCGACCGTGCTCGACCCGCCGGAGCCGGAGCCGCTGCGGACCGATGCCGCCGCCGATGTGCGCTTCGAGCGGGTGACGTTCGCGCACGGCGGCGCGAAGCCGCTCTTTGAGGAGCTCTGTCTGGACGTGGCCGACGGCGAGAGGGTCGGCCTCGTCGGCAGGTCGGGCGGCGGCAAGACGACGCTCACCCGGCTGCTGCTGCGGATGACGGACATCGACGGCGGGCGGATCCTCATCGGCGGCCAGCCGATCCACCGGCTGCGCCAGCGGGATCTGCGGAGCCTGATCAGTTACGTGCCGCAGGACCCGGCGATGTTCCACCGCACCCTGCGGGAGAACATCGCGTTCGCCCGCCCCGGCGCCACCGACGCGGAGATCCGCCGGGCGGCCGAGGCCGCGCACGTCACGGAGTTCGCCGACACACTGCCGGAGGGCTTCGACACCATGGTCGGCGAACGGGGCATCAAGCTGTCCGGCGGCCAGCGCCAGCGGGTCGCCCTGGCCCGGGCGATCCTGCGCGACGCGCCGATCCTGCTGCTCGACGAGGCGACGAGCGCGCTGGACTCGGAGAGCGAGATCCTGGTCCAGGAGGCGCTGTGGGGGCTGATGTCCGGCCGTACGGCGCTGGTCGTCGCGCACCGGCTGAGCACGGTCGCCGGCATGGACCGGCTCGTCGTCCTGGACCGGGGGCGGATCCTGGAGCAGGGCACGCACCAGGAACTCCTCGCGCGGGAAGGCCCGTACGCCAGGCTCTGGCAGCACCAGTCCGGGGGCTTCCTGGACGACGACCCCAAGGCGGCGGTCCTCTCCTGACCGTCAGCCCGCCATCAGCTCCCGCGCCGCCGCCTCGATCCGCTCCTCGCTGAGCAGCACCGCCCCCGTGGCGGGACCGAGGGGCACGAAGCTGTCCGCGCCGGCGACCCGGGCCACCCGGCCCGGGAAGCCCGCGTCGGTCAGCGCCGTGCACACCGCCTCCGACACGCCCCCGGTACGCCGCGTCTCGTCGGCGACCAGCACCCGCCCCGTGGCCCGCGCCGCCGCCAGCAGGTCGGCGGCCGGCAGCGGGGCCAGCCAGCGCAGGTCCAGCACCCGCGCCCGGATCCCCTCCGCCGCCAGCCGGCGTGCGACGCGCAGGCACATGGGCACCCCGTTGGCGAAGCCGACCAGCGTCAGGTCCGCCCCGTCCCCGTACACCCGCGCCCGCCCCAGCGGCACGTCCGCCCCGGCCCACCCCGCCGGCTCCACGTACTCCGCCAGCCACCCGTCGTCCCCCGCCCGGTGCAGGTCACGGCGGTGGTAGAGGGCGATCGGCTCGAGGAACACGCAGACCCGGCCGTCGGTGCGCGCCGCCGACACACACGTGCGCAGCATGGCCGCCGCGTCGTCCGCCCGCGCCGGTGAGGCGATGACCAGGCCGGGGATGTCGCGCAGCGCGGCGACGGAGTTGTCGTTGTGGAAGTGGCCGCCGAAGCCCTTCTGGTACGCGTAGGCGGGGATCCGTACGACCAGGGGATTGCGGTACTGCCCGGCGGAGAAGAACGACAGCGTCGCCGCCTCGCCGCGCAACTGGTCGGCGGCGTTGTGCAGATACGCCAGGAACTGGATCTCCGGCACCGGTACGAACCCCGCCACCCCCGCCCCCAGCGCCGCGCCCAGGATGCTCTGCTCGTCCAGCAGCGTGTCGAACACCCGCCGCGCCCCGAACATCCGCCGCAGCCCCCGGGTCACCCCGTACACCCCGCCCTTGCGCCCCACGTCCTCCCCAAAAACCAGCACGTCACCGTCCCGCGCCAGCAGGTCGGCGAGCGTCCGGTTCACCGCCTGCGCCAGCGTCACCGCCCCCGCCCGCTCCGGCAGCCGCCCCCCGAACGCCCGCCGCCGTGCCCCGGCGCCGACCGGCCGCGCCGCGTCGGCCGCCACCGCGCCGGCCCGCAGGGGCGCGATCGGCGCCGTCACGACCACCGCCGACGTCAGCGTCGCCGCCCCCCGCACCTCACCGGCCAGCGCCGCGACCTCCCGCCCGATCCGCTCGTACCGCGCCACCAGCTCCCCGGGCCCGGCCACCCCCGCCCCGGCGAGCAGCCGTCCGGTGGCGACCAGCGGATCACGCTCCACATCCGCCCCGATGTCCGCCGCCGTCCGGTAGGCGGACTCCACGTCCGACCCCGCGTGCCCCAGCAGCCGCACCGTCCGCAGATGCAGGAACGCCGGCCGCCGCCGCGACCGCACGTACTCCGCCGCCTCCACGGCGGCCTCGTACGCGCCGAACAGATCGCACCCGTCCGCGGCGACGTACCGCAGCCCGGGCCGATGCCCGTACGCCTGCTCGATCCAGCCCGGGGGAGTGGGCACGCTGATCCCCAGCCCGTTGTCCTCGCACACCAGCAGCAGCGGCATGTCGAGCCCCTGGTACGCGCTGTGCAGCGCCGCCCCGATCGCCCCGGCGGCCGTGGAGTGGTTGGCGGAGGCGTCCCCGAAGGAGCACACGACCACCGAGTCCGCCGGCCACCGCAGCTCCCGCCCCAGCGCCGCGCCCCGGCCCAGCGCGAACGCCAGCCCCATCGCGCGCGGCAGATGCGAGGCGATGGTCGAGGTCTGCGGCAGCACCGCGGCGGCCGCGTTGCCGAAGACCTTGTGCCGTCCGCCCGAGATCGGGTCCTCGGCCGCCGCGACGACCCCCAGCAGTACGTCCCGCAGCGGCCGGGGCACGCCCGCCTGCCGGGCACGCTCCAGGAAGAAACCGCCCGAGCGGTAGTGCAGCAGCGCCGGATCCGTCGGCCGCAGCGCCGCCGCGACGGCCGCGTTGCCCTCGTGCCCGGACGAGCCGATGCTGTAGTACCCGGCGCCCTCGGCCGTCAGCTGCCGGGCGGCGAAGTCCAGGTGCCTCGACCCGGCCTGGGCGTCGAACAGCTCCAGCGCCCGCGTCCCGCCGAGCCCCGGCGGCAGCACCCCGTCCGCCGAAAGCGGAGGGAGCGCGCCGAGCGCCTCCCTGGTGTACGCGTCCAGGTCCCGCCATGCCTCGCCCACGCCGCTGTCCCCTTTCTCCGGGTACCAAGATCACTGCCGCGGGCGGCGTTGGCAAGCCGTCTGACGTGCCGAAGTCTTGAACGCGGCCGCCGTGGGCAGGCGTTGGGGACACGTCCGCGACAACCCTTGACATGACCCCGGAGTAGCTAGATCCTTTCCGCCATCCGGTAGATCGCTACCGCCTGGCGGAGTACGTTCGTCATACACCACACCCGGGGGCCGGGAGGCAGTTCAACGATGAACCAGCAGCAGCACGCCCCCGTTCCGCCGGACACCGGCGGTCCGGTGCACGACCCGGTCCGCGCCGAGCGTCTCGCCGCCCGGCTGCGCGCCGCCCTGGGGCCCGGGAAAGTGCTGAGCGACCCGGCCCAGTTGCGTACGTACGAGTGCGACGGGCTGGCCGTCTACCGTGTCCGCCCCGCCGTCGCCGTCCTCGCCGGGGAGCGCGACGACGTGGTGCGCACGGTGCGGATCTGCGCCGAGGAGGGCGTGCCGTTCGTCGCCCGCGGCTCCGGGACCGGGCTGTCCGGCGGGGCCGTCCCGGTCGCCGACGGGGTGCTGATCGTGCTGTCCCGCCTGCGCCGCATCCTGGACGTCGATCCGGACAACGCCCGCGTACGGGTCGAACCGGGCGTCATCAACCTCTGGGTCACCCGCGACGCCGCCCCGCACGGTCAGGCCTACGCACCCGACCCGTCGTCGCAGCAGGTGTGCTCCATCGGCGGCAACGTCGCGGAGAACGCCGGCGGCGCGCACTGCCTCAAGTACGGCTTCACCGTCAACCACGTCACCGGCGCCGAGGTCGTCCTCCCCGACGGCGACGTGGTGCACCTGGGCGGCACCGCCCCCGAACACCCCGGGCTGGACCTGCTCGGCGCGTTCGTCGGCAGCGAGGGCACCCTGGGCGTGACCACCGAGGTCACCGTGCGCACCATCCAGGCCCCCGAGACCGTACGGACCATGCTGGTCGGCTTCCACACCGTGGAGGACGCCGCCGGGACCGTCAGCGACATCATCGCCGCCGGCATCCTGCCCGCCGCCATCGAGATGATGGACGCCCTCGCCGTCGAGGCCGCCGAGGCCGCCGTCCAGTGCGGCTACCCGGAGGGCGCCCGGGCGGTGCTGGTCGTCGAACTCGACGGCCCGCGGGTCGAGGTGGACGCCCTGTTCACGCAGGTCGAGGAGATCGCCGGGCGGCGGCACGCCTTCGAGATCCGCATCGCCGCCGACGACGCCGAGCGCGCCCTGATGTGGCGCGGCCGCAAGTCCGCGTTCGCCGCGGTGGGCCGGATCAGCCCCGCGTACTACGTGCAGGACGGCGTCATCCCGCGCACCCGGCTGCCCGACGTCCTCACCGAGATGGGCCGCCTCGCCGACGAGGCGGGCGTCCGCGTCGCCAACGTCTTCCACGCCGGCGACGGCAATCTGCACCCCCTCATCCTCTTCGACGACAAGCAGCCGGGCGCGGCCGAGGCCGCGGAGGAACTCGGCATGGCGATCCTCGACCTGTGCGTCGACGCCGGCGGCTCCATCACCGGCGAGCACGGCGTGGGCCTGGAGAAGAAGGGCAAGATGACACGGCAGTTCAGCGCCGACGACCTCGACACCATGCAGCTCGTGCGCTGCGCCTTCGACCCGGCGGGCCTGGCCAACCCGGGCAAGCAGTTCCCCACCCCCCGCCTGTGCGGCGAGCGCCCCGGCGTACGGACGGCCGCCGACACCCACGATCCGGCGCTGGGCGAGGTGTTCTGACGATGACCTTCGCGGGCGTCGAACCCAAGGAGACCGTGAGCCCCGCCACCGCCGGGGAGGTCGCCGCGCTGCTGCGGGACACGTCCGGCAGCGTCGTCCCCATGGGCTCCGGGACGAAGACCGGCTGGGCCGCGCCGCCCGCCTCGTGCGACGTGCTGCTGCGCACCGGCGGGCTGGACCGGGTCACCGAGCACGAGCCCGGCGACCTCGTCGTCGTCGCCGAGGCCGGTGTGCGGCTCGGTGAACTGCAGCGCCGGCTGGCCCCGTACGGGCAGCAGCTCGCGCTCGACCCGCCGGAGCCGGACGCCACCCTGGGCGGCATCGTCGGCGCCAACGCCTCCGGCCCGCGCCGGCTGCGCTACGGCACGGTGCGCGACCTGCTCATCGGGGTCACCGTCGTGCTGGCGGACGGCACGGTGGCGAAGGCGGGCGGGAAGGTCGTGAAGAACGTCGCCGGCTACGACCTGGGCAAGCTCTACACGGGGGCGCACGGCGCGCTCGGCGTCGTCGTCTCCACCAGCTGGCGCCTGCACGCGCTGCCGGCCGCCCGCACCGCTGTCGTCGCTCCCGTGGAGAGCGCCGCCGAGGCAGGGCAGCTGGCGAGCCGTATCGCCCGCTCCACGCTGACGCCCACCGCCGTCGAACTGCGCTGGTCGGAGGGCCACGGCGAACTCGTCGTCCTCTTCGAGAGCATCGAGGCCTCCGTGACCGCCCAGTCGCAGGCGGCGATCACCCGGCTGGGGCGCGGCGTGTGCGCCGACGACGTGCCGGAGTGGTTCGGCCGCCGGCCCGGGGGCGACGGCGACCTCGTACTGCGCCTGGCGTACGAGCCGTTCGCGCTGCCGCGGGTCCTCGACGCCCTCCCCGCGCCCGCCGTCACCACCGCCTCCGCCTGCACGGGCGTCGCCTACGCCGCCGTCCCCGCCGGCACCGACCTCGCCGCCCTGCGGGCCGCGCTCGCCCCGTACGACGGCTCCGCCGTGGTCCTGCGGGCGCCCGGCGCGCTGCGGGCGGAGGACCACTGGGGTCCCGTACCCGACTCCTTCGGCCTGATGAAACGGGTCAAGGACCAGTTCGACCCCCGCGGGCGCCTGTCGCCCGGCCGACTGCTCGGAGGGCTGTGATGACCGCAGAGAACACCGCCCCGCCCGCCCCCCAGGGCGGCCCCGTCGCCCGTACCGCGTCCGCCGCCACCGTCGGCCTCGGCATGCCCGCCCTGCGCCCGCCCGCGGACGGCGCGTTCGACGGACACCACCCGCCGGACGCCGCCCTCGTCGGCGACTGCGTCCACTGCGGCTTCTGCCTCCCCACCTGCCCCACCTACGTGCTGTGGGGCGAGGAGATGGACAGCCCCCGCGGACGCGTCGACATCATCAAGGGCGGCCTCGAGGGCGACGCCTTCGACGCCTCCAGCGTCCGCCACCTCGACCAGTGCCTGGGCTGCATGTCCTGCGTCACGGCCTGCCCGTCGGGCGTCCAGTACGACAAGCTCATCGAGGCCACCCGCGCCCAGCTCGAGCGCCGCGTCGAACGCCCCCGCGCCCAGCGCCTCCTGCGCTCCGCGATCTACGGCCTCTTCCCCTACCCCCGCCGGCTGCGCGCCCTGCGCGGCCCCCTGCGCGCCTACCAGGCGGGCCGCCTGGGCCGGCTGCTGGCCCGTACCGGACTGCTCCGGAAACTCCCCGCCGGCCTGCGGGCCATGGAGTCCCTGGCCCCCAGACTCGGCCCCGTCCCCGACATCCCGGCCCACACCCCCGCGGCCGGCACGAAACGCGCCACCGTCGGCCTGCTCACCGGCTGCGTCCAGGGCGCCTTCTTCCCCGACGTCAACGCCGCCACTGTCCGCGTCCTGGCGGCCGAGGGCTGCGACGTCGTCGTACCGCGGCGGCAGAGCTGCTGCGGGGCCCTGTCCGCGCACGGCGGCCGCGAACCCGAGGCCCTCGCCTTCGCCAAGCAGGTCATCGAGACCTTCGAGGCCGCGGACGTCGACACGATCGTCGTCAACGCCGCCGGCTGCGGCTCCAACCTCAAGGAGTACGGCCACCAGCTGCGCGACGAACCCGGGTGGGCCGCCCGCGCCGAGGCCCTGGCCACCAAGGTCCGCGACGTGGCCGAACTCCTCGACGAGCTGGGCCCGGTCGCCGAACGCCACCCCCTGCCGGTGACCGTCGCCTACCAGGACGCCTGCCATCTCGCCCACGCCCAGGGCGTACGCGACCAGCCCCGCCGTCTGCTGCGCGGCGTCCCCGGCGTGGAGCTGCGGGAGATCGCCGAACCGGAGCTGTGCTGCGGCAGCGCCGGCACGTACAACCTGCTGCACCCCGAACCCGCCGCCGAACTCGGTGAACGCAAGGCCCGCGCGGTGCTCGCCACCGGCGCCGAGCTGATGGTCACCGCCAACCCCGGCTGCTGGATGCAGGTGTCCGCGACCCTCGCCCGCCTGGGCGAACGCATCGCGGTCGCCCACACCGTGCAGATCCTCGACGCCTCCCTGCGGGGCGTCCCCGCCGACCAGCTGCTGGCGCGGGCGCTCGACGGTCCCGGGACCTCGACCGCCCCCGCCCGCCCGAGGAACAGCGCCACCCCAGGGTCACCCGCCTGAGGGACAACCCCCACACGCCCCCGGGCCGGATCCGGCCGACCACTCCCTGTCACGCCCTGACCGAAGGAGCTGCTTCATGCTGCTCGCGGCACCACCTCACGTATCCCTCGCCACCTACCACCAGGACTACAGTCCCCTCGGCGACTCGCTCGGCCTGTCCTCCCTCGTCGCGATCCTCCCGCTCGTGGTGCTCTTCATCCTGCTGGGCGCCCTGCGGATGACCGCCTGGAAGGCCGCGCTGATATCCCTCGCCGTGGCGGTCGTGATCGCCGTCGGCGTGTACTCCATGTCGATCGCGGACACGCTCAACAGCGGACTGCTGGGCGCCGCGTTCGGGTTCTTCCCGATCATGTGGATCGTCATCAACGCGATCTGGGTCTACAACCTGACCGTGGAGACCGGCCACTTCGACGTGCTGCGCCGGTCCTTCGCCTCGATCAGCGACGACCAGCGGGTCCAGGCCATCCTCATCGCGTTCTGTTTCGGCGCCCTGATGGAGGCCCTGGCCGGCTTCGGCACCCCCGTGGCCATCAGCGCCGTCATGCTCATCGCGCTGGGCTTCAAGCCGCTGAAGGCCGCGACCGTCGCCCTGGTCGCGAACACCGCGCCGGTGGCGTTCGGCGCCCTCGCCGTGCCGATCACCACGCTGTCCGGGGTCACCGGCGAGTCCGTGAACGACCTGGGCGCCATGGTGGGCCGGCAGACGCCGGTGCTGTCCGTGTTCGTGCCGCTGGCGCTGGTGTTCATCGTCGACGGCAAGCGCGGCCTGCGCCAGACCTGGCCGCCGGCGGTCGTGGCGGGCGTGGTGTTCGGCGCCTTCCAGTACCTGTCGGCGAACTACTGGTCCGTCCCGCTCGCCGACATCATCGGCGCGCTGGCGGCGGCGCTCGCGATCCTGGTGTTCACCCGGTTCTGGCACGCGGCCGAGGGATACGTGGAGACGGACACCGACGACGACGGCCCGGCTCCCGCCGCAGGCACCGGCGGCACCCGGGTCGCCACCGACACGCAGCCCGTGGTCCGGGACACGCCGGTCGAGGTCTTCCGGGCGTACGCCCCGTATCTGGCGATCATCGTCGTCTTCGTCCTGGCCACCCGCGTCCCCGCGATCACCGGCAAGCCCCCGAAGGGCGTCGGCGAGTCCGGCACCGGCCTCGAGGCGGCCACCCGGATCGTCAACTGGCCCGGGCTGCACATCTTCAACGCGGCGGGCGACCCGGTCGCGACGACGTTCAAGCTCAACTACCTCTCCGCGGCGGGCACCCTGCTGCTGCTCTCCGGCCTGATCACCATGGCCGTGCTCAAGGTCGGGGCGGGCGCCGGGGTCCGCGCGTACGGGGCGACGCTCAAGCAGCTGAAGACCGCGATCCTGACCGTCATGCTGGTGCTCGCCCTGGGCTTCATCATGAACGAGTCCGGCCAGACCACCACCCTCGGCCTGTGGATGGCGGGCGCCGGCGCGGCGTTCGCGTTCCTCTCCCCGATCCTGGGCTGGCTGGGCGTGGCCGTCACCGGCTCCGACACCTCGTCGAACTCCCTGTTCGGCGTGCTGCAGATCACCGCCGCGTCCAAGGCGGACCTGTCGCCGATCCTGATGGCGGCCGGCAACTCCTCCGGCGGCGTCCTGGGCAAGATGATCTCCCCGCAGAACCTCGCCATCGCGGCGTCGGCGGTGGGCTTCCAGGGCAAGGAGGGCATCCTCTTCCGCCGGGTCGTCGGCTGGAGCGTGGTGTTCCTGGCCTTCATGTGCGTGCTGGTGTATCTGCAGAGCACACCGGTGCTGGAGTGGATGGTGGTGGGGAAGTAACGGGTGCGGCCGTCGGCCCCTCCGGGGCCGGCGGCTTATCCGGCGAAGGGGTTGGTACGCCGCCACGCGACCGGCAGCGCGACCTCGACCCCCTCGGCTTCCGCCCGGTCCAGCAGGAAGTCCATCGACACCCCGAAGTCGTCCGCGATCCGCGGCAGCGGTACGAGCGGCCGGTCCAGCGGACGCGTGAAGTCGTCCCAGTGCACGGGCACGACCCGCCGCGCCCCCGTCGCGGCGACCACCTCCTCCCAGTACCGCGACCGGAACCCGGCGCGCTGCTTCCCCAGCGCCCCGATCCCCAGATACACGGTCTCCGCCCGGACCCCCGCCAGCACCCCCGGCGTGTGATTGGCGCTGGCGTGCACCAGCACCCCCCGCTCCCGGTGCCGGACGTGGACCGAGTACGAGGTCCCGGTCGCCCACGCCCGCACCCGCGCCGGCGGCACCAGCGGCCGCTCCACGGTCCCCGGGAACCGGTCGCCGGGGCTGTGCGGGGACTCGTACAGCGTCACCGTGAACGGCCCGAACGCCACCGGCTCCCCGGTGGCCGGCGTGACCAGCCGCCCCTCCGGAAGCCCGCCGCCGCGGCCGACGTTGGCCGTCGACTCCGACCCGACGAGGCGGGCGCCGGTGAGCCGGCAGACCAGCGGCGCGTCGAGGGCGTGGTCGTAATGGGCGTGCGCGCAGACCACGGCCTCGAGCCCGGTGATCCCGGCGCGCGCCAGACAGGCCCGTACGACCCGCTCGTCCGGAGCGATCCGCCCCAGACACCGCAGCAGCCCGGGGCGGGAGAAGAAACCGTCGACCAGGATCGCGCCCTCACCGTCGTCGAACAGCAGCGTGGACACCCCCAGCCAGGTCACCCGCAGCCCGTCGCCCTCGTACGGGGGCTGCAGATACGCGGCGTACGGGGCCAGGGAAGGACGGCCGAGGGGAGAGGGCACGCGGGGATCCTACGGCCGTCCCGTAACAAAGTCTCGGGATGTTCACGACACTGTCCGGTTCGGATCTCAGCTGATCGTTCCCCTGGTTTCTCCCGCTAACGTGCAGGTCGCACGACCCTTGACCGAACGCCGATACGAATTTCCTTGGGGGAAGACCATGACCGACGCGACCCACACCAGCCCCTCCAGGCGCAGAATGCTCCGACTCGCCTCCGGCGGCGCCGCGTTGGCGCTCCTCGGCGGCGGGGCAGCCGCCTGCGAGCCCAAGGGCGCGGCGCAGGACGACGTGAAGGGCGGGGGAGACGGCCCGTCGTCCGACACCTCCGGGGGGAAGACGAAACCCGGGCAGCCGCTGTGGAGCAAGACCGTCCCCGTCCAGAAGGGCGTGTCGACCAACGAACTCGTCGCCCTGAACGGCACCGCGATCACCATCGGCGACCCGCCCAGCGCCTGGGACGCCAAGAGCGGCGCCAAGCGCTGGTCGATGGCCACCGGCCCCGTCCCCGGCGCCCCGCTGCTCCTCGGCAACGACACCCTCTATCTGGCGAGCAACGAGTACGACGGCACCGTCGCCGGCTACGACCCCGCGACCGGCAAGGAGACCTGGCGCAGCCGCCTCGGCAAGAAGTTCGACGACCCTCGGCCGATCGCCGTCGACGACACCCAGCTCTACGTCATCGCCGTCATCCTCGACGGCTACGAGCGCACCGGCAAGAACGTCGTCGCCGCCCTCGACACCGCCTCCGGCCGCGTGGTGTGGCAGGAGCAGCGCGACATCGGCACCGAGGACAACGGCCTGCACGCCGTCGTGCAGGGCAAGCACCTGATCTACACCGACTTCCTGAAGAACCTCACGGTCCGCGACACGGCGACCGGTCAGCAGGTGTGGACCCAGAAGATGAACTCGATCAACTACGACAACTTCGCCGTCCACGAGGACCTCGTCATCGTCGCCCAGCGCCGCGAGCTCAAGGCGTTCGCCGTCGGGGACGGCTCGGTGAAGTGGACCGTGAAGACGACGGAGTTCGACTCCTTCCAGGTGCCGGCCGTCCTCGACGGCGTCCTGTACGTGGCGGACAGCGCGCATGTCCTGTGGGCCGTCGACCCGGCCACCGGCGAGAAGATCTGGCAGTCGAAGGACCTGGTCGAGCCGAGCCGCGCGGTGCCCACCGAGTTCACCAGGGCCGGCGACACCCTCTACGGCGGCACGGACCTGGACCCCGAGGGCGGCGTCCACGCCTTCGACGCCAAGACCGGCAAGCTGCTGTGGACGTTCAACGACAAGTCGGGCGACACCGCCTCCTGGCGGGTCGCCGGCGACGGCACCCACGTCTTCGCCCTGCACGCCGACCGGCTCCACGCCCTGGCGTGACCGGCGGGGCGGGAGCCGGCTCCGGCTCCCGCCCCGTACAGTCGATGTACGGACGGACCACATGGGGGTGGGTGGGTGTGAAGCGCTACGACCGGCTCGCGGAGATCCGACGGCTCGACCCGGAACGCGACTTCCTCACCATCTACCGGCTCAGCGCGACGTACGAATTCCCCTGGGACTACACCCGAGCCCTGGAGCTGGCCCTCTACCGCACCTACGCCGTCCCCTCCATCGGCCGCCTCCTCGCCGAGACCGCCGAGCTGACCGACCGCTCGCAGCGCCGCTACGACGACACCTCGCTCCTGCTCGACGCGGTCGTCGAGCACGGCTTCGACAGCGAGTCCGGCCGCACCGCGATCCGCCGCATCAACCGGATGCACCACAGCTACGACATCTCCGACGACGACATGCGCTACGTGCTGTGCACGTTCGTCGTGATGCCGGCCCGCTGGCTCGACGCCTACGGCTGGCGCCCGCTGAGCGACCACGAACGCCGCGCCACGGCCGCGTACTACCGCGTCCTGGGCCGCCACATGGGCATCAAGCGGATCCCCGAGACTTTCTCGGAGTTCGAGACCTTCCTCGACTCCTACGAGTCCGCCCACTTCGGCTGGGACCCCGGCGCCCGCCGGGTCTCGGACGCCACGATCACCCTGATGACGTCCCGGTACCCGCGCTTCCTGGCCCCCCTCCTGCGCACCGGCGTCCTCGCCCTCCTGGACGACCCCCTGCGCCGAGCCTTCCGCTACTCCCGCCCCTCACCGGTGGCCCGCGCCCTCACCCGATCCACCCTGCGCCTGCGAGCCCGCGCCCTACGCCTCTTCCCACCCCGCAGCCACCCGCACTACGCCCGCCAGAACCCCGAGATCAAGTCCTACCCGGGCTACCCCGACGGCTACCACCTCGCCGAACTCGGCACGTTCCCCACCCCAGGCCTCCGCGGCTGCCCGGCCCACCGCTCCTGACCGACACCGGCCGTTCCCCAGCCCGGTCAGTTCGCCATGAGGTCGTTCTCCACGTCGCTAACAAGAGGGACGATCTCCCGCAGATTGACCGGCGATCCCGGTCCCTGCCACGGCGGTTGGATCCAGCAGACGCGGACGCCGTCTCCTCAGGCGGCTCCGCTTCACCTACCATCCCTGACTGACACGGCAGAGCCCGAACCCCCCTCCGTGTCGACACGCACAGCCCCGAACCCGCCACCCCTGGGAGGAGCTTGTGAAGAGATCCCGCGCGGCTGCCCGGATCGTGTCATCAGCCGTCACCGCCCTTGCCCTGACCGCCGCACTGGCCGGTCCCGCGGCCGCGTCGCCGGCGGAGCCCGCCGCGGCCGGTCCCGTTACCCACGACGAGAACGACCGGGTCCCGGAGGGCTCGGTGTGGACGCAGCACTACTTCCCCTCGGCGGACGGCTCCGGCGTCGAGCTGCACGCCGACGTCCTGCTGCCCGAGGGGCTGGCCGAGGGCGCGAAGGTGCCCGTCATCCTGTCCGTCGGGCCGTACTTCTCGCACGCCGGGCAGACCGGGCCCGAGGGCTGGACGCACACCGGACCCTCCGCCCGGTTCCAGGACTTCATCGAGGGCGCCGGCGTGTTCGACGCCGGGTACGCCTTCGTCATGGTCGATCTGCGCGGCTTCGGCGGCTCCACCGGGTGCCACGACTGGTCCGGGCCCGGTGAGCAGGCCGACGTCGAGGCCGCGGTCGACTGGGCGGCCGGTCAGCCGTGGTCCAGCGGATCGGTGGGGCTGTACGGCAAGTCGTACGACGCCGTCACCGGACTCGTCGGCAACAACCTCGGCCAGGACGCCCTGAAGGCCGTCGTCGCCCAGGAGCCGGTGTGGGACATGTACCAGTACATCTACTCCAACGGCGTGCCGCGCCCGAACGTTACCGGCACCGCCGACGCGTACAACGACATCTCCACCTTCGCCCCGATGGCCGACGACGACGCGCACTACCAGGCCAACGCCCGGTGGGAGGACTCCAACCCAGAGTGCCTCGCACAGAATCTGGCCGACTTCCGAATAGCCGACCAACAGGACCCGTACTGGACCTCCCGTGACCTCGCGAAGGCGGCCGCGGGCACCGACACCCCGCTGTTCGTCACGCAGGGCTTCCCCGAGCCCAACACCAAGCCCGAGGAGATGGAGGAGTACCTCGGCAACCACCGGGGCGTCGAACGCGGCTGGCTCGGGCAGTGGGACCACGTCCGCGGCGGCGACCGCGTCCAGGACGGGCGCCTGGCCATGGGCCGTGAGGGCTGGTACGACGAGACGCGGGCCTTCTTCGACGCCCACCTCAAGGGCGCCCCGCCCACCGTCGACCACCCCGCGTACGCCGTCGAGGACAACACCGGCGCCTGGCGCGCCCAGAGCACCTGGCCGGTCGTGGAGCGGTCCGTGACCGTACCCCTCGGCA
Organism: Streptomyces smaragdinus; assembly: GCF_009604385.1. Taxonomy (GTDB): domain Bacteria; phylum Actinomycetota; class Actinomycetes; order Streptomycetales; family Streptomycetaceae; genus Streptomyces; species Streptomyces smaragdinus. Next base: position 146,992 of record NZ_WEGJ01000011.1, read on the forward strand.
GCGGCACGTACGTGGACGACGGCGGCGCGTCCCTCCGCACGGGCGAGCCGGCGCCGGGCGGGCCCGTACCGCCGGACGGCCGGTGGGACATGGAGAACGCGCCCCGCCACGAGCCCGCGGCCCCGAACGGCCTGGCCGGGAAGGCGGCCGGACTGCAGAAGGACGGGAAGGTCACGTCGAGCTTCTTCGTCTGGTCGAGGCCCCTGGAGCAGGCCGTACGGCTCACCGGCACGCCGCAGGTCTCCTTCCGCGCCAAGGGCGAGGGCAATGTCATGCTCAAGCTGTACGACGTCGCCCCCGACGGCACCGCCGTGATGTTCGACGAGCAGGTCTCCCTGGTACGTACGGGACAGCTGACCGTCGACCTCAAGGCCACGGACTGGACCCTGCCCGCCGGGCACGTCCTGGCCGCGGAGATCGGCTCCATCCTGACCGGCTCGTGGCGCGACACCCCGTCGGGCCGGCCGATCAAGGTCGAGGGCGCGCACCTGACCCTCGCCCTGGACGACCCCGCCGACGACGTCGCCACCGCCGGCGCCCGCTCCCCGTACCTGGACGGCTACCTGAGCCGCAACACGGTGGACCTGCCCGCCGGCCCGCCGACGTTCGTCCTGGTCCCGGGCGGTCTCGGCTGATCCGAAGGACCGGAGACGCGGAAAGGTCCCCACGGGAAAACCGTGGGGACCTTGATGTGTCCGAGGGGGGACTTGAACCCCCACGCCCGATAAAGGGCACTAGCACCTCAAGCTAGCGCGTCTGCCATTCCGCCACCCGGACCGGGTCGTCGCCGTGGGCCCGCGGCCCGGTGCGACGCGGTAAACCATAGCAAAGGAATGCGGGTGTCGATCACCCGCATGTTGGGCTCGCGCGGGTCGCGGGGGAGTATGGGGACGTACCAGCGAATCCCAGGAGGCAGTGTGAGCCAGTCGGCGGAGCCGGGCCCGGCCGTGCGCGGCGAGGACGAGGTCGTGGACCTGTGCCGCGATCTGATCAGGATCGACACCAGCAACTACGGCGATCACTCCGGACCGGGGGAGCGGACCGCCGCCGAATACGTGGCCGAGAAGCTGGCCGAGGTGGGGCTCGAGCCCCAGATTTTCGAGTCGCACCCGGGGCGGGCGTCCACCGTGGCCCGGATCGAGGGCGAGGACCCGTCGCGGCCCGCGCTGCTCATCCACGGGCACACCGACGTGGTGCCCGCCAACGCGAGCGACTGGACGTACGACCCGTTCTCCGGCGAGATCGCCGACGGGTGCCTGTGGGGGCGCGGCGCCGTCGACATGAAGGACATGGACGCCATGACCCTCGCCGTCGTACGGGACCGGCTGCGCTCCGGGCGCAAGCCGCCGCGCGACATCGTGCTCGCCTTCATGGCCGACGAGGAGGCCGGCGGCACCTACGGCGCCCGGTATCTCGTCGACAACCACCCGGATCTCTTCGAGGGCGTCAGCGAGGCGATCGGCGAGGTCGGCGGGTTCTCCTTCACCGTCAGCGAGGACGTCCGGCTGTATCTCGTCGAGACCGCCCAGAAGGGCATCAACTGGATGCGGCTGACCGTCGAGGGGACGGCCGGGCACGGGTCCATGACCAACCGCGACAACGCGATCACCGAGCTCAGCGAGGCAGTCGCCCGCCTCGGCCGGCACGAGTTCCCGGTCCGGCTCACCAAGTCCGTACGCGGCTTCCTGGACGAGCTCGGCGACGCCCTCGGCGTGGAGCTCGACCCCGAGGACATGGACACCACGCTCGCCAAGCTGGGCGGCATCGCCCGGATCATCGGCGCCACGCTCCGGAACACCGCCGCCCCCACCATGCTCGGCGCCGGCTACAAGGTGAACGTCATCCCGGGGCAGGCCACCGCGCACATCGACGGGCGGTTCCTGCCGGGGTACGAGGAGGAGTTCCTGGCGGATCTGGACCGGGTCCTGGGGCCGCGCGTGAAGCGCGAGAGCCTGCACGCCGACAAGGCCCTCGAGACCAGCTTCGACGGGGCGCTCGTCGAGGCCATGCAGACGGCGCTGCGGGCGGAGGACCCCATCGCGCGGGCCGTGCCGTACTGCCTGTCCGGCGGCACCGACGCCAAGTCCTTCGACGACCTCGGCATCCGCTGCTTCGGCTTCGCGCCGCTGAAGCTGCCGCCGGAGCTGGACTTCGCCGGGATGTTCCACGGGGTGGACGAGCGGGTGCCGGTCGATGGACTGAAGTTCGGTGTACGGGTGCTCGACCGATTCATCGACGCCTGCTGAACGGCCCTGATGGGACGGGGTGGCCGGTTTCCCGCCCCGTCTAATCGGATGCTCGTACGTAAACGGGCTGGAACGGGTGAATGACACCATAGGCTCGTAGCTTGATTGCTTCATCTTCGTTGCTCCAGGGTGCAGTCCGCGGCTGGGACTGCACCGTCAACGAGGAGGAACAATGATCAAGAAGGTTGTCGCTACCGTGGCCGCCACCGGTGGACTGGTGCTCGCGGGCGCGGGCCTTGCGGCCGCCGACTCCGGAGCCCAGGGTGCCGCCGTGCACTCCCCGGGCATCGTCTCCGGCAATGTCGTGCAGGCGCCGATCCACATCCCGGTGAACGTGTGTGGCAACACCGTGAACGTGATCGGGCTGCTGAACCCCGCCTTCGGCAACACCTGCGTCAACAAGTGACGTTGCGCCCGTGCCCGTGAGGGTATGACCTGGCAGGCCCCGGAGCGCGCGCGTCGCGCCCCGGGGCCTGCTGGGTGATCGGCGTCCGGACGGTCGTCCGGACGCAGTCCAGCAAAGGCAAGTAAGGCAGGGACCAACCCATGCGACATGTCGCGAGGAAGAGTCTGCTCACGGTGGCGGCCGCGGGCGGCGTGCTGGCCGTGACGGGCGGAGCGGCGTTCGCCGACTCCGGCGCCGACGGTACGGCGAACGGCTCCCCGGGCATCGTGTCCGGCAACGCCGTGCAGGCGCCGATCCACATCCCGGTGAACGTCTGCGGCAACACCGTGAACGTGATCGGGCTGCTCAATCCGGCGTCCGGCAACGACTGCGCCAACAGCGGCGGCGGGACGCGGACGGCCCCCGGTGGCGGGTCGAGCGCCGAGGGCTCGGCGAAGGACTCGCCGGGCATCGGCTCCGGCAACGTCATCCAGGCGCCGGTCGACGTTCCAGTGAACGTCTGCGGCAACTCGGTGAACGTCGTCGGCGCGGGCAACGCGGCTCTCGGCAACAGCTGCGAGAACGTCTCGCACGGCCACCGCAGGCCCCCGGGCACCCCGGAGAACCCTCCCGGGACGCCCGAGAACCCCCCGGGGACCCCGGAGAACCCGCCGGGCACTCCGGAGAACCCCCCGGGCACCCCGGAGACCCCGCCGGGGACTCCGGGCACCCCGGAGACGCCCGGGACCCCGGACACCCCGGCGGTGCCCGAGGGGCCCACGCAGCAGCTGGCGCAGACCGGCTCCGGACTGCCGCTCGGTGTGGCGCTGCCCGCCGTCGGCGGACTGCTGCTGGGCGGCACGGTTCTCTACCGGCGCGCCCGCTCGGCAGCGTGAGCACGCCGGGCTGAGCAGGCCGAGCTGATCGGACAGCGCCGATCGGGCGGCGCCGGCCGAGCAGGGCTGATCACGTAACGCTGACCAGGCAGCGCTGATCAGCCGAAAACCGTGCAGAATATATGGAACCGGATGAACGGGGCGGGCTGCCGAGCGCGGCACCGCCCCGTTCCGCTCTCACCAGGTCGCTCTGACCTGGCGGATGATCCGGCGTCTCAGCCGCACCCTGCGGCTCCCGTCGGGGAACAGCCGCAGCCGCTGCAACTCCCAGTGTCCGTACTCGGCGTGCTCGGTCAGCAGGCGGGTCGCCGCGTTCCGGGAAACCCCGCGCGGCACGTACACATCACGAAACTCGTATTCCGGCATCGCATCCATTGTGCGTAATCGGCCCGAGTACGGATAGCGTCTGCACTATGTCTGATGCTGTGCAGCCTGCCGCTGCCGAGGTACGCGCCGCCGCCGAGGCGCTGAAAGCCGCGATCGACCGTCATCTGACGGCCGTCGAAGGCCGGTCCGGGGAGAACGACCCCCGGGTCACCGACGCCTTCGAGGCTCTGGCCGCGGCAGCGGAGGCGTACGACGAGGTGCTCTACGACGTCCACGACGAGGTCACGCCCTTCGAGATCCCGGGCAGCGACCAGCTGCCGGCGTACGCCGGGCCCGACGAACCGCGCGGGCTGAGCGTGCTCATCCGGCGCGACTACGCGGTGGTCGACACGCACCGGCTGCTGGCCCAGGCCCAGCGGATCGCGGAGCTCGACCCGGACGTGGACACCGGGGCCGCGACGGACGATCCGGCGGGGGTGGTGGGCAGCAGTCTCACCGCCGCGGTCGGGGTGCTGTTCGGGGAATACGAACCGGACGAGATCGCGTCGCGGCATCTGGAGTTCGGCCTCGCCGAGGGGGACTCCACGGTGTGGGTCGTGGCGGAGGAGGAGCCCTCGGAGCCGGGGGAGTGGCTGTCGGCGCCCTTCGACCAGGCCGATCCGGAGCAGGTGATCTGCCGCTTCGACGTGAGTGCGGCGTTCGACGAGGAGCTCGAACTCAGCGACGACGACGAGGACGACGAGGTCGATCTCCTGGACGACGACGAGCTGGAGACCATCGACAACCGCCCCTGACCCGGGCATCCACGACCCGACAGCGACCGGAGGGGATCACCCTCCGGTCGCTCTCCTTTTACGTCCGGGATCACCCGTCGGAGGGCGTCGCCAGCAGCGTGCGCAGCCGCGTCGTCCGCTCCCTCGCCGGGGAGCCGGCGATGGCCTGCGCCAGGGCGGACCCCGCGCCGTGCACCACCGACAGATGGCGCTCGCCCCGGCCGAAGGCCGTGTACGCCCACGCCCGGGTGAGGTCACGGCCCGCGTCGCCGGGGACCACGGCCACGGCGGCCGGCCAGCGGCGGCCGGCGCTCTGCTCGGCCGTGAGCGCCCAGGCGTGGCGCATCGTGCGGGGCACCTGCCGCGGGCCGACGACGGGGGCGCTGCCGTCCTCGCAGTCGAGGAGGAGGCCCTGCGCGTCGGCGGAGCGGACGCGGGCCAGGAGCGTACGGCCGGGGCCCGTGCCGTAGAGCACCCGGTCGCCGGGGTCGAAGCCGGCGTAGGCGCCGGGGCCGGGGTTGAGCCGCTCCTTCAGCGCCTTGTTGAGCACCGCGGTGCCCACCGCGCCGCCCGCGGCCACGGCGATCACCTGCGTCTGCTCCGCCGGCACGCCGAGGGCGCGCGGCACGGAGTCGGCGACCAGCTGCACCGTACGCAGCACCGCCTCCCCGGCGTCGCGCACCGGGACGATCACGACCTCCTTGCCCGGCGCCTCGACCTGCGACAGCTCGCCGATCCCCACGCCGGAGACCAGCTCGCCGACGGGGCCCGGGTCCGGCGTACGGGACGCCACCTGCGGGCAGATCCGCGCCGCGGCGAGGTCGGCGAACACCTGCCCGGGGCCGGTGGACCGCAGGGCGGCCGGGTCGCCGCCGAGGACGAGCCTGGCCCCGTCGGGCAGCGCCTCCACGAGCGCCGCGGCGGCCTCCACGTCCAGCTGCGGGGCGTCGAGCACGGCGAGCACGTCGAGGGCGAGCAGCCCCTCCTCGTCCCGCCCGGGGCCGCCCTCGGTGCCGTCGAGCAGCCCGGCGACGGTGTACGCGGGCGGCCGGCCGCCGTCCGCCGCGGGGGCGAGCGCGGCCAGCTGCTCCGCCGCCGCGCGCCGGCCGGCCGCCGTCCAGGCCGCGAGGCCCGCCCGCAGGCCCAGGCGCAGCGCGGCGGCGACCAGGGCCGCCGGCTCGGCGCGGGCGGCCTCGCCGCCGGTGTGCAGCACCACGCCGTGCTCCGCCGCGGCGCGGATCAGCTCGGTCGCCGAGGGGCTGGGGGCGGCCACGGCGACGGCCTCCCAGGCCGCGGCGCCCCCGGCCGTGGGGTCGGCCCCGGGGCGGAACGTCGTACGGAGCCGGGCCACGCCGTCCGCCAGGGACTCCTCCGCGAGGGCGTACCGGTCCAGGCCCAGGAGGACGCGGGTCGGCTGCTCCTCGCCCTCCTCGGTGGGGGGCGGGCCCAGCGGCTCGTGGAACACCAGCACCGCGCCCTCCGCGATCGCCGTGCGCACCGCCTCGTCCGGGTCCGGGACCGCGTGCTGCCCGAGGGCCTTGGCCAGGACGCCGCTCTCCAGCGCCGTGTGCCCCCGGCGCGCGGCCTGCTCCAGCAGGACCCCGACCAGCGCCAGCGCGCGGCGCGGGTCGCCGGGGCCGCAGTCGTCGCCGAGCAGCGCGCGGGCGAAGCCGTCCGCCTGCGCGGGCGCGACGCCGGGCACCGCCAGCAGCTGCCAGGGGTCGGCGCGCAGGACGTCGGCCGCGCCCTCGCCGAGGGCCTCCCCGACGCGCTCCGCCAGCGCCTCGGGGGCGCCCCCCGCGGCGAGCACCTCACGGATCCCGGCCAGCGCACCCCCGTCGAGCTCGCGCGGCCGGCCGGACTCGGGGCTGACGGCGGGCTGGGGCACGGAGGGGCGCGCGGCGGGCGCCGGGCGCGCCGCCGGCCCGGGCCGCTCGGCGTAGAAGGACGCGGCGGACCGCTCACCCTTCTCCACCGCCCGTACGGCCGCGAGCAGCTGCGCGGCGTCCCCGCTCAGCGCCCGCCCGGCGTCGACCGGCGCCGTGGGGGGCCGTACGGGTTCCGTCTCCGCGTCCGCGCCGTCGCCGTCCGGAGTAACCGCGTCGTCCGAACCGACCGCCTCCGCCTCCGCGCCGCCCGAAGCGGCGCTCGCCGCATCCTCCGGCGACTCAACGCCCTCGGCAGCCGGCTCCGCCCCGGCCCCGTCCGAAGCCGCAACCACCGCCTCGTCCGGCGACTCAACGCCCCCGGCCGCCGCAGCGAGGCCCTCCTCCGCCTCCGGCGTGCTGTCCGCGAGGCCGCCTGCGTCACTCACAACGTGCTCCAGTCATGATCCGGATATCGGTGCACCGGCGCCGACACATCGTCCAGCGCCCGGCAGATCTCGTCAGGAAGCGTAAGCGCCTCCACCGACAACGCCTCCGCCAGTTGCTCGGCGGTGCGCGCGCCGACCACCGGCGCCGTCACGCCCGGCCGGTCCCGTACCCACGCCAGCGCCACCTCCAGCGGCGTCACCGCGAGGCCGTCGGCCGCCGTCGTCACGGCGTCGACGATGCGGCTCGCCGGCTCGTCCAGATACGGGGCGACGAACGGCACCATGTAGTCCAGCGCCCCCCGCGATCCCGGCGGCGCCCCGTCGCGGTACTTGCCCGTGAGCACGCCCCGCCCCAGCGGGGACGACGGCAGCAGCCCGAGCCCCAGGTCCAGCACCGCCGGCAGCACCTCGCGCTCGATGCCGCGCTGGAGCAGCGAGTACTCCATCTGCGTACTGGCCAGCCGGGTCCGCCCGCCCGGCCCCGCGAGCTGCCAGGTGGCCGCCTTCGCCAGCTGCCAGCCGCAGAAGTTGCTGACCCCCGCATACCGCGCCCGCCCGCTGCTCACGGCGATGTCCAGGGCCTGCAGCGTCTCCTCCAGCGGCGTCACCGGATCGAACGCGTGCACCTGCCAGAGATCGACGTGATCGGTGCCCAGCCGCTCCAGGGACGCGTCCAGCGCCGCCAGCAGATGCCCCCGGGAGCCGTCGAAGCGCCGGTCCGGGTCCGGCACACTGCCCGCCTTCGTCGCGACGACCATGTCCCGCCGCGGCACCAGATCACCCAGCAGCCGCCCCAGCAGATACTCCGCCCCGCCGTCCGCGTACACGTCGGCCGTGTCGATCAGCGTGCCGCCCGCCTCCCAGAACGTCTTCAGCTGTGCGGCGGCGTCGCCCTCCCCCGTGTCGCGGCCCCACATGAGGGTGCCGAGACCGATCCGGGACACGCGAAGGCCGGTACGGCCGAGATGCCTGAGCTCCATGGCCTGTGAGATTAGTGGTCGTGGGAGGGCGTTCGCGTCCCCCTGTGGACAACGCGCGGGAGGGGTGGGCCCGGTAGGCCGTACTGCCGTACGCGCCGCCCGCCCGCTAGAGTCCGCCCAGGACGACATTACCCATCGGTAAGGGGACAGCTATGCGGCTCGGGATCAATCTCGGCTACTGGGGTGCCGGCATGGACGCCGACAATCTCGCCGTCGCGCGCGAGGCCGACAAGCTCGGCTACGACGTCTGCTGGGCCGCCGAGGCGTACGGCTCCGACGCCGCCACGGTGCTCGCCTGGGTGGGCGCGCAGACCGAGCGGATCGACGTCGGCTCCGCCATCTTCCAGATCCCCGCCCGCACCCCGGCGATGACGGCGATGACCGCCGCCACGCTCGACAGCCTCACCGGCGGCCGCTTCCGCCTCGGCCTCGGCGTGTCCGGGCCGCAGGTCTCCGAGGGCTGGTACGGCGTGCGCTTCGACAAGCCGCTGGCCCGCACCCGCGAGTACGCCGAGATCATCTACAAGGCTCTCGCCCGTGAGCGCCTCAGCCACGAGGGCGCGCACTGGACGCTGCCGCTGCCCGACGGCCCGGGCAAGCCGCTCAAGCTGACGGTGCACCCCGTGCGCGAGCGCATCCCGCTGTACATCGCGGCCATCGGCCCGAAGAACCTCGAGCAGACCGGCGAGATCGCCGACGGCGCCCTGGTGCTGTTCTTTGCCCCCGAGCACGCCGAGGAGACCACCCTCGGCCATCTGCGCACGGGCCGGGCGCTGAGCGGCAAGACCCTGGACGGCTTCGACGTCGTCCCCACCGTCCCGATGGCCCTCGGCGACGACCCGGTGGCGCTCGCCGACATCTTCCGCCCGTACACCGCGCTGTACGTGGGCGGGATGGGCAGCCGCAAGCAGAACTTCTACAACCGGCTGGCGCAGCGCATGGGCTACGAGAAGGAGGCCGCCGAGATCCAGGAGAAGTACCTGGCCGGCGACAAGGCGGGCGCCGCGGCGGCCGTCCCGCACGAGCTGATCGACTCCACCTCGCTGCTCGGCCCCGTCGAGCGCATCGCCGACCGGATGCAGGCCTACGCCGAGGCGGGCGTGACCACGCTGTCGCTCACCCCGGCGGGCTTCACCCTGGAGGAGCGGCTGGCCGGGCTGCGCGCCGGGATCGAGGCGCTGGAGCGGGCGGGCGTGGCGTAACGGGAGCGGCCCCTGCGGCCGTGGTGGGGGCTCGGGGGTCTTCCCCGCCACGGCCGTCATCTCCCTAACGCCGCCCGCCCCGATCGGTTACGCATGTGTTGCGGTCCGGCGCATCGCGTAATTGACTCGAAAGGGCGTGGATGCCCCGCAGGAGGTGGACCCGATGCTCTCGGCAAAGGCCCTGTACCAGGAGATCCTGGACGACGACGACGCGTTCCGGCTGTTCTGCTCCATCGCCGCGGCGGGCGAGGCGCAGGGCGGCTGGGAGAACGCCCGGATCGCCGCCCTGGTGCCCCGGTCGTACGAGGAGCTGGCGCCCAGGGTGGCCCGGCACGGCGCGGACGAGGACAAGCACGGCCGGATCTTCAACGCGCTGATGAGGAAGCGCGGGCTGGAGCCGGTGCCCGTCCCCCGGGAGACGGACTACACGAAGATCCTGGAGCGCATCGGCATCGGCCTGGCGCACGACCGGCTGCGCCGCGAGGACCGGCTCGCCGAGCGGGACGTCATCGTCTATCTGGCGCACAGCCGGGTCACCGAGCAGCGGGCGTCGGAGCAGATGGGGCTGCTGCTGAAGTACTTCGGCGACCATCCCGAGGTCGGCCGCGCGGCACGGATGATCTCCGCCGACGAGGACAACCATCTGGCCTACTGCAACGAGGAACTGCTGCGCTTCGCCCGCGCCGGCCACGGCCGCGCCATCCAGCAGATCCTGCGCGAGGCGGCGCTCGCCGAGATCGCCGTCTACCGGGACGTCAGCCACGCGGTGATGGAGCACATGGGCCGCATCCTGCGGTGGCCGAAGCAGAAGGCGGCGGTGCTGTCCGCCGGCATCAACGGGGTGTACGCCTACGAACGGACCCTCGGCTGGCGCCGGATGGTGACCCTGCGGATGCCCGAACGCCTCGACGCCCTCGGCGGCGGCACCCCGCCCCCGGCGGTGCACGCCGCCTGAGACCGCCGCGGCGTCAGAGCCATTCGCGCCGTTTGAAGAACCGGTACAGCGAGAACACCGCGGTGAACATCACCGTCAGCACCACCGGATAGCTGAACATCCAGTGCAGCTCCGGCATGTGGTCGAAGTTCATCCCGTACACGCCGCCGATCACCGTCGGTACGGCGGCCATCGCGGCGTACGCGGAGATCCGGCGCATGTCGTCGTTCTGCTGGACACCCATCTGGGCGAGCTGCGCGGAGAGGATGTCGCCGAGCAGCCGGTCGATGCCGTCCACATGCTCGTTGACCCGGGTGAGATGGTCGCTGACGTCGCGGAAGAAGGGCCGGGAGTCCTCGTGGACGAAGGGTATGCCGGCGCCCGCCAGCCGCCGCATGGGGTCGGTGAGGGCGCTGGTGGCCCGGCGGAAGTCCAGGGTCTGGCGCTTGAAGTTGTAGATCTGGGCCGCCGTGTCGCGGGAGCGGCCCGAGCGCGGGTCGAAGACCTCTGCCTCCAGGCCCTCGAGGTCGAGGTGCAGCTCCTCGGCGACCTCCAGATAGTGGTCGACGACCGCGTCGCAGACGGCGTACATCACGGCGGTCGGCCCGTGCTTGAGCACCTCGGGGGTCTGCTCCAGCCGGGCGCGGACCGTGCCGAGCGGATTGGCGGCGCCGTGCCGGACGGTGAGCACGAACGAGTCGCCGACGAACACGGCGATCTCCGACAGCGTGACGGTGTCGGTGGCGTCCTCGTACAGGACCGGCTTGAGGACCAGGAACAGCATGCCCGGGTAGATCTCGAGCTTGGGGCGCTGATGGGCGCTGACGGCGTCCTCCACGGCCAGCGGGTGCAGCCCGAGCTCCGCGGTGACCGTCCCGATCTGCTCCTCGTCCGGCTCGAACAGGCCCATCCAGACGAAGGCGTGCTCGCTCTCGCGGGCCTCGGCCAGCAGGGCCGGGAAATCGGCCGGGGACTTCTCCCGCAGCCCGTCGCGGTACAGCGCGCAGTCGACGATCACGTTGTCATTCTTTCCGATCGGGGAGCCGGTGTCCTCCCGTACGCTGGCTCGTATGCCCACCCTGCTGTTGATCAGGCACGGCCGCTCGTCCGCGAACACCACGGGCGTCCTGGCCGGCCGTACCCCCGGTGTCGCCCTCGACGAGCGCGGACTGGAGCAGGCCGCCGGCCTGCCCGCCAGGCTGGCGGACATCGTACTGGCCGCGGTCGTGACGAGTCCGCTGCAGCGCTGCCGGGAGACCGTCGGCCCGCTGCGCGCCGCCCGGCCCGAGCTGCCGGTGCACACCGAGGACCGGATCGCGGAGTGCGACTACGGCCAGTGGACCGGGCGCAAGCTGGCGGAGCTCGCCGACGACCCGCTGATGGCCGTCGTCCAGTCGCACCCCTCCGCGGCGGTCTTCCCGGGCGGCGAGTCGATGCGCGCCATGCAGGCCCGGGCGGTCGACGCGGTACGGGACTGGAACGACCGGATCGCCGGGGAGCACGGCGAGGACGCGGCGTACGCCATGTGCTCGCACGGCGACATCATCAAGGCGATCGTCGCGGACGCCCTCGGCCTGCATCTGGACCTCTTCCAGCGGATCACCGCCGACCCCTGTTCGGTCACCGCGATCCGCTGGACGCCGCAGCGCCCGTTCCTGCTGCGGCTGGGCGACACCGGCACGCTGGCGGGCCTGGCACCCGCCGGTTCCGGTGCGCGGGGCGCCGCGGACGTGGGGGGCGGCGCGGGGGCGTCGTGACCCTTTCCGGGGACAGGCGGCGACGCCGCAGTAGGGTTGACCCGCAATCGAGTCGAGCTATCGGAGCAGGACGTGCCTCGAGAGGTGTACCTCTATGACCCGCCGGACCGCTTCATCGCCGGAACGGTAGGTATGCCCGGGCGCCGGACGTTCTATCTGCAGGCGTCCCGCGGCGGCCGGACTACCAGCGTGGCGCTGGAGAAGACACAGGTGGAGGCGCTGGCCCAGCGGATGGACGAGCTCCTCGACGAGGTGGTGCGCCGCACCGGCGGCTCCACCGCGGTCCCCGCCGTCGCCCCCAGCGAGCTCGCCGACACGGCGCCGCTGGACGCGCCGGTGGAGGAGGAGTTCCGCGTCGGGACCATGGCGCTCGCCTGGGACGGCGACACCGAGCGGATGGTCGTCGAGGCCCAGGCCCTGGTCGAGCTGGACGCCGACTCGGAGGACGATCTGGCGGCCGCCGAGGAGGCGCTGCTGCAGGACGACGAGAACGGCCCGCCGATGCTGCGGGTCCGGCTCACCGGCCAGATGGCCCGGGCGTTCGCCAAACGCGCCCTGGACGTCGTCAACGCCGGACGTCCGCCCTGCCCGCTGTGCAGCCTGCCGCTCGACCCGGAGGGACACGTATGTCCGCGCCAGAACGGATACCGGCGCGGGGAGTGACCCCGCCGTCCCCCGCCGACGTCCCCGGGCTGCTCGCCCACGGCGAGCTGACGGTGCTCGGGCGCATCCGCGAGTCCTCCAACGCCGCGCTGCTGTGCGAGGCCCCGGGGGGTGTGCGGTGCGTGTACAAGCCGGTGGCGGGGGAGCGGCCCCTGTGGGACTTCCCCGACGGCACCCTCGCGCAGCGGGAGGTCGCCGCGTACGAGGTGTCCGAGGCCACCGGCTGGCGGCTCGTCCCGCCGACGGTGCTGCGCGAGGAGGGCCCGTACGGGGCCGGGATGTGCCAGCTGTGGATCGACCCCGCGGAGGGGTCCGAGCTGCTCGCCCTGATCGACGCGGAGGAGCCGGAGCCGGGCTGGAAGGCCGTCGGACGGGCGGAGGTGGGCGGCGGGCGCACGGCGCTGCTCGTCCACGCGGACGACGAGCGGCTGCGCCGGCTGGCGGTCCTGGACGCCGTCATCAACAACGCCGACCGCAAGGGCGGCCATCTGCTGCCCACCGGGGACGGCCGCCTGTACGCCATCGACCACGGCGTCACGTTCAACGCCGACGACAAGCTGCGCACCCTCCTGTGGGGCTGGGCCGGCGACCCCCTCACCGACGAGGCGCTGACCGTCCTGCGTGGCCTGGGCGCCCGCCTGGCCCCCGGCGAGCCCCTCGCGGACCGGCTCACGGCCCTGATCACCCCCGCCGAGCTGGCGGCCGTACGGGACCGGGTCGCCGCCCTGCTGGCCGCCGGCCGGCACCCGGAGCCGAGCGGGAACTGGCCGCCCATTCCCTGGCCGCCGATCTGATCGCGGTGATCGCCATCCCGCCGGTGTGAACAGCACCGGCGGCGGTTACGCTCATGGCATGTATGCCTGGCCCGCTTCCGAGGTCCCCGCCCTGCCCGGCACCGGCCGTGACCTCCGGATCCACGACACCGCCACCGGAGAGCGGCTCACGCTCCGGCCCGGTGAGACCGCCCGTATCTACGTCTGCGGCATCACCCCGTACGACGCCACCCACATCGGGCACGCGGCGACCTACAACGCGTTCGACCTGGTGCAGCGCGTGTGGCTGGACAACAAGCGGCAGGTCCACTACGTCCAGAACGTCACCGACGTGGACGACCCCCTCCTCGAGCGCGCCGTGCGCGACGGCGAGGACTGGGTGGCGCTCGCCGAACGCGAGACCGTCCTCTTCCGCGAGGACATGACCGCCCTGCGGATCCTTCCCCCGAAGCACTACATCGGCGCCGTCGAGGCGATACCGCGGATCGTGCCCCTCATCGAGCGGCTGCGTGACGCCGGCGCCGCGTACGAGCTCGAGGGGGACTGGTACTTCTCCGTCGAGTCCGACGCCCACTTCGGCCAGGTCTCGAACCTGGACGCGGAGGCGATGCGGCTGCTGTCCGCCGAGCGCGGCGGTGACCCCGAGCGCCCCGGCAAGAAGAACCCCCTCGACCCGATGCTGTGGATGGCCGCCCGCCCGGGCGAGCCCAGCTGGGACGGCGGCTCCCTCGGCGACGGCCGGCCCGGCTGGCACATCGAGTGCGTCGCCATCGCGCTGGAGCACCTGGGCATGGGCTTCGACGTCCAGGGCGGCGGCAGCGATCTGGCCTTCCCGCACCACGAGATGGGCGCCTCGCACGCCCAGGTGCTCACCGGCGAGTTCCCCTTCGCCCAGGCGTACGTGCACGCCGGGATGGTGGCGCTGGACGGCGAGAAGATGTCGAAGTCCAAGGGCAACCTGGTCTTCGTCTCGCAGCTGCGGCGCGACGGTGTCGACCCCGCCGCCATCCGGCTGGCGCTGCTGGCCCACCACTACCGGGCCGACTGGGAGTGGACCGCGTCCGTGCTCGAGGAGGCGCAGCGGCGCCTCGCCGACTGGCGGGCGGCCGTCTCCCGGCCCGACGGCCCCGCGGCGGAGTCCGTCGTCGAGGAGATCCGCGACGCGCTCGCCGACGACCTCGACGCTCCCGCGGCGCTCGCGGCGGTCGACCGCTGGGCGGCGCTGCAGCGGACCGGGGGCGGCACGGACACCGGCGCGCCCGGCGTGATCTCCCGCGCCGTGGACGCGCTGCTGGGCGTGGCCCTCTGAGCACGCGTTCCTGAGACACCGCGGGCGGGCGTCCCTTTCGGCATTGCGAAAGGGACGCCCGCCCGTATGTCGTCAGCTTCCATCTCGGTTCGGTCAACATGGACATAAGTCCGGCAAGCGTATGTTTGCATGACCCGGTCGCGTATCCACCCGGCCGGAAGGAACGTCCATGGCACAGTCCTTCGCACGTCGCGCATTCCTCGGCACCGCCCTCGGCGGTGCCGTCGCCTTAGGCACCGGTACGGCACGGGCCCACGGCCCCGCCCGCCGGCCCGACACCCTCGCCACCCCGCCCGGCTTCCAGCCGGAGGGCATCGCGCTGGGCCCCGGCCCGTCCCTCTACACCGGCTCGCTCCTCGACGGCTCGATCTACCGGGCCGACCCCGTCACCGGTCACGGCCGGATCATCAGTGACGGCGGCGGTACGGTCTCGGCCGGCCTCACATACGAACCGGGCGGCCGTCTGGTCGTCGCCGGCGGCGACAGCGGACTGGTCAAGGTCATTGACGCCCGCCGCGGCACCGTACTCGCCGCCCTGCGGGCCGAGACCCGTACGTGCTTCGTCAACGACGTGAAGCCGGCGTTCGGGGCCGCCTGGATCACCGAGTCGTTCCAGAGCTCCCTCTACCGGCTGTCCCTGGACCGCTGGGCGCCCACCGACGCGGACCTGACGCGGATCGAGCTGACCGGCGAATGGGAGCAGGCGCCGGACAACGGCTGGACGGCCAACGGCATCGAGACCACCCCCGACGGCCGCGCGTTCATCCTCTCCAACCACTGGACCGGCAAGCTCTACCGCGTGAACCCCCGCACCGGGCACGCCACCGCCCTCGCGCTCTCCGGCAGCGACGGCATCTACAACGGCGACGGCCTGCTGCGCCGCGGCCGCACCCTCTACGTGGTGCAGAACTGGGAGTACGCGATCGACGTCCTGCGGCTGAGCGCCGACGGCACCCGCGCCGACTTCGTCCGGCGGATCACCGATCCGCGGTTCGACGAACCGACGACCGTTACCGCGACCGGCGGACGGCTGTACGTCACGAACGCCGGCTTCGACTCCGACTGGACCGACCCGGCGATGTCCTCGACGATCGTGGCTATCCCGCTGTAGCCGCCCGGGAGGGGGCCGGTCCGCGCGGACCGGCCCGTGTCACTCCTCGGAGTCGCCCTCCGCCTCGCCCGAGTCGCCGTCCTCTTCCTCGTCCTTCCCGCCGCCCCCCGCGACATCGCGGAAGTGCGGCGGCGACTGCCCGTCGCGGCGGCGCAGATAGCGCTCGAACTCCTTGGCGATCGCCTCGCCGGAGGCCTCCGGCAGCTCCGCCGTGTCGCGGGCCTCCTCCAGCGACTGGACGTACTCGGCGACCTCGCTGTCCTCCGACGCGAGCTGGTCCACGCCCACCTGCCAGGCCCGGGAGTCCTCCGGCAGCTCGCCGAGGGGGATCCGCAGATGCAGCAGGTCCTCCAGCCGGTTCAGCAGGGCGAGGGCGGCCTTCGGGTTCGGCGGCTGCGAGACGTAGTGCGGGACGGCCGCCCACAGGCTGACCGTCGGCACGCCCGCGTGCGTGCAGGCCTCCTGCAGCACCCCGACGATGCCCGTGGGCCCCTCGTACCGGGACTCCTCCAGCTCCAGCGACTGCGCCAGGTCCGGGTCCGACGTGACGCCGCTGACCGGCACCGGGCGGGTGTGCGGGGTGTCGCCGAGCAGCGCGCCCAGCAGCACCACCATCTCCACGCCCAGCTCGTGCGCGAAGCCGAGCAGCTCGTTGCAGTACGAGCGCCAGCGCATGCTGGGCTCGATCCCGTGGACCAGCACGAGGTCCCGCGGTCTGCCGTTGCCGTCCGAGTCCGCGATCCGGACGAAGGACAGCCTGGTGGTCGGCCAGGTGATCGTGCGGACACCGCTGTCCAGGGCCACGGTGGGTCGGTTCACCTGGAAGTCGTAGTACTCCTCGGCGTCCAGCTCGGCGAAGATCTCGCCCTTCCACTCGCGGTCCAGATGGGCCACGGACATCGAGGCGGCGTCACCGGCGTCGTTCCAGCCCTCGAAGGCACAGATCATCACCGGGTCGACCAGCTCGGGAACCCCCTCCAGCTCGATCACCCAGCGCCTCCTTCCGTATCGAGGATCAGCCTAGGGCCTTCGCCGGGTGGTCGTGCCCGGCGCGCGCCGGACGGCCGTCCGGACCCCGGCCCATTCTCCGGACAGTCATCCGAGGTGTCGCAACAAGTGACGTCCTACCCCTGGATGTTACCGACCATGCACCGCCATACATCGGACGAATAGAGAGATCCGATGTTCTCCGGGGCGGTGCCCGCGGGGGTCCGGGAAGATCGCGGACGGGGCTGCCGGGCGGCTCACGCGGACGCGCGCAGCCACTGCTCCACGCCCGAGATGTGCACCGTCGACCACGACCGCGCCGCCTCCGCGTCCCGCGCCCGCAGCGCGCCGAGGATCGCCCGGTGCTCGAGCAGCGTGCGGCGCACCGCGTCCTGCTGCGTCAGCCCCCGCCAGATCCGCGCCCGCGCGGTGGGCCCGGACAGCCCGTCCAGCAGCGACGCCAGCACCGAGTTCCCCGACGCCCGCACGATGCGCCGGTGGAAGTCCAGGTCGCACCGCACGAGTTCGTCGACCGACGGCGAGTCCCCGAGCGCCGCGAGGGCGGCGTCCAGCGCGTCGAGCTCCTCCTCCGCGATGGCGGCGCTGGCCAGCGCCGTCGCGGCCGGCTCCAGGATCCGGCGTACCGCCAGCAGCTCCAGCACCGTGTCGTCGCGGTGGAAGTCCACCACGAAGCTCATCGCCTCCAGCAGTAACTGCGCGTCCAGCGACGTCACATACGTGCCGTCCCCCTGGCGCACGTCCAGGATGCGGATCAGCGCCAGCGCCCGGACCGCCTCGCGCAGCGAGTTGCGCGACAGGCCGAGCTCCGCCGCCAGTTCGCTCTCCTTGGGCAGCCGGTCACCCGGCCGCAGCGCCCCGGAGACGATCATCCCCTTGATTTTCTCGATCGCCTCGTCGGTGACCGCCATGTCCAACCCTCCCTGCCCACCGTGCCCCAGACATCCGATCTCTCGGTGGCCCACCATTATGGTCTGCCGAGGGCTCCCCAACCGTTGCGGTACGCGGACCAGTCCGCCTCCGTCGCCGCGAAATCGATGTACGCGGCCGTGCCGAAGCGCTCCCGGTCCGGATCGGTCCGGGTCAGCCCCAGCCGGACGCCCCGGACCGCCGCGGCGACGGTCTCGGAGTGCGGATCACGGCCCCAGGTGTCGTCGTGGTAGAACGGCAGCCCCATCAGGAGGTCCGTGTCCCGCGGGGTGACCTCCAGCGCCAGCCTCGTCTGCTGGGCCACGTAGCCGCCGTACAGGCTCCGCGCCGGCATCTTCGTGTCGTACGACATCACGGCGATCTGATCCACCCGCCGGGCGACCTGCCCGAAGAACGCCTGCGACCACCACTTGGGGTGATCCGCCAGCGCCGCGGCGACCGAGTGCAGCCCCGGCAGCGGGTCGATCTGGTGCGCGGCGACCGACAGCACCCCGCCGCGGGCCCGGACCGCCGGGCGGACGTCGTCGAGCAGCGTCAGGAAGTCCGCGTTGCCGGAGTGCATCGGCTCCAGGTCCAGATGCACCCCGTCGAACCCGGCGTCCATCACCTGCAGCGCGCTCGCCCGCACCGCGCGCCGCGTCCCGGCGTCCGCCAGCCGCAGCCCGCCGCGATCGCCGGCGTCGTACACCAGGACATCTCCGAGATACGCCTGCACCCGCACCCCCGGCAGCTCCCGGCGCACGGAGTCCAGCAGCCACCGGGCGCGCGGGTACGCGGTCTCCGGCAGGGTCCCGTCGTGCTCCAGCGGCCCGGAGTGGACGTACAGCTCGGTGATCCCGGTCCCCGCCAGCCGCCGCTTCAGCCGCGCCAGATCCCCCTCGTCCCGCCGCCCGTCGACCCAGGCGTGCCCCAGCCAGATCGCGTCCCGTCCCCGGGACACCGCGTCGGCGGCGGGCTCGCCGGCGTACGCGACGCGCAGGGCGATCAGGGCGGAGAGACCGGGGAGTGAGACGACGAGCGCGAGCACGATGACGCAGCGCGCCACGACGATCCGCCGGCCTCTCGCCCCCCGAGAGAAGATCAAGGCCATGCGGGGGAGCTTACGGAGGGCGCCCGCGCCGGAGCGAGCGCCCTGTGCAACAGCCCGGCTACAAACGGGCGCGGCACCGGGGTGGCTCACCCACCCCGGTGCCGGCGAACCTCAGTCCTCCTTGGCGTCCTCCTCGACCCAGCCCATGGTCCGCTCCACGGCCTTGAGCCAGTTCTTGTACTCGCGCCTGCGCTTGTCGTCGTCCATCCGCGGCGTCCACTCCGCCGCCCGCCGCCAGTTGGCGCGCAGCGCGTCGGTGTCCGGCCAGAAACCGACCGCGAGCCCGGCCGCGTACGCCGCGCCCAGACAGGTGGTCTCGGCGACCAGCGGACGCACCACCGGCGCGTCCAGGAAGTCCGCGAGGCTCTGCATCAGCAGGTTGTTCGACGTCATCCCGCCGTCCACCTTCAGCGCGGCCAGCTCCACCCCGGAGTCCTTGGTCATCGCGTCGCAGATCTCCCGCGTCTGCCAGGCGGTGGCCTCCAGCACGGCCCGCGCCAGATGCGCCTTCGTCACGTACCGCGTCAGCCCGGCGATCACCCCGCGGGCGTCGTCGCGCCAGTACGGGGCGAACAGCCCGGAGAAGGCCGGCACGACGTACGCGCCGCCGTTGTCCTCCACGCTCAGCGCGAGGGTCTCGATCTCCGCGGCGGTGGAGATCAGGCCCATCTGGTCGCGCATCCACTGCACCAGCGAACCGGTGACCGCGATCGAGCCCTCCAGGGCGTAGACCGGCGTCTGGTCGCCGATCCGGTAGCCGACGGTGGTCAGCAGCCCGTTGTACGAGTTGACGATCTGGTCACCGGTGTTCATCAGCAGGAACGTGCCGGTGCCGTACGTCGACTTCGCCTCCCCCTCGGCGTAACAGGTCTGGCCGAACAGCGCCGCCTGCTGGTCACCGAGCGCCGAGGCGACGGGGATGCCCCGCAGCGCGCCGGACGCGGCCTGTCCGTACACCTCGGCGGAGGAGCGGATCTCCGGGAGCATGGCGCGCGGGACGCCGATGGAGTGCAGGAGCTTGTCGTCCCAGTCGAGGGTGTGCAGGTTCATCAGCATGGTGCGGGACGCGTTGGTGACGTCCGTGACGTGGACGCCGCCGTTCACGCCGCCCGTGAGGTTCCAGATGACCCACGAGTCCATCGTGCCGAAGAGGATGTCGCCGTTCGCGGCCCGTTCGCGCAGCCCCTCGACGTTGTCGAGGAGCCAGCGGGCCTTGGGGCCGGCGAAGTACGACGCCAGCGGCAGCCCGGTCTCCCGGCGGAAGCGGTCCTGGCCCACGTTGCGGCCCAGCTCGCGGCAGAGCTCGGCGGTGCGGGTGTCCTGCCAGACGATGGCGTTGTGCACCGGCTCGCCGGTGGTCCTGTCCCACAGGACGGTCGTCTCGCGCTGGTTGGTGATGCCGATGGCCTTGACGTCGGCGGACGTGATGCCCGCCTTGGCGACGGCGCGGTCCACGACCTCCTGGACATTTGTCCAGATCTCGGTGGCGTCGTGCTCGACCCAGCCGGGCCTGGGGAAGATCTGCTCGTGTTCCTTCTGGTCGACGGCGACGATCCGCCCGTCCGTGTCGAAGACGATGCAGCGGGAGGAGGTGGTGCCCTGGTCGATCGCCGCGATGAACGGCCCTGCGGTGTGTGCGTCGGTCACAGTCGCTCCATTGGTGGGTGGCTGGGGCTCATGCTGCGCTCATGCTGCGACTTCCGGCGTGCTCAGGCGAAGACCGCGTTGTAGATTCCCCCGCCGAGCACGGCGCCGACGAGCGGGCCGACGACCGGGATCCAGGAGTACGACCAGTCCGAGCCGCCCTTGTTCGGCATCGGCAGGAGGGAGTGGGCGATCCGGGGGCCCAGGTCGCGGGCCGGGTTGATGGCGTATCCCGTGGGGCCGCCCAGCGAGAAGCCGATGGAGACCACGACGAGCGCGGTGATCAGGGCTCCTATGGGGCCGAGGCCCTTGCCCTCGTCGTTGAGGCCCTGGGTGAGGACGGCGAGGATCAGCACCGTGGTGCCGATGATCTCGGTGGTGAGGTTCTGCCAGGTGTGACGGATCTCGGGCGCGGTGGAGAAGATGCCGAGGACCGGGCCCGGGCCGGTGGCCGTTCTCGTGTCCTGGGTGCCCGGGCCGCCGACGGTCTCGCGGTCCGTCAGATGGGCGTGGAACTGGCCGTAGTAGGCCAGCCAGACCAGGGTGGCGCCCAGTATCGCGCCGATCATCTGGCCCGCGATGTAGGTGAACAGGTCCGCGGCGCTGAGGTCGTCCGTGATGGCGATGGCCACCGTGACGGCGGGGTTGAGGTGGGCGCCGGAGAGGTGGCTCGTCATGTAGACGGCGGTCATCACCGCGAAGCCCCAGCCGAAGGCGATGGCCACCCAGCCGGCTTGATGGGCCTTGGAGGTCTTGAACGTGACCGCGGCGCAGACGCCGCCGCCGAGGAGGATCAGTACGGCGGTCCCGATGATCTCGCCGAGGAAGATGTCGGAGCTGGACAACGGGGACTCCTTTGTCCGGTGTTCCTTTGTGGGGAAGCGGTCCGCGGATGTCACCCTAACCTTTTTGTCGTCAGGTGTTCGACAATGCCGACCGACGAACGGTAGTGTTCCCGCACCCCCCACGACCGTCAAGGCCCCCGACACATCCCCGCTCACGCGGTCCCGTCGGCTTGGCCTCAAACGCCGGCCGGGCTGGAATCGCGTCCTTGCGCGCTCTCGGCCGCCGGCCGTGCGGTTCGGCGCTGCGCGCCTCGCCCTCAAACGCCGGGCGGGCTGGAACTGCATCCTTCGCGCTGTTGTCCTCCGACCCCGCCGGGGGCGGCGGCCCACCGAACCCGGGGCCGACCGCGAGGTCAGAAGGGGCGGGCCCCCAGGTCGCGGGCCACCGCGCGAGCGCAGTCGCGGACCGCGGCGACCAGCTCCGCCCGAGGCTCCCCCGAGACGCACACCCGCTCCACCGCCCCCGTTATCCCGACCGCCCCCACCGGTATCCGCCGCCGGTCGTGGACGGGGGCCGCGATCCCCGCGACCCCCTCCCACGTCTCCTCGACGTCCGACGCCCACCCCCGCGCCCGGATGACGTCGAACTCCTTGTCCAGCTCCCCCAGCGAGGTGACCGTGAACGGCGTCAGCGCCTCCCGGGGCGCCGCCGCCAGCTCCCCCCGAGCCACCGGGTCGAACGCCGCCAGCACCTTCCCCACCGCCGAGGAGTGCAGCGGCTGCATCGCCCCGATCTCCAGCACCTGACGCGAGTCGTCGGGCCGGAACACGTGGTGCACGATCAGCACCCCGTGCTGATGCAGCACCCCCAGATAGACCGCCTCACCGCTGGACCGCGCCAGATCGTCCGTCCACGGCAGCGCCCGCGCCCGCAGCTCGTGCACGTCCAGATAGCTGCCGCCCAGCCGCAGCAGCTCCGCCCCCAGCTGATAGCGCCCCGACGCGGCGTCCTGCTCCACGAACCCCTCCAGCTGGAGCGTGCGCAAAATGCCGTGCGCCGTGCCCTTGGCCAGCCCGAGCGCGGAGGCGATGTCGGACAGGCCGAGCCGTCGCTCGCCGCCCGCGAGCAGCCGGAGCACCGCAGCCGCGCGCTCCAGCGACTGGATGTTGCGTGCCATCGAAGGGGCCTCCCGGAATACAGCCACGTCGTTCGACGATGCCAAACATTATCCGGCATTGTCGCGCGATGGCTGTGCCACGTCCCCTTCGGGGAGGGTGTCTCGTCGGGAGGGGCGCGCGGTCTGTCCGATGCGTGTCACCAGGGAGTGTGCCAGTGATACGAAGGGAGCGGCACCCGTCCGGCTCCTGGACACTCCGGGTGCTTCGCCGCCCCGGAGGCTAGGCTGGCCGAGTGCGCCGCTCACGCGAGCACGCATAGCCGACAGCCGTCGCATCCGAGGGAGCTCCTCCAATGGCCTCGCAGCCGCATTCGCAGAACTCTGCCCCCGCCACCCCCGCCGACCGGGCCGCCGCCCTGCGGCACGCGCTCGCCACCCGCGTGGTGGTCGCCGACGGGGCGATGGGCACCATGCTCCAGGCGCAGGACCCGACGCTGGAGGACTTCGAGCAGCTCGAGGGCTGCAACGAGGTCCTGAACGTGACCCGACCCGACATCGTGCGCTCGGTGCACGACGAATACTTCGCCGCGGGTGTCGACTGCGTCGAGACGAACACCTTTGGCGCCAACCATTCCGCGATGGGCGAGTACGAGATCGCCGACCGCATCCACGAGCTGTCCGCGGCCGGTGCCCGGATCGCCCGCGAGGCCGCCGACGCGTACACCGCAGGTGACGGCCGGCAGCGCTGGGTGTTCGGCTCCATGGGCCCCGGCACCAAGCTGCCGACGCTCGGCCACATCTCGTACGAGGTGATCCGCGACGGCTTCCAGCAGAACGCGGAGGGCCTGCTCGAGGGCGGCGCGGACGCGCTGATCGTCGAGACCACGCAGGACCTGCTGCAGACCAAGGCCGCCCTGCTGGGTGCCCGCCGTGCCATGGAAGCCCTGGGCTCCGACGTGCCCCTGATCTGCTCGCTGGCGTTCGAGACGACCGGCACGATGCTGCTGGGCTCCGAGATCGGGGCCGCGCTGACCGCCCTCGAGCCGCTGGGCATCGATCTGATCGGGCTGAACTGTTCCACCGGCCCGGCGGAGATGAGCGAGCACCTGCGCTACCTCGCCCGCCACTCGGCCACCCCGCTGACCTGCATGCCGAACGCGGGCCTGCCGGTGCTGACGAAGGACGGCGCGCACTTCCCCCTCGGCCCCGAGGACTTCGCCGACGCCCAGGAGACCTTCGTCCGCGACTACGGCCTGAGCCTGGTCGGCGGCTGCTGCGGCACCACCCCCGAGCACCTGCGCCGGCTGGTCGAGCGAGTCCGCGACACCACCCCCGCCGAGCGCCACCCGCAGCCCGAACCGGGGGCGGCGTCCCTCTACCAGCACGTTCCGTTCCGGCAGGATGTGTCGTATCTGGCGATCGGTGAGCGGACGAACGCGAACGGGTCGAAGAAGTTCCGTGAGGCGATGCTGGAGGCGCGCTGGGACGACTGCGTGGAGCTGGCGCGGGAGCAGATCCGTGAGGGCGCGCACATGCTCGACCTGTGCGTGGATTACGTGGGCCGTGACGGTGTCGCGGACATGGAGGAGCTGGCCGGTCGTTTCGCTACCGCCTCGACGCTGCCGATCGTGCTGGACTCCACGGAGCCGGCCGTTTTGCGGGCGGGGTTGGAGAAGCTCGGCGGGCGGGCCGTCCTGAACTCGGTGAACTACGAGGACGGTGACGGGCCGGAGTCCCGGTTCCAGAAGATCACGAAGCTGGCCGTCGAGCACGGCGCCGCCCTGATCGCGCTGACGATCGACGAGCAGGGCCAGGCGCGAACGCCCGAGCACAAGGTGGCCATCGCCGAGCGGCTGATCGAGGATCTGACGGGGAACTGGGGGGTGAAGGAGTCCGACATCCTGATCGACTGTCTGACCTTCACGATCTGTACGGGTCAGGAGGAGTCGCGCAAGGACGGCATCGCCACGATCGAGGCGATCCGCGAGCTCAAGCGCCGCCATCCCGACGTGCAGACGACCCTGGGTCTGTCGAACATCTCCTTCGGTCTGAACCCGGCCGCCCGCATCGTGTTGAACTCGGTGTTCCTCGACGAGTGCGTGAAGGCCGGCCTGGACTCGGCGATCGTGCACGCGGCGAAGATCCTCCCGATCGCCCGGCTCGACGAGGAGCAGGTCACCACCGCCCTCGACCTGATCTACGACCGCCGCCGCGAGGGCTACGACCCCCTCCAGCGCCTGCTGGAACTCTTCGAGGGCGCCACCGCCAAATCCCTGCGCGCCTCGAAGTCCGAGGAGCTCGCCGCCCTTCCGCTGGAGGAGCGGCTCAAGGCCCGCATCATCGACGGCGAGAAGAACGGCCTCGAGGCCGATCTCGACGCCGCTCTCGCCGACCGTCCGGCCCTGGACATCGTCAACGAGACGTTGCTGGACGGTATGAAGACCGTGGGTGAGTTGTTCGGTTCGGGGCAGATGCAGTTGCCGTTCGTGCTGCAGTCGGCCGAGGTGATGAAGAACGCGGTGGCCTATCTGGAGCCGCACATGGAGAAGACCGACGAGGCCGGCAAGGGCACCATCGTGCTGGCGACGGTGCGCGGGGACGTGCACGACATCG